>CAVVPE010000025.1:0-84155 GCA_963750035.1 uncultured Acidobacteriota bacterium | reverse complement strand
AGCAGATTCACCACAAAGGACGGTGTCCTTTGTGTTTTACGAGCGGCGAATGTCATACCGGGCGCAGGTGCAAGGCCGCCGTACCTGAGCCGTGGCGGCGCGACTGGCGACATTAGCCGCCGACTCATGCGCGGGCCAGAAGGGCGCGGTTTCCAATGCGATTCGAGAAATCGATGACGGATGACCCGGCCATTCCGGACCAGCGTGAATCCAGCGTGAAGAGATGCACCATCAGCATGCCAGCGGAGAGGTCGGCGAAGCTCACCAGAGCCACGATGCCGATATGCATGAAGACCATGGCGAGCCAGATCAGTGGTCGGGTCCACTGCCACAGGGCAAGCGGCAGGAATAGAATCTCCAGCGCGAGCGCCTGCCACGTTACCCATCTGGAATCCCCACGTGGGCATGCGGAGAACGAAATCCCTGAGCAGTCCGTCACGGGCAAGCGGATTCTCAACGACGTGCCAGAAAGCAGTCCCGTCCACCCAACTGGGACTCGCAAGCTTCACGACGCCGCTGAAGGTGTATCCCACGGCCCAAAGAAACCAGGCCGTCCAATAGACGGCCGCGGGAACATAGAAGTCACCGTTCATGACCTGTGGCTGAATGGACGCAGAGGCTCGCGCCCCGGCACCAAGGTCGTCAAGGAAGCAGCATCCAACGTACGGGATCGACGGGTTGCTGATCAGCACGTTGCGATTGAAGAGACACGCCCACCCGTACCACAGGATCAACGCGGACCCATGACGGGCCACGCCGAGCGCAAAGAGAACGGACAGCCCGACCATCGCGACCAGGACGCGGAAACGAATGCCGGGGATCCCACCACGCAGCACGTTGGGCAGGATCCGGTGCGTCGGGTTGAGACTCGCTCTCGGGATCACGCCTGCCCGGCTGAACAACTCCGCTCCCCATGACCGATGCCGAGTGGACGGCCAGATAGGCGCCGAGGGCGACCCGGAACCAGGCAAACTGGCGGCCGTGACGGGCGCTACTCCCGACGGCGGCTCCAGAGTCCACTCGTCGCTGCGCCCGCGTGTCCGTGTGCGGATGGTCACCGAGATACCGGTTGCGTCCGGGCCGAGGCCGAGTTCCGTGCGCAGGGGCCCGAAATCCGAGACCGTAGCAATAGACAGGTTCCCACAACTCGCGAGGCAGCCGGGGCGCGACGACAATGCCGCGCCGTAGACATTGCGGCGGTTGTACGGACCGCCAGACGGCCGTACAACGCCGGCGTGATTGGCATTTCAGCAAGCGTTCCGTCTGACGAACGGTAGCGCAGCGTGAACTCGCTGGCGAAGGTTTTAAGGCCATCGACGTCGCTGAACACTTTCGGCAATGGGGCTGCAGCACTGGCTGCACCAATCCCTCGCAAGACAGCACTACCGGGATGTAGCCCGCCATCGGAGACAGCCGATGAGACAAAGCATCAGAGCCGTCGATTGCGCCAACGCAGTCCAGACCGATCCGCCGATGTTTGCACCGTGTCGTCCTTCAGACCGGATCGGGGTTCGCGCGCCACTCCGTGCACGCCCAGCGCTTGCGCAGCCGATGCAGGTTGGCAGGAAGTGGAACGGTGACCGAGAAGCCATCAGTCGGTCGTGCAGGTCACGAAACGCCAGCATATCCTCGAACCGGTCCTCACGGTCTCGGTAAAGCCGCAGTTGACGATCGGCGCTCGCGGATTCTGTAGGTGTCCGAACATGATGTCGAAGACCGGCAGATCCGCGTAGTTGTTCGTGTGGTAGCTGCGCTTGTGGTGGGACATGTGCGATTTGAGGCGCTGGAAGATGGGACCAAGCCTTCGCGGCGGCGAACGTTCCAGTGATAGAAGAATTCAGCCAGTGCCGTGATGCCGGTGTAGATCATCGCGGCCCGGACGCTGATTTCCAGTAAGGTGATGATTGCCGCGCTGAGAATGGAGTTCAGCGAGATCTCAACGGGATGCTTGTAGAACGAAGTCAGAATCTCGATCGGGCGCGGCGAATGGTGTAGCTGGTGACAGACGTTCCACCAGTGTGAGGCGTGCCGCCACCGGTGCCACCAGTGATCGACGAAGGACGAGACGACCTAGGCGACCAGCGCCTGCGGCCATTCAACGCTCTTCGAGCGGATCGACGACACGTGGTTCAACCATCTGTCCCACGTGAGGCCGGCAATCACGACGATGCCACCTTGAATCGCGTTGATGAGAAAGACGCGGTACCGGCCCGCACGCGCGGCAGTTTTGTTTCGGGCCAGAGCCGCTGGATGAGGATGAAAAATCGTCTCCGATGAGCAGAATGATCGCAATGAGCATCGAATGAGAATCCTGGACGGAAGACGCGTTGCTCGCCGGTTCCGGCTCTCACGTTATCGGCGGGTTCGAGAACCCTTTAGTCCTGCACGATCCTGAAGTTGGTCGGCGCTCCCGGTCCTTGTGTGCCTGGGCCCATCGCGATGACGAAGAGCGTGATGCTCTGCGCCGGGAGCGTGACGCTGAGCGTGTTACCGGCGATCGGAGCATCCGCCAGACGGACGATCGCATTGGCGGACGTCAATTGCCAGGCCTCGGCCGTCCCGCGGTGAGAGAAGTTGGCGACATTGATTGTCGCTGGCGTGCTGCCCGACAGCTGTTTGCTGATCACCATGAGCGTGACGGCACCGTCCGCCGTCCGCTGCGCCGCAAAAGCGGAAACCGCGTCCGGGTTTGGCGCTACGGCGGCCACGCTCGTCTCGCCGAACGTGGACTTGCTGCCGTCGTAGTTGCGGTACATCTTCATCGCCTTGTAGGTCGGCGTGCTGGCGGCGGGCGTCGCCCAGCGCGCCGCCATGTCGAGCCCCTCGCGGCCGAAGATGCCGAGGATGTCGGCCTGGGTGGTGGCGCCGTTGATGTGGTTCTCCGCGCCCCAGTTGTATTCGGTGATGCCGATCGACGTGCCCGGATAGGAGGCGTTCACCCAGCCCCTGAGCCGGGGGATGAGACGCACGCGATCGTTGATCCAGGTTTCGTCGACGTAGTTCGGATCCCACAGCGATCGCGTCGAACGGTTGCGCCGCTGCTGCATCGCGCTCGAGACATCGTCGCTGAACTCGCCGCCCTGCGGGTAGTAGTGGACAGTGAAAACGTCCAGGAGCCGGCGGCCGCTGGCTGTGTGGTGTTGGCGGAGTTGATCGAGCAGCCACGGCAGGTAGTCGGCGCCGCCGTGGTTATTGCGATCGGGGAGCACGCTCCAGCCGTGGGTGCTGCCGTACTGCTGATCGTAGCCGCTGTAGAAATAACCGCTCCAGCCCCACTCCTCGGGCCCCGAGACGAGCGCCGACGGATCGATCGCTTTGATCGTCCCGCCGTACTCCATGATCTTGTCCCGCACCTCGTCCATCGTCGCGCCCGTCGGGTGGACGTCACGATGCGTCGCGTGCCAGATGCTGGGCTCGTTGTCGAGGATGTAGTGCCTGAGCCCGCCGCTCGCGGCGGTCCCCCAGCGGTCGACCAGGTGCTGCACCCAGCCGCGCTGGAACGTAGCGTTGGACGGAACGCTCGCGTCGTTCGGATCGTTGCCGGTCACGAACTGGCCGTTGGTTCTGACACCGTTGCCCGCGTCGGGAAACCACTGCCAGTCGTTGCCGGTCTGCGGCCCGTACTTCGCGATCGAAAAGCTCGCGAGCTTGCTCCTGCCAGTGCCCACCCTGGCGACCCATCCGATCGTGGGAATGGTCAGCATCGCTTTGGCATTGGCCGAGCGCGATAGGGTGAAGAACGTATCCCCCCGCTCGCCGGCGGTGGCGCTGGCGTCGCCGATGCTCTGAAAATACCAGTCGTTGCCGCGGTTGTCGGCGTTTGCCTGCCAGTTTACCGCGTCGTGTTGTTGCCGCCGTTCCGGTTGAGCGGGCTGTTCAAGTCGTTCAACTGCGCCGTCGTCGCGTGCGCAACCCCGTAGATGTCGGGATTGATCGGACGGCGGTTCGCGTTGACGTCGACGTTGATCGTGACGGGCGGGTTCTGCGCGTGCGCGGACGTCGGCCATCCGGCGTACGAGGCCACAACGGTGGCGACCGCCGCCACGGTGCACGTGGTAGGAATCCGACCGGCCATTCGCTTCGCGCGGGATGCGGCCCGCAGGGACGCGACCCGGGCGAAGCAGGATACGTGCCTCTCCGTGCATCGACGCCGGCGGGCCGGTTAGGAAGGCCGGGACTCGGGTTGTTTCATTAGATACACGGCGAACCGGACAGATCTGTCGCGGCGATCACGTCGATCAGAGCATCGTGATTGCCAGGCTGGGAGGGGGTATGTACGATCGGGCCACTTATGCTCGAAAGGCAAGAAGACTGCGAACCGGTTCCAACTGGTCGATATTTTTGGGGCATACAGCGATGCCGAAGATCGAGGACGACATTCTTGAGCAGTTCTTCCAGGAATTGGAAAAGGCGGAAGGCTTCACCAAGGAGAGGGTCGACAGCGTTCGTGCGCTGTTCAAGGCGGGAAAGAAACCGAAAGCTACGGACTTCGTTAAAGTACTGTCCGACCCGTTGAAGGAACGGTTCGAGTGATCAAGATCGAATCGATCACGATTAGGGAGCTGCGTGGGATTCGCGACCTGACACTGACGCTCGACAACGAACCATTCGTCATTTCCGGCCCGAACGGTTCTGGTAAAAGCGGCGTCGTTGATGCGATCCAATTTGCGCTGACCGGCGAGATGGGCCGCCTAAAAGGCGCAGGCACGGCTGATATCACGCTTGCTGATCATGGTCCCCACGTCGAGAAGCGAGACGACCCTGGTGCCGCTTCTGTCACGCTCAACGTCTTCATACCTCACCTCAAGAAGAAAGCATCCATCACGCGGACAATCAAAAAGGCGAAGACGCCGCAGATCACGCCTAACGAGTCAACGGTCAAGGCCGTGTTCGCCGATCTGGCTGAACACAGTGAGGTCACGCTGTCGCGACGGGAGATCATCAAGTTCATCCTCACGGAGGCAGCCAAGAGATCCCGCGATGTCCAGACGTTGTTGAAGCTGGATGCGATCGACGAGACACGCGCCACGCTGAAGACGACTGAGAACAAGCTCGGCACCGAGCAGACAACTGCAAAGACCCTAGCCGAGTCTGCCGAAGACAGCCTCAAGCGACACCTCGATCTGGCCGCTTTGAAGGCGGAGGAAGTGCTCGATGCCGTCAACAAGCGCCGGAGGATTCTTGGTTTGCCCTTGCTTGAAGAATTGACTAAGGACACAGATGTCTCGCAGGGCATAGACCAGGGTGCCGGAGAAGCCGGAGGCGGCCAGAACAAGGAGTCGGCGCTTGTCGAGTTGGCCGCAGTCATTCAGCTCGCTGACGCGGGTCTTGAGACGCCCACGCAGGCGTCCGTCTCGAAGCTGCTTAAGGACTACCGAGCGATCGAGGCCGACCCAGACCTGCTGAGTAAGATCAAACGACAGCCGTTCCTTCAGGCCGGATTCGATTTGGTTGAGGGGCCGCAGTGCCCTCTCTGCGATACGAGCTGGGACGTCGAGGCGCTGAAGACTCACCTGCACGAAAAGCTCCAGAAGTCTGCTCAGGCACAAGCCACACGAGACCGCGTGGTCGATGAGGGCAACGCGATTGCGGCGGTGGCCTTGCGACTGCGCGAGCAGTTCTCATTTATCGGAAAGTTGCCGGAAATCGAAACAGAGTTTGCTGGTCAGCTGCAGCACTGGGCCGGGGAGCTGCTGGCATTTGCCGAGGGCATTAGATCGTTCGATGGCGCCATGGCCGCAAGAAAGCGCATCGAGGCGGGCTGGGCCAAACCTCCGGGCGCCCTCGCGACCGAGTTGAAGGAACTGCATTCAAGAGTGAAGGCGCGGCCCGACAAGACTGCGACCGAGCAGGCGCGGAGCTTTCTGGTTATCGCTCAAGAGCGCCTGGAGAGCCTGCGGCGATCACGGCGGGAGCTCGAGGAGAAGAAGGCCAACGCTTCGCGCGGGAGAGCGGCTTACAAGACGTACTGCGACATTTCGGAGAAAGCTTTGACTTCTCTTTACGAACAGGTCGAGGAGGAGTTTGCGGCATTCTACCGCCTGATCAATCACGACGACGAGGGCGAATTCAAGGCCAAGCTGGAGCCGGCGGATGGCAAGCTCGACCTCCGCGTTGACTTTCACAAGAAGGGCATGTTCCCGCCTGGCGCCTACCACAGTGAAGGCCACCAGGACGGCATGGGTGTCTGCCTGTACTTGGCGCTCATGAAGCACGTCATGGGTGCGAATTTCACGTTCGCGGTCCTCGATGATGTTGTGATGTCAGTTGACGCACACCACCGCAAGAAGTTCTGCAAGCTTCTGAAGACCCACTTTCCAGATACGCAGTTCGTCATCACAACGCACGATCAGGTGTGGGCTCGACAAATTCGTTCGGAGGGTCTTATCGGAGCAAAGGCGGCTGTCGCGTTCCACCACTGGACGGTTGAGACTGGCCCGGTGCTAGACGAGGTCGCTGAGATCTGGGATCAGATCGATGCGGATCTCGCAAAGAATGAAGTTCCCACGGCGGCAGCGCGTCTGCGCCGACATCTGGAGTATGTCTCGGCTGATCTCGCCGACGAACTGGGCGCGAAGGTCAAGTTCAGGGCAGACGGCGGATACGACATGGGCGAGTTGCTCAGCTCGGTCATTGCGCGACAAGGCGAGTTGCTAAAGCAGGCTGCCAAAGCCGCAAAGTCATGGGGCGACGACGAGCAAGTCAAGAAGGTCGAAGAGTTTCAGAAGGCACGAACGGCGATCCTGACCGCTAAGGGTGGAGAGGAATGGGTGGTCAACAAGGCCATCCACTACAACGAGTGGGCGAATCTCTCAAGAAACGACTTCATGCCGGTCATAAGAGCCTTCAAGGAGCTCCTTCAACAGTTTCGGTGCGCAAAGCCGAAATGCGACTCCTGGCTCTCCGTCACACCTCGGAATGAACCCGTCGACCTCCGCTGCTCATGTGGAACCGTGCGATTTAATCTTAAGCAGAAATGAACATTCGACGGAGACTCGCTGCGAAAGCGAGGACGAGCGGTTACTGGCTGGTCACGGTGCGTACGAACGTCCGGAGGTCGTCCATCCACGCCTGCGGCTGCTCGAGCGCCGGGAAGTGCCCGCCCTTCGGCGCGATCGTGGCGTGCACCACGTTGTAGCGCGTCTCCGCCGACTTTCGCGCGAGCGCCGGATCGCGGTTGATCGTCAGGCCGCGGTTGTCATACTGCGACGGGAACGCCCCGCACCCGGTCGGCACCGTCACCTTGCCCCTGGAGATCGGCGGCATGAACGTGGCGAAGAATGTCGGCGCCAGTTGTCCGTTCACGTGGCGCGACTCGTAGTACAGGCGCGTCGACGAAGTGCCGGAGTTCGTGACCCAGTAGAACATGATGTTCGTGAGGAGCTCGTCCTTCGTGTAGACCGTCTCGAGGTCGCCGTCGTGGTCGCTCCACGAATGCCACTTGTCGATGATCCACGACGCCAGCCCGAGCGGCGAATCACTCAGCCCCTGGCCAAGCGTCTGCGGCTTCGTCGTCTGGATCTCCTGGTACCCGAGGTTCGATGACACGGGCGGCGGTGGGGCATTCCCCGCGCGCGCCGGCGGCGGCGCTCCAATGGCGCCTCCCGGACATCCCGCGAGGTGCAGCCCCGAGATGTGCGAGCTGTCGGCGAGCGCCAGGTAGGTGGCGACCGCGATGCCCCAGTCGCTGCCGTGGACGATGTAGCGGCTGTAGCCGAGGCGCGCCATCAGCGTCGCCCAAATCTGGGCCATGCGCTCGGGGTTGTAGCCGCGCTCCCGCGGCTTGTCGGAGAAGCCGTATCCGGGCATGGACGGCACCACGACATGGAAGGCGGCCGTCCCCGTGCCCCCGCCTGCCTTCGACGGGCTGGTGAGAGGTTCGATCACCTTGTCGTACTCGACCGGCGAGCTCGGCCACCCGTTGAGGAGCAGCAGCGGCATCGCGCCGGGATCGTTCGACTTCTGATGGATGAAGTGGATGTCGAGGCCGCCGATGTTCGTCTTGAACTGGCTGAAGCGATTCAGGCGCCGCTCCTGCGCGCGCCAGTCGTAGCGGTCGCGCCAGTAGCTCACCAGCGACTGGATGTAATTGAGGTTGGTCCCGTAGTCCCAGCCGGCGTCGGGGAATTCGTCGGCGAAACGGGCGCGCTCCAGCCGGCTCTTGAGGTCGCGCAGGACGGCGTCCGGCACCTGAATCCGGAACGGCACAATCGCGGCATCGTTCCCCCTCGATCCCGATGGGCGCGGCGCCGTCTGCGCGCTCAAGCTCGCCGCCAGGATGGTTGCCGCAGCTGCGGTCGCGGTGAGGTTTGTCACAACGGTCCGGATGCCCATGCCGCCTCCGATCATGTTGGCGGCTCATTAAACATGATCTGTGGCCACGAACACGTGAAAAACACGAAGAAGAAGGCCACGAAAACGCGAAACTGCTACACTCCCGCCACGCAGGGAGGCTTGCATGAGGCGTACGGCATCAGGGCTCGTGGCACTGGCACTGGTGGCGGCGAGTGCCGCCATCGTTCGATCGCAACAGGGAAGCGGCGGTACCCCGTCGGCCGATCGGCCGCCGGTGGCCAAGGCTGATTACGAACGCTGGAAGACCGAGCACTCGAACTGGGGCCGCTGGGGCAAGGACGACGAGATCGGGGCGCTGAACCTGATTACGCCGGCCAAGCGGAAGCAGGCGGCCGGGCTCGTCAAGGACGGAATTACGGTGTCCCTGGCGACCGACGTGAACACGGTCAAGGCTGAAGACAACTTCGCGCCCTACGAGCACGTCATTACCCAGGCCGCGGCCACCGGTGCCGCCGATCGCCTCGCCGTCAGCTATCACGGCTACGCGCATACGCATCTCGACGGCTTCGCCCATCGATTCTTCGACGGCAAGATGTGGAACGGCTTCTCCTGGGAGGAGGTTTACGAAGGAAGGCGGCGCGAAGAAGAACGCGATCTACAACCTGCGCAACGGCATCTTCACCCGCGGCGTCCTGATGGACATCGCGCGGCTGAAGGGCGTCGAGTACCTCGAGCCCGGGACGCGGATCTACGTGAGCGACCTGGAAGCCTGGGAAAAGCGCGCCGGGGTCAAGGTCGCGGACGGCGACGCGGTCTTCATCCGGACCGGCCGCTGGACGCGCCGCGCGAAGCTCGGGCCGTGGAATGCCGGCGGCAACAGCGCGGGGCTCGACGCGTCGGTGATCCCGTGGCTGAAGCAGCGCGGCGTGGCCCTGCTCGGCAGCGAGGCGGCGCAGGACGTCGCGCCGCAGCCCCAGGGATCGGAGATCGGCGCGCTGCCGCTGCACGACTTCGCGCTCATCATGCTCGGCATTCACCTGTTCGACAACACCAACCTCGATGCCGTGGGGCAGACGGCCGCGGAGCGGAAACGCTGGGAGTTCCTCCTGACGGCTGCGCCGCTGCCGGTCCGCGGCGGCACCGGCTCGCCGCTCAATCCGATTGCCGTCTTCTGACCGCGGTGCGCAAATGCAACCACGAAGACTCGAAGACTCGAAGGAGAGTTTTTTGTGGTACGCCCGACCTCGTGGCGAACCTCATCCTGTTCGCGCGAAAAGACCCGTGCCGCATCCCGTGGAGAGCCGGGACCATGCCGTGAAACGAGCGGCATTTCGCTTGACAGCACCTGGTGCGGGTGTAAATCTTGCGTCGGCTCGCTCCGAGCGTCACCGAGCCCGTCTCGTTTTCCGCGTTCGTCGAACCGTCGTCGCAGTCTGACAGGAGGGGAACGTCGTGGATGCAAGAATCAACCGGCCGTCGGCGCTTGCGGGCGCGCTCTTTGCCGCGTTCCTGTTCATGCCGGCCCTCGCCTGGGCGCAAGGCAGCGCCCTCTACGGCGTCGTCAGAGATTCCAGCGGCGCGGTCCTGCCGGGCGTCACGGTTGAAGCGTCCAGCCCTGCGCTCATCGAGCAGTCACGCACCGCGATCACCGACGGCGAAGGAGTCTACCGGATCATCGACCTGCGGCCGGGCACCTACACCGTGACCTTCACGCTGCCCGGATTCTCGGTGATCCGCCGTGAAGGCATCGAGCTGAGCGCGAACTTCACCGCCACGATCAATGTCGACCTGCAAGTGGGCGCGATCGAGCAGGCCGTCACCGTGACCGGGGCCAGCCCGGTGGTCGACGTGGTCAACACCGTGAAGCAGGAGATCGTCACGCAGGCGATGCTGGAAACGCTGCCCATCTCCAAGTCGCTCGCCAGCTTCACCGCGGTGGTGCCGGGCCTGCAGGGGGCGCGGGACATCGGCGGCGTCAGCGGGGATCGTCCGATCGGCCTCAGCATCCACGGCAGCCGCGGCAACGACCAGCATGTCTTCTACAACGGCATGCGGACGAACAACATGAACGCCGGCGGCAGCACGGGCGGCGGCGGCTCGTCGTCGATCTACTACAACCCGGCGATGATTCAGGAGATCACGCTGGAGGTGAGCGCCCAGTCGGTCGCCTCCGAGACCGGCGGCGTGACCGTCAACGTGATTCCGAAGGAGGGCGGCAACATGTTCAACGCCCTCGTCATCCGCAACGGCACGAACGGCTCCCTACAGCAGAACAATCTGAACGACGAGCTGCGGCAGCAGGGTGTGACGACGCCGCAGGAGAACAAGGTCATCTGGGACTTCAATCCTGGCGGCGGCGGACCGATTGCCCGGAACAAACTCTGGTACTACGCCGCCTACCGCTGGTGGGGAACCGAGGTCTACCATGCCGGGCGCGTTCTTCAACGGCGCCCCGGCGCTGGACGCCGACTCCAGGATTTGAGCCGGCCCGCGTACGACGAGAACAACGCCACCGAGCAAGAATCTCCGCGATCACCTGGCAGGTCGACAACAAGAACAAGCTGTCGTTCGGCTACGAGAACCAGGATCGCTGCCTCTGCTTCCAGGGCGTTTCGCCGACGACGCTGCCGGAGGCCTCACAGCGCACGCTGGACCACAGCAAGTACTGGCAGGTCAAGTGGACGAACCCGCTGACCAACCGGTTGCTGCTCCAGGCGGGCGTCCAGGGCAATTTCATGAACTGGCGCGGCGCGCCGCAGCCGGGCGTGCCGGAAGATCTCTACAGCGTCGTCGAGTCGAGGACGGGCGTCCGGTTCCGCAACACGAGCCTGTACAACTCGCGGATCGAAGGCGAGGGTTACAACTCGAACACGCACAACGTCAATGTCCAGCTCGACTACATCACCGGCTCGCATAAGTTCACAGTGGGCGGCAATATCATGATCGCGCGCCCGGTGACCGACTTCAACATCGACGGCGGCCGGGAGTACCGCCTCCTGGACGGGCGGCCCTCGCAGGTGATTCAGTACACGACGCCGTACAAGTACTCGGACAACCTCCAGGACGTCGCCATCTGGGTGAACGATCAGTGGCGGATGGACCGGCTGACGCTCGGTCTGGGCCTCCGCTTCGCCGGCATCTACGGCGGCACGCCGGAGCAGCACATCAGAGCCGGCGACTTCATTCCCGAGCGCGTCTTCCCGGAGGTCGGCGGCGTCGTCGGGTTGAACGATCTGCTGCCGCGTCTCGGCGCGGCCTATGACCTGTTCGGGAACGGCCGCACCGCCCTCAAGATTGCCTACAACAAGTTTCTGCAGGGGCAGGGGACGAACCTGACGAGCGCGAAAAATCCGCAGTTTACGGTCGTGAATACCGTCATCCGGGCAGTGGGATCGATCTGGACGGAGACTTCGTGCCCGGACTGCGATCTGACGTCGCTCGACATCAGCAGACGAATGCGGCGCCGTCTCGAATCGCGCCTTCGGCCAGACCACGACGCCGTCGACAGTGTATGGACGATGCCCTGCTCCACGGCTGGGGGAATCGCCCCCAGACCAACTGGGATTCTCGGCCGGGTTCCAGCACGAGGTGCTCTCGAACATGTCGGTGAGCGTGGGCTACTTCCGCCGCTCATGGGCCAGGTTCACCGCCACTGACAACCTGCTGACCACCCCAGCGGACTACGATCCGTACTGCACGCTCGCTCCCGTCGACGAGCGGCTGCCCGGCGGCGGTGGATATGAGATCTGCGGCCTCTACGACCTCAAGCAGGACCTGTTCGGCAAGGTCAATTCGGTGACGACCCTCGCCGACAACTTCGGCGAGCGGACCGAGATCTATCAGGGCCTCGATCTGACGGTCAACGGCCGTCTGGAGAGCACGACCATCAGCGGCGGCGTGAATCTGGGCCGGACCGCTACCAACGACTGCGAGATCATCACCGACAGTCCCCAGAAGCAGTTCTGCGATGTGACGCCGCCGTTCTTCCAGCCGGATCTCAAGTTGTCGGCTTCCCGCGCTCTTCCATGGGACATGCAGGTGAGCGCGACGCTGCAGAGCTCACCGGGCCCGCAGATCACGGCGAGCTACACCATCAGGAGCAACCAGACGATCGGCCTCGGGCGGCCGCTGTCGGGCGGCACGGCTGTCGTGGCGCTTATCGAGCCGGGGACGATGTACAACGACCGGTACACCCAGCTCGATGCACGGCTGACGAAGTCCATGCGGCTGGCGACCCGGGCCCGGCTCCGAGTGATGGTCGATGCCTACAACCTGTTCAACTCGGCCACCTCGCTCAGTCACAACAACACCTTCGGCGGACAGTGGCTGCGGCCGCAGACGATGATGCCCGGCCGGTTCGTGAAGTTCGGGATGCAGATGGACTTCTAGCTGCAATCGAGACGAGGACGCAGAGGGAGCAGAGGCCGCAGAGGCCTCTCCTCCCTCGTCTCGGTTACTTTCCCAGTTCGCGGTAAATAGCGCGCACGTTCGCCCCCGCGTTCGCCATGTCGTAGGCCTTGTAGCGCTCCGGCATCTGGAGGGTCTTCGCGGCCTCGTCGGCGCTCTTGCCGGCGGCAATGGCCTGCCTCACCGCCTCCAGGAAATCGCGATTGAAGTCGGCGTACTCCTGGAGGTCCTTGATCGACATCGTCCGCGGGTTGGCATTGATGGCCGAGGCGCGCGGCCCATGACCGCTGACGCTTCGTCGTGGCCGGTGGTGACGCGCACGCACGTTCTTCAGCTCGGCGATCGCCTTCGTCAACGTCTCCGGAAACGCCACGCCGCTGCCGCCGGCGTCGGCGTCGATGAGCGGCGCCGCCTTGGCCGGGAAGAGATCGCCGAAGTGCGCCAGCCGCTTCTCCGGAAAAACGACGACCAGATCGCCGTCGGTGTGGCCGCGTCCGAAGTAGTAAATCTCGATGCGATCGTTGCCCTCGAGCAGCGACATCCGGTCGGTGACGACCTTGTTCGGCAGGAACTTCGCGTTCGGGCCGCGGAAGATGTCCATCTTCTCCATCCGCGCCTTCGCGTTCGCGTGGGCGATGATCGTCGTCGCGGTGGGGAAATCGACGTTGCCGCCGACGTGATCGGCGTGCGCGTGCGTGTTGATGATCGTCGTCACGCCCTTGTCGCTGACGGCCTCGATGTTGTCGCGGATGGCGCGCCCCCAGCCGGGCGGCTTGGTGTCGACCAGCACCACGCCGTCGTCGCGCATCAGCGCCAGCGTGTTGCTGCCGCCGGTGAGCACGTAGAGGATGTCGCGGACGTTGAGCGTCTGCATCCGGACGATCTTGTCGCCCTGCGCGCCCATGGGCTCTGACGGTATACCCGGCAACCCCGAAAGTCTGACGGTGTAAACCCGGCAACGCCCGAAGAAGGATAGTGGCAGTGACAGCAGCGCCTGCGGCCACCATGCCGATCACCAAGGCTGCTAGCGGCGCCTGGCCAGCTTTCTTCCACTGGCGCCGGGGCCCCACCCCCGGCGCGAACTTACGCTGATGCCTCGCCTCAGATAAAAGACGGTTCTTCGGCTCGGCATGGCCGCAGGCGCTGGCGATAGGGCTCACTGCCTCACCCCGCCCTTTAGGCTCCATCCGCCGCAAGCGACGCGCAAATGAGTTCTTCATCATTGCGCGCGTAAATGTGGCGGTTCGCGTACGCGGGCTGCATCCAGTTCACGTGCACGAGCTCACGGCGGTTCTGCGGCTCGGACGTTGGTTTGATCAGCTGCGTGCGGCTGATTTCCTGGTAGCCCTTCGGATCGGGCTTGACGATGATCAGCTCGCCGCGGTCGTTGTTGATGAACAGCCGATCGCCATGCCGCACGATGACGCCCGACGCCCAGCGCGCGCGTTCCTTCGTCACCGCCTGGGTTTCCCAGACGCGTTCGCCGGTCGAGGCCTTCAGGCAGCGGAACTGGCCGTAGCTGCAGATGCCGTAGATGTAGTCGCCGATGATCACCGGCGTCGCGATCACGGCGTGCAGGCCGTCGGTCTGGATCTCGCTGTCGCTCTTCCCCTTCCAGAGCACCGTCGCGCCCGGCTTCTTGTCGTCGAGCGTCAGCATCAGCGGACCGTCGTAGAAGGTCGTGAAGAACAGCTGCGACTCGTGCTTCACCGGCAGCGCGACGGTCATCGACCCGCCGACCTTGTACGGCTGCGACCACAGCACCTTGCCGGTTTCGGGGTTGAGCGACGCGACGGCGCCGGGATACCAGATGATCAGTTGCCGGGTGCCGCCCGCCGTGATGATGACCGGCTGCGCGACGCCGAGATCTTCGTCGACGTTCAGCGCGCGCCAGAGTTCCCGGCCCGTCATTTTGTCGAACGCGACCACTTTCGCATCCGGCCGTCCGTCGACCAGCGCGATCAGGAGACCGCCGTCGACCAGCGGCGCGCTGGCGAATCCCCAGTCGAACGCCCATTTCCGCCGGTCGGCGCCGTAATCCTTGACGTAATCCTTCTGCCACTGGACGGCGCCGCTCTTGACGTCGAGGCACAGCAGCTTGCCGTCGGCGCCGGCAACGTAGACGCGGTCGCCGTCGACGGTCGGCGTGGCGCGCGGTCCGTTCGGCCACGAGATGCTGCGGTAATCGGCCTGCCATTCCTGCGTCCAGAGGAGCTTGCCGGTTTTCTCGTCGAACGCCATGGCGCGCTCGGTCCCAAACGGGAGCTTCGTGACCTGCCAATCGAGCAGGAAGACGCGGCCGTTCGACACAGCTGGACCGGCATAGCCGCTGCGGACCGGCGTGCGCCACAGGACTTTGAGACCGTCCTTCGGAAACGTTTCGAGGATGCCGGTTTCGTTCCAGACGTTCAACCGTCCCTTGCCGCCGACTTCGGGCCAGTCTTCGACGCCGGGGGTCGCGGCGGCGCGCGCTGATTGCGCGAGCGCGGCAACCGCGGTGCGAGGAAGCAGACCGAGGCCGGCGCCAGTGCCGAGCAGCTGCAACAGGTGACGGCGGGTCAGATGCGCGGGATAAGGGTCATGAGCCATTCGCGAAATGCTACACCTTTTTTCACTGGCGCCGGGGCCCCACCCCCGGCGCGAACTTACGCTGATGCCTCGCCTCGGATTCGCTTGTCCTCGGCTCGGCATGGCCGCAGGCGCCTTTTTCACTGGCGCCGGGGCCTCCGCCTACGCTCATGAGACACCGACGAGCTACGGCGGACAGGCCACGTTCCCTTGGGCGCCGGCTGCTCCAGAGAGCAGACAGATCAGGGCCAGAGAAACCAGGGTTATTCCCAACCCCATTTCTTCGCTGCCGGATCCCAGAACGCCCAGGGGTCCTGGCTGAGACCGTTCGAGGTGAGCTCGTACGGCAGGTTCGAATCCGCGGCGCGTGGCTGGATCTTCTGGCCATCGGCGAACCACGACGAATGGATCGTGCCCTTGTACGGCGATGGATTCGTCTTGTCGTCGTTCGGCTCGACGACGCCAGAGTCGATGTGGACGCGCCACTTTGCGGTGCCGCCTTCCGGGCCCGGGCCGACGAAGGTCATGTCGTCGCCGTTGCGCTGGTATTCCTTGACGAAGCGGTTCGCGGCGAGCTGCTCTGCGAACGAATCGCGAAGACCCTGTTCGGGCGGTGCTCCGCTGCACGCAGCGCCCAGTGCAGCGAACGCGATCAAGCCAGCGATCAGAACTGGCACTCTTCCTGTCATCGGCAGCCCCCGTTTCTGTGTATGATCAGCGCGCTTCGGCGCCGCAAGTCTCGAATTCCGCCTCCGTCACGGAGAAGGGACATGATGCCAAGGACTGTCATTACCACGCTCGCCGCCGCAGGCCTCCTCATCACGTGCGGATTGTCTCCTGCCTCGGCCCAGGGGCGCACGCTGAAAGATCGATTCGTCGGCACCTGGAAGCTGGTCAGCATCGAAACCCGAAACGCCAAGGGTGAAGTCGTCCCGCCGGCCGCCGGCGCCGCGAACCAGAATCGTACGGGCTATATCGTCTACGACGACGCCGGCTACATGGCGGTGACGATTATGCCGCTCGGACGGAAGAAAAACGCCGGCGCGCAGCAGACCGACGAGGAAGCACAAGCCGCCCTCGCCGGCTACACCGGATATTTCGGCACCTTCACGATCAACGAGAAGGAACAGTACGTCACGCACCACCTCGAGGGCAGCGTGAACCCGGGGATGGAGCCGGACCAGAAGCGCTTCTTCGAGTTGTCCGGGAATCGCCTGACGCTGAAGCCGCCGCCAGGCGCCAGTGGCAACCAGCAGCGCCTGACGTGGGAGCGGATGCCAGACGTCGCGAACCTGACGGCCGAGCACAAGAAGTTCGTCGGCTTCTGGAAACTGATCTCGAACGAGCGCCGCAACGACAAGGGTGAAGTGCTCGGTACAAATCCCGGCCAGACCGGCTACATCATCTACACCGCGGCCGGGTTCATGACCGTGCACATGGTGCAGCCGGGCCGCAAGCCGTACGCCGCGGCCCAGGCGACGCCGCAGGAAGCCAGGCAGAATCTTCGGACCTACACGAACTATTTCGGCCCGTTCTACATCCACGACGTCGACGGCTACGTCGTCCACGATCAGGTCGGCTCGCTCGGCGTCGGGCGCGGCGGATACAGCCCCCAGCAGCGCTTCTACCGCTTTGTCGGGCAATCGACTGCTGCTCCAACCGCCGCCGACGTACAACGCCGACGGGACGGTGACCCAAGGAACCATCACCTGGGAGAAGGTCGGACGGGCGGCGGGGACTCCCTAGACGAGGACGCAGAGGCAGCAGAGGACGCAGAGGCGCAGAGCGCAGAGGTCATTATGAAAATATTCGAGCGCTTGGCTTGGGAGTGGCGATGGTTGTCGGCGTCGCGTCGACCGCGTCTGCGCAGCTGACGGCGGCGAAGGACAGGTCCCGATCGTGTACGGACATCATCACCTGAACGTCACGAGCGTCGACGAGCATCGCAAGTTCTGGACGACGATCGGTGGGACGGCCATCAAGATCGGGGTCGACAACGATCGCGAGATCATCCGGTTCCCGAACGTGCTCGTCTTCATGACGGCGCGGCCGCCGAAGGGCGGCACCAAGGGCACCAGCGTCAACCACGTCGGGTTCAGCGTCCCGAACCTGCGGCAGGCGGTCGACAAGGTGAAGGCGGCCGGGTATCCGATTATCACGCGCGCCGAGCTGCCCGAGTCGCAGCCGGTCAAGGACGATCTCGCGTACATCGAGAACCAGAAGACGTCGGTCGCGTTCGTGATGGGCCCCGACGAGACGAAGGTGGAGCTGGTGGAGAACAAGGCGGCCACGTCGCCGGCCGCGATGCACCACATTCACTTCGCCACGCAGCAGGTCGACGACATGAAGGCGTGGTACGTCAAGGTGTTCGGCGCGAAGCCGGGCATGCGTGGGTCGTTCCAGGCCGCCGATCTGCCGGGCGTCAACCTGACCTACTCTCCGTCGCCGGAGGCGGTGATCGGGACGCAAGGCCGTTCGATGGATCACATCGGCTTCGAAGTGAAGGGACTCGAGGCGTTCTGCAAGAAGCTCGAAGGGATGGGCATCAAGCTCGAGCGGCCGTACACGCAAGTGGCGGCGCTGGGGATCTCGATCGCCTTCATCCGCGATCCGTGGGGCACTTACATCGAGCTCACCGAGGGTCTCGACAAGGTCCAGTAAGCGCCATGACACGGCTGCTGGCCGCCGCACTCCTCGTGCTCGTGGCGCCGTCGGCGGCTGACGCGCGGCTCGTCAAGCTGGTCATCGACCAGCGGGAAGTCTTTGCCGGCGGCGCGTCGTGGGGGACGGTCGGACCCTACGAACGTCTCGTCGGCACGGCCCATCTGGAAGTCGACCCGCGCGACCCGCTCAATGCGGTCATCGTCGATCTCGACAAGGCGCCACCGAACGCGCGTGGCTTCGTCGAGTTCCGCACGACCGTCTTCATCCTGAAGCCGGTCGACCTGACCCGCGGCAACGGCAAGATTTATTACACGGCGAACAATCGCGGCAACGACGCGCTGTATGCGGCACGAACCGTGGAGCAGGTGGGCCGCAACGACTTCGCGCTGCGCCTTGGCTACACGATCGTCGACGCCGGGTGGCAGGGCGATCTCGCGCCATCGCCGACGCGGCTCGGGGGCGATTTCCCGATCGCCCGGCAGCCGGACGGCAGCCCGATCGTCGGGCATGACGCGCGTCGAGTTCTCCGACCGCAACATCCCGCGCGACGGCGCGTTCACCTCCAACCTGAAGGGCGGCGCCGCCTTCAAGCCGTACGAAGCCGCCGATCTGAACACGTCGCACGCCACGTTCACCGTACGCGACACCGTTTCCGCGCCGCGGAAGGCGATCGCCCCGGATCGGTGGGCGTTCGGCCGTTGCGCCAGCGGCCGCGACAGCCTGGTGGCGTCGGGATTCGATATCTGCTACTTCGATCGGTTCGATCCCGACAGGATTTACGAACTGATCTACGCCGCCAGGAACCCGATCGTCATGGGCCTGGGCCATGCGGCGACGCGCGACGTGGCGTCGTTCCTCCGCTACGAGACCGACGACCGCGTGAACCCGCTCGCCGGGCGCGTCCGCCGCGTCTATGCGACCGGCGCCTCCCAGACCGGCGGGTTCCTTCGCGACTTCATCTACCTCGGGTTCAACGAGGACGAGGCGCATCGCCGCGTGTTCGACGGCGTCATCCCGACCATCGCCGGCACCGATCGCGTGTTCATCAACGTCCGCTTCGCCGACCCCAACGTCTACTCGGGCCAGGACGATCGCCACGACTTCCTGCAGAACAGCCATCCGCCATTCACCTATGCGGTGGTCACCGACCCGCTCACCGGCATCCGAGACGGGATCCTGAAGAGGCCGGCGACGGATCCGGTGGTGTTCCAGGTCGACTCGGCCACCGAGTTCTGGCAGCTGCGCGCGTCGCTGAACGTCGCGGACGCCGACGGCCGCGGCATTACGCCGCCGGCGAACGTGCGGCTGTACTTCGTCTCCAGCACGTCGCATGGCTTCGGAATCGGCGGGCTGCTCGCGGCGGCGCCGGCCTCGAACTCGCGCTGCGCCCTGCCCACTCCTTCGGGTGCGGGCGATCTGGCGCGGCCGCTGCTCGCCGCAATGGATGCCTGGGTCGACGGCGGCATCGAACCGCCGGCCACCACCTACCCGCGCGTGGAGGACGGGACGCTCGTCACCGTCGAGGATGCGCGTGCCGCTTTTCCGGCGATTCCCGGGATGCGATTCCCTGGATCGCCGAACCCTCTCGAGCAGCTCGATTACGGTCCGGAGTTCAACCGGCACGGCGGGGTGATCACGAACCACCCGCCGCTTCCGTCGGGCCGCTACCCGATGCTCGTCCCCAAGGCCGACCGCGACGGTTTCGACATCGCCGGCATCCATCTCGTGCAGGTGCGCGCGCCGCTCGGCACGACCACGGGCTGGAACGTCCGCGCCGCGACGGCGCGCGCGAACGATCTGTGCGGGCTGTCCGGATCGTACGTGCCGTTCGCCAGGACCACGGCCGAGCGGACGGCATCCGGCGATTCGCGGAAATCGCTCGAAGAGCGGTATCGTACGCACCAGGGATTCGTGGAGGCCGTGGAAAAGGCCGCGCGCCAGCTCGTGAACGATCGTTTCCTCGATCCGGAAGACGCGGAGCGCTACGTCGCGGCGGCCCGGGCCAGCGACGTGCTGCGGTAAGTGAGGAGGAGATGCGATGGCCATGAAGTATCACGTCGCCGCGGCGGTCGTTGCTGCCGCGCTTGCCGGTTCGACGCTGTACGGGCAGGGCAGGACGCAGGCGCGGACGCCGTGGGGAACACCTGACCTCCAAGGCGTCTGGTCGTTCGCCACGGTCACGCCGCTCGAGCGCCCGCAGAACGTGACGTCGGAGTTCCTCACCGCCGCCGAGATCCAGGAGATCGAGAAGCGGGCGATCGTCGCCGCGACTGACGAGGCGCGAGGCGCTGATGCGGCGCGCGATGTCGCCGGCGCCTACAACGACTTCTGGTGGGATCGCGGCACGCGGGTCGCCGGGCGCCGCAGCTCGCTCATCATCGAGCCGAAGAACGGCCGGATGCCGCCGCTCACGCCCGATGCGCAGAAGTGGGCCGACTCGGAGCAGGCGAGAGTCAGGCAGGACACGCGCGGCGGCAACCTGCCGGCCTCGTCGTACGAGGACACCGACCTGTGGGATCGGTGCCTGACCCGCAGCCTGCCGATCGTCCCCGGGCCGTACAACAACAACATCGAAATCGTCCAGACCGCGACACACGTCGCGATCATCCACGAGATGATTCACGACGTGCGGATCGTGCCGCTGGACGGCCGCAGCCATCAGCCCTCGAACGTCGCGTCATGGTTCGGCAGCATCCGCGGCCGGTGGGAAGGCGACACGCTCGTCGTCGAGAGCCGCAATTTCAGGGAGCTGCAGGAGCTGCCGTTTGCGCCGAGGATGACCGCCGCCGGGATGACGCTCACGGAACGGTTTTCAAAGCTGCCGAACGGCAACCTGAACTACCAGTTCACCGTGAATCATCCGAAGGTCTACACGCAGCCCTGGACCGCGGCGCTGGAGATGGCGCCTGGCGAAACGGTGTTCGAATATGCCTGCCACGAAGGCAACCACGCGATGGAAGGCATCCTGAAAGGATCGCGCCTCATCGAGAAGACCGGTGCCACAACGGCAAGCCGGCCCTGAGCAAACTTGTACGACCTACGCTGTGTCGCTGTAGGGCGACGCCTCAGTGTAGGGTCGCCCTGTTCCGTTTTGAGATACCCTCCTTCAGAAGCCCAGCCATTGGCACCCCCCGTGCACAATAGGGGGAAGACGGCAGTTCTCGGCGTAATTTTCGTTATCGGAGACCCCTCGTGGATGCCAGTCTTGTGGCTGAGTGTCTCGTTATGTAACGGAGGGCGTGATGAGAGCGTGTAAACCCTGTGCCGCTGCGGCGTTTCTCGTGCTGGTGCTTGCGCCGGCCGCGTTCGCGCAGCAGCCGAATCCGGCGGGCCGCATCAAGGTGGTCACCGGATCCGCCTTCATCGTCCGCAACAGCGGCACGGTTGCCGCCCGCGCTGGCGATGAGGTGTTCGCCTCGGACGCGTTGCAGACCGGCGCCGACGGAAGCCTCGGCGTGACGCTGAAGGACGACACGCGGCTGTCGCTCGGACCGTCGAGCGAAGTCCGGCTCGAGCGCTATGTCTATGCGCCCGACAGCGGCGCGCTGGGCATGGTGCTGAACTTCGTGCGCGGCATGACGGCCTACGTGTCTGGCCGGATCGCCAAGATGGCGCCGGATTCGATTCGTCTCGAAACTCCGGCCGCGATTGTCGGCGTCCGCGGCACGACGCTGGCGATCAACGTCGAGCAGTAACGTCAAGGCAGCCGCACCCAGTACGTTGCGTCGATGCACGCCACACGCCTGATGGCCCTCACGGCGGTGATAGCGGGATCGCTTGGGGTGTCGTGCGCCTCCAGGCGCCCGGCGCAGACAACGCCTGATCCGCCGCAACCGACCCTGGTCGTGCTGCTTCCGGATGCGGACGGCACGACCGGACGGGCCCGGGTCAGCAACGAGTTCGGCGCGGTCGACCTCACTGCCGAACGGCATTCGACGATCGTCACCTCGACCGGGCGGCCGGCACCGGTCCGCACCATGACTCCGGACGAGGTGTCTCGCATCTTCGGCGCCGCGCTGGCCGCGTTGCCGCCTCCGCCACGGCATTTCACGCTCCGAATTCCGCTTCGAATCCGATGAACTGACCGACGAGTCGCGCGCGCTGCTGCCCGACATTTTCGCGGCGGTGAAGGCATTTCCAGTTCCCGAGGTGGCCATCGTTGGCCATACCGACACGATGGGCAACGCCGATACCAACGTGGCGCTCGGCCTCAAGCGCGCCACGAGCGTGCAGCGCCTGCTGGTCGATGCGGGCCTCGACCCCGCGATCATCGAGGTCCGCTCCCACGGCGAAGTCGACCAGGCCGTAAAAACTCCCGACAACACGCCGGAGCCGCGCAACCGGCGGGTCGAGATCGTCGTAAGGTAGGACGGCGTGCAGAAGCAGGCTCCCGCGCGGCGCCGCCTGATCCTCATCTCGGCGATCCTTCCCGTGCTCGTCGTGGCCGCGCTGGCCGTGACGCGGCCCGACTCGTTCGTCCGTCTTGATCACACGGTCTACGACGTGATGCTGCGTGCCGCCGGCACGTCGCCGCCGTCGGATCGCATCACGATCATCGACGTCGACGAGCGCAGCCTGTCGGCGATCGGGCAGTGGCCGTGGCGGCGCGATCTCATCGCCGCCTTGATCGAACGCTTGCGCGAGGCTGGCGCCGCGGTCATCGCGCTCGACATGGTCTTCCCGGAACCTGATCGGTACGCGCCGGTCAAATCGGACAAGGATGCGATGGCGCCGACCGAGACCGACAAGGCCCTTGCCCGCACGCTCGAAGGCGGCCGCGTGATTCTCGGCTATGGACTCACCTTCGAGCCGGATGCCGACCGGCCCAGCGAGTGTGTCCTCCACCCGATCGGGATTGCGCTGCTGCAGCCGCCTGCCGAGACCGGCGGGACGCCGTTCTTCCAGGCCTCGGACGCGGTGTGCAACCTGCCGATTCTCGCGGAGGCGGCAGGCGCGTCGGGGTTCCTCAACGCCGCTCCGGACGCCGACGGGATTCTGAGACGCGTGCCCCTGGTCGCGCAGATGGGCGGCCGCATCTACCCGAGCCTGGCATTCGCCGCGGTGTCGGCCGTGACCGGCGCCCGGAGTGTCGCGCTGCACGTGTCCACCGTCAACGACGCGGAGCTGCTGGTTGACGATGTGCGGATCCCGCTGGATGCGCGGAGCAGCCTGCTCCTGCGCTACCGCGGCGAGAAGCGGACGTTCCGCTACGTCTCGGCGGCCGACGTGATGACCGGCCGGACGCCGCCCGATGCCCTTCGCGACAAGATCGTCTTCGTCGGCACCAACGCTCTCGGCACCCGCGAGGTCGTGGCGACGCCGCTCGACACGTTGTTCGGCGGTGTCGAAGTGCAGGCGACCGTCGCCGACAACCTCCTGCAGCAGGATTTCATCTCGCGATCGGCGCTCACGCGCGTCGGCGAAGTCGCGGCGGTCCTCGTCGTCGGCATCGCGGTGGCGGTCCTGTTCGCGACCACGGGCATCGTCGCCGGCCTGCTTGGCGGAGCGGTCGGCGCCGCGGCGCTGTGGGTGGCGTGCGTGTGGCTGCTCGCGTCGGCCGGCATCTTCGTCTCGCCGCTCTTCGGCATCGTCGGCGTCGCCGCAGAGCTGTCGGTGATGACGCTCACGAACTTCCGGTTCGAGCGCAAGCGGGCGGAGCGTGCCGGCCGGGAGCGGACGGCGGCGCGCAAGCTGCTGGTCGAAAGCCTGCTGTCGCTGACCGAAATGCGCGACGCCGAGACCGGCCGCCACTCAATCCGGACGCAGCGCTACGCCAGGATTCTTGCCGAGCAGCTCGCGACCAACCCGGAGTTCAGGCCGTACCTGACGCGGGAGCGCATCGACCTGCTGGCCACGCTCGCGCCGATTCACGACATCGGCAAGGTGGGGATTCGCGACCAGGTGCTGAACAAGCCCGGCGCGCTGACGCCGGAGGAACTGGCCGAGATGCGCCAGCATCCGACGCTCGGCCGCGAGGTGATCATCAAGGCCGAGCAGCGCGTCGGCGTGCGCGACGACGAGACGCTCGAGATGGCGAAAGACATCGTCTATACCCACCACGAGCGCTGGGATGGCACCGGATATCCGCAGGGCTTCGCGGACCGCAGATCCCGATCGTCGGCCGTATCATGGCGGTCGTCGACGTCTACGATGCGGTCCATACGCGGACCTTTACAGCACGCCGCTGTCGGCCGATGGCGCCGAGAAGTTGATCGTCAAAGGGCGCGGCACCCACTTCGAACCGGCGGTGGTCGATGCCTTCACCGCGGTGGCGCCCTCTTCCGGCAGGTCTCGGACGAGCCGCACGTCGATGGTCCGGCTCGAAGCCGGACGCTACGCCGCGTGCGAGCACGTAGCGATCCGCGCTTCGTAGGCGCGACGTTCAACGCGCGCGTAGCTGTCGCGGCCTTCAGGCGGACCCGTCGGTCATTCGGCGACGGTGAAGGGCACCGAAGCCAGCTTCCGATCCCAGATGAGCGCGATCAGGCCGCCTTTCGCGGTGATGTCCAGGAACTCCCACGACAGCTGATCGAAGGCGTGCGGGAGCCGCTCGACGCGCATCGGTGCGCGGACGACGTCGCGGTCTGGCGTGTATTCGTACGCCCCCCAGAGCGCGGCCTTGTTCGCTTCGTCGTAGGTCGCCTGAGCGGGCCAGTTCGAGACGATCAGCGTCCACTTGTCGTCCGGTTTCAGGTCGATGAACAGCGTGTACTCGCCGGGGGCAATGGTCCGCGCGGCGATCGTCAGCGGCGCCTCGGTGATGAGCCGGGTGGACTGGTTCGCGCCGGCGCGCCACAGCGGGGCGCCGTCGTTCAGGAAATCGACGAAGTCGGATGTGCCAAACAGGTCGCGGCCGCGCTTGAGCGGCCGGCCGTAACGAATCTCCATCCAGCGGCCATTCACGTAACCGGTGCGCGCGTCGAAGACGCCGCCGATCTGGGTCGCCGACGAGCCAGCAGGGCTCGCGGCGCGACGGTTCTGGGCCTGACCCACCACACCCACCGCGGCGAGCGTTCCCACCATCATGATGATCAGAAGCGGTCTGGACATTGCGAACCTGTAATCATGAATTTGGAATTTGGAATTAGGAATTCGTACCGATGCGGGACCTTCGCGGCCACTCACGAATTCCAAATTCCTAATTCTTAATTGCTGATTTCCCGCAAGAACCCCAGCACAAGCTTGGTGGTCGCTTCCGCCTGTTCCTGCTGCACCCAGTGGCCTGCGCCGTCGACGAAGTGCACGCCGAGCATGCGCGTGCAGGCGGTCTTCTGCATCCGCTCGAGGGCGCCCGGATTCTGGTATGCACCCCAGTCGCTTCGCCCGGCGATGAACATCGACGGCTGATCGATGGTCCGGCCGGCGAAGAGCTGCGTCTCGGCCGCATAGCGGCTGCCGCCGCCGCGATAGCCCTGGAGTCCGCCCTGGAACCCGGTCCGGCCGTACTCCTCGGCGTAGACGCGCAGCTCGTTGTCGGGCAGCCAGCGGTTCGCCGCGATTTCCGCCGCCGACGGCATCTCGGCGGCGACCTGTTCGGCCATCCCCTTGTCGAGATCCATGATGTAGTAGCGCGGCATCTTCGCCCATTCTTCAGCGGTGCGCGCCTTCAGCGGAAACGGCTTGTTCTGTTTCCAGTCGGCGCTCTTCATGTGGTAGTAGGCGCGCAGGAACGCGTGCACCCCCTGCTTCGCGCGCCACATGTTGTCGTTCGCCTCGCGGGTGGCGTAGTAGCGCTGGTAGTGCTTGCGCGGCGGGTTCAGTTTCGCGAGCTCCTCGTAGATGTTGTCGGCCGCCGGAGACGCCGCCGGCTTTGCATCGGCGGTGTTGAAAGGCAGCGATGGCGTTCCGCCGAATGGCGCGCTCATCAGCACGACCGACTTGAACACATCGGGCCGCGCCACGGAGCACCAGGCCGAGACCGGCGATCCGAAGTCGTGGCCGATGATCCCATCAACGGAGCGGTAGCCGAACGCCGACACCAGCCCGAGCATGTCCCGAACTTCGTTCAGCGTCCGGAAGGGCGCGAGATCGTCGTCGAACTTCACGTCGGTGCCCGACGTGCGTCCGTAGCCGCGCAGGTCCGGGGCGATGACGTGGTAGCCGGCGGCCGCGAGCGGCGGCATCACCTTCCGCCAGCTGTAGGCGAGCTCCGGATACCCGTGCACGAGGAGAAGTGCGCGGCCGCTCCGTTTCTCGAATCCCGCTTCGAGCACGTGCATCCTTAACCCGTTGATGTTCTCGACGAAGCGGGAGCGGATGCCGGCGGGGAGGATGTCGGACCGGAGCGGACCAATCGGCGCCGCGCCCTGCGCCTGCGCGCGGGCGCGGCGTGTCAGAGCGGCGGCCGTTACCGAGCCGGCGAGCCCCTGGAGCAACTGGCGACGACTGACGCTGGCGCCCTTCATGTGACCTCCATGTGAAGGATGGCTGGGCGCTAGCGTAACGCACCCTTCGATACGGTACAAAAAACGGTACAAAAAACTCAAACACGGACACGACGGACACGAACGGATTAAAGGGTTTTCCGAACCGTACGTGTCCGTTCGTGTCTGTGTTGCGACCAGCGGGCCGGCGCAGCCGGCCCTGCTCGGACGGAGACAGGCGGAATTCACAAGCCAGTCGGTGATCACGAAGCTTGTGAATTCTGCCTGTCTCCGTCCGAGCGCCGCCTCCGGCGGCGCTGGTCGCAACCGTGTTAATGCTTTGAAAACGTCGTGAGTGAGGCGAGTCGCTCGGTGTAGCGCGGACCTTAAGGCCCGCGTCGCGTTCGTTATTTCAACGTGAACGCCATTTCGACGGTGATGAGCACCGGCACTGCCGCGCCCATCCACAAGCCGGGCTTGAATTCCCACTGCTTGAGCGCAGTTTGCGCCCGGTCGTCGAGCCCGTACTCGTTGTCGAGCGATTTCACGACTTCCACGTCTTTGACTGATCCGTCGGCTTCGACGATGGCGTTCATGATGACGGTGCCCTGAATACGCGCATCGAGGGCCGCCGAGGTGTAGAGCGGCTTGACCCTTCGGATCGTTTCGGGCAGAGTCAAACCGTCTTCTTTCCGGAAGACCGTCCGGGCCTGCAAGACGCCTCCAGCCATCGCTGCGTTGAAGCCCTCGCGGCCCAGCGCGATTGCGGCCAGCGCCTTCGCCGCCTGCAGCCGCACCGCCGTCTCCGGATCGCGCAGCGCGTCGCCGAGCGGATCGATGGCGCGCGGATCGCCGATGACGCCGAGGCTGATGGCGGCGCGCTCGCGCAGCATCGGGTCCGCATCGCCGAGCAGGACGATCCAGTTCGGAACCGCCACTGGCGCATGAACAGAGTCGAGCCGGATGGCGGCGCCATTGCGCACGATGCGGTCGTCGTCGAGGAGCGCGCGCGTCAACGCCGCGGCGCCGCGCTGCGTCCTCGGCCACACCCGGCCGACAGCGGCGCGCCTGACTTCGACGTCGTCGCTCGCCAAGTGCATGATGCGACTCGTCCCTCGAAGCCACTGCATTGCCTTCGCAAAGCGTCCGCGATCTTATCCCAGTTGACGCAGTTCCCCCCGCACGGACGCTCTCGACGCGCAGCGGAGCGTCGCCAGCTTGCCTGAATCGACGTCGATCGCCGTGGAGGCGACGCTCCGGACCTCGTCGTTGCCGTCGCGCAGCGCCGCGGCCAGCGCATCGTTGACGCGCTGTCGCGTATCGGCGGTGATCACGCGCGTGATCACGCCGCCTCCATGATCGACTGGTTGACCGGGGTTCACCGACTGCGCCATCGAGGCGCGCGCCGCCGAGCAGCGCAATCACGACAGAGCCGGCCAGCACGGCTGCGGCGACCGTTCGTGCGTTCGGCGCCGTCCGGCGGCGGTCGTCAGCCAGGATCGCGCCAATGCGCTGGTTCAACCGGGACGGCGTCCCGAACGCCACCGCCGGTGTGGGCAGGACCGTGATGCCGGCCCTGACGAGATCGAGCAGGTGATCCGCATAGTTCGTCGGCGAGGTTCCCGCTTCGAGAACGACGTCGTCGCACGCCTGTTCGCGCTCGTGGCGAAGGCGCGAGGCCGCGCCGTGGACCAGCGGGTGGAACCAGTACATCGCGCACGCACAGTCCGCCAGCAGCTGGACCAGGCAGTCGCGCCGACCGAGGTGCGCGAGCTCGTGGAGCACGACGACGCGGCGGCACGAGGCAGACCATTGATCGCAGTCCGCGGGCAACAGGAGTGTCGGGTTGAGTACGCCCGTCATGGCGGGGACAGCAATACGAGTGGAGACCTTGATCGGAGGGGCACGCCGCACGCCGACTTGCGCACAGCCCTCCGCCACCATGGACGTCCACCCCGGATCCCGGAGAGATACGGCTGTTTTCGAAATTTGCCGACCGATCAGGAGCCCTCGAGCCAGGCGCGCCAGGGCCACGACGGTGCCGAGCAGCCACACCATCGACACGACCGGCCAGGTGCCGGCCGCGGCCACGGCTCGCATGCCCGAGGAGATCGTGGCGCGAGTCGGATCTGCGGAGGCGGCCAGCTGCCCCGGTTCGCGACGGACAGGCGGTTCGTCGATCCCGAGGTCTGAGACGATCGCGCCGACGGCGCGTCGCATCGGGGAGAAGGGAAGTGTCTCGGTCGACCACGAGGGCAACAAGGCGATGCATGGCGGCAGGGCCAGGATGAACACCAGTCCCCACGCCCACGCGCTGCTGCGCGCCGCCGCGGAGGCGCGCGACATGATGCGGACGAGCGCCCAGGTCGCGCCGATGACGAGCGTCGCCTTGACCGCCAGCTCGAACAGGAAACCCGCCTGCATACGTTACTTTCCTTTCTTGCGTGCCTCGTCGATCATCCGCCGCAGCTGCCGCAGTTCTTCGTCGTCGAGGTCGGCGCCGCCAAGCTCGACGAGCGCCGCCATGCCGCGCGCTGCGGAGCCGCCGAAGAAGGTGTCGATCATGTGCTTGAGCGCCGAGCGCTGTGCCTTCGCGGGCGTGACGGTCGGCACGTAGACGTAGCGGATCCCGTCCTGCTCGTGCCGCACGTGGCCCTTGTCCTCGAGGATGTGCAGCAGCGTGCGGACGGCGGAGTAGCTGGGCGGATCCGGCATCCGCGCGCGGACGTCGGCGGCGGTCGCGCGCCCCGCACCGTACAGGACGTCCATGATCTGCCGCTCGCGCTTACTGAGATGCCGTGGATGTGAGGGCGACATGCCAATTACTTGGCACATGCTAAATAATTAGCACTGTCTTGTCAAGCGCCGTTGAGACTCGCACGGAAACACGAAAACACGAAAGTAGAGAAAGGGCTTGGTTTTCGTGCTTTCGTGATTCCGTGCGTGTCTGTTCGGTCTCCGAAGGTTACGGCAAAGGGTAAAGCGTGCGGAGGCGCTTGATGTCGGCGTCCGACAGGCCCGCGACGCGGGCGATGTCGCTGCGTGAGCGAAGCTGGCGGCGGTAGCGGCCGAAGTACTCGACGATGTCGCCGCCGTATCCGAAGAAATACATGATGTCGGCGAACGACGCGGTATGGGCGAGCCCGAGCGCGTGACCGAGCTCGTGCAGGCAGGTCAGGTAGACGATGCTGTCGCGCAGCAGATCGTCTTCGGCGGCACGGCGCGCAATCGCGGGCCCCAGTCCGTCCATGTCGGGCCGGATGTAGACGGCGGCGCCGTTGCGGCCGCGCACGATGAGCGGGCGCATCTCGCCGTATTGCCCTTCCCTCGCATCGGCCCAGTACAACCGCACGAGGGCCGTCGCTTCCTGGGGTGCCGCGACCAGCCCCAGCGTCCCTCCCGCGTGCCGTTGCCATGCCGACAGCGCCCAGGCCGCGAGCTCGCGATCCGCCGGACGGAACCCCGCCCGGCCGGCGCCGTCGGCGATGTAGTAGGGAATCGGCTCGGAGGCGTCGAGCGGCTGCGGCTCGCGGACTTGAAACGCCCGGCCGGGCGCCGTCCACAATGCGGCTGCCACCACCAACGTTGACACGACGATCACGGCCGATTTCATCGCACCGCATCATAACTCTCCCGCGATCACGGCGTAGAATGGGCCGGCTCCAACGCCGTGACACGCCAGATGACGCCAGACCGGTGGCAACAGCTCTCGCGCCTGTTCCATGAGGCCCTGGCTCGAGACGCCGACACGCGCCCTGCGTTCCTGGCCGAGGCATGCGCAGGCGATGACGATCTGCGCCGCGACGTCGAGGCGCTGCTGCTGGCTCGTGATCGGAGTCCGTCGGCTTCCGACGCATCGCCTGCACTGGCGGGAATGCCCACAGGCGGCAACCTCCTCGATCGCCATGTCGGCTCCTACCGCGTCACGGGGCGGCTGGGTGCGGGCGGCATGGGAGAGGTCTACCGCGCCTACGACGATCGGCTGCGGCGCGATGTCGCGATCAAGGTCGTGCCGCCATCCTTCACGGCCGATCCCGAACGTCTCGCACGGTTCACGCGCGAAGCGCGGCTGCTTGCGGCCCTCAATCATCCCAACATCGGCGCGATCTACGGCGTCGAAGAGTCCACCGACGTCCGTGCGCTCGTACTGGAGCTCGTCGAAGGGGACACGCTCGCGGAGCGTCTCGAGCGTTCCGGCTCGGGCCTCCCGGTCGTCGAGGCGCTCGAGATCGCGAAACAGATTGCGGCAGCGCTCGACGCGGCGCACGAGAAGGGGATCGTCCACCGCGACCTCAAGCCGGCGAACATCAAGATCTCTCCCGACGGCATCGTCAAGGTCCTCGACTTTGGATTGGGGAAAACCCTTGTCGACGGCGACAACGACCCGGCCACGCGTCACGAGACGCGCGAAGGCCTGATCCTCGGCACACCCGCCTACATGAGCCCCGAGCAGGCGCGCGGTCTGGTGGTCGACAAGCGGTCGGACATCTGGTCGTTTGGCTGCGTGCTCTACGAAATGATCACCGGCCGCCAGGCGTTCGACGGCGAGGATGTCGCCGATACGCTCGGACGCGTCCTGCAGCGCGAGCCGGATTGGCGCCTGCTGCCCGACGACCACGCCGGCATCGCTCCGACGGCTCGTGGTGCGCTGCCTCGAGAAGGATCGGAACAAGCGTCTGTCGCAGATTGCCGTCGCCGCGTTCCAGATCGACGAAGCGCTCGCGCTCATCTCCTCAGGGGCGAACGAGTCGCCGGTCTTCCCGCGAGCGATCCGGCCGTTTCCGCTGGTTGGCGGCGCGCTCGCCGCCGGCGCGATGATTGGCGCCGCCGGCCTTCTGGCTGCTCGCTCCAGCCTCGCCGACCGTTACCGCCCCTGTGACACGGATGCAGCTGAGCGTCGCGCCCGCGGACGAGATCGGCGGACCGACCGGAGGACGCCCGACGCGACCGGCATTTGCGTTGTCCCCCGATGGCAAGACGCTGGTGTTTTCCGCGGTCGAGAAAGGCCGGCGCGGGCTGTACCTGCGTCCGCTCGATGCGCTGACCGCCACCTTGATTCCGGGGACGGAAGACGGCGTCGCACCGTTCTTCTCGCCCGACGGTCAATCGATCGGGTACTGGGCATCCGGGCAGATTCGCAAAGTGCCGCTCGGCGGCGGGCCGAGCGTGCTCGTCGCCGCCGCTCCGCAGTTATTCGGCGCGAGCTGGGGCGAAGGCGATCGCATCGTGTTCGCAGGTTCGAACGGCGGCCTGCTCGAGGTGCCGGCCGCGGGCGGCAGTCCCGCGGAGCTCACCTCTCCGAGCTGTCGAGCGGGGAGAATTCAGTCATCGCCTGCCTCATGCGTTGCCTGGCGGTGAGTCGCTGCTCTTCACCGTGACGCGCAGCCGGTTCGCCCGGTGGGACGAGGCGCAGGTCTGGCTGTATTCGCGCGGCACCGGGAAGCGAAGCTGCTCGTCGAGGGCGGCGCCGACGCGCGGTACGTGTCGAGCGGTCACCTGCTCTACGTGCGCGAAGGCGCGCTCCTGGCGGTGCCATTTGATCTGGAACGTCTGGAGGTGACGGGCGGAGCCGTGGGCGTGGTGCCCGACGTGATGCAGGCGGCGTATATCGCAGGCCTGCCGAATGAAACGGGCGTGATGCAGGTCAGTGTGTCTGCGACCGGAACGCTCGTCTACCTGCCAGGCGGCACGCAGAAGCCGACGGAATACGAGGTCCACGCGCTCGATCGAAAGGGTCAGGGGAAACCGCTTCCAATACCACCCCACGATTTCAGAACTCTGCGCATCTCGCCGGATGGGGCGTCGATGGTGCTCGCCACGGTTGGCCGCGATCGCGGCCTGTGGCTGTATGGCTTCGAGCGCGGAACGTTCGGCCGGATCACGTCGGCGGGCGCAAGCCTGAGCCCGATCTGGACGCGCGATGGACAGCGCATCGCCTACGCGATCGGTACGACCGCCGACACGATGCACGCGACCCGCGCCGACGGCCGTGCACCATCCGAACTGCTCATGAAGAGTCCGCTGAACCTGGTGCCGGCTGCGTGGGCGCCGGGCGACCGCCAGCTGCTTCTACTACTCGATCGGGCAGCAGGGCAACGCGACGCTCTGGCTACGGGATCTTCATGCGGCGGGCGAACCGCGCGAGATTGTTCGCGCGCCCAACCTCGGCGGGCTCGATCTGTCGCCCGACGGACGGTGGATGGCGTATCACACCCAGGAATCCGGCCAGCAGCAGGTGTACGTGGAAGCCGTTTCCGGACCCGGACCGCGCGTCCAGGTTTCCCCCAGCGGCGGCGGCTCGCCTGTGTGGCGCGCTGATGGACGGGAGCTCTTTTACGCGCGGCCGACCCGCGAAGGTCAGCAGCGAGGTGCTGGAGGATTTGATGTGGCCGTCATGGCCGTCACCGTGACGGACGGATCGCCGCTGACCATTGGCCAGCCGCGGCAGCTATTCACAGGGCATTACGCCATGAACAACCCCGATCGCGGATATGACGTGAGCCCGGACGGTGAGCGGTTTGTGATGCTGCAGGCGCGCGGACGCACACCGGATGTCATCACCTAGATGATCGTCGTTCAGAACTGGCACGAAGAGTTGAGGCGACTGATTCCGACGCGATAGGACACGCGCGCCAACATTCTAAAGAGAGCGTACCTCGTCGTAGTTCAGCTAGGGCTGCGTCGTCGGCTGCGGCCTCACCATGGTCGGCGCCTCGTCCACGAACGCCTGATGCACCAGCGTCGGGTAGCGCTGGCCGAGGTCGGTGTTCTGCGGCAGCAGCTGGATCATCAGCAGGATCGTGATTCCCGCATTCGGATCCACCCGATAAATCGAACCGTACGCGCCGGCCCACCCGTAGGCATTCACCGGGTCAAGTCCGTTGGCGCCGACGCGATCGGTCGTCTGGAAGCCGAGGCCGTACCCGTGCCGTTCGGCGAGTGCAGGCTGCCAATCTGGTTGTGCGTCATCAGCGCAACGGTCCGCGGCGCAAGGATACGGACGCCGCCGAGCGCCCCGCCGTTCCGGATCATCTCCAGGAATCTCGAGTAGTCGCGGGTCGTGGACAGCAGACCGGCGCCGCCGGCGAAGCTCCGGCGTGGGCCGTCAACGTAGTTGCCCTGGCCTCTCGGACCCTCCGGGGCACGGCTGAGCACGCCGTTCGTGCTCGAGTAGACCGCCGCGAGGCGGTTGCGCTTCTCGGCCGGGAGGAAGAAGGACGTATCGCGCATGTCGAGCGGATCCAGGATCCGGGCCTTGAGGAACGCGTCGAGCGGCGTGCCGGACGCTTTCTCGATGACGCACCCGAGGATGTCGGTGTTGTACCCGTAGACCCAGCGCTCGCCGGGCTGGGCCGAGAAGGGGAGCGACGCCAGGCGCTCCATCGTGTCGCAGACCGGTTCGCTCTTGTCGGCCGTGTACCAGCCGAAGCCGGCCGCCGGCCCGAGGCCTTTCGCTTCGTAAAGCGGTGCGATCAGGCGATCGGTGCCGTACGAGATGCCGGCGGTGTGCGTGAGGAGATCGCGAATCGTGATCTGGCGTCGGGCCGGAACGGTCGTCATCGCGCCGTTGTCGCCGGCGACGGCGACCATGGTCTTGGCGTATGCCGGGATGAAGCGGCTGACCGGATCGTTCAGGCCGATCTTCCCCTCTTCGACGAGCGTCAGGATGCCGACGCTGGTGATCGCCTTGGTCTGGGAGGCGATGCGGAAGATCGAATCGGTGGTCATCCGCCGGTTCGCTTCCTTGTCGGCCCAGCCCACCGCCTTCTCGTAGACCGGCTTGCCGTCGCGCAGCACCAGTGCCGCGGCGCCGCCGATCCGGTTCTCATCGACGTACTGCTGCAGCAGCGCGTCGATCCGCTCGAGACGCTGCACCGAAAATCCGGCGCGGATGGTGTCGCGCGGCGCCGCCGCAGCAGCCGGCCGCGTGGCCGGTGCGGGCCGCGGCGCTGGCTGCGCCTGCGAGAACAGGGTTGCTCCCGACAGGGCAATCGCGGGCAGGATGAACAGAGCCTTACGCATGACGAAGCCTCCTGATGACCCGCATCCTACGCCGTCTTTGGCAGGAAGCCAATCGCCGAAGGGCGATTCGCTCGCATGCCTTTGGTTAGGCCGTTTCGTGTTTTCGTGTTTTCGTGGCCGAGCTTTTTGGTTTTGGTGGCTAGGTTCATGGGACAGGTTCAGATTCGTTTAACTTCCTCCGCCGCCCCCACCGCCGTCGCTACAGCCTGCGTCGCTCGCGGTACCTGAATCGCAGTTGCTGCTGCCGCCGCCGGCATCGATCCACGGCACCGCGCCGTGCTCGCCCGAAGGGGCGAGTCTGTCCTCACGACGAGGTGCGGTCCGCGCGAGCACGGCAGCGAAGAGAACCACGACCGCGGTAGCCATTCCGATCACAATCAACGTGATCATTGGATCACCTCGACGGCCATTTTATCGTGTTGGTGTTTCGAAGGCGTTTCAGCCCAACTCGCTGGGGCCGTGGTACTTACGTTCTATCTGGACGACGCCGCCTCGGCGACCGTCTTGCCGAGCAGCTCGATCGCGCGTTCGATGGACGGCGACCAGAGGGCGCCGCAGCTGATGCGCAGGAAGCTGCGATGCTTGCCGCGCAACGAGAAGATCTCGCCGGGAAAGACGCCGACGCCCTGCTCCAGCAGCCTGCGGTACACCGCGGTGGCGTCGACGCCGGGAAGCTGCACCCAGAGGAGATTACCGCCGGCGGGAGAGGTCATCCGCGTGCCCGCTGGCAACACGTCGCGCAGCACCTGGGCGTAGAGCCGAGTCTGTTCGGCGACCTGCAGCCGCAAGCGCTTGATGTGCCGATCGTAGTAGCGCGTCGCGAGCAGTTCGGCGACCGCGAGCTGCGGCAGCGCCGAAGTCATTCCCGACGTGACGCCCTTGTAGGCCTTGATGCGATCACGGAACCGTCCGGCCTCGATCCAGCCGAGGCGCAATCCCGGCGCGAGCACCTTGGAGAACGATCCGCAGAACACGACCAGCCCCTTCTGGTCGAATGCCTTCGCCGGCCGCCGCGAGCGTTCGTCGAACGCGAGATCGGAATAGGCGCCGTCCTCCACGATCGGGATCCCGTGGCGGGCAGTCAACGCGACGAGATCCTTCTTGGCCTCGTCGCTCATCACCGTGCCCAGCGGGTTGTGGCAGGTCGTCATCACCAGAACGGCCTTGACCCGCTGACTCCGCAGCGTGTGCTCCAGCAGGCCGAGATCGATGCCGCTGCGCGGGTCGGCCGGAATCTCGACGGCGCGCAGGCCGACGGCTTCGAGCGCCTGCAGCACCCCGAAGTAGGTCGGGCTTTCGACCGCCACGACATCGCCGGGAGAAGCGACCGCGCGCAGGGCCAGGTTGAGGGCGTCGAGGCCGCCGGCGGTGACAATGACTTCGTCGGCGTCGAGGGCCGTCCCGAGTGCAAGCGCCCGGCGAGCGATCTGCCGCCGCAGGGCAGCGGCCCCGCTCAGGCCGGTGTAGCGTGCGCTGTGCAGTGGCCACCGCGCCAGCACACGGCGGAATGCACGATTGAGCCGCGGCATCGGCAGCAATCCCGGATCGATCGTGGACACGCCGAGCGGCACGAGCTTGTCCCTGCCCCCCTGCAGCAGCACCTCGGCGACCAGCGCGCTGATCCCGACCGGCACCGGCGGCGCGACCGCCCGGCCGGTCCTCGGCTGCGGAATCGCGTGGTGCGGCGGTTGGGCGACGTAGAAGCCCGATCGATCGCGGACGCGGACATAGCCGTCGCGCTCCAGCCGGAGGTACGCCTCCATCACCGTCGCCGTGCTGACGCGGCGGCCGTTCCGCAGCGCCCGCACTGACGGCAGCTTCTCGCCGACCCGCAGCACGCCGAGATCGATCTTGCGGCGGAACTCGGACGCCACCTGCTCGTACAGCGGATCCCTGCGCACGCTGGTCATCGACGGCCTCACGCCTTTCACTTGTCTCCAGACAATCTCTCATCAACCAACTGCGTCGCGAGCGAGCCACAACGGACACGCAGACGCGCCGACGAAGCGGCGCGCGAGAGAGTGTCGGGGATCCGAGGGGCGAAGCCCCTCGGGTAGAGTGATCAGACCACATTCTTAACTGTACCGGTCGGCATGCATGTTTTCTGCATCTGTTACCGGCAGGCGGGCGAGCGTACCGTGGTGTGAGCATGGATCTCGAGGTGCGGCACCTGCAGCTGGTCAGCGCCGTGGCGGCAGTCGGCGGCCTCACCAAGGCGGGCCGTCACTTGAACCTGTCGCAGTCGGCGCTCAGCCACCAGCTGCGAGACGTGGAAACGCGGCTTGGCACGCCGCTCTTCCTGCGCGTCGGCAAGCGCATGGTCCCGACCGCCGCCGGCGAGCGGCTGGTGAAGTCGGCCCAGGAAATCCTGGAGGCGCTCGCCAGCGCGGAGCGCGCGATTCACCTGTTCGCAGGCGGCGAACGCGGACGCCTGCGCGTGATCGTCGCCGGCTACGCGTCGTACCGCTGGCTGCCGTCCGTCCTGAAGCGCTACCGGGAGATTCACCCGAAGATCGAGGTCCAGATTCCGGAGGCGGGCATGGCCGATGTCGCGAGCGACGTGCTCGCCGGTGCGGTCGACGTGGCGATCGGCCCTGGGACCGCCGACGACAAGCGCCTCCACCTCGAGCCGCTGGTTCGCGACGAGGTGGTCCTCGCGGTGCCTGACGGACATCGGCTCGCGGCCTACGCCTTCGCCGACGTTGCCGATCTCGGCGGCGAGCCGATCCTGGTCGACGCGTCGGAGCGCGGCACCGGCGTCTACCGCGAGATCATTGCCGCGGCGGGAAGCGTGCCCGGGAACGTCGTGATTGCCGAAACCTCGGCCACTCTCGAGCTGATCCAGGCCGGCTTCGGCATTGCCGTCGTCGGCCGCTGGGTCATCGAGCCGCAGATCCGTGCCGGAACGCTGCGCGCCGTCCGCATCACGCGGAAAGGCGTGTGGTGCCGCTGGAGCGCGTTGATGCTGAAGCCCCTGGCCACGACGCCTCACGTGCGCGATTTCGTCGCGCTCGTCGCCCGGGAGATGTCGGGGCGGACGAGCGATGAATAAGGATTCCGAAATTTACAATTTGCAATTTGAATTGTAAATTTCAGAGCTTCAGGGTTCGGTTGTCGAGCATTCGAAGACCGCTCACTAGAAGCGATGAAGATAGGACGTCTTGAAGAACAGCCCGCGCCGGCTTGCGGCGTAGGCTCCCGCGCCGGTGGCCCACTGTCCGTCCACGAACTCGCGCTGCTCGAGGAGCGATCCGTAGCCGGCGTAGACGACCGTGCCGGGCCGCGGCTCGTACGAGGACAGAAAGTCGGCGAGAACCCGATAGCGCGAGCTGTCGAATTGAGCGATCCCGCGCAATGAAAAGGCCCGGGTGAACTGGTAGGTCGTCCGGGCGTTGACGATGTGGACGGTGTAGACGCGTAACCCGGTGGCCTCGCGATCGAACGCGACGCGGTTCCAGAAGATGGACTGCATCAGTCGGCCGTTCGGCTGCAGCCTGAAGCCGCCGCTGAACGAGCGCGAGCGGCCCTGGAACGGATCGACCGGATCGTAAAAAACCGAGAGTCCTCCCGAGATGTTGCCTTCGAGGAAGAGCCAGCGATAGAGCTGGACGTTGCCGAAGGCGCGCAGGCGTCCGCGATCGAACCGCTCGCCCCGCCAGTGCTCGAAGCCGAAACTCCGGTCCACTCTCAGGAATCCCTGGCGTGTGAAGTTGAAGCGCATGCCGGCCACTTCGAGGAGATCGTTTCCGCCCGCGACCGCGTCGCGTCCGCCCTGCGTGAACGACAGGAGCGACACGCGGCGGATCCACGGATAGCGCGTCTTGTCGGGGTAGAAGCTCCGGTCGACGAAGCCCCATCCGCTGGTGATGCCGACGCGGTTGATGAACGCGGTCGCCATCCGGAATTCTGGGTCGTAGTGTTCGAACGACCCAATCCCGACCCATTTCTGGGTCTCGTAGGCGTAGCTGACTTGCGCCCCGATCCCGGACGTGGCGTCGGTGTCCGGCGTCTCTCGCGTCCGTGACGCGAGGGCGAATGCGTCGAGGCGCTGCGCCGAGGCCAGCCGCCAGCGAAGATCGGCGCCGACGACCCTGTTGTAGCCATCGCCGGAGGTCATGTCCGTGGCGATTGCGCCGGCGTAGTTGCTCGGGCCGAGGCTGTACTGGGCGCGGGCGATGTTGAAGAAACGGCTGCCTTGCGCGGCGGGATCCTGCGCGTTCGCCGGCACCGCCTCGTCGATCGACGACAGCGTCCCGAACGTCACCCGCCCGGCGCTTCCCGTGAGCTTCGCGCCGAAGATCGGATCGACGATGCGCCGGGTGTGCACCGCGGTGCGCAGGCTGTTGTCGCCGTTGCCGCTGCCGGCGAGCGCGAAGATCCCCGCGCCCTCCATGAAGAACGGCCGCTTCTCGCCAAAGAAGGTCGGAAAGCGCTGGTTCACTTCCACCTGGAACGCATCGCTCTCGACCTGGCTGAAATCGGGATTGACCGTGCCGTCGAGCGTGATGGTCGGGCCCAGGCCGATCTTGCCGCCAAACCCGACGTCGCCTCGATCGGTGACGGTCCAGCGGTTCGGCGTCTCGTGCGTTTCCGTCCGCCCGTAGGTGACGCTCGGCAGCACTTCGCGCGGCGGCCGCGGCCGCAGATCCGCGAATCGCAGCGCCGCATGCCGCTCGAACACCCACACGCCGGGCGCCAGCGCCGGCCACGCCACCGACACGCCGATCCGGCTCACGCGGCGCCAGAACAGGATGCCCATGCTCGTGTTGGCCCCGCCGCTGAACCGGATGCTCTGCAGCGGCACGCGGATCTCGACGACGTAGCCGGTGTCGGTGAGGCGTCCGGCGCTGTCCCAGATCCAATCCGGCGCCGTGTCTTCGCCGCCGGCGGCGCTGTTGAGCATGTCGGCCTGGACGCCGCTCGGGTTGACCATCATGTGATACGACTGCTGACCCGTGCCGAGCGCGTCGAGGCTCAGGCCGATCCAGTCGTCCTGCCAGATGTTGTCGCGCCGCGTGATCGAGGTCTTGATGTTGCCGGGCTCTGGATCGTCACATCGGAACGCAAAGTACAGCGCGTCGGCGTCGTAGCTGATCCAGATGGTCGTGTGCTGCAGAACACGGTCGCCGTGCAGCGGGTTGTACGAGAGCCAGTCGCCGGTCGCGATGGGTTCGCCCCATTCGGTTTCGCCGAGGATGCCGTCGATTCGCGGCGGATCTGCGGCTGCGCGCGCGTCGATCGTCGGACGGGGCTGAGCGGCGAGATGGCTGGCGGCAACGAGCAGAAACACCGCGGCAAATGCGCACGCGCGCACGGGCATGGTCGGTTAGACGGGCCTTGCCGCGAAAACGTTTAGAAGGGGAGACGTGCGGCCGTTTCGGCGCCGCCACTGGGCGGGAACGCGCGCTCGAGCGCGGCGGTGACGCGCTCGCGGGAGAAGAGGCGCTCGTCGCACAGGAACCTGATCACGCCGTCGACATCCGGTTGACCGAACTGCATCGAGTACTCGTCGGTAACGGCGGGGTGGAGATAGATGTCGCGCACCTCCGAGGGGTCGCCGACCGCGTCGCGGATGTCGGCCGGCATGTCTTCGATGCGGCCATGCGCCTGCACGAGGCGCAGGGCTTTCTTCGGCCCAATGCCTCTCACGCCCTCGTTGAAGTCGGTCCCGATCAGGATCGCGAGGTCGACGAGCTGTGTGCGCGTGATCCGCCAGGCGTCCAGCTGGCGCTGCAGCTCGATGATCTCGGGCACGATCGGGCGGAACGTTCCCGCGCTTGGGAGGAATTCCTTGCCCGAGATGGTCAGGAAGCGTACCAGGCGTGGCGCCCCGAACATCAGCGTGTCGTAATCCTTGCTGGCGGCGGCCCACACGTCCGGCTTCGTGCGCCATGTGCGCCGCCTGCGCTTCACCTTCGGCCGGCGCCTGCACGGTCGGCAGCCCGAGCAGCCGCAGCAGCTCGCGCGCCTCGCCGACCATCTCCCGCGTCAGCCGCGACGTCATCGTCGCCTTCGAGTACGCCTCCGCGAGATCGCCACGTGCCAGCGCCTCGGCGTGTTCGCGTTCGAACTGCCGCTTGATCTCGCGGCGTTTCTCGAGCGTCGCCGCCTTGCGGGGCGGCGGTGCGCCGTCGAAGACGAACACGAGCCGCAGCCCGTACTCGGCGATGAGCCTCGTCGTCCGGAAGAACAGCCCGGAGAGGTGCGAGGTGACCCGTCCGCTGCGCGTCACGCAGCGGCGTGCCGTCGCGCAGCCGGATCAACGCCAGGAACTGATACAGCTCGCCGTTGCCGTCGACGGCCAGCATCTTCTCGCGCAGAGTCGCCGAGCGCGATCGGCTGGTTCTGGATGATCGGAGTGAGGACAACGCCCACTTGAGGATCGTAGGGCAGGTAGGGCAGGTGGTGGCAGTTAGGGCAGTTATGGCAGACAGAGCAGGAAGGTCGGGGACTGGAAGGAAAGGACAGCGCAAGTCATGCGAGCCCTTGGGCGCCGAAGCGCGAAGGCGGCTCGCCGCCATTGGAAAAGCGCCTGCGGCCATGCCGAGCCGAGCCACCTTCGCGCTTCGCGCTACGGTGGGCACGCCGGACATTCCGCTTGCCCACCGAGCGACATCGCGCAGGTTTGTACGCGAGCGACGGCCCTGGTCGGCGAGGCATCGGCGCTGAGTTGAGCGGCGGGGGTGGTGCTCCGCCGCCATTGGAAAAAAGTTGGCGAGAGCTTCGCTAGTTAACCGAAACCGTGAACACCTGAAACGGTCCCCAGTAGTACGGCTTGGCCACGACGCCGCCGCGCGCCATCAGGGCGAGCTTGGCCGCGCGCAGCGCTTGCGGTGGGGTGTCGCCGGCAGCCAGCCGCGTGTACATCGCGTCCATCAGGTCGGCGGTCGAGCGATCGTCGACGTCCCACAGTCCCGCGACCACGCGCCGGGCGCCGGCGCGCAGGAATGCCCACGCGAAGCCGACGAGTCCCTCCCCTGCGTACACCCGTTCGCCCGCGCTGCGGCAGGCGGAGACGGTCACGAGCTCCGCGCGCAGCGGGAGATCCGCCACGTCTCGCGCGTACAGCTTGTAGGCATCATCGGGTCCCGAGAGGATGACCGCGGAATCGAGCGGGCTTTCACGGTTCGCGGTCGCATGAGCGGTGAAGTGGACGAACGAGAACTGCTCCGGATGCGCGCTTCGGAATTCGCGCGGGGATGCCTGCTCGCCTTGATACGTCCGCGATGATTCTCCGCCGAAGTGCCGGGCGATGCTGGACATTTCCGCCGATGCGTAGCGGAGGGCAGGGAAATCCGGATTGCGCGGCGTGGGATTGCCAACGACGAGAAGCGACCGGGAGGGGAGCGCTTCGCGGAGTCGTCCGAGGAGTGCCAGCGACGGAGCGATCTGAACCTCCACTTCCTCTATCAAGTACCGCCGCGGCGTTCCGGAAGCCGGCAGCGTCTCGAAGTTGAGGCCGTGGAGCGCGCCGTCGGGCACGATCACGACCGCCGTGCCAGGGCGCATGGAATCGAGAACCGGTTCGACCAGCAGCCTCCGGAGCTTGTCGCCGGCCCCGCCGATCGCCAGCGGATCGGCGGGCGCACTATGGATGGCCTCCTGATGCTGTCGGACGAGCGACTCGATCTCCGCGCGGCAGGAAGCGTGTGCAACCTGATGCCCTTGCCGTCCACCGTCCAGGCGTAGGAGCGTTCAGGGCCAAGCCAGTACCGACAGGAGCACGGTGCGGCTGGCGGCGGCCAGTTGCTTCAGCGTGGCCGGCGTGGCTGCGGCCGGGACGCTGACGCCGTGCCGCTCCGCGAGCACGCGGGCGCGACTGGTTTCGGCGACGATCAGCGCTCGTTCGATGTCGCCGCGGTCGACGAGAAAATCGACGTAGGTGCGGTAGAAGCGCATCAGCCGCGCCGCGAACGACAGACGGTCGTCGGTCTTCGTCAGATCGTGATCGCGTTTCCTCGAGCGATCTTGAGCGCCGCATCGAGTTCGGCTGCGACGTCGCGACGTCGCCCGCGGCGCGCGATGATTGCGAGGCCGTCGTGCGCCGCCCACCGAAGCGCCGGCTTCGGCATCCGGCTCCGTCAGGATCTCACGAAACAACCGGCTGGCCTCCTCGCTCGTGCCCGCGGCCGTCGGCGATGTCTGCGGCATGCAGGGTGCTGAACAACGTCCGGCCGCGTGTTGGCTCCGCGTCAACCGTCGCGCTTCTTCGTTGAATCGCTCGGCTTCGTCCCACTGGTTCTTCATGGACGTAGGCGGCAGCAAGATTGCTCGCCCACAACGCCGCATCGCCGTTCAACCCGGCCTGCTCGGCGACGGCCAGCGCTTTTGTCAGATACGGCAGCCCGCGGGAAGATCCTCCATCAGGAGGTAGGTGGTCCCCAGCTCGCCGAGCGCCTGCTCGTATGGGCCAGCCGCGCCGCGCCGCTCATGCAGGGCGACTGCGCGCTGCTGGATTTCGACGGCGCGCTCGAACTCGCCGAGCCGCGCGTAACAGAGCGCCGGCGTTGTTGAGCGAGACGCCGTACACCGACGTCTGCTCGAGGTCGTCAACGACAAGGACGCGTGTGAACCATGGCAGCGCTTGGTCGAACCGCCGCTGGTTGACGAAACGCATTCCCAGGTTGTTCAGCGCCGAGCCTGCCGGTATTGATCGCCTCGACGTTCGGCCTCGTCGAGAGTCGACTTGAGCCGCGTCTCGGCTTCGTCCAGGCGGCCGAGCCGGAGAAGCGCCTGGCCGGCCAGCACCTCGGCGTCGAGACGGACTCTGCCTGTGCTCGGATCGGCCCTCGATGCGATTCCAGCGTTGCGAGCGCCTGTTCGAGCTGTCCGCGGGCCACTTCGATGCGCGCGCGGACATACCGTTGCCGCGCCCGCAACTGTGCGAATTCGGGCGCGTCGGGAATCGGCAGGTCGACGAGCGCCGCCGCCGCCGGGATATCAGGTTTCGCGAGCAGGATTTCCGCCCGGAGCAGACGAAGCTGATGAACGGCAGGCGTTTCAGATCCGCACCCGACGCCGCGAGACCCGCGATCGACATGGGAGAGCGCTTCGTCGAGCGCGCCGCGGCGCAATGCCTGTTGCGCCGCCTCGAAGGGGGTCTCATCTTTGGACGGGCGGGCGCATGCCGACGCGACGAGCAGCAGCAGGGCGATCGCCGTGTGGCTGCATCTCTCAGGGAGAGTAGGTGCCATTGGTATCGACGTCCGGTCCTCCCGCCTTCCCGCCTCCATCCGAGCCAAGCTCAAGGCGCATCAGCGTGACACGGCGGGAGCCCGCGCTGATCAGGATCTCGCCAAAGAAAATGCTGCCGAAGTCCTTGACGACGACCGATCGATTGCCGACGATCTCGGCCCTCGGATTCCGCTCGCTCTCCCACTCGACTTTCGTGGCCAGCGTCGCGTGAATCTGGCCTGCGGTGCGGGAGCAGCGCCCCCGCGGCCGACGAAGAACTGACGGCCGACTGTTTGGCGAAAGCCGGCTTGATGATGCCGCGCAGCACCTTGGCGTGCGTATCGTGATCGATGAACGGTTTCGAGTTGAGCGCGATCCGCATGCGAAAGCCGTCGATCGCGAGGCCAGCGATCGAGACCTCGCCGACTGGAATCGACGGCTCACCGCGCCCGCCTTTCGGGCTCGTCGATCGCAGCTCGGCCACCATCCGCCCGACGGTGAGCCGCTTCTCGGTTCCGACAGTGACCCCGTTGATCTCGGCGCGGACGCGCGTCGACGTGACCAGCGTCTCTTCCTTGACGCGGCCGTGGGTCAGCTCGATCGCCTGATTGCGATCGTCGAACTTGCCTTCGGCGAAGTGTCTACGCCGATTCAAAACTGAGGTAACCCTTGAACTTCTCCGCGGGCCCGCTCGAACGTCGAGACAGAACGTCCGCCGATGACCCCCAGGGAGCTTGCTCCCGGCATCTCGAGAAAGACGTCGTCGGGCCTGACGAAGCGGCCGCCGAACGCGGCCGCGTTGCCGCGAAACACAAACCTGCGTCGCAGTTCGAGACCGGCTGGTCGTGGTGGCATCTTCAACATCAACGCTCATCGGGCGGCGACTCCGAATCGGTACTCCCCGATCGGCTGTCCATCAGCCGCGCTCTGGACCGCAAGACTGTATTGCGTCGACGGGCTCAGTGTCCAGACAGGCACGAGCAGGAGAATTGGGGCTCCCGCCTGCGGAGCAGTGATTCGACCCTCCGCGATGCGCGCTCCGGCTGAGCTTCGGAGCACATAGGTCAGATCCGAGCCGGCCGGCGCCTCTACGTCCAGCGCCAGCGTCACCGCCTTGGCATCTCCACCGATGGACACGGTGGGCACCGCCCCACGGCTGTCGGGCCTGATCGTCACCGGCGTGAGCGTGCTGATCTGGAGGCTGCCGTTGCGCGCGGGCGCGAGCGATTGATAGCCGACTGCGAGCGCCAGCATGGCCGCCGCCGCCCAGGGGACCACCACCGAAGGATTCCAGCGGCGTCTTGCGATGGTAGGGGAGATCGTGGCCGGACGACTGACCTGCGGCAGCAGACCGGCCTTGACGGCCTTCTTCATCGTCGAGCCGTCGCGCAGGTCGTCGGCGCACTCGACGCAGTCGAAGAAGTGATCCTCGAAAGCGAACCGCTCGATTTCCGGCATCTCGTCGAGCAAGTACCGTTCGGCGGCGAGGGTGCGAATGGCGTCGGCGTGGGTCATGCGCTCACCTGGATGAAAGAAGGGCGAAGTGCTCGCGGAAGCGGGCCTTCGCCCGATGGACTAATACTCGAAGATAGGCGCGGTCGATCTGGAGGTCGCGGCAGATGTCGTTCTTGTCGCGTTCGTCGAAGAACACCCACTTGAGCACCAGTTGCTCCCGCTCCGGCAGGCTGTTCAGCGCCGCGCGGACTTCCTCACGTTCTTCGTCTGCGACGAGCGTGAAGTCGGCCGGAGCACTCGAGGACGCCTCGTCGTACTCGTCTTCAAGCGGCGTCGTGCGCGTGTTCGCCCGGTACATCTCGAACAACACGTTGTTGCAGACGCCGTTGACGAATGCGCCGAGACTCTCCGCGCTGGCCAGTCCACCCTTCTTTTTCAAGGTGGTGAGAACCCGGACGAAGGTTTCCTGGCGGGCGTCCTCGGCTTGGGCGGGCGACCGAAGCCGGGACCGCAGCTTCAGCACGAGGAGCTCTCCGAAATAACTGGTGAAATGGCGCTCGGTCTCGGCGTCGCCCGCGACGAGCCGGCGGATGTACTCCGCGTCGAAGTTGTGCCGCTCGAGGCGCACGCGTCGAGATTATCCCATCGCTCCGGCATCGTTGCACAACGCCCGCCTGACCGGCTGGGCCCTCCTGACATGTGGTGTCAAAAGGGGGCGAGATGTTACATAACGTTTCCGGCTGAGCCGGCCCACCCTCCTGTAACGTACTGGCCTCCCCGGACACTACTCCGCCGAAGGGGCCAACTGGAGTATGCCGGTGATCACAATGCACGCACCTCAGTTCGCAACGCCGTCCGACACCAACTTTCTGATGTCGCTGCTCACCAAGGGGCAGCGGCCCGCGCTGCTGGTCGTCTGCCGTGAAGGGGGATCGCACGCGGTCGTCGATTCGATGATGACCTGGTGCGCACCGCCGGTGCACCGCTGCGAGCTGCCCGGGTATCTCGACCTGCCGTTAGCGAGGAGCGGGACGCTCGTCCTCACGAACGCGGCGGCGCTGACCCTGGAGCAGCAGATCGAGCTGTACGACTGGCTGAACGCCGGTCGCGCCGTCCAGGTCGTCTCGGTGACGTCCAAGCCGATCTGGCCGCTGGTGGAGCAGGGGAGGTTCCTGGAGGGACTCTTCTACCGCTTGAACGTGGTGACGCTCGAAGCGAGCCGAACCATGTAGCTACCAGTTGTTCAACGACAGCGCCTGATCGAACTGAGCGTCCGCATCGTCGATGAGGAAGCCGAACCGGTCCTCGCCTCCAGTTGACGGCTCCGCCCCCTCGTCGATCATCGGCACGGCGCGATCGAAGACGATGGCGAACCGATAGCGCGGCTTGTTCGGCCCGAGCGAGGCGATGTGGCAGCGCACGATTGTGCCGTTCACCCGCACGATGTTGCCAGCCACTTCGATGAGGTCCACGAAGCTCGTCATCCCGGGCCGGACCGGGAACGCGCCTTCGACGAGCAGCCCCTGGGCCGATGCGTCGATGACGTCGACGACCTCCGACGACACCTTGACCGAGAGCAGGCGCGGGATCTCGTACAGGGGCCGGCGGCGCGACCTGCGGCGATCATCGTCTTGCTTTAGAACTGCCACGGGTCCTCCTCGACCGGCCCTTCTGCGGGGGCCGCGGACTGCGGTTCAGCCGCGGCCGCTTCGGCGGCGTTCTGCGACGGCGCTGGGACGATCACCGGCTTGTCGCCCAGCAGTCGTTCGGTGCGGAGCGCCACGTCCTGCAGCAGGCGGGAGATGTCGGCCAGCGCCGACTCCCGCTCGGCCTGATGCGAGGCCAGCGAGTCGGTACTTCGACTGCTCCGTACGAACCATCTCGTGGAACTCGATCCGATCGGCCTTGCGGTCGGCGACGAGCTGCGAGCAGCGTTCCTCGAGCTCGCGCACGATGGCCTCGAGCTCGGCCACGCGGTACTTGCTCGTATTGAGGGCGTCCTCGGCCTTCAGGCGCTGTTCGTTCGAGGCCGCCAGCTGCGCGGCGGTCATCATCGCCGCCTCGCGTGTCTGGGCGAGGTCGGCCGACACCGCGGTCAGCTGACCGGACGCGGCAGTCGCCGCCTCGCGGGCTTTGCCGAGCTCTCCGTGGGCAGCAGCCAACTTTGTCGTCGCCGCTGCCGCGGCATCACGTACCTCCGCCAGCTCGCTTTCCCTCGCCTGCAGACGCGAAGCCGCCTGGTGCGCGGCTTCGCGCGCCTGCGCTATTTCGGCCTGTGACGATTCCAGGCGGGCCGACGCGGCGCTGGCGGCGTCGCGCGACTGAGTGAGCTCGTTGCCGATGGCGGTGAGCTGCGAAGCGGCGGCGTCCGCGCGATCGCGCGCCTGCGCGAGATTGGCCTGGAGCGCCGTCGCGTTCGGCGGCCCACTGCATCGCCGCCTGGGCGTGGCGCTCTTCCGCGTCCGCCAGCGCGGCCTGCATCCGCTGCCGCGTCTGGAGCAGTGCATCGCCGACGGCCAGCCGTTCAGCCTCGCGAGTTCGCGTCATGGACGCGAGCGCCGCCTTGGCTTCGTCGAGCGCCTGTTCAAGTCCCGGCGACGCGGCAGGCTTGGTGGCCTGTTCCGGCGCCGCAGCCTCCGCAATCTCCCAGGTTGCCCCCAGGCACACCGCTGGCGCAGCGCCGTCACGGCGCAGAGGCACGGCGCGCATCTCGACGGCCCGGCCGGCCGAGCCACTACCAGCCACGCGGTAGGTGAGATGGGCGTCTCCACCCTTGTAAACGCCGTCGAGCGCGGCGACGACCCTCGAGCGGTCGTCAGCGGCAATCAGGCGGTCGAACTTGCTGCCCACCAGGTTTTCGAGCCGTTCGACCTGGAACAGGCGGAGGGCGCGGGCGTTGGCCGCGAGAATTGTCCCGTCCGGCGTCGTGACCGTCAGGCTGACCGGCGCCGATTCGATGATCAGCCGGAGCCGTGTCTCGGTCGCGCTAGGCGTGGCAGCGCCCGCGGCCGACGCGGGAGGACGAGCACCAGGTTCAAGAGAGATGGCCATGTTCAACGCTCGAAATACGACACTATATGACTCTAGAGAGCATCACAGCAAGAACGTCGCCGATCGCTGCGCCTCGTCGCTCCGCCAGGAAACCCTAATGATCTCAATGGACTAGAGCGTGAGGAACGGCGACCCGCCCCTGCATAGCGCGGTTCATGTTCACTTCTGTGACGATCCGCTCCCCGTCTCATCTACCTGTCCAATGGTAACTATCGGCACTTCAAGTCATTGCGCCCAGAGTTCAAGAACGGGACAGACTGGTGCGAATTTGACTCTCCAACGCACAATTTGCGTCTTTCACGGACGAAACGGGCTATCGGGCGGATTTGACACGCCGATATCAGAGCCGATGGCGTTGGCACGGCTGAGGATACTGGTGTTCCCGGAGACGCCGAGGAGTTGGACGGCCCGGGCACTTGAGCACGACCTCGCCGGAGGCGGAGTGACGATGGAGGCGGCCCTCGACACCGTTCTCAAGGTGGCGCGGGCCCACATCAATTACGACCTCCGCCATGGCCGGCAGCCGCTTTCGGCCTTTGCGGCCGCGCCGCGACTCTACTGGGAAGCCTTTGCCGGGGCGGCGCGCGTGGACATCCGGCTCGATCTGGCCGGTGAGGAAACGGCGATGCCCATGCGGGTCATCGCGGCGACCCTTCCCCAGCATCCCATCGTCAAGCTGTACTGCGAGCGCGTTCGTAGCGCATAGCGCTCGGTGCTCAAGCTGGACGGGCTCGGGGGCTAGGGCTAGGGGCTGACCTATAAGATTCGGGTGCTCGGGCTGATCGAGATCCCGAGCACCGAGCACCGAGTGTTAAGCCACTCGATTGTGGCCGTGTTCCAGGGCCAGCTGCACCCGATCGCGAGCCCGCGAGACGAGGGCCCCGAACGTTTCCGACGGCAACAATTCCGCGACCCCGGCCGAGACGGCGGCGCGATGGCCGGTTCCGGCTTGCAGGGCCGCACGGACCCGTTCGGCCACGCGGCGTGCGTCGTCCAGGGCGAGGCCGGGCAGCATGAGAATCACCTCGTCGCCGCTCCAGCGGATTGGGAGATCCGATTCGCGAATGGTCTTGAGCAGCGTGCGCCCGACCATTTCTGCCGCCTCGGGCGATGAGGCCGCCGCATTCTGGCCGGCGCTGCTGGCCGCCAGGACGCTGAACAGCACGACGCTCACCTGCCGCTGCTCCCGCCGCGCGCGGGCCAGCTCCCGGGCGGCGGCAAATTCGCCATTGAGCCGATCGAGCAGCGGGGCGGCCGATTCCGAAACGGGAGCCGCTGGCTCTTCACGTTCGGGGATCGCGGCCGGCTGCTGCGGGGCAGACTGTCGCGCGTGAGCAGCTGGAGGTTCGACCTCCTGGTACGGCTGGTCTCCGAAGGTCACCGAGCGGCCGAGCGCCTTCAGCGCATCCACGTCGACCTCGCTCAGCGCGAGCGGCTTGAGGTCGAAGACGCAGATGGTCCCGACAATCTGCGCGTTCGGCCCCGTAATCGGCACAGCGACCAGTCCCCGCACGACGTCCTGCAGCGTCGATGTCGGCGCGTCGTTGAGCGGCTGCGTGGCGAGATCGGGCAACACCAGCGCTTCGCCTGTCTCGAGAATCCAACCGAAGACGCGCGGTATGTAGTACGGCGAATGAGGAATGGGCGAGTCGGACGTCCACGTGACCGACGCGCGGAATTGCGTGGTGCCGGGTGCGCGCAGGTACACGGCGACGCCGGGCGTGCGCGCCAGGTGCCGTGCCTTTTCCGCGAGCGCCGCCATCATCTCGTGTAACTCCTCGGCGCTCGGTATCGCCACGACGTCGGAGGCGGCCGATGCGGTGGTCGAGTGGCGTTCGAATGCGTGCTCGATCGCCGTGTGAACGACCTCGGCCGGTGCGACGCCGCGCAGCACCCGCACGTTGAGGCCCGAGAGCCGCTGGCCGGCAAACTCGCTGAGCTCACGGAAGGCCGCCCACGCGATGATCTCGGTGCGGCCGCGTCGCTGGGCGCGCAGGCCCTCGATGACGGCGAACCCGTCGCGCCGCGCCAGCGACAGGTCGATGATGAGGAGAATCGGCGGCCCGAAACGCTCGAGGATGCGCGTCGCCTCGTCGCCGTCGCGCGCGACGAGCACCCCGGTCTTGAAGGGACGGATCGCGTCCAGGCACAGGGCCGCGCGCTCGACGTTCGTATCAGCGACCAGCACGTACGGAAGCTCAACCCGGTTCGGGTCGCCGCCCGACGGGTCCGGCCGAGTCCAGGCGTTCGTGTCAACGCTCGACATCAGGCGTGCTCCTTGTGAGTCCGAACGGCGGCGCCGGCCTTCCGGGTCCAGCCGGCGTATGGACGCGCACACAGTTCTTCCCGGCGGCCTTCGCCTGGTAGAGGGCGCGGTCGGCGCGCAGGATGAGCTCAGCGGGCGTATCGCCCGCTTCGATCACCGCGACACCCACGCTCATGGTCAGCGACGGCAGGATCGGTGCGGCGGGATCACCGCGGTACTCCGACACCCGCCGCCGAATCCGTTCGGCACAGGCTGCGGCGCTCGCGTGGTCGGTGCTCGGCATCAGGATCGCGAACTCGTCGCCGCCGTAGCGGGCGCACACGTCGAACACGCGGACGGCGGATCGAATGATAGCGCCGACGACCTGCAGGACGGCATCGCCAATCTGGTGACCGTGCGTATCGTTGATCGTCTTGAAGTCGTCGACGTCACCCATGACGACGGCGAGCTGGTTGCCGGCGCGCTTCGCGCGCTCGAACTCCTGGTGAAGCCGTCCGTCGAGAGATGTCCGATTGAGCAGCCCGGTCAACGCATCGACGGTTGCGGCGTACGCGAGCCGTCCCGCTTCGATCTGGCTCCGTGAGGCGACGAGGGCCATCCCCGCGACGACGCTCAGCGTCCGCAGCACCAGAAAGTCCTGGCGGCTGAACGAGGAATTGTCCTGCTTGTCGGTGGCGGTGAGGACGCCGACCGTCGTCGAGCCCGCGAAAATCGGCACTGCCGCGAACGAGAACGATCGGTACCCTCGCCGCTCGTGCGCCATCCCGTGGACCTTGCGCACGTCGCGGACCAGGACCGGCCGTCCCTTCGAGTACACGTGACCGATGACCCAGCTGCCAGGCTGGATGCGAATCTGCTCGACTTCCGACATCGCGTAGCCATGCGTGGCGACGATCGTCAGAAAATCGTCGGCCGGCCGGTAGAGCGCCAGCGCGACGCGGCCGGCGGTGAGCAGGCGCGCGGCCTCGTCGACGATTCGCTGCGCGACGACGTCGACCGTTCCCAGACGACTGAGCCGTCGCGTGGTCGAGTAACCGCCGCCCAGCAGCTGCTCGGCTTTCCTCCGGAGATCGCGCTCGCGCAACGCGCCGAGCGCGAACGCGGTCAGTCGTGCCCAGTCCGACAGGAGATCATGCGAATCGATCTGGTCGTCAGCCAGCAGAAGCGCGATACCCGGCGCCCAAGGCGTCGAGAGTGAAATCGCCAGCCAGTCGCGGCCGGCCGGATCCCGGTGCGCTGCCGGGGTATACGAGTCTGGCGGCGTCAGCTGCGCGAGAAACGGGAGCGAGAGCGGCGGCGCCTTCGGAGTCGCGGCTGCCACCGACCAGTGATGCTCGACCCGTTCGAGCGCGTACACGTCGGCCTGGAACACACGGCCGATCTCGCAGACGACGGTTTCCAGCGCGCCGACAAACTGTGGCGCGCGGGCCGCAATCTCCGTTATGTGCGCGAGCTCGTGTAACGAGGTGCGGGCCGAGGGCATGAGATGTCGGACAAAACCGCACAAGTCATGCACGAATACTGCCGAGCTTAAGCCCGCAATCGGAGGCGGAAACACACGAAAATCCCCTGCAACGGGGCGACAAACGTCTGCTCCCCGCCCGATAAGTCACGGCCTCCGCAGGAGGGCTAGGACGTGGTGAACACCAGTTGAATCAGCGCGCCGCGCGGGCCCACCGGACCGACGTCGAGGGTGCCGCCCTCGCTGGCCGCGAATCCCCGCGCGCAGGCAAATGCGACCGTCTCGGTCAGGTCGCCGGCCTGCCCGATCGTGTTCGCGTGCGGAGGCGCGGGCGCGAGACGCTGCACGATCTGCAGTCTCAGCGTCAGCGGGGACGGAGCGTCGGCGCGGATCTCGATACGCGGCGACTCGCAGCCGTGCAGCCATGACAGCGTGGCGAGGATCAACCCGGTCACGATCGTGCCGAACCGCTCGTCGCAGCTGATGTCGGCGGCGCCGGGGGCCGTGCTGATCTCCAGCTGCAGCTTCGCCAGCCGCATTTCGGGCTCGAAGCCGTTCCTGACGCGATCGAGCGCGCGTCCCACCGTGAGGATCCGACTGGTGGACGATGCGTTCGAGATGATGGCGGCGGCGTTGGCGAGCCAGGCGGCCCGCCAGGCTTCGGCCTTCAAGAATTCGGCAGCGGTCCGCTGCTGAAACGGATGACTCGCCAGCTCGAGGACGTCGACGAGCGATCCGATCCGCGCGAGATCCTGCGAGAGCGCGGGAAATACCGCCGCCGACTCGTCGGACTTGGTTTCGATCGGTTCTGCGGCGCTGGTCGGCACGCGCTCCGCCTCTGCGATCGCCTGAGCGCCCGATTCGCTCACCTCGTGAATGATGCACGGCACGTCATTCATCCCGCCACCGACCGCGGCGGCGAGCCGCTTCCGTCCGGCGATCAATTGATACCGGCTGCCGGCTCGACGAACGAGCAGCGGCTGCAGCATGCCATGTGTCGCGATCGACTGGCTGAGTGAAGACAGCGACGCCGCCGGCGGCAGCTCCTCGCCGGCGTCGATGTGGCGCGTCGCAATCAGGCGGACGACTGGCCCCGCCTGCGGACGATCGAGCTGATCGACGTAGTGCGCGTCGGCGCGCATCCGGTAATTCCGCGGCAGTCCTTCCCGCTCGACGCGTTCTCCGATGAGGGCCGCGAGCTCAGCGTCGCGCGTGCGCGCGGCGTCGTGCAGCGAACCCAGGGATGATTGATCGAGTTCCGACACGTGTGACACTCTCCGTTTCGAGTCGACTCAGGCTGAGAAGATTGTTGCGTGGTCGAGCCTGAAGAAAATAGTAGGAGAGATCAGATCGTGCGGCAAGCGCAAATCCCGTAGGGCGCGTCCCCAATTTTTCAGTTGAGGAGTTGGAGAGTTGGAGAGTTGGTGAGTGCAGAGTCTCATCCGCCGGCGAGCGCGCCGACGACGAGAAAGGGTTCGGCGCCGATCGCCACCGCTCGAGGGAGCGGCGTATCGGGCGGCTCGTGCGAAAAGTCTTCCTCACAGGCGAAGAATCGCACGAACGGACGGCGGCGGAGCGTGACGTGGTCGCGGATCGTTCCGCGCAGCACCGGATGGCGCGCCTCGAGCGCATCGAGCACCGAGCCGAGCGTCGCCGGCCCGGCGACATCCACCTGCACGTCGCCGTTGACCTGCGCCAGCGTCCGGAGATGCGCCGGCAGCTCGATGCGGATCATGTCAGCGTCTGGACCTCGACAGACAGTACGGCCGGCAGGTCGCGGACAATCGGCGTCCAGCTGTCGCCGCTATCCGCCGACGCATACACCTGTCCGCCCGTCGTTCCGAAATACACCCCGCAGGAATCGAGCGAGTCGATCGCCATCGCTCCGCGCAGGACGTTGACGTAGCAATCCTGCTGGGGCAGTCCCTGGGTCAGCGGTTCCCATTCGTTGCCGCCGCTGCGCGACCGGTAGACGCGCAGCTTGCCGTCGGGCGGGAAGTGTTCCGAATCGCTCTTGATCGGGACCACGTAGACCGTGTCGGGCTCGTGCGCGTGGACGCCCATCGCGAAGCCGAAGTCAGTCGGCAGGTTGCCGCTGATTTCCTGCCAGGAGTCGCCGCCGTTGTCGCTGCGCATCACGTCCCAGTGCTTCTGCATGAACAGGACGTTCGGCCTCTTTCGGTTCATCGCGATCCGGTGGACGCAGTGCCCGACCTCGGCGGTTGGTTCCGGGATGTGCTGCGAGGTCAACCCTTTATTGATCGGCTGCCAGCTGGCGCCGCCGTCGTCGGTACGGAAGGCGCCGGCCGCCGAGATCGCGATATACATCCGCGCCGCGTTGTCGGGATGGACCATGATCGTGTGAAGGCACAAGCCGCCGGCGCCAGGTGCCCAGGCCGGACCCGAGCCATGGCCGCGCAGCCCCGACAATTCCTTCCAGGTCTGGCCCCCGTCGGTGGATCGGAACAGCGCCGCGTCTTCGACGCCGGCGAGCACCGTTTCCGGGTCGGTCGCGGACGGTTCGAGGTGCCACACGCGCTTGAATTCCCATGGATGAGGCGTGCCGTCGTACCACTGATGCGTGCCGGGCACGCCCTCGTACGCGAACTGATTGCCAACCGCCTGCCAGGTCTTCCCGCCATCGTCCGAGCGCTGCATGACCTGGCCGAACCAGCTCGAGGACTGTGATGCATAGATGCGATTGGGATTCGCCGGCGAGCCTTTCACGTGGTAGATCTCCCACCCGGCGAAGTGCGGCCCGCTCACGTCCCATCGTTTCCGCGTCCCGTCAGAGCTCAGCACGAACGCGCCCTTCCGCGTTCCAACCAGCACACGCACGCCGCTCATAAGCTGTTCCTTCCCAAACCGTCGCGTCCGACTTAAGCCTAGAGGCTCAGCGACCATCTGTCCGGCTCTAAGCCAGGACCTTACGCCAACGCTCAGCTAGCACGCATAGTCGATCGAGCGCGCCAGAATCGACATCGGTCATCAGTGCTGGGTCGTGACCTGTACGGGTGAGGCCCGCACGAAGTTCCTGACCGGCGGTAGCGTCCGGAGATACGCGAACACGGCCTTCAAGTCTTCGTCGGTCATCTTGGCGTAGACCGGCCAGGGCATCGGCGGGGCCAGCGCTTCACCCTCGGGCTTCTTGCCCGTCGCGGATCGTCTTGATGAAGGCGGCCTCGTCGTAGCGGCTGCCGATGCCCGTTTCGCGGTCGGGCGTCAGGTTGGCGGCGTAGCTGTTCCCCCATGGGCCCGCGAACGCGGTGAAGTCGAGTGATGCGCGGATCTCGTTGGCGCCCTGCATCGGCGGCTGCGTCGTCACCGGCCGGCCGGAGAGCAGCCGCGCCGGGTCGGGCGTCATCATCGCGTCGACCTTGGGCGAGTGGCAGTCGTGGCATCCGGCAATCGAAACCAGATATCGTCCCGCGTTCTACGCGCTCCGCCCTGACTTGAGCTTTCGTCTGCGTTTGCGCCTTGATCTGCGTGCTGGCCACGCCGGCGAATGACCAGCGCTGCCACCGCGAGAAGCGATTCCCTTCTTCATAAGCCCTCCTTGGCCGTCCCATCTCGGCCTTTCTGAAGGGATAAACGCCGTCGCGCTTCCGGTTCCGCCAGGGCTACAGCGGGAATTTCTTGTCGATGTCGGGCCGGTCCAGGCTTTCGAGGGGGGCAAGCGCCAGCTTGTTGGAGAACGGATCCACCACGAGCTCCAGACGGCACACGTGGCAGCGATAGATCGTGTTCGGCGACGGGACCGCCGCCCCCGGATCGTGGGCAATGGCGGTCTGGCAGGCAGGGCACTTCCAGGGCATCGCCGATACATTAGGGCATGAACGAATTCCCAGGCAAGAGGCATCGACGGCCAGCGAACCGGGCCCAGCCGATCACAATTCTGGCCGGCGCCGCCAACATTCTAGACACCGCCCGCCGGTGCGCGCTCGTTGCGCAGCGCTGCCGGTTGCTGCATCCGCCAGACCGCGGTACGCCCTTGGCACACCGATTCCGGTTCGAGCCGAACACTTCTCCGGACCCACGAGTGACATGTCTGAATTTCGCATCACCAAGGAGCGCCGGGCCGCGACGCTGACGCTCTCCGATGGCCGCCAGGTCGCGGGCAGCTTTTTCGTCGCCGGATCGAGCTTCGGCCACGCCGGCCCCGAGCGCGTGAAGGACGTGCTGAACAGCCGGACCGCCTTCTTTCCGTTCGAGGTCAGCGACGGCGCCGGCCACCACACCGGCCTGTTCAACCGCGATCAGGTGATGGTGGTCGCCCTGTCGACAGACGAAGCACACGGCGAGGCGGCGTACGACGTCGCGACCAGCCGTTCGGTCGAGGTGCTGATGTCGAACGGCGTGCGGTTGACAGGCCTGGTCCGCGTCTACTGCCCGCGGGGCAGCGATCGGCTCAGCGACTACGCCCGCGCGGACGAAACGTTCCGGTACCTCGAAACCCCGGAGGCGCTGCTGGTCGTCAATTTCCGGCATGTGCTCGAGTTGAGCGAAGTGGAGGCCGCGTGACGACCTCGGTCATCGAAACGCCGGCGGCCATCGACCGGCTGTTCCATGCGCAGTGCGGCCTGGGCGCGTCCGACCTGCATCTGTGCGTCGGCATGCCGCCGCTGGTCCGCAAGGACGGACAGATCATGCCGCTCGATCCGGCCGCACCGGCCCTGACCGATGATGGGCTCGCGGCGCTGATCGATCCGATCATGCCGCCGCGCAACCGTCAGGAATTCCAGGAGCGGCACGACACCGATTTTGCCTACGAGGTAGCGGGGCTGGCGCGCTTCCGCGCCAACGTCTTCATGGACCGCAAGGGGCGCGGCGGGGTGTTCCGCGTCATCCCCTCGAAGATCCTCACGGCGGAGCAGCTCGGGTTGTCGCCGGCCATCCTCAACCTCTGCCGGTTGAACAAGGGCCTGGTGCTCGTGACCGGTCCGACCGGGTCGGGCAAGTCGACCACGCTGTGCGCGATGATCGACTACATCAACCGCAACCGCCAGGACCACATCATCACGATCGAAGACCCGATCGAGTTCGTGCACAACAACCAGCGGTGCCTGATCAACCAGCGCGAGGTGCGGACGCACACCGAGTCGTTCAAGAGCGCGCTGCGGGCCGCGCTTGCGCGAAGATCCGGACATCGTGCTGGTCGGCGAGCTGCGCGATCTCGAGACGGTCGCCATCGCGATCGAGACCGCCGAAACGGGTCATCTCGTGTTCGGCACGCTGCACACGACGACGGCGGCATCGACGATCGATCGGGTGATCGATCAGTTCCCGGCGGATCGGCAGTCGCAGGTGCGGGTGATGCTGTCGGAGTCGCTTCGCGGCGTGATCGCGCAGACGCTGTGCCGCAAGATCGGCGGCGGCCGTGTGGCGGCGCTCGAGGTGTTGATTGCGACCCAGGCGATCAGCAACCTGATCCGGGAAGGCAAGACGTTTCAGATTCCCTCGATGATGCAGGTCGGCAAGGCGGCCGGCATGGTCTCGCTGAACGACGCGCTCATGGAGCTCGTGACCAAGAAGCTGGTCGCCCCCGACGAGGCCTACGCGAAGAGCGTCGACAAGGGCGGCTTCGAGATGCTGCTGAAGCGCGCCGGCATCGATCCGAAGACGGTCACTCACGGGAGCGCGTAGGAGTCGAGCCGGGCCTGAGAGGCCCGGCCTATGTGCCATGTAGGGCGGACCTCTCAGGTCCGCCTTCGCCCTGTCGATCCCCATCCTCCTCGTTCGACAACGCCTCAGAACGCCTTTCCAAGGAGCTGAGCGCATGGCGAAACAGAAAATCACGCCCTTCCTCTGGTTCGACACCCAGGCGGAGGAGGCGGCGAACCTCTACGTCTCGATCTTCAAGGACGCCAGGTTGCTGGCCGTCACGAGATACGGCGACGCCGGGCCGGGACCGAAGGGGACGGTCATGACCGCGACCTTCAGCCTGTTCGGGATGGAGTTCATCGCCTTGAACGCCGGGCCGCTCTTCAAGTTCAACGAATCGATCTCCTTCGTGGTCAACTGCGACTCGCAGGAGGAGATCGACTACTACTGGGACAAGTTCATCGCCGGCGGGGGCGCCGCTTCGCAGTGCGGCTGGCTCAAGGACAAGTTCGGGTTGTCGTGGCAGATCAGCCCGCGCATGCTCGACGAGCTGGCGCAGACCGGCGAGCCGGCCGGGGTCGACCGCATGATGCAGGCGATGTTGAAGATGCAGAAGCTGGACATCGCGGCCTCAGACAGGCGTACACGGGGCATACGGCACAACCTTTTCGGGCGGGCCGCCGTCGAATGACGACATGGCCCTCGACACCGTTCGCCAGGACCTTCGCACGGCCGCCCGCAACCTTGTTCGGTCGCCGGCCTTCGCCGCCGTCACCATCCTGACGCTTGCCCTTGGGATTGGCGCCAACACGGCGATTTTCACCGTCGTGAACGCCGTCATCCTGCGCCCGCTCGGCTATCCGCAGCCCGAGCAGCTGGCCTATCTGACCAGCCGCTTTCCCAACATGGGCTTCGACCAGTTCTGGGTGTCGCCTCCGGAGTTCTTCGAGTTCCGCGAGATCAACCAGTCGTTCGCGGATGTCGGGGCTTTCACGACGGGCGAAGTGAATCTCACGGCAAGCGATCGGCCCGCGCGGGTGCGGTCGGCATCCGTGACCGACGACCTGCTCCGCGCACTGGGCGTTCAGGTGATACAGGGTCGGTTATTCGCCAAGGGCGAGACCGATGTCACCGGGCCTCCGCCCGCGCCCGGCCAGCCTGCGCCGTTGCCACCCCGGGTCGCCATTCTTTCGTACGAGCTGTGGCGCTCGGCCTTCGGCGGACGGCCGATGGTCGGCGAGACGATCGAAGTCAACGGCGTGAATCGCGAGGTGATCGGCGTCCTTGCGGCAGGTGCCGACGTGATGGACAACCACACCGAGATCTGGCTGCCGCTGGGTCTCAACCCGGCCAACCGCCAGAACCGCGGCAATCACTTTCTCTATCTGATCGGTCGGCTCAAGGAAGGCGTCACGATGAGCGCGGCCCGCAACGAGCTCGACGCGCTCGTGCGCAACTGGGGCGAGCGCGTCGGGGTGAAGCAGCACGTCTACACGCCCGACGGACACCGCATGCAGATGAAGCCGCTGCAGGAAGAAATCGTCGGCAGCGCGCGGCGATCGATTTGGGTGCTGCAGGCAGCGGTCGCGTTCGTGCTGCTGATTGCGTGCGCGAACCTCGCCAACCTGCTGGTCGCCCGCGCCGAAACGCGCCGTCGAGAGTTCGCCGTGCGGACCGCGCTCGGCGCCGGCCGCGGACGGCTGCTCCGTCAGTTCATCACCGAGGGCGTCTTGCTATCGTTCATCGGCGGGGCTCTCGGCCTGGTGCTCGCGCGAGTGGGCGTCCAGACGATCGTGCGCCTCTATCCCGACAGCCTGCCGCGAACGAGCGAGCTGGCGGTCGATCCGCCCGTCCTGTTGTTCACGCTGAGCCTCTCGCTGGCCACCGGCGTCGTCTTCGGCCTCGCGCCGCTGATGCACACACGCGTCAAGGAGTTGATGGCGGCGCTCAAGGAGGGAGGCGCGAAGACGGCCGGCACGGCGCGGCACCTGGTCCGCCGCGGCCTCGTGGTGGCCGAAATCGCGCTCGCCGTGATGCTCGTCACGGGCGCCGGGCTGCTGCTCAGGACGGTCTACAACCTGGTCAACGTCGATGCCGGCTTCGATCGCGCGCGGCTCGTCACCTTCCAGATGGCGCTGCCCGCCGTGAACTATCCCACCGCGGCTGGCCGCGCCCAGTTGTATCAACGCCTGCTCGACCGGCTGCGCGCCGTCCCCGGCGTCCAGGCCGCGACCGCGATGTCGGGCCTGCCACCGATGCGCCAGGTGAACGCCAACGACACCGAGATCGACAACTACACGGCGCCGCCGGAGGGACCGTTCGAGAACGTCGACTACTACCAGAACGTCATGACGCGACTATTTCGAGACGATGGGGATTCCGATCGTCGACGGCCGGAGCTTCGACGCCGCCGGATGCGGCCTCGTCAGGCATGGTCGCCGTGGTCAACGAAACGCTGGTCAGGACCTTCTGGAAAGACTTGAACCCGATCGGCCAGCGGCTTCGGCCTTGCTGCGGCGATCAGGTGCCGTGGTTCACCGTCGTGGGCGTGGCGAAGGACGTCAAACAGGGCGGCCTCGATCGGAAGACCGGCACCGAGTTCTATTTCCTCGTCGATCAGACGTCCAAGGCGCCGCCGCAGATCGCGCTTGCGCCAGGCACGATGAACGTCGTGCTTCGGACGACGCTGCCGCCGGCCACGCTGGCCTCGACGATCGAGAGCGCTGTCCGCGAAGCCGACGCATCCGTTCCCGTCGTGCGGCTGCGCGAGATGGACGACGTGTTCGCGGAGTCGATCCGCCGGCCGCGGCTGCTCGCGCAGCTGCTCGGGATGTTTGCCGGGCTGGCGCTGCTCCTGGCGGCGATCGGGACGTACGGCGTGCTGTCATACATGGTCACCGAGCGCAGGCGCGAGATCGGCGTCCGCATTGCGCTGGGTGCGAACCAGGGGCGGGTGCTCGGCGACGTCCTGAAGCAGGGTCTTGGGTTGGCCGCGGCCGGCCTCGCGGCCGGCGTCGCAGGTGCGCTCGCCCTCACACGCCTGATGACCGCGCTGCTCTTCGGCGTCGAGCCGTCCGATCCGACCACGCTGGCCGCGGTGATGGCGACGATCGCCGGCGTCGCGGCGCTCGCCTGTATTGTGCCGGCCTGGCGCGCTTCGCGGGTCGATCCGATCGTCGTGCTGCGCGAAGAGTAGCGTCTGTGGTCAAATGAGCCTCGGCGCAGGGCCTTCGTGTCCGGCTGAAGCCGGACGCTACGAGGGAACCGGCAGAGGATACAGATGCGCGCTGTGGTGACGTTCGTTGTAGCTTCAACGCTTCTTGCCGCCGTGCTCGTGGCACAACAGCCGCCGGCGAGGTCGATGAGCCCTGAAGGATCGGCGCAGACGCAAGTGCTGGGCAAGTGGTCGAAGGGCGAGCGGCCGACCTTCGCGGCTGGACGCGAGGCCTACACAGGCGGCCGGTGGATCGAGATCGTCTACGGCCGGCCGCTGCAGCGCGGACGCGATCTGTTTGGCTCGGGCGCCAACTACGGCAAGTCGCTCAACGACGTCGGGTTGCCGCCGAACCTGCCGCCGCCGCCGGTCTGGCGGGCCGGCGCAAACGTCTCCACGCGGCTGAAGACCGAGGTCCCGCTCGTGTTCGGCGACAAGAAGGTCCCGGCTGGCGAGTACAGCCTGTTCATCGACCTGAACAGCCCGAGCCAGTGGACGCTCATCGTCTCGAGCTGGGGCGCGATGGCGAAGTTCGATCCGAACAACAAGGAAGCGCTGTGGGGCGCCTACAATTACACGAAGGACAAGGACGTCGCGCGCGTCCCGATGAAGGTCGAAACGCTGCCGTTCGCGGTCGACCAGCTCACGTGGACGTTCCTCGACATGACCACCGATGGCGGCCGCGTGGCCCTGATGTGGGCCAAGACGATGGCGAGCACGCCGTTCAAAGCGGTGGCACAGTAGACCGCTTTTCGGGGCTCGAGGCTGGGGCCTCGGTCTCGGACAACGCTCAGGCGGCGTTCGTCACGTCGATCCTTCGGATGTCGTCGATCGCGTAGCGGATCATCGCCAGGCGCTCGAGACCATAGCCGACACCGATCGCGGTGTGACGTTCGGGGTCGCCGCCGACGTGCGCCACGATCTCGTCGGTGAACACACCCCAGGCGAGGATCTCCAGCCACTGTCCAGCGTCCTCGATTTCCAGCTCCCACGCCTGTTTGCACATCGGATACTGCGTCGGCACGATCTTCACCGCTCGGCCCGGCGATACCCGGTCGACCGACTGCAGCACCGTGCTGGTCATGTGCCATTGATCCAGGCGTCCGTGCTCGTCCAGGCAGAAGGCTTCGGCCTGGTGGAACGCTTCGAGGTGCTTCGCATCGACCGGACCGTGCCGTACGCTTTGCCGGCTGTCCAGAGCCGCACTGGCTCGCCAGCGTAGCGCGTGGTCATCAATAGCGGCAACGTGAGGTCATAGCGCAGCACGCGGCGGTCGTCAATCCGATGCAGCTCGGATGGATCGATATAGAGGGCCGTGTTGCCGATCGTATGTCGCGCCTTCGGCGAAGTCGATGACCTCCGGCACTTCGCATTCTGCGAAGCCGGCATAGACCGTTCGAAGTTGTGCCAGGACACTGCCGACCGGATTGTTCGGAATATCTGTCAATCGCGGATGCGCGAGGAGCTCCACAATCTTCGCCGGCAAGATCCGGGCGAATGTGCTCGGGTCCAATTTCACGTTGCTCGGCCACTTCGATCTCCTTTCGCAGCTTGTCGCGAACGCGCTGCAGGCGCTTGCGCATCGCGACGTCGTCGACGCCTGCGGCGCTCGCCAGCTGCGTCGTGGTCCAGCGCCCGTGATACCGGCGGTCGCAGAGCCGGCGCTCGTCGCTCGCTCAGTGTCAAGAGCGCCGCGCTGAGCCGCTGGCGCTGCAGCTCGGACCAGCTGGTCTCGGCCTCGTCCAGCACCGGAACATCCTCGACATCGTCCAGTCGGAGCAGTGTGTGGCGGCGTGCCCGTCGCATGTTGAGCGCGACGGTGACGACGATGCGCCGCAGCCAGGGGATGAATCCGCCGGGTTCATCTAGATCGTCGATGCGCCGGAATGCCCGCAAGTACGCGTCCTGCGCGGCATCCTGGGCCAGGCCACCGTCCCGCAGCACGCTGAACGCGACCGCATGGACCATCGTCTGCGTCGCACCGACCAGCCGGCCAAACGCCTCGGGATCGCCCGCCTGCGCCAGGGCTACCAGTGCGCTCACGCTGTCCATGTGCTCCACCTTCAATTGAAAGACACCGTCGCCAGCCAATCGTGACCCAAGTCCACCGGCTGACGCCATCAGGCGGCAACGTGGCAGCTCGGTTTTCGTGGTTTCGTGTTTCCGCGCTTGCCTTGTTCGCGTCTTCGCGTCTTCGCGGTTGCATTTGTTCTACAGTGGCTGGCAACCCGATGGGATGCTGACGCTGGACTCTCGGCCGCGAGCGCCAGGACTCCTTCCTCGCCCTGCGGCCTGCCGACAATCTGAAGTCCCACCGGCAATCCGCCCGCGTCCAACCCGCACGGCACTGAGGCAACCGGCAAGCCGGTCATGCTGAGGACGAAGGTCGGCGCGATCCAGTCGACGTAGGTCTGCATCGGCTTTCCCGCAATCGAATCCGGGTAGTTCTGCTCGACCGGGAAGGGCGGGACCGCCATGCACGGCGTGACGATGTGATCGAATGTCGCGAACAGCTCGCGGAACCTGTGCCAGATGCGGCCGCGCTCCTGTTCCGCCGCCGCGAGATTCGCGCGTGCTCGTTTCCAGGCCAGCCCGCACGTTGTTGGCGACGTTCGGGCCGAAGCGGTCCGCGCTGGTCGAGGCGCGGCGTCATGTGCGTGACGAACCACAGGCCCCGCAGCGCGAGGAACGCCGGTCGCGCGGCCGAGAGGTCGAGGTCGATCTCTTCGACCGCGGCGCCGGCCTGGGCCAGGCCGAACGCGCCTTCGCGGCAGGCGCGCTCGATGCCGGGATCGACGCCGATCCGCGCCGGGTCGGCGCAGTATGCGATCCGGGCGCCGCGGTGCGGCCCCGCCTTCACGGCGGCGACGAAGTCGCGGCCCGACACCGGCTGACCGAGCGGCGACCGAGTCGCTCGCTCCCGGCGATCGCCTGGAGCATCAGCGCGACGTCTTCGGCGGTGCGCGCCATCGGACCGGTCACCTGCAGCGTGTCCCACGCCCAGTCGGTCGGGTGCGTCGGGCACGAGGCCGACCGAGGGACGGAGGCCGACGACGCCGCAGAAGGATGCGGGGATGCGGAGCGAGCCGCCGAGGTCGGTGCCTTCCGCGAGCGCAATCATGCCGGCGGCGAGCGCCGCTGCGCCGCCGCCCGTCGAGCCGCCGGCGCTCTTGCTGGTGTTCCACGGATTGCGCGTCCGCCCGAACACCTCGTTGAAGGTGTTGCCGCCGGCCGCGAACTCGGGACAGTTCGTCTTGCCGAGGATGATCGCGCCCGCATCCCGCAGCCGCTTCACCACCACCGCGTCCTCGTCCGGCACGTAATCGGCGTAGAGCGGAGAGCCGAACGTCGTCCGCAGCCCGGCGACGGGCGTGACGTCCTTGATGCCGACGGTCAAGCCGCAAAGCGGTCCGGGGTTTTCACCTCGCGCGATCCTGCGATCCAGCTCGTGCGCGTCGTCCATGGCGCGCGGATTCAGCGTGACGATCGCATTGATCGTCCCGTTCAACCGATCGACGCGCTCCAGCGACGCGTGAACGACCTCGGTCACTGAAACCTCGCGCGTTTGGATCAGCTGGCGCAACACAACGGCGGAACTGTCGACCAGACGGGAATCAACTGGCATTCGTTTTCACCAAGCCACGAAAAACGCTAACACGGACACGACGGACACGAACGGATCACAACGGTTCCGAACCGTACGTGTCCGTTCGTGTCTGTGTTGTGACCAGCGCGGCCGGCGGAGCCGGCCGCTGCTCGGAAGGAGACCCGCAGAATTCACAAGCCTCGTGATTCAGAAGGGCTTGTGAAGTTCTGCGGGCCTCCTTCCGAGCGCCGTCTTCGACGGCGCTGGTCGCAACCGTGGTTCTGCCTTTTTCGTGTTTTCGTGTTTTCGTGTGGTGTCTTTCCCGTGTTCTCCGTTTGCTCGTCAAGCTTTCCACTCGCCGGTAAACGCGACCACGCGCGCGAAAGCCGCTTCGCCGCCTTTGAACTTCCACGGAAAGCAGCCCAGGATCAATCGCTTGTTCTGCAGTTCGGGCGCATCGATGTCGCCGCCGAGGTTCTCGATGTGCATGCAGTTCTTCGGAAACAGCGCGTTGTGCGTCAGCTGGTAGGCGGAATCGGGAAAGAGCCGGTTCACGGCGTCCGCGCCGCCGAATTTCTCCTCGCACTGCTTCCGCACGCGATCGCAATGGCCGTGCGCGCCCTTGCCGAGGAAGCGGCCGATCGGCAGGTTCATCGGGTGATCCGTCGACACGCAGTCGACGCCCCAGATGTGAATCTCTCTTTCGAGCAGCCAGGGCACCAGATCCGGGTGCGCGCCAGGGTGGCGATGGATGTATTTCTCCTCGTCGGGCTCCGCTCCGAACTGTGCGTGCTTGTGGAACCCGGTGTGCAGGAGGAGCAGGTCGCCTTTTCGCACCTCGACCCGGTCCTCGATCATCTTCGGTGTGTAGACGTCGAGCTCGCCGAGGGCATCCGACAGGTTGACGATCACCCCGGGGCCGCACAGCCACTCGACCGGAATCTCATCGATCGTCATCCCGCCGGTGACGAAATGACGGGGAGCGTCGAGGTGTGTGCCCATGTGGTTGGACGTCATGATGTACTGCGCGTTGACGCCGTGCTCGGCCTTCCGCTTGATGTACTTCACCTCGAACGGCGGATAGAACGGCCAGAAGCTCACCTGCTCGTTGAGCGGCTGCGACAAGTCGTAGATCTTCATGGTGTCTCCAGCGAATGGAAGGCGCGCTCGAGCGCGCGCCGCGTCAGGACAGCGGCGAGGTGGCGCCGGTACGCGCTCGAGGCGTGGATGTCGCCCGGTGGATCGATGTCGTGCGCGGCGGCGGCCTCGGCGGCCCCCCGAATCAGATCGGCCGTCGGCCGCTCGCCGGCGAGCGCACGGCTGGCGTGCTCGGCCAGCACCGGCCGGTCGGCGACGCTGAGCAGCGCGATCCGCGCCGTCGCGCAGCGTCCCCGCTCGTCGACGGCGACCAGGACCGCCACCCCGGCCAGCGCGTAGTCGCCATGGCGCCGGGAAAGTTCCTGAAAGGCGCACGCGCTCCGCGGCGGACCAGGCGGGATCGCGACCTCCGTCAGCAGCTCACCCGGCTCGAGTGTGGTCGTGAACAGCCCGGTGAAGAAGTCGGCCGCGCGCACGGCCCGCGAGCGGTCCCGGCCGCGCAGGGTGAGGGCCGCGTCGAGCGCGAGCAGGACGGCCGGCAGTTCGGCGGCCGGGTCGGCGTGCGCGAGGCTGCCGCCCAGCGTGCCTCGCGTTCGAATCGCCGCGTGCGCCACGAACGGCATCGCGGCAGCGACGAGCGGAGCCTCCCGCGCGACGATCCCGCTGTGCTCGAGTGTGCGGTGCCGCGTCATGGCGCCGATGCGCAGGCCCTCGTCGTGCTGCGCCACGCCCGACAGGCCCGCGATCTCGTTCAGGTCGACCAGTACCGCCGGCGCCGCCAGGCGGAAGTTCATCGCGGGAATCAGGCTCTGGCCGCCGGCCAGCGGCTTGGCGTCGGGGCCGTGCTTCGCCAGCAGATCGATCGCTTCCTCCACCGATTGCGGACGGAAGTACTCGAACGGCGCAGGTTTCACGAGCGGCTCGCGTCCGGGTTCATCCGCGCCCGCAGCTCCCGGTCCAGGGCTTCGAGCGCCTGGCGCATCATCATCCGGCTTACCGATTCGATCAGCCGCTGGCCGACCGATGCGATGCGGCCGCCGATCTGCACGTCCGACGTGTACTGCATCTCGGTGCCGCCGCCGGGCTGCTCGCGCAGGTCGACCGAGGCGGTTCCGCGCGCGAAGCCGACGCTGCCTTTGCCGTCGATCTGCATCGTGAACCGCTCGGGGGGCAGCTTGTCGGCGAGCGTGACGGTCACGTCGAATTTCGCCGCGGTCATCGGCCCGACACTCACCTTCATCACGCCTTCGTAGCGGTCGGGGCCGGCGAGCGTCAGCCGCTCGGTCCCGGGCAGCGCTTTCGCCAGCACGTCGGGATCCTGGAGCAGGTCCCAGACCTTCTGGCGCGGGCCGTTGAAGGTGAACGTCCCGTTCAGGGTCATCGTTGGACCGCCTGTTGGATGAGGGTGAACAGACGATTCGGGCTCAGCGGGATTTCGAGAATCTCGATGTTCAGCGCGTCTTCGACCGCCTGCGCGAATGCCGCGCCCGTGGGAATGCAACCGGCTTCGCCCACGCCCTTCAAGCCGATGGGGTTGAAGGGGGAGGGCGTTTCGCGGTGAGCGGTTTCGATGGGTGGAACGTCGGTTGCGGTCGGCAGCAGGTAGTCCATGAACGACGCGTTGAGCAGCTGGCCCTGCTCGTCGTAGACGAGCTGCTCGTAGAACGCGTTGCCGATGCCATGCGCGACGCCGCCGTGAATCTGCCCGTCGACGAGCAGCGGATTGATGATCCGTCCGCAGTCGTGCACGACGACGTATCGCTTCACCTCGACCATGGCGGTCTCGACGTCGACCTCGACGATCATCGCGTGGACGCCGCTCGCAGTGCTGCCGCGGTCGGGGCCGAAGTAAGCCGTGCTCTCGAGCCCTGGCTCGGTCCCCGGCCGCACGGCCCCGCGAAGCGGGTTGGCTTTGGCTGCCAGGTCGGCCAGCGAAATCGCCCGCCCGCTCGAGCCGCGGACTGTGACGCGGCCACCGGCCAGCTCCAGCTCGTCCGGTTTCGCACCGAGAACGGCGGCGGCCAGCGTGAGGATCTTGCCGCGGACCAAAGTTGCGGCCGCATGACATGCGCTGCCGGCGACGGCTGCGCCCCGGCTCGCGAACGTGCCCGTGCCCCATTGGAATTCGCGCGTGTCGCCGGTGACGACCTGGACGTCCTCGACGCGGACACCCAGCACATCGGCCACCACCTGGGCGAACACGGTGTAGTGCCCCTGTCCCTGCGTGCCGACACCGGTCGCGACGCGCACTCTCCCGCTCGGTTCGACGGTGACGCGCGCGCCTTCGTACGGGCCAATCCCGGTGCCTTCGACGTAGCACGCGATCCCGACGCCGACGCGCCGCGTGCCGGTGCGTCGCTGCGCCTGCGTCTTCAGCAGGTCGTCGTAGCCGATCGTCGCGGCCGCCTGCTCGAGGGCCGGCAGGTAATCGCCGCTGTCGTAGACGAGCGGCGCGGAATCCTGGAACATGATCTCGTGGTTGTGCGGGAAGCGATCGGGTCCGAGCAGGTTTCGCTTCCGGATCTCGACGCGATCAATGCCGAGCTCGCGCGCCGCGAGGTCGAGCAGCCGCTCGCTGACGAAGACGCCGTGCTGGCGGCCGGCGCCGCGCACCGGTGTGACGATCGTCTTGTTGGTGAAGACCGCGGTGAACTCGCTGTGATACGCGGGAATGTCGTAGGGGCCGAGCAGCGTGCACTGCGTGTTGATCGGGATCGTCAGGCCGTAGGGATCGTAGGCGCCGGTATCGAAGAGGAACGTATCCCGCACCCCGAGAATCCGCCCGTCGCGCGTGAGCGCCATCTCCGCGTCGTGCACCTGGCCGCGTTCCTGCGTCGTCGCATAGAAGTTTTCCTGCCGGTCTTCCGTCCACTTGATCGGCCGCGCCAGCCGCATCGACGCCCACGGGACGAGGAGCTCTTCCGGGTAGAACATCATGATCTTCGGCCCGAACCCGCCGCCGACAAAGGGCGCGACCACGCGCACCTGTGACTCGAGCAAGCCGAGCCGGGCGGCCAGGCCGTTGCGGATCGGGATGGGCGCCTGCGTGGTGTCCCAGATCGTCAGCTCTTCGGCTTGCGCATCCCAGACGCCCACGACCGAGCGGTTCTCGAGCGCCGCCGCGGCGCCGCGATCGTAAGTGAATCGCCGGCTGATGATGGCCTCGGCGCGCGCGCGCGCCGCTCCGTAATCCCCCTTGCGCTGGACGACGTGCGCCGCGGCGTTCGAGTCGAGATGCTCGTGCACCCGGGGTGCGCCTTGCAACAGGGCCGCTTCCAGGCCGACGACGGCTTGCAGCGGATCGACATCGACCACCACGTCCCGCACCGCGTCTTCGGCGACATACCGGCTTTCGGCGACGATCATCGCGATCGGCTCGCCGACGTACCGCACCTTGTCCTTCGCCAGCGGCCGGTGCGTGCAGGGATGAAAGACGAGCCCGGGGATCGGCGGCGGCGGCACCAACAGCGGCGCCGGCCTTCCGTACTCTCCGAGATCGGCGAACGTGTAGACCGCGGCCACGCCTCGCCGCTGCCGCGCGGCCGATACGTCGATGTTGATCAGGCGTGCGTGCGCGTGGTCGCTGCGTACGAAGGCGACGTGCAGCATGCCGGGCAGCTCGACGTCGTCGACGAAGCGCGCCCGGCCGGTGAGCAGGCGCGCGTCCTCGTTGCGGCGGACGCGCGCGTTAAAGTACGGAATTTCGGCTGACACGCGTGACGGCCTCGACGATGTGCTGGTAGCCGGTGCAGCGACAGAGATTGGCGGAGAGCGCGTCGCGAACTTGTGCTTCTGAGGGACCAGGGTTGTCGCGCAGGAAGGCCGACAGCGTCATCAGGATCCCGGAGTACAGAACCCGCACTGCAGTGCCGTGGGCTTCGCGAAACGCCGCTTGCAGCGGGTTCAGGTCGACGCCGTTCGGCGATAGCGCTTCGACCGTCTGGATCGCATGTCCATCCGACTGGACGGCGAGCATGATGCAGGAGCGTGCAGGCTCGCCGTCGAAGAGGATCGTGCAGGCGCCGCACACGCCATGCTCGCAGCCGACGTGGGTCCCGGTGAGGCCGAGACCGTGACGCAGGAAATCGCTTAACAGGAGTCGCGGTTCGACGTCCGCCTCACGATTGCTGCCGTTGACGACGACGCGGAGGATCATCAGGGTTCCGAGGCGGCATCGTAGCAGAAACGCCCTTCATGCTCCGTTTCGGTCATCCCGTGTGCTGCCGCGGCACACGCCGCGAGGAGGGCGCGCCTTTGGGCGTTTCAGTAACCTACAACGTGTGAAGCGGTTGCGGACAGTCCACAGGGTGGTGATGGCTTTGCTAGATCCGATCGGACGCCTCACTCCAAAATGCGGAGCGCTCTCCCTCATCCGCGCCTGTACGTCTTCGCGGCGATGGCGCCGGTCGCAGGTGTGCTCGTCGGCAAGGCGGGCTGGCCACAACCGGACCGCGCCCTCGAGTTCGCCAGCCTCCTCCTCGCCGCCGTCCTGACGTCTGCCCTCAGCGCACGATGGCCGGCCGGCTCGTACGCCACTGCGATGCGACCGCCGTTCATCGTGGAGTTCATCGCGCTGCTCTTGTTGGGGCCGCGGGCAGCGCTGGCGGTTGGCGCGGCGGGCGCCGTCGCGCGAGTGCTCACCGACCCGACGCAGAACGGATGGCGCGGCGCCGTGCCTCGCACGGCGACCACCGTTGCTGCCGTCGCGGCGGCTGGGGCCGCCCACCTGGTGCTGGGCGGCCCGATCGGCCATTTTGCCTGGCCGTGGCAGACCGTGCCGATTGCCACCGCCGTCATCGCGTACTGTCTCGTCACCGCCGCGGGCGCGGGACTGATGGTTCCGGCCTTGACCGGCGGCGCGATCGATCGATCGTGGCCCGAGCGGGCCGTCGCATGCGCGCCGGCGTACGTCGTCGGCGCCAGTATTGCCGTCGCCCTCGCCGAGCTCATCGACCACAAGTTGTGGGCCGTCCTGCCCGCGGCTGCCGTGCCGCTCTTCTTCTGTTGGGGGGCCTACCGCGTCTACCTGCAGCGCAAGGAAGAGGATCGACGACGCAAGGAAGTCTTGCACCTGCTCGACGAGGGGATGTGCGTGGTCGACCCCGCTGGACGCGTGACGTTGTGGAGCGACGCCCTCGCGCGGATTCTCGAGTGCCCGCCCGGACGTGCGCTCGGCCGCCCGATCGTGGAGGCCGTGCCGGCAGCGGCAGGCGGTGCGTTGCAGCGCGCCATCCACGACGCGTCAGCGAGCCAAAGCGGGCGGGCCGTGAACGTGGAGCGGCCGTCCCCGAAGGGAACCCGGATGCTCGAGGTCCGCGTTGTCCCGGTGACCGGCGGCCTCTCACTGCTTTGGCGTGATGTGACAGACAGAGTCCGCGTCGAACGGACGCTCAGGCGCAGCGAGGAACGCCTTACGCTGGCCGCGGAGGGCGCGGCCGACGGGTTGTGGGAGTGGGATCTCCGCTCCCAGGAGTTTTATGTCTCGGCCAGGTGGCGGGCGATGCTCGGCCTTCCGGCGTCGGCGGGGATTGGGCGTTCCGAACAATGGATCTCGCGCATTCATACGGAGGACGCCCAATCACTGAAGCAGGCGCTCGACGCGCACCTGACTGGCGCAACGGAGTACTTCCAGCACGAGCATCGCCTGCGCCACGAGGACGGCAGCTATCGCCGGTTCGTGTGCCGCGGCGTCGCGGTGCGAGGGGCAGGGAAGCGGCCCGTGCGAGTGGCCGGATCGCTGACCGACACGACCGAACGCGCGCTGGCGCAGGAGCGGCTCCGCCGCGTCGGGTTCCTGGACCCGCTGACCGGCCTGTGCAACCGGGCGCTGTTCGTGGAAGGACTCGGGCGGCGGCTCGACGACTTCAAGCAGCGCCGCAACGGCGATCGGTTCGCCGTGCTCTACCTCGATCTCGACCGGTTCAAGGTGGTCAACGACAGCCTCGGTCACCTGATCGGCGACGAGCTGCTGGTCGCCGTCTCGCGCCGCCTCGAGGGGTGCCTGCGCCAGGGCGACGTGCTGGCGCGGCTGGGCGGCGACGAGTTCGCCATCCTGCTGAACGGCCTGATCGAGGAGCAGCAGGCGAACGTGATCGCCTTCCGCATCCAGGAGGCGTTGAGCGCGCCGTTCTCGATCGGCGGCCGCGAAGTCTTCACGTCGGCGAGCATCGGCATCGCGGTCGGCGTGGCGCAGTACCAGAACCCCGACGAGATCATGCGCGACGCCGATACAGCGATGTACCAGGCGAAAACACGCGGCAAGGCGCGCCACGAGATGTTCGACGCCGACATGCACGCCCGGGCGCGCGATCGACTCGGGCTCGAGAACGATCTGCGCCATGCCGTCAACGGCAACGCCGTCAACGGCAACGACTTCGAGGTGCACTATCAGCCGATCGTCTCGCTGGCGTCGGGGATGTGCGTCGGGTTCGAATCGCTCGTCCGCTGGAAGCGCAACGGCGAGGTCGTCTCGCCGGCCGACGTTCATCCCGATCGCCGAAGATATCGGCGTGATCGAGCCGATCGGCACGTGGGTCCTGCAGCAGGCGTGCGACGCGTTCGCCGGCTGGCAGCGGCGGTTTGGACAGACCGGTCTCGAGTACATCACCGTGAACGTCTCCACGCGGCAGCTGATGCAGCATAACTTCCTGCACATCGTGGAGCAGGCGGTCCAGAACGCCGGCCTCGAGCCGGGCGCCCTGCGGATTGAAATCACCGAGACCGCGTTGATGGACAGCCCGAACCAGGCCGCGGGTGTGCTGCGGGAGCTGCGCAACTTCGGCGCGAAGATCTATCTCGACGACTTCGGCACCGGCTATTCGTCGCTGAGCCACCTTCACAAGCTGCCGGTCGACGCCCTGAAGATCGATCGGTCGTTCGTCCGCAGCCTGCTCCTGCCCGACCGGCCGGCCATTGTCGAGAGCATCCTCGCGCTGGCGCGGACGCTCAATACCAGCGTGGTTGCGGAAGGCATCGAGAGCGACGCGGAGGCACGCGAACTGGAGCGCCTCGGCTGCACCCACGCGCAGGGCTACTTCTTTTCCCGCCCGCTCTCGCCGCGATCGGTCGAAGAGCTGCTCGAGGCCAACCAGCCGCTCCGGGGGAAGCCGGTGGAATACGCTGGCGCGGCCCTGGCCAACGATCCCCAGCTGTACTTCTCGACCGAGCGGTTCGACTGGCCAAAAGACATTCCAGCCTAGCGGATGTAGTGCGGACCTTCAGGTCCGCTTCACGCGAATTACCTGCGCGAAGCGGTGAGGCGCCGACGGATGGCGACGGCTCCCAGACCGGTTCCGAGCAGCAGCAGCGAAGCAGGTTCGGGAACCGATTCGACAGTGCCGGCGTACTGCGCACCGAACACCCACCCGTTGGTCTGGAACGCGTTGACTTCGAGCGTGTACTGGCCAGCCGTCAGGCCCGACACAGTGACGATTCCCATGTCCGCTTGGACGCATCCAAGCCCGGCTCCCGATCCGCCTGGCGCGCACGGGTCGATTTGCCCGGGATAGGCGTTGAAGAGCGTGTTGACATAGCCATCGGGTCCGAGCAGTCGGACGATCGCGGTATCGTCCGCAAGGATCCACAGCCGCAAGGTGGTTTCACTCGCAAAGTTGAACGTGCGTGTGAACCTTGCGGTCTCGTCGCCAAGCTCGCGGCTCTCCGCGTTCGGCAGGACGATGCCGCCATACCCTGAGTCCACGAACGAGATCCACTCTGCCGTCCCTGCGGCCAGACCCGCGAGCGCCGAGACATCTCCCCACGCCGGATGCGGCAGGATGTTGACGGCGGCGCCGCCATTGACGACGTCTCCACCATCACCCGTGTAGAAGGTGATCGGCGCCGCTTCGAGCGGCGCACAGGTGAGAGCAAGGACGACCGCAAGCTTTCCAACGAAACGCCCAGGAAACTTCATGACTATCAAATCTGCCTTCCGATTGACATCCGACATGCGTTGCGCTGACTTCGATCTCGTGCGCCGCGATCGGAGTCTGACTGCGTGGATACAGAGCAACCGGCCAGCCAATGCTCGCTTCGTGACGGCAATGAGGCAAAAACGCCGATAATGAACCTGTCACCTCTTACTCTGCTTCACGAACCCGAGCGATGCCCGCTTCGTTCTGAAACGGCAGCACGACGAAAGTCTTCTTCGCGCGCGTTTTCAGGGAATGTCCGAATGTCCCTGACTTCCCGATGTGCGATCTCGCTGAAGACTTCGGCTGGGGTCTCGTTGAGTGCCCGACCCGCCTGCGACGTAGAATTGCGGGGTGAACGCGCTGAACCGGTACCGCATCGGCCGCAAGCTCGGTGAGGGCGGCATGGGCGTCGTCTACGCCGCGCACGACGAGCGCCTGGATCGGGCCGTCGCGATCAAGCGGATCCGTCAGGGAGCCGATGAGCAGGAGCGCCAGCGCCTGTGGCGCGAGGCGCGGGTCGCCGCCAGCGTGAGCCATCCGAACATCTGCCAGCTCTATGAGATCGAGGAGGACGGGGCGGAGCTGTTCCTCACGATGGAACTGCTCGACGGCGAGCCGCTGAGCGCGCGGCTCGACCGCGGCCCGCTGTCGCCCGCCGAGTCCGGGCAGATCGCGCTGTCGGTGCTCAGCGCGCTGGCCGCCCTGCACGACCAGGGCATCGTCCACCGCGACCTGAAGCCTTCCAACATCTTCCTGTCGCGGCATGGCGTGAAGCTGCTCGACTTCGGCATCGCACGGGCGCTTCCTGGCGCCGGCGTAGTCCCTGGCGCACTGACCCAGTCGGGCTTCATCGTCGGCACCCCCCGCTACATGGCGCCGGAGCAGCTCGAGGGCCACACGGTTGACTTGCGCAGCGACCTGTTCGCGCTGGGCATGGTGCTGTACGAGATGGTCGCGGGCCGTCCGCCGTTCAGCGGCGGATCGATCTTCGAGGTCGCGACCGCGATTCTGAAGGACGAGCCGCCCGCCCTCGGCGGATCCTCGAGCATCATCGCGCTGGATCGGATCATCCAGCGCGCGCTCCGCAAGCAGCCTGACGCCCGCTATCAAACGGCCGCCGCGTTCGCCCAGGACTTGCGCGGCGCGATGCTGGTCACCGAGTCGACCGAGGTGTCATCGGTGCGGCCGATGACAAGGCTCGTGGTGCTGCCGTTTCGCGTGCTGCGGCCCGACCCGACGATCGACTTCCTGGCGTTCAGCCTGGCGGATGCCATCAGTTCGGCCCTCTCCGGGCTGCCTTCGCTCGTCGTCCGATCGACGGCTGCCGCCGCGGCCTTCGCCAACGGCACGCCGGACTTCGCCGCGCTGGCGCGGGCGCTGGACGTGGACGTCGCCCTGCTCGGCACCCTGCTGAGCAGCGGCGGACAGGTGCGCGTCAGCGCGCAGCTCGTGCAAGTGCCGTCCGGGACGCTGCTCCGGCCGATCACTTCCCAGGTGACGAGCGGCGAGATCTTCCAGTTGCAGGACAACCTGGCGCAGTCGATCGTCGAATCGTTGTCGCTCTCGCTGACGGCCCGCGATCAGGGACGCATCAACCGCGACGTGCCGGCCAGCCAGGAAGCGTACGAGTGGTACTTGCGCGCCAACCAGCTGCAGCTCGATTCGATGCACTGGCCGGCTGCGCTCGACTTGTACCGGCGCTGCGTGGAGCGCGATCCGCAGTTCGCTCCGGCATGGGCGAGGCTCGGCCGGTGCTACCGCGTGATGGGGAAGTTCGGCGACAGGGCGGCGTCCGCCGCCAACCTGGCCAGCGCCGAGCAAGCCCTGAAGCGCGCGCTCGCGATCAACCCGGACCTGTCGCTGGCCCACAACCTCTATGCGCAGTTCGAAGTCGAGGCGGGACGCGCACGGGAGGCGATGGTGCGGCTGCTCGATCGCGTGCGGACGTCGCCGTCCGAGCCCGAGCTCTTTGCGGGACTTGTCCATGCCTGCCGCTACTGCGGGCTGCTCGATGCGTCCGAAGCCGCCGACGAGCGCGCGCGCCGTCTCGATCCAAACGTCGTGACGAGCATCGCGCAGACGTTCCTGCAGAAGCGCGATTGGGCGCGGGCGATCGCCGCCGACACGAGCAGTACGCCAATCGCGAAGATCCTCGCGCTGGTCTACAGCGGCAACCGCGCCGAAGCGGCGGAGGTGCTGCGCGGCCTGATCGCGCGCGGACTTCCGCAGTCGCTGCAGGCGCTGCTCGAGGGATTGCTGGATTTCGCCGAAGGCGACCGCGGCCGGCTGCTCTCAGCGATTCATCGGATGGTCGACTCCCAGGTGGGCTCCGATCCGGAAGCGATGTACCACTGGGCCGGCTCGCTGTGCGAAGCCGGCGACCATGACGGCGCGCTGGGATTACTCGAACGCTCGCTCGACGCCGGCTATTATCCGGCGTCGACGCTCGTGAACGATCCGCGCTTCGATCCGGTGCGCGGGTCCGCCGACTTTCGATCGCTCGCGCGACGGGCCGACGAACTGCAGAGGCGAGCCGTCGAAAGTTTCCGGGCGGCGGACGGACCGCGACTGCTCGGCCTTTCTCCTTCATAGAAACATCTTCAACGTTCCACGGCTGGGTAATCCCGCGGCAGAGGGAGAGTAAGCCTCGTCCGCGCGTGCCACCCGGATCCGCGAAATCTCGCGGAAATCGTCACCTTTTTCGGGTAAGCAACTTGCAGCAAGTCAGCCGCGCATGGAACGGATGAGTGGACAGCCCGGCGGGAGACGAGGGTCAGCTGACTGTTCTCACCGGCCGCCCGTCACGCCTTTCTCCTGCTGCTCGCCGTTTCGATCGCGTCGTGCACCTCTTCGAATACGTCCGTCACGGCTCCGACGACGCAGCGCTGCGGCGTGACGGTGACGAATTCGGTGGAAACGGTGCCGGCTTCTGGCGGTACCGGCACGCTCACGGTGAGTGCCACTCGCGACTGCACGTGGGCCGCGTCGAACACGGCGCAGTGGATCGTCATCACGTCCGCGACCAGTGGCCAGGGCGACGGATCGATCGCGTACCGGGTTGCGGCGAACAGCGTCGCTCGAGAGCATTCCGGCGAGCGGCGGAGCCGGCGACGCTGACGATGAGCGCGGCCCGCGACTGCACCTGGGCGGCGGCGAACGCGACGCCGTGGATCGGCTCACCTGCAGCGAGCAGCGGTCAGGGCGACCGTCCGATCGCATATCGCGTCGCCGCGAACAGCGCTCCGGCCGCGCAGCGCGCCACCGGCTCCCGGATGCTCCTACACGATTCAGCCCGGCGGCCAGACCATGGCGGCGGCGGGTGGGCCCGGCTTCATCGATGTGACGGCAACGGCCGGCACCTGCTCGTGGACTGCCGTGTCGAACGCCGGCCTGGGTCGCGATCACGGGCGGCGCGGCGGCGGCGGGCAACGGCCGGGTGACCTTCGACGTGGCCGCGAACGCCGGTGCGTCGCGCACGGCAACGATCAGCGTCGCGGGCCAGACGTTCACGCTGACCCAGGCGGGCGTGTCGTGCGGTTACTCGATCAACCCGTCGAGCGAAGCGATGCCTGCGGCGGGCGGCACCTCGACGATCGCCGTGATGACCGGCGGATCGTGTGCGTGGACGTCGGCGGCGAACGCGCCGTGGATCACGATTGCCTCCGGCGGGACGGGGACCGGCCCTGGCACGGTCAAGCTGAACGTCGCGGCCAATTCAGGGGCGGCGCGGACCGGCACGGCGACGATCGCGGCGCAGACCTTTACGGTGACGCAGGCAGCGGCGCCGTGCGACTTCTCCGTTCGCCGGCCGACAGTCGACATCGTGGCGGCCGGAGGTGAGGGCAGGACGAACGTCAGCGCGGCCGCCGGCTGCGCCTGGAGGGCGGTGTCGAATGACCCGCTGGATTACCATCACCGGCGGATCGTCGGGCACCGGCAACGGGAGCGTCGTGTTCAACGCCGCCGTGAACGCCGGTGCGGCGCGCAGCGGAACGCTCACCATCGGCGGGCAGACCCTCACCGTCACGCAGCGGGCCGCGCCGTGCACGTTCTCGATTGCGCCGGCCAGCCAGACCATCGGCGCTGCCGGCGGTTCGGGCGCCGTTTCGATGACGACGGGGTCGTGCGCCTGGACGGCGTCTCGGCAATCCGGAGTGGCTGTCGATTACGGCGGATCGTCCGGCACCGGAAGCGCCAGGTCATGTTTGCCGCGTCGGGAATGCGACCGGCGCGGACCGGACCGGCACGATCACGTTGCGGGTCAGTCGTTCGTCCTGACACAGACCGCTCAATGAGTCGCAGCCGCGTCATGATCCGCTGCCGTTCGATGCCGCGTCTCGAGCCGCCAGGCAAACTGAAGGAATGCGGGTAAACTGGTAGTCCCCGCTTCACCGCCCTTTTCCGAGTTCTGATATGCGCTTCACGATTTTTCTCGCGGCATGCCTGTGCCTTCCCTTCGAGGCGGCCGCACAGCCGGCGTCATCGCAGCAGTCGTCGCGTCCCGGCTGGCCGTGCGCCGGGAAGGTCGATCCCGCCTACGTCACCATCGCCGAAGCGACCGGCGGGAAGGTGCTCCTGTTCCATCCGACCGAACTGGAAGGTGCGGCCCTCGATATCCGCGCCTCCAGGCACACGACGAGACCGTCTTTCGCGCGGCAGGGCAGCTTGCCGAGGATCGTACGAGTTCCCGTCCCGATCGACTCGACCATCGAGAGCGTGTACTTCTTCGTATCAGTCCAATGCCTGCAGGCGGTCACGCTGATGACGCCGTCGGGACAGGAGCTCGTCACCGGCACGGCGGGCGTGGAGTACCACCAGTTCGAGGCCATCCGGCTGTTCGTCGTGCCAAGGCCGGCGCCGGGCGTGTGGAAGGTCATCGCTGCCGGGAGCGGGTTTTTTTCGATGATCGTGACGGCGAAGAGCGATCTGCGTCTGGAACGTGGCTTTTTCGATACCGCTGCGGTGGTTCGCGCAACGGCCTGGCCGAAGCGACGTTGAGCGGATCCGTCCGCCAGGCTGGGTTTCATTTTGTCGCGGGCAACGGGAGCCTGATTCAATCCCTTCAGCTGACCCTCGAGGAGGAGTCGCCCGACGCCGCAAATACAGCGGACAGGTCACGCAGGCCGCGCGGGACTTCCGGCTTGCCGTACGGGGCTGGATGCGAACGGCTTTCCGTTCCAGCGCATGGAGAGCCGCCTTTCGCGCGGCAGCGCGCCCTCGCAGATAAGGCGTCAGGCCGACGGTCAGCGGCACAACTCGCGAGCCAGCCAGGCCCTCGCCAGCCTCCAGTCGCGCATGACCGTCTGAGGCGAGATCTTCATGACCTCGGCGGTCTCATCAACGCTGAGGCCGCCGAAGAAGCGCAGCTCGATCACCTGCGCGCGCCGTCGATCAAGGCGCGACAAGCTTTTCAGCGCGTCGTCCAGCGCACACAACGCCGCCGCGCGGTCCGAACCCGCTGCCGGAAATTGGTCGAAGTCGAGCGGCGCGGAATGATCGACGTGCTGCAGCCCTCCGCCGCGCTTGCCTGACGCGCGCTTGCGGGCCGCGTCCACCAGAATCCGCCGCATGATTTGTGCGCACAGGGCAAGAAAGTGGCCGCGGTCGTGCCAGTCGACGCCTTTCACGTCCACAAGCCGCAGGTACGCTTCGTTGACGAGCGCCGTGGTCTGCAGCGAGTGGCCGGCACGCTCGTGGCGCATGTAGCGGTGCGCCAGGCGGCGCAACTCCTCGTAGACGAGTGGGGTCAGGCGATCGAGTGCCGTCGCGTCGCCGTCGTTCCACGCCTTCAGCAACGTCGTGATGTCAGCCGCCTCGGTGGACACACGTCCCCTTAAATAAATGTGAGTCGCGGATTGTAGTTCTTCGACCTGTTTCCCGCATACATCAGTGAGGGGAAGCCGATCATCGGCTGCTCGTACGGCCATCTCAGCTGTAGCCGCTCATCTCGCCCATTCAAAAATCTTCTTCAGAGGCTTGTAGTTCAGGCCGTTCTTTTGCGCTGACCCAGGTGACAGGAGGCCGCATGAAGCTTGCGAGCATCGTTGTCGCCGCGACGCTCACGGTCGCTGAAGCCGTCGCGCAACCGCCAGGCGTTCAGGTCGACGCTAGCCGTGGTGACCACACGGCAGCAACCAGCGCGCTGTTCAAGGCCATCAGAGCGTCGGACATGACTTCGGTGAAGAGCGCACTCGCGGCGGGCGCGAACGTCAATGGCCGGAGCGACGAAGGAGACACGCCGTTGATGTATGCGGCGGTCTATTCGACCGCTGAATGCGTGAAGACGCTGCTCGAAGGCGGCGCCGATCCGAACGCGCGAGACGAGAGAGGCGGGACTGCCCTGATGCGTGCTGTGCGGGATATCGACAAGGTACGCCTGCTCGTCGAGCGCGGCGCAGAGGTCGATGCCCGCTCGGCACGCGGCGTCACTGCGCTCATGACCGCAGCGAACCGACCGGGCGCTTCGGACGTGGTGAAGTTGCTGCTGGCGAACAAGGCCGATCCGAGAACTCCAGACGCCGCCGGCGTTCCTCCGTTGATGTACGCGACCGATTTCGGCGACCTCGAGAGCGTCAAAGCGCTGGTCGCGGCGGGCGCCGAGATCGATGGCGGCAGAGCCAACGGCGCCAGCCCCCTCTTCTGGGCGTCGAACGGACCCGTCGAGGTCATCGCGTGGCTGCTCGAGCACAAGGCGAATCCGAACGGCACCCGAACCTCGACAGACCGCAGGACACCGTTGATGGAGGCGGCCTTCTTCGGGTTCACCGCCAATGCACGAGCGCTCCTGGACTGGGGCGCAGACGTCAATGCGACCAGCGACCGCGGCACGGCATTGATCTGGGCGGCAGGCAGCGACCGGGCCACTCCGGAGTTGATCCGCCTCCTCCTCGATCGTGGCGCCGACCCGAACGCCGTTGCGTCACGCTGCGAGCGATGCATTCACGAACCTCGTTCGGAAGACGGTCGGCCCGTGCTGACCGCGCTGATGCTGGCCCGACAACGCGGTGAGACCGAGATCGTCAAGATGCTGCTGGCCGCCGGCGCCACCCGTTGATGTCCAGGAGATTGACCATGGATGCCAGACTGAACGTCTCTGTGGTTGTCGCGCTTCTGCTGTTCAGCCGCGCGCCGCATGCTCAGAACGATTCCGTGCAGGTCAGAGCCGCCGTCACGAAGAGTCTCACGTTGCTGCAGGCGAGCGGTCGGACGTGGATTGAGAAGTCGGGCTGTGTCTCGTGTCATCACCAGGCGTTGCCGGCGGTCAGCGTTGCGCTGGCGCAGCGTCGCGGTGTTCGCAGTCGATGAAGAAGCGACGCGTCAGCGGATCCAGGCCACCCTCGCGCGTTTTAGACAGCCGCGCGAGGAGCTGTTTCAGGGTCCGGCCGGCATCGGGCTGGTCGCCGGCGGGGTGCTGAACGCCGGCTATGCACTTGTCGGACTGGCTGCGGCCAGAGTCCCGCCCAACGCGACGACCGATGCGATGGCGCATTTCATCGCGGCGCGCCAGTTGGCCGACGGCCGCTTCCGGTCACCGGATCCGGGCCGCCTGCCGCTCGAGGGCAGTGATGTCACGGCCACCGCGCTGGCCATCCGGGCGCTGCAGGTGTACGCACCGCCGGCGCTCGAAGCGGAGACGGCGAGAATCGTCAGTCGCGCGCGAGACTGGCTTCTGTCGGCACAACCGATTGGAACAGAGGAAAAGGCGTCTCAGCTCCGTGGTCTCGGTTGGGCCGACGTGGACGAAGGCGTCCGCAGGCGTCTGAGTGCCGCGCTCGTCGCGGAGCAGCGCGTAGACGGCGGGTGGGCACAGCTGCCGGATCTCGCGAGCGATGCCTACGCGACCGGTCAAGTGCTGGCCGCGCTGCACGACGCAGGCGGCCTGGCCGCGACGTCGCCCGTCTATCGGAAGGGCATGACCTTCCTGCTGAAGAGCCAGCATGCCGATGGCTCGTGGCTGGTCGTCAGTCGTGCGAGAGGAACACAGCCCTACTTCGAGAGCGGGTTCCCGCACGGCACCAACCAGTTCATTTCGGCCGCCGGAACCGCATGGGCGACGACCGCGCTTCTGCTCTCGTTGGAAGAGTAGACTGGGCGCCTGCCAGGAGGCCTGCCATGGACGCCGAGCGCTGGCAACGGGTCGCCGCTCTCTATGAGTCGGTTATCGATCGGGCGCCGGGCGATCGCGCCGTGTATCTCGCGGCGCAGTGCGCGGGCGACGCCGAACTCCTGCGCGAGATCGAATCGCTCCTCGAACAGGACGATACGCCTGTGCTCGTCGACAGGCCGATGCTCGAGACGGCCGCCGCGGTGCTCGACGATCCCTTCGACCTGAAGCCCGGTACCCAGCTGGGTCCGTACCGCATCGCCGATCTGATTGGCGCCGGCGGCATGGGCCAGGTCTATCGCGCGACCGATACGCGTCTGAATCGCACGATCGCCATCAAGGTGCTGCCAAAGACATTCGCCGACCGATCCGCAGTTCCGTTCGCGTTTCGACCGCGAAGCGCAGGTCATCGCGTCGCTGACCCATCCGCACATCTGCACGCTGCACGACGTCGGCCGACACGAGGGCGTCGACTTCCTGGTGATGGAATACCTGGACGGAGACACGCTCGCGGCCAGGCTCCGCAGGGGACCATTGCCCTTCGATCAGGCGATGACGTTCGCGATCGAAATTGCCGATGCGTTGACCGCCGCGCATCGAGTGGGGATCGTCCACCGCGACCTGAAGCCGGGCAACATCATTCTGACGAGGACAGGCGCCAAGCTGCTCGACTTCGGCCTCGCCAAGCCGGCAGTCCGGCATCGCGGGCGAGGCGTCGCTGCAGCCGACGACCGAGTCTTCGCACGTCACCGCGGAAGGTGCCATCGTCGGCACGTTGCAGTACATGGCGCCCGAGCAGCTCGAGGGCGCGAATGCGGATGCGCGTACCGACATCTTCGCCTTCGGCGCCATCGTCTACGAAATGCTGACCGGCAGGAAGGCGTTCGAAGGGAAAAGCCAGGCGGGTCTGATTGCGGCCATCATGCAGGGCGAGCCGCCTGCCATCACCGCCGAGCAGCCGCTCACACCGCCGGCCCTCGATCGCATCGTCAAGACCTGCCTGGCGAAGGATCCCGACGATCGATGGCAGAGCGCACGCGACCTGGCGCGCGAACTGCGGTGGGTGCGGCGCGATCCGGGCGCCGCGGTCGTGTCGAAGCGGAAGCAGGCGTGGATGCCGTGGGCGGCAGCGGCGGTGCTCGCTCTCGCCTTGGCGTCGATCGCGGTTCGCGTGCTCATCAGGGACGGATCGCCGGCGCACGTGACCCGATTCAGTGTCGATGCGCCAGCCGGGACGTCGCTTCCCGCAGCCAGTCAACCGTATTCGCCGACCATCTCGCCGGACGGCACCCGGCTGGTCTTTCAGATCAGGCGCGACAACCGGCCCCATCTGGCCATACGGTCGCTCGACGCGCTCGAATCGCAAGTCGTTCCGGGAACCGAGGGCGGCCGCTGGCCATTCTGGTCGCCCGACAGCCGTGTGATCGCTTTTTTCGCTGACGGGAAGCTCAAGAAAGTCAACGTCGCTGGCGGACCCGTCCAGACCATTTGTGACGCGCCTTCTGGCATGGGCGGAACCTGGAATCGCGATGGCCTCATCGTCTTCCTTCGAGGCGAGGCGGAAGGCTTCTACCAGGTTGCTGCAAGCGGCGGTGTGCCGGCGGTGGCCTTCTCGCCGCTAGGACGGTCGGAGATTCAACGGACGCCCCCAGTTTTTGTCGGACGGCCGGCGGTTCCTGTACGGCGTCGCGCCAGATGAGGTCCATCTCGCGTCTCTCGATGACAGCTCGTCGAGACGCGTACTCAAAGGCACGTCGATGGCGGCGTATGCGCCGAGCGGACACCTGTTCTTTTATCAGGGGACCGTTCTCGTGGCGCAACGGTTCGACGCGAGCTTGTCTCGTGCGCTGGACGAGCCGGTCCCGATCGGCGAAGGATTCGGCGGTCCGATCTTTGGAGCTGGAGGCATGGCGTTTTCGGTCTCCGACAACGGTGTGCTGGTCCACAAGGCGATGACCGGGGAATCGCATGCCAGATGGCCTCGCCTGGTTCGATCGGTCGGGTCGTCTGGTTGAACGGGTCGGACCGTTCCCCTTCGAGCAGCTTCGTCGGTGCGGAGCTGTCACCCGACGGGACACAACTCGCGATGCAGAGTCCGGGCGGACGAAATCCGAGGGCGGACATCTGGCTGTTCGATACGGTCCGCGGCCAGCAGACGCAGCTGACGTTTTCCGACGGGCCCGATCGCAACCCGGTCTGGTCGCCTGATGGCAAGCGAGTGGTGTTTGCTTCCGACAGGCCGGATGCGCCAGGCCTCTACTTGAAGTCCGATCGAGAGCGATCAGCCCGAAGAACTGTTGCTGCGATCGGAAACGATGGTGTGGGAGGAGCACTGGCCTGCGGACTGGTCATCGAGCGGCATCTTTTTCGAAAGAGGCAAAGACCGCGAGGGCATTGATCTCTGGATCCTCCCGGTGGACGGCGACCGCCAGCCGTATCCCGTCGTCACTGGACCTGGCATGCAGAGCGACGCGAAGGTGTCTCCCAACGGCAAATGGGTCGCGTACGCGCAACGGGATCCGGCGAACATGATGAGGTCAGAAGTCTACGCGCAGAATCTCGCGTCGGGGGGAACGAAACAGCGCCTGTCGACGACTGGAGGACGCGCGCCGCGATGGCGGCGCGACGGAAAGGAACTGTTCTACGTGGCAGACGACGGACATCTCGTCGCCCTTTCCGTCGATGCGGATGCCACGAACCTGCAGCCGGGTGTGCCCCGGCCGCTGTTTAAAACCGGACTCACCGCTGGTGCCGGCCTGTTCGCCGTGTCGGATGACGGAGAGAGATTCCTTCTGAGGTTGGCAGACGAACGCGACGATGCGGCGTCGATTGTCGTCCTGGCCAATTGGCCGGCGGCGTTGAGACAGGCAAGCGACCGCCGATAGGCCCCGAGTTCGGACGTTCGACGTGAG
>CAVVPE010000024.1:300000-392834 GCA_963750035.1 uncultured Acidobacteriota bacterium | reverse complement strand
ACTTCGCTCTCGTCGAAGACGGTCCTCGTCGCCGACGATACGGCGTTTGTTCGCGACCGGTTCAGCGGCGCGCTCGAGACTGCAGGACACCGCGCGGTGGCCGTGAAGAGCGCGGCCGAGCTGCTGGCGAAAGTCCGGACCGACGTCGCGGGCATCGATCTGATCGTGCTCGACCTGCGGCTGCCGCAGGCGCCGGGCGTCGATCTGGTGCGCGCGATCCGCAGGCTCGACGACGGCAAGCTGCCGATCCTGATTTTCAGCGGCACGATCGCCAGCGCCGACGAAGTGCGCGACCTGGCCGCGCTCGGCGTCGCCGGCTACGTGAACGAGTACAGCGCGGTGCAGCACATCCTGCCGTCGCTGGCGCCGCACCTCTTCCCCGATAACTTCAACCGGCGCAGCAGCCCAAGGGTGGTCCTCGGCATCCCCATCCAGTACCGCTTCGGCAATACGATCGCGGCCGCCCTGACGCTCAACCTCAGTCGCGGCGGGATCGCGATCCGCACCACCAGCCCCCTCGAAAGCGGATCGAAGATCAAGGTCCGCTTCCGCATGCCCGGCTCCAAGCGCGACATCGACGCCGAGGGGCGCGTGGCCTGGAGCGATCGGCGCGTCGGCATGGGGATCCAGTTCGAGCGGGTCGATCCCGGCCACCAGAGCATCATCGACAACTTCGTCGACGCGCACTTCTTCTCCAATCGGAAAGCGTAATCGGTCAGCGAGGGTCTGATGGAGTACTCCTCGGGAGACATCATCTGGCGCCTGATTGCCGTGCTGGCGCTGGTGTTTGCCAACGGGTTTTTCGTCGCCGCCGAGTTCTCGATCGTCACCGTCCGCAAGACGCGCGTCGATCAGCTCATCGCCGAAGGCAACTGGCGTGCGCACGCGGTGCGGCGCGCCGTTTCCGATCCCGATGGCTACATCGCGGCCACCCAGCTCGGGATCACGATGGCGAGCATCGGCCTCGGGTGGATCGGCGAGCCGGCGCTCGCCTCGGTGATCGAGCCGTCCCTGACCCTGCTGCCGGACCTGATGGCCGCCACGACCGCCCACACGATTGCCGTCGCCGTGTCGTTTGCGATCATCACGGCGCTGCACATCGTGCTCGGGGAGCTGGCGCCCAAGACGATCGCCCTCGAGCGAGCCGAGGCCACAGCGATGTGGGTCGTGAAGCCGACCGAGATCTTCATGAGGAGCTTCTGGCCGTTCATCCGCCTGCTGAACGGCGCCGGCCGCGCGGTGGTGAACCTGCTCGGCCTGCGCAGCCGCGGCGGCCATGCCATGGTCCACTCGGAAGAAGAGCTCAAGATGCTCGTCACCGCCAGCCAGGAAGCCGGGGTGCTCGAGGAAGCCGAAGAACAGATGCTCCATCGCGTCTTCGCGTTCGCCGATCTGACGGCCGGCCAGGTGATGGTGCCGCGCACCGAACTGGTCGCCGTCGACGCGGACACGCCCGACGACGTGGCGCTGGCGCAGGTGACGCGCAGTGAAACGCACCGGCTACTCGTGTTCCGGACGAACCTCGACAACGTGGTGGGCATCCTCCACGCCCAGGACGTGCTGCGCGCGCTCGTCGCCGGCCAGGGGATCAATCCGGGCGCGCTGGCCCGCGAGGCACTGACCGTCCCCGAAACCCTCGCCGCCGACGATCTGCTGGCGGCGATCCGGCGCAAAGGCGTCCAGGAAGCGGTGGTCATCGACGAGTATGGCGGCACGGCCGGGCTCGTCACGTTCGAGTCGCTGATGGAGCGGATCGTCGGGGGGGGCGCCGGCGGGGGCCGCATCAGCATCAGGCCCGACGGCTCGGCCGACATCGACGGCCTCGCACTCATCACCGACATCAACGAACAGTTCGATCTTGATATCGACGAAGAAGTGTTTACCACCGTCGGCGGATATGTGATGGGTCGCCTTGGCCGCCGCACGCGGGTCGGCGACACCATCGACGTCGGCCGGCGGCAGATGCGCGTCGACGCCGTCGATGGGCTGCGCGTGGCGAAAGTCTGGCTGTCGACGCCGAAGTACAAGGAGCCGGAACGGACTGAAGCGGATGTCCGATAACGACGGCTTCGACGACGATGCTAGGGTGCTGCGGCTTCGCTGACTGTGCTGCACGACTGCATCGTACGACTACAGCGCGGAGTCACGAATCACGTAGACTCACGACTGGGATCCCACGAGCCAGGCGCAGGTCTCGCCAGAGCTGGTGCGGTGCATGATCTCGCGCTCGCGATGGTCCCTAATAGCCCATCAGGGGTATGCTCTTGCGCATCTCTCGTTCTCGGAGGTGCAGCGTGAATCGACGAAATCGTCAAACAGGTCGCGCGCTGATCGTCGCTGGCGTCGCCGTCCTCCTTGCGATCGCGGGCATCGCCGCGCAGAACGCCAACCTGCGGCGACAAAGTATCCGCCGCAGTTTCCCCGCGAGGGCGCGACCAAGCTCTTCGAGAACGAGCATGTCATCGTCTGGGAGCAGGTCGGCCGGCCGAAGGAGGCGTTCGTCCACAAGCACATCCGGGACATCCTCAATTTCCCGCTCGATCCCGGCGGCGGCATTGCCGTCCTGAACCCGGACGGCTCGAAGGGCACCGGCAGCTCGCTCACGCAGACGATCTACAAGCCGAACTCGACGACCTATTCGAAGGCAGGAATCGGTCCGCACGCCGAGGTCATGGTGGACCCGAGCAAGCCAGGGCGGTCGATTTTCGTCGAGATCAAAGGCACCGAGCCGAAGGACTGCCGCGAGTGGAGCACGGCCTGTCCATAGCGCATCTTCGACGACGGTGCTACGCGCTTTCGTTGTAGGGTGCTATGGCTTCGCTGACGGTGCTGGGCGCCTTCGCTGTAGGGTGCTACCGCTTCGCCGACCGTGCTGCGCTATCGCCGCAGGTAGCTGCCCTCGGCGATAGCGCTGCAGTCTGACGGGACTAGAGAATGTGGTAGATGCTGTAGGCGGCCTTGCCCGGAACGGTCTTGCCAACGCCGACTGCGATGATCTTGGTCAGCCAGTCGTATTTCGCGGCTCCGGTCTCGAAGATTGGCGTCGTGCGCCAGTACAATTCGCCGCCTTTCGGTGTGAACCGCAAACCTCGATAGGTCAGGTAAATCAGCTGATCGTCGTCGGTGCGGAGCGTGACACGGACGTTGAGCTCGCTGACGCCGTCCGGCCGCACGAGGATCCAGTCGGCGCCGGGCAACGCGGTTCCCTTCAACTTCGGCCCTTCGAACGTGCCGCCAGTTACCGGGACGATCAGCCGCGTCCCCAGGTTTTGCGGTGCCGCCACGTCCAGGATGATGTCCATCAGGAACTCCGACTTGAGCGGAGCCGGAGCGGAACTGGCGGCAGGCTGCTGTGAGCCGGCGACCGCATCACCGGCCGCGAACGTGGCAAAGGCGCCAAGCCCGGCGCTATTGAACTCTCGACGTGAAATCATGTGTGACCTCGTGCGCGGATTATAGCGCGGCGACGTTCGGCCACCGGACGGCGTTCGCGCGCGGACCTAGGGCACTGTCTTGAGCAGCCCCGTCCAGTTCTCGACCAGCGTCAGCGACTGCGGCGCGGCGTTTCTCCGCTCGACACCCTCCGCCACGATAAACCTCGTGCTCGTCCCTTCGAGCGCGACGTCGTACGAGTATCCCTGCCCGGATTCGATGCTGAAGATCCCCCCGAACAGTCTCTGAGCTGGTCCCACGTCAAGCGTGTCGCCACGCACCGTGATCTCGGCAGCCATCAAATCACCGCCACGGGTCAGGTAGAACAGCTCGCGGCCATCGCTGCGCCAGCGCACGTGAGAGGCCCCGCCGGACGAAACCTGCCATTTCCCGCCGGGGCCAGGGAACGCCATGACATACGCCTCGCGGGTCTTCGACTCATCGGAGGTGTAGGCCATCCATTTCCCATCTGGCGAGAATTGCGCGTGGTGTTCCCCGCTACTGGATGCCAGGATCGCTCGCGCGGTGGAATTCTGGGACGGTTCCGCGCCGAGGGGCAGTGACCAGATGTCGATGCCGCCCTTCACGACGAGGAGCGTCTTGTCGTCCGGCGACAGGCTGCTCGGACTTTGACCAAGCTCCGAGGACAACAGTTGATCCGTCCCCGCGAGATTCGAAGCCTTGCGGTAGAGCGCTCCCGGCCCGGTGCGCCAGAAGATCGTCCTCCCATCCCGGCTCCAGATTGCGTATGGTTCGGCGCCTGGATCGAACGTGAACCGGGTTCTGCGGGTGCGCGCGAGATCGTAAATCCACAGGTCGTTGCTGTTTCGTTCCGTGAGGCTCGCGAGGAGCCTGGTTCGATCCGGAGAAAGCTGAAGGTCGACAATCCGACCTGGCGCTGCGTCAACCGTGGCGATCTGCTTGCCGCTTCGGTCCCTCCAGACGAGACGAGCGTTGAGTGCGTCGCTGCTGGCAGCGGGATAGACGAGCAGCCCCGTGGCTGACGCCGAATAATGTCCGACGCGGGCCGGTTGCAACGACGTCGGAATCCGCTCCGCGATCGCCCTCGGATCTCCCGTCGTCTCCAGCTTTCGCACATCGAAGGGCTGGGCCATGAGCGTGCCGCCGCGCAGATACAGCAGGTGACCCTGCGAGTAGATCGCGTTCGATTCTGCTTCCACGACGACCTTGCCCGGCGTCGTCGCGTCATCGAGCGAGCCCACCCGGACCGAATTGGGGGCTCCAGAATGCGGAGAGAGATAGAGGAAGTGCCGGCCGTCCGGCAGGAACCACGGAAATCGGTGACCGAGTCGTGTCTTTGCCCTGTTCGATGGCGGTCGCCGGACGTGAACGATCCGCCAGTGTGTGACCCCTTCATCACCGGAGTGCCGGGACGGCTGTCGCCGAAAAGGATCACACCCGCCGCGCTCCAGCTGCCGCCACGGAGCTCGCCGTTCAACTCGTGATCGTCACCGGAGGACCGCCGAGGACGTCGACTTTCTTCAGGGCCTTGTCGGTCCTGGAGCCGAACGCCACGTAGCGGCTGTCAGCCGACCAGAATGGAAAGCTGGCCGCCTCAGTCCCGGGGAGCGGCTGCGCCGTTGGAGAATCGAGTGAACGGACCCAGAGCTGGGTGGCGTTCCCGTCCGGCGATCGAGCGCCGAACACCATCCGCTTGCCGTCGGGCGAGAGAGCCGGCAGCGCGGCGAATGAGCCGGCGCTGACAAGGTCGTACTCCGAGCCTTCCGGCGCCAGCAGCGACGAGAACCGTGTCGGGCGTTCAACGGCTGCGGGATTCAACCAGAGCCACGCGGCAGCCGCCGCTCCGAACACGGCCGCGATCCAACCGAGGCTTCGGAACTTCGTCGTCCGGTCACCGCGGACTGGAGCCGGCGCCTCGACCTCCAGCAGCATCCACGCGTCACCGATGTCGCGCAGCCGCTTCCTGTGATCCTTTTCAAGGCACTGCCGAATCAATCGCTCCACACCACGAGGTGTGTCCTGTGGCAGCCCGTTCCAATCGGGCTCGCCTTCGACGACTGCGGCAAGCGTGTCGGTGAGGGTCGCGCGCGCGAACGCCGTGCGACCGGCGACCATCTCGTACAGCACACATCCGAACGCCCAGATGTCCGTGCGCTTGTCGATCGCCAGCCCGCGCGCCTGTTCGGGACTCATGTAGGCAGCCGTGCCGGCGATGACACCTTCGCGCGTCCCGAGGGTCGTGAGGGTCGGCGCCCGCGAATCATCGAGTGGACCACCCACGAGTGCTGGTTCCAGCGTCGCCAGACCGAAATCGAGAACCTTCACCAGCCCGGTTGGGGTGATTTTGATGTTTGCCGGTTTCAGATCCCGATGGACGATGTTTCTCTCGTGAGCCGCCTCCAACGCGTCTTTCACCTGGCGGGCAATCGAGAGAGCCTCGGCCAGAGGCAATGGACCGTCGCCGATCCGATCCGCGAGCGTGTCACCCTCGATGTATTCGAGGACGACGACGCGAATGGCGGCGGTGTCTTCAAGGCCGTGAATCGTGGCGATGTTCGGGTGGTTGAGCGACGCGAGCAAGCGCGCTTCGCGTTCGAGACGGGCCAGGCGATCGGGATCGGTTGTCCACTCGGGCGGAAGCACCTTGAGGGCCACGTCGCGCCCGAGCCTGGTATCGCGTGCGCGGTAGACCTGGCCCATGCCGCCGGCGCCTGCAAGGGACCGCACGTCGTACTGACCAAGGCGCTTGCCGACGATGTCGTCGTGCAGGCCGCGGCCGCTCCCATCCGACACGACCATCGTGTGATCGGGCTGCGCGAGGAGCGCTTCGACTTCGCTCCGCAGCGACTCGTCGCCGCCGCACTGGCTGTCGAGGAAACGCGCGCGCGCGTCAACCGGCAGCGGCCGCGCCGCGTGATACAGGTCCTCCAGCCGCCGCCAGCGATCGCTGTCCATTTCCTGCTGATGAGATTGGGCTCATTGTAAGCGCCCTACCCAGGTCGGCCGCGCCAGTTTCCCGACGCACCCGCGGTCGCGCCCGGCACCTTTCGGGTTCTTACGGCCGTCTGAGAGCGGTTGCCGGGTCCACTCGGGCGGCGCGCCATGCCGGAATCCCGAGCGCCAGCGTGCTGGTGACGAAAAGGACCACCGCCGTGGCCGCCAGCGTCGGTGCATCGACTCGCGGCACGCCGAAGAGAAGCCCGGACACGATCCGAACGACGGCCACCGAGATCGCCACGCCGAGCGCCACACCGATCATCGCAAGGCCCAGGCCTTCGCGAAGGACCAGCCGGCGGATATGCTGCGGCATCGCTCCGACCGCCACGCGGATGCCAATCTCGCGCGTCCGCTCGACCACCGACTGACTGACGGTGGCATAAATACCCACCAGGGCAAGGGCCAGCGCCAGCGCGCCGAGGATGGCCAACGTCGACACGCTGAAGCGCCAGGCGGCTGTCGCCGCACGGACGATATCGCCCATCATCTCGACGTTCTCGACGAGGACGGACGGCTCGAGCCGGCGCGCCTCGGCGCGAATCGATCCGGCAAGGAGCGACGGGTCGGCCGACGATCGCACCATGAGGTGCTTCACGCGCAGGTCGCTTTGCGTGTGCGGAAGATACAAGTCGAACCGCGGATCCGTCAGACCTCTGTACCTCACGTCACCGACGACGCCGACGATCGAGACCCAGACACCGCGGCCGTTCGCGTCCGGCAAGGTGCCCGGCGCCTGGATCCGTTTTCCGATCGGATTCTCGCCTGGCCACAACCGCCGGGCCAGCTGCTCGCCGACGATCGCCACACGCAGCGCGCCGACGGTATCGGCGACAGAGAAATCGCGCCCCTGCACGACCGCCGTACCCATCGCTGCGAAATAGCCGGGAGTCACGGCCTCGAGATTCACTCGCGGATTCTGTTCCCAGTCGCGGAACTGCAGCTCGGTCCGTTGTCCCTCTATCAGCACCGTGCCGTCCATACCGATGCCGGTGTGCGCCAGCGGCCGCTGGAAGACGGCGGCCGCTGCCTCGACCCCTGGAAGCGCCCGCACACGTTCGAGGAGGCTCTCGTAGAACGACGTGTGCCGTGGAACGGGGACATCCTGGAGCTCCACGTCGACGGTGAGGACGCGCGTCGGATTGAAGCCGACGTCGATGCGCAGCAGGTTCAGGAAGCTTCGGCCGACGAGACCGGCGCACACGAGCAGCACGAACGCCAGTCCCACTTGAACCGCGACGAACACCCGCCGCAAGCGATGTGAGCTGGTCAAGCGGCTTGCGGCGCCAATGAGATCCAGGGCCAGGCGATGACGTGAGGCCTGCAGCCCCGGTGCGAGGCCAACCAGGATTGCCGCAGACGCGCAGATCACGACTGTGAAGAGGAAGGTTCGGCCATCGAACTGCACCGATTCCAGCCGCGGAACGTTGGCCGGCGCGAGCGCGACGAGCCCTCGCACCGCCCAGTAGGCGAACAGCACGCCAAGCATGCTGCCGGCGAGCACAAGCACCGACGCGTCGGCGATCGATTGCCGCACGATCCGCCAGCGTGAAGCGCCGAGCGCCAGCCGCGTCGCGGCTTCATGCGCGTGGGTCGCCGCCCGTACCAGAAGCAGGACTGCGACGTTGGTGCAGGCAATCAGCAGCACCAGCCCGGCACAGAGCCCCAGCGCCCGCATCGCCGGCCGCGTTTTTCCGAAGAGATGCTCGTCGAGCGGCGTGAGCACCGCTTCCATGTCGGGTCGAAACACGGCGCCCGTATCGCGCGCGATCAGATCCGAGACCCGCCGGCGCGCCGACTCGATGGTGACGCCTGGCTCCAGCCGCCCCATGAGGAATAACACACCGAACCCGGGCTCTTCGATGACGTCGGTCCCCCACTCTTTGGAGCTGCCTCGAGCTGCGGCACGACCGGCACCCACAGTTCCGCACCCGACGGTACACAAATCCCTCGGGCATCACGCCGACGATCGTATAAAAGCCGTCGTCGAATCTCAGTTGCCGCCCCACGATGGCGGGGTCTGCGCCAAAGCGGCGAACCCAACTGCCGTGACTGAGCACTGCGACCTTTCCTGCGCCGCGCTGATCATCCTCAGGAAGAAGTGCGCGGCCGAGGAACGGAGTCGCCGCGAGCAGCGGAAAGAACGAGGCGGATACCGCAGCCACAGGGATCGTGGCCGGTTCACCTTCCCGCAGGACCAGGCTCCAGTTCACCGATCCGATGGCGGTCAGCTGCTGCAGGCCAGTGGCTTCCTGTTGCCACGCCCGAAACGTGGCGTACGAGATCTCACCGATCGTCGATGGGTTTGCCCGCTCCCGCGGCCACACGATCGCGACGCGCCGCGCATCCTCGATCGGCAGCGGCCGGATCAGGACCTTGTCGGCGACGGCAAAAACCGCGACGGCCGCACCAATTGCCACGGCCAGCATGGAGACCGCCGCGATCGCGAGCGCCGGAGTCTGCCGGAGCCATCGGAGGCTGTGCGAGAGGTCGGCCAGCATCGGTTAAGTATCGAGCTATTAACCAGTCCGAGTGACGCTCGGCGATTCTATCGTGCAGCACCCTACGGCGAACTAGTCAGCAGCACCCTACAGCGAACAGCACCCTACGACGAGGCGTTGGGTCCGATAAGAAAGGTAGGGCCAACGCCTTCACAACCCCATGCTTTACCGGGCATTGCTCGCAATTGCCGGCCTGATCGTCGCCGTGCTCCTCGCTCGGTGGTTCGAGGAAGGCGATTACTCCGATCCGTACTCCGGCCGCCGCCACTGCGCCGCCCCGCCGGCCGCAATCAAGACCTGGTCGCTGACTGGCCGCGCACGTCAGGCCGCCGATGCGGCCAATCTCGAGCAATGGCTGAAGGAACACGCCGAAGACATAAACCAGTTGTACGGCGCATTCTGCTGGACGCCGCTGCACACGGCCGCGCGATTCGGCCGCGAGGATCTGGCTGAGGTGCTCATCGCCCGCGGTGCCGACGTCGCGGCGGGCGACGAGCCGTCCGGCAACACGGCGCTGCACATCGCGGCGCAGTATGGGAACGTTGCCGTGGCCAGGGGGCTCGTGGCGCGAGGCGCCGACGTCAACGCCCGGAACAAGCACGGCCGGACGCCGCTGCACGACGCCGTGTCCGGGCTCGCGGGAACCTCCGACCTCGACGGCCGCCTCGAGGTCGCGCGGCTACTGCTGTCCCGTGGCGCTGACATCAACGCCCGTGGCAGCGGGCGGACGCCGCTCGACGAGGCCGCCGGCTCCTCCGACAATCGGGCCAATGGCGAACGGATGACCGAGTTGCTGCTGGCCGCTGGCGCCTCGCCGCGAGCCGAGGCGCAGCAGCAGGAGTCGCCCCTGCAGAGGGCTGCTTCACGGGGGAATCTCGCCACCGTTCAGCATCTGCTCGATGCCGGCGCGGAGGTGAATGCCGCTGGAAGGGATACGACACCTCTGGGCGGGGCCGCGTACGAAGGCCACGTCGACGTGGTCACGCTGCTCCTCGCGCGCGGCGCCGACGCGAGCCGGGCGGTTCGCGGCTCCAGGCTCGAAGGCGACGGCGCACCGCTGGCCATGGCTCTCATGCCGGCGCGCGGGGCGCAGGACGGCCGCGAGGCGCGCACGCTGCAGATTGCCCGGCTGCTGATCGACCGCGGCGCCGCCGTCGACGCGCGCGACCGGCAGGGCCGTACCGTGCTGCATGGCGCGGCGTCCCGCGGACAGCTGCAAGCCGTCGACCTGCTCGTGTCGCGTCGCGCCACGATCGACGCGGTCGACGCGACGGGAATGACGCCGCTTCACCTCGCCGTCAAGGAAGGACACGTGGCCGTGGCAGCGCGCCTTCTCGACGGCGGAGCGAACGTCCGGCTGAGGACCAGGGAGGGAGCGACCGCGCTCGACCTCGCGGCCAGCGATCGCGAGATGGAAGCGCTTCTGCGCCGTTATGAGCGGTGAACGACGCCCAGCTATTCGATCAATGCGTGGTCGCACCGCGCTCATCGCGCTGATGAGCGCCGCGGCGTTCGCGACGGGTTGCGGCACGCCATGCGCGGGCGACCCGGATCGGGAGGCGGCCTTCGACGCGGCATGGCGCAACGACATCGAGGCCATGCGCCGCCTGATCGCGCGGAACCCGCGTGCCGCCAGCGCGGGTCAATGCGCGCCGCCGGACACCCTGATAGGACGGCTGGTCGCGCGGCAATTGGGGGCCGGCACGCCGACCGTGCTGCACATCGCGGCGCGCCAGGGCCATGCCGAGTTCGCCGCCATGCTGCTGAAGGCCGGCGCGGATGTCGAGGCTCGGGATTCGGAGGCCGCCACCCCGCTTCATCCGGCAGCACACTACGGACATGACGAAGTCGTGCGTGTCCTGCTGGCGGCCAACGCGGCGGTCGATGCTCGCCGAATTTACAGCCTGACGCCACTGCATCTGGCCGCGGCACATGGGCGTTTTCCAGTTGCGAAGCGCCTGCTGGCGGCCGGCGCGGACGTGAACGCCCGAGACAATGGAGGGTGGACGCCGATGCACCATGCAGCCAGCGAGGGGCACGGGAACGTCGTCCGCCTGCTGCTCGATCAGGGCGGTGATCCCGCAGCCGCCAATGACAACGGCGCGGCGCCCTTGCAATTTGCCGTCCTCGGCCGACACCGTGCGGTCATCGACCTGCTGACGGCGAAAGGGATCTCACCCAACGGCGAGTCCAGCGGGCCGGCCGCCCTGGGGCTTGCCGCTCGGGATGGCGACCCCGAGGCCGTGCGGGTTCTGCTGGGCAAGGGCATCGCGGTCGCCGCCCGCGACCGTACCGGATGGACACCGTTGCAGCTCGCCATCAATCAGCGGACGTGGGGCGAATCGGACTTTGAGCAGGCGCGCAAACGAGAGCAACGCGAGGTCGTGGAACTGCTGCTGACGGCCGGCGCGGACGTCGAAGTGCGCGGCAAGGACGGCAATCGGCCGCTGCACACCGCGGCGATGTTCGGCTTCGCCGAGGTCGCGGAGCTGCTGCTCGCACGCGGCGCCCAGATCGACGCGCGAAATGACTGGCACTGGACGCCGCTGCATTTCGCCGTCACGCAGCATCACCCCAACGTGGTCGACCTGCTGCTCAGTCACGGCGCCGACGTCCACGCCAAAAACAAGAGCGGCGACACGCCGCTCGGCGAAACGTTCGGTGACGCCAAGATGGAAGCTCTCCTGAAGAAATACGGCGCGCGGCGGTGAAGCGCTCGCCGTACCACAAGTCGATGATCCTGCCGACTCGTCTCGACGAACGTTGAGCCCTGTCAATCCGCACGCAGCAGGCGCAGCGCGTTCGCGATGACGATGATCGACGCGCCGGTATCGGCGAGGACTGCCATCCATAAGGTCGCGACGCCGCCGATCGCCGCGAGGACGAAGGCCGCCTTCAGCGCCAGCGAAATCACCAGGTTCGCCTTGATGTTCCGCATCGTCGCGCGGCTCAGGCGCAGCGCATAGGGAATCTTCAGCAGCTCGTCGGCCATCAGCGCAATGTCGGCGCTCTCGATGGCGGCATCGCTCCCCGCCGCGCCCATGACGATGCCGATATCCGCGGTGGCCAGCGCGGGCGCGTCGTTGATGCCGTCGCCGACCATCGCCACCGACCCGTACCGCCGGCGCAGATCTTCGATCACCTTCACCTTGTCCTCGGGCATGAGCTCGGCGCGGACCTCGTCGATCCCGAGGTCGGCGGCGATTGCCGCCGCCGTGGCGGTGCTGTCGCCGGTCAGCATGACCACCGACCGGACGCCCTGCTGCCGGAGGATGTCGACCGCGTCGCGCCCGGCTTCGCGCGGCCGGTCGGCGACGGCAATGATGCCGACCGGAATGCCGTCGCGCGCCAGCAGGACGGGCGTGCGGCCGTGCGCGCTGAGGTCGTCGAGCCGCTCGTGCACGGCTGGCGAACAGAGCTGCCGCTCCTCGAACAGACGGTGATTGCCGAGGATCACCTCGGTGCCGCTGACGTGGCCTTCGGCCCCCAGCCCCGTCAACGCCGTGACGTTCGCGCCGGCGTAGGCGCGCACGCCGGCGCCCTCGGCATAGGCGACGATGGCTCGCGCGATCGGGTGATCGGATCGCTGCTCGATAGAAGCCGCGAGCGCGATGATCGTCGCCGGCGGAAGGCCGTTCAGGGAAATGACGTCCACGACTTCGGGCGTGCCGCGCGTGAGCGTCCCGGTCTTGTCGAACGCGACGCACCGGATGCTGCCGGCGCGCTCCAGGTGGGCGCCGCCCTTGATGAGGACGCCCTTTCTGGCGGCGCTCGACAGCGCCGCGACGATTGACACTGGCGTGGAGATCACGAGCGCGCACGGGCATGACACGACGAGGAGAACGAGCGCCCGGTAGACCCATGAGTGCCAGTCGCCGCCGAAGAGTAACGGCGGGACCACTGCCGTCACGATCGCCAGCAGAATGACGGCCGGCGTGTAGAGGCGCGCGAACCGCTCCACGAATGTCTGCGTCGGGGCCCGCCGGGTTTGCGCCTGCTCGACGAGGTGGATGATGCGCGCCAGCGTCGTGTCGCGGCGGAGCCGCGTGACGCGCACCTCGAGCGCGCCGCGGCCGTTGATCGATCCGGCAAACACTTCGTCGCCTGCCGACTTGTCGACCGGCAGCGACTCGCCGGTGACCGGCGCCTGGTTCACGGCGCTCGACCCGGCCAGCACCTCGCCGTCGAGCGGCACCTTCTCGCCCGGCCTGACGATGATCACCGATCCGATCGCGACCTGATCGACGAGCACCTTCCGCTGTCCGTCGGCGCCGCTCACCACGGCTTCCGCCGGTGTCAGATCCATCAGCGCGCGCACGGCAGTCCGCGCGCGCTCGAGCGTCCGCGCCTCGAGTGCCTGGGCCACCGCGAACATGAACACGACCGCCGCCGCCTCAGACCACTCCCCCAAGGCGATCGCTCCCGCGGCCGCGACCAGCATCAGCACGTTGATGTCGAGCGACCGCGCACGGACGGCGAGCCAGGCCTTGCGGGCGGTCAACGGCACGCCGGTCGCGATCGCCACGGCGAACAGCAGGCGTGACACCAGCGCGGCGTCCAGGAACTGGGCCGTATAGCCCGCCGCGGCAGCCGCTCCGGACGCAATGAGGAGCATCCGGCGCCGGCGCGCACCGGCTTCGTCGGACGCGATCGGCTCCTCGTGTTCGAGCCACGCGCGCATCCCGGCGTCGGCGACGGCGTCCGCGATGGCAGAGGTCGACAGCTTCGCCGCGTCGTACTTGACGTGGAGCCGCTGCGCCATCACATCGGCGGAAAACGCCTCCACCCCCGACCAGCGTCTTGAAGCGCCGCTCGATGAGCGCCACCTCTTCGCGGCAGTCCATCCCCTCGACCTTGAACGTCGATTCGGCGTGCAGTTCGCAGACAGCGCAGGTAGCCATCGTCAAGTGCGCGGCAGTCCGCGGCCGCTCTCCTGACGTGCTCGAGTCCCTGCTCGAACAGGCGGACGATGTGCTGATCGTCGAGGGAGTAGTAGATTGACTTGCCGTGCCCGCCGCGGCCGGACGAGCCGCATGTTGCGGAGGAGGCGGAGTTGGTGCGAGACGGCGGATTCGGTCAGGCCGAGCAGGTCGGCAATCTCGCCGACGCGCAGTTCGGATCGGGAGATGGCATCGAGAATCCTGACGCGGGTGACGTCGCCGAGCACCCGAAACGTCTCGGCGAGCGCCGTCACCGCGGCTGTATCCAGCAGAACATATGAACTGTTGCTCATATGTTCAATAGTATAGCCGATCGTAGGGTCCGGCTTCAGCCGGACCACGAACGTCCGCCTAAAGGCGGACGCTACTTGTAAGGCCGACTCTAGCGAGCCCGCCACCGCCCCGAGCACCTTCTGATAATCCGGCTCGTTGCGGGCGTCCTCCAGCACCTCGCGGTAGCGCACCGTCCCGTCCCGATCCAGCACGAATACGGCGCGCTTGGCGATACCCTTGAGGCCGATCATGTCCTCGTTGAACACGCCGTAGGCGCGGATCGCCTCCTTGTTGAAGTCGCTCAGCAGTGGAAACGTCAATCCTTGCGCCTGCTGAAACGCCTTGAGCGTGAAGAACGTATCGACGCTGATGCCGTACACCTGCGCTTTTGCCTTGTTCAGGGCCGCCAGGCTGTCGCGAAAAGTGCAGAGCTCCTTCGTGCACACCGAGCTGAACGCGGCTGGAAAGAAAGCCAGCACAACAGGATGGCCGCGCTCGGCGCTCAGCGTGACCGGTTCGCCGATCCTGGTTGACCAGCGTGAAGTCCGGCGCTTTCGAACCGACGTCTACAGACATGACACCTCCGGGCGTCTTAGGTTACGATTTTTGGCTGGCGCCGCCCAAACGGCGCTTTCCTTCCACCAGGAGAACGATCCTTGATCGAGGTCCAGCGCCTCACGAAGCGGTACGGTCGGTTTACTGCCGTCGACGACGTCAGCTTCCGCGTCGAGCGCGGTGAAATCCTCGGATTTCTCGGCCCGAACGGCGCCGGCAAGACGACCACCATGCGGATTCTCACCGGCTACATGCCGGCCACCGACGGCAAGGCCATCGTCGCCGGCTTCGACGTGTTCGATCAGCCGGTCGAAGCAAAACGGCGCACCGGCTACCTGCCGGAAACGCCGCCGCTCTACCCGGACATGACCGTCGTCGAGTACCTCGACGTTCGTCGCCAAGATCAAGGGCGTGCCGGCCGGCGATCGGAAGGCGCGCATCAAGCAGGTGATGGAGCGCACCTGGATCACCGACATGTCGGGCCGCCTCTGTTCGAAGCTGTCGAAAGGCTACCGGCAGCGCGTCGGCCTCGCCCAGGCCCTGATTCACAACCCCGACGTCCTGATCCTCGACGAACCGACCGCCGGCCTCGATCCCAAGCAGATTATCGAAACGCGGCAGCTGATCAAGGCAGCTCGCCGGCGACCACACGGTCATCCTCAGCACGCACATCCTCCCCGAGGTGTCGCAGACGTGCGAGCGGGTGGTCATCATCAATAAAGGCCGGGTCGTCGCGATCGACACGCCCGATAACCTGACTGCCCGGCTCCGCGGTTCGGAGACGATGTACGTGCAGGTCGACGCCGGATCCGCCGACGCAGGGCCGACGCTCGCCTCGGTCGCCGGCGTCACGCGCGTCGTCGAAGCGGACCGGCGCGACGGGATCATCGGCTTCGAGGTCGATAGCGAGCAGGGCCGCGACGTGCGCCGTGAGCTCGCCCGGGCCGTGGTCTCGAACGGCCTTGGTCTGCTGGAAATGCGTCCGATGCGCATGAGCCTCGAGGCAGGTCTTCCTCTCGCTGACGACGGAAGAATCCGAGGCGCGTGAAGCCGAAGCGCCGCAGGAGGCGCTCGCCAATGACTAACATCCTTGCCATCGCGCAGAAGGAGCTCCGCTCCTATTTCGCCTCGCCGATCGCCTATATCGTGATCGGCTTCTGGGCGCTGCTCTACGGCTACTTCTACGCCAGCCTGCTCGCCTACTTCGTGCGCCAGAGCATGCAGATGAGCCAGTTCGGCGGCGCGCAGCCGGTGAACATCAACGAGCAGATGATCCGCCTGCTCTTCCAGAACGTCACGATCCTCATCCTCTTCCTGATGCCGGTGATCACGATGCGGACCTACTCGGAAGAGAAGCGGTCGGGCACGATCGAGCTGCTGCTGACGTCGCCGGTGACCGACATGCAGATCATCCTCGGCAAGTTCCTCGGCGCGATGGGGCTCTATGCCGCGATGCTGGCGGTGACGTTGATCCACATCGGCATCCTCTTCATCTATGGCAACCCGGAGTGGAAGCCGATTGCGACGACCTACCTGGGGCTCCTGCTCTTCGGCGGGTGCTTCATCTCGGTCGGCCTGCTCATTTCGAGCCTGACGAAAAACCAGATCGTCGCCGTTCATGGCCAGCTTCGGGCGTCTTCCTGCTGCTCTGGATCATCGACTGGATGGGCAGCTTCGCCGGGCCGACGGTCGACGGCCTGCTGACCTATCTGTCGATCATCGGCCACCTCGAGGACTTCACGAAAGGCGTCCTCGACACGACGCACCTCATTTACTACCTGAGCTTCATCGGTTTCGGCCTCTTCCTGACCGCGAAGTCGGTCGACACGGAGCGTTGGCGCGGATAGGCGTAGAACGCAGAACGTAGAACGATACAGAGAATTTTCGGAATCATCGGCTGGCTCGGCTTCGCGCTCGTGATGGCGGCGCTCGCCATCATGGCGCTGGGGCGCACCAGCCTCAACCTGTCGGCGCAGTGGGATCAGTACCGCTACTACCTGGCCTGGGCGGGCCTGGTCTGCGTCCTGATTTACATGGCCAGCCAGTGGCGCGACATCGCCGACATGTTCCAGCGGCGGCAGGCGCGCTACGGCACGCTGGCGGCCACGAGCGTGCTCGTCGTGCTCGGCATCCTGGTCGCGGTGAACTACATCGGCAAGCAGCAGAACAAGCGCTGGGACCTCACCGAGAACAAGCAGTTCAGCCTGTCGGACCAGAGCCGCAACGTCGCTCGCGAAGCTCGATGCGCCGGTCGAGATCATGGGCTTCATGCCGCCGGCCGATCAGCCGGTCAGCGTCAACACGTTCCGCGATCTGCTCCAGGAGTACGCAGGCATCTCGAATCAGATCAAGCTGGAGCTGATCGACGTCGACCGCGAACCCGTCGGTCGCGGCGCAGAACGAAGTGCGCGCCTACGGCGAGATCGTCATCCGCCACAAGGGCCGGACCGAACGCGTCACGTCCGACGCAGGAACAGGACGTCACCAATGCCCTCATCAAGGTCGTCAGCGGCCAGGCGCGCACGGTGTACTTCACCCAGGGCCACGGCGAGAAGGACCCGACGTCGAGCGAGGGTGAGCGGGTACATGGCCGCGTCGGAGTCGCTGAAGCGCGAGAACTACACGGTCGAGAAGCTCGTGCTGGCGCAGCAGGGGGGCGTGCCGGACACCGCCACGATGGTCGTCGTCGCGGGTCCGCGCGTCGACTTCCTGCCCGGCGAGATCGAGACCGCTCGAGAAGTACCTCGCGAAGGCCGGCAAGCTCCTGCTCGAGCTCGATGCGCCGGGGCCCGACGAGTCGCCGCTGCCGAACCTGACCGGCCTCGCCAAGAAGTGGGGCATCGACGTCGGCAACAACCTGGTGCTCGATCAGACGGGGATGGGACAGCTGTTCGGTGGCGCCGCTGAAACTCCGGTCGCCGCGAACTATCCGTCGCACGCGATCACGTCGCGGCTCGACGTGATGACCGCCTTCCGGTTGGCGCGGTCGGTGACGCCGGTCAGCGGCGGCAACGAAGGCCACACCGCGCAGAGCATCGTCGAAACCAGCGCCCGCAGCTGGGCCGAGGCCGACCTGAAGTCGCTCTATGCCGCGCAAGCAGCCGTCGCCGGATGAGGGCGCGGGCGACAAGACCGGCCCGATTTCGATTGCCGCAGCGGTATCGGCGCCGGTCACCGAGGAGAAGCCGGCTGCGCCCGAAGGCGAAGGCGCCGCACCGAAGCCGGAGACCCGCGTCGTCGTGTTCGGCGACTCCGACTTCGCCTCGAACACGCTCTTCACGGCCGGCGGCAATCGCGACCTGTTCATGAATACCGTCGGCTGGCTCTCGCAGCAGGAGAACCTGATCTCGATCAGGCCGAAGGAACCGAGCGATCGCCGGCTGACGATGACCGCGGCGCAGCAGAGCAACATCGTCTGGTTCTCGCTGCTGATCGTGCCGCTGGCGATCTTCGGGACCGGCGTCTACAGCTGGTGGCGGAGGCGGTAATGCGCGGACTGCGGTCGACGATCGCGCTCCTCGCCGTGCTCGTCGGGCTGGGCGCGTACATCTACTTCGTCACGTGGAAGCAGGACGGCAACACCGCGGCGTCCACCGAGAAGCGAGTCTTCCAGTCGGTCGACTCCGGCGACATCCAGGAATTGACCATCAAGGCCGAGGGCGGCGATCGCACGACCGTCAAGAAGGAAGGGGAACGCTGGCAGATCGTCGCGCCGATCCAGGCGGCCGCCGCCGAATCGGACGTCATCTCGGCGACGTCTGCGCTGGCGAACCTCGACGTCGTGCGGGTCGTCGACGAGAACCCCGGCGATCTCGCGCAGTACGGCCTCTCGTCGCCGCGCGTCGAGGTGGAGTACAAGCCCAGCGGCGAAAAGCCGCCCGGCAAGCTGCTGCTCGGCGCCAAGACGCCGACCGGCAGCAACGTCTACGCGATGAAGAACGACGAGAAGCGCGTGTTCCTCGTCGCGGAGCACCAGAACGCCTCGCTCAACAAGTCGACCTTCGACCTTCGCGACAAGTCGGTGATGAAGATCGAGCGCGACAAGGTCGAGGGCGTCGACGTCAGCATCGCCGGCAAGGGCTTCGGGTTTGCGAAGAAGGGCGAGGAGTGGAAGGTCAGCCAGCCGATTGTCGCGTCAGCTGATGCCGGCACGGTCGAGTCGCTGGTCGGCCGGGTGCAGGGCGCCCAGATGAAATCGATCGTCACCGAGCAGCCCACGCCCGCAGACCTGAAGAAGTTCGGCCTCGAAAGGCCCGACGTCGCGGTGACGCTGAACATGGGGAGCGCCCGCGCCACCTTCGCCGTCGGCGGCGCGGCTGGAGACGACGCGGTGTACGCCCGCGACATGTCGAACAACATGATCGTGACCGTCGAGAAGTCGCTGGCGGACGATCTGAAGAAGCCGCTCGAGGACTACCGCCGCCGCGAAGCCTTCGAGTTCCGCGCGTTCACCGCCAACCGCGTCGAGTTCACGCGTGGCGGCCAGACGGTGGCATTCGAACGGGTGAAGGGCGAGGGCGAGAACGCGCAGGACACGTGGAAGCGCGTGAGCCCGAACGCCGGCGACGTCGACAAGGCGAAGATGGACAGCTTCCTTGCCGGGCTCGCCGACATCCGCGCGACGTCGTTCACGCCGACAACCGCCAATACCGGGCTGGACAAGCCGGCGCTGACCGTCTACGCGAAGTTCGAGGACGACAAGAAAGAAGAACGCGTGACCTTCGGGCAGAGCGGCAGCGACGTGTACTTCACGCGTCCGGGCGAGCCGGGCGCGGCGAAGGCGGAGGCCGAGAAATTCAACGACGCAATCAAGGCGCTCGACGAATTGTCGAAATGACGTGCGGGTGCGCCAGGCTCTTTTCGCGCTGATTCTCGCCGGCGCCGTCGCCTGCGGCGGCGTCCGGCCTCCTCCGACCACTCCTCGCGCCCCTGCTGCCGCAGCGCCTCCCCTCACACGCCTTCAGCGAGAGATTGCAGTGCTGCTCGACGCGCCCGAACTGACGCGTGTCAGCTGGGGCATCGAGGTCCGATCGCTCGACCGCGACGAGATCCTCTATGCGCGCGACCCTCAGAAACTGCTGCTCCCGGCATCGAACCAGAAGGTGATCACCCTCGCGGCGGCGGCGGAACGTCTCGGCTGGGACTTCACGTTCACGACCGAGCTGTCGCTGACCGGGCCGGTCGACGCCGGCGTGCTCTACGGCGACCTGGTCGTGACCGGCAGCGGCGACCCGAGCATCGACGACTGGGACGGAAAAGCATCCGCCCTGTTCCGGCGGTGGGCCGCCGAGTTGAAGGCGCGGGGCGTCTCGGCGGTGACGGGCCGGGTGATTGGCGACGACAACCGCATGCCTGACGTCGTGCTGGGTGCTGGCTGGGCCTGGGACGATCTGGATCGCAGCTTCGCAACCGGCGTCGGGGCGTTGCAGTTCAACCAGAACACCGCCCGCCTTGTCGTCGCCCCGGGCGCGGCGGCGAACGACCCTGCCCTGTCTCGCGTCGAGCCGGCCGGCAGCGGGCTGATGGTGCGGAGCAGCGTGCGGACGTCGGGGCAAGGTCCGGTTGCGCTCGAAACACGGCGCGGTGCGGGCAGCCCGGTCCTCGACGTTCGCGGCACCGTTCCGCTCGGGGCGGCGGCTGCCATGCGCAACGTGTCGGTCGTCAATCCCACGCTCTACTTCGTCAGCGCATTGCGCGAGGCGCTGATTGCGTCCGGGATCGAGGTCCGCGGCGCTGCGGTCGACGTGGATGATCTGGCCGACCCGTCAGCGCTCAACCACCGCACGCCGGTCCTGACTTACCAATCGCCGCCGCTGTCGGAGCTCGCGGTGACGATGATGAAGGTCAGCCAGAACCTCTTCGCGGAGACGCTGCTGCAAGCCGCCGGTGGCCCGCCCGGTGTCCGCGCGCAGCTTACGTCCTGGGGCATCGAGGATGGCTCAGTCGTGGTGGCCGATGGGTCGGGTCTGTCGCGCTACAACATGGCGACCGCGGCGTCGTTCGTCGCGATCCTCACGCGTGTGTACCGCGACGAGCGGCTGCGCGGGCCTTTCGAAGCGTCACTGCCGATCGCCGGACGGGATGGCACGCTGGACGACCGCATGCGGGGCACGGCGGCCGAGGGCAACGCGCACGCCAAGACCGGCGCCTTCTCGAACGCGCGCGGTTTGTCCGGCTATGTCCGTTCCGCCGACGGCGAGCCGATCGTCTTCTCGATTCTGGCCAACAACTTCGGCACGACGGCGGACGTCATCGAGCGGACCGCGGATGCCGTCGTCGTGAAGCTCGCGGAGTTCTCGCGGAAGTGATCTTCTGACGCGGGTCGTTCGTCGTTCGAGCGGATCGTGCCCGTTCGTCGTTCGAACGACGAACGAAGAGAAACACCACCCGAACGACGAACGACTGCGGCAGGTATTACGTGGGTTGCGGCCCCGGCGGCTGGTACAGCTGAATCAGGTTGCCGCAGGTGTCTGCGCACACGGCGATCGTAATCGGGCCCTGACGGGTCGGCTCCTGCGTGAACACGACACCGAGGGTCTTCAGGCGCCGATACTCCCGGTCGATATCGTCGACTTCGAACGCGGTGGCCGGAATGCCCTGCTTGAACAGACCCTCCTGAAACGTCTTGCCGACAGGATTGGCGTTGGGTTCCAGGGCCAATTCGACATCCGCGTGCCCGTCCGCCGACACGACGGTGATCCACCGGTACTCACCCACGGGAATGTCGCGCTTCTTCACAAAGCCGAACACCCCCGTATAGAACCGCAGCGCCTTGTCCTGATCGTCGACCATGATGCTCGTCAACTTGATTCGCATGCGACCACTCTGATGGATCGGGAATGCTGCTGCTTCTCGAAAATTGCGAAAGCCGGGCCCATCAGGCTTAGACACCCGGGGAACAGATGTGTCGCGGCCATCCCCGGCACCGCGACCATCGAGCGAGCCCGGCGCCTGTACTCGGACGGCGACACTCCGACACGCCGCGCGAACAGCGTGCTGAAGCTGCCGTGGCTCGAGAATCCGACCTCCATGCAGATATCGGTGACCGATCGCTCGCCGCTGGCGAGCAGGTGCCTGGCGCGATCGAGCCGTGCCTTGATCCGGATCTGGTGAGGCGTGTCGCCAAACACCGCGCTGAACTGTCGAATGAAGTGAAATGGCGACATCGCCGCTTCTCGCGCCACTTCGTCTATGGTCAACGTCCGATCGTGCACCTCGCGCAGCACGTCGCGAGCGCGGCAGAGGCGCACAAGCGCGTCATTCGTGAACATTGGACTGGACGCCTGGTGACTGGACGCTCACATTTAAGATTTCAGATTTCAGATTTCAGATTTCAGATTGGCGGATCGAGATTTGGACTGCCGATCGTGATCACTAATCTTAAATCTGAAATCTTAAATTTCAGGCACTCATTTCAGCCTCGTTTCGGGAGTATGCTGCGCCGCGCACTGGTTTCGGAGAGGAATCAGGAGCTGCCCATGCCACGAACGACTGCAACAGGCTGGACGCGCCGGGAGGCGCTCGAACTGCTCGGCATGAGCGCGGCGGCCGCCGCCCTCCCCGGCATCGCCACGGCCCAGACCGGAGTCACGTTTCCAAAGGGCGCGATCATCCGCACCGTGCTGAAAGACTATGCGCCCGAGGAGCTGGCGGGCGGTGCGACGCTCTTTCACGAGCACATGTCGGTCGCGCCTGATTTTTTGCCGCGGTGGATGAAGTTCGCCGCCGAAACGCGCGCCGCCAACGCGCCACGAGGCGCCGGCGGCGCTCGCGGTGCCGCGCCTGCGGCGGGCGCGGGGCGCGCCGGCGCGGCGGCGCCGGCGCCATCGGGGACGTTCTTCATGCAGGACGTCGAGCTCATGACCGAGGAATTGAGCATCGCCAAGCGCGAAGGCATCGCCTGCATCGTCGACGGCGGCCACCCGGACATGGGACGCGACGTCGCTTTCCTGCGCGAGATTTCGCGGCGATCCGAGCTGCCGATCGTCCTCGGGGGCGGCTACTACACGCAGCCGTTCTATCCGAAGGAGGTCTCGACGATGAGCGAGGAGCAGCTCGTCCAGGCGCTCATCAGGCAGGTGGATGCCGATCCAGTTGGCGTGTTCGGCGAGATCGGCTCATGGGACGCGATGACCGCCGACGAGCGCAAGGTGTTCCGGGCGATCGGCAAGGCGCACGTCGCGACGAACATTCCGATCTTCACCCACACCGGCATCCCTGGTATCGCCGCGCTCCAGCAGCTGGATCTCCTGGAAGACGCCGGGGTCAAGCCGGATCGCATCGTCATCGGGCATCTCGGCAACCTGGTCGATGCGAACGTGCAGGTGCACAAGGCGATCTGCCGTCGCGGCGCCTACGTCGGCTTCGATCGGCAGGGCGGTCCCGGCGACGCGGAACAGGTGCCGATGGTGATGGCGCTCCTCGAGGCGGGGTTCGCAGATCGCCTGATGTTCGCGGCCGACACGTCGAGCGCCAATCAGATGAAGCGGAACAAGGGCGATGGATACGCGAAAACGCTGACCGTGTTCGTGCCCAAGCTGAAGGCCGCCGGCGCCAGCGACGCGGTGCTGCGGCAGATCATGGTCGACAATCCGCGCCGGTTCCTCGCGTTCGTGCCGAAACGGCCGCGGAAGGGCTAGAAGCTGTCTCAGAAGCCAACTGCGTCGCGAGCGAGCGCGCGAGCGAGCCACAAGGGGAGAGCGAACGGAGCGCGCCGACGGCAGCGGCGCGCGAGAGAGCGTGTCGGGGAGTCCGAGGGGCGAAAGCCCCTCGGATAAGAAAGGTGTGCCGATGAGGATTCGAGGACGGCTGTTCGTGATGTTGTGTACCGCACTCGCGGCAGGCGCCGCAACCACCGACGCGCAGCGCGGGCAGCCGCCGGCCGGCGCGCAGCCGCAGGGGTGGGCGGTGCGTGCGAGCCTGAGCAACCCTTCCGCCAAGCTTTATAACAACGCGAAGCAGAAGCTGCTCGACGGCAAGCAGATCTTCACGTACACCATCAGCCGGCTGGACGTGAAGCTCTACTGCGAGGTGGCGCAGCACTACGACTACATCTGGTTCGAGATGCAGCACAGCACGATGTCGTATCGCGACGTCGAGGAGATGATCGCCGCATGCCCGCGGCCGGCCGCGACCCCGGTCATCCGCGTGCCGGACGAGTTCGAAAGCAGCATCCAGAAGGCAACCGACATCGGCGCCCTCGGCATCGTCGTGCCGACGGTGGACACCGTCGAGAAGGCCATTGCCTCGGCCCGGTTCGCGCGCTACCCACCGCAGGGCCGGCGCAGCATGGGCGCGGGCCAGGCCGCGTCGATCTGGGGCGCGAACGGCGTCAACTACCGCGAGACGATCAACGACAACATGCTCGTGATCGTCCAGATTGAAACACCCGTCGGTGTCGCCAACGCTTACGACATCGCCATGGTCCCCGGCGTCGACGTGCTGCTCGGATCGAACGGCGACATGACCAACTTCTCCGGGCTGCAACCGGATCATCCGGAGTATCAGAACTACTTCACGAAGATCCACGACGCCACGCTCAAGGCGGGCAAGTTCCTGGGCGCCGTCACCGCAACCTACGCCAAGGCGGGTCCGCCTGGAGTGGGCCGCGCCGATTTCGCCGACTGGCGGTTGTTCTATAACGGCCCGTCGTTCGACGGGTACCAGCCGCCGAGGGCGGGACCGGCTCGAAAATGACGCGTTCTACCGGTTCTGCGCGACCGCTTGGACGGCAGGCTGCCAGCCGGGCGTGCCTTCTTCCCACTGATTGTCGGTGAGCTGCTCGACGCGCGATCCGTCGGCTCGCATCACGAAGATTTCGCCATAGGGCTGTGGCGCGTCGGTGTAGGTGACCTCGTCCTTGAAACCCATCCGCGTCGACGCGAAGAGGATGTGTTCCCCGTCCGGCGACCAGGTCATATGCGCGTCGTTCCCGCGGGCGTGCGTCAGGCGCTTGAGCCCGGTGCCGTCGGGCCTGATGGTGTAGATCTCGTAATCACCCTGCGCCTGTCGCGAGAACATGATGAGATCGCCTCGCGGCGACCAGAGCGGGAAGTTGTCGTAGCCGCCGGCGATCGACGTGACCTGCCTCGTTTCGATGTCCATGATGCGAAGCCCCTCGCCCTCCGGACCAAACGTCCGGTAGACAAAGCGCCGTCCGTCCGGCGACATCGATGGAAACGCGTTGTTGTTCGGTCCAGTGGTCAATTCACGGAACCCGCTGCCATCGGTGTTGACGATGGCGACCTGCGCGCCGCCTTCGACCCGATCCTCGGGTTTGAGGAACAGACCGTGAAATCCGTTGAAGAACGCATTGAAGACGCCGATGCCAAAGATGATCCGGTCGCCGTTCGCGGACCACTGGGGTCCAAGCACGTTGCGCTCGGGATCGCGATACACGACCTGCGACGTCTCACCGCCCACGTTCGCCACCATCACGCCGGCGCCCCTGGCCTTTTCGGCCTGGCCGACGAAGGCGAAGCGATCTCCCGTTGGATTGAACGCCGGACCGCCGTTGGTGAGCGTCAACTCGTACTGCGGATGCCGGCTCCACGTCTTCACCCAGGGTTTGCGCTGGAACGTCACGCGCTTGTGAAAGACGACCTTGGTTCCGTCGGGCGACCATGCCGCCGTCCGAATTTCGCCCGCGGGACCGCGTTTGCCATTCGAATAATGAATGCCGCGCTCGTCCCCGTCCCGGCGGATATAGGCCAGGACGTCACCGCTCAGGATCGACGGATTGAACTTCACCCCGGGACCGGCGGGTAGGTCTGATACTCGACCCGTTGTGATCTCGACTGAAATGATCCGCGTGTCTTCCGGGTGCTCCGGAACCGCGCGGCGATTGTCGAGCGTCTGCTCCGCGGTCATGCAATACGCCACGAGACGCTGGCTGTCGGCCGTCCACTTCGGGCTGCCGCAGAAGTCGCCGTGCGGCGTCAGGCGTTTCAAGCCCGAGCCGTCGGGATGGATGATGTAGAGGTCGACGAGCTGGAGATGCTCCCAGCGGCCGTGCGCGAACGGCAGGGTGCTCGTTCGGTCCGACGCGAACGCGATCCATCGGCCGTCCGGGGACCACGACGGCCGAAAGTCTCCCCCAGGGCCCGAGGTGAGCGCCTTGGTCCTCCGCGTCAGCAGATCCATGATCCACAGATCGGCGGTGCCGCCTCCACGAGTGCTGACGAACACGAGCTGCTTGCCGTCGGGCGAGAATGCGGCCTGATCGTCATAGGCCAGGACTGTCGGTGAGTCGCACGAGGCCGGTGCCATCGGGCTTCACCACGTACAGATCGGCGGAGCCGTTGCGCTCGGACGTAAAGACGATTGACGCGCCATCGGGCGCCCACGTGGCGTCGTAATCGACGTCGGCCGGAGAGACGAGCGCCCGCTCGTCGCGGCCGTCTGCAGCCGCCAGGAACAGGCCGAGCTGCCCTGGCTGCGGAAAGACCCTCGCGAACACGATCTTCTGCGGTTGGGCAGCCTGCGCCAATAAGGCACTGGCGAGGGCGACGAGAAGGCTGGCGCGCATCAGGCGACTCCTTGTTGCATCAACGCCCTACTCCTGCTTGACGACCGCTTCGACGGTCAGCGGCGTGCCGCGATCGGTCATCACGCTGATAGGCACCGTCGCGCCGGCGGTGAGCGGTTTCTTCAAGTCGCGCAGGAGCAGATACGTGCCCTTCGCGTTCATCTCGAGACTCTCATAGGCGGGAACGGTCACGAACGTGAGCGGCTCGGTTTTGCCAGCCGCGCGAAATTCCAGGACGCCGGCCATGTCGGACGACGACTTCTGGAGAAACACGTCGTATGCGGTCGGATTGTCGATGACGAGGTAGGCCTCGGCCTCGGTCGCTCCCGCCGCCGGCAGCTTCACCCAGCCGCTGGTAATCGCGGCCTCTTTCCGCTGCTGAACGGCTGCCGCGGTGGTCGAGAGGACCAGCGCGAGCATCCACGGCCCCAGAAATTGACGCGATCGTCTCATCGCCATCCGCATCACCCGATCATGGTGCGAAGACCCTCTTTCACGCCAATCGAGCCGCGAACCCGTTCCCCTTTTCCTTCCCACGCGATGCGGCCGCCGAGGAAGGCCGCGTACATCTCACGGTAGATTTCCGCCATGTGCTGCGACATCCCGAACGACATGAAGGTCGGCACGACCGCATCGAGCGGGGCTTCGACGACATTCACCATGCGCCCCAGCAACTCCGTGAGCGCTGCCGCGATGTCCGCCGGCGTCACGTCGGTGGGCCCCGACAGCTCGATGACGCGGCGGCCGCGCGGGCCATCCAGCAGCGCCTGCGCGGCGGTGCGGCCGATGTCCGTGGTCATGACCACCGCGTGTGTGGCGTTGGCCGGCAGGAACGAGGGCAGGACGCCGTCATTCTTCGCGGCGGGGAGCACGCCGCCGTAGTTCTCGAGGAAGTACGCCGCGCGGACGAACGTCGTGCCGATCCCGAGCTTTTCGAAGCTCCGCTCCGCCTGGTAGGGGGCGCCGATCGGCCCGTGGCCCTTTGGCACATGCGCGCCGATAGAAGACAAGAACACGAGGTGGGGCAGGCCGGCCTTCACCGCGGCACGCCCGATCGCGTCGATCATTTTCGCGCGCGAGCCAAAGAAATCGGTGGTGGTGGCGTCTGGCGGCAACAGGACGTACGCACCCTTCGCGCCGCTCAGCGCTCGTGCGACCGCCGCTTCATCGTCGAGGCTCGCGACCGCGACCGCGGCGCCGCGCCCCTTCCACGGTGCGCCCTTGGTCTCGTCGCGCACGATGACGCGTATCGGCTCTCCCTTCGCCTGAAGAGTTTCAGCGACGACCTTGCCGGTATGCCCCGAGACGCCGGCGATGGCGTACATTGGCACACATCATCCCATAAACACCCGCCCACTCCGGTATGTCGTGGGACCCTCAGATTTTTGGAGGCGTTCACCTGGTCACCGTATCCGACGTCTCAATTCTCACAGGGAACGACCGCGTCAGCGCCCAGCCCGCCTTGGCAACGCGGTACGGCGCTTGCCCTCGTGATGACTTACAGTTCAAGGGGAGGAACAGCCATGCTCAAGACTTTCGCTGTGTTCGCGCTGCTGGCAACGTTGCCCGTCGTGGTGGTGGCTCAGACGGTGACCAAACAGAACCAGGTGACGGCGACCGTAACCATCAGGGCCATCGACCAGGCGACGCGCTCGGTGACGCTGCGGGCGGAGAACGGCGACGAAGACACCTTTACCGTTGGCCCGGAGGTCAAGCGCTTCAACGAGCTCAAGGTCGGCGACACCATCAGGGCGACCTACTACGAATCGCTCGTCTTTCAACTGCGGAAGCCTGGCGCAGCGGCCGCTCCCTCCAGCACCACCGCGGCCGCCGCTCGGTTGAAAGATACGCCCGGCGGCGTCATCGGAACGCAGGAGACGACGACCGTGACGGTCAAGGCCGTTGACATGAAGGTGCCGTCGCTGACGGTCGTGACGGCTGACGGCCGGACGCTGACGAGGACGGTCGCCGAGCGGAAGAACCTGGAGGGCGTCGCTCCGGGCGACCAGATCGAGATTACCTATACGCAGGGCCTGGTCGTGGCCGCCGAGCCATCGAAGAAGTAGAACGGCCTATTTGAGGAGGCGAATGCCGCCTCCGAACGACGCTTCGCCAATAGCCACCGGGCCCCCGACCTGCTTCATCGCTTTCATGTCGAACGTGGCCATGTCGTTGGAAAACTCGTTCATCACGTGAAGCGTGTTCGAATCGGGCGAGAAAAGTGGAAAGCCGTGACCATCATCGTCACGGCCGATCTTGAAGTCGGCGACAATCTGCTTCGTCGCGACGTCGATGACGGATACTTCGGGACCGTGACTGGCCGCAACGAATCGGCCGTCCGGTGAGGCAGCGACGCGCCCGGCCCCCTTCATGCGGGGCTGGATGACTTTGACGACGGTGTCGGTTTTCGAATCGATCACCGTCACCGATCCGTCGCGGTCTCCATTGACCCAGACCTCGCCGTTTGGCGAGAAGTCGACGCCGTTCGGACCTCCCTGCACGGGGATGGCTCGCAGGATCCTGTCCGTTTTCGTGTCGATGACGACGACCTTGTTGTCGCGCGTCGGGAAATAGAGTTTGTCGGTCTTCGGCTGGACCCAGAGATAGTTGCCGGCAATCACGGTGTCGATCTTGGTCGTCTTGCCGCTCTTCAGATCCACGACAACCACCCCTGGCGGTTCGGCAAACTCGACCGACACGTACAGCTTGCTCTCGTCGTTGTTCAGCGCGACACCGTGAGGGTCCGACGACGTTGACTCGCGCAAGCCGACGCGGGCGAAGCGGCGGGTCTCTTTGGGGCGAGAGAAGAACTCGGACTCAATCGCCGCCTTCTGCTGGAACGTCGTGAGATCGAGAACGAGGATCTTCTTCTGATACGGCGTCGAGACATACATCGTCTTGCCATCGGCGGTGATCGCCCCTTCGTGCGTCTCGCCCACCCACTCCCCGGGCACGGTGAATGTCCTGAGCGTCTTGCCAGTCACCGGATCGATTTCGACAACCTTGTTTTCGGTGTGACAGACCGCCACGACGGAGTATGTCTGAGCGAGCAGAGGGGCTGGCCCCGACAGCAGGCCAGCTAACGCCAGGACACCGGTCGTTATCTTCACGGCGCTCATCTTCCCACATGTTCACGGCGGTGTGTAGTCACGATCGTGTCGGACCTCTTTACCCTTCTCAAGGGACAGCCGCCGCAGGAACGCTTTGGATTGATGCCGATCGTGACCGCAGCCGGTACGTATTGGCGTTTCCGGGCTGCCATCCGCTGATGGTGAGGAGCGACGCTCTACTTCTGACTCGAACAGCGGCCACGACGTCGCGGCGTGATAAAACGCTCCTGATGTCTGCCGACACCTCGCGCACCCGACAGCGCTGGCGCCGCATGTTCGTCCTGCTCGGGGGTGCCTTCGTTCTCCCCTCCGCGGCGCTGGCGCTCGGGACCTTCTTTCCCACAATCCCCTATCTGGGCACGGCCGGCAGTCTGCTGCTGCCGCTGCTCGCCCCACAGATCGCCGTGGTTGCCCTGCTTGGCGGTGCGCTCGCCCTTGCCGCTCGACGTCTCGGCGCGCGGCGCAGCGGGACGATACTGGCGGTGGTCGCGATGTTCGCCGTCGTATCGGCTGGGACCGTGATCGGGCGCCACGTGCGCGTCGCGTCGAGCAACGGGGCGCGAGTGAATCTGCTGGCGACGATCGTGCCGCGCGGGTTAGGAGCCGGCGCGGCAGATGCGACCGTGACGTTCACGCGGGTTGACGGCCAGGATCTCGTGCTCGACATCTACCGGCCGAACAACGCTCCCGGGACGCTGGCCCCGATCGTGTTTTACGTCCACGGCGGCGGCTGGATCCTGGGCGACCGCAGGATGCAGGCGGCGAACCTGCGATGGTTCGCGGACCGTGGCTACCTGGGGGTGAGCGCCGAGTACGTGCTCGCCACCCCAACGCGGCCCACCTGGAACACGGCGAGTTCACAGGTTGCATGCGCCCTCGCCTGGATTGCGGCCAACGCGGCGACCTACGCCGCCGACCCCGAGCGGGTGTTTGCGTTCGGTGAATCTGCCGGCGGCGCGCTGGCGCTGACCACGAGCTACGCCGCGGCTGGCGGAACAGCGATGTCATCCTGCGGTGGAAGAGTGCCGACCGTGCGAGCGGTCGCGGCCGAGTACCCCGCGGTCGATCCCATTACTTTTTACGAGAACTCCGATCCGCTCCTCCGCGGGATCGCCCGCCGGATGGTCGGCGAGTATCTCGGCGGCAGTCCGAGCGAACACCCGGCGCGCGCGCACTCGGTGTCGTCCGCTTCCCACATCATCTCGCAAGGGCCGCCGACGTTGATCTTCATCCCGGACAACGACCACCTGGTGCCGATCGCCGGGGCGCTGCGCTTCATCGATGAGGCCACGCGTGCCGGTGTGTCCGTGCGGACCGTCCGCTTCCCCTGGGCCGACCACGCCGTCAACCTTCTGTATCACGGCGTGACCAACCAGGCGATGGGCCGAATCATGCTGCAGCACTTCTGCCAGCACGGCGGCCTGTGCGATTCCGACCAGAGCCGCTAGCTGTTCAGCGGCCTCAGCGTCCTCTGCGGTGACGCTCGTGGTTTCGAAAGACGCTCTAGCGGGTTGTCACCGCCGCAGTTCGATCCACGGCCGCGCCGCGCAGATACACCGAGGCGATCCGGCGCGTGTTGGTGATGTCGTCGAGCGGATTGGCGTCGAGGACGATGAAATCAGCGCTCTTGTTGGCGGCGATCGTGCCGGCATCGTTCATTCGCAGGAACTCCGCGGAGTTTCGCGTCGCTGCGACGATCACCTGCATCGGCGTCATGCCCGACGCCGCCATGTCGGCCATCTCGAGATGCGCTGACCAGGGTATGTTGCCGTCGGTCCCAAGCGCGATCCGCACGCCGGCCGCGCTCAGCTTTGCCAGGTTGCGCGCCTGGATGCCGAACGGCGCCTGGAGCTCCGGCCGATCGATCGCGCCCGCCTGCAGCTTCTTGAACTCCGCGTCGGGAAGGCTGTCGCGGAGCCAGCTCACGTCGGTCTTGACGCCGCGGTCCGGGAGGTTCGGCACCACCACCACGTTCTGACGCTTCTTGAAGCAGCGCCAGCCCCTCCTCGTCGATGTCGCGGTCGCGCACGCCGTGGGCGAATGCATCAATCCCCGCGCGCAACAGTCCCTTCGCGTCGTCCAGCGTGAAGATGTGCGCCGTCACCCGGAGGCCGCGCTTGTGCGCCTCCTCGATGATCGGGCCATACAGGTCGGGCGTCAGCTTCTTGTATTTGCCGTCGCGGTCGTCGACCCAAATCTTGACGATGTCCACCTTCTGGGCGGCGAGCTCCTGGACGGCCTTGCGTCCTTCGTCGACGCTGGTGATCCAGTACGGCACCTCAGAGCGTCCGGGCTCGGGCATCGTGATGCCGCGCCCGGCGGTGAAGAAGCGCGCCGCACCCGGAAGTGTCTGCGCGCGCATCTGGAACGGCAGGTCGCCGGCATCCTGGCCGAGGCTCATCGCCGCGCTCACGCCGTAGTACGCGCGGCGCCGGAGGTCCTCGGTGAGCGCTTCGCGCGTCTGGCTGAGATGCGTGTGCGTGTCGACGATCGCCGGCATCACGGTCTTGCCGGTCAGCGAGACGCGCGTGGCGCCCTGGGGCACCTTTGCCTCACCGGCCCTGCCGACCTGCACGATGCGATCGCCGGTGACGACGAACGCGGCGTTTTCAATCGGCGGTTGCCCGTCGCCGACAATCAGCCGCGCGCCCTCGAAGACGGTCGTGCCCGCCGGCGCCTGACCGGCGAGGAGGATCGGAAAGATTGCGATAAGAACGCCAACATGACGCATGGGATTCTCCTTCGCGAAGCATGACGAGATCGGGGTCATGCCGCAATCCCGAACAGCCTGCCGACGAGGGCGGTCAAGCCCATCGCGAATGTCCCCCAGAAACACACGCGCGCCGCGCCCGGAAGCACCGGAGCGCCTCCCGTTGCCGCTGCCACGGCCCCAAGCACGCCGAGCAGTCCAATCGCGAGCACTGGAACCAGCCAGAGCACCAACGCAGTTGGAGCGATGGTGGCCGTTAGAACCGGCACGGCGGCGCCTGCCGAAAATGCGGCGGCCGACCACAGCGCGGCCTGCATGGGTTTGGCGCCTAACTCGGCGGTGATTCCGATTTCATCGCGGGCATGAGCGCCGAGCGCGTCGTGTTTCATCAGCTGGCGCGCAACCTCCTCGGCCAGCTTCTCGTCCAGTCCGCGAGACTGATAGATGGCGGCCAGCTCTCTTTCCTCTTCCTCGCGGTTGTTCGCAAGGGCTTCCGCCTCCATCGCCAGGTCTGCACGTTCCGTGTCCTCCTGCGACTTCACCGACACATACTCACCGGCCGCCATCGACGCGGCACCTGCCACCAGGCCGGCGGTGCCCGCCAGGAGAATGCTCCCTCTGGCAGCGCCGGCGGCTGCCACTCCCACGATCAGGCTGGCCGTGGAAACGATTCCGTCGTTGGCGCCCAGAACGGCCGCGCGCAGCCAGCCAGATCGATGGAGTCGATGATGCTCTGGATGTTTATCCGGCAATCGCAGTGTAACCGAGCGCTTTCTTCACATACCCGAGCTGGCCAACATGGTAGGCCTCGTGGAATGCGAAGAACGCCAGCGCGTCGCCAACCGTGTTGACATTCGGCAGCTTGACGGCGGTGTTGATCGGCGCCGCAAGCTCGTCCTCCGTGATCGTGTCCAGCTTCGCGCGAAGCCGCTTCATCAGATCGACGCCCACGGCCTTGATCGCCTGGGGCTCCGGGTAGGCGGTCGGGTCCTGGCGCTGGGCGCCGCGGCGAAACAGCTCGCCCCAGCCGGTCGACGCGCGCTCGCCGAGGAGCGACAGCAGGCCGGCGCGGGTCTGAGTGATGTGGCCGACGATCCACATGATCGAGTTGCCCTGGCCGCCAGGCTGCTTCCACAGCGCCTCGGCCGGCAGATCGCTCAGCGTCTGGCGAATCAAACCGTCATTCGCCTGGAAGATGTAGGCGATCGGCGCAATTGCGGCAGGTCGCGTATCTGAGGTGGTCATGCGTCCGAAGCTTAACTTCGGACGTGAGAAATCGGAAGTCAATCGTTCCTGATGACGGTGGCGGCCTCTGCGACGACAGTTTCAGGCGAGGTGTCGAGGCCCCCACCCTGCGCCAGATCGGCTTTGCCGCCGCCGCGCCCGCCGAAACGCGTCAATAGCTGACCCAGGAGCTTGTTCGCCGCGACGCCCGTGTCCGGCGAGGCGGCAACCACCACACCGACGGGCGCCTGGTTCGAGACGAGCACGGCCACGCGTCCGGGTTCTGACACGAACTCGGTGGCGAGGAGCTTCAGCCAGGTCATATCGCCGTCGACGACCCGGCAGACCGCCACGCCGGATCGAATCGGCTCCGCGAACGGCAGCAGGTCACGCGCTCGATACCGTGCGAGATCGGTCTGCAGCGTCGCGCTGGCGCGCTTCGAGTCCTTCGCCTCGTTCTGCAGCCGTTCGATTCCCTCTGCAAGCTCGCCCGGAAGCACGGACAGCCGGCGCGTGGCCGCTGCCAGGTGATCGCGAAGCGACTGGAAGCGCGCAAGCGCCCGGCCGCCGCAGACGAACTCCACGCGTTGACCACCCTTGAACCGCTCCCAGGCGGTGGCGGCGACGAGTCCGACCGCCCCGGTGCGCTCGACGTGGGTGCCTCCGCAGGCGGACAGATCGAAGCTCTCGATGTCGATGAGCCGCAGCAAGCCTTCCCGCGCCGGCTCCTTGCGCAGCGGCAGGCGCAACGCTTCCTCCGCCGTCACGAATCGAATGGCGACAGGACGATCCTCCCAGACGACCCGGTTCGCCTCGGCTTCCGCAGCGGCAATCTCACTCGGAGCCATCTCCCGGGAGAGATCGATCGTGCAGGCGGCCGATCCCAGGTGGAAGCTGACCGTGCGCGCGGCGAAGAGCCGATCGAAAGCGGCCGACAACAGATGCTGACCCGTGTGCTGCTGCATGTGATCGAACCGCCGCGGCCACTCAATCTCTCCGTGTACAGGCCATCCCGGCTCGACACCCGGCGGCATCTCCGCGACGACATGGATCACGCCGCCGTCTTCGGCGTCGATGACATCGACGACCTGGAGGACCGCCCCGCCCGGGATGGCCAGCGTCCCGGTGTCGAAGGGCTGACCTCCGGATGTTGGATAGAACGCGGTGTCATCCAACCGGACGGACGGCCGGCCCGCGTGGCTTGCGACCTCGATGATGGACGCGTCGAAGGCGCGCTTATACGGATCTGTGTAGTACAGCCGATGGGTCATGGCGCGGATCGCCCGGTTCGACGGCGGGCAGCTCGAAAAAGAAGGTCGCGCCCCCCCACGCATTGCGCGCGTAGCCGATGGTGCCGCCGTACGAGTCGATGATGCCGTAGCTGACGGACAGTCCGAGGCCGGTTCCCTTGCCGACCGGCTTGGTCGTGAAGAACGGCTGGAACAGCTTCGGCTCGTCGGCCGGTTCGACGCCGGCGCCGTTGTCGAGCACCTCGAGCCTCACCCGGCGGCGGCCTTCATCGCTCACGCGAACGATGATCCGCCCGCGCCCGGATGGCGACGCTTCGATCGACTGCTGCGCGTTGATCACGAAATTCAGCGTCACCTGCTCGAGCTCGGTGAAGTTGGCCTGGACTTTCCGCGACGACGTCGTCTCGATGTCGAGCACGATGCCGGATGTATCGAGATCGCGGCGCCGGAGCTGGACCACCTCGGCCACCACGTCGCGCAGGTCGACGGGCGATGGCGGGCCGCTCTGCTGGCTGCTGAAGCGCGACAGGTTGCGGATGATCTCGCGGGCCCGGCCGCTCTGCGTCTTCAGGAACGAGATCTCGTCGAGCGCGGCCGACGACAGATTCGGCTGACGCTCCAGCAGCTCCGCCGTGCCGAGAATGGCCTGCAGCGGGTTGTTCAATTCGTGCGCGACGCCGGAGACCAGCACGCCAACCGCGGCCAGGCGTTCCTGCCTGACGACCTGCCGCTCGAGCGAGTGCAGGGTCTCGTTCATCTTGCGTTCCTGCTCGACCTGGCGGTCCAGCGCATCGCGCGTGTCGCGGAGATTGCCGGCCATCTGGATGAACGCGTCCTGCAGCTGGGAGAACTCGCGATTCGGCGACGGGATCCGGGCCGGCGGCGACAGGTTGCCGTCGGCGATCTGTTCGGCCGCCGAGCGCAGGCGATTGACGTGGAGCGCCGTCTGCGACGCGATCAGCAGGCCGAGGGCGAGCAGCGCCAGCGCGTACACGCTGATGATCAGCACGTTGCGGCGCCAGAGCGGCAGGAGCGACTGGGGCACCACGCTGCGGGGAATCGCCACGCTCAGGACCCAGTTGCCGCGCCGGACGGATCCAAGCGCCGCAATCCGTTCGACGCCGTCGGGTTCCGCGGTCAGGGTCGGCGGCGCGCCGGCCACGTCAGCTGGCGGCGGCGTCACCGTGGTGCCGATGAAACGCTCGGCGTCGACGCTGCGCGCGAGGACCAGTCCGGAACGATCCAGCAGCGTGATGACCGACCCCGCCGGCAAGGGCACTTCGGCGAAGGCGGTCTGCAGACGGGAGAGATCGATGCTCAGGCCGAGCGCGCCGGCAACGGTCCCATCAGTCGCACGTACCGGGTAGCCGAGCGTCACGACAGGTTTTCCGTTGACCTGGGCCTTGTACCAGTCGCTGATCACCGGCTTCCCGGTGGTCGTCACCTTCGCCGCCCACGCGCGCGAAATCGACGCCGTCGAAGCGGGCGGCACGGCCGCGGCCTTCAGCGTCCCATCGGGCCCCGTCAGGACGACGTTGGTGATGAGCGGCTGATGGGAGAGGATCTGCGTGAACAGCTCCACGCAACATCCAGGTTCGAGCGCTTTCACGGCGGGATGCTGCACGGCGGCCGCGGCGATCGCGTCGAGGCTCTCGATGTACTGCTCGAGGTGCGCCGCCGACGCGCCGGCCACCGACGCCGCGGTCTGCTCGACCTCGTGCCACCGCTCGAGCCGGGTGCGATTGGCCGACCAGAGGACAGCGGCGATCAGGGGAACCAGGAGCGCGCAGATCGCTGTCGCGAGCTGACCGCCGATCGTTTGACGCTCAAGGAATTTCACGCGCTGAGCGCGATTCTAGCGCAGGAGCAGCGGGTCGGGGACGCCCGCTTCATGGAAACCGCGTGCACGCAGCTGACAACTGTCGCACGTGCCGCACGGCGAACCGTCGGGCCGCGGATCGTAGCAGCTGTGCGTGAGCTGGTAATCGAGCCCGAGCTGCAGGCCGCGGCGGATGATTTCGGCCTTGGTGAGGTCGATGAGCGGCGTGTGGATGCGGAACGCGCTGCCCTCGACGCCGGCGCGCGTGCCCAGCGCGGCGACGTGTTCGAAGGCGCGAATGAACTCGGGGCGGCAGTCGGGATAGCCGGAATAGTCGAGCGCGTTGACGCCGATCACCAGATCGCGCGCGCCGAGCGTTTCGGCCCACGCGAGCGCCAGCGACAGGAAAATCGTGTTCCTCGCCGGGACGTACGTGACCGGGATGTCAGTCGCGCCCAGGTCGCGGCCGTGCGGGACGTCGGCGCCCGCGGTGAGCGCCGACCCGCCGATGTTCCTGAGATCGAGCGCAAGCTCGAGCCGCGCCTCGACGCCGAGCGCCTCGGCCACGCGCCGAGCGGCCTCGATCTCACGCGCATGGCGCTGGCCGTACTGGATCGTCAGCGCGCACAGCGCGAAGCCGTCGGCTCGCGCGATCGCGGCGGCCGTGTAGGAGTCGAGCCCGCCGCTCAGCAGGACCACGGCTTTCATTCAGACGCCGCGCGTCGAGGCTGGCCAGATGTACTTGTGGAGCTGCACCTGCAGGCGCGCCGGCAGCTGGTCGGCCAGCATCCACTCGGAGAGCGTTCTCGGATGCAGCACGCCGTGCACCGGCGAGAACAAGATGGCCGCGCACCGGCCGATCAGGCGATGGCGGTGTACGACGTCGACGGCGAAGTCGTAGTCGCCGCGATTCTCAATGACGAACTTCACCTCGTCGTGCGGTGACAACGCGTCGAGGTTGCTCCAGTCGTTCCTGCCCGATTCGCCGCTCGCCGGGCACTTGATGTCGACGATCTTGATCACCTCGCCGGGAACATCGGTGATCGGCCGGTGGCCGCCGGTCTCGAGCAGCACCGTTCGTCCGCTGTCGAGCAGCCGCCGCATGAGCGGATACACGTCCTCCTGCAGCAGAGGTTCCCCGCCGGTAATCTCGACGAGTGGGCAGCCGTACCGCTCGACGTCTGCCACCACCTCGTCCAGCGTCCGCTTCTGACCCTCGTGGAACGCGTAGGACGTATCGCACCACGAACAGCGGAGGTCGCAGGCGGTCAGGCGCACGAACACGCACGGCTGTCCCGCCCGCGTCGACTCGCCCTGGATCGAGTAGAAGATTTCGTTGACCGTCAGCATGAATCGTCGATCTTTACTATCTTAACGGATGCACGCCCGACCTAAAGGTCGGGCCTACTGAAGGTGATGTCGAACCTGCGCATCGGGACCGCGGGCTGGAACTACCCCAGCGGTCGAGGCACGTGGAACGGCGTGTTCTATCCCGCACGGCGCGGCCGTCCCAAGGGCTTCGACGAGCTCGCGTTCTACGCGGAGCACTTCGATACGGTCGAAGTCAACTCGACCTTCTACGGCCAGCCGCGCGCCGAGGTGACCAGCGGCTGGGCGGCGCGAACGCCGGCCGGGTTCGAGTTCGCCGTCAAGCTCTATCAGAAGTTCACGCATCCCCGCATGTTCAAGGAGCGTGTCGAAGGCTCTCTGCCGGGCGGGACAAGTCCGGAGGCGGTCGAAGCGCTGACGCGGCCGACGGCCGCGGATCTCGACGAGTTCAAGCGCGGCATCGATCCGCTGGCGAAGTCGGGCAAGCTGGGGCCCCTGCTCGCGCAATTCCCGGCGAGCTTCAAGCGGACCAGCAGCGGACAGGACTATCTCGCGGCGTTGCTCGACACGTTTGCGGGTTACGCGGTTGCGGTGGAATTGCGCCACAGCAGCTGGAGCGACGCCTTCGGCGAGACGCTGACGCTCCTCAACGCCTTCGGCGCCGCCTGGGTGCAGATCGACGAGCCGAAGTTCCGCTTCTCGATCCGCCAGAACTACCTGCCGAACGTCAAGGGCTTCTACTACATGCGCCTCCACGGCCGGAACGCGGCGAACTGGTGGCGGCACGACAAGTCGGAGGATCGCTACGACTACTTGTACTCGGACGAGGAGCTGAAGGAATTCGCCGAGACCGCGTCCGCGGCGCGAGAGCTGGTCAAGAAGACGTACCTGTACACGAACAACCACTTCTCGGCGAAGTCGGTCGCCAACGCCGCCATGATCAAGCGGCAGCTGGGAGAGCCGATCGAAGGCGAGTATCCGCCCGAGTTCATCGAACGCTTCCCGGAGTTGACGGGTGCCGTCAACGTCCAGCGGGCACCAGATGGGACGATTGATTTAGGCCAAGTATAGCGCCGGCTTCACCCGCACCTTAAGCGACCTAAAGGAAAGACAGCTATAACGTGACGTCGATCGTCACGCGCACCGGTCGCGAGCCGAGCGGCGCGAACCACGAGACGTGCGCCGCCACGCAGTCGAGTTCGACGATGTAACGGCCGTCGCGCGGCGGTGCCACCAGTATCCGGACGGGTACGGTCTCGCCGGGCGCGATCTCCCGCTCTGGTTCGCCGATTGGCGACACGCCCGCGTCGAAGTCCAGCAACGTCCCCTCTGCATCGTAAAGGTGCGCGCCGCAGCCGACGCCGCCATGACCGGTGCCCCATGGCAGCCAGGTCGACGTGCCGGTATTGGTCACGAGGGCGTCGATGGCGATCGGCGAGCCGGATCGAACCACCTGCTCGATCGCCGGCGCGTGGATGTGGCACGCGAGGCCCTCGGCGCGGCGGCTGTCCAGCCGTTCGGTGCCCGCCTTGGTGAGGAAAAAGGTTCGGGCGTTCCTCAGGAACACGCGCGTGGAGGTCACCCAGGGCGCGGTGGCCGGCCCGCCGGCGAGAAAGTCCTCGAAGGCCTCGAGCGAGACGCGGTACGGCGGGCCGTGGAACACCGCCAGCTGCACATCAACAAAGCCGAACGTCTTCGCCGCACGCCACAGGGCGTGGACGTCCACGTCGTTCTCCACGACCCGGTAGTTGCGCATCTCGAACTGCGAGACAGGAGTTTGCGAGTGGCGCGGCCCCGGCTCCGCGAAGCCCGCGATGCCACCCGGCTTGAGGACGCGGCCCATCTCCTCGAGGATCGCGACCGGACGCGGCGCGTGATGAAACGCATGAAAGCTCAGGACGCGATCGACGCTCGCGTCCGGCAGCGGGATCGTCCGGCCGTCGAACAGCAGGAACTCCGGCGCCGGCCGGTCTCCGATGACCGGCTGCCGCCGGTACAACTCCTGCGCCATCGCAAGGGCCGTTTCCGAGACGTCCAGCAGGATCACGCGGCAGCCGAGCTGTGTCAGGAAGCGCGCGAACCATCCTGTCCCGGCCCCGAAATCGAGAACGGTCGCCCCGGCCGTCAGCTGCAGTCCCTGCATCAGGACGGCCATGTCGATGAGCAGCGTCGGCGCCTCGTGAGCCTGGCTGAACGGCTTGGTGAGCTGGTGATCCCAGTTCGTGATCGAGGCGAAGTACGCCTCGGCCGCCTGATTGAGCGCCTCGATCGTGGTCTGCTCGATCAACTCGGCGACCTCGATCGGCCCGCCACCCGGCACCTCGTCAGGTCGTCCGGTGGCGGTCCGCTCGGCCGGTTTCTCCAGATATAGCAGCGCCGTCTCGAGCCCCTCGTGCGGCTCGAACACGACGTGCATGGTCTCGATGCCAGCCGCTTGAAGCACGTCGAACACGCGCGCCAGATCGTAGGTGTAGGTACCGACGAAGGGTTCCGCGGCCGGCCGGCCACGTGCCGCGTTGACGAGTGCGTTCGCGCCAGGCAGCGACCGTCTCATCCATCGCAGCGCCTTCAGCGCGCCCGCCGCCGTGCTCCTGAACGGCACGTGAAAAACACCGACGCCCTTTGGCGTCAGACGATTCAGGAGCGCCTCCAGGAGCGGCAGTCCTTGACCAGGAGGCAGCCGCTGCAGAACGAAGTAACACGTGATGAAGTCGAACGTGCGATTGCCGGAAAAGAGCTGGCCGGGCGCCAGGAACTCGACGTTCGAGACGCCGTGCCGCTCCGCTTCGTGTCGAGCGGCGCCGAGCATGGCTGGCGACCGATCGACGGCGGCCACCGATCCGGCATTGCGGGCGGCTCGACGAGCAAGTGGAATGACGAGCCTGCCGGCACCGCAGCCGTACTCCAGGATGGCGCTGGGATTGAAGTACGGGCTCAGCTGCAGCTCGATCGCGCGGAACATCGACGCCACGAGCGCGTCGCCGCTCTCGAAGAAGGCGCGCTCGTTTTCGGGCGTGAGGTTCTGGCGCAGGAACTGCGGCGAGGTAAGGACCGCAAAGTACGGTTCTCGAGCAGCGAAGCGTTCCCAGCGTGGATCCGGATCGTTCGCCATCGATCGCCTACGGCTTCACGGAAACCCGCGCAATCACGTCGCCCACCTGGAGCGACTCGACGACCTCTTCCCCGTCCGTCACCTGGCCGAAGACGGCGTACTGACCGTCGAGGTCTGGACGATTGGCCAGCGTCACATAGAGCTGACTGTCGGCTTTGGCCGGATCGCCGATATGCGCCATCGCGACAGCGCCCTTGACGTGGATCCGGCGTCTGGTGATCTCGGCAGCCCCGATCGGCTTTCCGCTCGCGGCGGCCGCACCGCGGCCCCACAGTTGGCGGGTCGAGGGGTCGCGGGTCTGCGGATCGCCAAACTGGACGACGAACCCGGGAACGGCGCGATGGACGCGCTGGCCGTCGTAGAAGCCGCTTTTCACGAGCGCGACGACGTGCGCGACGGTCAGGGGCGCGTCGTTCGGGAACGTCTCGAATGAGAACGTGCCGCGGCTCGTTTCGACAACGATCACCGGTCCGATGCTCTGCGCGGCCGTCATGCAGGCGGAGCAACACAGGGCCGACACGAGCCAGACAGTATTACCGAGGGGCTTCGCCCCTCGGACTCCCCGACACGCTCGGCTCGCCTCGCGCGCTCGCTCGCGACGCAGTTCGCTCTTTGAGATAGCTTCTACTCTCACGCCGCTCCAACCCTGGACGAGCGTTTGACGCCCACTCGCGGGCACATCGACTTCAGCACGCACGCGTGACAGCGCGGGTAGACGGGCCGGCAGACATTCTGCCCCCACGTGACGAGATAGAGGTTGATGGAGGGCCACCACGGTTCTGGCGCGACCCGGTAGAGCGCCTGCTCGGTTTCCTCAGGCGTCGATGTCCGGACCCATCCGAGCCGGTTCGAAATCCGATGGACATGGGTATCCACGCAGATGGCGCTCTGGCTCTTGAACCCGAGAATCAGCACGAGGTTGGCCGTCTTCCGCCCCACACCGGGCAGGAGGAGCAGTTCCTCCATGGTCGAGGGCACCGTGCCGCCGAACCGCTCCAGCAGCAACCGGCAGGTGGCCTTCACGTGCCGGGCCTTGTTCCGGTAGAAGCTGACCGGGTAGATGAGCCGCTCGATCCGCCTGACGGTCAGCGCCGCCATCGCGCGAGGAGTTGGCGCTGCGCGAAACAGGCGCGTCGAGGCGGCGAGCGTGGTCGCATCCTGCGTGCGAGCCGACAGGAGCGTACCGATCAGGACGTGGAAGGGGTTCTCCTGCTGGCGTTCCGAGATCTTCTCGACCGCGGGCAGTTCGAGGCCGTCGATGGCGCGCGCCAGATGGCGCATCACCGTCTCGATCTCCCTCTTTCGCTCGACCCTGGGCATCAGCCGATCGGCGTCAGGGGCGGCCTGCCGCTCAGGACGGCAACGACGTTGTCGACGGCGAGCGACGCCATGGCGAGCCTGGTTTCCGTGGTTCCGCTGCCAAGGTGCGGAACGAGCAGCACGTTTTCGAGCCGCAGCAGGTCGGGATGGATGGCCGGCTCGTTCTCGTAGACGTCGAGCGCGGCACCCGCCAGGAGGTGCTGCTGCAGCGCCCATGCGAGCGCTTCCTCGTCGACCACCGGACCCCGCGCCGTGTTGATGAGATAGGCTGACCGTTTCATTCGCGCGATCGACCGCTTGTCGATCAGGTGGCGCGTGTCGGCCGTTAGCGGCACGTGCAGCGATACCACGTCGGACGAATTCAGCAGGCGATCGAGCGACATGTGTTCCGCGCCAGGGACGCCCGCGTCCCGTCGTCCCGCGTAGGCGACGCGCATCCCGAACGCGGGCGCCCTGGCCGCGACCGCCTGGCCGATGCGGCCGAAGCCGACGATCCCGATCTGCTTGCCGCGCAACTCGGTGCCCAGCATGAAGTCGAACGCCCAGCCCTTCCAGCCCCCGCGCCGGACCAGCCGTTCACCTTCCGACAGCCGGCGCGTCACGGCAAGGATCAGCGCCCACGTGAAGTCCGCCACCGACTCGGTGAGGACGTCAGGCGTATTGGTCACGATCACGCCCTTGGATTTCGCGTAGGGGATGTCGACGTTGTTGTAGCCGACGGCGACGTTCGCCGCGACCTTCAAGCGGCTGGCCGCGTCGATGACGGCCCGATCGATCCGGTCGGTCAGCATGCAGACGACCGCATCCTTGTCGGCCACCCGGGCGATCAGCTCCTCGTGCGGCATCGTGCCGTCCTCGGCATACAGCTCGACGGCGCCGACAGGCTCGAGCTTCGAGAGGATCGACGATGGAAGCTTGCGGGTGACGAGGATGTTCGACATACGTTAAGGGCAGGGGGCAGGTGGGGCTGGTAGGGCGGGAAGGGGAGAGCACGGAGACTACGGTGTGATTCCTCCTCCGTGTCCTCCCCCACCTGCCCCACCTGCCCTACCTGCCCCTCCCGCCCCTTCAGTGTCCGTAGGACAAGCAGTAGCCGCAGTGTGTGCAGCGGACCGACGGTTCGATCAGGCAGGCGCCGTCGCCATCGCCGCCGCGCGCGAGCGGCAGGAGCGCGTGGCTGGCATGTTCCCGGAATAGCGGAGCGGCCGGCGCAGCGTCGCCCTCACGGCCCGTTCGCCGCCGGATTGCGTCGCGCACGATCTCCCGCAGCTCGGCTTCGTTCACTCCTGGGTTCACTCCTGCACGTCCACTGAATCGATGATCCCCACGATGGCCGCGTCGACAGGTGCCGCCTTCTTCCCGAGCGTTTCGCCGGCGGCACGGCCCTCGACGACGACCAGCACTTTTTCATGAACGCCGGCGCCGACACCGTCTACGGCGAGAATCGCAGGCCCCCGCGCCGTGTCGTCCGCATTCAACGGCTGGACGAGCAGCAGCTTCGCCGACTCGAACTTGCCATGTTTCTGAGTCGACACGACCGTGCCGACGACACGCCCAATCAACATGAACAATGAAATTTAAGATTTAAGATTTCAGATTTAAGATTGGCAAAACGCTGAGGGACCCTCACTGCCAACTCTCAATCCGCAATCTTAAATCTTAAATCTGAAATCTTAAATTTCAGCGTCAGCGTTCTACCGTCCAGTGATCGACGATCCCGACGATTCCGGCATCGATCGCCGGCTCTGACGGGTAAAAGGGGAAGCTGGCTTCCTTCCCGCGCACGAAGAACACTTCCTCGCCGATGCCGGCGCCGACTGCATCGGCCGCGATCAGCGGCCGGCCGGCGGGCTCGCGTTCCGGCGTGAGCGGCTGGACGACAAGCAGCTTGAGGCCGACGAGATTCTCGTCCTTGCGGGTCACGATGACGTCACCGATGACGCGGGCTAACTGCATTCGGGACCTGTCGTTCGGCGTGATCGATCGTTCGGTCGTTCGTCGAACGGCGAACGATGGATTGTTCACCCGAACGACGAACGACTGCCAATCACTATTCATTGAGCTCCACCGCATCGACGATACCGACGACGGCGGCATCCACCGGGCAGTCCTTCAGGCCGGCGGCCATCCGGGCCGAGCTGCCGCTCACGATCAACACTGTTTCGCCGACACCGGCATCGACCGTGTCGACGGCAACCAGGTAGCCGCCCTCGGCCTTGCCGCGGGGATCGACAGGCCTGGCCACGAGCAGCTTGTGGCTGACGAGGCGCGGATCTTTCCGAGTCGCCACGACGGTTCCGACGATTTTCGCCAGGAGCACCTGTCAACCCCGCGCGTTCACACCTTGGCGACGGTCGCCTTTCCGATCGGCAGCGCGTCCTCGAGATTGGCATGCGGGCGCGGGATCACGTGAACCGAGACCAGCTCGCCGACGCGGCGGGCCGCGGCGGCGCCGGCGTCGGTGGCCGCCTTCACGGCAGCGACGTCGCCTCGCACGATGGCGGTGACGTAACCGGCGCCAATTTTTTCCCAGCCGACGAGGGTCACTTTCGCCGCCTTGACCATGGCATCAGCCGCCTCGATCATCGCGACGAGCCCCTTCGTTTCGACCATCCCCAGCGCCTCACCCATTGACTTGCTCCTTGTCGTTCGTCGTTCGCGTTCTGTTCGTCGTTCGGGTTTCTTCGTCGTCGTTCGACGTTCTACATCTACTTCAGACTTCGAATGGCTTCCTCGATGAGAGCGGAAAGCTCGCGGTATGTTAACCGAATTTCCGCGTCGCCATCGGGCGGCGCGCCGTCTGCCGCGCCAGGTGCGACGACGTCGGGCACCAGCCGCTGGCCACCGCCTGGAGGCGCCTCGACGATCTGGCAGAGTGCGGCGGCGTCTGCTGACGGCGGCGCGACGGAGTCGTCGGCGCAGATCGGCGCCGGCGCCTTGATCCCGTAGGTGCCGCGAAGCTCCTGCAGCCGCTCGACCTCCTCGCGTGCGATCAGGTTCTCGCGGCCGAGCAGCCGCGCGACCAGGCTGATCTTGGCGAAGTGCTCGATCGTCTCCATCTTGTAATACGCCGAGTAGAGATCGGCGCCCACGGTCAGCGCGCCGTGGTTGGCGAGCAGCATGCCATCGTGCGCCTTGATGTACTTCCGGACGGCGTCGGGCAGCTCCTGCGTCGACGGCGTCGCATACTCCGCGATCGGAATGCTGCCGAGGGTGGTGAGCACCTCGGCGAGCACGGCGCGGGTCAGCGGAATGCCGGCCACGGCGAACCCGGTCGCGATGGGTGGATGCGCGTGGACGACCGCCTGCACGTCCGAACGCTGCCGGTACACCTCGAGGTGCATCAGCATCTCGCTCGAGGGATCGCGATCGCCCTGGAGCTTGCGTCCGTCCAGGTCGGTGATGCACATCATGTCCGGCGTCATGAAGCCCTTGCAGACGCTCTTGGGCGTCATCAGCAGGCGATCGGCCCCGAGCCGGACGCTGATGTTCCCGTCGTTCGAAGCCGTGTAGGCGCGCGCGTACATGCGCCGGCCCACCTCGACGATGTCGGCGCGCAGGGCGGACTCGGTGGTCGTCATGCGAGACGGGCCCGGTACTTGTCGCGGCACACGGCGGAACAGAAGTACACGCGGCGATCGCCGGTCCCGAGCGTGAGCGCGCGTTCGCGGACGACGAAGGTCCCGCACACCGGATCGCGCTCCATCGGCACGCCAGCCACCGGCGTCGCGCCCGGAAGGCGCGCGGTCCGCCGCGCATCCCTTCGACGACGCCGTCGACGATCCGCCAGAAGGCGCGGGCCACGATCGCGATCAACACCAGGATGAGGAGGTACCGCAGCATCACGGCCGATGGCTCACTCAGGGGGTCGCGGTCGACGCTCCTCCGGAATGGGCCGACCGCAGGCTATCGATTGCGCGCTTCGCCGCCTGGCCTTCGGGAGCATCCGGCGCGATCTTGAGCACTTGCTGCCACGCTTGTTCCGCGCCGTTCAGATCCTGCTTCCCGAACGCCCGGACGAAGCCAAGGTTCAGCCAGGTCTCCGCGTGTTTCGGATCGACCTTGGTCGCACGCTCCAGTTGTTGCAGCGCGCGATCGGTCTGGTTCGTGTAGTAGTACGCCATGGCGAGCTGCGAGTTGACCCGGACGTCGTTGGGCGTCAGCGCGAGCGCTTGCTCGTACCACTTGACCGCTTCGTCGAACCGCTCCGAGCCGAAATACAGGTCGCCGAGCTGCGCGCGAGGCGCGGCGTTCTTGGGTTCACGCTCGGCGGCGCTCCTGAACGCCGTCACCTTGGCTTCGTCGAGCGGCGGCGGGGCCTGGGCCTGGGGCGCCGCCGCCGGCGCGGCCGCGGTGGCAGCCGACATCGGCTGACGCCGCGCGGACTCGTACTGGCTGCCGATGATCCAACCGGCGATGAGACCGAAGAGAATCCCCGCGATTCCGTAGGCGACCGCTTCCGTTTTCATGCGGAACAATCGATCATAACTCAGGCCGCCTCGCTCACCTCGCTCGAGCGAGCTACGGCGCGCAAGCCGCGGCCTCACCTCGCGGACTGTCCGGCGCGCGCCCGGCCAGCACGGCCAGGTACTCGCGGACCACGCGATCGAGCCCCACGAACACCGCACGCGAGACGATGGCGTGGCCGATCGACACCTCATCCAGATGGGGCATCGCCCGGAAGAGCATCAGATTCTTGAGATCGAGGTCGTGCCCGGCGTTGACGCCGAGGCCCGCAGCGTGGGCGAGCTCGGCGGCGCGGCGCGTACTCGCGGAATGACGCGGCCGCCGCGGCGAGGCCGCGCTCGAATGCCCGCGCGTACGGTTCGGTATACAGCTCCACGCGATCCGCGCCCGCTGCCGCTGCAAGCCGGATGGCCTCCTCCGTCGGATCGACGAACAGGCTCACGCGAATCCCAAGGCGCCTTCAGCTCGCGAACAACCGCCGGCAACCCCGCGGCCGTGGCGGCAACCCATCCCGCCTGGCTCGTGATCTCACCCGGCATGACCGGCACGAGCGTGCACTGGTCGGGCCGAACCTCCTTCACAAGGGCCAGCAGATCCGGCCGCGGATCCCCTTCGATGTTGAATTCGACCTTCGGCCGAAGCGGCGCGAGCGCGTGCGCGATGTCATGAACATCTTCCGGCGTGATGTGCCGGCGATCGGCGCGCGGGTGGACGGTGATCCCGTGCGCGCCCGCGTCGACGCACACCTGCACCGCATCCAGCACCCGCGGCACGCTGCCGCCCCTGGAATTCCGGATGGTGGCGATCTTATTGACGTTGACGGAGAGGCGGATCATGGCCGGGTCTCGGGGCTGGGGGCTCGGGGCTCGGACACGGAGCCGGTCGACGGTGAATCATCTAACCGAGCTCGCGCTTGACGACATCGGCAATCTCCTGCGCCCACGTGCGGACTTCGTGCTCGGTTGGGCCCTCCAGCATGACGCGCAGGAGCGGCTCGGTGCCCGAGTAGCGGACAACGAGGCGCCCATGGCCGTCGAGGCGCTGCTCGACGCGCGCCATCGCGTCGGCTATCGCCGGCACGGTCGCCAGGTCGACTTTCTCGCGCACGCGCACGTTGATCAGGATCTGCGGGTAGGTCACCAGATCCTTCGCCAGCTCGGCCAGCGTCCGGCCCGACATGCGCGACGGTCCGCAGCACGTTCAGCGCCGTGCAGAGGCCATCACCGGTGAACAGGTAATCGGAGAAGATGATGTGGCCCGACTGTTCTCCGCCGAGGGATAGCCCGCGGGCGAGCATCTCCTCCATCACGTACTTGTCGCCGACCGGACAGCGCACGATCCCGATGCCGGTCTCGGCGAGCGCGATCTGGAGGCCGATGTTGCTCATCACGGTCGCGACGATGGCGTTCCCCTTCAACCGCCCTTCGCGCTGCAGTTGCCGGGCGCACATGAGCAGCACCGCGTCGCCGTTGACGATGTCGCCCGCCTGGTCGACGAAAATCGCCCGGTCGCCGTCGCCGTCGAAGGCGACGCCCATCGCGCACTTCTTCTCGACCACGACGCTGGGCCAGCCGCTCAGGGTGCGTGGAGCCGCACCGCAGGTTGATGTTGCGGCCGTCGGGGTGATCGCCAATGACCACGTGGTGAACCCCATCGAGCGAAACAGATCGGGAGCGACCGTCGTCGTTGCCCCGTTGGCGCAGTCGATCGCGAGCGTGATGCCCCGCAGCGCCGCGCGATCCTCCACCACCGCGCGCAGGTGATCGAGATACGGTGCGACGAGCGCCGCCGTGGGCAGCGGCACCGCCGCGCCGGATCGCGCCTGCCACGACGGATCGGCCACGATCGCTTCCACTTCACGTTCGACTTTTTCCGTGAACTTCTCGCCGCGGCCGGAGAACACCTTGATGCCGTTGTCCTCGAATGGATTGTGGGAGGCCGAGATCACGACGCCGGCGTCGTACGGACCGGTCCGCGTGAGGTAGGCGACGGCTGGTGTCGGCACCACGCCGGCGCTCGTCACCGACGCGCCTTCACCGGCCGCGCCGTGTGCCAGCTCTGCCTCGATCCACCCCCCCGACTCGCGAGTATCGCGGCCGATGAGGAGACGCGGAGATTCCGTGCCGTGCGGGAGCGCGCGAACCAGCGCGGCGCCAATCCGCCGCACCGTTGCCGCATCCAGGGGAAACTGGCCGGCCGTTCCGCGAACGCCGTCGGTGCCGAAGAGCTGCATCTATTCCTTGAAGGCTGTGAGGCGCACGTGGACGGTCTCCGGCGCGACGCGTGCGACGTTGGCGTCGGCGACCGGGTCGACGTGAACGGTCAGCGCGTACTCGCCCGGCGCCGAGCCCCTTGAGATCGACAAAGGGCACGACCTCGTCCGCGTCCAGCCGCGCAAGCCCCTCGCGGCTGCCGCGGACGACGATGTCGACGTCGGGAGGAGTCGCCTGCGCCGTGAGATTGGCCTGGAAGATCGCGGAGCCGCAACGGCCTGTTCCTCACCGTCCGCTCACGCGGCCCGAGACGAACCTGGACCTTGACCGTCGCGGTCCGGACGCCTTTCACGCGAAGCGCCGGATCGAGCAGGCCGACCGTGACGGTTTCGGTGACGTCGGTCGCCGCGCCCGCAATCGAAATCGGTTCCGTGACCGCCTCGTCCGCCTGCTGGACGGCGCTCTCCGGTCCCGTGATCTCCACTGTCGGCGGATCGGTCGTCGTCGTGCCGACGACATACCCCGGAGCGGGATCGCCTTCGACGGCCGGCTCGATCGGCAGCCGTTTCACGGCGGTCGGCTCGAAGACGAAGACGATGGTCGACGGCGCGATCTGCACGACCTCGATGCCGAACGGCGTCCTCACCTGTTCAGGCGTGAGCTGAAACAGGCGCCGGCCCGGCCTTCGCGGCCCTGAAGATCGAGGACCGCGACGATGTCGCCGGGACCGAGGCGGCTCAGCGTATCGGACGACCCGCGCACGCGGACGTCGACGAGCGCCGGCGGCTCGGCCTGGAGCTCGAGGCCGGCCGGAAACTGCTGCAACTCGAGGGGCACGCGGAGCCCGCGCTCGACGGTCTGATCGCCGGCAATGATCATCCAGAGGAGCACGGCAATGCCGAGCGACAGCACCTTCAGCCCGAGGTGTCTGAACGGCCAGATCGCCTTCACGCGTACTCCACGCGCGTCTGATTCGTCCTCCCCGGGCGCTGCATGATCAGCGAACGCAGCCGCGTGCGCAGCGTGTCGGCGTCGAGCGTGCGCTCGATCTGTCCGTCGGCGACGAGGGATATGTTCCCGGTCTCTTCGGACACGACGATCGCCACCGAGTCGTTCTCCTCGGTGAGACCGATCGCGGCGCGATGCCGCGAGCCGAGCTCCTTGCTGAGCCTCGGGTTGACGGTCAGCGGCAGGAAGCAGGCGGCCGCGGCAACCCGATCGCCCTGCACGATGACCGCTCCGTCGTGGAGCGGAGACGAGGGCTGAAAGATGCTGAGCAGCAGGTCGTAGGTCATCACCGCGTCGAGCGGAATGCCGCCTTCGATGTAGTTCCGCAGTCCGATTTGCCGCTCAATCGCGATGATGGCGCCGATCCGCTTGTCCGACAGCATGCCGGTCGCCATCACCAGCTCCTCGATCGATTCCTCGGCCGACTCCTCCTTGGCGAAGTAGCGGAAAAACGGCGCCCGTCCGAGGTGAGCCAGCGCGCGGCGGATGTCCGACTGGAAGAGGACGATGAACGCAAAGACGAGGTACCCCGCCATGTTGCGAATCAGCCAGTTGACCGTTTCGAGGTGGCCCCAGACGGAAACGTAGAACAGGCCGACGAACACCGCGGCGCCGAGCGCCATCTGGACGGCCCGCGTGCCGCGAATCAGCTTCAGCACCTCGTAGATCAGCACCGACACCACGAGGATGTCGACGAGATCCCGCCAGGCGCCGGCGGCCGAGCGCAAGAGATCGTTTATGAAGTCCACATCCGTGTCGCCGAATCTCCTCAGCCACGCGAACGACCTGGACCATCTCGGCCACTGCGTGCACGCGGAGGATGTGCGCGCCGGCCAGCACCGCGGCGGTGACGGCCGCAGCCGTGCCCCAATCGCGTTCCGGCGCCGGCCTGGAGCCTAACGCCTCCCGCATGAACGACTTGCGCGACGGCCCGGTCAGGACAGGCCGATCCAACCCTGCCGCCAGCTCGGGCAGCCGGGCCAGCACACCATAACTGTCGGCCGGACGTTTGGCAAACCCGATCCCCGGATCGACAATCACGCGCTCGCGAGCGACGCCCGCCGCCGCGGCCGCCTGAAGGCTCTCGCCGAGCTCCCGGATCACCTCCTGCACGACGTCGTCATAGTGAGCCTCCTGGTACATCGTCCTGGAGCGGCCGCGGGTGTGCATCACGATGAGGGCCGCGCCGGTCGCGGCAACCACGCCGCCGAGCGCAGGCTCGTAGCGAAGCCCGCTCACGTCGTTCACGATGGCGGCGCCTTCGGCGATGGCAGCCCCCGCGATCTCGGCCTTGTAGGTGTCGATGGAAATCGGAACGCGGACACGTCCACGAAGAGCCGCGATGACCGGCAGCACACGCCCGGCTTCTTCGGCCGCCGGCAACGGCTCGGCGCCCGGGCGCGTCGACTCTCCGCCGATGTCGATAATGTCAGCGCCGTTCGCTTCCATCTGCAAGGCGAACTCGATCGCGGCCGCGGCGTCGGTTCGAGGCGATGGCTCGGCAAACGAATCGGGCGTGACGTTCAGAATGCCCATGACGAGCGGCCGGGAACCCAGCTCCAGGACGCGCCCGTCGGGAAGAGGAACGGTGTAGAGACGGCGGGGGGGAAACACGGAATTCGACAGTCGGTAGTCGAGAGTCGATCGTCACGAGTTCACACGTTCTGACTACTCGACTACCGACTGCCGACTGCCGACTGCACTTATTCCTGTGGAATCGGCTTATTGAGCGCGGGGACGATGGTCGTCCGCTCTTTCTGGCGCGGGCGGTCCTCGTCGCCGGCCGGCGACATGGCGGCGCGCGGCAGCGGCTGCGGATCCTCGAGCGGCAGGCCGGCGGCGAGCCGCTTCACCTGCTCCGCGTCGAGGACTTCACGCGAGAGGAGCGCCTCGGCGATCTGCTCCAGCCTCGACTTGTGAGCGGTGAGGAGCTCGTGCGCGCGGCGGTAGTTCGTGGTGACGAAGCGCTTCACTTCCTGATCGATCTTGAGCGCCGTATCCTCGCTGTAGTCCTGGTGCTGCGCGATCTCGCGGCCGAGGAAGATCTGCTCCTCCTTCTTGCCGAAGGTCAGCGGCCCCATCTCGTCGCTCATGCCCCACTCGCAGACCATCTGCCGCGCCATTTCCGTCGAGCGCTCGAGGTCGTTGCCGGCGCCGGTCGTCAGGCTGTTCATCGTGATCTCCTCGGCGATGCGCCCGCCGAGCAGGATCGCGATCCGGTCGTTGAGGTACTCGCGCGAGTAGTTGTGCTTCTCGTCGATCGGCAGCTGCTGCGTCAGGCCGAGGGCCATGCCGCGCGGGATGATCGTCACCTTGTGAATCGGATCCGCGTGCGGCAGCAGCACCGCGAGCAGCGCGTGCCCCGCCTCGTGAATGGCGGTGACGCGCTTCTCTTCGTCGCTGATGATCATCGAGCGGCGCTCGGATCCCATCAACACCTTGTCCTTGGCGTACTCGAAGTCGTGCATCCGCACGACCTTCTGGTTGTAGCGCGCCGCGTTCAGCGCCGCCTCGTTCACCAGGTTCGCCAGGTCGGCACCCGAGAAGCCGGCCGTGCCGCGCGCCAGCACCGGCACTTCCACGTCGTCGGCCATCGGGATCTTGCGCGTGTGAACGCCGAGAATGCCCTCGCGGCCCTTCACGTCCGGACGGTTGACGACAATGCGCCGATCGAAGCGGCCGGGGCGCAGCAGCGCCGGGTCGAGCACGTCGGGCCGGTTCGTCGCGGCGACCAGGATGACGCCCTCGTTGGATTCGAAGCCGTCCATCTCGACGAGCAGCTGGTTGAGCGTCTGCTCGCGCTCGTCGTGCCCCCCGCCAAGGCCGGCGCCGCGGTGACGCCCGACGGCGTCGATCTCGTCAATGAAGACGATGCAGGGTGCGTTCTTCTTGCCCTGCTCGAACAGGTCGCGGACGCGCGACGCGCCGACGCCGACGAACATCTCGACGAAGTCGGAGCCGCTGATCGAGAAAAACGGCACGTTCGCTTCGCCGGCGACCGCACGGGCCAGCAGCGTCTTGCCCGTTCCCGGGGAGCCCATCAGGAGCACGCCCTTCGGAATCCGTCCGCCGAGCTTCTGGAACTTCTGGGGCTCCTTGAGGAACTCGATGATCTCCTGAAGCTCTTCTTTCGCCTCGTCGACCCCGGCGACGTCCTTGAAGGTGACCTTTTTCTGGGAGCTGGACGACAGCTTCGCCTTGCTCTTGCCGAACGACAGGGCCTTGTTCCCGCCGCTCTGCATCTGGCGCATGAAAAAGACCCAGAACCCGATGACGAGCAGGAACGGCGCCCACGAATACAGCAGCGACGCCCAGGGGCTGACCGTCTGTTCCTTGACGTCGACGTTGACGTTCTTCTCGATCAGGAGGTTGACGAGCCCTTCGTACATGCCCTGGCCGGGGACGATCGTCCGGAACGTGTTGTTCGACTTGTTCGTCCCGGTGATTTCCTGGCCCGTGATCGTGACCGCCGCAATCTGACCGTTGTTCACCTGCGCCGTGAAGTCGCTGAACTGGACAGTCGTCTCCTTCTGCTGGAACTTCGTTGAGACATTCCAGATCACGACGCCCACGACCACGAGGACCAGCCAGAACAGAAGGCTCTTCACAGTCGAGTTCAATGTCCCCCCTAGACCTGCCTAAGTCTCAAGATTAGCACGGCTTGCGCAGGGTCTGTCACCCGAAACTCGTCGTCGATCCCGTGACCGGCCACCCAGACGATCCTGTCGGTCTCGTCGACGACCAGAGGCACCTGATCGCGGCGATCCCGCGGGATCTTCTTATCGACAAAATAGTCCTGCAGCTTTTTCCGGCCACCAAGCCCGAGCGGGCGAAAACGGTCGCCCGGGCGCCGGTTCCGGACCGCGAGTGGCATCCGGCAGCGGTCGAGCTGTAGGACCGCCACGGCGGCATTGCTCAAAATGGCACTCCCTGCCGACGCCGCCGCCTCGGCCGATACGACGCAACCGGCCTCCCGCAGTGCCACCTCACCTGGAATAGACAGCGAATACCGGAAAAGGTTCGCCGCGGCCTGAGCCGGAGCCGCCGGGCCCCTGCTGGTTAAGACGACCACCTGGCCGCGGCGTTCCATCCGGACGCCGGGACCGTCGATGGGCCCGCGTTCGTCGCTCCGGAGCCGCGAAGCGGCGAACGCAAGCGCTCAGCGCCTCCTCCACGTGCCGGAACGAGATCGGCCGGCCACCTGAGGCCTGAACGAGTGCGTCGCGAACGATTGCGCGTGTAAGGGCGGCCGGCAGCCTCTCGAGCGCGGAAACGTCGAGGAGCCAGACGTCCTTCTCCGGCCGGCTGACGACTTCCGCGGCAACGTCGCGAGCCGCCTGCTGAATCCAGTCCCACTCCTCGCGAGCCAGGCTGGCCTCGTCGGCCAGGACGTCGACGATCGACGGGTTGAATCGGCGTTCGAGGAATGGCAGGAGCTCCGCACGCACCCGATTGCGCGGGATGCTGACGTCGTCGTTCGATTCGTCGTGGACGAATGGCACGCCGCGCTCCTCGAGGAACGACCGAAGGTCGCGGCGGCGGCAATCGAGCAGGGGCCGGATGATCGCGGCCGCGGCGCGGGTGCATGCCCGACAGGCCGCGGGAGCCAGCGCCTCGAATCAACCGGAGCAGAAAGGTCTCGGCCTGATCGTCGCGTGTGTGGCCGAGGGCAATCGCGTCGGCTTCGAGCCGAAGACGCGCCTGCTCGAAGAACTCGTAGCGTGCCGCGCGCGCGGCATCTTCGATCGACCGCCGCTCGGCCCGGGCGCGCGCCGCGACATCGGCGCGTCGGCCCGAAACGGCCAGCCGAGGCGCGCGGCCAGCTCGCCGCAGAAGGCCTCTTCGTCGTCAGCCGCCGGACGAAGCTGATGATTCAGATGGACGACGCCTGCGACCCGAAGCTCGTTGCGTTGCGCGAGCTCGGCCAGGAGATAGGCGAGGGCAACCGAGTCGGAGCCGCCCGACAACGCGACGAGCACGCGGGTATCCGGACGCGCCAGATCGTGCGCGCGAATGGTCGCGCGGACGCGGTCGACGAGACTGCATCGCTGTGGGCGGGTAAGGGCAGGAAGGCGCCGACGCCTCGCCGCCTCCCGCCGAAAAAGGCTGCCGTCCTTCGGCTACGCTCAGGACGGCATCCTGAGCAAAGTCGAGGGATGCCGGAGGACAGATTCGAACTGTCGACCCCGCGCTTATGAGACGCGTGCTCTCACCAACTGAGCTACTCCGGCCCGAAACCTTAATTTAAATCGTAAATCTGATAATCTTAAGATCTTCAGGTCGCCCGCTCCGACCGTCAGCGCGGCCGCCAGCGAGCGGAATCATGATCTCGTGGTGTCCCGACGAGCGAGTAGCCGCGGCCGGTCCCGGCCGTCGGGCGGGTCACGACGTTGGTCTGCGGCCGATAGAGACGGACGAAATCCAGGTTGACCGTGGTCATGTCCGTCAGCGCGAGGCCGCGGTTGCGCGCGAGCGCGACGGCCTTCAGGAACACCTCGGGCAGGACGACCGCTGACCCGCAATTGAGGTAGACGCCGCCCTCCAGCTTCGCGACGTTCGCGGCGAGGTGACGGAAATCGCGCAGGCTGCCCTCGCCAAACGCCGCACCGGAGGCTGCCGGGTGCATGTGGATGATGTCGGTGCCAATTGCGACGTGCACGGTGACGGGAATGTTCAGCCGCGCGGCAGCCGTCAGGATGCTGAGATGACCGAACGGCGGCTTCCGTTCGCCGAGCGACCGGGCAACTGCCTGCCCGATGCCCATTCCCGCTCGCGTGCCGGAGGTAATCGCTTCGTTGAGCAACCTGCCGGTCTCTTCCGCCATGCCGAATCGCCCCGGACCGAGCGACTCGTCCACGTCCTCTGACGTGGCGCCGACGAGCGCCACCTCGAAGTCGTGGATCACCGCGGCGCCGTTGGTCGCGAGCGCGGAGACAAACCCCCGCTCCATCAGATCGACGATCACCGGGCCCAGTCCCGTCTTGATCACGTGCGCGCCGAGGCCCCACAGGATGCCGCGTTCCTTGCGTCGAGCCGCGACCATCGCTGCCACGACCGCTTTGAAGTCGGCCGCCGCCAGCATCTTCGGCAGCGACTCGAGAAACGCCGCGACCGTCGCGCCGGGCCCGCACGGCTTCGCGAAGTCGGCGGCGTTCGCCTTGCTCGACCGCGACTCCAGCGGGTAAGTGCGGACGTCGGTCAGAGTCGAAGTCTTCGTAGGAAAAAATCATGGCCTTACCTTCAGAGTCGAAGATCAGCATTGCGTCACCATAACTGTAAAACCGGTAGCCCTGTCTGACGGCTTCGCGATACGCCGCGAGCACGTGTTCGCGGCCCGCGAACGCCGCCACCAGCATCAGCAGCGACGATTGCGGCAGGTGGAAGTTCGTCAGCAGCCCGCGAATCACCTGGAACTGGAATCCGGGGAAGATGAACAGATCCGTCTGGCCCGCGCCGGCGGCGAGGCGGCCGCCGTTCGCGGCCGCCACTGCCTCGAGGGTCCGCGTCGTCGTCGTGCCGACCGCGATCACCCGGCGTCCTTCGTCGAGCGCGGCGTTGACGGCCTGTGCCGCGGCCGCGTCCACCTCGTAGCGTTCGGCGTCCAATCGATGTTCCTCGATGCGCTCGGTCCTGACCGGTTGAAAGGTGCCGTATCCCACATGCAGCGTGATGGCCGCGATCTGCACGCCGCGAACGCGCAGCGCCTCGGTCACCGATTCGGTGAAGTGCAGCCCCGCGGTCGGAGCGGCAATCGATCCGCGGCGCGCCGCGAACATCGTCTGATAGCGGTCGCGATCGGATTCGCGATCGGCGCGCCTGATGTATGGCGGGAGCGGGACGTGCCCGATGGCGTCCACGACCTCGTCCACGGCGGCCGTGCCGTCGGTCCAGAGGCGAATGAGCCGCCGGCCATGGAACCGTCGCTCGAGGATCTCGGCCCGCAGGCTGTGCGGGCCTGCCGCGCCGAAGCGCGGGACGCGCGAAGGCGGGCCCTCGAAGATCACCTGCTCGCCAGGCTTCAATTTCTGCCCGGGGTGGACCAGCGCCTCCCAGTGCGCCTCGTTTACAGGCGCGCGATTGCGCGCGCCGGCGCGCAGCGCCGAATCAGCAGGCATTCGACGGCGCCGCCGGTGGGAACGCGGCGGCCCAGCAGGCGCGCCGGAAAGACGCGCGTGTTGTTGACCACCAGGAGGTCGCCGGGCGACAGGCGGTCGGGCAGCTCCGCGAAGCGGCCGTGCGCGATGGCGCCCGTTACCCGATCGAGATGAAGCAGCCGCGCCGCGCTCCGGTCGGCGGCCGGCTCCTGGGCGATCAGGCCGGCCGGCAGGTCGAAGTCGAAGTCGCGGACGTCCATCCGCGAGCAATCTTAGCCGCTGTTTCGCGCCGACCGCTTGCTTGGGGTCGGCTCGAACCCAACAGCGGAGCTGGTCCGCTCTGGTGACGGTCTTGCAACAGCCGAGGCGTGCCTGCGTACGACGTCATCGTCGTGGGCGGCGGGCCCGCCGGGCTGAGCGCCGCGCTGATGCTGGGACGGTGCCGCCGGCGTGTCCTCGTCTGCGATCGCGGCGAGCCGCGCAACCAGCGGTCCACCGCGCTCCACGGGTATCTCACGCGCGACGGCATCGCGCCGGCCGAGTTCCGCGACGCGGCACGGCGCGAGCTCGTGCCGTACGGCATCGAGTTCCGGTGCGTCGCCGTCAAGGACGCCAAGAGCGACCGCGACGGGTTCAGCGTCCACCTCGCGGACGGCCGGCGGGAACGGTCGCGATTTCTCCTCCTCGCCACCGGCGTCAAAGACCAGCTCCCTGAGGTTCCAGGTGTCGCCGAGTGCTACGGACGCTCGGTCTTCCATTGCCCGTACTGCGACGGATGGGAGTGCCGCGACAAGCGGCTGGCGGTGCTGGGTCGACACGCCGCGCCGCTCGCGCTCTCGCTGAAGACCTGGAGCACGAACGTTGTCCTCTGCACACACGGGAAACGGCTCGACCTGGCGGCTCGACGACGGCTGGCCGACAACGGCATCGCGCTGCGCACGGCAAGCGTCGCGCGGCTCGCGCACGTCGACGGGCGCGTGACGAACATCGAGTTCGTCGGACGGCGATCGCTTGCCCTGTGACGCGCTGTTCTTCGGCACGGGCCAGTATCAGCAGGATTCCCTGGCCGAGCGGCTCGGCTGCGCGTTCAATCGCAAGGGCACTGTGAACACCGGGACGCTGTGCGATACGAACGTCCCGGGTGTGTTCGTGGCGGGCGATGCGTCGCGCGACGCGCAGTTCGTCGTCGTGGCGGCCGCGGAGGGCATCAAGGCGGCGGTCGCGATCAACAAGGCGCTGCAGGGCGCGGAGGTTCGGTGATGGGCCTGCTTCGGGAGGCACGAACGCCGAAACCGCCGCGAAATGAGCCGGCGCCCGCTGCCGAACCGCCGGATCAGGCGCCGGCACTCCCGGTTCCGACGGACATCCGCAGCCTCGCGCTCACCGTGCTCGCGATCATCGCGGGCATCGTGATGCTCCGCTACGCGCAGGCGGTCATCATCCCGATCGTGCTCGGCATTCTGATCAGCCACGCGCTGGAACCGCTGGTCGGGTCTCTCGAGCGGCTGCGGATTCCACGGCCGCTCGCCGCCGCGATCGTTCTGTTCACGGTGGTTTCGGCTGGCGGTGTGATGCTGTACCAGCTGCGCTACCAGGCGACCGAAATCGTCGAGCAGCTCCCGGAGGGCGCCAGGCGGCTGCGCCGCATCATCGAAGGCGACCGGCGGTCGGACGACACCGCCATCGAGAAGGTCCAGAAGGCCGCGACTGAACTCGAGCGCGCCGCGAACGCGGCCGCCCCGCCGCCGGCGCCCGGGAGCGCACAGCGCGTGCAGATCGAGCAGGCGCCAGTACGCGTCTCGCAGTATCTCGTCTGGGGATCGTTGAGCCTGTTCGCGGGCGCGATGCAGGTCGTGATGATCCTGTTCCTGGCGTTCTTCCTGCTCGCGTCGGGCGATCTGTATCGCCGCAAGCTCGTGAAGATCGCCGGTCCGTCGCTGGAAAAGAAGAAGATCACCCTCCAGATCCTTCGCGACATCGACTACCAGATCGAACGATTTCTGATCGTCCAGCTCTTCACCAGCATCGTTGTCGGCGTGGCCACGTGGCTGGCGCTGCGATGGATCGGCTTCGAGCAGGCGGCGTTCTGGGGGCTGATCGCCGGCGTCTTCAATTCCATTCCCTATTTCGGACCGGTGCTGGTGACCGGTGCGATCGGCGTCGTCGCGTTCCTTCAGTTCGGAGAAGTCCGCCCGATCCTGCTCGCCGCCGGGTCGGCGTTCGTCATCACCACGCTCGAAGGCTTCCTGCTCACGCCGTTCCTCAGCAGCCGCGCCGCGCGGATGAACGCGGTGGCCGTGTTCGTCGGCCTGCTGTTCTGGGGATGGGTGTGGGGCGTGTGGGGCACGCTGCTGGCCGTCCCGATGTTGATGATTGTGAAGGCGGTGTGCGATCGCGTCGAGGACCTCCAGCCTATCGGCGAGCTCCTGGGCGACTGAAGAATTTACAATTGTAAATTCGGTAAATTTACACAAATGCAGAGAGGTCGAACCGCCCACGTGCGGCGAGGAGCGGCTTCCACAGGTCACCGAGCTTCTCGACCCGCTTCGGGACGTTGCGCACGGTGAAGTCCTCGATCTTCACGCCGCGCTCGACCTCGCGCCAGGTGACGGGTGTCGAAACAGTGGCCTCCGGACGGGGACGCACCGAGTAGATCGACGCCAGCGTGCTGCCCCACCTGTTCTGGTTGTAGTCGACCAGCACCCGTCCTTTCGGCCGATTGGCGACTCGATATTCCGCAGTGATCAGCGCAGGATTCCGCGCCGCGAGCTCGTACGCAAGCGCCTTCGCGAATGTCCACACCTGCTTCTGGTCGGGGCCGCGAACGATCGGCACGTAGACGTGCAGCCCCTTGGAGCCGGTTGTCTTCACGACGGAGGGCATCTTCAGGGTGTCCAAGGCCTGCTTGACGACCATCCCTGTTTCCCGCACGCGATCGAACGTGGCGCCCGCGCCAGGGTCCAGGTCAAAGTGCAGGTAGTCGGGCCGATCGACGTCGTCGCACGTCGCATACCACTGATTCAGGTCGATGCAGCCAAGGTTGACGACCCACAGCAGCGCGGCTCGATCCTGGATCATGGGGAAATCGATGATCCCCTTGGAGCCATGGTCGATCGAGCAGATCTCGATCCACGGCGGGCGCGGCGTCGGCGCGCGCTTCATGAAGAAGAACTCGCCGGCGGCGCCGTGCGGGTAGCGCTTCATCACCATCGCGCGGTTCCTGATATGCGGCAGGAGCACCTCTGCGACGTCGGCGTAGTACTGCAGCAGGTCGCCCTTGGTCAGCCTGAGCTCCGGCCAGAACACCTTGCGGAGATTGGTGAGCCTGACTTCTTTCTTTTCGACCGTGAGGACGACATTGTCCTGGTCACGCGGGATGACGAGAGGTGATTTCAAGGTGTCGTGAACGGAGCGGCCCTACGCCCCCGCCTTCCGCCACTCCCTGAGCGGCGGCAGCTTCGGCGGGCGCGCGCCGTGCAGCACGGCGCCCGCGATCGGCACGTAGTCCAATTCGACACCGTCCGCCGCCCGCCGCAGCAGCAGGCCGCCGCGGCTCATGTCGCCCCGGCCGACGAACTCGATCGGAAACAGCAGCCGATCGCCGAAGATCGCGAGCAGGACGTCGACGTACTTCGGCGACGCGACGCTGCCCAGCAGCACCACATCGCACGCGCCGCAGAGTTCCCGGGCCAGCGCCCGCGCGCTCTGCTCGAGCGGGCGGCGATAGGCCGCATTGTCGGGATGGACATCGGCGCCCGAGAATTTCTTGAAGGCGCTGCGCGTGACGCGCGTCTCGGGCGGACGGAGTCCCGCGTTCGGCGTGATCACCTGGATGCCTCCACCCACCACCGGGTTGCCCGGCTCTGGAGGCACGGCAAAACGCCGCGCGTAGGTCAGTTTGCCGCGGAAGTACAGTCCGCTCACGAAGGCGAACAGGTCGCCGATCGCGACGCCCTCGGGCGACCTCAGCTGCTCGGCCACCGGGAAGGTCGCGCGCGGAGAGATCGCCTGCTTGCCGCGCGTGCCGCGGCAGTTCGCCGGCGACAGGAGAAAGACTCGAGGGACGCTCACGGAAATCACCACAGCTTGAATTCCGGCCCAGGCACGGCCGTCGCCAGCCAGTACAACAGCAGCAGTGGCAGCGCCGCCATCGAAAAGACGAGCGCCGTGATGCCGGTGACGAACCACCAGTCGCCGGCGGTGGCGGGCATCGGCGACGCCGCATGCCGCTCGAGCAGCGCCATGTTCTTGGTGTTCGCCTTCCAGAAGATGTCCGCGACGTCGCCGGCGAACGGCACCAGGCCGATCAGCAGATCGATCGCGAGGTTGAACAGCATGCGCACCAGGACGATCCCCGGGACCCGCATCCGGTGCGCCGCGACGAGCACCGCGACGCCCATCAGCGCCGTGACCCCGTCGCCGGCCCATGGGACGAGCCCGATGATCGCGTCCCAGCCGAACCTCAGGCGCGTGCCGGGAACGCGGAATGCTTCATCCAGCAGGCGCTGCCGCTTGCGGAGAGAGCCTAGATCCCCCACCGGATCAGGACGGCGCCCACCGTGAATCCGGCCCCGACCGACGCCAGCAGCACGGTGTGGCCCTTCTTCAGGCGCCCGGTGCACAAGGCGTCGTTCAGCGCCAGGGGAATCGTCGCCGCCGTCGTGTTGCCGAATCGCTCGATGTTGATGATGACCTTCTCGCGGATCGAGGCCAAGCCTCTCGCTCGCCGACTGGATGATCCGGCGGTTGGCCTGGTGCGAGACGAACAGGTCGACGTCCTGCGGCGTCAGGCCGTTCCGCTCCAGGATCCGCCGCGAGATCTCTTCCGTCTTTCGCACGGCGAAACGGAACACAGCCTGGCCGTCCTGCTTGACGTAGTGCAGCCGCTGGTCGACGGTCTCGTGCGACGCCGGCCGCACGCTGCCGCCCGCAGGCATGCACAGTGCGGAGCCGCCGCCGCCATCGACTTCGTGCTCGAAGTCGAGAATCGCCCCGTCGTTGCCGTTCGCAGCGGACACGACGACCGCTCCGGCCCCGTCGCCGAACAGCACGCACGTCGATCGATCCTTGTAGTCGATGATGCTCGACATGACGTCGGCGCCGACGACCAGTGCGTGATCGTGCGCGCCGGTCGCGACCAGCTGGCTCGCCGTGGTCAGGGCGTAGGTGAAGGCCGAACAGGCCGCGCTCAGGTCGAACCCCCAGGCCCGCCGCGCGCCGATCTTGTGCTGGATCAGGCAGGCGGTGCTCGGAAACAGCATGTCGGGCGTCACCGTTCCGACGACGATGACGCCGATGTCATCGGGGGTCAGCCTGGCGTTGGCCAACGCCTGGACGGCGGCTTCCTTGCCGAGGTCCGAGGTGGCGACGCCGGGATCGACGATGTGCCGCTCGCGGATGCCGGTGCGCTGCAGGATCCACTCGTCGGAGGTCTCGACCATCTTCTCGAGGTCGGCATTGGTGAGCACCCGCGGCGGCACGTAGGTCGCCAGCGACGTGATCGTGGTCGGCCGCCCGCCGCATCGCGTCCGCCGGCCCTGCCCTGAGCTTGTCGAAGGGCCCTGCCCTGAGCCTGTCGAAGGGACTACCACAGGCGTGAATCCCTTCCCGGCGCGTCGAGGCCGAAAAAGGCGTAGGCGCGGGCCGTCGCCACGCGTCCGCGGGGCGTGCGATCGACAAACCCGATCTGAATCAGGAACGGCTCGTAGATGTCCTCGATGGCGTCCTTCTCCTCGCTGATGGCGGCGGCGATGCTGTTGATGCCGACCGGTCCGCCGCCGAACTTGTCGATGATGGTGCGGAGCAGCTTGCGATCGACCTCGTCGAACCCGAATTCGTCGACCTCGAGCAGCTTCAGGCCGGCGTGCGGCGACATCGGCGGTGATTCTTCCCGAGGCGCGCACCTGCGCGTAGTCGCGCACCCGGCGCAGCAGCCGGTTCGCGATGCGCGGCGTCCCGCGCGACCGCCGCGCGATTTCCGCCGCCGCGGCGTCTTCGATCGGCACGCCGAGGATCCTGGCCGATCGGCGGACGATCTCTTCGAGATCGGCGGGGTTGTAGAACTCCAGGCGGTGCACGATGCCGAACCGCGCGCGCAGCGGCGAGGTCAGCAGCCCGGCGCGCGTCGTCGCGCCGATCAGCGTGAACTTCTGCAGCGGCACCTTCACCGACCGCGCGCTCGGACCCTGGCCGATCATGATGTCGAGCTCGTAGTCCTCGAGCGCCGGATAGAGAATCTCCTCGATCGCCGCCGGCATGCGGTGGATCTCGTCGATGAACAGCACTTCGCGCTCGCCGAGGTTCGTCAGGATCGCGGCGAGATCGCCCGGCTTCTCGAGCACCGGACCCGATGTCGCGCGGACCGGCACGCCGAGCTCGTTGCCGATCACGTACCCGAGCGTGGTCTTGCCGAGCCCGGGCGGGCCGTACAGCAGCACGTGATCGAGCGCTTCGCCGCGCTGTCGGGCCGCGGCGACCGAGACCTCGAGGTTCTCGCGGACGCGGTCCTGCCCGATGTACTCGTCCAGCGTCCGCGGCCGCAGCCCCGCCTCGTACTGCGCGTCCTCATCAACGCGCGCCGCGGTGACGACGCGATCGTCGGTCATCAGTCCAGTCACGTCACGTTCTACAGTCTCAGTCTACGTCGTCAGTCTACCTCGACTACCGACTGACGACTGACTGCGACTATTTCGCCAACTCGCGCAGCGCCTGCTTCAACGTGCGCTCGAAGTCGCCGTCGGGCGTCCGCTTGATCGCCGCATCGACCGCTTTCTCGGCGAGCGGCCGATGATACCCCAGGTTGATCAGCGCCGAGAGCAGGTCATCGCGCAGCAGCGGTGCCGCGTCGACCGGGGCCGCGTCCCCGGCGGCCGCCAGCTCGACGCGCGGCAGCCGATCCTTGAGCTCCAGCACGATCCGTTCGGACGTCTTCTTGCCGACGCCGGGAATCGCCGTCAACCGCGCCAGGTCGCCGCGCTCGATCGCGTGAATCAGTTCGAGCGGCTCGATGCCCGACAGCACGGCCAGCCCCACCTTCGGTCCGATGCCGCTGACGCCGATCAGCCGCTCGAACAGATCCTGCTCCAGCCGCGTCGCGAACCCGTAGAGCGACAACGCGTCTTCCCGGACGTGTGTGTGGACGCGCAGCGCAACCTCGCCGCCGACATCCGAGAGGCCGTAGAACGTCGAGAGCGGGACGGACAGGTCGTAGCCCACCCCGTTCACGTCGACGACAATCCGGTTCGGCTGCTTGTCGAGAATCCGGCCGCGCAGGTACGCGATCACGATCGTGCCGGACGGTACTGCCGCCAGCTGGCCGGCCCCTTCGCGGCCGGCCGCCGCAACGCGCTCGCCGCATGCGGCGGCGCCATCGAGTTGATGATGACAGATCGCCACCGCCAGCGCATCCGCGGCATCGTGCGGCGTCGGCAGCGCGGGCAGACCGAGAATCAGCTTCACCATCTGCTGCACCTGGTGCTTCTCGGCGCGGCCGTAGCCCACGACCGCCCGCTTGATCTCCGCCGGCGTGTACTCGACCACCGGCACGCCGGCCTCGACCGCCGCGAGCATCGCGACGCCGCGCGCGTGTCCGAGCTTGAGCGCGCTCCTGACGTTGACCGCGTGGAACAGGTTTTCGATCGCGACGCAGTCGGGCGCGCACTCGGCGAGGATCACCGAGAGGCGCTGATGAATCCGCAGCAGTTTTTCGGGAAACGAGGCGCCGGCCGGTGAACTGATGGCGCCGCTCGAGACGATGCGCTGGCGCGACCCGAGGCTCTCGACGCATCCGTAACCGGTGCGCTCGGAGCCGGGATCGATGCCGAAGATCCTCACGCCAGGGAAGCCTCGATCTCCTTCTCCTCGATGTCGAAGTTCGACCAGACGTGCCGGACGTCGTCGTGCTCGTCCAGCGCGTCCATCAGCCTGACCATCTGCTGCGCCTGCTTGCCTTCGAGCTTCAGGTAGTTCTGCGGCAGCATCGAGATCTCGGCGGCGTCGGGCTCGATGCCGAGCTTCTTGACGGCCTCGAGCACCTGCGGAAACGCTTCGGGCGCCGACAGGACCTCCCAGTTGTCCTCGTCGTCGCGGAGATCGTCGCCCCCGGCGTCGATCACGACGGCCATCAAATCGTCTTCCTTCGCCTTGCTCTTCGGGACGACGATGTAGCCGCGCTTGGTGAACATCCAGGCGACGGCGTTGGTCTCGGCCAGGTTGCCGCCGTGCTTCGTGAGGATGTGCCGGATCTCGCCGACCGCGCGGTTCTTGTTGTCGGTCAGCATGTCGATGATCACCGCGGCGCCGCCGGGCCCGTATGCCTCGGTACTGAACTTCTTCGTACGAAACGCCCGGCTCTTCGCCCGTGCCGCGCCGGATGGCCCGCTTGATGTTGTCGGCCGGCATGTTCTGGGCCTTGGCGTCGGCGATGATCGTCCGAAGGCGCGGGTTCATGTCGGGATCGCCGCCGCCGGCGCGTGCGGCGACGGTCAATTCCTTGATGAGGCGGGTGAAGATCTTCCCCCGCTTGGCGTCCGCGGCGCCCTTCTTATGCTTGATGGAATGCCACTTGGAATGGCCGGACATGTCGAAACTCCCTATAAATCAACGAGATCGGACGGAAAATCTTACACCTTTTCCGCCAGGAGGATCCACACGTCGGCCCGCTCGTCCCAGGCGCGCCCGCGGTAGTCGCCGAGCGCTGCGCGGACCCGGAACCCGGCGCGTTCCAGAAGTCGGCGTCATCGCGGGGACGGTGACCGTCCTGAAGGTCAGCTCGAACCGGTGCTCGCGGACGTCGCGGCCGCGGCGCACCACGTAGCGTTGCTCGAAGGTGGTCATCCGGCGTTTCCCCGGATGCTGGCGCACCGATTCGATCAGCGTGAGATGCGCGCCGCCGCGCGTGCGGCCGCGCATCTGGACCCGGTCTTTGTATTCGCGCCAGCTGCGGCACGTCGGGCACGAGATCGATGCCGAGGATCCCGCCGGGCTTCAGGACGCGCGAGGCCGAGCGAAGCGCCGCGGCCAGGTCGCGTTCGGACAGGAGCGACTGCAGGATGCCGTACGCGCGCGATCACGAACCCGAAACGGTCCGCCGGCAAACGGCAGATGCCGGATATCGCCGCGCACGAGCGAGAGCCCGCCGCGGCGGCGCCGGCGCGGGCGAATCGCCGGCGGCGCGCTTCGCGGCGCGAGCGAGCATGCGGCCGGACCGGTCGATGCCGACCAGCTTCGACGCCGGCCCGCGCGAGCGGCAGCGCGATCCGTCCGGTGCCGCACCCGAGCTCGAGCACCGGCCCGCGAACGCCGCTCGACACCGCTGCCAGAACCGCACGTCACGGCGGCCGAGCGTCCGCGCATTTTCCCAGTCGTAGAACGGCGCGTAGTCGTCCCAGCCTTCCCAGCCCTCGAATGGCGGCATGCCGCCCGATCATAGCCGCGCGTCGTCGATCACATCGTCCTGATGTGCAGTTGGCGTCCGATGTACTGCAGCTTGTCGGGATTGCGCATCGACGCGCAGCGCCGCGATGCGGGCGCCGGTCAAGGAGAGCACGAACACGGTGTCCAGTCGACCCGACACGGATGAGAAGCGCCGGTTCGCCGTTCACCTCCGCGCAGCACGAACGACGCGTCGGCGAAAGCGCCGGCGGCCACGCCGGTGCGGTGCAGGCCGACGAGGAAGTCAGCACCTCGGCGCGGCCGACGAGCGGCCGCCGGGCGGCCGCAACCTTCCCGCCGCCGTCGCTCCAGAACCCGACGTCCTCCGTCAGCAGATCGGTCAGTGCATGAGCATCTCCATCCTTGAGCGCTTCGGTGAATCGGAGGAGCACTTCCCGCTGCGAGGCCGGCGCGGCGACGTCGGATCGCGGGCCGCGGCTTCGGATCCGCTCCTTGGCGCGATGGAACAGCTGCCGGCTGTTGGCCGCGGTCAAGCCGAGCATCTCCGCGATTTCGTCGTGCTTGTAGTCGAACACCTCGCGCAGCAGGAAGACCGCGCGCTCCTCCGGCGACAGCGTTTCGAGCATGACCAGGAAGGCGAGCGTCACCGATTCCGAGCGCTGTAGCGTCACGTCGGGCCCTTCGACTGCGGTTCGGGCCAGCCCCGCCGCAGTTGTCAGAATCGGTTCGGGCAGCCAGGGCCCGACGTACTCTTCGCGCGACGCGCGCGCCGATTTCAAGCGATCGAGACACAGGCGCGTGACGATCGTCGCGGCGAACGCGCGCGGCGAGCGGATGTCCTCGGCGCCGCGGTATCGGAGCCACGCGTCCTGCACGACGTCCTCGGCGTCCGAGGCGCTGCCGAGCATGCGGTAGGCGATCGAGAAGAGCAGCGGCCGGTGCTCGTCGAACGCGGTGAGATTGGTCATGCCGCTCGCTCGAGGATGCCGGCCACGCCCTCGCGCCACGTCGGATACTTCGGCGCCCACCCCAGCTCGGCCCGCGCTTTCGCGTTCGACAACGGCAGCCGGATCGACATGAAGCCCGCCATGTACGGCGACAGCAGGCGCGGCAACCACTGCGGCACGGCAACGGCCGCGGCGCTCCGGCCTGCCGCGCCATGCCCGCTACGACGTCGCTCATGCTCGCAGGCTGATTGTCGACGATGTCGTAGGCCGAGCCGGCCGGCGCGCGATCGAGCGCAGCGATCGTGGCGCTCACGGCATCGTCGAGGTGGATGAACGGCAGCAGTCCCTGATCGTTGCGCACGACGGGCAACATCCGGCGGCGCAGCAGGTGGATCATCTGTCGGTCGCCGGATTGCCAGGCCCGTAGAACAGCCCGTAGCGCAGCACGACCCCTTCGATCGCGCCGCGGCGGCTGGCTTCGAGAATCTGCGACTCCATTGACCGGAGCGCCTCGGCTCCCTTGACGACATCAGGCGGGGCGTTGGCGGGCACTCGCGCCTGGAACGGCGCGAACGAGCCGCCGATGATCCGCCTGCGCCCGGCGGCGATCGACGCCTCGAGCAGATTCCTGGTGCCCTCGCTCCTCAGCCGATTGGTCGGCGGCGAGATCGCTCGCGCGGCGCGCGCCCTCCTTCGGCAGCGCGGTCAGCTGATGAATGACGTGCGTCGGCCGCGCGGCGAGCCACGACGCGGCGCAGCGCGCCGGCGTCGAGCGCGTCGGCGATCGCCGGCTGAGCTCCCAACCGCACGAATCCCATCGGCCTTGTTAGGCGAACGTGTCAACGAGTGCACCTGATGGCCCGCGGCGACCAGGGCACGAACCAGCGGCACGCCGATTGTGCCGGTCCCGCCTGCGACGAAGATATTCATAGAGCCCCCTTGGTCCGCCTAGGCGGACACGACGGGAGTCGTAGTCGGTGCCGGCTTGAGCCAGACCTTGTGACGATCAGGCGGAAATGGCGAACTCGTCGGAGACGATCGGGCGGGTGCGGGGCAGCCGGCCGAACCACGCGAGGGTGCCTACCCCGGCCAGGATGCCAGCGAAGATGATCAGCTTGACCGCGTCGTACCCTCGGGTCTGCGGCAGGGCTCTCCAGGCGAGCCACAGGACGGGATGGGCCGTAGCCACGGCCCACACGGCGCCGTAGAAATAGCGGCGCTCGATACCCCTCGCCGCGCGTCGAGGCCCTGGCGCGCGGCAAGTAGCCGAGCACACCCACCAGCCAGACCAACGCTGACAGCGGGAAATAAGCGGTCCGGTAGATCTCCTTGAGATGCCACTCGCCCGTGACGACAGCGATCACAAGCCCCATCAGGTTGACGATCGGTGAAGGTGAAGAGCTCACCCCACGCGATCGTGTAGCAAATCCTCCGGTGAATCGGGTTCGGGCAGTCTTCGATGAAGCGGACGATGAGCGGGCGCGCTTCCGTGCCGGGCAGCCGCTCGGCAAACCCCGCAATCCCGGTCGCGACCATCACGACCGCCAGCCACCACAGGATGCGCGAGTCGAATCCGCGCTCGAACAGGTCGGAGGTCAGCGGCCCCGGCAATATGAAAAAGACCCAAATCCAGACTGGCCAGTGGTTGAACCGGTAGTACAGCTTGTTCCGGCTTCGGACCTTTCGCTGCGACGCAAGTTCGACGGGAATCGGCAACACAGCGGTTTGTTTACCACACATCCGCAAAACGCGTCAATCTCGACAGCGCGATTCCGGCGGCGACCGCAACGTTCAATGAGTCGACGTCGGTTCTCATCGGAATGCTGACACGCGCGTCGGCCGATGCCGCCGTGGCGTCGCTCAGGCCGCGCGCCTTCGTTCCCCAGCAGCAGCGCGACACGTCGGCGGACGCTGCCGCTCGGCAAATCGATCGAGCGGCTCGGCGGCTTCGTGCGGCGTCAGCGCGACGATCGTAAAGCCGCTCGACGCGGACGGCTGGAAGCACATCCGGCCACTCCGCCCGGGCGAACGGCACGCGGAGGACCGCGCCCATCGAGGTGCGGATCGCCTTTCGATACAAGGGATCGGCAGGTGGCGCCATCCAGCAGCACGCCATCGACGCCGAACGCCGCCGCGTTGCGGAAGATGCCGCCGACGTTATCTGGATTGGCGATCGACTCCAGCATCAGGACGAGCCGGGCGCTTGTCGAGCAATCCGCCGTCGCCGCATGCCGGCGGCCGCTCGACGAGCGCGACACAGCCGCGGTGGAGGTGGAAGCCGGTGATCTCGCGGAACGACTCGATCGGACAGACATAGATGGGCACGCGCGGATCGAGGCGCGCGAGCACACTCGCCGAGTTGCTGCTGAGCCGCCTGGCTCAAAAGCACCGAACGGATGCAGTATCGGCCGTCGTCGATCAGACGCCGGACGACGAGGCGGCCCTCAGCGACGAAGAACCCGGCGGCGAGCCAGATTCCGGGTCCGCGACGCCCGCATACTCGGCAATTCGGGCTTCCCGGCAGCCGGCAGCGTGATGATCGCCACGCGGAGTTTAGGGTACCATTACCGCCTTTAGCGAGCCATGAGGCGGCTTTCCTTCCGGCGGCCTTCGTCGTCGCACTCGTCGGCATCAGTTCCCCGGCCGCGGCACACCCCGCTCCGTTCAGCTTTGTCGACGTACGCGTGCAGCCGTCGGCCATGCGCGTCTCGGTCGTCGCGCACATCTTCGACGTCGCGCACGATCTCGGCATCGAGCCGGTCGAGCGGTTGCTCGATCCGGCGGTGCTTCGCGACCAGGACGACACGATCCGGAAGCTGGTGAGCGATCGGCTGGCGCTGACCGCCGACGGCGCGCGCTGGCCGTCGGATCGTGGTCGGCGCCCGAGCCGCTCGCCGAGCGCCAATCGCTGCGGCTCGAAGGCCGCGCGCCCTCGCCAGGCCCGGCCGGTGCGATCACGGTCACGACCGTGATGTTTCCGTACGACCCGCAGCATCAGACGTTCATCAACGTCTACGAAGGCGAGGCGCTCACCTCGCAGGCGATCCTCGACGCGTCCCGCACGCGGTTCGAGTACTTCGCGGGCACGCGGCAGGGCACCTTCGCCGTCGTGCAGCGGTTCGTCCCATCGGGCGTGCATCACATCCTGATCGGCCCCGACCACCTGCTGTTCCTGGTGGGCCTGCTGCTGCTCGGTGGATCGATCCGGCAGCTGATCGCGGTCGTCACCGCCTTCACCATCGCGCACAGCATCACGCTGTCGCTGGCGGCGCTGAACATCGTCACGCCCCCGGCGCGGATCGTCGAGCCGGCGATCGCGCTCAGCATCGTCTACGTCGGCGCGGACAACCTGATGGTGCACGGCGGGCGCGATGTCCGCGCGTGGATCGCCTTCGCGTTCGGCCTGATCCACGGCTTCGGGTTCGCCAACGTGCTCCGCGAGATGGATCTCCCTTCGCGGGCGCTCGGCTGGACGCTGTTCTCGTTCAACGTGGGCGTGGAGATTGGCCAGGTCTTCGTCGTGATGGCGGTCGCGTCGGCGCTCGCCGCGCTGCGCGCGCGCAGCGAAGCGGCCGGCCGGCGGCTCGCCTTCGCCGGATCGATTGTGGTCATTGCGGCGGGAGCGTACTGGTTCATCGAACGCGTCTTCTTTCCTGGAGGGATGGCATGAGACGAGTGCAAGTAGGAGCCATGCGCATCCCGAGCGTTGTCACGTTGGCGGCGTTCCTCGCAGCGGCCGGCTGGGCACAGCCGGCCGCCGCGCAGCTCGGCACCGACGGCCGAGGAGTGGATCAAGACGCTCGACTCGCCCCACCGCCTTCAGGGCCTGAAGATCAGCGAAGTCGTCGCGGCCCTGAAGCTCAAGCCGGGCATGCTCGTCGCCGACATCGGCGCCGGAACCGGCGTCTTCAGCCTGCCGCTGGCGCGCGCGGTCAGGCCGGGCGGCAAGTTGTACGCGGTCGAAGTCGACGAGAAGCTTCTCGAACACATCGTCGAGCAGGGCACCGAGCAGGGCGTCACGAACATCGAGCCGGTTTTCGGCGAGTTTGACGATCCGCTGCTGCCGCCCGGCGTGGACCTCGCGTTCATCCACGACGTGCTCCATCACATCGAAAAGCGCGAGGTCTACCTGAAGAACCTTGCCGGCTACCTCAAGCCGGGCGGACGCATCGCGGTCATCGACTTCAAGCCCGGCGCCGGCGGCCATCGCGAAGACGCGAAGATGCAGCTCGGTCAGGAGCAGGTGACGGCGATGATGGCCGCGGTCGGACTGAAACCGGCCGAAGAAGTGAAGCTGTTCGAAGACAAGTGGTTCGTCATCTTCGCGAAGCAGTGAGGGGGCACTCATGAAGCGAACGGCCGTGTTGAGTGCACTCTTGATGGCCGGCGCGCTGTCGATGGCTGTCGCCGCGTATCAGCAGCCGGCCGGCGGCGGGCAGCAGGCTCCGAGAGTCATCGAGGTCGAAAAGCTCAAGGACAACCTGTTCGTCCTGCGTGGCGCGGGGCGGACGGCGGCGGAACACCGCCGTGTTCGTCATGGCCAACGGCGTCGCCGTCGTCGACACAAAGAATCCCGGCTGGGGTCAGCCGATCCTCGACACGATCAAGAAGCTCACCCCCAAGCCGGTGACGATGATCGTCAACACGCACACGCATGGCGATCACGTCAGCGGCAACGTGGAGTTCCCGGCCACGGTCGACGTCGTCGTGCACGAGAACACCGCCGCGAACATGAAGAAGATGACCGGCCGGGGCAGCACTCCCGAAAAGCCGGTGCCGAGCATCTTCGAGCAGAACCAGGGCCGCGGATGCCGAAGCGGACCTTCAGCGATCGGATGACGATCGGCAGCGGCGCCGATCAGATCGACCTGCACTACTTCGGGCGCGGCCATACCAACGGCGACGCCTGGGTCCTGTTCCCGGCGCTGCGCGTCGTGCACGCGGGCGACATCTTCGCCTGGAACACCGGCTGCCGTTTGTCGACGCGAACAACGGCGGCAGCGGCGTCGAGATTCCGGACACCCTGATGAAGGCGCACGCGGCATTGAGCAAGAGCGCCGACACCATCATCACCGGACACAGCGGCCAGATGACGTTCAACGATCTGCGGGCGTGGGCGGACTGGAACCGGGGTTTCCTGAACGAGGTCGTCGCGGCTGAGAAGGCCGGGCGCACCGTTGAGGACTTCGCCAAGACCTGGAAAGCCCCGGCGAACTGGCCGGCACCGGCGGACAAAGAGGCCGCGGCCACTGCCATGAAGCGCCTGGTGGGGAACGTCCAGGCCATCATGGCTGAGACCAAGTAGCCTCAGTTCCTCAGTTCTTGAGCCGGGCTTTCAGGAAGCGCCCGGTGTGGGACGCGCGGCAGCGCGCGACATCCTCGGGCGTGCCGGTCACGACGACCTCGCCGCCGGCGTGGCCGCCCTCCGGCCCGAGATCGATGACATGGTCCGCGGTCTTGATGACGTCCATGTGGTGCTCGATCAGCAGGACGGTATGGCCGGCGTCGACCAGCTTGTTCAGCGCCTCGAGCAGCCGCTCGACGTCGGCGAGGTGCAGGCCGGTCGTCGGCTCGTCAAGGATGTAGACGGTGTGCTTCGAGCGCTGCAGCGTGCTCAGCTCGCTCGCGATCTTGACCCGCTGCGCCTCGCCGCCCGACAGCGTCGTCGCCGACTGGCCTAGCGTGAGATAACCCAGCCCGAGGTCGTTGAGGACCTCGATCTTCTTGCGGATGGTCGGCTCCTTCGCGAAGAACGCCGACCCCCTCCTCGATCGACATGTTGAGCACGTCGTCGATCGTCTTGCCGCGCACGGTGACCTCGAGGGTCTCGCCGTTGAATCGCGCGCCCTTGCAGACGCCGCAGGTGACCTCGACGTCCGGCATGAAGTAGAGCTGGGTCGTGATCGAGCCTTCGCCCTGGCACTCTTCGCATCGGCCGCCCTTGACGTTGAAGCTGAAGCGGCCGGCCTGGTAGCCGCGCTCCTGCGACAAGGGCGCCTGCGCGAACAGATCGCGGATCGTGTCGTAGAACCCGACGTAGGTCGCAGGATTGGATCGGCTGTTCCGCCCGATCGGCGACTGATCGATGTTCACGACCTTGTGCACGTGCTCGATGCCGTCGACCGAATCGTGATCGCCGGGCAGCGTGCGCGTGTCGACGAGACGCTTCCACAACGCCTTGTACAGAATCTCGTTGACCAGCGTGCTCTTGCCCGAACCCGACGCCCCGGTGATCGCGACGAGCTGACCCAGCGGAAACGCGACGTCGAGGTTCTTGAGGTTGTTTTCCCGCGCGCCGCGAACGGTCAGCGTCTTGCCGTTGCCGCGGCGCCGCGTCCGCGGCGTCGCGATGACGCGCTTGCCCGACAGGAACTGGCCGGTGGGAGACTGCTTGCACTTCAGGATGTCGTCGATCGTCCCCTGCACGACGACGCGCCCGCCGTGCACGCCCGCGCCAGGTCCCATCTCGATCAGATGATCGGCCGCTCGGATCGTGTCCTCGTCGTGCTCGACGACGATCACCGTGTTGCCGATGTCGCGGAGCCGCTCGAGCGTGGCGATCATCTTGACGTTGTCCTTCGGATGAAGGCCGATGCTCGGCTCGTCGAGCACGTAGAGCATCCCCATCAGCCCCGAGCCGATCTGCGTGGAGAGCCGGATGCGCTGCGACTCGCCGCCGGAGAGCGTGCCGGACCGCCGGTTGAAGTTCAGGTAATCGAGGCCGATGCCGAGCAGCAGCTCCAGCCGGCCGCGGATTTCTTTCAACACCTGGCGTCCGGCGTCGGCGCCAGGTCCCTCCGGCTTCACCTTCGCCAGGAAGGCGTGCAGCTCGTCGAAGTTCAGCTGCCCGATCTCGTGAATGGTCCTGCCGCCGACTCTGAACAGCAGCCTCGTTGCCGGAAGCCGCGCGCCCTGACAATCGGGACAGGTGTGCTCCACCATGACCTTGTCGAGCCACGCCTCCATCCGCGAGTTCGCTTCGCCGCTCTGGCGGTAGCGGCGGTAGTAGCGCTCGATCCGGCGCGCGATGCCGCCGAATCCGACCTCCCGGCCCTCGTCGCCCGCCCGCTTGACCTTCGCGTCGGGCGGCGTGATCAGGGCGACCTTACGGGGTTCGATGCCGTACAAGATCGCGTTCCTGGCGCTCTCGGGAAGATCCTTCCAGGGCACGTCCAGCCCGAAGCCGAGCGCGGTGGCGAGGCTGAACATCATCCGGCCGTCCCAGGTGTCCGGGTTGTACTTGAACGCCTCGCGCACGAAGCAGCCGCCCGCGATGCTGCGATCCGGATCCGGGATGAGGAGCTCGGGATGCGTCAGCTTGTCGACGCCAAGCCCGCCGCAGGTGCGGCACGCGCTCTCCGGCTTGTTGAACACGAAGAACGCCGGGCCGATGTCGCCGTAGACGAAGTGCCACGTCGGACTGCAGAGCGCGCGGTAAAACCGCTCGGCGGACTTCCGGTCGGCGCCGCCGGCCACGTGCACCTGCATCAGGCTGTCGCCGACGAGCAGCGTGCTGGCGATGCCCGCGCGGATCGCCTTTTCGTGCCTGCGGCTCACGATGAAGCGATCGACGACGACATCCATGTGGCGGACGTCCGACGCCTCGAGCGCGATCTGCTCCGACAGGTCGTACGGCTTGCCGTCGACGATCAGACGGCGGCAGCCCTTCTTGCGAAGCTCGGTGAACACGAAGTCGAGCTCCTCGCCGTAGACCTTGAAGACCGGAGCCCGCAGCTCGATCTCCGCACCCTCGGGCAGCGACAGGATCGCTTCCAGGATTTGACTCGCCGATCGGACCGGCACGGGCTCGCCGGTCCGCGGACAGTGCGCTTCGCCGATCGTCGCGAACAGCAGGTTCAGGTAGCTGGCGATGTCGGTCATCGTTCCGACGGTCGAGCGCGGATTGCTGGCAATGGTCTTCTGCTCGATCGAGATCACCGGCGACAGGCCGAACACGAAGTCGACGTCGGGCTTGGTGACCTGGGCGACGAAGCGCCTGGCGAAGGTCGAGAGCGACTCGAGATAGCGGCGCTGCCCCTCGGCGTAGATGGTGTCGAACGCGAGACTCGACTTCCCGGAACCCGACAGCCCGGTGATCACGACGAGGCTGTCGCGGGGAATCTCCACCGAGACATTCTTGAGGTTGTGGACGCGGGCGCCCTGGACCGCGACCGTGGTCCGCACGGCCGGGCGGCGGGCGCGGCGCGGCGATCACCGCCCATCCGGCAGCTCCGCGGTGAAGAAAAAGGCGAGCTCCTGGACGTCGACGGTGCTCCGCCGCGTGAGGCGCGTGGCGATCGACGCCTTGCCAATCAAGCCGCGGTCGGCAAGATACTCGCAAGCGGTGATCGCACCGCCGATGTCGAAGTTCTTCTTGAAGTGATCCTCGATCTCCTTGCACGAACGCGCCTCGCCCGCCTCGTGCAGGTACTCGACAACGGGCGCAAACAGGCGGGGCGTGTGTCGGGCCATGTAGCCGTCGGCCGCGTCGAGCGCAGCCTGCACGCGCGGTAGCGATTTGGGCTCGTTCAAGAGGTTGCTGTACACGACCTCGAAGAATCCGGGATTGAGTCCGGCGGCCTGCGGGATCACTTCCCGCCCGACGAGCTGGCCGGCCAGCAACACTTCGATCTGCGCGAGCGGCGTCGCCGCATAGAGGATCCACAGGGCGCTGTAGTTCAGGTCCTCGCGAGTGACGAGCCATTTCCGCGCCTTGTCGAGGCACGGCAGCGCGTGCGACGCCGCCTGGAGCAGCCGCACGGCCGTGTCGCGGCTGCCGAGCGTATGGAGCGTGTCGCAGAGATCGGCGATGGTCGGGTCGTGCGTGTACAGCAGGCGGCCCTTGGCGAGCAGCGAGTGCACGAACGAGTTGCGCAGCGAGCCTTCGACCGTCTTTCGAAACTCCGCCCGGGGCATCAGGATCGCATGCACGTTGATGCCGTCCGCCGACAGGGCGATGTCCGAGGCCGGCACCCGCTTGTCATCGATCGTGACGAGCACGAGGTCGATGTCGGACTTCTCCCAGACCGTGTCGTGAGACAGGCTGCCGCACAGGATGGCGGCCAGCACGGCGCTGTCTTTGCTGACTTGACCGACGAGGGCATCGAGCGCTTCGGTGAAGCGACGTTCGAGGGTCTCCCGGTTCATGGACCGTCGATGATATGCCACTCAAACAACCTTCTCGGGCCAGCGGTGCTTCGGGTATCGGCCGCGCAGCTCCTTCCTCACTTCCGGATACGTCCGCTCCCAGAAGCTCCGCAGATCCGTCGTCAACTGCACCGGGCGGCCGTTCGGCGCCAGGAGCGCGAACAGCACGGGCTCGCGCTGCGGGCCGATCAGCGGCGTGGCGACCAGGCCGAACGCATCCTGCAGCTTCACGGACGCCTTCACACGGCCATCCTCCAGGTACTCCAGCCGCACGGATCGACCCGTTGGGAGACGGAGCGTCGCCGGCGCGCGCGCGTCCAGCGTACGGAGAACGTCCGCAGGCAGACCGCGCGTCAAATCCACGTCGGCGAGTAATCGTCGTCCGTGCGCGGCAACGCGCACCGCGGACGCGATATCGATCTCGTGGCCGGCAAACCGCGCACGGCGCAGGAGCTGATCGTCGTCTTCGGCGCGGGCCCGCGACAACCATGCGTCGGCGAGCAGCCGCGCCGCCTCGTCGGGGTCTGGAGCGACGGGCCGCTCCCGGATGGTGAGCGCGTCATATCGTTCCACCTCCAGCGCGCGAACCGCGCCGGCGTCGGCATCGAACGAGTGGACAATCTCGATCGCGTTCGGCTGCAACCAGTCGCGTTCGATGCGGCTGGCCATTCGAATTCGCGCCTCGCCAGCCTGTGCGCGCACGTCGACGGCGACCAGAAAATCGCCATCGCGCACGCCGCTTTCGGGCGCGAGCACCGCCCCGGTTCCGGTCGCGAGCTTCACGCGCGCCGATCCCGGCTCCCGCCGTTGCGCAACACGATCTGGGTAGGCGGCGAGGACCGCGCGTCTGAACGCGATGTCGGAGATGTCGGGACCCGACGGCGGCCCGACGACGGACTGATAATTCCGCTCCAGCTCGCGAGCGACACGGTCGACGTGCAACGGAAGACTCCGCCAGTCATCGAGCGCCGACAGCAGGTCTGAGGTGGTCGCGGTGCCGGCCCTCGACGGCAGCACCTGACGCTCGGACAGCAGCGCGCACGCACGAGCCACCGGTTGCGCGCCGCCACCCGCGCGCAGCATGCAGGCGAGACGGGGATGAAGCGGCAATCGTGCGATCTCGCGCCCGACATCGGTCAGCTTCCCGGCATGAACCGCGCCGAGCCGCTCGAGCAGCGTCAGCGACGCGTCGATCGCTTCATCCCCCGGGCGCTCGTACCACTCGATCGCACGTGGATCCCCGCCCCACGCCACGATGTCGAGAAGCGCCGCCGACAGATCGACCCGATGAATCTCGGGTTCGTTGTGGGGCCGCAGGCGATCCCGGGAATCCCACAGGCGGCGGACCTTCCCGGGCGCGGTTCGACCGGCCCGGCCGGCGCGCTGATCGGCCGAATCCTGCGAGATCCGCTCCGTCACGAGGCTGTCGATGGCGCGCGACGCGTCGTACCTCGCGACTTTGTGCAGGCCCGAATCGACCACGGCGGTGACGCCCGGCACCGTCAGCGAGGTTTCGGCGACGTTGGTGGCGACCACGACCCGACGCGTGCCGTCTGCCGCGCCCTGAATGGCCCGGTCCTGGCCGGCGGCGTCGAGCCCCCCGTAAAGCCGCGAGGACTTCAACGGATTGAGAGTGGACCTCTGGCCGCAACTCCTCGATGGCCCGCTGAATCTCGAACACGCCCGGAAGAAAGCAGAGGACATCGCCCGGTGTGCTCTCCAGCATCTCGACGGCCGCGGTTGCGACCGACAGCTCCGGTGCGTAGGCCACGTCGAGCGGATGAGTGCGGCCCGGAACATCCACGATCGGACAGCCGTCGAGAAAGCGCGCCACGGAGGCCGCGTCGATGGTCGCCGACATCACGACGAGCCGGAGATCGGTTCGCGCCTTCCAGGCCTGCCTGGATAGCGCGATCGCGAGGTCGGCGTGGATGCTCCGTTCGTGGAATTCGTCGATGACGATGGTTCGGAAGTCCGAGAGCAGGGGATCCTGCTGGAGACGCGCGGTCAGGATGCCCTCGGTCGCGACCAGCAGCCGCGTCGCCGCGCTGAAAGCGCCGCTCGAACCGGACGTGCCAACCGACTTCGCGGCCAACCGTCCACCCGCGTTCGAAGGCAATCCGATGCGCGATGGATCGAGCCGCGACGCGTCTTGGCTCGAGGAGGATGACGGGACCCTCCTCGACGAGCGCCGGCGGGACTCTCGTAGTTTTTCCGGCTCCGGGTTGAGCGGTCACGACGGCAGCGCGTGACTTGGCGAGCGCTGCCTTGATGTCCGGGATGAAGCTGTCGACTGGGAGCGGAACCAAGGAATTATGAATTTGGAATTAGGAATTAGGAATGCGTGATCACGAATTCCAAATTCCAAATTCCAAATTCTTAATTACGTTGTTGTCTGAACACCCGCGGGACAGCTGACTCCCGTGCCGCCGAGCCCGCAGTATCCGCCCGGGTTCTTCGCGAGATACTGCTGGTGGTAATCCTCGGCGTAGTAGAACTCAGGCGCTGGCTGAATCTCCGTGGTGATCCGGCCGTAACGCGCGTTGGCGAGCTCCCTCTGGAACATGTCGCGCGACCGTTCGGCCGCCGCCTGCTGTGCGGCGTCGTAGTAGTAGATGCCGGATCTGTACTGCGTGCCGACGTCGTTCCCCTGCCGCATGCCCTGCGTGGGATCGTGATTCTCCCAGAACGTCTTCAGCAGGTCCTCGTAGCTCACCAGCTTCGGGTCGAACACGACCAGCACGACTTCCGCGTGCCCGGTCATGCCGCTGCAGACTTCGCGGTACGTGGGATTAGGCGTGACACCTGCGGCGTAGCCGACGGCCGTCGAATACACGCCCGGCAGCTGCCAGAACTTCCGTTCTGCCCCCCAGAAGCATCCCATCGCGAACAGGGCACGCTCGCTGCCGGCAGGGAACGGCGGTTCCAGGCGGTTGCCGTTGACGAAGTGCGTCGCCGGCACGGACATGCGCTCCGCACGCCCGGGAAGCGCTTCGGCCTTCGTGGGCAGCGTCAGGGATTTTCCGAACATTGCTCTATTTTACGGTCCCGGCGGACCTAAGAGGTCCGCCCTACGGCTTTCACGGTCGCACGGCCGGACCTAAGAGGTCCGCCCTACGGCGTCGTGATCAGCCGGACACGTGCGCGCGGATCTGGCGGTTGAGCCGGTGAATCTGCCGGCGGATGCTCTTCAGCGCGTCGCCGTCGTGCGCGTCGACCGCCTCGTCGCGCTTCTTCCTGAGCTCGCGCATCTTCATCTTGATCGCCGGCTTGTCGATGCCGGTGGCGGCGTGGTGCTCGTGTGCGTCGATGCCCAGCGCCTTGCAGAGCGCCGGCAGCAGGTGGTCCTTGTTCATCTGCGAGTAGCCCTGGACCGCGTCGTGCTGGACGTCCTTGGCGATATCGCGAAGTTCCTGGACCGTCTTCAGTTTCAGGTCGTGATAGGTGTAGGCCATCGTGTCCTCCTGGTCACCAAACCGATAATTTAGCACCTTGTGGGACCAATTTGTTCACAGCGGCGGGCCCCACCCCCGCCGCGTTCACGCTGATGCCTCGCCTCAGACAAGTAACGGTTCTTCGGCTCGGCATGGCCGCAGGCGCTCGCGCCCAAGAAACGGTGTCTAAGGTCCGGCGAACCCAGCTGGGCTCAAAACCGTCTTGTCACTAGATAGGAGGTCGGCGGATGGCGCTCTGGCACGATGTCCGGTACGCGGCACGGCTGCTGGTCAAGGACCGCTGGTTCACGATCGTGGCGGCCGTCGCGCTGGCGCTGGGCATCGGGGTCAACGCCACGGTGTTCACGTTCGTGAACGCCGTCCTGCTGCGCGGCCTGCCCTTCGACCACCCCGACCGCATCATGTGGGTCGGCACCCGCAACGCGCAGCGGCAGGAGCGCGCGCTGTCGATCCTGGATTTCGAGGACTGGCGCGCCCGCGCGACACTCCTCGACCACCTCGTGCTCTGGCAAAGCTTCGCGTTCAACGTGAGCGATCCCGGCCGTGAGCCGGATCGGTTCCCGGGTGTCTACATCTCGCTGGGACATCTTCAAGGCGATTGGCGAGCAGCCGATCCTCGGCCGCGACTTCCTTCCGGAGGACGACAAGCCCGGGGCGCCGCCGGTCGTCATCATCGGCCACAGCCTCTGGCAAAGCCGCTACGGCGGTGATCCGGGTGTGATCGGCAAGGCGGTCACGACGAACGCCTTCACCCCGACCATCATCGGCGTCATGCCACCCGACCTCACATTTCCGGCGAACAACCAGCTGTGGATTCCCCTGGTCCACATGCCTTCGGGCGTGAAGCCGATGAACCGCGACGCGCGGCAATTCCCGGCGCTTGCCCTGCTGAAATCCGGCGTCACGCGGGAACAGGCGGAGGCGGAACTGTCGTCGATCGCGGCCGCATTGGCCGATCAGTTTCCCGACACCAACAAGGATTTCCGGACCGCGTATCTGATGTCGTTCAGCGAGCGGCAGAACGGCGGCGAGATTCGCCTGGTGTTCCTCACGCTGCTGGGCGCGGTCGCCTTCGTGCTGCTCATCGCGATTGGCAACGTCGCCAACCTGCTGCTCGCCCGCGCCGCTCACCGCTCGCGCGAGATCAGCGTCCGCGTTTCGCTCGGCGCGACGCCGCTGGCGCATCGTGCGGCAGCTCCTCGTCGAAAGCATCATGCTGGCGGCCATCAGCGGCGTCCTCGGCTACGGGCTGTCGTTGATTGGCGTGCGGCTCTTCGATGCCGCCACCCAGGACGTCGGCAAGCCGTCGTGGATTCACTTCACGATGGATCTCTCCGTCTTCGGATATCTCGCCGCCGTGACGCTCGGCACCGGCATCCTGTTCGGCCTGGCGCCGGCGCTGCACGTCTCCAAGACCAACGTCAACGATGTGCTGAAGGAGGGCGGACGGACCGGTGCCGGCGGCATGCGCGCGCGCCGCTGGACCAGCGCCCTGATCGTCGGGGAGCTCGCGCTGACGCTCGTGCTGCTGGCAGGCGCCGGCTTCATGATGCGCAGCTTCCTGAACCTGTACGGGGCGGACATCGGCATCGACACCACACCGCTCCTGACGGCGAACCTGGCGTTGCCCGACCGGAAGTACCCGGGACCCGAACAGCGCCTCGCGTTTTTCAGGCAGTTGGAAGAGCGTCTGAACGCGGTCGGCCCGGTGGAAGCGGCGACGGTCGCAAACAGCTGGCCCGGCGGCGGTGGCGCCGCCCGAACCTTCGTCATCGAAGCGCGGCCGGCCCCGGCTGGCACACAGCTGCCGGTCACCACCCTGATCACCACCGGACCACGCTACTTCGACACGATCGGCGTCGCGCGTGACCCGCGGTCGAACGCTCAACGACACCGACGGCCTGGCCGGGCAGCACAACGTGGTGATCAACGAACGGTTCGCCGCCCTGCACTTCGCCGGCGAGGATCCGATCGGCCGCCGCGTCGGCTTCACGCCCGACGCCGCGAAACCGCCGGCGACCTGGATGACGATCGTCGGCGTCGCGCCGAATGTCCGCCAGCGGAACGCGGACGAATTTCAGCAGGATCCGGTGCTCTATCTCTCCTACCGGTTCGAGCCGCCGCTGGGCATCGGCGTCCTCGTGCGCAGCCGATCGACCGCGGCCGCCGTCGCGCCGCTGCTGCGCGCCGAGCTCCGTGCGATCGATCCCGATCTGTCGCTGTTTCAGATTCGGACCATGGCAGAGAACTTCGCGCAGCAGCGCTGGCAATACACGGTCTTCGGCTCGATGTTCGCGATTCTTCGCGTTCATCGCCTTGATGCTGTCGGCTGTCGGTCTGTATGCGGTCACGGCGTACTCCGTGGCGCAGCGCACCCAGGAGATTGGCGTCCGGATGGCACTGGGGGCCCAGTCATCCCAGGTGTTGTGGCTGTTTCAGCGGCGAATCCTGGTTCAGCTGGGGATCGGCGTCGTCATCGGACTTGCCGGGGCGGTCGGCGTCGGCAAACTGCTGCGCGGCGTCCTCGTGCGAACCGAGGCCGACCGACCTGCCGACGCTGGTATCGATCGCGGCGCTGCTCGTGTTGGTGGCGCTCGCCGCCGGCCTGTGGCCGGCGAGGCGCGCGACCCGCCTCGACCCGGTTGCCGCGTTGCGCAATGAGTAGGTGATGACGATTGAGAGCGTTCGAAAGATCTGCCGGGCGCTGCCGGAAGTCACCGAAGACGTGAAGTGGGGCAACGATCTCTGTTTCTGCGTCTCCGGCAAGATGTTCGCGGCCATGGACCTGAACCCGCCGTACTCGCTCGCGTTCAAGTGCACGCCGGAAGAATTTGGCGAGCTCATCGAGCGGCCCGGGCTCATACCGGCGCCGTACATGGCGCGCAACATGTGGGTGCAGGAGGAGCGGCTCGGCGAGGCGCTGGAGCGGCGCGAGCTCGAACGGCTGCTGAAGACCTCGTACGAGCTCGTCGTCGCGCGGCTGCCGAAGTCGCGGCGGCCCGGCGCCTCCGTCGTGCGGGCCGCTTCATTGTCGCGAGCCGGCCGCGCTCCGCCGCGCCTAGGCGCTCGCGCGCACGACGCCGTCGCTGACGCGAAGAATCCGGGTGGCGACGGCCCGCGCGAACTCTTCGTCGTGGGTCGCAATCAGCAGCGTGCGGTCGCGGCCAACCAGCCCGCTCACGACGTTGGCCAGCTCGAGCCGCCTGTCCTGATCCAGCGACGCCGTCGGCTCATCCATCAGCAAGAGCGGCGGATCCACCGCCAGCGCGCGGGCGATGGCCACTCGCTGAGCCTCTCCACCCGACAACTCGCGGGGCAGGGCCGCCGAACGGTGCTCGACTCCCAGCCTGCGCATCAAGTCGGTCGCGCGAGCGGCTGCTTCCGTGACGGGCGTCCGGTGCACGTGCACAGGCGCAAGGCAGATGTTGTCGATCACCGTCAGGTGCTCGAACAGGCAGTGGAACTGGAAGACCATGCCGATGCCGCTCGCGCAGCCGGCGGACGGTCGCAGCCGGTGTCGCTTCTTTCGTGAGCACGACATCACCGACAGCGATCGAGCCCTCGTCGACACGCTCGAGGCCCGCGATGGCGCGAAGCAGCGTCGTCTTACCCGATCCCGACGCCCCCATGATCGCAACGACTTCTCCCGGCGCGACGTCGAACGTCGCGTCCGCGAGAATCGCCCGGGTGCCCCGGCGCAGCTGCACGTCTCGCACTTCGAGGGCGGCTCTCATGCGGTCGGCGTCCTCCACCGCTGCTCGAGGGCACGCGCCAGCGCCGCGATCGGAAGCGACATCGCGAGGTACAGAGCCGCGCACAACGACCCCGGAATGACCCAGCTGCCGATGTTGGTCGCGAAGATCTGCGTCTGCTTGGTGAGCTCCATGACGGTCAGGACGGACACCAGCGAGGAGTCCTTGAGGAGCGCGACGAAGTCGTTGGTCATCGGTGCCAGGGCGAAGCGAAACGCCTGCGGCGCCCGCACCAGCATGAGCAGCTGCCGCTCGCCGAAGCCGAGGACGCGGCCCGCTTCGAGCTGCCCCTTGGGCACCGCCTCGAGCGCCGCGCGATAGATCTCGCTCTCGTACGCGGCGTAATTCAGTGCCAGGCCCAGCAGCGCGGCCGCGAACGCGGGCAGCCGAACCGCCGCCGCAAGGCCGTAATACAGCACGAAGAGCTGCAGGAGGACCGGCGTGCCGCGCATCACCTCCACGTAGCCGAGCAGCGCAGCCCGCAGGGGAGTGTTGCCGTAGACGCGGCCGATCGCGATGAGCACGCCGAGCATGACGGCCAGTCCCATTGCCAGACACGACAGCGCCAGCGTCACGATCGACGCGCGGAGCAGTGACGGGAGGTACCGTCACTGCCGCGTCCCACGTGGTCTCGCGGGCTCCGGCTGAGGTCGGCTCGAGACCGCTGAACGGCGCGACCGGCTCGCCAGCAAGCACCCGCGCGTGGAGCGGCGGTTGATCGTCGTTCCAGACTTCCCACTTGCGGAAAATGCGCTCGAGCGACCCGTCCCGCATCGCCCCTTTCAGAATCTCGTCGATGGCGTCGCGAAGCGGGGCGTTGGCTGGCGAGAGCACGCCAACATAGTGGCCGGTCGCCACGCTGTCCGGCTGGATGACGAAGCCGGGAAGGACCTTTCGCCGGCGTTCCGCCAGGACGTTGTCGAGCAGGACGGCGTCGAGGCGGCCGAGCACCAGGTCGCTGTACGGATGCACGTCGTCGTCGTACGAGACGGCCGTCAGGCCATGCTCGCGTTCGGCGCGCAACAGGATCTCGTACGCGATCGTGCCGCCCAGGGTACCGACCCGGCGGCCAGCCAGGTCACGGAGCGCGTGATAGCGGGCCGCATCGGCATCGCGCACGGCGAGCACTTCGCGGAACGCGTAATAGGGAATCGTCGAAGCGAGCGCTGATCGGCGGGCGGGCGTGTCCTCGATGCCGCTCAGGCCGATCTCCGCGTCGCCGCGGGCGATCGACTGATCGATGGAGGTGAAGGCGATGAGGACGAACTGCGGCTGACGGTTCAGACCCCGGGCGATCAGCTCGGCGATCTCGACGTCGAAGCCGACCAGCTGCGACGGATCCGAGGCGCTCGCCTCGACGAACGGCGCGCCGCCCTCAGGATCGCCTGCCCATCGCAGCTCGCGATGCGGTTGTGCGATGGCGGCCTGGGGCGCAAGGAGCAGCGCCAGCGCCGCCGCAGCTCGTAGCCATCCCTCGCGCACTGGTCACGAAGAATAGCGTACGTCGCGTCCGGCTCTAGCCGGACGTCCCGCTACGACGCGAGCGCGAGCGCCCGCTTCTTGCTCGTCTCGATGCGGCCGTGGACGGTCGCTCCCTCCACCATGCTCACGGAAGGGGCCGCGGCCTCGCCTTCGACCGACGCGGTTTCGCGAAGGACGATCCGCGTGCTTGCGGTCAGCTTGCCCTTGACGTGGCCGGCAACGACGATCGTCGTCTGCCGACACGGTGGCGGTGATGTGACTGCCGGCGGCGATCGTCAGGGTGTGCCCGTTCACGGTGACCGACCCTTCGACGTGGCCGGCAATGGTCAGCGGCTCCGACGACGTGATGTCTCCCTTGAGTCTGATCGATGCTCCGATGTGGGCAGGAACGTCCATGGTCCTCCTTCGCGAACGGCGACCTTCTGGCAAACGCCGTTCCGTTTATCGGATCTTCGAATGAGGACCATTAAAGAAGCGGACTGGAGGGCCGGCGGCCCGCCGTCCGCCACGAAACCGGCCGGCGAGTTACGAAAGAGTGATTAGGGAGCCGTGGTCATCTGGCGCTGCAGGCGCCGCATGCCGCGAAGCCAGCGGTCGTAATCATCGGCCTTTCGCCGGAAGTACTCGCCGACCTCCGGATGGGGGAGGATCAGGAACCGCTCCGCGCGCAGACCCTCGACGACAGCCTCCGCAACGCGCGCCGGCTCGATGGCGGTTGCGGCCACGAACGCCCGCGCCGGACCGTCGGCATCCTCCAGCATGCGCGTCCGCACGCCCTGGGGGCACAGGCACGAAACCTTCAAACCCTGGTCGCCATATGTCATCGCGAGCCATTCGGCGAAGGCGACCGCCGCATGCTTCGTCACGGCGTACGGCGCCGAGCCGATCTGCGTGAGAAGTCCGGCCGCGGATGCGGTCTGCAGCAGGTAGCCGCTTCCGGACGCCAGCATGGCCGGCACCACCGCGCGTGCGGCATAAATGTGGGCGAGCACATTGATCTTCCAGATGCGCTCCCAATCGGCGTCACTCGTGTCCTCGCCGCCGGCAGTGAAGACACCCGCATTCGAACAGAACAGGTCGATGCGGCCGTAGACATCCAAGGCTTCGGCCACGATCCGCCTGACGTCCGCCTCACTGGCGACATCGGCCATCACCGCGTGACCGGATCCAAGCTCGCCCGCAATCGCCTGCGCCCGCGGATCGAGGTCGGCCACGACAACGCCTGCTGCACCCTCGGCGGCAAAGCGGCGGCACATCGCTTCGCCGATGCCTTGCGCGCCGCCGGTCACGACGATGACTTTGCCTGACAGCTCCATGACCGCGGATTCTACGCTGATGTCTATACTGGCGGGATGCCGGTCAAGACTCGAACGCGCGCGCTCGCTGGCGGTCAGCGACGGCTTCCGGTCGTTCGTGCTCGACCAGTTGAGCGAGCTCGAGGACGTGATGCCGCGGTCGATGTTCGGCGGCGTCGGTCTGTACAGTCGCGGCCTGTTCTTCGGCATCATCGCGCGCGACCGTTTATACCTGAAAGTCGACGATGAGACTCGTGCGGCGTACGAGGAGGCTGGAGAGAAACCGTTCAAGCCCAATCCGGGACGGCCGGGGAGCATGCAGGTACTACGCCGTGCCGCTGGCGATTCTCGAATCGGCGACCGAGCTCGTCGAGTGGGCGCGTGACGCGAGAAGCGCTGCCGCCCGAGCCGCGTCGCGCCCGCGCCGTGCCCGCAAGCGGCCCTAGCAGCTAGCGATCATCCTTCGAGTCGAACTTGAGCGCGACGCCATTCATGCAATAACGCTCACCTGTCGGCGCCGGCCCATCGGGAAAGACGTGGCCGAGGTGCCCGCCGCAGTCCGCGCAGTGGACCTCTGTCCGCGACATCCCGTAGCTGCGATCTGTTTCGGTCTCCACCGCGCCTGGCAGCGGCGCCCAGAAGCTCGGCCAGCCAGTCCCGCTCTCGAACTTCGTCGCGGAGTCGAACAGCGGCTTGCCGCAGCCGGCGCATCGAAACGTGCCCTCGCGCTTCTCCCTGTTGAGCGGACTGGTGCCGCGCATCTCGGTGCCGTGCTGGCGCAGGACTTTGTACTGCTCAGGCGTGAGCTCGGTCCGCCACTGTTCGTCGGTTTTCGGAGTCATCGTTCCACCTGGTTCAACGTACCAGTTCCAGAATAGCCGACGACACGGCCTCCGGTCGCTCACGCGGCATGAAGTGCCCGACGCCGGCGATCAGGCGGTGCGCGACCAGCGCCGGCAGCACCGCTTTCTCGGCGGGCGTCGCTTCCGCCGGCGAGCCGCCGATCCCGTCGTCCGCACCGTAAAGCGTGATCGTCGGCGCGGCAACCGGCGGCCGCTTCGCGAGCTGCGCTTCCATCTCTTTGAAGCGCGGTTCCCCGGGGGCGTTGCCATGGCGATGGCGGTACGAATGAATGACGACGTCGACGAAATCGGGATTGTCGAACGATGCCGCCGTCCGATCGTAGGTGGCATCGTCGAACCGCCAGGTCGGCGACCACGTCCGCCACAGATACCGGCACAGCGGGCGGCGATTCGCTTGCAGGCCCGCACGTCCGCGGTCGGTGTTGAAGTACCACTGATACCAGGCGCGATGCTCCGCCGCGGGCGACCCGGGCGATCCAGGGCTCAACGTGTTTTGAATCGGTGTAACCGCCGATGAGGACCGCCGCGCGGATGCGGTCGCGGTGGAGCGCCGCGGCAATCGCCGCCGCGCGGCCGCCCCAGTCGTACCCGACGACGGCGAACTGCTGCAACTTGAGCGCGTCCGCGAAATCGATCACGTCCTGGCCGATGGCGGCCTGCTCCGCCATCCGCGGGCGCTTTCGGGTCGCGGAAACTCGTCGGGCCGTACCCGCGCAGGTACGGCACCAGCGCTCGATGACCCGCCGTGACGAGCGGCGGCACCACCCCGTCGAACGCCCGCACATCGTCAGGAAACCCGTGCAGGAGGATTACCGGGAACCCCGTCGTATTCCCGCTGTCCTCGTAGCCGATCCGAAGCGCGTTCGTGTCGACGAAGCGCGTGGTTGCGGGCTGCGTCTGGCCCTCGAGGGGGCGCATGGCGGCAGACGCCAGCGCGGTCGTCGCGGCACTTTTCAGAAAATCCCGCCGGGTGTTTCTCGTCATCGTGACGAAGGGTAGCACCTTCCCGGCGAGTAGCGCTTACCCGTTCAATGAGAAGCGAACGACAGTTTTCTCCAGCAAAACCGCGCTGCGCGATTCTTGCAGTGCGGCGCGGTCATGGATCAGGAACTCGAGGAACTCGTCGCCAGAGCGTCGGATCTGCGCTGGATTCCGGCGATTTACAACTACTGCGATCGACGCTGCGCACGGTGCCGGTTCAGCGAGCGGTGCTTCGCCTTCAACGAAGAGGTTCGACAGGGCGCGCGGCGCGGAGGACATGGTGGATGTCGCCTCCCGAAGCCTCGACCGATCGCTTCGACTGCTTCACGCGTACGCTGAAAGCGAAGGCATCGACCTCACCCGGAACATGGAAACCGGCGAGCCCGAGGAAGCGTCGGCGCGAGACGCCGTGGAGGAAGACCCGCTCGTCGTGGCGGCGCACCAATACGCGAGTGAGAGCTGGAATCTGCTGAACGCGCTCGAGTCACAGCTTGGCGCCGGGGCCGCCGTCGACGTGCGCGACGCGATCGATTCGCTCCAATGGCTCTCGACGATGATCGGGCCGAAAATCTACCGCGCGCTGGCTGGCCTCATCGATCCGTTTTCGCCAGCGGAGCATCCCACTCAAAACGACGCCCACGGGTCAGCGAAGACCGCGCGGCTGATGATCGCCGACTCCCTTGCTGCCTGGCGCGTGGTGAACGAGTTGGGGCGCGCGGCACCCGACTCGCCGACGCGAGCGCTGGCGGCGATGCTCGAACGAATCGACCAGGAGCTGGCGCTAACGCATCCCGCGGGCGATGGAGTTCGTCCGTCCAGGGTTCGACGAACCGATCCCCGGCGTCGTCCGGCCCTGGAGCCTCGCGGAAGACGAACCCGTCGAGCGGCGATGGGCACGGTGATTAGCGGAATGGTTTGACGCGGCGCTCCGGCGCCTGTCGCCGTCCGCTTGGATTGCGCCGAGCCATTCGAACTGGCGAACGCCGGAACCGTGAACTATGAACGCGCCGAACCCCGAACCGCAGAACGCGCAACCTGAACACGAACCGAGGAACGGTGAACGGAGAAGCGTGAACGGTACAAACAAAAAGCCCGCTGCGTTCCACAGCGGGCTTCTCGTTCAGATTAATGCCGGCAGCGACCTACTCTCCCACACAGTTTCCCACGCAGTACCATCGGCGGTAGCAGGCTTAACTTCCGTGTTCGGAATGGGAACGGGTGTGACCCTGCTCCTATGACCACCGGCAAACTTGTCTGCCTGGGGTTTCCGCCTTCGCTCGCTGTCGCGAGCTTCGGTGGACAAGCCTTATGGCGGCTTGTCCACCGTAGCGCCGAAGGCGCGAAGGTGGATCGTCCCAGACAATTTCAAAGAGCGACCCACCTTCGCGCGGTGCGCTTCGGTGGGCAAGCAACTGAATATCCTGCAAACGGTAGTTTCTTCGCGACCCACTCACGCAGCGGTTTCTGCGTGCATTGCATTGTAGAAACAATTTATGGTCAAGCCTCACGGCTGATTAGTATCGGTAAGCTCAACGTGTCACCGCGCTTACACACCCGACCTATCACCTGGTCATCTTCCAGGAGCCTTTAGGGATCTTGCGATCCAGGGAGATCTCATCTTGTGGAGGGTTTCACGCTTAGATGCATTCAGCGTTTCTCCCTTCCGGACGTAGCTACCCGGCGCTGCCGCTGGCGCGACAACCGGTACACTAGAGGTCCGTCCAACCCGGTCCTCTCGTACTAAGGTCAGCCCCACTCAAATCTCCTGCGCCCATGGCAGATAGAGACCGAACTGTCTCGCGACGTTCTAAACCCAGCTCACGTACCGCTTTAACCGGCGAACAGCCGGACCCTTGGAACCTGCTACAGCTCCAGGATGCGATGAGCCGACATCGAGGTGCCAAACCCTTAGCGTCGATGTGAACTCTTGGCTAGGATCAGCCTGTTATCCCCGGCGTACCTTTTATCCGTTGAGCGATGGCCCTTCCACGCGGAACCACCGGATCACTAAAGCCTGGTTTCCCACCTGCTCGTCTTGTAGGACTCGCAGTCAAGCTCGCTTCTGCTTTTGCACTCTATGGCTGATTTCCAAACAGCCTGAGCGAACCTTCGCGCGCCTCCGTTACACTTTAGGAGGCGACCGCCCCAGTCAAACTACCCACCTAGCAGTGTCCCTGTTCTGGATGACAGAACGAGGTTAGAACGCCGGAGCGTTAAGGGTGGTATCTCACCGTTGGCTCCCCCAAGCCCGAGAGCCTGGGTTCAAAGCCTCCCACCTATCCTGCGCATAACGCGTCAGCATTCACTACTAGGATGTAGTAAAGGTGCACGGGGTCTTTTCGTCTAGCCACGGGCAACCGGCGTCTTCACCGGTACCACAAATTCGCAGTGCCCCTCGTTGAGACAGCGCCCAGATCATTACGCCATTCGTGCAGGTCGGAACTTACCCGACAAGGAATTTCGCTACCTTAGGACCGTTATAGTTACGGCCGCCGTTTACCGGGGCTTCAGCTCGAAGCTTCGCCTTGCGGCTAACCTCTCCCTTTAACCTTCCGGCACCGGGCAGGCGTCAGGCCATATACGTCGTATTCGACTTAGCATAGCCCTGTGTTTTTAGTAAACAGTTGCCTGGGCCTCTTTATTGCAACTCTCTCACGCTTCGCGGCGCGAGGCCGCTGACGCTAACGGAGCACCCCTTCTTCCGAAGTTACGGGGTGAGTTTGCCGAGTTCCTAAACGAGGGTTCTCACTCGCGCCTGAGGATTTTCTCCTCGCCTACCTGTGTCGGTTTGCGGTACGGGTACCCAAAAGACTCCTTAGAGGATTTTCTCGGCAGCGTGGCGTCTGCGACTTTACGAGCCTTGCGGCTCTCGCCATGCCCCCTCAGGATAATGACCCACCGGATTTGCCTGGCGGATCTCCCTACAGCGCTGAACCTACACGTCCAATCGTAGGCTCGCATAGCCTCCTGCGTCTCCCCATCGTGATAACGTCTTTTAGGTAGTTCTGGAATATTAACCAGATATCCATCCGCTACGCCTTTCGGCCTCGCGTTAGGACCCGACTAACCCTGAGCGGACGAACCTTCCTCAGGAAACCTTAGGCTTACGGCGGAGAGGATTCTCACCTCTCTTATCGCTACTTATGCCGGCAGGGTCACTTCTCACCACTCCACCAGTCCTTTCGGTCTGGCTTCACGGCTGTGAGAACGCTCCTCTACCAATATACAGTCCCGCAGGACTGCTCTATTCTATGGCTTCGGTCTTGTGCTTAAGCCCCGTTGGATTGTCGGCCCAAAGCCGCTTGACCAGTGAGCTATTACGCTTTCTTTAAAGGATGGCTGCTTCTAAGCCAACCTCCTGGTTGTCTGAGCGTCTTCAGATCCTTTCCCACTTAGCACAAAGTTAGGGACCTTAGCCGATAGTCTGGGCTGTTTCCCTTTCGACGATGAAGCTTAGCCCCCACCGTCTCACTCCCGGGATACGTGTCGTTGGCATTCGCAGTTTAGTTGGATTCAGTAAGCTGGTAAGCCCCCTAGTCCATCTAGTTCTCTACCACCAACGCCGACCTCCCGAGGCTGCTCCTAAAAGCATTTCGAGGAGAACGGGCAATCACGAGGTTTGATTAGCCTTTCACCCCTACCCTCAGCTCATCCGAGCTGTTTTCAACCAACACCGGTTCGGACCTCCATACGGTGTTACCCGTGACTTCATCCTGGCCAAGGGTAGATCACCTCGCTTCGCGTCTATTCCCAGCGACTATTCGCCCATTTCGGACTCGCTTTCGCTGCGGCTCGCTTTCGCTTAACCTCGCCACTGAGAATAACTAGCCGGCTCATTATGCAAAAGGCACGCGGTCAGGCATTCCGACGGATTGCTCCTTCGGCATAGCCCTCCCACTGCTTGTAGGTATACGGTTTCAGGTACTATTTCACTCCCCTCACAGGGGTTCTTTTCACCTTTCCCTCACGGTACTGGTTCACTATCGGTCGCCAGGGAGTATTTAGCCTTACGAGATGGTCCTCGTGGATTCTCGCGGGATTTCACGTGTCCCGCGATACTCAGGGTACCCGTCGGAGCCAACAACATGTCGTCTACCGGGCTGTCACCGTCTCTGGCCGATCGTTCCAGATCGTTCGACTACATTGTTGGTTTGTCACTCCGTGTGACGGGCCCTACAACCCCACCGTGCAAGCACGATGGTTTGGGCTGTTCCGCGTTCGCTCGCCGCTACTAGCGGAATCACTATTGTTTTCTCTTCCTGTGGGTACTGAGATGGTTCACTTCCCCACGTTGTCTTCTCACCGCCTATGTATTCAGCGGTGGATCCTCCGGGATTAGCCAGAGGGGGTTTCCCCATTCGGAGATCCCCGGGTCAAAGCTCGTTTGCAGCTCACCGGGGCTTATCGCAGCTTACCGCGTCCTTCATCGACTCCTGGCGCCAAGGCATTCACCGTACACCCTTAGTAGCTTGACCATAAGAAACTCGAACTTACGCCGTCCCCCGACGCACGACGCGAACGTCGAACGTCGAACGACTGCGTGATGTTTCATGCACACTGCGTGTGTGTGGTCGGAAAAACTACCGTTTGCAGGATATTCAGTTGTCAAAGATCATCGGGGCTCCGCCCCGAACTCCCGGCTCGGTCGCTCGCGGGGCC
>CAVVPE010000024.1:0-297500 GCA_963750035.1 uncultured Acidobacteriota bacterium | reverse complement strand
GACGCCAGCTTCGGCGAGACAGTGCTTGCACGCACTATCTAGTTTTCAAAGAACCGACTTGCCGAACAGCATGCCCTGGGCCGCCGTCCGCGTTCCCGCCGATGCACGTTTCGGCTGCGAAGCCGACCGCGTTTAGGGGAACCTTCTAAGGTTACTAGCCGCTTTCGCCTCTGTCAACCCGAAATTTCGGCTTTCTTAAGCCGAAACGGCCGGGCTGGCTGGATTGAGAAAGACGCTCGAGGAACTTGCTCGTGGGACAAAAAAATTTGCTGAGAAGCCTCAGCAAATCTCCGCTGCCCATGCAGCGGGTCACTTCGCTTCGAACGTTCGGACAGTATCGCGTACGCCGTTAGAGCGCCGTCAAGTCAGCCGCACGACGAAACTGCTGCTTCTGCCCCTTCCGCAGCACGAACACCCGGCCGCCGATCGCCTCGGCCCGTCTCAAGCCGTCGCCTGCGGATCCGCGGCGCGGCGGTTGTTCACGTAGACGCCCCCGCCCTGCACCAGCCGCCGCGCTTCGCTCTTCGACGGCGCCGCCTGCGCCCGAACGAGCAGATCGACGATCCCGATGCCGTCGGGCTCGACCTCGTGTGCCGCTAGCTCGGTCGACGGCACATCCTCGAACACCGCCAGCACGTCGTCCGCCGTCAAATCGGTGATGTCCTCGCCGAACAGCAGTTCGGACGCGTGCTCCGCTCGCGCCACCTGCTCGGCGCCGTGCACCAGCGTCGTCACCTCGCGCGCGAGCACGCGCTGCGCCTCGCGCCGCTCGGCGCCGTGCGCACGGCCTCCTCGAGTTCCGCGACCGCCGACTGATCGAGAAACGTGAAGAACTTCAGATAGGCGACGACATCGCGATCGTCGGTGTTCAGCCAGAACTGATAGAAGCGGAACGGCGACGTCCGCTGCGGATCCAGCCAGATCGTGCCGGCTTCGGTCTTGCCGAACTTCACGCCCGAGGCCGTCTTCATCAGCGGCCACACGAGACCGTGCGCCTTCGCCCCGCGCAGCTTGCGAATCAGATCGATGCCGGCGGTGATGTTGCCCCACTGATCGCTGCCGCCCATCTGCAGACGGCAATCCTCGCGATCGAACAGCTGCAGGAAGTCGTAGGCCTGGAGCAGCAGATAGCTGAACTCGGTGAACGAGATGCCTTCCTCGCTCTCGAGCCGCCGGCTGACCGACTCCTTCTGCAGCATGTAGTTGACGGTGAAGTGCTTGCCGGCGTCGCGCAGAAACGACAGCAGGTCGATCGGCCCAAGCCAGTCGGCGTTGTTGACGATCCGCGCCGGGTTCGAGCCGGCGCTGAAATCGAGGAACCGCTCGAGCTGCGCGCGGATCCCGGCGACGTTCTCCTCGATCTGCTCGAGCGACAGCAGCACCCGCTCCTGCGATTTGCCGCTCGGATCGCCGATCATGCCGGTGCCCCGCCGACGATCGCGATCGGCGTGTGGCCGAAGCGCTGCAGCCGCGCCAGGCCGATCACGGTCAGCAGCGATCCGACGTGAAGGCTCGAGGCCGTCGGATCGAAGCCGATGTACGCGGTCACCCGCTCTCGCGCCCAAGGCTTCGGCCACGCCGTCGGTCGCGTCCTGGACCAGCCCGCGCCAGGTCAGTTCGTCGAAGACATTCGCCATCGCCGCGCCATTCGTGTGCACATCCGACGAACGCCGAACGCCGAACGGCGAACGACGAACGGCAGAACGTTTACTATATCTTCGATGGCGACCCTTCGACAGGCTCTGGGTCGTCCCGAGCACAGTCGAGGGACGATCAGCCGCCGCACCGCGCTGAAGGCGCTCGCTGCGCCGGCATCGGCGCAGTCACGGGCGGCGCTGCGTACGGGTTCTTCTACGAGCGCGAAGCGCTGCAGTTGTCGACCGTCGACGTGCCGGTGAGCGGCCTGCCGGCGGCGCTCTCAGGGCTGCGCATCGGCCTCATCACCGACGTGCACCGCAGCCGCTGGGTGAGCGCCGACGATGTTGCCGCCGCCGTCGCCCTGACGATGTCGGCACGGCCGGACCTGATCGTGCTCGGCGGCGACTACGTCACGTGGGGCGACCGGCAGTACGTCGGCGCCGCGGCCGAAGCGCTCAGCGGGCTGTCGGCGCCGCACGGCGTCTTCGCCATCCTCGGCAACCATGACGACGACCACGACATGCCCGCCGCCCTCGCGAAGCAGCAGGTGCAGGTGCTGAGCGACGCGAGGACGCGCCTGACGATCGGAACAGCGGCCATCGAGCTGGTCGGCATCCGCTTCTGGACGAAGCGCCAGGGCGACATCGCCGCGCTGATCAAGGGTGCGAAGGATCCGGTCGTCCTGCTGGCGCACGATCCGCGTCGACTGACCGAGGCGGCGGCGCTCGACGTTCCGCTCGTGCTGTCGGGCCACACGCACGGCGGCCAGGTCGTGCTGCCTGGCGCCGGCGCGGTCGCCGCGCGGAAGTTTCCAGTCGTTGCGGGACTCGCGCGGAGCGGGCGAACGACGCTGTTCGTCAGCCGCGGCGTCGGGACGGTCTACGTGCCGGTCCGCCTCAACTGCCCGCCGGAGGTCGCGCTGCTGACGCTTCGCTCGGAGAACCTTCCCCGGCACGTCGGCTGAAGCATCGGAAGCGACCGTCGCCTTCAACTCGCCATCCGCCATCAAGCACCGTTCGAATCGCCTCGGGATACAGCTGTGCTCTTCGACGAGGATCCGCGCCGCCAGCGTGTCGAGGGTGTCGTCGTCGAGCACCGGAACCGCCGACTGCACCACGATCGGGCCGCCGTCGAGCTCCGCGGTCACGAGATGCACGGTCGCGCCGGTCACCTTGACGCCGTGCTCAGCGCCTGGACCTGCGCGTCGAGGCCCGGAAACGCGGGCAACAGCGACGGATGGATGTTGAGGATCGCGTTGGGAAACGCCTCGAGCAGCGGGGCGCCGACCAGCCGCATGAAGCCCGCCAGGCAGACGAGCCCGACGTTCCGCGCCTTCAGGACGTCGACGATCGCGCGGTCGTACGCCGTCCGATCGGGATAGTCGCGCGGATCGAGGCACAGCGCTTCGATCCCCGCTTCCCGCGCGCGCAGCAGGCCGGCCGCGTCCGAGCGGTTCGAGACGACGACGGCGATCGTGGCGTCGAGCGACCCGGTGCCAATCGCGTCGATGATCGACTGAAGATTCGATCCGCGTCCCGAGATCAGGACTGCCAGGCGACGGTTCACGGCAAGTAGCGAACGTCGCGTCGCCGGGAACGATCCGGCCGATGCAGGCAGCGCCGGATTCGCCGCCCTGAGCGAGCAGGCTCAGCGCGCGATCCCGATCCGCCGCGGCGCACACGACGATCAGCCCGATGCCCATGTTGAACGCGCGGAACATCTCGTCGTCCGGGATTCGGCCCCGGGAGCGCAGAAGCTGAAACACGGCGGGGACTTCCCAGGCACCCCGGTCGACCTGCGCGCCGCACCCGGGCGGCAATACCCGCGGCAGGTTCTCGGTGATGCCGCCGCCGGTGATGTGCGCCATGCCCTTGACCAGGCCCGCGTCGAGCAGCGGACGAACGGCGCAGGTACGAACGATGCGGGGCCAGCAGCGCGTCGCCGAGCGATTGGCCCAGCTCCGGCACGATGTCGTGACGGCGTCCAGCCGCAGACCTCGAAGAACACGCGCCGGGCCAGCGAGTAGCCGTTGGTGTGAAGCCCTGACGAAGGCAAGCCGATCAACACGTCGCCCGGCGCGATCCGCCGGCCATCGATGATGCGGCTTCGCTCGACCACGCCGACGATGAAGCCGGCGATGTCGTACTCGCCGTCGGCGTAGAACCCCGGCATCTCGGCGGTCTCGCCGCCGATGAGCGCGCAGCCGTTCTCGCGGCAGGCGCGGGCCATCCCGGCGACCACCTGCTCGGCGACATCCGGCGACAGCCGCCCGGTCGCCAGGTAGTCGAGAAAGAACAGCGGCCGTGCGCCCTGGACGAGGATGTCGTTGACGCAGTGATTGACAGATCGGCGCCGATCGTGTCGTGCCGGCCGGTCATGAACGCCACTTTCAGCTTCGTGCCCGACGCCGTCGGCGCTCGAGACGAGCACCGGTGCCTCGTAGGCCGCCCGGTCCAGCTGGAACAGGCCGCCGAACGAACCGATCTCCGACAGGACGCCAGGCGTGAACGTGGCTCTGGCGAGCGACTTGATGCGGCGGACGGTCTCGTTGCCGGCATCGATGTCGACGCCTGACTGGCGATAGTCCATCAGAAGTCCAGCTTGCCGATGAGCGTCTGCATCAGGTCCCGCGTCGTGCGAACCCTCAGGCGATTCCCAGTAGGTCCGCCGGACGAGCGCGAAGAACCGCTCCTTGTCGAGATCCTCCTCGAGCATGTCGAAGCCTTCCGCCAGCAGCGCGAGCGCTGCGGCGCGCGTCGGGTGCTTCTCGAGGATCGTCAGCATCAGCGGCGTATTGCGCAGCGCGACGGTCGCGAGCGCCAGCGCGACAGGCGCGCGCGTCGGATCGCGCGACGGAATGCCGACCTCGAACAGCGTCGCCGCGGCGCTCGCCCTGCCCGACACGCCGAGCGCGCCCAGGCCGCCCGCCGCGCCGCGCAGCAGTTCCTGAAACCCAGGATTCGTGTCGGCGAACTTCAGCGTCTCGACCAGATAGTTCTCGTGCGACTCGCAGTTGACGCCGAGCAGGCAGATCGCGGCGGCGATCGACGGCTGCGTCGCGCGCGGCGCCGTGCGCTGCAGGCCGGCCAGCATCTCGAGCGCGCGCTTGTCGCCGATCTTGCCGAGCGCCAGCGCCGCATCGTCCTGCAGCGGCCCTTCGAGCTTGGCGACCTTGGCCAGCGCGTCGAAGGCGTAGCTCGCCTTGTAGTCGCCGAGCGCCTCGATGACGGCGCTCCGGAAGAAGTCCTCGCCGCGGCCCACTTCGCGGACCAGGACGCTCTGAACGCGCGGATCGTCGCCGGCAGCCGCCAGCGCGCGGACCAGCGCGGGCCGGACGAACTCGGCCTGCTCCTTGTCGAGCGCGGCCAGCAGCTCGGGCAGCATCACGCGATCGGGATTGTGCTCGAAGAAGCTGTAGGCGACGGTGCGCAGGCGATCGTTCGGGCTGGTCAGCGACTCGCGCATCGCGTCGTTCGTGCGCGGATCGTTGAAGCCGGTGAGCAGCACGAGCGCGCGATACCGCACGTAGCCGTCGCGATGTTCGGCAACGGCCTGCAGCAGCGCCGGCACGGCCTGCGCGGCCGCCGTCCGGCGAACCGTGCGCGACGCGTTGGTCCGCGTGTCGTAGTCGAGATCGCCGAGCTTGTCGATCGCGGCCTGCAGCTGCGCCGGAGCGACCGCCTGCGGCGCGGCGGGTTCCTGGCGCCTGCAGCGCGCTCGCCCGCGAGCACCGAGGACGCAGAGGAAGCACAAGGATGCAGAGGCCGCTAGAGGCGCAGAGGCGCGTGCATGCTCTATCCGACCGGCGTCTTGTCGTCCAGCTTCAGCGCGAGCTGCAGGTACGATTTCTCGTCCCGCGGAAATTCCACCGGGTAGTGGCCGGTGTAGCACGACGTGCAGTAGCTTCGATTCCCGTCGCCGACGGCGGTCATCAGGCCCTCGAGGCTCAGATAGCCGACGCTGTCGGCCTCGAGGAAATCCCGGATCTCGTCGATCGTGTGCGTCGCGGCGATCAGCTCGGAACGGCTCGGCGTGTCGACGCCGTAGAAGCACGGCGAGATCGTCGGCGGACAGCTGATGCGAACGTGCACTTCCTTCGCGCCGGCCGCGCGCACCATCTTCACGATCTTGCGGCTGGTCGTGCCGCGCACGATCGAGTCGTCCACGAGCACGACGCGCTTGCCCTCGAGGATGCTGCGGACCGGGTTCAGCTTGACCTTGACGCCGAAATGGCGGATCGACGACTGCGGCTGGATGAACGTGCGGCCGACGTAATGATTGCGGATCAGCCCCATCCGCAGCGGGATGCCCGCCTCGTCGGCAAAGCCCATCGCCGCGCAGACGCCCGAGTCGGGAACCGGCACGACGACGTCGGCGTCGACGCGCTGCTCGCGCGCGAGGATGCGGCCGAGGTTGGTCCGCACTTCGTTCACGCTCTTGCCGAACACGTAGCTGTCGGGCCGCGCGAAGTAGACGTGCTCGAAGACGCAGTGCGCCAGCGGCGCCGGCGGAAACGGCTTGATCGACCGGAGGCCCTCAGCGCTGATCGACGAGCACTTCGCCCGGCTCGACGTCGCGCACGTAGGTCGCGCCGATCAGATCCATCGCGCAGGTTTCCGAGCAGACGACGGACGCGTCGCCGAGGCGGCCGAGCGCGAGCGGCCGGAACCCGTGCGGATCGCGCACGGCGATCAGCCGATCCTTGGTCAGCATCAGGAACGAAAACGCGCCCTGCACCTGCGAAACCGACTCGACGATCGCGTCCTCGACCGAGGTCGCCTTCGAGCGGGCGTAGAGGTGCAGCACCACCTCGGTGTCGCTGCTGGACTGGAAGATCGAGCCCTGACCGACGAGCTCGTCGCGCAGCTCGCCGGCGTTCACCAGGTTGCCGTTGTGGCAGATGGCAATCTGGCCGTGGGCGCAGTCGATCAGGATCGGCTGCGCGTTCGAGAGCTTGCTCTCGCCGGCGGTCGAGTAGCGGACGTGGCCGATCGCGAGCGGGCCGGGCAGCTGCGACAGCTCGTCGCTGTCGAAGGTGTCGGCGACGTAGCCCATCGCGCGTGAGACGCGGACCTGCTGGCGGTCGGCCGCGGCGATGCCGGCGCTCTCCTGCCCGCGGTGCTGCAGCGCGTACAGGCCGAGGTAGGTCATGTTGGCCGCTTCGGGATGGCCGAAGATGCCGAAGACGCCGCACTCGTCCTTGAACTTGTCAAGCATCATGCGACCCTTCGGATGAAATACCGTCTCGATCGCCGACGACCAGATCCGCTCGGCTCGTCGACCGGAACGTCGATCGCCAACTCGCCGCCCACCGCGATTCGCAGCTGGTGTCCGCCGGTCTGGCCGATCGCCTGCGCCGGCACGCGCGCGGCGGCCGCTCGAGCGAGGACGTCCGCCACGTTCTCGGGCGACGCCGACACGATCACGCGCGAGGCCGATTCGCCGAACAGCGCCGCCGCCTGATTGAGACGCGGATCGCGCGCGACCGAAACGGCGCCGATCGACACCTCGGCGCCGAGGCCGTCCGATCCGAAACAGCACTCGGCGAGCGTCACCGCAAGGCCGCCATCGGAACAATCGTGCGCCGATCGAATCAGCCGCTCGGCCGCGAGCGCGACGAGCAGCTCCTGCAGCGCTCGCTCCGCCTCGAGATCGAGCGCGGCGGAACGCCGCCTACCCGATCGTGAACCACCTTCAGAGTACTCGCTGCCGCCGAGCTCGCCCCGGCCCTCGCCCAGCAGGATGATGACGTCGCCGGATCGCTGGAACCGGCCGCTGAGCACGCGATCGGCGTGCTCGAGCAGCCCGACCACGCCGATGACCGGCGTCGGATAGATCGCCTTGCCGTCGGTTTCGTTGTAGAGGCTGACGTTCCCGCCCGTGATCGGGACGCCCAGCGCCCGGCACGCCTCGCCGATCCCTTCGACCGCCTGCGCGAACTGCCACATGATCGCCGGCCGCTCGGGGTTGCCGAAGTTCAGGCAGTTGGTCGCGCCGAGCGGCCGCGCGCCGGCGCAGGCGACGTTGCGCGCCGCTTCGGCGACGGCCAGCATCGCGCCGCGCCGCGGATCGAGATAGCAGTAGCGGCCGTTGCCGTCGACCGACATCGCCAGCGCGCGATCGGTTCCCTTGATCCGGACGACGCCGGCGCCGAGACCCGGCAGGTTGATGGTGTTGGTCTGCACCATGTGGTCGTACTGCGTATACGCCCACTGCTTGCTCGCGATCGTCGGCGAGCCGGCGACTGCACGCAGCGCGTCGTTCGCGTCGAGGCGGACGGCAAGCGCGTCGAGATCGAGGCGCTGCACCTCGGCAAGATAGGCAGGCACTTCCATCGGCCGCCGGTAGACCGGCGCTTCGTCGGTCAGCGCGCGGTTCGGGATCTCGGCGACGACCGTGCCGCGATCCTTCACGCGCAGCAGGCCGTCGGCAGTCACCTCGCCGATGTGCACGGCGTGCAGATCCCACTTCTCGAAGATCCGCTCGACTTCCGCTTCGCGGCCGCGCTTGACGACGAGCAGCATGCGCTCCTGCGACTCCGACAGCATGATCTCGTACGGCGTCATGCCGGTCTCGCGCTGCGGCACGAGCGCCACGTCGATCTCGATGCCGGCGCCGCCGCGCGATCCCATCTCGGTCGTCGAGCAGGTCAGGCCGGCGGCGCCCATGTCCTGGATGCCGACGAGCGCGTCGGTCTGCATCACCTCGAGGCACGCCTCGAGCAGCAGCTTCTCCATGAACGGATCGCCGACCTGGACGGCCGGCCGCTTCTCGGCCGACTTCTCGTCGAACTCGGCCGACGCCATCGTCGCGCCGTGGATGCCGTCGCGGCCGGTCTTGGCGCCGACGTAGTAGACGGCGTTGCCGACGCCCGACGCGACGCCCTTGATGATGTCGGACGCCTTGGCGATGCCGAGGCAGAACACGTTGACCAGCGGATTGCCGGCGTAGCACGGCTCGAAGGCAATCTCGCCGCCGACGGTCGGAATGCCGATGCTGTTGCCGTAGCCGGCGATGCCGGCGACGACGCCTTCGAGCAGACGGCGCGTGCCCGGGCGCGTCGAGCGATCCGAACCGCAGCGAGTTCATCAGCGCGATCGGCCGCGCGCCCATCGTGAAGATGTCGCGGATGATGCCGCCGACGCCGGTCGCCGCGCCCTGGTACGGCTCGATGAACGACGGATGGTTGTGCGATTCGATCTTGAAGACGGCCGCCAGCCCTTCGCCGATGTCGACCGCGCCGGCGTTCTCGCCCGGCCCCTGCAGCACCTGCGGGCCTTCGGTCGGCAGCGTCCGCAGGTGAACGCGCGAGCTCTTGTAGCTGCAGTGCTCGGACCACATCACCGAGAAGATGCCGAGCTCGGTCAGGTTCGGCTCGCGGCCGAGGAACGCGACGATGCGCTCGTACTCGTCGGGCTTCAGCCCGTGGCGTTCGAGCACTGCGGAATCGATCATGCGCGCGCGACCAGCGCACCGGTCTTGAGCGAATGCACCACCGATTCGAACAGCGCCATCCCGTCGCCGCTGCCGAGCGAGCGGCTCGCACGCGCGCTCCGGATGCGGCATCATGCCGACGACGTTCCGCGCCTCGTTGCAGAGGCCGGCGATCGCGTGCGGCCGATCCGTTCGGGTTCGCGCGTCGTCGGAGACCTCGCCCGCGGCGGTCGTGTAGCGGAACACCACCTGCCGGTTCGCTTCGAGTCTCGCGATGACCTCGGGCTCGCGCGAAGTAGTTCCCTTCGCCGTGGGCGATCGGAATCCGCAGCACCTGGCCGCGGCGGCACTGCGCCGTGAACGGCGTGTCGGTCTGCTCGACGCGGACGTGGACGTGCTCGCAGCGGTACTTCAGCCCGCGGTTGCGCAGCATCGCGCCCGGCAGCAGCCCGGCTTCGAGCAGAATCTGAAAGCCGTTGCAGATGCCGAGCACCGGGCCGCCGCGCGTCGGCGAACGCCTCGACCTCGCGCATGATCGGCGAGAAGCGCGCCATCGCGCCGGTCCGCAGGTAGTCGCCGTGCGCGAACCCGCCGGGCAGAATGACGACGTCGGCGCCCTTCAGATCGGTGTCCTTGTGCCAGATGTAGCTCGGCCGACTGGCCGAGCGACATCGCGTCGCCGCGTGATACGCGTCCTGATCGCAGTTGGAGCCGGGAAAGACGATGATCGCGAATTTCACAGCGTTGACCCTCTGCGGTTGCTACTCGACTTCGATCCGGTAGCTCTCGATCACCGGATTCGCCAGCAGCTTGTCGGCGACTTCCGCCGCGAGCGCCTTCGCCTGCGCCGCTTCGGTCGTCGCCAGGTCGAGCTCGAAGTACTTGCCCTGCCGCACGTCCTCGACGCCGCCGTAGCCGAGCGAATGCAGCGCGTCGGCGATGGTCCGGCCCTGCGGATCGAACACCGATGGCTTCAGCGTCACGAAGACGCGCGCGCGCATGTCACACCCTCACTGGAGCGTCCTGAAAGACCCGATCGAAGACGTGGTCGACGTGCCGGAACTGCTCGTCGAGATCGAACGCGCGCTCGATCTCCGCCGCGGTCGAGCACCTGCGTGACGTCGGCATCGGCGAGCAGCAGCGCCTTGAAGTCGCGCTGCTCGGCGAACGACCGCATCGCGTTGCGCTGCACCCATTCGTAGGCCTGCTCGCGCGACACGCCCTTGCCTGGCGAGCTCGAGCAGCACCGTGCCGGAAAAGACGACGCCGCGCGACCGCTCCAGGTTCTCGCGCATCCGATCGGGGTAGACGACCATGCCCGTCACGATGCGCGTGAAGCGGCGCAGCATGTGATCGAGGGCGATGAAGCTGTCGGGCAGAATCACGCGCTCGACCGACGAATGCGAGATGTCGCGCTCGTGCCAGAGCGCGATGTTCTCGAACGCCGCATGGCGTTGGCGCGCAGCAGCCGCGCCAGGCCGACGATCTGCTCGCAGCCGATCGGATTGCGCTTGTGCGGCATCGCCGACGAGCCCTTCTGGCCCTTGGCGAACGGCTCCTCGACCTCGCCGATTTCGGTCTTCTGCAGGCCGCGGATCTCGAGCGCGAACTTCTCGAGCGACGCGGCGGTGATCGCCAGCGCCGCCAGCAGCTCGGCGTGGCGATCGCGCTGGATCACCTGCGACGCGACCGGGGCGGGCTCGAGGCCGAGGCGCCGGCAGACGTCGGCTTCGATCGCCGGCGGCAGGTGCGCGAAGGTGCCGACGGCGCCGGACAGCTTGCCGACGCTGATCGACGTCCGCGGCGCGACTGCACGCGCTCGATGTCGCGGCCGACCTCCGCGTACCAGAGCGCCAGCTTCAGGCCGAACGTCATCGGCTCGGCGTGGACGCCGTGCGTGCGGCCGATCATCGGCGTGCGCCGATGCTCGAACGCGCGGTCGCGGATCGCGTCGGCGAGGGCCGTCGAGATCGCCGCAGGATCAGGTCGCACGCCTCGCGCATCTGCAGCGCCTGCGCCGTGTCGATGACGTCCGACGAGGTCATCCCGAAGTGCAGCCAGCGCGCGGACGGACCGACGTTCTCGGCGACCGCCGTCGTGAAGGCGATGACGTCGTGCTGGGTGACCTGCTCGATTTCCTCGATGCGGGCGATGTCGAAGGCGCCGCGCTCGCGGATGTCGCGCGCCGCCTCGGCCGGGACGATGCCGGCGGCCGCCATCGCTTCGGCGGCGGCGGTCTCGACGAGCAGCCAGGTCTCGTAGCGGCGCTGGTCGCTCCAGATGCGGCCCATCTCCGGGTGGGTGTAGCGGGCAATCATTGAATCGGCGTCGGGAACCTTCCTAAGCCAGATCGAGCCGCTCGCGCGGCATCTGCAGGCCGTTCACGTTGCCGAGCACCGTCGCCGCCAGCGAGCCGTTCGCGAAACAGATCGGCGGCCACCCGCTGCACATCGGCGGCGCGTCACGCGCTCGATGCCCTGCAGCGTTTCGTCCAGGCCGAACTGCCGATCGAAGTAGATCTCCTGCCGGGCCAGGTGCGACATGCGGCTGGCCGTGTTCTCGAGGCTCAGCATCAGGCTGCCCTTCAGGTGATCCTTCGCGCGCTGCAGCTCGGCCGCCGGCACGGCGGCCTGCTTGACGCCGCGCAGCTCCTCGACGACCAGATCGATCACCTCGCCGACCGCTTCGTTCGCGCAGCCGGCGTAGATCGTGAACGAGCCGGCATCGCGATAGGCGCTCAGGCCGCTGAACACCGCGTAGGCCAGGCCGCGCTTCTCGCGCACGTTCTGAAACAGCCGCGAGCTCATCGAGCCGCCGAGCAGCGTGTTCAGCACGTAGCTCGAGTAGCGGTCGTCGTGGTTCTGCGGATAGCTGCTCGCGCCGAGGCACAGGTGGCTCTGCTCGAGCTCCTTGTTGCGGATCAGGATCTTCGGCACGACCGTCGGCGCCTGCTCGCTGAACGGCTCGCCAACCGCCGTGAGCGCTGCCGAACTTCTCGGCCACGAGGTCGCGGACGCGGTCGTGCTCGAGATTGCCGACCGCCGAGACGATCAGGTTGCGCGGCGTGTAGGCGTTGACGAAGTAGTCGCGCAGCAGCGTCGGCATTGAACGACTCGACGGTCTCGCGCGTGCCGAGAATCGGCCGGCCGAGCGGATGGTTCTCCCAGAACCCCTGCGTGAAGAGCTCGTGGACCAGATCGTCGGGCGTGTCCTCGACCATCTTGATCTCTTCGACGACGACCTTCTTCTCGCGCTCGATGTCCGTCCGGGCTGAACGCCGGGTTGCAGGACGATGTCGGAGAGGATGTCGAGCGCCAGCGGCAGGTGCTCGTCGAGCACCTTGATGTAGTAGCTGGCGTATTCCTTGGCGGTGAACGCGTCGAGCTGGCCGCCGATCGAATCGATCGCCTGGGCGATGTCCTCGGCCGCTGCGCGTCGCCGTGCCCTTGAAGAGCATGTGCTCGACGAAATGAGCGATGCCGCCGCGCTCGGCCGTTTCGTGCCGCGAGCCGCGGGTCAGCCAGACCCCGATGCTGATCGAGCGGACCTGCGTCATCCGCTCGGTGAGGATGCGAAGCCCGTTATCGAGAACGTCTCGGACGATCGGTGAATTCGACAAGGTGACGCTCGCAGCGGAACGGGTCAGCGGCCGGACGTGCCGCAAAGCATTGAGCGAGAAGGAATTACACAGCTCGAATGCACACTATAACATGGCTCGCTGGAGCACGGTCACAGTGGTAAGATGTCGACCGGCAAGTCTTGAAGGTGAGAGATACCGTGCCGCCGATCCCCCGACCTCGCCGAGCTCGAACGCCTCGGCCTCGAGGCGGCGCTCGACGAGCGCGGACACGCAGCGCTTCCGCGCCCGCCAGATCTTCGGCTGGATCTACCGCCACGGCGTCACCGACCTCGCAGGCGATGACCGACCTGCCGCGCGAGCTGCGGGCACTCGCTCGGCTGCCGAGCTTCACGCTGACGACGCCTGACGATCGTCGCACGCGAGCGCTCGGTCGACGGCACCGAGAAGTTCCTGCTGCGGCTCGCCGACGGCCGCCAGATCGAATCGGTCTTCATCCCCGACACGCCGGCGATGACCTTCTGCATCTCGACGCAGGTCGGCTGCGCGATGGCGTGCGCGTTCTGCCTCACCGGCAAGATGGGGCTCGTGCGCAACCTGACGGCGGGCGAGATCGTCGGCCAGGTGCGGGTGCTCGCCGACGCGCTCGACATGCGCGACACGCGCGTTCAACATCGTGCTGATGGGGATGGGCGAACCGCTGCACAACTACGACGAGACGATGAAGGCGCTGCGGATCCTGGCCGACGAGCACGGCTTCGCGCTGCCGCCGCGCCGGGTCACGCTGTCGACGGTCGGCCTGCTGCCGGCGCTCGAGCGGCTGGCGCGCGAGCCGGTCATGCCGAACCTCGCGATCTCGCTGCACGCGCCGACCGACCTGCAGCGCGGCGAGCTGGTGCCGATCAACAGGAAATACGGCGTCGCCGACATCATCGAGGCGTGCAAGCGGTTCCCGCTGAAGCGCCGCAGCCGCATCACGTTCGAGTACGTGCTGCTCGCCGGCGTCAACGACTCGCCCGAAGACGCGCGCGGCTCGCGAAGCTGCTGGCCGGCGTGAAGTCGAAGGTCAACCTGATCCCGCTGAACGCCGCCGCCGGGATTCCGTTCGAGCGGCCGTCGGACGCGGCGGTCGATCGCTTCGCGAAGATTCTCGCCGAACGTGGCGTGACCGTCTCGGTGCGCAAGAGCCGCGGCCGCGACATCCGCGCCGCCTGCGGCCAGCTGATCGTCGAAGGCCAGAAGAAGTCAGCCGGCGCAGCAGCTCGCCGTCATGATCTGACGTCACCCGCACGCGCACCCACTCGTTGCGGCGCCGGCCTGCGGAATCCTCAGCTTCAGGTAGTTGCCGGTCACGACCAGCGATCCGTCCTCGAGCGTCAGGCCGCGGTGGACGGTCCCGACCTGCGAGTGCGCGGAATCGCGCCGTCAGCCGCTGCCGAGATCTCGCGGACGCGCCGCGCCCGCTCGCGGACGATCGCGCCCGGCACCTTGCCGCGCCATCGCGGACGCCGCGCGTCCCCGGTCGATCCGAATAGGGAAACACGTGCACGTGCGTCAGCGGCGAGCCCTCGAGATACGACGCGAGCTGCTCGAAGTCGTCGTCGGTCTCGCCGGGAAAGCCGACGATGACGTCGGAGCCGATCGAGGCGTGCGGGAATGCGCGCGCGGATGCCGTCGACCAGCGCCGGCAGTACTGCGCGATCGTGTACGGGCGGCGCATCGCGGCGAGCACGCGGTCGCTCGCATGCTGCAGCGGCAGATGGAAGTGCGGCGCGAAGCAGTCGTGACGCGGCGACCAGATCGACGATCTCGCGGGAACAGTCCATCGGCTCGAGCGAGCTGATCGCGGAACAGCACGTCGGCCTGCGGACGACGGCGACAAGCGCCGACGCAGCAGCTCGAACAGCGATGAACGCGGCGTCGAGATCGCGGCCGTACGATCCCAGGTGCACGCCGGTCAGCGCGATCTCCTTGAAGCCGGCCGCGGCGACCCGCGCGACCTCGCGCAGCACGTCGTCGAGCGGCACGCTCCGCGGCCGCCCGCGCGTCGACGGGATGATGCAGTACGAGCACGGCTCGGCGCACCCGGTCTGCACGCGCAGCGTGAACGCCGTCCGGCCGGCGACGCCTGGCTCGATCGCGGCGCCGCAGCTTCCGTCGCCGTCGCCGAACCGCTCGGCGGTCGAGAATCGTCCTTGATCGCCGGAGGGACCAACTGCGGGACCAATCGCGGCTTGTCGTCGTTCGGAACGACGCGAACGACGTTCGGCAGCGCGCCACCTCGGCCGGGCGCCGCGTCGCGTAGCAGCCGGTGACGACGATCCGGGCGTCGGGATTGGCGCGCGCGATGCGCCGGATCGTCTGGCGCGCGCCCTGATCGGCGGTCGCGGTCACCGAGCAGGTGTTGACGACGACCAGATCGGCTTCCTCGGGCGACGCGGCCGCCGCGCCCGCGCGCGAGAGCTCCTCCTCGAAGCCGAGCGAGTCGGCCTGGTTGACGCGGCAGCCGAAGGTGATGACGGAGTACTTCATCGACGCATCTCAGTACGTTCGCATGCAGCGCCTTTCGTCCCGATGTCGCCGACGATACTGCATCCCGTCGAACGAGATCTGCGCGACGCCGGCGTACGCGCGCGCGATCGCCTCGGCGAAGTCGCGCGCCGCGGCCGACGACGGTCAGCACTCGGCCGCCGGCGGTCACGAGCTGGCCGTCGCGCATGCGCCGTGCCGGCGTGGTAGACCGACACGCCGGGAATCGCTTCGGCGTCGGTCGATGCCCGTCGATCGGCGCGGCCCGATTCGGACGACTCGGGATAGCCGCGCGACGCGAGCACGACGCCGACGAGCGCTTCGGCCGACGAGCCGGCACGATCGCCTGTCGCAGCGTGCCCGCCGCGCCGGCCACGAGAAGCGGCAGCAGCGGCTCGTCGATCAGCGGCAGGATCACCTGCGCCTCCGGATCGCCCAGCCGCACGTTGAACTCGATCACCTTCGGTCCGGCGGCCGTCAGCATCAAGCCCGACGTACAGGAAGCCGCGAAATGGATGGCCCTCGGCGGCCATCCCGGCGATCACCGGCTCGACGATCTCGCGCATGACGCGCGTCGTGCAGCGCGTCGTCGACGAGCGGGCTCGGCGCGAACGCGCCCATGCCGCCGGTGTTCGGTCCGCGATCGTCGTCGAAGATCCGCTTGTGATCCTGCGCCGTGCCGATCGGACACGCGCGCGCGCGCCGTCGCTGACCACGAAGAACGAGACTTCCGGGCCGGTCAGGCACTCTTCGATCACGAGCGCAGCGCCGGCAGCGCCGAACCGGCGTCGTCCATCGCCGCGTGCGACCGCCGCTTCGGCCTCGGTCGAGTCCGCCGCGATCACGACGCCCTTGCCGGCCGCGAGGCCGTCGGCCTTCAGCACCACCGGAAATCCGAACTTCGCCCGAGCGCACAGCGTCGACGTCGCCGCAGCCGCAGAGTCGACAACGTTCGGAATCGCGCCGTCGGCACGCCGTGGCGCGCCATGAACGCCTTCGCGAACGCCTTGCTCGATTCGAGGCGCGCGGCCGCCGCGGTCGGGCCGAAGACCAGCCGGCCCTCGGCTGGCGAAGCGATCGGCAAGCCCGAGGCTCAGCGGCAGCTCGGGACCGACGACGGTGAAGTCGATCTGCTCGCGCTCGGCGAGCGTCGACGAGCTCATCCGGGTCGGGACAGGTCCGCGCGAACGCAGTACGGGCAATCGCGCAATGCCCGGATTTCCGGGCGCACAGACGATCTCGCCGACGTCGCGATCGGCAGCAAGCCGGGCGACGAGCGCGTGCTCGCGCGCGCCGCTCCGACAACCAGAACTCTCATCGTGTGAACGACTTAGAGGCGAAGATCGGTCTGCACGGGGCCGAACCGGGGCGGGGACTATTTCGTTGACCTTGACTGGGTTTGCGCCTAGAATCCGCGTTTACCTGTGATAGCCTAGCATATTTGTGATTGTACCATTTGATGCGATGCCACCCGCGAAAGGGGTGTGATTGTTCGTGGCTGAAGTGAAGATCCAGGAGGGCGAATCGATTGAGAGCGCGCTCCGCCGGTTCAAGCGGAAGGTGCAGCAGGAAGACATCATCAAGGACATCAAGAAGCACTCCTTCTACTTGAAGCCTGGCGACAAGCGGCGGGCGAAGCAGGCGCTGGCGCGCAAGCGGAACCGAAAGAAGCTCCGGCGCGAGCTGGAGTAGACGACCCGACCCCGACGAGGTAGCGACCGATGGAGTTCCAAGACAGGATCCTCAGGTGCGTGGACTGCGGCGCGGAGTTCGTCTGGACGGCGGGAGAACAGCAGTTCTTCGCCGACAAGAACTTCAAGAACGAACCGAAGCGGTGCAAGGCCTGCAAGGGCAAGCGGGCCAGCCGCCCGGCGGGCGCCGTGTCGCGCGCGAACGGGTCGAAACCGTCACCACGTGCTCGGCCTGCGGCAAGGAAACGACGGTGCCGTTCAAGCCGACGCAGGGGCGTCCGGTCTTCTGCAAGGAGTGCTTCCAGTCCCGGAAGTTCGCCGGGGCCGGCGGCGTCTAACTCCTCGCGCGTTCCTTCGGACTAACGATCGGCGGCCGTCGGCCGCCTCGACTTCGCCCGGCGATGCCGAGCGGAGCTCGCCGCAATGCGGCAGCGGCCGCGCCGCAGCCCATGATATTGTGGCGGGCGGCGTGTGCTATAAGCTCACATTCGCATCATCCGGGAGCGTTTTCCATGCAGATCGAGGAACGGGCGGTCGGCGATGTGGTGGTGCTGGACCTGAAGGGTCGAATCACGCTGGGCGAGGGCGACGAGCTGCTGAAGGACAAGGTCAACAGCCTCGTCAATCAGGGCCACAAGAAGATTGTGCTGAACCTCGCCGAGGTGCCGTACATCGACAGCGCCGGGCCTCGGCGAAATCGTGCGGACCTACACGACGGTCAGCCGCCAGGGCGGCAGCCTCAAGCTGCTGAACCTGACCAAGCGGATCACCGACCTGCTGTCGATCACGAAGCTGCTGACCGTGTTCGAGACCTTCGAGTCGGAGAACGACGCGGTCCGGAGCTTCTCGGCATCGGCCAAGGTCTAGTCCGCCGTCCCGCGCTAGATGGCGCGCAGCAATTCTTCCAACCTGGCGGTGCCCGATGCCTCGATGAGCCACCTCGAGGCGTCGGATCGTCGATCCCTCGCGCTCAACCTGCTCATCTCGCTGCGGCCCGCCCAGTGGACCAAGAACCTGCTGGTCTTCGCCGGCGCTGCTGTTCGCCGAGCAGCTGTTCGACGCCGACGGCCGGTCGCTCGCGGCGGTCGCGGCCTTCGCGATCTTCTGCGCGCTGTCGGGCGTCGTCTATCTGGTCAACGACATCGCCGACCGCGAGACCGATCGGCAGCATCCGCTCAAGCGGCGGCGGCCGATCGCCTCGGGCGACGCTGCCGGTGCCGGTCGCCGTCACCGCCGCGGCTGGTGCTCGGCGCGGCGCTCGCTCGCCGCGGCGTTCGCGCTGAGCTGGACGCTTCGGGCTGGTCGCCGCTGGCGTACCTCGCGCTGCAGGCGCTGTACTCCGGGCCGCTGAAGCACATCGTCATCATCGACGTGCTGACGCTCGCGCATCGGCTTCGTGCTGCGCGCCGTCGGCCGGCGCGGTCGCGATCGACGTCGTCATCAGCCACTGGCTGCTCGTCTGCACGATCCTGCTGGCGCTGTTCATCGCGCTGGCGAAGCGGCGGCACGAGCTCGTGCTGCTGGCCGACGGCGCCGCCAGCCATCGGCCGATCCTCGGCGAGTACAGCCCGTACCTGCTCGATCAGATGATCGCCGTCGTCACCGCGTCGACGCTGATCGCGTACATCTTCTACACGATCAGCCCGGAGACCGCAGCAGAAGTTCGGCACCGACTGGCTCGGGCTTGACGATTCCGTTTCCCTTGTACGGGATCTTCCGCTACCTGTACCTCGTGCATCAGCGCGAGGGCGGCGGCAGCCCGGCCGACCTGCTGCTCAACGATCGCCCGCTGCTCGCTGCGTGATCGCTGTGGGTCGTCGCGGTCGTGCTGATCATCTATCAGCCCGTCTGTGCTGACCATGCCTGATTTCAACGTCCGCTCCGACTCGGTCAACGTCGAGCAGATCATGGAGCAGATCCGCGCGCGCATCCGCGAGAAGCGCGGCGTCGACTACACCGAGCAGCAGATCCGCGAGCTGGCGGCGGTCAAGCTCGAGAAGTTCCTCGACCCGCGCGGCGTCCGATCCGACCTGCTCGAGCAGTTCCGGCAAGGCGCAGCCGACGTACGCGCCGCCGGAGCTGCCGAACTACGCGTTCGAGGACCAGACGCTCTTCGAATCGCACCGCGCGCCGCTCCGCTGGATCCGCCGGCTGCTGCAGCCCGATCCTGAAGCTGTTCTTCAATCCCGAACCCGCTGATCCAGGCGCTGCACATCCAGTCGCAGCTGAACACGATGACACGCCGAGCGCGAAGCGGCGCGCCGGGCGCGCTCGACCAGCTGCACTACGAGGTGATGCACAACCTGGTCATCGAAACGACGCGGCTGGGCATCGAGGTGAAGAACCTGAAGATGCGGGTCGAGTCGCTGACGAGCCGCCTCGAGTTCAACGAGCGGCGCGCGCGTGCGCTCGAGAGCGTCGTCGTCTACAAGGCCGCCCGAGGAGCGGCGAACGGAGACGGCCGCCGCGCCGGAACGCTGCCGCGGCACCGGCCGGCAGTCCCGCCGGCGCCGGCCGCCGCGTCCGCTCAGCCAGGCAGACAACCAGCCGAGGGACCCGGCCAGCGCAGCCGGCGGCGCCGGCGGCGGCGCGGACGCCGCGGCGGCGGCCTGGCCGCCGCGATCATGGGAGGGCCGCAGCTGCCGGCGACGTCCGGCAGCGGACTGACGGAAGCCGGCGACGTGAAGCGATCAGGCGACCGATGCCGCCGACCGCCGAGAGCATCGAGCGCGCGATGCCCGTCGGAATCGAGCCCGGATCCGGAGACCTCGGCCGGCCGATCCGGACACGCGGCGACAGCAGTGAAGCTCGCGGTCGTCGTTCAGCGCTACGGCCAGGCGATCAACGGCGGCGCCGAACTGCACGCGCGCTACATCGCCGAACATCTCGCCCGGCACGCCGAGGTCGAAGTCCTGACGACGTGCGCCACCGACTACGTGACGTGGCGCAACGAGCTGCCCGCGGGCGTGGAGACGATCAACGGCGTGCCGGTCCGTCGTTTCCGCGTCAAGCACGAGCGCGACCCGCTCGACTTCGGCCGGCGATCCGATCGCGTGTTCGAGCAGCCGCATTCGCTCGCCGACGAGCTCGACTGGCTCGACGCCGAGGGGCCGACCAGCCCGTCGCTCGTCGACTACATCGCGAAGCACGCGACGCGACTACGACTTCTGCCTCTTCTTCAGCTATCGCTACTACCACGCGTACCACGGCGCTCGCGCGGCGGCCGGCGCGAGCCATCCTCGTGCCGACCGCCGAGCGCGACGCGGCGATCGGCTCTGTCGATCTTCCAGGCCGCTCTTCCGCGGCGTCCGCGCCCTCATGTACAACTCGCCGGAAGAGCGCGCGATGATCCAGGCGGTCGCCGGCAACCAGCAGGTGCCCGTCGGTCGTGGTCGGCATCGGATCGGAAGTGCCGGCGAACCCGCAGCCGGGCGCGGTTCCGGCAGAAGTTCAACGTCCGCGGGCCGTTCGCGGTCTACGTCGGCCGCATCGACGAGAACAAGGGCTGCAAGGAGCTGTTCGAGTTCTTCGAGGAATACCTCCGCGAACGGATCGACCCGCGCTGTCGCTGGTCCTGATCGGCAACTCGCTGCTGCCGATTCCGCGAGCATCCGCGGATCCGGCACCTCGGGTTCCTCGACGACGGCGACAAGTTCGACGCGATGGCGGCGGCGGAACTGCTGGTCATGCCGTCGTACTTCGAGAGCCTCTCGATGGTGGCGCTCGAGGCGTGGGCGCTCGGGCGGCCGGTCCTGGCCAACGCGAAGTGCGACGTGCTGAAGGGCCAGTGCATCCGCAGCAACGCCGGGCTCTACTACGAGAATCGCGCCGAATTCGTCGAGACGCTCGCGGCGCTCGAGCAGAACCGCTGGCTGAGCGCGACGCTCGGCCGGAACGGCCGCCAGTTCTTCCGCGAGCACTACGACTGGCCGGTGATCGAGCGGAAGTACCTCGACATGCTCGAGCGGCTGACGAATGCGCCGGCGGGTTCCGGGATCGAACCGCTGCCCGGCTGGTTGGCCAGGCGCCGGCAGGACCGTCCGGCCGGCGAGCGACGTGGTCGCTGCCTTGCCGTCGGGGCCGGTCATCCGGAGTGAACCCGTCAAGCGCACCGCATGCGCCGGCCCCGCGGCCGCCGGCACCGCCGCCAACGGCGGTTCGGATCGGAGCGCGGCGCAGGGTCACAGGCACCGGCGCGGATTTCAGCCACGCTCGTCCGCACGCCCGCAGCGGCCGGGTGGCGCGCGAGCCCTGTCGACTGCGCTCAGGGCAGGACGCCCGGCGGTCCATCAGGTGCTGGCGACGCTCGGCTACGGCGACGCCATCGGCCACGAAGTGCTCGGCATCCAGCGCGTGCTGCGCGCGGCCGGCTACGAATCCGACATCTTCGTCGAAACCGCCGAACGGACGGCTCGAGCCGCTGACGCGCGACTACCGCGAGCTGGTCGACGCCAGCGCACCCCGACAACCTGCTGCTGCACCACTTTTCGATCGGATCGAAGGCGTCGCGCACGGCGTTCGCGCTGCCCGATCGGATGGCGCTCATCTATCACAACATCACGCCGCCCGAGTACTTCGTCGGCGTGCACCGGACGCTGGCGCGGCAGTGCTTCCGCGGCCGCCGGGAGCTCCACGCGTACGTCCGACCGCTGCGATCTCGCGCTCGGCGACTCGGAGTTCAACCGCCAGGATCTCGAAGCGCTCGGCTTTCCGCGCACCGCCGTGCTGCCGGTCGTCCCGGACTTCTCGCATCTCGACCGCGAACCGAACCGGTTCGTCGCCGATCAGTTCGACGACGACTGGACGAACATCCTGTTCGTCGGCCGGGTGATCGCCAACAAGAAGATCGAGGACGTGATCCGCTTCTTTCACGCGTATCACACCGTCTTCAACCCGCGATCGCGGCTGCTCATCGTCGGCGTGTTCAGCCTGTTCGAGCGCTACCTCGCGGCGCTGACCCACCTGGTCGGCGGAGCTCGGACTGTCCCACGTGCACTTCACCGGGCACGTCTCGAACGAGGAGCTGGTCGCCTACTACGAAATCGCCGACCTGTTCCTGTGCGCCAGCGAACACGAGGGCTTCTGCGTGCCGCTCGTCGAAGCGTTCTACAAGCAGGTGCCGGTGCTGGCCTACGCCGCGACCGCGGTGCCCGGCACGATGGACGGCGCCGGCGTGCTGTTCGACGACAACGACCCCGCTCCACGTCGCGCGCGCTGATGGACGCGATCCTGTCCGAACCGCAGCTTCAGGACGCGATCGTCGAGGGACAGCTCGCCGCGGTGCGCCGCCTGCAGGCGAAGGACTTCGCCGGAACGCTGCTCGGGTTCGTCGATCGCATCCTCGCATGGGCCGCGCACGCCGCTGCCGAGGGTGGCGCCTCGACTTCTGGCAGCAGTTCGATGCGGCCGAAGCGCTCGAGGAGCTGCGGAAGTTCCGGCCGGCGGCGTTCAAGCGGCTGCCCGAGGCGCGATGATCGTCAACCAGTGGGTGCCGGCCGCGCACCGCGGCGATGCGATCGGCGACAGCGCGCGCCGCCTGCGCGATCTGCTCCGCGGCATGGGACACGACTCCGAGCTCTACGCCCTCACGATCGACGAGGATCTGGCGGCCGAGGTGCGGCCATTCAGCGACCCGCGGGCCGGGGCCGGCGACGTCACGATCTTCCACTTCGCCCTGCCCTCTCCGATGACCGACGCGTTCGCGAAGCTCCGCTCGGGCCGGGCGCTGCTGTATCACAACGTCACGCCCGCTGCGTACTTCGCGCCGTACGATCCGGCCCTGTTCCGGCTGGCGGTCATCGCTCGCCAGGAACTGGCGACGCTGGCCGGGCGCGTCGATCTGGCGCTCGGCGTCTCCGAGTTCAACCGCCGCGAGCTCGAGGCGCTCGGCTTCCGCCCGACCGGCGTGCTGCCGCTGGCGGTCGACCTGTCGCGCGTCACGCGGCCGGTCGACCGGCCCGGCGCTTGACAGGCTCCTGGACGACGACTTCGTCAACTTCCTGTTCGTCGGACGGATTGCGCCGAACAAGAAGATCGAAGATCACATCCGGCTCGGCGAGCACTACAAGCGCTACGTGGACGCGTATTACCGCTTCATCTTCGTCGGGCGTTACGATGCGGTGCCGCGCTATTATTCGACGATCCGGGCGCTGATGGCCGAGTTCCGGCTGCTGGACGAGCGCTTCGTCTTCACCGGCCCGGTCCCCGACGAGGATCTCGCCATCTACTACCGCAGCGCCGCCGTCTACATCTCGATGAGCGAGCACGAAGGCTTCTGCGCCCCGCTCGTCGAGGCGATGGCCGCGGACGTGCCGGTTCTCGCCTACGCCGCAGCGGCGGTGCCGGAAACGCTCGGCGGCGCCGGCGTGCAGTTCGCCCCGAAGGACCTCGAGCACGCCGCCGAGCTTGCCGCCGCGCTCGCCTTCGACGACGATCTGCGCGCAGACGTCATCGCCGGCCAGCGCCGCCGGCTGCTCGACTTCGGCGACGATCGAATCGTCGCCAGCCTGGCCGCGGTGCTCGGATGAAACTCGCGATCGTCATCCAGCGCTACGGCGCGGAGGTGCTCGGCGGATCCGAGCACCTGTGCCGGCTGCTGGCCGAACGGCTCGCGGCCCAGCACGACGTCGAGGTGCTCACGACCTGCGCCCGCGACTATCATGACGTGGAAGAACGAATACCCCGAGGGATCCGACCGGATCCGCGGCGTCACCGTCCGCCGGTTTGCCAACGCGACGACCCGGGATATCGAGGCCTTCAACCGCTACTCGGACTGGATCTACAACCAGCCGCACACCCGCGCCGACGAGATGGAGTGGCTGAAGCAGCAGGGTCCGTGGTGTCCGGGCCTCATCGAATACCTGCGGCGCCATCAGCAGCAGTACGACGTCCTCGTGTTCTTCACGTATCTGTACGCGCCGACCGTCCTCGGTCTCGAAGTCAATCCCGGCAAGAGCGTGCTCGTGTCGACCGCGCACGACGAGCCCGCGATCAAGCTCGAGATCTTCAAGGAGGTGTTCGGACGCCCGGCGGCGATCTGCTATCTCACCGAGAGCGAACGGCGATTCGTGCAGGGCCAGTTCGTCGAACGTCCGCTCCTCGAGGACGTCATCGGCGTCGGCGTCGATCTTCCCCAGCAGCAGCCGTACCCGCGCATGCCCTCAACGCCCGACGAGGAAGCGGGGTCGAGCGAATCGTCTGCGACAAGCGGATCCAGTGAGTCCGGCGAGGCGCGGGTCGCAAGCGGTGGCTCAGGCGATGCGGGAAACTCGGACCCGCCAGACGATGAGACCGCGGCGCGGGACTATCCCTCGCACCTCCTCAGCCGCGGATCCGTCTTCCGGCGCCGGCACCGCCTGCACGGGCCGGTCCTGCTCTATGGCGGACGCATCGACCCCGGCAAGGGATGCGAGGAGCTGATCGAATACTTCAGCGGCTACGTCAAGGACGGCGGCGACGCCACGCTCGCGCTGATGGGCGTGAAGATGATGGCGCTGCCGGAGGAGCCGCACGTCCGCTTCGCCGGCCTCCTGTCGGATGCGAACGGCTCCAGGCGCTCGAGGCCGCAACCGTGGTTTCGTGCCCGTCGCCCTACGAGAGCCTCTCGCTGCTGGCGCTGGAAGCGCTCTCGGTCGGCACGCCGATCCTGGCCAACGCCCGGAGCGCCGTGCTCGTCGAGCACTGCGTCAAGAGCAATGGGGGCTTGTACTACGCGGACCGCGACGAGTTCGTCGAGTGCCTGAAGCTGCTCGTTTCGGATTCGCGGCTGCGGGCGGCGCTCGGCCGCAACGGGCGGGATTACGTCCGCCGCAGCTACCGCTGGGACGTCGTGCTCGGAAAGTACGAGCGGATCTTCGCGAAGGTCCGGAACGCCCGGTAGCCCCGGACGGTCCAGAGCGGCCTACTTATCGTCCAGTGCGCCGGCCGGCGCCAGCGGCGTCGACAGCGGCGACGCCGAACGCCGCGGCTCGCCGCCGTTCTCGGAGCCGCCCTCGTGGCCATTCCCCGGCTGACGCTTGCGACGTGGCCGGATATCGTACCGCTTGATCATCTCGTTCAACGTCGTCGGCTTGATGTGCAGGAGCTCGGCGGCTCGCTTCTGCACGCCCCCGGCGGCCTCGAGCGTCGACTCGATCAGTTTCTTCTCGAAGTCGGTGATGACGTCCTTGAACGAGATGCCCTCCGGCGGCACGACGAATTGTGGAATGTTGAAGTTCGGCGCCTTCCGGACGTGATCGGGAATCAGCTCGACCCCGATGCGCGACCCGGCAGTGAGGACGACGGCCCGCTCGATGACGTTCTCGAGCTCCCGCACGTTTCCGGGCCAGTCGTAGTCGGTCAGCAGGTCGAGCGCCTCGGGAGCCAGCTCCATTCCGGTCTTCTGGTTCTCGTCGCCGTACTTGGCGAGGAAATGCTGGGCCAGCAGCGGGATGTCGTCCTTGCGGTCGCGGAGCGGCGGCAGGTGGATCGAGATGACGTGGAGCCGGTAGAACAGGTCCTCCCGGAACCGCCCTTCCTCCATCATCTGCCTGAGGTCGACGTTAGTCGCGGCGATAATCCGCACGTCGACCTTGATCGTCTCCATCCCGCCCAGGCGCATGAAATCGCGCTCCTGGATCACGCGCAGCAGTTTCGCCTGGGTCTCGAGCGGCACGTTGCCGATCTCGTCGAAGAAAATGCTGCCGCGGTCGGCCAGGTCGAACAGGCCCTTCTTGGGATACACCGCTCCGGTGAACGCGCCCTTGACGTGGCCGAACAGCGTCGACTCGAGAAGGTCGGGCGGCAGGTTCCCGGAATTGACGGTGACGAACGATCGCTCGGAGCGCGACGAGTTCGCGTGGATCGCGCGCGCGACCAGCTCCTTGCCGGTGCCGCTCTCGCCCTGGATGAGAATCGTCGACCGGCTCGGGGCCGCCTGGATGATCAGGTCGAACACCTGACGCATCTTCGGGCTGCGCCCGATGATGTTGGCGAACTTGTGATAGCGCTCCTGGATGTTCTGCCGGAGGCTCCGGTTCTCGGTCACCAGCCGGCGCCGCTCCATCGCGTTGCGGACGACGACCAGCACTTCCTCGTTCTTGAACGGCTTGGTGATGTAGTCGAACGCGCCGCTCTTCATGGCCGAGATGGCGCTCTCGACCGACGCGTAGGCGGTAATGATGAGCACCGCCAGGTCCTCGTCGATCCTTTTCAGTTCGTCGAGCGTGGCGATCCCGTCGAGTCCCGGCATCATGATGTCGACGATGGCGGCGTCGAATGGCAGCGCACGGGCGAGCTCCAGCCCCTCGGTGCCGGACGCAGCGAGGCGGACGTCGTAGCCCGGCGCGCGTCAACAGCGTCTCGAGGATTTCCCGCATGATCTCCTCGTCGTCGACGACGAGGATGGTGCCCTGCTTGGTGGTAGCCATGTCTCTTTCTGGTCCGGCATCAGCCGGACACTCCCCATCACCGTCCGGCTGAAGCCGGACAGTCCTGGCAGTCCGGCTACAGCCGGACGCTTCGTACATCCGAAGAGCGGCTCACGAGCGGGAACGACAGGATGAAGCGCGTTCCCTGCCCGACCGCGCTGTCGCAGCGAATCGTGCCTTCGTGCTCGTGGACGATCCCGTAACTGATCGACAGGCCCAGCCCGGTGCCGCGGCCGATCGCCTTGGTCGTGAAGAAGGGGTCGTAGATGCGAGCGAGCTGCTCCGACGGGATGCCCGATCCGGTATCAGCGACCTCGGCGACGAGCTGATCGCCGTCGACGCGGGTCGTCACCGTCAGCCAGCCGCCCCGCGGCATCGCATCGCGCGCATTCAGGAACAGGTTCAGGAACACCTGCTGCAGCTGGTGCTCGATGCCCTGGACGATCGCCGGCTCCGCCGTCAGTTCGCGCCTCACGCGGATCTTCCCCACCTCGAACTGGTGCTCGAGCAGCGAGAACACATCCGTGACGACCACGTTGAGGTCGACGTCCGTGCGCTCGCCGCCGGGCGTGCCGGGGCGCGACAGCGTCAGCAGCCCGTTCACGATCTTCGCGGCGCGGAACGTCTGGCGCTCGATCTTCTCGAGGAGCGCGGTCCTGGGATCGGCGGGATCGGCGCCGTCCAGGAGCATCTGCGTGAAGCTCGAAATCCCGGTCAGCGGCGTGTTCACCTCGTGGGCCACGCCCGCGGCGAGCAGGCCGATCGACGCCATCTTTTCCGAGATTTGCAGCTGCTCCTCGAGGCGGATCCGGTCGGTGATGTCCTCGATGAGGAGAATCGTTCCGGTGAAGGCATCGCCAGGAGTGTTCTGCAGCGGCACCACGGTCGCGTTGACGAGCAGCCGCGCCGCTTCGCCGTCCGAGCCTTCGGCCTTCCGCCGGCTGGTCAGCGGCACCTTGAAGAGCGTCGTGCCGTGCGGGTTCTCCTCGCGGGCGGCCCGCAGCGCGTCGACGAACGGCGCGTCGAAGATCCCGGCGAGCGGCCGCCCGACGGCGTCGGCCCGCGCGACGCCGTACGACGACTCGAGCGCCCGGTTCCAGCGCACGATCTGCTCCCCGGCGTCGAACACCACGAGGCCATCGTCGAGCGACTCGAGGATGTTCTCGTTGAACTCGCGCATCCGGCCGATTTCTTCGGCCTTGAGGTGCAGCTGCCGGTAGAGGCGGCCGTTTTCGATGGCCGTGGCGACCTGCCCGGCAACCGCGTTGAGCAGCCCGAGATCCTCGCTGTTGAACGGCTCGTCGCTGTCCTTGCGCCCGAGCGCGAGCACGGCGATCGCCGCGCCTTCGAAAATGCACGGGACGAAGTAGTAGATCCCCTGGTCGCGCCAGAACTCCACCTCTTCGGCAGCGAACCGAGCGGCCGCGATCGGATCGTCGAGTGCGACGGTATGGCCGGAATCGAGCCGCGGAACCAGCGTCGACTCGCGTGTCAGCCGCGGCACCGGCCGCACGAATCCGAAGTCGCCGATCGTTCGAAAGTCGCCAAGGCGCTCGTCGGCGAGCATCAGCGCCATTCGATCGAGCACGAGCGTCTCGACGATGCGCGAGACCAGGCGCTGGCTGAGCCGGACGACGTCGAGGTCGCTGTTCAGGTCGCGGGCGAAGGCGACGAGCGCGCGCCGGTAGTCGTAGCGATCGCGATAGAACACGCGGTCGAGCGCGTTCTGGACGGCCTCCTTGACCGGCTGGGCCAGCAGCACGACCACGGCCGTCGCCAGCACGGCGACGATCGAATTGTGTGGATCGGTATCGTTGGCGAACACGAACTCGACAAGCTGCTGCATCGACACGTACAACAGCGCGCTCGCCGCCAGGAACGACGTATACGCGAGCGCCCGCTTGATGATCACCTCGATGTCGCGCAGCCGGTAGCGCACGATCGCCGACGCGAAGGTCAACGGCACGACGCTCAGCGGGACGGCGGTGAGCTGCAGCGCAATCGGCGGATCGGCGCCGAGCGACCACGGCAGCGCGTATCCGATCGCGAAGGGGCCGACTCCAAGCACGGTGCCCCACGCCAGCCACCGCAGCTGCCGCCGGCCGGTCAACGACGTGATTTCGCTGAATGCCCGCGCGAGCACGGCGACCGCCGCCGCGGCGCACCCGAAGAGGTAGACGGGCTCGGCACGATCGAGCAGATCCACCGCACGCGACAGCAGGGCGCCGTCCTGCCGGCTGCCCGCGACCATCAGAATGCGCGCCGCAATGAGGGCGATCGCCGGCAGGTAGACGAACGGCAGCACCGCCTGCACCGGCCGCGTCGTGCGCCACGGCGGGCGTTGCGGGAATCCCAGCGTGAAATGCAGGAGCAGCGGCGGCAGCATCGCCTGGGCGACGGCGTCGCCCCAGTAGAACGTCCAGTCGAGCGGATCGAACGGGCCGTTGAAGGAAAACGTGAACGCGCCAAAGAAGGCGACGCACAGCCAGAAGAAATGCAGCGTCGCCTGATCGTGGGGTCGTCGAAGCCGGACCCCGGCGCCAACGAGCAGCGTGAAGAGGCCGACCGCCGCCAGGACGAAATACATCGATCCCGGCGGTGCAACAGGCGCGAGCGTCACATCGAGCGCCCGCTGATCGCCGAGTCGCAGCAGCGTGTAGGTGAGACGTGTTCCTTCCCGGGCCCGGTGCTGGTACTCGAGGACTTCCGCCCGCGATTCGACCGGGTCGCCGTTCACCGCGACGAGCACGTCACCGCGCTCGATCCCGGCCTTGCCGGCGGCGGTGTCGGGCGCCACTTCAACAGCCGTGACACCTTCCGAACGCTCGACCCACAACACGCCGTCTTCCACTTCGTGCAGCCGCGCCCGGGTCGCGATGTTGGCGATGCCCAGCGCCATCAGGATCGCGGCGACGATGCCTATGGCCGACGAACGGAACAGAGCGGACACGTCACGCATGGATGTGCTTCAGGAGCGTCTCCCGACCCGGCGAAATAGCAAACGTCATACCCCGTACCGGATTGTTGGATCCCACCTAAATCACTGAAAAAACGATATTTTAGCGTCATGAACCAGGCCGTGGAATCCAGACTGGTCCAAATTCGCGTAGAGCGACTTCAATATTATGGATCGAGAGGCCCGGCGCTTAAAAGTGGACGGTGACGCCGCCGACGATGCGCTTCGGGGGACGGATGGTCAGCAGCTCGTCGTAGACCGATTGATCCGCGGACGTCTCGCGGAAGAAGTTCCTGACGGCCACCAACATTTCCCACCGCGCGGTGCTGAAGTCGAGGAATGGCAGCGACTGACGGACCTGGACATCGAATCGCGAGTCGAAGCCTGGCCGCTCGAGCTCACCATCGCGCAGCTGTGATGCGGCGCGAGCAAACGCGTTGCTGACGCGGTAGAGCACCAGCACCTTGGTCGCGGTCTCGGGCACGTCGGCCTGAATGGTCGTCGCGACGTCGTGAATCCGCTCGGCGGCCGGGCGGAGGGCGGACGGCGCCACCAGCAGGAGGAGCTTCGTCCCCTGAGCGGGATCCATCTGCGCGGTCGCGAGCGAGTACGCCACCGAGCCTTCGATGCGTCCAGCGAACACCGTCGACAACGATGCCGTGCAGCCCTGCACGGTGGCATCACCCGCGTTGCTGATCAGATAGTGGCCCAGCTTTGCGCCAGGCTGCGACGGCAGATCGACGCCAAACAACGTCACGAGCTGATCGTCCACCCGCTGGCGGAACGCACCGAACGAGAGCGTCGAGGCCGCGACGTCGCGCTCCACTGCCACCGATACGTGCATCGTGCGTGACGCATCCAGCATCTCGCCCCGTTCGAGCGACGAGAAGGTGCGCTGCGGTGGCAGCCAGATCCCCGTATCGGAGGGCGGCAGGAACTCCTCGGCGCCGGGCGCCAGCGTCTGGCGTGAGACGACGGTCGTCACACGGAAGTGATCGGCCGGCGATACCGTCAGCGCGACGCGCGGGCTGATGAGCGTCCGATGCTCGAGATAATCGTACTGCGCGTAGCGGCCGCCGTAGGAGAAGGTCAGCGCCGGCGCAATCGTAAACGTGTCGACCGCGTAGACCATGCCGGCGTTGCGGCTGCCATCGGACACGTCGCGCAGCGCCAGCTGGTTGCCGCCGTCGTACCGCTGCGTGCTGTACGACATGCCGAACTCGTACTGGTGGCGGGCCGGCGCGCGCGTCCGGTACGAGCCAGCCAGCAGCCACGACGTGAGGTCGGCCTCGCTGAGCACGCCCCGCACCATCCAGTCGCCCTGATCGCCGACCGGCGCTCCCAACCGGACGTACGCCGCACCGCGCGCGGTGTTGCTGCCCGAGAAGAGCTGCCGAGGCGTGTCGAACGAACTCGTCGTCAGCAGGTTGACCTGGCCGGAGAACGGCGTGTCTGCGAAGAAGCTGGTGGCCAATCGCGCCGGCGTCTCGATCGCGCGTCCAAACGCGGCCATATCCCCGTCCGATTCGTCATCGACGATCGTCGCGATCTCAGCGTCCTTGAGGATGCCGCGGCGCGCGTGGCGGATGCGCCAGGCTGTTTCACTCTGCTCTTCCGGCTTGTCGCTGTCGCCGGACGCTCGGGGAGACTGGGGCTCGACTGGATCCACCTCGGGCTGTGCGGCACTGATCAGCCCGACGCCGGCCGCGAGAATCTGGGGATCAGCCTTGCGCAGCGCGAGCGGCGATGCGACGCGGCTGCCGGAGCCGACGTCGAGCGTCCGGCCGCGCGATGCGGCAAAACCCTTTCGGTGTGCGCGTATCAGGTAGGCGCCTGGAGCGGGCGTCGTGATCTCGAAGCGGCCACCGTTGTCGGAGATCGCGAAGATGGTGACGGTGCCAATCGCCGATACCATGGCACCGGCAATCGGCGCGCCGCTTTCGTCGGTGACCACGCCGTAGACGACGCCAGGCGCGAGCCTTGGGCGTTTCAGGGCTGGGGCTCTGAGCGAACGCGCCCGCCACGGAACCCAGAGCGATCAGCACGCCGACGACCGACGCCGCCAATGGTCTGGATGTGCCTGCCATATTTCTCCGGAGCCTCGAACGCCTCAGGAGTCAGTTTACGCCCGTTCGCGTCCTATTGAGCGCCGACTGTGAAATTCACGTTCCGGGTCACGGTCTTCTCGGCCAGCTTATCCGTCACCTTGATCTCCAGCCGGTACTCGCCCTCCGGGAACGAGGTCAGTGGCACGGCCTGACCCGCCTGCAGCTGGTGGCCGGCGGCAAAGTCGAACCCGGGCGGCAGGGTCTGCGCGTTGAGATTCTGTGGGTTGGTCTTGTTGAAGAACTTCTCGGCGCCCCCCACAGTCGTGTGGAAGTTGAACTCGACGCTGATGTCCGGCTTGTTGTCCTTGTCGGTCTTGGCGTTGTAAACGAGCAGGAACGTCTGGAGCTCGTCGCTCTTCGCGAACTTCGTATCCATGACCGGGACGATTTCCATCGCGCCCAGGGCGTACGGCCGTTCGGCCTGCTGCTGCGGCGTGAGCGGCGCCGGCAGCGGGTCGATGCGCTCGGCCACGAACACCGAGCTGGTGTTGAGCTCCTCGCTCCACAGGTCGGGCACCTCCACGGTCTGCTTCAGGAGCGACACCTTCTGCGGCGGCGCATTCTTTTGCGGCTTTTCCGGCGTCGGCTCCTTGACCAACAAGTACAGGTCGTAGGAGCCGGGTCCGACCGCAAACGATCGGCTGATCCGCTCGGGTCCCTTCGCGCCAGACGGCACCGCGAATGTGTTCATGTCTTCGTAGGCGAAGTCGACGCGCGGAGGCGGCTGACTCTTGGTATCGCCCGGTTTCTGGTTCGCCGCGGGTGGAGGCGGCGCGGCGGCGGCCGTCTGTGAAACGACCCGCCAATACACCGTGAGCGTCTTGGCGGTCGTCGCCCCCGGGTTGATCGTCACGGTGAAGGGCACGTACTGCTTCCCGCCCTGCGCTTTCAGCAGGTCCTGCCGTGCCCAGGTCAGCGAGAGATCGTTCGGCGGCGGTTGCCCGGCGGCCGCGGCGTCGATCGCCTGCGTGATCGCGGTGAGCTCTGCTTTCTGTGCGTTGGTCAGCTTCGGTGGCTGGTTCGGCAGGCTTTTGATTTCGATCCTGCGCGAAGAGCGACGCCGAGAGAGCCACCGCCACTGCACCAACCGCCACTGCGCCTCGCCGAGTCAGCATGTTGTACATCTCCACAACATAAATAATGGGCGAACAGCCAATCATAGGCGCGTGTCTAATGCAAGTCAAACCACTCTGTTCGCAGCACTTCAGCCGTCGCCGCGGCTCGTGCGTGCTATCATCGCAGCCCCTCGGGATCCGATGCAGCTCAGCGAGGCGAGCGAACCAGCCGGGGCACTTTTCCGCACCCGGCTCGTCAGCACAGCATCCGTTCTTCACCCGGCGATCGACCCCTGAGCCACGATGTCCGCGCTTCTCGACGACACGCTCGTCATCGTGCTGGCCGGCGGCGCCGGCGAACGCCTCTATCCGCTCACGAAGGATCGCGCGAAGCCCGCCGTCTACTTTGGCGGGCCCTACCGGATCATCGACTTCGCGCTGAGCAACTGCATCAACTCCGGCCTCCGCCGCATCTTCATCGCGACGCAGTACAAGTCGCTCTCGCTCAACCGCCACGTGCGCATGGGCTGGAACATCGTCTCCGAGGAGCTCGGCGAATTCATCGAGATCCTGCCGCCGCAGAAGCGCGTGAGCGAACACTGGTACCAGGGGACTGCCGATGCCGTGTATCAGAACCTGTACTCGGTGACTCGCGAGAGCCCCCGCCACGTGGTCGTGCTCTCGGGCGATCACGTGTACAAGATGGATTACGCGCGCATGCTCCGGTCTCACCAGGACCGACGCGCGGCCGTCACGCTCGCGGCGATTGAAGTGCCGCTCGCCGACGGCCCGCGCTACGGCATCGTCGCCATCGATGAACAGGAGCGCGTGACCGGCTTCGAGGAAAAGCCGGCCACCCCCAGCGCCATTCCGGGCGCGCCGGACCTGGCGCTGGCGAACATGGGCGTCTATGTCTTCGACACCGACGCGCTCGTGCAGGCGCTCGAGGCCGACGCCGATCAGCCGACGACTCACGACTTCGGCAAGGACATCATTCCCGCGCTCATCCACCAGGCGCGCGTCTTTGCCTATCGCTTCTACGACGAGAACAAGAAGGCGTCGAAGTACTGGCGCGACGTCGGGACGCTCGATGCGTACTTCGAAGCGAACATGGATCTCTGCCAGGTCAACCCGGAGTTCAACCTGTACGATCCGGAATGGCCGCTGCGCACCTACCAGCCGCAGGCGCCGCCGGCGAAGTTCGTCTTCGCCGAGGTCGGGCACCGGTGCGGCCAGGCGCTCGACTCGGTGATCTCGCCGGGGTGCATCGTGTCGGGCAGCAGCATCTACGGCAGCGTGCTCTGCCCGAACGTGCGCGTGCACAGCTTCTGTCACATCGAGCAGTGCATCCTGATGCCAGGCGTGCGCGTCGGCCGCCACGCGCGGATCCGCCGCGCCATCATCGATCGCGACGTGCTGATTCCGCGGGGCGCGCTCATCGGCTACAACGCCGACGAGGATCGCCAGCGGCACACCGTCACCGATTCTGGCGTCGTGGTCGTCACGACCGACGACGAGCCGCTCATCGGTCCGCTCAGCGACGAAGCGCTGCGCTACGAAGTCGAGGCCGACCACCGCGGCGGCGGCGCGTAGGGTGACACTTATAATTTGGAATTAGGAATTAGGAATTAGGAATTCGAACCATGAAGATCACCAAAGTGCGGGCGCGGGAGATTCTCGACTCGCGCGGAAATCCGACGGTCGAAGTCGACGTCACGCTGGACGACGGCGCGTTCGGGCGCGCGGCCGTGCCGTCGGGGGCCTCGACCGGCGAGCGCGAAGCGCTCGAGCTGCGCGACGGCGACAAGTCGCGCTACGACGGCAAAGGCGTCCGCAAGGCGGTGTCCCATGTCAACGGCGAGATCGCTGACGCGGTCGTCAATCGCCATTTCGATCAGCGGGGCCTCGACGAAGCCATGGTGCGGCTCGACGGGTCGCCGACCAAGAGCCGGCTCGGCGCGAACGCGCTGCTCGGCGTGTCGATGGCCGCGCTCCGGGCCGATGCCGCATCGCGGCGCCTCCCGCTGTACGTGCACGTCGCTGAACTCTACGGCAACGACCGGTTCACGCTCCCGGTCCCGATGATGAACATCCTGAACGGCGGCGCGCACGCCGATTCGAGCGTCGACTTCCAGGAGTTCATGGTGATGCCGGTCGGCGCCCCTTCGTTCGCGGAGGCGCTGCGCATCGGCGCCGAAATCTTCCATGCGCTGCGCGGCATCCTCAAGGCGCGCGGCCAGTCGACCGGCGTCGGCGACGAAGGCGGCTTCGCGCCGAACCTCCGGTCGAACCGCGAGGCGGTCGAGGTCGTGCTCGAGGCGGTCGCCAAGGCGGGGATGAAGGCGGGGACCGACATCTTCGTCGCCCTCGATGTCGCGTCGAGCGAGCTCTGGGTTCCCTCGACGGCGCTCGGGGCAGGCGGCGGGCATTACGTGTTCAAGAAATCGGGCGAGCCGGAACGCACCTCCGAGCAGATGATTCGCATGTACGAAGACTGGCTGCGCCAGTACCCGATCATCTCGATTGAAGACGGACTGGCGGAAGGCGACTGGGAAGGGTGGAAGGCGTTGACGCAGGCGCTCGGCAGCCGGCTGCAGCTCGTCGGCGACGACGTGTTCGTCACCAACCCGGACATTCTGATGCGCGGCATTTCCGACGGTGTCGGCAACGCGCTGCTCGTCAAGCTGAACCAGATCGGGACCGTCACCGAAACGCTCGACGCGGTCGCGATGGCGCGCGACGCGCGATACGCGACGATCATCTCGCACCGATCCGGCGAGACGGAGGATGCGACGATCGCCGACCTGGCCGTCGGCACCGGGGCAGGACAAATCAAGACCGGGTCGGCCAGCCGGACCGATCGCGTCTGCAAGTACAACCAGCTGCTCCGCATCGAGGAGGAGCTCGGAAGTCAGGCCGTCTACGCCGGCCGCGCCGCCATAGCGGCGTTGAACGTGGCGTCGCGTCCGTAGCATTCGTCATGCATAAACTTGTTCTACTGCGCCACGGCGAAAGCGTCTGGAATCGTGAAAACCGGTTCACCGGCTGGACCGACGTCGACCTCTCCGAACGGGGACGGCAGGAAGCCCAGGAAGCGGGCCGACTGCTCAAGGAGGGCGGTTACGTGTTCGATACCGCCTTTACGTCGGTCCTGAAACGGGCGATCCGCACGCTCTGGTACTCGCTCGACGCGCTCGATCTGATGTGGATCCCCGTCGAGAAAGACTGGCGGCTGAACGAGCGGCATTACGGCGCCCTGCAGGGCCTGAACAAGGCGGAAACCGCGCAAAAACACGGGGACGATCAGGTCAAGATCTGGCGCCGCAGTTACGACATCCCGCCGCCGCCGCTGACACCCGACGACGAACGCCATCCGTCGCGCGATCCGCGTTACGTGTCGCTCGATCCGAACGTGCTGCCGCTCACCGAGTCGCTCAAGGACACCGTCGCGCGATTCCTGCCGTACTGGCACCAGGCCATCGCGCCGACGATCGTCGCCGGCCGGCGCGTCATCATCGCGGCGCACGGCAACAGCCTGCGCGCGCTCGTCAAATACCTCGACGACGTGTCAGAGGCAGACATCCTCGAGCTCAATATTCCGACCGGCATCCCGCTCGTCTACGAGCTCGACGACTCGCTGCGTCCGCTCCGCCACTACTATCTTGGCGATCCCGCGGCGGCCGCCGCTGCCGCCGCGCGCGTCGCGGCGCAGACTCGTCAGAAATAAAAAGGGCCGATCCGCTCGCGCGAATCGGCCCATCTCGTTGACGACTGACTACCGACGGCACGCGGACCGAAAGGTCCGCACGACGACTGCCTACTCGACCGGCTCCGCCGTTTCGTCCGCCGCAATCCGCAGCGACCGTAGGAAGCGGCGATCGTTGGCCGTTACTTCGAACGTCCGCCGCTGCTGCGCGTCCCGGACCGGTCGCGTCTGCGTGGTGACCTTCGCGAGCGCAGCGCTCTGCGATCGGTTCACGAAGCCGACGATGGCCTCGAGCGTGACTTTCATCTCGAACCCGGCCGCGCGTGCCTTCTCGCGGCACGCTTCGACTTGCGGATTCTCTGCGACCGCCGCTGCAATCGCGTCGGCCAGTTCACGGGCGAACCGGTTGACGACGTCGTCCATGCCTCGTTCCCTCCTACGCCGCCGGGCCGGATTCCGCCGGCGCTTCCCGATCCAGTCTGCTTACACCAGGGCGTGCACAGAGACCAGGCGCCTCTGAATCGTGTATGTCGGAATAGGTTTGCAGGTACGTCGAGTGTACGGCTGAGTGCGGTGGCTGTCAAGGAGTTACAGCCACTTGTACACGAAACTTCGTTGTGGTACACACAGTCTCCGTCGACCCCAGTCGATAAGGAGCGTGCATGCGGACAGTGAAACGGACGGCGCTCGTCTGCGCGGCCTGCCTGATGGCGGCCGCGAGCGCGGCTGCTCAGAATGTCACAGCCGGCGTGAAAGCGGGCTTCGTGTTGAACAGCATCCCCAATGCTGGTCAGGTCATCGATCAGATCACAGCTGTTGAAAGCGTCGACGTCTCCGCCAAGTTCGGATTGGCGGGCGGCGGCTTCGTGCAGTTCGCGTTCAACGAGGGGTTCTCCCTCCAGCCCGAGATGCTGTTCGTCATGAAAGGCGTCAACCTCGATCTCGCCAACAACGCCGGGACCGCGAGCGCCAAAGTGAACTACCTCGAGCTGCCGCTGTTCGTACGCTTTGACCGAACGCTCAATGACACGTTGCGCGGCTTCGTGATGGCCGGTCCTTCGTTCGCGGTAAAGGTGGGAACCGGCGGGACGCTCGACGGCGTCCAGGGCACGAGCGATTTCGATATCGATCCGGCGATCGGCAGCCGCGACTTCGGTCTGGCATTCGCCGGCGGCCTCGAGTGGCAGAAATTCCTCGTCGAAGCGCGCTACGTGCTGGGGCTGACTGACATCGCCACCGACATCTACTTCCACGAAGACCCACTGCGGAATCGCTCGTTCAGCATCATGGTCGGATTGCGCCTGCCCTAGCCCCCCAACAAGGCCCGGAACGCCAGGACAAGCGCAGTACAATTGCGGCCGGTCCTCTATGGGCGATCTGGGCCTTCCCGGCGAGTATCCATATACACGCGGCATCCAGCCGTCCATGTATCGCGGCCGCCTCTGGACGATGCGGCAGTACGCGGGCTTTGGCACCGCCGAGGAGTCCAACGCCCGCTACCGCTATCTGCTCGGCCAGGGCGTGAGCGGCCTGAGCGTCGCCTTCGACCTGCCCACCCAGATGGGCTACGACTCGGACCACCCGCTCGCCGCCGGGGAGGTCGGCCGGGTCGGCGTCGCCATCGACTCGATCGAAGACATGGCCGCGTTGTTCGAGGCCATTCCCCTCGACCGCGTCTCGACCTCGATGACGATCAACTCGACGGCCATTATTCTTCTGGCCTTGTACGTCGCGGTCGCCCGGCGGCAGGGGGTGCCGGCCTCGAAGCTGTCCGGCACGGTTCAGAACGACATCCTCAAGGAATACGTGGCCCGCGGCACCTATATCTACCCTCCGCGTCCTTCTCTCCGCATCGTCACCGACATCTTCGCCTTCTGCACGCGAGAGCTCCCGAACTGGAACAGCATCTCGATCAGCGGGTATCACATCCGGGAAGCCGGTTCGACCGCGGTGCAGGAGGTCGGGTTCACCTTCGCGCACGCGATCGCGTACGTGCAGGCGGCCATCGATACGGGCCTGGACGTGAATCAGTTCGGCCAGCGGCTGTCCTTCTTCTTTAACGCCCACAACAACTTCCTCGAGGAGATCGCGAAGTTCCGCGCCGCACGGCGGCTCTGGGCGCGCATCATGCGCGAACGCTTCGGCGCCACCAATCCCCGCGCTCAGCAGCTGCGGTTCCATACCCAGACCGCCGGCAGCACGCTGACCGCCCAGCAGCCCGACAACAACATCGTCAGGGTTGCGGTCCAGGCGCTCGCGGCAGTCCTCGGCGGCACCCAGTCGCTGCACTGCAATGGCCGCGACGAGGCGCTGGCGCTGCCCACCGAGGAATCGGCCAGGCTGGCGCTCCGGACGCAGCAGATCATCGCGTCGGAAACCGGCGTGGCGAATACCGTCGACCCGGTGGCGGGCTCGTACGCGATCGAACAGCTGACCGACGAGATCGAACAGGGCGCAGTCGAGCTGCTCGAGCGGATCGATCGCATGGGTGGGACGCTGCCGGCTATCGAGGCCGGGTTCATCCAGCGGCAGATCCAGGAATCGGCGTACAAAGCGCAGATCGCGATCGATTCGGCCGAAGCCATCGTCGTCGGCGTGAACCGTCACGTCGATCAATCCACCGGATCTCAACCGCTCTTTCGCCTCGATCCCGAAGCCGAGCGCCGCCAGTCGCACCGCGTGCAATCACTGCGGGCCAGCCGCGACGGGGCCCGCTCGCAAGCGGCTCTCGACGGAGTGGCGAAGGCGGCCCGCGATGGCAGCAACCTTGTCCCGCCGATCATCGCGGCGGTCGAAGCCCTCGCCACCGTCGGAGAGATCTCCGATGCGCTCCGCGGCGTCTTCGGCGAGTTCGAGGACACGGCTGCCGTCTGATGCTCGAAGTGTCCCACCTGACGACGGTCTTCGAGCTGCCGACCGGAACTGTCCCGGCGGTCGATGACGTCAGCTTCGAGATCCGCGAGGGCGAAACGCTGGGGCTGGTGGGCGAATCAGGGAGCGGCAAGTCCGTCACGGCGCTCTCGATCATGCGTCTCGTCCAGCCGCCCGGCCGAATCGCCGGCGGCACCGTGTCGTTCAAGGGCCGTCAACTGCTGGCGCTCTCCGAACGCGAGATGCGCGCGATCCGCGGGGCCGAAATTGCGCTCATCTTTCAGGAGCCGATGACGGCATTGAACCCGGTGTTCACGATCGGCGATCAGATCCGCGAAACGCTGCTCGTGCACCGGCGCGTGGCCCGCCGCGACGCGCACGCGCGGGCGATCGAGCTGCTCGAGTCGGTGCGGATTCCCGACGCGGCGACGCGCGTCAATGACTACCCGCATCAGCTGTCCGGCGGCATGCGGCAGCGCGTCCTGATCGCCCTGGCGCTGGCGTGCCGCCCCTCGCTGGTCATCGCGGACGAGCCGACGACGGCGCTCGATGTCACGATCCAGGCGGAAATCCTCGACCTGCTCCGGGAGATGCGGTCGGCATTCAACCTGTCGATGCTTCTCATCACCCACGATCTCGGCGTGATCGCGCAAACCGCGGACCGCGTCGCCGTCATGTATGCCGGCCGCATCGTCGAGCAGGCGCCAGTCCGCGACATCTTTCATCGGCCCGAGCATCCCTACACGCGCGCCCTGCTCGCGTCGATTCCGGGGAGGCAAGGCCCGACGGCGGCCGGCCGCGAGTCGTGATGCCGCTCGTCCAGGTTTCCCACCTCGTCAAGCATTTCGTCCGCGGCAAGCGCCTCCTCCGCCCCGGCACGATGGTCCGCGCGGTGGACGACGTCAGCTTCGACATCGAGCGAGGGCGAGACGTTCGGCCTGGTCGGCGAATCCGGCAGCGGAAAGACGACGACGGGCCGCTGTCTGCTGCGGCTGGTCGAACCGACGTCGGGATCGGTGATGTTCCGGGGTGAGGACGTGCTCGCCTTCTCGCGCAGCCGGCTGCGGGCTGCACGGCGCGACATGCAGATCGTCTTTCAGGATCCGTATTCCTCCTTGAACCCCCGGATGCGCGCGCGGCAGATCGTCGAGGAACCGCTCATCATCCACAAGCTCGGCGACCGGCAGGCTCGCCGGGAACGGGTCGCCGAGCTCTTCCGGCTCGTCGGTCTCGATCCCGCGCATCTCGAGCGCTATCCGCATCAATTCAGCGGGGGACAGCGTCAGCGAATCGGCCTGGCGCGGGCGGTCGCGCTGCACCCCTCGTTCCTGGTTCTCGACGAGCCGGTGTCGGCGCTTGATATGTCGGTGCAGGCGCAGGTGGTCAGCCTGTTGATGGATCTGCAGCGGCAGCTGAAGCTGACGTATCTGTTCATCGCGCACGACCTGAAGCTCGTCGAGCACATCTGCAGCCGCGTGGCGGTGATGTACATGGGCCGGATCGTGGAAATGGGACCGGCGGCATCGCTGTTTCAGTCTCCGCAGCACCCCTATACGAAGGCGCTGCTGTCGGCAGTTCCCGTCCCGGATCCCGATGCGCCGCGCCAGCGCATCGTGCTGGATCCGGCCTCGATCGACAAGGACGCGGCACTCCGCGAGATCACGTCCGGGCACTTCGCGGCGGTGTAAGGCTAGACGTAGACTAGGGGTGATGACCCGCGCATGGCGGATGATCGCCCTGGCTGCGGCGTCTGCTGCTCCTGACGTCGACGTCTGCGGCGCAGCGCGGAATGTTCCGCCGCTACGAGCTCGCCAGGCCCGATTCGTTCGACGGCGCCTTTCAATTCTGCCGGGTGTTCTACCGCACGGCCGCCAACGGCGACGGGGCCGACTGGCAGGTGGATTTCCCGCGCGCCGATTCGAACCTGATGACGCGCATGTCCGAGCTGACGAAAACGCCGATCAGCCGGCTCCCCGACGGCGAGCCGAATCACGTGATCATCCGGCTTGACGCAACCCGAGCTGTTCAAGTGCCCGTTCATCATGATGACGGAGGTCGGCAACATCTACCTCGACGAGGACGAAGCCAAGAACCTGCGCGACTACCTGCTGAAGGGCGGCTTCCTGTGGGCCGACGACTTCTGGGGCGAGTATGCAGTGGGCGGTGTGGGACAGCCAGTTCCGCAAGGTGCTGCCGACCGGGCCGTACCCATATCGCGATCTGCCGATGGATCATCCGATCTTCAACCAGTTCTTCACGATCCCGCGCTTTCCGCAGATCCCGTCGATCGGCGCCTGGCGCAGCTCCGGCGGAGGCACGTCGGAGCGCGGCTTCGACAGCCGCGTGCCGCACGCGCGCGCGGTCCTCGACGACCACGGCCGGATCATGGTGCTCATCACGCACAACACCGACTTCGGCGATTCCTTCGAGGAGGAAGCGACCGATCGCGAGTACTTCCTCCACTTCTCGGTCGACGGCTATGCGTTCGGCATCAATGCGCTGATCTACGCGATGTCGCACTAGCCGATCGCGTAGACCCGCGCGGTCTCGTCCGAGTAGACCAGCTTCATCGCCTTCTCGAATTCCCGCAGCCGTTCTTCGACCGGCGGCCACTCGCCCGGCGGGTACAAGTCGATGTGCACCACGACGTAGTCCACTCCCATCGCGGTCAGCCGCTCGAGGCTGGTCGCGTCCGGAAACAGTCGAAGCTGGCGGAACAGCTCGTAGTGAAGTGTTGGCCGAAGGCCGCTGTACCCGTGGACGGTCTTCTGCCAGTGCGCCATCGAGTGAAGCATATAGGCCGTCTGCCGCCGCTCCTCGCCTCCCTCGTGCGCCGTCGGCACGGGGACCTCTGCGACACTGAATGGCTTCGGCTGGCGATCGAGCCAGGCATCCGCAGCCGGAGCCTGCACGCGGTACGGTGACGTCCCCAGCGGGATGTCGGCGAATTCGGCGACGAGCAGCGCGCAAAGAGCGGCGCTGGCAATCACGCGGCGGCGGGCCGTCAGGCGAACCGCGAGACGATCGAACCCGAAGCCCGCCAGCACGGCCAGACACAGGATGCCGAGCAGCGTGAACCGCGAGGCGACGCGGATGAAGTTGAAGCCGGGCAGCCAGTAGACAGCCGGCCAGAGCCCGAGTGGCGGGCTGGCAGACAGCCACAACGTCAGGATCGCCAGGAGCGCGTAGAACACGCGGGGATCGCGCCGCCGCATCTCGCGCCATGCGCGGGTGCGCGTGCGCCAGCGCGCCACACGGGCGCCAACCGCGAACGGCACACGCGTGACGAGGGCCGCGCGGCCCGCCAGCGCGGCAACCAGCAGGATGGCCACGCGTGCCGTGTCTCGAACAGACAGCATCGTCCACTCGCCAATCCGCCACCGGATCGGACCGATCGCGATCACGTAGAGGAGAACGGCGAGCGCCATCAGCGAGACCGCCTCCAGCGCGAACGCCGTCCGGCTCCAGGACGAGCCGTACAGCACTCCCGGCGACGGACCCGCCGCCCGAGCCGGGATCAACGCCACGCTCGCGAGGATCAGCGGCAGATACCCTGGAAACAGGTACGCCCAGGCTTCGTCGTTGATCCGCCTGTCAGTGACGTGGGAGAGGATGAACTCGTGGACGTGCGTCGGCGAGGCGAGAAAGCTCATCGCCGACACGGCCCACGTCGAGGCATCCTCGAGAGAACGGCGCAGCTGCATCTCGCGCTGCACCGCGAGGTACGGCAGCGTCACAAGCAGGGCCGGGAGAAGCAGGACCGCGCCAGCCAGTCCGAGGTCCCGGACCCGGCGGCCCGGGTCCAGCGACTCGCCGAGCGCCACGCGATAGACAACGAGCGCTCCACCGGCGACGGCTGCGAACACCGCGCCGTGACCGCTTGAAAGCGCCTGAAGGCTGAAGAACATGGCCGCGAGCCGCAGATCCCGGCGGCGTCCGCTGTCCAGATACGAATGGAGGAACGCGAGCGCGAAGGGGATCCACTGAATCATCGCGAGGTGGAGTTGTGGGAGCCGGAGAAACCGCGGCGGCGCGAAGGCAAAGACGACGCCTGCGAGGAACGCCGCGCCCTGGCTGAGACCGACGCGCCGCGCCAGCAGCCAGGCGCCCGCACCGCACAGCGCGCAGGATGCCAGCGCCGCAACGTTCATCGCCAGCACCGCGTTGCCGGTGAGCCACCACACGGGCGCCGAGAACAGCGTCCCGCCCAGCAGGTTCTCGGAGTACGCGAGCGTGCGGGCCTGCGGGTAGTAAATGTTCGCGTCGAACAGCGACAGCGGCTGCGTCACAAGCGCGTGCGCATCCCAGGCCAGTGACCAGATAAAGAGGTCGGTATCGGGCGCAATGGCCAGCACGCGGCCGCCCGCGTCGAGGCTCAAGGGGTAGGTCAGGACAAGGGTCAGCGCGGCAAAAGCGAGAAGGACCCTCCAGAATTGCCGCAACACAGCGGATTGTAGTCGACAGTAACAGTCGACAGTCGACTGCTATGCTGCGCGCCTGACGTCGTTCTCGATCTGACCGTCGCGGATGTGAATCGTGCGGTAGGCGTACGCGGCGACGTCGGCTTCGTGGGTGACGAGGATGATCGTGTTGCCGCCCTTGTGCAGCCGCTCGAAGAGCGTCATGATCTCGAGGCCGGTCTTCGAATCGAGGTTGCCGGTCGGCTCGTCGGCGAGCAGGATCGACGGGTTGTTGACCAGCGCACGGGCGATCGCCACGCGCTGGCGCTGGCCGCCCGACAGTTCGTTCGGCCGATGGTTCATCTCGGCTCCCGAGCTCGACTTTGTCCAGCGCCGCGCGGGCGCGCACGTCCCGATCCTTCGCCTGGATGCCCGCATAGACGAGCGGCAGCTCGACGTTGCGCAGCGCCGTGGCGCGCGGCAGCAGGTTGAAGGTCTGGAAGACGAAGCCGATCTCCTCGTTGCGGATGCGGGCGAGCTCGTTGTCGTTCATCTGGCTCACCTGCTTGCCGTTGAGCAGGTACGACCCTTTGCTCGGCGTATCGAGGCAGCCAATCAGGTTCATCAGCGTCGACTTCCCCGACCCTGACGGACCCATGATCGCCACGTACTCGCCGCGCTCGATCTCGATGCTCACGCCGCGCAGGGCGTGAATCTCCTCCGCCCCCATCACATAGGTCTTCCAGAGATCGACAGTTTCAATCAGCGCCATGAGTCCCCATTGTCATACGAGTTGGGGCAGAAAAGGTTCGCCAGCGGCTAGCCTTCGCGCTCTTCGTAGTTCTCCTTGAGCCGTGCCACCACGGTCGGATCGGCGAGCGTCGTCGTGTCGCCAAGCGCTTTGCCTTCCGCGATGTCACGCAGCAGGCGTCGCATGATCTTCCCGGAGCGGGTCTTCGGCAGGTCGGCCGTGAAGAGGATGTCGTCGGGCCTCGCGATCGCGCCGATCTTCTTGACGACGTGCTCCTTCAATTCGTCGGCGTGATCCTTGGATCCCTGCCGCCCTTCCTTCAGCGTGACGAACGCGGCGATCGCCTGTCCCTTGATCTCGTGGGCGCGGCCGACGACCGCCGCTTCGGCGACGCTCGGGTGATCGACGAGCGCGCTCTCGACTTCCATCGTCCCGATGCGGTGGCCCGCGACGTTGATGACGTCGTCGACGCGGCCGAGCAGCCAGAAGTTGCCGTCGGCGTCGCGCTTCGCTCCGTCGCCGGTGACGTAGACCCCCGGTCCCCACTTGTTCCAGTACTGGCGGACGTAGCGCTCGGGATCGCCGTAGATGCCGCGCAGCATCGACGGCCACGGACGCGTCAACGCGAGCAGGCCGCCGCCGACGTCGACCTTCTCGCCCTTCTCGTTCCGGATTTCAGCCGCGATGCCGGGGAACGGTCGCGTGGCGGAGCCGGGCTTGGTCGTCGTGAGGCCGGGCAGCGGCGTGATCATGATGGCGCCGGTTTCGGTCTGCCACCAGGTGTCGACGACCGGGCACCGCTCGCCGCCGATGAACCGGTAGTACCAGACCCAGGCTTCCGGATTGATCGGCTCGCCGACCGATCCGATCAGCCGCAGCGAGGACAGGTCGCGCTTCTGCGGCCACTCGGTGCCCCAGCGCATGAACGCGCGAATCGCCGTCGGCGCCGTATAGAAGATGGTGACGCCGTAGCGTTCGATCAGCGACCAGAAGCGATCCTTCTGCGGCCAGTCGGGCGCACCCTCGTACATCAGGACGGTCGCGCCGTTGGCGAGCGGCCCGTAGACGACGTAGCTGTGGCCGGTCACCCAGCCGATATCGGCCGAACACCAATAGACGTCGTCGTCCTTCATGTCGAAGACGAGCTTGGTGGTGGCGTACGTGCCGACCAGATACCCGCCGGTCGTGTGGACGATGCCTTTCGGTTTCCCGGTGGTGCCGGACGTATAGAGGATGTAGAGCATGTCCTCCGAGTCCATCGGCTCCGGCTCGCAGCGTAGAGGCGCATCCTGCATCAGCCGGTGATACCAGTGATCGCGCCCCTCCTTTATATGTACCGGCATCGGCGCGAATCGCCGCGCTGGACGATGACGACGTGCTCGATCGACGGCGTGCCCTCCAGCGCCTCGTCGGCGATCTGCTTGAGCGGCACGATTTGGCCGCGGCGGTAGCCGCCGTCGGCGGTGACGAGCAGCTTCGCTTCCTGGTCGTTGATCCGGTCGCGAAGCGACTCGGCGCTGAAACCGCCGAAGACGACGCTGTGGATGGCGCCAATCCGGGCGCAGGCGAGCATCGCGATCGCGAGCTCCGGAATGAGCGGCATGTAGAGCGCGACGCGGTCGCCCTTGCGGACGCCGAGGGACTTCAGCACGTTCGCGAACGCCGAGACGTCACGGTAGAGGTCGTAGTAGGTCAGCGTCCGCCGATCGCCGGGCTCGCCTTCCCAGATGATCGCCGCCTTGTTGCGGCGGCCGCCCCGGACATGGCGGTCGATGCAGTTGACCGAAATATTCAGCTTCCCGCCGACGAACCACTTCGCGTGCGGCGGCTGCCAGTCGAGGATCTTGTCCCACGGGCGCGACCATTCGAGCTCGGTGGCGAACTTGGCCCAGAACCGTTCAGGATCGCGCTCGGCCTCGGCATAGATCATTTCGTCGCGGGCGTTCGCCTGCGCCTTGAATGCGGGCGACGGCGTGAAGGTGCGGTCTTCTCTGAGGAGATCGGAGTATTCGGCGATGTTTTGTTGGGTCACGAGGCGGAAGCATACCGTACCGTCAGCCAGATTCCAGAGTGGTCAGGCGCGACCGCACGCGTGCCGCAAGATCGGGATAGCCGACGGCCCCGTACCGCAGGAACGCCCGGTAATGGGTGACGGCGGTCACCATGTCTCCACCCTCGTCGGCGACGACCGCGAGGTTGTAGTGCGAGCCGGCGTGGCGCGGGTCCTGGGCCACCGCGCGGCGAAGGAGATCGCGTGCCTCGGCCGTTCTCCCGGCAGCCTTCTGCACGAGCGCCAGGTTCACCAGCGATTCGATATTCCTGGAATCGATATCAAGCGCGACCGTCAGCTCAGCAGCGGCGTCGTCGAGCTGCCTGGCGCGCAGGTAGGCCACGCCGAGATTGTTGTGGACTTCGGCGCTCGCATCGTTCTGCTCGAGCAGAATCACCATGGGCCTTACCAGCGGCCGCACAGCGGCCTGCCGCGGCCTCGCCTGCCTCGCAGCCCAGGACGCTGGCAGCGCGACGGCGAGAAACCCGAGCGCGATGGCGCCGGCGGCAATCCCGATGATGCGCTCCGCCGACAATCCGCGCCGCGATGGCGGCCGGGGATAATCTCGCGCCTCGCCCTTCGGCTTGTGGTGAAGCCCGTCGACGATCAGGCTCACTTGGTCCGCCGGGCGGATGCGCTCGCGATGACGCGCGCCTGGAGCACCGGAGCAGCCACCTTGAGGCGGGCCGCATCCCATGACGCCTTCTCGTACTCCTGCTCGGTGTAAGTGCCGGCGAGCACTCGCCACCGCCGGCCTTCTGCGCCCAGATCGACGCGTTCGTAGTAGACGCGGTGCCCGGATGCCTCGAGCCAGGCCGTCAGCTCACGAACCGCGGCCTCCGACGTCTCGCTCTCGGGATACGACTCCACGAGAACCGACAGCGCCGTGCCCGCCGGCAGCTGGCAATTAGCCTGCGCCGCGGCAGAGGCGGATGGTGTCCCGGCCGCTTCGTTGATGCCTCTCGCGAAGAAAGCGAACCGTTGATAGAGGAACGCGTTCGACCCGACAGCAGACGCCGCAGCAAGAAGCACGACGATGCAGGCAGCCTTGAGCGGCTTCAGCTCGTAGCGGATGGAGATGCGCTGATCCAACTCAAACCAGGCCGCGGTAGCGGGAAGACACCGCACATCTGATGTTTTCGGACGATCATCTCCCGCACGGTAGTGCCGGCCTTTAGGCCGGCCGCACGTGCGCCCAGTAGGCCGGCCGCACGTGCGCCCAGTAGGCCGGACCTCTTCAGGTCCGGCAAGTTCCAAGACGGCGGGGCTAAAGCCTCGCTCTACATCTGGCTGGGTGGGATGTCGATGACCGGCGGCGCAGCCGGTTTCTTGCGGAAGATCACCGCGCCGAGGATGCCGCCGAGCGTGGAGAAAACTACGCCCGCGAATAGCGCGAAGATGAACCCGAAAACGATGCCGGCCGCGGTGCCCAGGCCCGACGCCATCATCTCGCGCACCTCGGGCGGGAAGTTGCCGCTCTCGATGAATCGCTCGATCATGGCCCGCTGCATCGGCGCGAGCAACAGCGTCATCGGGATGGACAGGACCAGATTGACAAACGCGCCGATGACGCCCGCAATCAGGCCGACGACGGCCGCCGTCGCCGACCTGGATCGGATCTGGCGTCGCGCTCCTGAAGGAGGTAGGCGGCGACGACGCCGCCAGTCACGACCCACAGGCAGCAGCAGGCGTTGAGGATGTTGATGAACGGCAGCGCCGACAGGACGCCCATGACGAGCCCGCCGATGAGCGCCGGCTGCGAAGCTTGCTAGTCGTAGTATTCACGTCCGAGGTGCGTGATCAGCTCCTCGCCCTTGAGGTAACGCAGCGTGTTCTTCAGCTTCATCAACTGGATGAAGAGATCGTGCTCCGGGTACAGCCCGGGCGCGTGGACCGGGCTCTTGAAGTAGAACGACAGCCACTCCTGGATGCCGTGCATGCCGGCGCGCTTCGCCAGGTCGAGGAACAGCGCCACGTCGAGGACGATCGGCGCCGCGAGGATGCTGTCGCGGCACAGGAAGTTGATCTTCAGCTGCATCGGGTAGCCGAGCCAGCCGACGAGATCGATGTTGTCCCAGCCTTCCTTGTTGTCGCCGCGCGGCGGGTAGTAGTTGATCCGCACGACGTGGCAGAGATCCTGCGTAGAGGTCCGGATAGAGCTGCGGCTGCAGGATGTAGTCGAGGACCGACTTCTTGCTCTCTTCCTTCGTCTTGAACGACTCGGGATCGTCGAGCACTTCGCCGTCGCGGTTGCCGAGGATGTTGGTCGAGTACCAGCCTTCGACGCCGAGCAGCCGCGCCTTGAGGCCCGGGCGCGATGATCGTCTTGATCAGCGTCTGCCCGGTCTTCAGGTCCTTCCCCGCCAGCGGCGCCTTCGGTCGTCGCCGCCAGGTCGACCAGCGCCGGAATGTCGGCGGTCAGATTCGGCGCGGCGTTCGCGTAGGGAATGCCCTCGCGGATCGCCGCGTAGGCGTAGACCATGCTCGACGGGATCGACGGATCGTTCTGCTCGAGCGCCTTCTCGAAGCTCTCGATCGTCTGATGCGCCGGCGACTCGGTCATGAAGACCTCGGTGCTGCCGCACCAGACCATGACCAGGCGATCGAGCTCGTTGTCCGCCTTGAACTTGCGGATGTCGGCGATCACCTGCTCGGCGAGATCGCGTCTTGTTCTTTCCCTTCTTGACGTTCGGACCGTCGAGCCGCTTGACGTACCGCTGATCGAACACCGCCGGCCACGGACGGATCTTCTCGAGCTCGGGCCGGACCTTCTCGAGCAGCGCCGGCTCGATCACGCCGGCGGTCCGCGCCGCCGCATAGCAGTCGTCCTCGAAAATGTCCCAGCCGCCGAACACCAGATCGTCGAGCGTCGACAGCGGCACGACGTCGCTGATCTTCGGCGAGCGTCCTTCGGTACGCTTGCCGAGGCGGATGGTGCCCATCTGCGTCAACGACCCGATTGGCTTGGAGAATCCCTTTCGAATGGCGAGCACGCCGGCGATCGTCGTCGTGCTGACGGCGCCGAGCCCGACCAGCAGGACGCCGAGCTTTCCGCGTGCCGGAGCAATTTCAACGGGTGTAGACACGAGGAAAAACTATATCATCTTCGCCGATGATTCCCCTGCGGCGGCGCGACGATCCGTACCTGCTCGTCGTCGGCATGACCGGCGCGCGGATGGGCGATCGCGTCGCGCAGGTTGGCTGCGCGCACGGCGGCCGCCTCGCGGCAGTCGCCGCCAAGGTCGGCCTCTCGGGTCGCGCGGTGGCGTTCGTGCCTGACGAAGACGTCCGCGGCGCGGGCGCGCAAGGCCGTCGAGGACGCCGGCGTGCTCGTCGAGATCGAGATCGCGCCGCCGCCGAAGCTGCCGGCTCGACCCGGCGACGTTCGATCTGGCGATCGTCGACGACACCGGCGGTCTGTTGGCGACGCTGCGGGCCGAGGATCGCGTCGCGGCGGTGCGCGAACTGCTCCGCATCCTGCGGCCGGGAGGCCGCGTGGTGGTGATCGGCGCCGCCGCGCGCGGCGGGCTCGGGGCGTTGTTCAGCCGCGGATCGCCGAGCGCGCCGCCGTTCGATCCCGCGCCGTCGCTCGAAGCCGACGGCTTCAAGCAAGTGAGAACCCTGGCAGAGAAAGACGGGCTCGTCTTCGTCGAGGGCGTCAAGCCCAAGGCCTGAACCTATGCCGAAATTCGCCGCCAACCTGACGATGCTGTTCAACGAGGTCGCGTTCCTCGATCGGTTCGCCGCGGCGCGGCGCGCCGGCTTCGCCGGCGTCGAATACCTCTTCCCGTACGAGCACGACGCGAAAGAGATTCACCGGCGGCTCGACGAACAGGGCCTGACGCAGGTCTTGCACAACCTTCCCGCCGGCAACTGGGGCGGGGGCGAGCGCGGCATCGCATGCCATCCGGATCGCGTCGCGGAATTTGAAGAGGGCGTCACTCGCGCGATTCAGTACGCGACGGCGCTCGGCTGCCGGCAGCTGAACTGTCTCGCGGGCATCGCGCCGGCCGGCGTCGACGAGGTGCGCGTGCGGGCGACGTTCGTGGCGAACCTCCGCGGCGCGGCACGTCGCCTGCAGGACGCAGGCATCCGGCTGCTGATCGAACCGATCAACACGCGCGACATTCCCGGCTTCTTCCTGCGCACCACCGCGCAGGCGCTCGAGATCATGGGCGAGGTCGGGTCGGACAACCTGTTCCTCCAGTACGACGTCTATCACATGCAAATCATGGAAGGCGATCTGGCGACGACGATCCAGAAGCACCTCGATCGGATCGCCCACGTGCAGATCGCCGACAATCCCGGCCGCCACGAGCCGGGAACGGGTGAGATCAACTACGACTTCCTGTTCGACTACCTGGATCGGATCGGATACGCGGCTGGGTCGGCTGTGAGTACAAGCCGGCGGCGAGTACCGAATCCGGACTCGGCTGGATGACGCGGCGCGTCACGTTCGCACGAGGCTGATGATGGCAGCGATCGGATTCATCGGGCTTGGCATCATGGGCCGGCCAATGGCCCTCAACTTGATCAAAGGCGGGCACACGCTCTTCCTGCACTCACGCAGCGGCGTGCCGGAGGATCTCACCGCGGCGGGCGGGCGCGCGTGCCGGTCCTCGCGTGAAGTCGCGAGCCAGGCCGACGTGGTCATCACGATGGTGCCCGACACGCCGGACGTCGAGGCGGTGCTGTTCGGAGCCGAGGGTGTGGCGGAGGGCCTGAGCGCGGGCAAAGCCGTCGTCGACATGAGCTCGATCTCGCCGATCGCCACCAAGCAGTTCGCGCAGCGCATCGGCGAGCTCGGGTGCGAGTATCTCGACGCGCCGGTGTCGGGCGGCGAAGTCGGCGCGAAGAACGCGACGCTCAGCATCATGGTGGGCGGCAGCGAATCGACGTTCGGGCGAATCCGCCCGATCTTCGAGCTGATGGGCAAGAACATCACGCTCATCGGCGGGAACGGCGACGGCCAGACCTGCAAGGTCGCGAACCAGATCGTCGTCGCCCTCACGATCGAGGCCGTGGCCGAAGCGCTGCTCTTTGCGTCGAAGGCCGGCGCCGATCCGGCACGCGTCCGACAGGCCTTGATGGGCGGCTTCGCGTCGTCGCGCATCCTCGAGGTGCACGGCGAGCGGATGATCAATCGCACCTTCGATCCCGGGTTCCGGGTCGAGCTGCATCAGAAGGACCTCAACCTCGCGCTGTCCGGCGCGCGCGCGCTCGGCGTCAGCCTGCCGAACACATCGACGGCCCAGGAGCTGTTCAACGCCTGCGCGGCCCAGGGCGGGGCGAAGTGGGACCACTCGGCGATGGTGCGCGCCCTGGAGAAGCTGGCCAGCCACGAGATAACGAAGCGGTCCTAGGACGACCGCGCGGGCCGGATCTAGGTCCGCCGGCGGGCCTACGGCGGTCGGTCCGCACGAGGTGACACCTGTCAGGCCCGGAGCACAGCCCGGCCGGAGCTTGCGCCGTTCCGTCGGAGCCTTCCCCGCCGGAATGGCCGGAAAACGCTCGAACGCCCCGCACGCTTCCGTCGAAATTCGCGGCAAGCCTTTTGCCTTAAGCAGGATACCCGTCCATGCCGTGCACCGAGGTCTATTCGCCGCGCGAGATCGCCCGGGCCGCCGGGGTCGACGAGGAGCGCGTCCGAGCCATTCTCGGCGCGGCTGACGGGTTCGTCCCCTATTCGGATGCCCTCCGCCTGGCGCGCGATCTGCGGGCGGCGACTGCTGGTGGCGCCGAAAGCAGCGTCACCTCCGTGGTCGCCCGGCCGACGCTTTTTTCGCTGTTCGGGCCGGCGGGCCGGCGCGCGCGTCCTACGAGCGTCCCCCTCGCGGTGTCGGGGACGCTGCATGCCGGATTCGTCGCGCTGGCGGTCTTCATCACCAGCCTTGGCCTGACGCCAACCGCCAGAACGCTCCCTGTCACTGAGGAGCGCCCGCCCGACATGCGGCTGGTTTTCGTCAACATTCCGGGTCCGGGAGGAGGCGGGGGCGGCGGTGGCGCACTCCAGAAGCGGCCGCCGCCGAAGGCGGAGCGGAAGGGCCGGAGCACGGTGAGCAGCCCGATGCCGCCCCGTCAGCGTCCGATTGCCGTGGAGCCGCCGCCACGCCCGGCGCCCGAGCCGCCTCCGACGCTCACGTCCGAACCGATGCCAGTCGTCTCGGCTCCGATCGTCCAGGCGCCCGCCGAAGACCGCGACCGCGCCGGCCTGTTTAAAGAGGCGCGCGCTGAATCCCAGAGCCGCGGACCCGGGGCCGGGGGCGGAGTCGGGAGCGGAACAGGCACCGGCATCGGCGAGGGCAATGGCAACGGCGTGGGCCCGGGATCCGGCGGCGGTACGGGCGGCGGCCCGTTCAGGCCTGGATCGGGGATCGAAGCACCTCGCCTTCTTCGGGAAGTGCGCGCGGATTACACGGACGAAGCCCGCCGCCGCTCCGTCGAGGGTGAAGTCGAGCTCGAGATCGTCGTCAGGCGAGATGGTTCGGTCGGCGACATAAAGATCTTGAAGCGCCTTGGCGCGGGGCTCGACGACCGCGCAGTTCAGGCCGTCCGGCAATGGCGATTCGAGCCGGCCCGGCGGCTCGGTTCGCCCGTGGACGTGATCGTCGAGGTGGCTGTCGAGTTCAAGCTGCGCTAGGCGCGCCACGGGCGCGACGCGCCCGGATCTAGTTTAGGAATTGCCATGGAAGCTGTCCTGCTCACCGTCACGCTCCTGTCGCTGATCATCGCGGCCAGTGCGAGTGTTCTGGCCTGGCGGGTGATGCGCAACGAACGCCGTCGATCGGAGGCGCGAATTGCAGCCCTGACCGCTGACCTTGCCGTTGTCGAAGATCACCGGACGATTCGAGCGGATCGACCGCAGGCGCCGGCCGTGGCCACCGATCTGCCTATCCACCGCGAAACGGTCGCCGCGCCACCCATCCACGACGAAGCGGTCGCCGCGCCGGACGGGCATGTTCGCGCCCAGGGAGCGCGGACGCTCCGTGTTCCGCGTCGCCGCCGCGGTGTGCGCGGCTGCGCTGATCGTTGCGGTCGTCATCGGCAGCCTGGTGATGACGAGCTCCAGGACGCCATCGGCGTCTTCCGGGCGCCCGAGCGAGGCTGCCGTGGCTCCGACCGCGGCGACGGCTCCCGCGCAGATCCCGCTCGAGCTGATCGCGCTCGGCCACGAGCGCGAAGCGGATCGCCTGACAGTTCGCGGCGTCGTACGGGGCTCGGCGCCGGCCGGAGAGAAGGGCCCGCTGACCGCGGTCGTGCTGCTCTTCAACCGCGAAGGCGGTTTCATCGCGAGCGGCCGCGCAGAAGTCCAGCCGGGCGCGACCGATCCGGCTGGCGAGCGGACGTTCGTGGTCACCGTTCCCTCGGCAGGCGACGTCGGACGTTATCGCGTAAGCTTCAGGAGCGACGACCACATCGTGCCGCACGTCGACAAGAGGGCGCAGGCTGGACAACTGAAATCCGAAGCCGGAAGTGGGCCGTCTCAAATCTGAGGGTGATGTCATGCGCTCGGGTTCACGGGTTAACGCCGCCGCAGTCGTCGTCGTGCTCGCTGCCGCAACCCTTCAGGGTCAGCAGCAGAAGCAGCAGGAGGGCGGATCGTTCCGCTTCAAGACGGGCGTCGAGCTGATCAACGTGACGGCCAGCGTCTCCGACGTCGAGCGGGCGGTTCGTTCGCGGGCTCGGGAAGGACGATTTCATCGTCTACGAGGACGGCCAGCGGCAGGAAGTCACGCACTTCAGCGCCGAGCGGTCGCCGGTGAGTCTCGGCGTCGTGCTCGACACGAGCGACAGCATGGACGGCGAGAAGATCCAGGCCGCCAAGGCTGCCCTGAACCGGTTCCTGTACGATCTGCTCGACCCGCAGGACGAGATCTTCCTGTACACGTTCGACGACGACCCGCGGTTGCTTCAGGGGTGGACCACCGATCGCCAGGCGCTGTCGCGGTCGATCAGCCGGATCCGGACGGACGGCGCGACGGCGATGTACGACGCGGTCGCCGAGGCGATTCCGCTCGCGTCCACCGGCCGGCACCAGAAGAAGGCCATCGTCCTGATTTCCGATGGGAACGATACGTCCAGCCACACGCCCCTGGTCGATCTGAAGCAGCTGGTCCGCGAGAGCGAAGTGATGATCTACGCGATCGGCATCGACGGCGCAGGGACGGGCAGGCGTTGGGCCGGCGCAGCCGCGGCCGCCCGTGCGGATGCCGCCGATGCCGATCCCGTTTCCCGGGGCGCCACGACGGCCCGGGGGCCGGCCACAGATTCAGTGGCCGCCACGCCCCGGGGGCGGAGGCGTCGCCAGCGATCGGGTCAACGCCGTTGCGCTCCGGGACTTGACCGATGACAGCGGCGGCCGGACCGAGATCATCCGCGAGCCGCGCGATCTCAATCCAGCGACCGAAGGAATCGCGAGCGAACTGAGCCAGCAGGTACTATCTCGGATATCCGGCGCCTGGGAAGAGCGACGGCCGCTGGCACTCGATTCGCGTCGAAGTGAACAACCGCAACTACCGCGTGCGGGCACGGAGAGGATACGTGGCAAGCTAGAATGCTGCGTGCCTCTCCTGGCGACGGCGCTCGGTCTCAGCCTGCTCGGTAGCTTCGGCGGTCTCCTTCTCGCATCGTCCCTGCTCCTGTTCACCGACAAGGTCCGGACGCGGCTCGTGCCGTGGCTCGTCAGCTACGCCGTCGGCGCGCTCCTCGGCGTGGCGCTTCTCGCGCTCCTGCCGGAGGCGCTCGAGACCATGGAGCCGGCGGCGCGCATTCGGCACGCTGCTGGTCGGCATCCTGGTCTTCTTCGTGCTCGAGAAGCTGGTGCTGCTGCGTCACTGCCATACCGACGAATGCCACGTGCACGGGGCGACGGCGGCGCTGGTCCTGCTCGGCGACGCCTTCCACAACTTCATCGACGGCGCGACGGTCTGTGCGGCGGTCCTGACCTCGGTACCGCTCGGCGTCAACACGGCGATCGCCGTCGCGGCGCACGAAATTCCGCAAGAAGTCGGGGATGTCGCCATTCTCCTCGCCGCCGGGTACAGCAGGCGACGGGCGCTCCTGCTCAACATCCTGTCAGGCGCATCGGGCATCGCCGGCGCCCTGGTCGCCTACGTCACGGTCGGCGTTCTACCAGGCGTGCGACCTGTGATTCTCGCGTTGTCGTCGGCGAGCCTGCTCTACATCGCGATGTCCGATCTCATCCCCGATTTGCACCGGGGCCAGATCGATAGCAACGGCCTGCGGCAGGTCGTATTGATCGTGGCCGGCGTGCTGACCGTCGCCGTTTTTGGTCGGCTCATCGGCGAGTGACACCCCGCGACGACGCCTTGCGCGGAAAATCGCCTCTCCTGACGGCCTTTTCTTGGCACCTGATTTGAACTGCATGAGTCCGAAGCCTCGCCTGCGGAAACTACGGCGCGATCATGTCCCTCCGGGTGTTCGCCTTTGTTCTCTTGACGGCCGTCGCTCCAGTGGTTGCGTCAGCCAGCCCCGATCTGAAGGATCTGCGGATACTGGACGATGTCTCAGCCACGGTGAACGCGTGGCCGCACTTCACGATCTTCGACGACGTGTCGATCAGCGTCGAGCAGGGCGTCGTCACCCTCGTCGGAAAAGTGACGATGGATTACAAGCGCGGCGAGCTTCAAAAGCGGGTGGGAGCCATTCAAGGCGTACGGCAGGTCGTCGACCAGCTCGAGGTCCTGCCGGCCTCCACGTTCGACGACGCGCTGCGCCAGCAGATCGCGCGCGCCATCTACGGCAACGCCAACTTCTGGCCGTACGCGGTGATGCGGAATCCGCCGATTCACATCATCGTGGATCGCAGCCGTGTGACGCTGACGGGGCTGGTCCGCAGCGAAGTCGATCGCCGGCTCGCACAGGCGCTCGCGACCCAGTTCAATGCGCTGTCAGTGACCAACGAGCTCAGGACCGATGCAGATATGCGGGGGCGCCGTGATCCGGCGTACTGAATTGCCGGTGCGCGTCGACCGCGACGCGCAAGTGACGGCGCTGCTGTACGGAGCAGCCGAGCCGCGGCTGGAGGCGGCGCTCATCCTCGCCCACGGCGCCGGCGCGGGCCAGCACAGTGCGTTCATGACGTCGTTCGCCAACGCCCTCGCGGAGCTTGGCGTCGACGCGGTCACCTTCAACTTCCTCTACACGGAGCAGCGCCGGCGGATTCCCGATCGGAAGCCGGCGCTCGAGGCGTGCTACCTGGCGGTGATTCAGGCGGTGCGGGACGCACTCGGCGGGGCGTTGTTCATCGGCGGCAAGTCGATGGGCGGCCGGATTGCGACGCACGTCGCAGCGGAAGGTCTCGGCGAGCCACCCCGCGGCATCGTCCTGCTGGGCTATCCGCTGCATCCGCCAGGACGTCCGCATGAGCGCCGCGACGCGCACCTGCCGGAGGTCCCCTGCCCGATGCTCTTCGTACAAGGAAGCCGCGATGCGTTCGGAACACCGGCGGAAATCGAGCCGGTCCTGCCCACGCTCGATCGCCCGGCGACGCTGCACGTCGTCGAGGGCGGCGATCACTCGCTCAAAGTGGCCAAGGGCGGGCGGCCGCAGGACGACGTGTACCTGGAAGTGCAGCGGGCGATCGTGAAGTGGCTCCGCGGCGTCATCGCCGAACGCTCGTGAGAAAGTCCGCCGCGGCCTCGGAGAACGCCCCCGTCCACTCGTGACCGGCATCCAGCGCCACGACTGTTACGCCAACTCCCGCGTCGCGAAGTCGGGCCACGTCGGCGCCGAGCTTCTGGTCGGTATACCAGTCGTCGCGCGACCCGCGGCCGATGAGCGCGGCCGGAATCCGCGCGAGCGCCGCGCGGTCAAGCTCGGGCGGCACGTCGCCACCCAGCGAAATCACGCCGGACACGGCTCTCGCGGACGCGGCCGCCGCGCGGTAGGCCATCGCCACGCCTTGCGAGAACCCGGCAAGGACCAGCCGCCCTTCGGTTCCCCATTCCCGCGAAGCGGCATCGATCACGGCCGAGACGTAGCTGACATTGTCGGCAATCGCCAGCTCGCGATCCTCCCTGGTCATCCAGCTGGCGACGACGTCGGTGGAGCGGCCGCGATAGAAACGATTCAAGCCCTGGATGGCCACGAGCCGCCAATGGCCGGCGTCCGGAATCGTCTGCAGGCGTTCCATCGCCGCAGCGGCCGGCTCCGCGTACCCGTGGAAACCGACGAGAAGGCCTGACGACGGTTCTGAATTCGAAGGAGGCACCACCAGGTAGCGGCCGTGTGTCGTCGCGGCGATCGTGCGGGGAATCATCCGCCTCACGATACAGCAGCACGCTGGTGCCAGGTGCTTCGCCCTCGGACTGCCGCGTGCTCGCTCGCGGTGCGGGTGCTGGGTGCTATTCAGCGCGGAGGCCGGCGGACACGTCGGCGGCGACGGCGCGACGCGCGGGCAGAATGCAGGCAGCGGCGGCCACGACGATCGCGACGGCGGCGGCCACGGAAAACGCCGCCGGATCGGCTGACGAAATGCCATTGAGAAACGTCGAAAGCGTCCGGCCAAGGGCGAGCGACGCGGCGACGCCCAGGAAGAGGCCGACCGCGCAGAGCACGAGACCCTGGCGGACCACCAGCCACACGACGTCAGCCGGGCGCGCCCCGAGTGCCATGCGGATGCTCAACTCGATGCGGCGCTGCGTCACCGCGTACGACAGGACGCTGTAGACGCCGACGGCCGCGAGGACGAGGGCGACCGTGGCGAACACCGACATCAACATGAACAGCGCGCGCGGCCGTTCGGTCTGCGCTGACAGGACATCCTGCAGCGATCGCGCCTCGGCTGTCGGCAGGTTCGGATCGGCCTCCCGGATCGCATCGCGGACGGCGCCGACCGCTGAACGCCGATCGAGTGTTCCCTGCACGATGATGTGCATGCCCATGAACGGGAACTGGCGATGTGTGAAATACAGCGCTGGCTCGACCGGCTCAGCCAGCGCGCCGTTCTTGACGTTCCCCACGACGCCGATCACCTCGTAGGGCGTGCCGGGTGGCATGAGCACGCGTCCCATCGGGCCGACGGCCCGCGCCGAAATCGAGATGCTGCGGCCGAGCGGATCCTCGCCAGGCCACTCGCGATCCGCCAGCGCGCGATTGACCAGGACCACGCCTGGCGCGCGCGTGGCTGTCGCGGTCGGTGAAGAAGCGCCCTTTCAGGAGCGGCACGCCGACGGCTTGAAAGTACTGCTCGTCGACGGTCTGATGCTGCGCGAGCGGTTCGTCGCCTGGAACCGGCCGGGGACGGCCGTTGACGACGAACCGCATCCGCCACGCCAGTTCGAACGGGAGGAAGTTGGTCGCGCCGCTCGCCGTGATGCCCGGATGCGCTCGAACGCGATCGAGCACGCGGCTGTAGAAATCGGTGACTGCGGCAAAGTCGTTGTAGGTGGACGGGAGCTCGACGTTCACGGCCACCGCGTTCGTCAGTCGAAACCCCGGATCCTCGGCGATGAGCCTGGTGAACCCGCGGGCGACCAGCGCCGCCCCGACGAGCAGCATCACGGCGAGGCCGATTTCGCCGGCGACGAGCATGCTCCGAACCCGACGCGCCCTGCCGCCGTCCGCGCCGCGGCCCGCCTCCTTGAGCGGCGCCTGAATGTCGGCCCGCGCCATCAGCAGCGCGGGCACGATGCCGCACGCGACGGCCGTCGCGCCCGCGACCAGCGCGGCGAAACCCAGGACGCGCCGATCCACGGCTGCGGCGGCGAGCCGCGGCACCTCGATCGGTGAAAGGGCGGCCAGCAGCCGGACACCTCCGACCGCGACCGCCAGGCCGGTCGCCGTCCCGAGCACCGCGAGGATGCCGCTTTCGGTGAGGAACTGCTGGACGAGCCGCGATCGGCCCGCGCCAATCGCCGCACGGACGGCCACTTCGCGCGCGCGGACCGTGCCGCGCGCCAGCAGGAGGCTCGCAACATTAGTACAGGTCAGGAGCAGGAGAAAGCCGGCCGCGCCAAACAGCGCGAACAGCGCGGGCCTGAAGAATCCGGCCACTTCGTGCGCGAGCGGAACGGCGCGGGCACTCCAGTCACCGTTGGTCGCCTTGAACTCGCGCCCGAGGCGGGTGGTGAGCGCGGCCAGCTCGGCATTCGCGGCCTCGAGCGTCGTGCCGCGTTTGAGCCGGGCCAGCGACTCCATGAAATGCGCGCCGCGGCTGTGCTGGGCCATGTCCCACGTGAGCCGCTGCCACACGTCGGTGTCGCCTGGGAAACTGAAACCCTGCGGCATGACGCCCGCCACCGTGTGCGCAACGCCGCTCAGCACGATCGACGATCCGACGATCGATGGATCGCTGCCGAACCGATCGCGCCAGAGGCGATGGCTGATCACCGCGATCGGATCTCGGTCGTACAGCGGCTCGGCGGGGAATCCGGCGCCCAGGGCAGGCTGGACTCCGATCACCTGAAAGAAGTTCGCGCTCGCCTCGACAGCGCGCAGGCGCAGCGGCTCACGGCCGGGCTCGGTGAGATTGATCTGCGGGTACCACCACGCCGCCGCGGCGTCGAAGACCTGCGTCAGCGCCCGGTAGTCGCCGAAGTTGACCGGCGAGAGCCGCTCGTGAAGAAGCGACGAGCCCCATTGGTCTCCCACAGCATCGTGAGCCGATCCGGCTCCGCATACGGAAGCGGCCGGAGAACAACCTGGTCCAGGACGCTGAACACCGCCGTCGTGACGCCCGTCCCCAGCCCGAGGGTCAGGACCGCCGCCACCGTGAACCCGGGCGTCCTGCGGAGCAGCCGCCACCCGAAGCGCAGGTCCTGGAGGAACCTCTCCAGCGTCATCGCTGCGTTAGACGGGGAGATGCCCATGTTCGTTGGCGCCCGGCACTGCCGCTGAGCTTGTCGAGAGCACCGGTGCAGGGAGTGAGCGGATGAGACTCGATCAAGTGGGTGGTGACGATGCGGCCGGCAATCAGGTGGTCCTGGATGATGCGCTCGAGCACAGGCGGATCGCATTCGCCGTACCAGGCGCCTTCGGGATAGACCACGGCGATCGGGCCGCCTTCGCAGATGCGCAGGCAGTTGGCCTTGGTCCGCAGAATGCCGCCCTGATCCGAAAGACCCAGTTCCTTCAGCCGGCGCTTCAGGAATTCCCACGCCGCCAGCCCGCGCTCCTTGTCGCAGCATTTCGGCGTCGTCTGATCGCAGCAGAGAAAGATGTGCCGCCGCGCGACGGGGACGCCGATCGTGCAGCGATCTGTCGTTGGGAGTCGGACATCAGGAATCGACAATTTACGATTGCAAATTGTAAATTTCAGAGCTCTTAGTACGCAAACGACGTTCCGAAATGGACGCGCGTCGTCCCGTTCACGCCGTGCGCGACGGCAAAGTTCAGTCGGAAGAACGCCGCCGTGACCCAGACGCTGCCGCCGATCCCCTTGCCGAATCGCTGGTCGGTCAGCTGCGCTCGGTGATCATAAACGGTCCCGACGTCCACGAACGCGCTCACACCGAGCTTGGCGATGTTCAGGGGCGAGGTGATTGGCACACGCACTTCGACGGAGCCGGCCACGAGCGTGTCGCCGACGGCGGTGCCGGCCTTGAAGCCGCGAAGGTTCTCCATGCCGCCGAGGATTGGCTGCAGAAACGGCGGCAGGGCCTGGTCGGACGCGGTCCGGTACACCCGGCCGACCACTACGCTCTGGCCGACGAAGCCGACATAGCCGCGGAGATCGACACTGTACTGACGAAAGGCGTCCGCGCCGCTCAGCGCGAAGCGATCCCAGCTCGCGCGGGCGTAGACGGCGTTGCGCGCGAGGACGGGATCGATGCGCGTGTCGAACACGAGGTCGGCGCCGGTCTGCAGAAAGTCGGTGTCGTCCGCCAGGAACTGCACCCGTTCCGTGCCGAGCGTGACGCCCGCCCGGAGCTGCGGCACCAGATCGCGCTCGACCCTCGCCGCCAGGCGCAGCCGCTCGTCGTCTTGCTCGTAGAACGGGTGCTCGCGCCGCGAAACCGAAAGGCCCGCGGTGACGCGATCGAGCGGGCCTCGCTCGAAATCCTTCTCGAGCTGCACCGCCGCGCGCTTGTCGCCGCCCCAGGTGAGCGGCATCGCGAGCCGGCTCCGCGATCCGGCGACGTTCGGCAGCGCAAAGCGCACGCCGTAGGTCCAGCCGTAGCCGTCCTCGACGTTCAGCACCGGCAAGAACATCACCGGCAGCCCGCGCCGCCGGACGGTCCGCGGCGGGGCGCCGGAGTCTCTGGTCCCACTCGATCTTCACGTCGCCTTCGTCGACGACGATGACCAGGACAATCTTCGAGGCGTCGGCAATCGACGCGAACCGCTTCAGCACCTCGACGTTTCGGAACTTGCCGCTTGCGCGAAGCCGCTTCTCGACAATCGCGGCCGTGTCGGCCTCGAACGGAGCGCCCACCTGGACGTCCGCGAGGCGAAGCACTTCCTCCTCCGCGATCGCCACGTTGCCGTGGACGCGCACTTCGGCAATGACTTCTGCGGGCTGCGCCTGAGCCGGCTGTTCAGCCTGGCCGGCTAGCGCGAGCACGAAAAGGATCGGAAGCACCGCTCGACGCCGCTCAGTGCGGCTGGGGAATGCGGATCGTGGACGTCACGTCGGCACGGCGATAGTCGTGGTAGTCGAGCGCGTACTGCACGTCGAACTGCCCCACCGCCATGGCCACGGCGAATCGCATGTCGAGGGCGCGCGGCAGCCAGACATCCGGAAAGGCCTCACCCATGGTCATCGATGCGCGGAGCTCCTCGACCTGGGCCAGCCAGCCCAATGGCAGGGCGTTGACGGTGATCGAAAGGGCCGAGAGGCCGCTGCCGACGTTGTCGAAGGTGTACTTGAGAATCTGGTGGGTTTCGGGATCGATCCACAGCGTCACGAGCGAGGCCTTGTTGAGCACGCGCTGCACCTCGCGCTGCAGCGGCTTGGCCTGTTCGGCCCGGCGGCGCTGCTCGTCGTTGCGCTCCGGCCGGTCGCTCCGCGACCGGGTCTCCTCGAACAACTTCGTCGGGTAGTACTCGACCCGGAGGACCTGGCGGCCCTCGAGTGCCTCGCGGCCGACCAGCGCGTACTTGCCGGACTCGAACTTGAAGCGCAGAAAGTACGCCGACGTGACGAACTGTGGCTCGTCCGGATCGCCGTCGAACTCCGACGGATTCTCTGCGCGCCGCTTCTCGCGCTCCTGTTCGCGGCGGACGAAGTCGGCCTCGTACTTCCGCCGGTCGCCGTCGCCAATCTCGACGCCGTTGAAGCGCAGCGGGCTGCGGACGAAGCGGCCGTCGCGCATGTACCACGTGAACTCGCGGCGGTCGCCCCACATCACGGCACGATCCGGCCCACGAAGCTCGATCACTTCGCGCTCGTCGAGGATGTACTGCTGCAGCTTCTTCCAGTTGTCGTCGCGGCGAGTCATGACGCGCTGCATGAACGCGTCGAGGTCGCTCTGCGCAGCGGCCGGCGGCATCGGCATCGACAGGACGAGCAGGAGCGATGCCGCGGTGAGCGCCTTCATGCCCTGATTAGACCCGATTACACGCCGAAAAGTTCGGGATCCCATGTCAGACCCAGCTCGCTGGGCGGCGCCATGTAGCCGACGAGCGCGGAGGCCGCGACCACCGCAGGGCTCGCCAGGTACCCTTCGCCGCCGACGCCCATCCGGTTCTGCCAGTTCCGGTTGAACGATGTGATGGCGCGCTGTCCAGGCTGCAAGGCGTCTGGCCCCTGGCCGAAGCAGGGGCCGCACCACGACTCGCGAATCTGGCCGCCGACCGAGCGGAACACCTCCGCAATCGATTCACCGTCCAGGCGCGGATCGGATCGCTCGATCTGCCGCCCGACGCCGCCGGAGCCCGGGAAGACGACGAGCTCGCGCGCCGCCCGGGCGACGCCGCGCCGGCGCGCCGCCCGAATCACGAGCGCGGCGGCCAGCAGGTCGTCGTAGCTGCCGTTCGTGCACGAGCCGATCATCGCCTTGTCGAATGGAATGCGTTCGCGGGCCACGTCCTCGGCCTCGAACGCGTTGCCGGGGCTGAACGGCTTGGCGACCATCGGTTGCACGGCGTCCAGCTCGAGGATCTCGTCGATCTCGAACACGGCATCGGCTCCCGGCCCGAACGGTGGATAAGGCAGCTCGCTGATTCCCTTCGCTCGGTACCAGGCGTACGTCACATCGTCCGGAGCGAAGATGCCGTTCAGCGCTTCGGCCTCCGCCATCATATTCGCGATCGTGTTGCGATAGGCGATCGGCAACTGCCGGTTGGCGTCGACGAGCTCGACCGACATGCCCTGCGACTGCTTCGTACCCCAGCGCCGCAGCAGCTCGAGCACGATGTCCTTGCCGCTCACCCATGGCTGCAGGTGGCCCGTGAACAGAACGCGGCGCGCCTTCGGCAGCGTGAAGTAGACGTACCCCGTCGCCCAGCCGAACCCGAGCGTCGTGGAACCAACGCCCATCCCGACGGCGCCGTAGGCGCCGTAGGCGCGGCTGTGTGAATCGGCGCCCGGGATGAACTGCCCCGGCATGATCAAGCCCTGCTCGGGGAAATAGAAGTGAAAGATGCCGTCGCCCGGCGTCGCGTAATAGGGCTTCTCGAGCCCGTTCGCGCGCGCGAACGCGCGGCCGATCGCTGTCTGCTTCTCGTCGTCGTCCCGGCCGGTGAAGACGAAGTGATCGTTGGCGATCGCCGCCTGCCGCGGGTAGATCGCATCGCCGCCGGTGATCTGGTTGAACGTGTGAATCGCAAACGGCGCTGTGCCATCGGATGCCGGCAGGAGGTCGGCGTAGACGCGCAGCGTCGTCCCGGGCCGGAGCTCGGCATCCTTGTCGACGCGATGGGCCCAGACGATCTGCTCGGTGGACGTCATCCGCCGCGCGCGATCGGGCTCCGGCCATTCGATCCGCGGAGCGGTTTCGACGGACGAACGGAATTCGCGCCGGCCGATCGCGAAGATGCCGCCCGACCGCCGAATGTCCTCCTCCTTGGGCGTCAGCGGCACCGATTCGTACGCCTTGCCCTGCGTCTCGTTCGTGAGTCTCCGCGTCGACGGGTCGAACGACATCTCGTCGCCGTCGCGGGCATCGGCTACTGCCTCCGGGCTCTGCACCACCTCGAGGCCCAGGTTGAGCGCGTTCCGGCGGAAGATGTCGCCCATGTTGTTCCCGCAGACGACCACCATCTGCAGCCCGGCTTCTTCGGCGACGCCCTTGAGGCCGGCGGGGCTCATTTCGCGCGACGAGCCGATGGCAAATCGATCTCCCGCCACCAGGAACGTCTCGCCGCGATGGACGCGCGCGCGGAAGTCGGGCATCAGGTAGCGGAACGATCCGGCTTTCCAGCGCTCGTCGAGCGTCTCGAGGGTCTCCGAAACGCAGTCGGCGGCCGGGGTGATCTGGTCGGTATCGATCGCGTCCAGCTTCTTGCGCTTGCCGGGCACCTTCAGGTCCCAGAAGATCAGCGCCTTCCCGCGGATCACGCCCGACTGGCCGCGCGCCTCCGGCTTCGCGTCCGCTGTTCGCGCCTGGACCTCGAGTGTTGCCCCCGGCTTCAGGCGTGCTGGCCGCATGGTGTGCATCACTCTCTATGGTAAGCCGCCCCGTTCACACTTCTGCCTGTCCCGATCTCGTCCGGAAACGCTGGTATCATGGAAGTCGGAGTCCATGCCGGAGTACAAAGACGAAGCGCCGCAGCAAGGCTCGTACTCGGAAGCGGTCACGAACAACGTCCGCGTCGAGGTCGAATCCGAGCACGTGCCCCAGCGGGTCACCGCCAACGTCCTCCCCCTCAACGGCCAATGGCTCTTCCACTACACCGTCCGCATCACGAACGAAGGCGACGAAACCGTCCAGTTGATCAGCCGTCATTGGATCATCACGCACGGTAACGGCCGCACCGAGGAAGTGCAGGGACCGGGGGTGGTCGGCGAGCAGCCGGTTCTCGCACCTGGCGAGTCGTTTCAATACACGTCGCGGTGCCTGCTGTCGACGCCCAAGGGCTCGATGCGGGGCACGTACCAGATGGTGGCTGAGGACGGTACCTATTTCGACGTCGAGATCGCGCCCTTCACGCTTCGAGAGGTCTACACCGTTCACTAATCTTACCGAGGGGCTTCGCCCCTCGGACTCCCCGACACGCTCGGCTCGCGGTGCACGTCAACTGGTTTTCGCGATGGCCTCCAGAGAGGCCGGCCGCACCACGTCCGCGAGCATCCCTGCGGATTTCCCGCGTATTTTCCAACTGAGCTATTGGCATATCAGTTGCCCCCGATAGCTAGTGCGGACCTTTGGGTCCGCCTGGGGAGGTCGGAGGCGACACATGTCTCGTCCGGTCTGGAAAGTCGTCTGGACGCTCTCGTTCGTGATCTGCGCAGTGCTGCGCGGCGCTGCACAAGGCCGCGGCGCGCCGACCTGCGATCCGCGCGCGCTCGACGCCGACAGCTACGCGCTGACGACGCGGGGAGTCGCGGAAGTGGTGCTGGAAGAGCGAACCAGCTGGTGGGACGGATTCATCATCGGCAAACACGCCGACGCCTTGACCGATCTGAATTTCTCCGCGACGAGCGTCGCCGAGCACGCGCTCCGGCTCGACGACCGCAACCTGCTCGCGCACGGCATTCTCGCGCGGCAGTACGTGATCCTCGGCGAAGACGCCGAGCTCGCGGACCAGGCCTGGCGGACGGTGCTCGACCACGGCGGCGCAGTCGCCTGGACCGCGACGTTGTACGACGTCGACGCCAAGAGCTACTTCGTCCTGGCGTTCGACCGGGCGGCGCTGCGAATCTACCGGTACGGCGAGCTCGCCGGGCCTTTCGAGAAGACGATGGGGATGCCCAGGTTCGTAGGCGCCGATCGCGAGCGCTTCTGGCGCGCGCTGGGCGGCTGCATCGATGCAGACGCCAGGCCGGAAGCCGTGATTCCATGGAGCGATGTTCGCGAGATCAAGGGCGGCAACTGGGTGATCTGGTTCAAACTGAATCGCGAGATCACGATCGCATCAGATAACGGCAAGCGGAAGAACCTCGACGAAATCAAGGTCAATCTCCACGGGGCGACGGGCACCGTCGACGTCTACGTCACACGCGACTCCCGCGATCCCGCAAACGCGAGCATCCGGCCGGTGGGCATGGGCCCGTTCGACTACAACCAGCGCCTGCGTTACACGATCGCGAAGCACGTCGATCCCAACGGCCGCATCAAACTGCCCAAGGCTTCGCGTTCGGCCGGCTGGTAGCCGCGGCGCCGGCGCCCGGAACCCTGCACCGCAAGTCTCACGTCTAAGAGACCAATCGCCGGTACGCGTAACGCAACCAATACGCCTTTACCTCGCGGGTAATGGCGCTTCGCCGTCTTTGGCAGCGTGAGGTCGTGCTCATGACCGCCGGTCCCATCCCCGCGTCGTTCGGATTCCTGCTGCGGCAGTGGCGAGTCACGCGCGGTAAGAGCCAGCTGGCGCTCGCGACCGAGGCCGGCGTCTCGACGCGTCATCTCAGTTTTCTCGAAACCGGCCGCGCCCAGCCGAGCCGTGAGATGGTCCAGCTCCTCACAGCGATGTTGGACGTGCCGCTCCACGAACGCAACGCGCTCCTGCTGGCCGCGGGCTATGCGCCCCTGTACGCCGAGCGCGGCCTCGACTCGCCGGCGGTCGCGTAACCACGCTCCGTTACTTCCGACGTAATCGACTCGGCGCGTCATGCGCCGCGACAATTGCGAGATGCCGCGATTCATTGCCTGCATCTTCATCGTTGCCTCGTACTGCTCGCAAGCGGCCGCGTCGACGCCTCGGACGCGCCGCCGCGCGCGATCGCCGTCGAGCTCTGCGACTCTCGAATCTGCCACGCGTCATCTCGCACAAGGCGCAGCAACAACTATTCGAACCTTCCAGGCGATCGGCGTTGGCGTGACCATGGCTCGATGCGGCGAACGCCATGATAGCGACTCGTTTCGCATCTCGATTCTCGTCCTGCCGCCGAACGTCGCAAAGCCCGGCAGGCATTCCGGGTATCGCGCTCGGGGCCGTATCGCTGAGCCTCGATGGGAATCCTGATCGCGTGGATCTTCTACGAGCGGATCGAACGGGCCGCCCATCGCGCGGCCGTCGATCGCGCGATCGTGCTTGGACACGTGATGGCCCACGAAATCGCGCATGCGCTGCTGCCGGTGGCGCGGCATGGACCGAGCGGGCTCATGCGCGCGACCTGGCGACACGCCGACCTGGTCGACGCGGTGCAGGGCCAGCTGCGGTTCTCGGGCGACGAGGCGGCTGCGATTCGCGACCGGCTCAGGCCGTCGCCTGCAGCGGGACCGTCGATCGCTGCCGCCACCGCCGTCGACTGACGCGCTCAGTCAGGCTTGCGGAACGTCCGGATCGCGTCGAGGAAGGCATCGCCGAAATCGGCCGCCTTTCTCACGCCGACTCCATAGATGCCATGGAGATCGTCGAGCGTCCGCGGCCGGCGATCGGCCATCTCCTGCAGCGTCCGGTCGTGGAAGATGACGTAAGGCGGAACGCCCCGTTCCCGCGCCAGCCGCAGCCGTACGCCTCGCAGGACGTTGAACAGTTCGGGATCGAGCCCGAGCGGTTGCGCCGTTCGAGCGCGGGCCTTGCCTTTCAGCTTTGGCGGCACGATCTCGCGATACAAGGTGCACGCGCCGCCGCCCTTCATCAGCGACACGCCCGCAGCCGTGAGCCGAAGTACGGGTACGGCTCTCCTTCGCGCGCGAGCATCCCGTCGGCGACGAGCTGTTCGATGAACCCGCGCACGGCCGCCGGCGATTCGCGGGCAAGGAGTCCGAACGTGGACAGCTGATCGTGATGTTGCGCCGAGATCTTGTCGCTGGCGCGTCCGACCAGCACGTCAGTCACATGGGCAAGACCCCAGCCCTGCTTCAACCGCGCGACGCACGACAGGATCTGCCTGGCGACGGTTGTTGAATCCGGAACCTGATCGAGTTCCTTCAGGCACCAGTCGCACGCGCCGCAGCTCTGCGCCTCGAACGGCTGACCGAAGTACTCGACCAGCGTTCGGTGGCGGCAGCGTGTGCTGGAGGCGTAGCGCTCCATGTCGCGGAGCAGCGCCCGAACCGTCTCGGTCAATTCGCCGCTGGCGTCGAGCAGCTGCCGCCAGCGGAGGAAATCGCCGTTCGAATAGATCAGCACGCATTCCGCGGGAAGGCCGTCGCGGCCGGCGCGGCCGGATTCCTGCTGGTAGTGCTCCGGGGACCGCGGCGCCCCCGCATGGATCACGAAGCGGACGTTCGAGCGATCGATACCCATTCCGAACGCAACGGTCGCCACCACGATGTCGACCTGCTCGTTCAGGAAGGCTTCCTGGTGCCGGGCACGGACGTCGTCCGGCAGGCCAGCATGATAGGGAACCGCTTTCAGTCCTTCGCCGGACAGCCAGTCCGCCGTCTCCTCCACCTCGCGGCGCGACAGGCAGTAGATGATGCCCGCCTCGTCCTCGTGCCGGGACAGGACGCGAAGAATCTGGCGGCGCTGATCAGCACGGCGCAGCACCCGGAACGTCAGGTTCGGACGATCGAACGCGCCGACCAGCACCAGCGGATCGCGAAGCCGCAGCTCCGCGACCATGTCTCCGCGGACTCGTTCGGTGGCGGTGGCGGTGAAGGCGTGTATGGCGACGCTGGGGAATTCGTCGCGCAGGAGCCCGAGCTGGCGGTAGTCAGGCCGGAAGTCGTGACCCCACTGACTGATGCAGTGCGCTTCGTCGATCGCGATGAACCGGACACCGCATTCCCGCAGGATGCGGCGCAGCCGATCACCGCCCTCGCCGACGAGCCGCTCGGGCGACACATACAGCAGCCGGCATTCGTCCGCGCGGATGCCGGCCATCACGGTGTCGCGCTCGGCCGGCGTCAGCGTGCTGTTCAAGTACGCCGCGGCAACGCCATCGACTCGAAGGCCATCCACCTGGTCCTTCATCAGCGAGATGAGCGGCGACACGACCAGCGCGACGCCGCGGCGCCTCGACGCCCCCGGTTGCTCAACCACCGCCGGCGCCTGGAAGCACAGCGACTTCCCTCCGCCGGTCGGAAGCACGACCACGCTGTCGCGGCCTTCGAGGACGGCCTGCATCGCCTCGCGCTGGAGTGGACGGAAATCCGAGAAGCCCCAGACGCGGTGCAACGCCTCCCTGAGGAGCGCGTCGGCTCCGCCAATCTGGTGATCGGGTAATCGCGTAATTGGTTGATCGATTTCTCGATTGAGTGATGGCGTGTCAGGCACGAGTGACGTGACTCAATCGATTACCAGATTACCCAATTACCCGATTCGCTGAGGGTATTTCGAATCGATGTACGCATCAACAAGTCGCTGGAATTCTGCCGCGAGCTCGTCGTAGGTCCCGCGCAGCGTCGTGACGTGCTCGCCGTCGATGTAGATCGGACAGTTGGGCGCCTCGCCGGTTCCGGGCAGGCTGATGCCGATGTTCGCGGCCTTCGATTCGCCCGGACCATTCACCACGCACCCCATCACCGCGAGCGTCATCGTCTCGACGCCTTCGTAGCGGATCTTCCACTCGGGCATCTTGTCGCGAATGTAGCCCTGGATGCGTTCGGCCAGCTCCTGGAAGGTGGAGCTGGTCGTGCGCCCGCAACCCGGGCACGCGGTGACGCTGGGTGAAAACGACCGGAGGCCCAGCGCCTGCAGCAGCTCGCACGCCGCGTAGACCTCCTCGCGCCGGTCGCCGCCGGGGCGCGGGGTGAGCGAGACGCGGATCGTGTCGCCGATGCCCTCGCTCAGAAGGACGCCCATCGCGGACGCGGACCAGACCAGCCCCTTGACGCCCATGCCGGCCTCGGTCAGCCCGAGATGCAGCGGCTGGTCGGTCGCGCGCGCCAGCGCGCGGTAGACGGCGATCAGGTCGCGGGGCCGCGACGTCTTGCAGGAGATGATGATCTGGTCCTTCCTGAGGCCGCTGTCGATCGCGAGCGCGGTCGACTCGACGGCCGACAGGATCATGCAGTCGTTGATGATCTCCTCGGACGTCTTCCCGAGATTCGCGGTCGGTGTTCTCCTGCATCTTCGCGACGACGAGCTCCTGGTTGAGCGAGCCGCCGTTGACGCCGATCCGCACCGGCTTGCCGCGTTCGACCGCCACCTTGCAGATGGTCGCGAACTGCTCGTCGCGGCGCCGGCCGGTGCCGACGTTGCCGGGATTGATGCGGTACTTGTCGAGCGCCTCGGCGCACGCCGGGAACCTGGTCAGCAGCAGGTGACCGTTGTAGTGGAAATCGCCGATCAGCGGCGCCGTGCAACCGGCGTCGAGCATGCGCTGCTTGATCTCGGGCACAGCCGCCGCCGCCTCGGGGACGTTGACGGTGACCCGCACCATCTCCGAGCCGGCTTCCGCGAGCTCGATGCACTGTGCCGCCGTCGCGCGCGCGTCCGCCGTATCGGTCATCGTCATCGACTGGACGACGACCGGCGCGCCGCCGCCGACCTGGACGCGGCCGACTTTCACGCCGACGGTCTTGTGGAGCTTGATCAGTGACATTTCAGCGACGCGTTTCACCGCGCAGTACGTCCCGTTCCTCGTGCGTGCCTCTGCAGCCTTTGCTTCTTCTGCGTCCTCGGCGATGAACCGCCCGAATTTCTCATGATAGCATCGTGCCTCATGCGCGCCATTGTCGTTCGCGAGTTCGGCGGCCCCGATGTCATGCGTGTGGAAGAGCGTCCGACGCCGAAGCCGGGGCCGGGCGACGTGCTGGTGCGCGTCCACGCCGCGGGCGTCAACCCGGTGGACGTCTACATCCGCAGCGGCACCTACGCGCGCAAGCCGGCACTGCCGTATGTGCCTGGCTCCGACGGCGCGGGCGAGGTCGAGAGCGTCGGCAGCGACGTCACCGGCTTCAAACACGGCGATCGCGTCTACATCGCGGGCGACAACGTGACGCCGCTCGGCGCAGGGCACGTATGCGGAGTACACGATCTGCGCGCCGACGCAGCTGCATCGACTTCCTCCGAAGGTCACCTACGGACAAGGCGCAGCGCTCGGCGTGCCCTACGCGACGGCGTATCGCGCGCTCTTCTACAAGGCCAACGCGCGGCCCGGCGAAACCGTGCTCGTGCATGGGGCGACCGGCGGCGTCGGCATCGCGGCCGTGCAGATGGGCAAGATGCACGGCATGCGCGTCCTCGCCACCGGCGGCAGCGAGCGCGGCCTCGACGTCGTTCGCGAGAATGGGGCCGACGCGGTCTTCAATCATCGCGAGGACGGATACCTCCAGGCCATATCAGCCGCGACTGGCGGGCAGGGTGTCGACATCGTCCTGGAAATGGCCGCCCACATCAACCTCGACAAGGATCTCGGGCTGCTGACGCGCAACGGTCGCGTGGTGGTCATCGGCAACCGCGGACGGGTCGAGATCGACGCGCGACAGGCGATGGCCCGCGACGCCGCGATCACCGGGATGACGCTGTTCAACGTGAGCCCCGCAGACCTCACGGCGATCCATGCGGCCATCGGAGCCGGGCTGGCCTGCGGCGCGCTGCACCCGATCGTCGGGCGTGAGATGCCCCTGAGCGAAGCGCCGCGCGCGCACGAGGCCGTGCTCGAGCCGGGCGCTCTCGGCAAGATCGTGCTGGTGGTTTAAACGATATCGCGGCGGGCCTGAGAGGCCCGCCCTACAGGTACGTAGGCCGGGCCTCTTACGCCGGCGTACGTAGGCCGGGCCTCTTAGGCCCGGCGCTAAGGAGAACTCGAATGAAGGTGCGGTCGTTGACTCTTGCCGCAGCGGCGATTCTTGTGCTGGCGACTTCCGCGGCGGCGCAGACGGTGACGAAATACGTGCGGTATCAGGCTGGCGATACCACGTCGTACGGCATCCTCGAGGGCGACACCATCCGTGAGCTCCAGGGATCGATCTTCGAGAGCGCGAAACCGACCGGCCGGACGCGGAAGCTGGCCGAGGTGAAGCTCCTCGCGCCGGTCGATCCGAAAAAGGTGATTGCCGCCGGTCTCAACTACAAGAGCCACATCGGCGAGCACGCCCGCGGCAAAATACGTCGGTCTTTTCGCGAAGCTGCCATCGTCGATCATCGGCCACGAAGAGAACATCATTTATCCGGCCGACGCCACCGACCTGCACTACGAGGCCGAGATCGTCGTCGTCATCGGCAAGCGCGCCAGCAACATCACCGAGGCGCAGGTGCCGCAGTACATCTTCGGCGTCACCGCCGGCAACGACGTCAGCGAGCGCGCCTGGCAGAAGCAGGACATGCAGTGGTTCCGCGCCAAGGCGGCGGACACCTTCGGTCCGATGGGGCCGTCGCTGGTGACCGGCCTCGACTACAACAACCTGAACCTGATCGGACGCCACAACGGCAAGGTCGTCCAGGAAACGAACACGAAGCTGTTGATCTTCTCCATCCCGTACATCGTCAGCTACGTCAGCCGCTACGTCACGCTCGAGCCGGGTGACGTCATCTTCACGGGCACCCCGGGCGTGACGCAGGCGATGAAGCCCGGTGATACATTCGAGGTCGAAGTGCAGGGCGTCGGCGTGCTGCGCAACCGGATCGTGGCCGCGAATCAGGCCAATCGTTCCGGGCAGTGACAGCGCGCCAATAAAAAGAGGTTCCCGTGAACTGTCTCACTCTCGCGGCCGCGACCGACTACTGACAACCGAAAGGAAACCAATGCGAACATTTCTGATTCTCGCGATGTTGACAGGAGCTGTGGCGATGGCCGCGGCGCAGAAAACGATTCCGCCGCCCGACGACGTCAAGGCGGCGCCCGCTGACGCCAAGAAGACGTCCAGCGGCCTGGCCTACAAGGTCCTCACGCCGGGCAAGGGCAAGGCGCACCCGACCGCTACGAGCGAAGTGACCGTCCACTACACGCGGCTGGACGACCGACGGGAAGATGTTCGACAGCTCGGTGGCGCGCGGCGAGCCGACGTCCTTCCCCCTCAATCAGGTGATCAAAGGTTGGACCGAAGGCGTGCAGCTGATGGTCGAAGGGGAGAAAACCCGCTTCTGGATTCCCGGACCGCTGGCCTACGCAAACAGCCCGGGCCACCGGCTGCAGAACGCTGGCACGCTCGTGTTCGACATCGAGCTGATCAAGTTCAAATAAGGGCGAGGGGGGCCGGTAGGGCAGGTAAGAATCAACCCTACCGGCCTGGCCTTCCCAACCCAAACGGCTTCCCCGCCCGTGCCGTGATCCGGTCGTTGATCCGGCGGCTCGCCTTCTGGAATCGATCGGCCAGGGCGCGTTTCACGTCTTCCGGGACCGGGCCGATGCGCGACCAGCTCGCCTGTGCCTGACGCAGTTCCTCTCCGGCCGCCCGCGCGCGGCTGTCTTCGTCGACGCGGCCGCCGATGGTATTGGCGGCGAGCGCTTCCTTCAACATCGCCGCAAGTCGCACGGTCGGCGAGATTGTCGCGTCGTTCTCCGCCGGCGCCGAGGCCGGGCCGGCAATCGACGTCGCGAGATCTTCGACACGACGGACAAGTGCTTCCATGCGCTTGCGATTGGCGTCGGGATCGAGATCGGTGCCGGCAAACGCCGACGGCCAGCGCGCGAGAACCGCGGCGAAGGCATCGGCAAACCGGCGGTCGAGCGCCTGCGCACGCTCGGGATCGACCCCGCGCGCCGCAATCTCCTGCTGCCAGCGGCCGCGCAGCGTGCGTACTTTGGCGAGCACATCGGCCGGTGGTTGTTCGGCGACAGCGTCAGGCGCTTGCGTCGCCGAAGCCGGATCCGATTCCACCAGCGGAGGCGCGAGGGCGGTCATCTCGTCGCAGATGGCCTCGCGGGCGGCGACGCGTTCGGCGCGCGCGATGTCGTGCCGCTGGGCGTAGCGGGTGAAGAACTTGTCGCACGCGGCGCGAAACCGCTGCCAGACCGCGTCGGATCGGCTCTTCTTGACCGGCCCGACGGTCTTCCACTCGTTTTGCAGCCGCCGAATCTCGGCCGCGGCGGGCTCCCAGTCCGACGAATCGGCCAGCGCTTCGGCGCGAACGCAGAGCGCGTCCTTCTTCGCGAGGTTCTCGCCCCACATCTTCTTGCGCGTCGCGAGATCCTCGTGGCGCCGCGTGAAGAAGCGATCGCAGGCGGTGCGGAAGCGATCCCAGATTGCTTTCTCGCGTCCGCGCGATACCGGGCCAATCGCCTTCCACTCGGCCTGCAGCCGCTTGAACTCCTCGGCGGTCTGGATCCAGCTGGTCGATTCGGCGAGCGCCTCGGCCTTCTCGCAGAGGACGATCTTCCTGGCGAGATTCTCCGCGCGCGCCTGCGCCTCGGCGGCGAAATGCGACTCGCACTTCGCCCACACTTCGTCGTGCGCCGTCTTGAAACGGCGCCACAGGGTATCCGCCTGCGGACGGGGCACGTCGGCGACCTTCTTCCACTGCTCCTGCAGCGACCGCACTTCACGCGCGATCGCCTCGGCGTCGTCGAGCGCGCGCAGCCCTTCCATCTTTGCGATGAGCTGTTCCTGGACGCCGACATTGGCCCACCGCTGCCAGTCGTCCGCTTCACGAAGCTCGAGCACCTTGGGCATGAGCCCGTCCTGCGCCGCCCTCAGGCGCCGCGCGACCTCTTCGAAATCCTGCCGGCTGGGCAACGGCGGGATCGCGTTGAGGGCAGCCTTCACGTCGCGAAGCGCCCGGTCTGCCGCTTTGAGCGACAGGTCCGACCTGGCGATCAGCGGTTCGACGCGGCCGAGGAGGTTGTGCAGCCGGGCCAATGCCTCGCGGCGCGTGCGCTGCTCGGCCTCGCGGGCTTCGGCCACCCGGGCGCGGCGCTCGGCCTCCTGCTTCTCGTGCTCTTCGACCTCGCGCGCCCGCTGCGCCGCGAGTTCCTGCTGCCGGCGCTCGGCTTCCTCGGCGCGCGACCGTTCGGCTTCCTGCTCGGCGCGACGGCGCTCCTCGGCTTCAGGATCCTCAGCCGGCGGGGCGCTGATTGCCGCACCCACCGATTCGTCAACAACGTCAGGCATTTCAGACACGTCCGGATCCTCCAGCCGCGGTTCGGCCACCGCCGCGGCGGGCTCAGTAGCTTCGAGGGCCGCCGCCTGCTCGCGTGCCGCGCGCTCCTCACCCTCGCGGAGGATGCCCCGCGCGCGCTTGCCGGCCGCCTTGTTCCGACCCCGTGAGGCCACTTGCTCGAGCTCTGCGCGATCCGCGATGACGTCGAGGGCCGCCAAGGCCGTATCCTTGAACTCGCTGTTCATCGCGACCGCGAGGATTTCGGCATGCTCCGATCGCTCACGCAGGCGTTCGAACGCGGCGCGGCGGACGGCCTCGCTCGACGCGTGCCGGGCGATCGAGCCGAGCGAGTGCGTGTCGCTCGTGCGCGACAGCGCGCGGAGCGCGACGATCTCACGGCCGGCGGTCTTCGCGACCTGCGCCAGCAGGCGGGCATCCGCGATCGCGTCGACCGCGTCGAGACTGTCCGACTCGCCCGTGCCCTCGAACGCCTCGAGCGCCAGATCGCGCAGCATCTCGGAAGCCGCCGAGCGGACGCCTTCATCCGCGTCGTCGCGGGCAATACTGCCGAGCGCGGCGGAGTCCATCAGCTTGCCGACGGCGGCGCGCCGGACACGCGGGTCCTCGTCTTCGCGCGCGATCGCGGCGATCATCTCGCGGTCGTCGAGCGGAATCTCGGCGACGTACGACAGTCGCACGGCCGGATCAGGATGCTTGTAGCGGGTCTGCGTGCGGAATCGGTCGAGCAGCGTCATCGCGGGGCTCCAGCCTGGTCGTGGCGACCAGCTTGTGGCGGCACCGGGCGCGACGATTCCGCCCGTGCCAGGTGACAAACCATGTCATTCTAGTCGTCATTGGACGCCGCGCCAGAGGGCGCGGTTGCAGCTTTTTCCTGACAAATGTCTTTTTCTCCAAAAATGCGGATCGCGGCAGCTCTAGTGCTCGCTTGTGGGATTGGAACGACAGCCTGCGACAAGCTCGGACTCGGTGAAGAAGATCCGACCGCCCCGAGCCCGCCCGCACCAGGTACACCCATTCGTTACACGGCCGTCGGCGCGAGCGACGTGGTCGGCTACGGATCCAGCGCGCCTTGCCTGCTGCTTTTCGGGGATTGCCCCGAGAGCAAGGGGTATGTGTTCGTCGCGGCCGGCCGCCTCAGATCCGACGGCTACACCGTCACCTTGACCAATCGCGGCATTCCGACCGCCACGATCAGCCAGGCTTTTCAGCAGCTCGGCGTGCAGTACGGGCAGCCCATCTTCGGGAACATGCTGGACGGCGAGCTCCCGTTCGTGCCGCGCGACTCGACCGTCGTCACGATCTTCGCCGGCGGGAACGACGTGAACGTGATCACGGCCGCCCTCGGAGGCGGCGCGGGCGCGGGGAATCAAACGGCCTTCGTCGATCAGCAGGTCCAGAATTTCGCTACCGATTACCAGGCGCTGGTCGATGGCATCCGCGATCGTATTGGCGCCTCGGGGCGCATCATTGCGCTCAACCTGCCCAATCTGTCCCGACTGCCATACGTCGCCACCGCCCCGCTGCCGCAGCGGCAGGCGGTTCACAGGGCGGCGGTCGGGATGACGACGACGGCAATCAACCCGATGGCGGCACGAGGCGTGAGAGTGATCGACTTGATGTGCCTCGCGGCGCTCTATTCGCCGGCGTCGCTGTACTCGGATGGCTTCCACCCGAACGATGCCGGTTACGCGCTGATTGCCGCGGAGGTCGTCCGCGCGGTGACGGCTTCGTCGTTTCCCGCCCCGCAGGCGAGCTGCCCGCAGATGACGATGTGAACTTCGAGGCCACGCTCGATCGCATTCGCGAAGGTTTGCAGCGGCCGCTGCCCGGCGCCGCCGCGCAGGATCTGCTGACGCCGATCCCGAGGCGTGAGTGGCCGCAAAACTGGAACCCGGCGCGGATCAGGAACGCCGCCGGCCTCCTGCTGCTCTTCCCCATCGATCAGCGCGCCCACATCGTGCTGACCCTCCGGTCTGATGCGGTGCGCCACGGCGGCCAGGTGTCGATGCCAGGCGGCGTCGTCGAACCGGGTGAGACCTTCGAGCAGGCGGCGCTGCGTGAAGCGCACGAGGAAGTGGGCCTCGCGCACCAGGACGTGGAGATCCTCGGCGCGTTGACGCCGATCGACATCCCCGTGAGCGGGTTCCGGCTGCACCCGATCGTCGCCGCCGCCGCACAGCGGCCGGCACTCCTTCCGGCGGATGCCGAGGTCGCGCGGATCCTCGAAGTGGACCTCGAGAACCTCCTCGACCAGGAGGCAGTCGCGTGGCGCCCGATGACGCGCGACAACACCACGCGGAACGTGCCGTGCCTCCCGGCCGGCGGCGCCGAAATCTGGGGCGCGACGGCGATGGTCCTCGCCGAGCTCCTCACGATCCTCGGCTGGAAAGGGCCAACAGTCGACAGTCAGCAGTCAACAGTCGACAGTCGGCAGTCGACAGAAGGTCTACTGCATGACTGCCATTGACGACCTGACTGCGACTGACGACTGTCGACTGTCGACTGATTAGTTGTCGTAATACAGCTGGAACTCGTACGGATGCGGCCGCAACCGGATCGGATCCAGCTCCTTGTCGCGCTTGTAGTCGATCCAGGTCCGGATCAAGTCGTCCGTGAAGACGCCGCCCTGCGTCAGAAACGCGTGATCCTTCTCGAGCGCGTCGATCGCCTCGGCCAGCGATCCCGGGGTGGTGCGGATGCCCTGGTGCGTCATCTCCTCGCGGCTCATCTCGTAGATGTCGCGATCGAGCGGCTCGCCGGGCGTGATCTTGTTCTGGATGCCGTCGATCATCGCCATCAGCATCGCCGACCAGGCGAGGTAGCCGTTGCAGCTGGGATCGGGGCAGCGGAACTCGAGCCGCTTGGCCTTCGGGCTCTTCGAGTACATCGGAATGCGGATCGACGCCGACCGATTGCGCGCCGACAGCGCGAGGTTCACGGGCGCTTCGAATCCGGGAACCAGGCGGCGATAGGAGTTGGTGGTCGGCGCCGCGAACGCGAGAATCGCCGGCGCATGTTTGATCAAGCCGCCGGCCGCGTTGAGGCCGATGTCGCTGAGGCCGGCATAGCCGTTGCCGGCGAAGAGCGGCTTGCCGCCCTTCCAGAGCGACGTGTGCGCTGTGCATGCCGCTGCCGTTGTCCTCGAAGATCGGCTTCGGCATGAACGTCACGGTCTTGCCGTGGCGGCGCGCGACGTTCTTGCAGATGTACTTGTACCACATGAACTGATCGGCCATCTTGACAGCGGCTGGAACTGCATGTCGATCTCGCTCTGGCCGGCCGTCGCCACCTCGTGGTGATGCGCCTCGACGACGATGCCGACCTTCTTCATCTCGGCGACCATCTCGCCGCGCAGATCGTGGTAGGTATCGGTGGGGCTCACCGGAAAGTAGCCGCCCTTGAAGCTCGGCTTGTAGCCGAGGTTCGGCTCTTCGATCCGCGCCGTGTTCCAGGCGCCCTCCGCCGAATCGATCTCGTAGTAGCCGCGATGCTGGTTCTGCTCGTAGCGGACCTCGTCGAAGATGAAGAACTCGGGCTCGGGGCCGATGTAGCAGGTGTCGGCAATGCCGGTCTGCTTCAGGTACGCCTCGGCCTTGCGCGCCACGTACCGCGGATCGCGGCTGAACTCCTTGCCGGTCACCGGATCGACCACGTTCGCAATGACGCTGATCGTCGGCTTGGCGAAGAACGGATCGATCGCGGCGGTCGCGGCATCGGGCATCGCCAGCATGTCCGATTCGTGGATGCCCATCCAGCCGCGAATCGACGACCCGTCGAAGCCAAGCCCCTCCGTGAAGGTATTGGCATCCCAGAGATCGATCGGAAACGAGCAGTGCTGCCAGCTGCCGAGCATGTCGACGAACTTGAGATCCACCATGTCGGCGTCGTGCTTCTTGGCGAGCTTGAAGAAATCGTCAGGCGCCATATGTCGACTCCCTTCGGTGAGGCCGGAAGCATAGCGCGTTCAGCGGGAAGGCGGGCGTTGTTCGGGTGATGCTGATTTCGTGCCTAAGATGCACGGCTGGGACATCATTATGCACTTTTATTGGGTTTCAGGCGCGTTTTTAACGATATTGTCTGCGTTTCCGGCAGAGTTCGTGTGATAATTCTCACACTTCTGCGCGACTGGATATGATCCCGCGTTTTCAGGATCGGGCCGGCAGGTCGCCTGTTTCAAAGAGGGGGGACGATGGGTTCCGCGGTGTTGGGCGAAGCGATCACGCAATCAGCGATTGGTCGGTCACGAAAGGGAAAGACCCGGCCGAGCCGCGCAGCGGCGAACGTGTTCGGCAGCCTGGTGTTCAACGACGCGGTGCAGCAGAAGCGGCTGCCCGAAGCCGGTCTATCACGCGCTGCGCCGGACGATCACGCACGGCGAACCGCTCGACGCCGTCGGTCGCCGACGCAGTGGCGTCGGCGATGAAGGACTGGGCGGTCGAGCACGGCGCGACGCACTACACGCACTGGTTCCAGCCGCTGACCGGCATCACCGCCGAGAAGCACGACTCGTTTCTGACGCCGACCGGCGAACGGCAAGGCGGTCGCCGAGTTCTCCGGCAAGGAGCTGGTCAAGGGCGAGCCCGACGCGTCGAGCTTCCCGTCGGGCGGCATGCGCTCCACCTTCGAGGCGCGCGGCTACACGGCGTGGGATCCGACCAGCCCGCCGTGGCTGCTGAAGAGCGGCGGCGCGGTCACGCTCGTCATCCCGACGGCGTTCGTCAGCTGGACCGGCGAAGCGCTCGACAAGAAGACGCCGCTGCTGCGCTCGATGGAAGCGCTCTCGAAGCAGGCGGTGCGCGTCCTGAAGCTGTTCGGCTCGACGGCCGAGCGCGTCGTCACGACCTGCGGCCCCGAGCAGGAGTATTTCCTGATCGATCGCTACTTCTACCTGTCGCGGCCCGATCTCATCAACGCCGGGCCGGACGCTGTTCGGCGCCAAGCCGCCGAAGGGCCAGGAGCTCGAGGATCAGTACTTCGGCGCGATCGCCGACCGCGTGATGGCGTTCATGTCGGACGTCGAGACGCGAGCTCTACAAGGTCGGCGTGCCGGTGAAGACGCGGCACAACGAAGTGGCGCCGAGCCAGTACGAGATCGCGCCGGTGTTCGAGAACGCCAACCTCGCCACCGATCATCAGATGATGACGATGGAGACGATGAGGCGGACGGCGCCGAAGTACGGGCTGGCCTGCCTGCTGCACGAGAAGCCGTTTGCCGGCGTCAACGGCTCGGGCAAGCACCTCAACTGGTCGATGAGCGACGACGAGGGGCACAACCTGCTCAGCCCGGGCGCGAACCCGCACGACAACCTGCAGTTCCTGGTGTTCTGCACCGCGGTGCTGCGCGCGGTCAACAAGTGGCAGGGCCTGCTGCGCGCGAGCATCGCCAGCGCCGGCAACGACCACCGGCTCGGCGCCAACGAAGCGCCGCCGGCGATCCTCTCGGTCTTCCTCGGCGACATGCTGACCGACATCTTCGAGCAGATCGAGAAGGGCGGCGCGAAGTCGACCAAGCACGGCGGCATGCTCGACACCGGCGTCATGGTGCTGCCGAAGCTGCCGCGCGACGCCGGCGACCGCAACCGCACGAGCCCGTTCGCGTTCACCGGCAACAAGTTCGAGTTCCGCGCGGTGTCGTCGAACCAGAGCATCGCCTACCCGAACATCGCGCTGAACGTGGCCGTCACCGAGTCGCTCGACTACATGGCGACCGAGCTCGAGAAGGCGGTCAAGGGCGGCAAGACGCTCGAGCAGGCGGTCGGCCGAGCTGCTGCCGAAGGTGATCAAGGAGAACAAGCGGATCATCTTCAACGGCAACAACTACTCGAAGGAGTGGGAGAAGGAAGCGGGCAAGCGCGGGCTGCTGAACCTGAAGAACACGGTCGACGCGCTGCCGCAGCTGGTCACCAAGGAGGTCGATCGGCGCTCTTCGAGAAGTACAAGGTGCTCAACGAGCGCGAGCTGCACGCGCGCTACGAGATCATGGTCGAGACCTACAACAAGACCGTCAACGTCGAAGGGCAGCTGATGGTGCTGATGGCGAACCGCTACATCCTGCCGGCGGCGCTCGAGTATCAGAAGCAGGTGGCGCAGAGCGTCGCGGCGGTGAAGGCGGCGGGCGGCAAGTCGGCCGAAGGCAAGAAGCTGCTCGACCAGGTGACCAAGCTGACCGACGAGCTGAAGCGGCGCACCGACAAGCTGCAGAAGGCGCTCGACCACGAGGGCAACGGCGTCGGCCGAAAAGCACGCCAAGCACTTCCGCGACGCGGTCATCCCGGCGATGGCGGCGCTGCGCGAGACCGGCGATGCGCTCGAGATGCATCATCCCGCACGAACTGTGGCCGCTCGCCACCTATCGCGAGATGCTGTTCATCAAGTAGCGAGCATCGAGTCAGGCTGGGACATGGGCAGCGAGTGATTGGCACTGTGAGGTCTCGATTTCAGTCAGCGATTGGTCGTGGTTCAGAGCGCAATGGCGATGCGCGATGCGTGACCAGCATGATTCGCCAGACTCGCGACTGCGCCGTTGATCTGCGACCAGCGTCGGCTCAGACCGCTGTCGGTGTCAGGTCGAACCGAGCTCATGCTGCGAGAGCCGCACTGTCGGCCCGCGACGAGCGATCGGGCATGCCCGACGGCCGTCCGACGCGGCCGCTGGTTACAGATCACCGCCGAACGATCGTGGCCAAACGCAAGAAACGCCTCCGACCAGATCGCTGTTCGACAACCTCGACGCCGACCGACGCGAAGCAGCGCCGGCCGCGAGGCCGCGATCCGCTCGTCGCTCGCTGGGCGGCAACGGCGCCGGGCATCGACCGACAACGTCGCGCTCCACGAGGCGGCGCAGTCGCGGTACCTCAACTACGCGCTGTCGGTCATCACCGCGCGCGCGCTGCCCGACGTGCGCGACGGCCTGAAGCCGGTGCAGCGCCGCATCCTCTACACGATGTGGCAGCAGAACCTGACCGCCGACGCCAAGCACCGCAAGTGCGCCAAGGTCGTCGGCGACGTGATGGGCAGCTTCCACCCGCACGGCGACGCGGCGCTCTACGAGACGCTGGTGCGCATGGCGCAGCCGTTTTCGCTGCGCTATCCGCTGGTCGACGGCTCGGGCAACTTCGGCTCGCTCGACGGCGACAGCGCGGCGGCGATGCGCTACACCGAGTGCCGGCTCGCGCGCATCAGCGACGAGATGCTGACCGAGATCGAGCAGGCGACCGTGCCACTTCCGGCCGAACTACGACGGCACGAAGACCGAGCCGGTCGTCCTGCCGGCGCGCATCCCGAACCTGCTGGTCAACGGCACCACCGGCATCGCCGTCGGCATGGCGACCAACATCCCGCCGCACAACCTCGGCGAGGTGTGCACGGCGCTCGTCAAGCTGCTCGACAACGAGGACATCGGCAACGCGCAGTTGTGCCGCTACGTCAAGGGGCCGGACTTCCCGACCGGCGGCCAGATCCTCAACTCGCCGGAGGAGCTGAAGGAGATCTACAAGACCGGCTCGCGGCAGCGATCCGCCTGCGCGGCACCTGGGACATCGGCCCGGAGACGCGCTCGACCAAGACGATCTACATCGACAGCATTCCGTACACGGTCAACAAGGCGCAGCTCGTCGAGCGGATCGCCGAGGTCGTCCTCAGCCGCAAGCTGCCGCAGCTCCTCGACGTCAAGGATCTGTCGACCGAGGACGTCCGCATCGCGATCGAGATGAAGAAGGACGCCGACGAGAAGATGATCATGGCGTACCTCTTCAAGCACACGCCGCTGCAGATCAACTTCGCCGTCAACCTGACCTGCCTGATTCCGACCGAGAACCCCGAGGTCGGCCGCCCCGAGCGGCTCGATCTCAAGCAGATCCTCTGGCACTTCCTGCACTTCCGGCTCGAGGTCGTGACGCGCCGGCTCGAGCACGAGCTCGCCGCGCTCAAGAAGCGCATCCACATCCTCGAAGGCTTCGAGACGGTCTTCGACGCGCTCGACGAGATCATCCGGATCGATCCGGAAGTCGGACGGCAAGGCCGACGCCGCCGAGAAGATCATGAAGCGGTTCGACCTCGACGCCGAGCAGACCGACGCGATCCTCGAGCTGAAGATCTACCGGCTGGCGCGGCTCGAGATCCTGATCATCCGCAACGAGCTCGAGGAGAAGCGCAAGCGCGCGCGGCAGATCGGCGCGCTGCTCAAGGACGAAGACAGCCGCTGGAAGCTGGTGCGCTCGCGAGCTCGAGGAGGTCCAGCAGAAGTACAGCGACGGCAAGGTCGACAAGCGCCGCACGCTCATCGCCAGCGACACCGGCGAGCCCGAATACTCCGCCGACGACTTCATCGTCGAGGAGGACAACGTCGTCATCGTGTCGCGCGACGGCTGGGTGAAGCGGCAGAAGGAAGTGAAGGATCTGTCGACGACGCGGCTGCGCGAAGGCGACGCGGTGCTGGCGGCGTTTGCCGGCAGCACGCGCGCGACGCTGTGTCTTCTTCAGCAACTTCGGCGTGGCGTATACCTGCCGGATCATCGACGTGCCGGCGTCGACCGGCTACGGCGAGCCGATTCAGCGGCTGTTCAAGCTGAAGGACGGCGAGAAGGTCGTCGCGGCGATGAGCCTCGATCCCGCGGGTCGTCGGCGACATCAGCCGCCGTCGAAGAAGGACCCCGATGCGCCCCCGCCGGTTCACGCCGTCGCGGTGACGAGCGACGGCTACGCGCTGCGCTTCGGCCTCGAGCCGTTCGTCGAGCCGAGCACGCGCGCCGGCCGCCGGTTTGCGCGCCCGTCCGGCGGAGCCGAGGTGACCGGCGTCGCCAGGATCACCGGCGGGGAAATCCTGATTGCCGCCACCGCCGACGCGCGCGGCCTGCTCTGCAGGGCCGACGAGGTCAACTTCCTGTCGGGCCCGGGCAAGGGCGTCATCCTCATCAAGCTGGCGTCGAAGGACGACCGCGTCCTCGGCTTCATCGCCTCGACCGGCGACCGCGATCTGCTGACCGTCGAAACCAGCCGCGGCGCCGAGCAGACGATCAGCACGGCAAATACGAGGTGACCGGCCGCGGCGGCAAGGGGCGCGAGCTCCTGCAGCGCGGACAGTTCACGCGGATCGTCTGGCCGATGCCGGACGCGCCGCCGCCGCTCTCGGGTGAAGTAGAATAGGATGGCTTCGTCAACGGTCCAGCTCGACTGCTGCGCAACAATGAAGCTCGCATCGTAGGCTCCCGGCCGCGGAGGCCTGTTGGGCCGCCCTGCGATGAGCTGCTGCAGTCGACCGCCGGTCCCACTATCCCACTGAAGGAAGATCCGCTTGTCCCCACAAGAACGCGTCAACATCGCCGTTTTCATCGACTTCGACAACATCGAGATCGGCGTCAAGACCACCCTCGGCGAACATTTCGACGTCGGCACCATCCTCGAAGCGCTCAAGGAGCGCGGCGAGGTCGTCACCAAGATCGCCTACGCCGACTGGACGCGCGCCGGCGAGTACAGCCGCGCGCTCACCCAGCACGCCATCCGGCTGGTGCAGCGCAACCTCACGCCGGGCGGCGACAAGAACGGCGCCGACATCAACCTCGCGCTCGACGCGCTCGAGATGGCGTTCACCCACCCGCACATCAACGCCTACGTCATCGTCGGCGGCGACAGCGATTTCCTGTCGCTCGTCGAAAAGCTCAAGCAGTACGACAAGAAGGTGTTCGTCGTCGGCGGCCGCGCGTTCACGAGCGTCATCCTGCAGCGGAACTGCCACGAGTTCATCGCCTACGAGAACCTCATGCGCAAGCCGTCGCCAAGGGCGGGCGGCCGGCGCAGCGCAGGCGCGGTCGTCGCCAATCGCGCAGGCGTTTCCGATCGTGCGCCGCGCGCTCAAGATCCTCGCCGATCGCGAGGTGTCGCCGCAGACCGGCCTGCTCAAGAGCACGCTGCTGCAGCTCGACTCCACCTTCTCGGAGCGCAACTACGGCGCGTCGTCGTTCCTCGATTTCGCCGAGAAGCTCGCCAAGGCCGGCCTCGTGCAGCTGAAGCATTCCGGCCGCAGCGTGATGGTGGAGCTGAGCGACAAACCAGTCGAGGACGCAGAGGGAGCATCCCTCGACTTCGCTCGGGATGGAAGGGCAGAGGGCGCAGAGGCTGCAGCGGACCTGAAGGTCCGCACTACAACTGAACGAGAAGGTCAGGCTCCATCGAACGTCGTGCAGGCCTTCAGGCCTGCCGGCGAACAGGCCTTCAGGCCTGCCGGTGATCAGGCTATCAGGCCATCCGGCGACCAGAACTTCAGGCCTCCTGTCGAGATCATCGGCGACACCGCCGAGGGCGTGCGAGCCGCTGGCCGGGTGATCGCCGCCGCGACCGGCGTACGATGGCCGATGTACCTGCGAAACATGAAACAGATCTTGCGCGCCGGCGGTTTCGACGAGCGGCGCTACGGCTTCGGCGGGCTGATGGATCTGCTGCGCGCGTGCCAGAAGGAAGGCCTGATCCGGATGGAGCGCGATCGGCGCGGCGGCCTTCGTGTGTTCCAGGGAGGCCAGCTGGCGCGGCAGGCGGAGGCGCCGCAAGTTCCGGTCGAAGCGGTTGTCGAACGAGTCGCTGAGATCGTGGAGAACGGCGAGGTCGACGCGGTGTTCGAGGCGCTCGAGACCGACTCCGCGCCGGAGTTCGAAGTCGAGCCACAGCCGCTGACGATTGTCGACACGACGGCGGAGATGCTCGCCCGCGCGGCCGGCAAGGGCAAGCGCGCGCCGCGAGCCGGCGCGCGCCGCTGCACCGCGGAAGACCGCTGCGAAGAAGCCCGTGGCGGTGTGCGGACGACGACCTGCGCGATCGCGAAAGAGTCAGGCGCCCGTCGAATCGTAGGCCGGGCCTCTTAGGCCCGGCTGCCACGGCGGACCTGAGAGGTCCGCCCTACGGTTTCTCGAATGACCGGATGATGGTGTGCGGGGAGCGTTCGGTGCACCGAGCACCGCCCGCAGCACATACGGCCGGGCGGCACATCCTGGATCGGCAGGACCTGCGTCAAGACGGCGCGGCCGCTGCCCGACGCGGCGGCGGCCATCGGCGCTGACACGGATTGCGGGGCCATCGACCGCCTTCGCGATTTCCAGCCGGCCGCGGACGTCAGCCGCCGCAGCCCCATAGGCTTCGACCACACCCTGAACGTGGTCGGTCCTGATTGTTGGACCGACCGGCGGAGGCATGGCCGGCTTCCCGGATCCCGTTCCACCCACCACGAGGTCGCTGAAGGCGATCGCGCCGGCAGTATCGAGGGCGGCATGAACCGGATGCTCCACCGACCCGACACGGTCGCCGTCCGCGACCGCGAGCTTCATCGTGTAGTCGCCGGGATCGAGCGTGACGCTGGTCGTGAACTGCAGCGCCGACGGCTGACCCGGCGCGACGGGACGCAAGGAACTGTTTCCGGCGCGCCGCTGGACAACGCGGTCGTTCCTGTCCGCGATGACGAACCCGAGGACGACGCTTTTCTGGGCCGTGTAATCGGCGCCGACTTCGGCCTGAATCATCAGCTGGATGTTCTTCTCGCCGGCGCCTCGCATCGAGAACGTCGCCACCCGGATCGGGAGCGCCGCGATCGGACTTGGCGAGCTGAACGCCGGCAGGAGCGCTTCCTCGGGCGTTCGCGGCGGCGGCGGCGGGCGATTCACGATCAGCTGCCGGCTCGATCGCACGGTAACGCCGCTGCGATCGACGTCGACCTTGATTCGCATGCGGTTTGCCGTCCCTGGTGATGGATCCGCTTCGACGCCGAGCAGGTAGTAGCCCGAAAGCTCCGAATCGATCCGCTGCGAATGCCGGACTCCGCCTGTCATGACGACCGTGAACATCGATCCGCCTGTGACGGCGGCAAAGGAATAGAGTCCGTCCGCCGGCCTCGACACGGTCGGGAACGGCTGCATTAGCAGGACCGGGCATCGTCTGATCGCCGAGCCGGGCAGCCCCTGCCCCGGCGGCGCCGCGCGCGGTTCGCCGCCGCAGGCTCCGTGCAGATCCGGACCGAGACTCGTGTCCTGCGTCGCTCGCCGCATGTCGCTGATCTCGCGGGTCCAGCCGCAAGCCGTAGACGATCGTTCGCGCTTCGGCGGCGAGGCGCTCGATCTCAACCAGCAGCAGCGGCTCGCCGCTCGGCGGCGGTGGTCGACTCGGTCGAAACCCCTCAGAGATCGAGAACGATCGTCTTGGGCGCTTCGATCGGCTTCAGCGCCAGTGAGACAGTTCGCGCAGGGCGCGAAAGCGGACGATGGCCCATCCAGGCCACGCTGGCCCGACGATCGACGGCAGCGCGCGCTTCACACGCTCGTGATCCGGTCGTGAACGGCACGCTGGGCGCCGAGCCGAGGCCGGAAGCGACCACCGACAGGCGGTCGGACGGCTGGAGCCCATCGACGAATCCCTCAGATCGCGGCCCGGTAGCGCGTTCATCCCCTCGAAGCGGATGTTCGTGCGATCGACGAGAGCATGACGAAACGCCCCGGCACGGCGTCCTCGTTCGACGAGTACAGGCCGGGGAAGCGGTGCACGCGCGCAGCGTCCTGCACGCGTGCAGCCGCCGGACTGGCCGGGGCGAGCGCGACCCATCCGCACTGATGACGCGTCTCCGCAGTCCGTCGACTTCCACGACAAAATCGCGCGGCCGCAGGCCGCGGATCGGGACGGCCGTCGTCGTCAACGACCGTGACGTCGACCGTGACGACTTCGACGCCGCTCTGGAACCGGGGCGGCTGCTGATCCTGCGCGTACGCGCCTGCGCAGCGACAAGCGCTGACGGCAAGGACGACATGAAGTCGAGCCATAACTGCACCAGCTCAATTTCGGACCGTCAAGCTTTCGATATCTCGCCCCGTACGCGCGCGCCTGTTCGAGGTCCTCGGCAAGCACCGATTGATTTGCGGCGCGCAACGTATAGAGCCATTCCACGCCAAGCGCCAGGCTCGTCGGTATCGTCGGGCTGGGCGGCCAGGTAGCGCTGCAGCATGCGTACCGCGTCGGCAGACCGTCCGAACGCGGCGTAGACCAGCGCGAGCGGCTTGGCGAACCGCGATTCGTCGGGCCATTTCGCGAGGCATTCCTCGAGAAGGTCGCGGGCAGCGCCGAGCTGGCGACTTCCGACCAGCGCGTCCACTTTGCGCAACATCGCGGCGCGCTCGTCCTCGATAGACGACGCCCCCGCGGGCGCGAACGGTCGGGTCAGGTCGCCGACCGGCAGAAAGATTTCGTCCGAAGACGGCGTTGATGATCGGGGAATCACGAACTCGCTCGTCAGGGTACACGGCGACGGGGCCGATGGGGTGCGCTCGCAGCCAGCCGTGTTGACGATTGCACGCAAAAGGTAGTGGCCGGGAGGCAGCCGCTGGACGGAAGTGACCTGCGTGAAGATCGCGCGATCGCGCGCCGGCGGGCCGGACGACGGCATCCGCAGCCATCAACGCGGGACCGTCCCGCATGCGCGCCACTTCGAACCTGACCGTCGTGCTGGCCGCCGATGCGCCGTACGCTTCGACGAATGCGTGCAGATTGCCGAACGCCACAGTCGATGTGACAGTCGGTTGCAGCGATGTCGTCGTGTAGACGGGACCGCCGGCGATGACGTCGCTCGTGCGGAGCCCGCCCGCCTCGTGCAGCCGCGCCGAAACCTTCCGCTCCGCGCTGCCGACGCGGCTGCCGTCCGTGGCTGCGACGCGGAGCACGTACTCGCCGGGCTCGACGCTGATCGTCGCCGCGAACTGGAGCGCCGACGGAACCCCGTCGGTGAGCGGCCTCAGCTCCCGCTCGACGCCGCGGCTGTCCACGACCTTGCCGTCCGCGCCGAGCAGCAGGTAGCCGACGACCATCGAGACCGGTGACGAGTATCCCTCGCCGATTTCCGCGCGAACGGCGAGCTGCACTTTGCCGCGCTCCTGTCCACCGAAGGCGAACGCGGCGACACGAATCGGCACGGCCGAAGAGACCAGCGGCGACGCCAGCGCGCGCGCCGCGAGGTCCTTCGCCGTTGCCGCGGGGTCGTCGACCAGCAAGCGCCGCCGCGGCCTGACCGTGACGCCGGGGCGATTCACCGTGACGCTGACGTCGCGGCCCCTCCATCGCCCGGGTCGGATTCGACGCCGAGCAGGTAATAGCCGGACAGATCGAGCTCGATCGTCCGCAACGCCGAATCCGGCGTCGTGACGACGTTGAACACCTGGCCGCGCGTCGCGTTCGCAAGGAAGTCGAGGCCCTGCCGAAGGACCATGCGATCCATCCCGGCACTGCCGGGCGCGGGCGCACTATTCAGCGAGCCATCGATTCCCCGCTGATCGAGCCGCAGCGCGTAAACGCTGGTCCGGGCGGCGGCCGCGAGCCGCTCGAGCTCGATGAACGACGGCCGCTGCGGGTCGAGCATGAATCCCTCGGTCACCAGCACCAGCGACTTGGGCGCTTCCACCCGGCGCATGCCCTCGAAAGATGCGCGGAGCGCGTTCAGCATGCGCTCGCCGTCGTCGATTGCGCTGACGGCTATCGAGCGGGCCTGGGCCGACACCTCATTCGGGCAGACTTCCGCCGCGTTGCTGCTGCGTCCGCTCGTGCCGGCAGCCTGGGATCGGCTGCCGCACTCGCGCCTGACGACCGCCCGGTAGACCTCGTTGTCGTCCTGGTGGATGGCGAGCGCCTCCCACATCGCAATCTGGTGGCGGAACGCCGCGACGACGATCTTCTGGCCGGCGACACGGGCGAGGGCCGCCTTGACGGTCTGCCGATCGCCGGTGAAAGGCACACTTTGCCCTCCGCGCCCGAGAATCATCAGGCCGACGCGATCTGATGGCTGGAGCCGGTCGACGAAGGCGGTGAGCGCGTCGCGAATCGGGATCGCGCCGCCGAATCGAATGTTCTGCTGATCGATCGCGATGAGGATGATGCGGCCGGGCGTGGCGTTGAGGTTGCTGGTGAAGGTATCGGGGATTGCCGCGACATTGCCGGCACGGTCGGCGGTTGCCGTCAGCGGAACCCAGTCCGCCGTCACCACGCGGCGCGCGGCGCCGCCAATGCGAACGTTGAAGTCGGCAGGCGTCAGACCTTGAACGGGTCGGCCATTACCGTCGACCACGCTCACGTCGACCGAGGTGATGTCGACGCCCGCCTGGAAACGCGGCCGTTGGTCCTGCCCCGATGCCTGGGTGGCCAGCGCCAGCCAGGCCAGCAGAAGGATTACCGCCGCCGGGTGGTTGGCGGCGGGTCGAGGTACTCGATCCATTGCTTCACGAGCGCCACCTGCGGCCCCTTCGCGCGCTCGTAGGCACCCGCGTAGGTGCGAGCCACCTTCAGGTCCTCGGCCTTCGATCGGGCCACGGCTCCCAGCGTGTGCAGGTTGTAAATCCACTCAACGCCCATGAACAAGCCGTCGACGTCCGCGGGCTGCGCCTCGAGATGGCGCTGCATCGTTCGCACCGCCTCCCGCCCGAGCCCCATCGTCGCGTAGAGCATCGCGAGCGGCTTCGCGAAGCGGGCGTCGGTCGGCCATTTGCCGACCGCCTCCTCGAGGATTGCCCGCGCGTGGGGCAGGTCGTGCACCCGCAGCAGGGTGTCACCGAGCCAGAGGTAGATCTCGGGAATTTCAGCGCCGTCGATGAGCGCCGTCTGCCACGCGCTCGCCGCCTCGCGATCGTGACCTGACGCCGCAAACGTCGCGGCGAGATAGGTCAGCGCCGCGGAGCTGTCCTCGGTCGGGGTGATCGCTGCCTTGAAACTCGTCTCCGCGGTCAGATAGTCGCCGGCCTCGAGCGCGGTGACGCCCTTGTCGAACGTAGCCACATACGGCTCGGCGACGCGCGATCGGAACGTCTCGAGCGTTGCCGGCCTGGCCGTCGCGCTGCGATCGAAGGGGCGATCGAACACCTCGTCGCCGACCGGCAGGAAGAGCTCGGTAACCGACGGCCCCGCGGGCGGCGCGCTGTCGGCCGAGGTCATCAACACCGCCGGCGGTGCGACCTCGAACGGCCGCAGGAGGCTCAGCGGACTCTTCGTCAGGCCGTTTTCCGCGGTCAGCACGGCGCGCAGCATGTAGTTGCCGGGCGGCAGCTGCCGGACCGGGAGCACGCGGTTGAAGATCGCCCGCTCGTCGCCGGCGGCGCGGGCCGGCACGTCGGCGGCCAGCATCGCTTCGCCGTCCGGCGTCGCCGCGATCTCGTATCTGACCTTCAAGCCCTTGACCGGAGCGCCGTATGCCTCCAGGTACGCCTGGAGATTGCCGAAACTCACGGTGTGCCCGACCGTTGGCCGCACCTCGGACGGATCGACAGGGCCCACCGACCATCAGCTCGCTCAGCGAAATGTCGCCGGCGTTCAACAGCGTCGCGTGGACGGGATGTTCGAGGCTGCCGACGAGATCGCCGTCGACGACGGCGATCTTGAACGTGTAATCGCCCGGAGGCAGCGCGGCGCCGCCGGTGAACTGGAGCGGCGAGGGCACACCCTCCAGCATCGGCTTCAGGCGCGCCGACGCCGTCTGGCTTTCGACGATCCGGCCGTCCTTGTCCGTGAACATGTAGCCGAGCGACAGCGCCCGGGTGGTCGTGTAGTTCACGCCGACGTCCGCATGAATCACGAGCTGCACCTTCCCGTCGCGCCCCTGCCCCTGCAGCGCGAAGGTCGCCACCCTGAGCGGCAGGGCGGACAACGGCAGCGGCGAGGTCAGGCCGGCCATCACGGTTTCGCGAGCCGTTCGTGCCCGGTTGTCTTCGGGCCGCATCGTGAGCTGACGGCGCGACCGCACGGTGACGCCGCGCCGGTTCACCGACACGTTGATCGAGTGCGGCTTGCCGTCCTTGTCGAGCGGGTTCGATTCGACGCCGAGCAGGTACTGACCGGAAAGCTCCGCCTCGATCCGCTCGAAGGCGAAATCGCCGCTGTTGACGATGTTAAACAGCGATCCGCGCGTCGAACTGGCCAGCATCTCGACGCCGATCGATTTCTCGTTTCGATCGTCGAAGCGTGTCGTCGGCTCGGGCGCCCGCGCCTCGGAAATATCGAACAGCTGCTCGTCGAGCTTCATGACGTAGATGCTGGTGCGTGCCGCCGCAGCGAGGTTGTTGATCTGGGTGAAGGAGGGATGCTGATCGTCGAGCACGAAGCCCTCGGTGATCAGGATCAGCGTATTCGGCGAGTTGACGCTGCGGAGCGCGCCAAGCAGGTCGCGGAACATGTTCATCGTCTGTTCGCCGTCGAACGAACTGGTGGCGGCGACGGCGTGGATTTCGCCCTCGACCGACACGAAGCACATCTCGATGCGCTGCGCCTCGCGCGGCGGCGCGGTCGACGGATCTCCGCACTCGCGGATCTGGACGCGACGCAGCATCGTCGAGTCGCCGCGCCGCACGGCCATCGCTTCGGAAATCGCAATCGTGTAAAAGCCCCTCGACAGCGTCTGGCGCTGGCCAGTCGTTTTCTCGACCGCCTTGCGAAGCCGCTCACGGTCTGCCGTAAAGGGGACGGACGGCGCACCCGGGCCGATGCCAACCAGCGCCACGCGATCGGACGGCTGCAGGCGGTCGATGAAGCCGTTGACCGCCTTGCGAATGCCGATGAACCCCCCGAACCTGATGTTGGGTTGATCGACCACCAGCAGAATGAGCCGGCCGCCGCTGCCACCTTCGTTCGACGAGTAGCCTTCCGGCGGAGGCGGCGGCTTCGGTCCTTCGGGCGCCGTCAGCGGGACCCAGTCGGCGCTGATCACACGCCGCTCATCCCCATCCAGGCGAACCGTGAAGTCCTCGGGCTTCAATCCCAGGATCGGGCGGCCGCGCTCGTCGACGACGGTCACGTCGACGGACGTGACGTCAACCCCCGACCTGAACCGTGGCGTCTGATCCTGCGCGCGCGCCACGCCGACGGCGAAACCGACCCCGACGGCGACGACGACGATCCAGCGTGTGATGCGGGGAGTAACCGTGATTCCCATGGTCATGGCCGTGCAGTAAACCGATAGCCATTACGGGCGCGGACGTTCTTGTGTCCGTCGACACGCACCCTGATTTCGTGCAACTTGCCGTCCCGGATCTCGCCAGGTGGTGGATAACCAATCAAGTACTGGTGCGACAGCTCGTCGAGGAGCGTGTCGAACGCACTGCTCAACTCGTCGATGTTGGCCATCGCGAAGACGCGGCCGCCGGTCGGATCCGACAGACGCTCCATCACCTTCTTCAGGCGATCGACGGACAGCCCGCGGCCCTGACCGATCATGTACAAGGTGACGTCGCTGGCAAGGAGCCGCTGTTCCACCTGGTCGAGTGTCACGTGGCTTCCCTGATCCTCGCCGTCGGTGAACACGATGATCGCTTTGCGGCCCGTGCGCGTTGACAGCGTGTCGATGCTGCGGACGATGACGTCGTAAAGCGCCGTGGCGCCCCAGGCCGCCAGCCGGTCCACGGCACGCATCCGCACCTCAGGAGGATCTGTCGGACTGCGCGTGAGCGCGAACACCGAATCGTTGAACCCGTACACCGTGAGCCGATTGGCGGCCGGCACGGCGCCAAGGAACGCCTTGACCGCTTGCTTGACCTTTGGCATCGCCGTCGCCATGCTGCCGCTGACGTCGACGGCGACCACCAGTTCCAGCGGCACGTCTTCCGACGCAAAGTAGGTGATCGTTTGCGGCTTGCCGTCCTCGAGGACGTGAAAGGCGCTTTGCGGCAACCCGGCGACGAACTCTCCGCGATCGTTGGTGACCGTGACGGTCACCTGCACGATATCGACGTCGACCTTTTCGGTAACACCAAGGCCCTGCGTCCGCACGATCCGCGCGGTCCGCCCGCCTCCGACGAAGTAGGCGACCACCCGGATCTGCCGCTCAACGACATCCTGGCCGGCATCCCATTCGCAATCGAACGGCGGCTTCTCGATCGTGCACACTTCGCGCCCGTCGACGGTAAAGCTCAACCTCTCCACGGCGGACGGAGGATCGACGATGGCGCGAAGCACGACGGGCCCGGCGAGGAAGGTCTCGGCGTCCGGATAGCGGATCTCGAAGATCGGGTTGCTCGCTGAGGGAGCCTGCGCGACGACGGCCAGGCTCGATGCCGCCCAGATGACCGTCGCGAGCATGCGTGGCGCCATGGTCGTCACCGTGCGGACGCCGCGGGCAGCGGCAGGAGCGGTCCGCCGACCGCCGCCGCCGCCGCGACGAAATCCTCGAGACGTTCGCGCGTCATCGTCAGCGCGCCGCGGACCAGCGCGAGCCAGTCGTTGCCGTCGTTGGGCCGAACCGTATCGACGAACTGTTGCATCGCCGTGCTCAGGACGCTTCTCGCCAATCCGGCCGGCAGATCGAGCTCGTGGAGACCCGCCGCGACATGCAGCATCATGTCGGGCACGGAAGAACCGAGCACGCCGACCTGCGGTCGCCCGGTCACAAACCTCCACGCGTTAGTCGCCGGCATCCGCGTACACAGACAGCCCCACGACGGCGTCATGGCGGTGCCCCAGGCGTGCACCTCGGAGATGTCGCCGCCGCCGAGCACGTACAACTCGTTCAGTGACAGCAGCGCAAGCTTGCGTTCAGGCTCGTTGGCGGCCGTCCAATGCAGCGCTCGTCTCCGCCAGCCGTCCATCCGGACCGCGTCGGCGAGCGCGTCGAGATCGGCGTCGTTCTGGGCCCGGGCGGCGCGCTGGCGGCCACCCTGTATCGCCACCCCGATCCTATCGCGCTCTGAGTCCCGAAGGGTGTACGGATTCATCAAGGCGACTGAGCGCGCGAAAGTTTCGCGATCGTTCGAGCCCAGCACTGGCGGGCCCACTAAAGCATCCCCTGCAAGCCGTTGCAGGGCCAGGGGCGCCAGGCCCACGTCGAGGCCGATGAGCGAACCGGTCACATGCCACGGAACGCCAGGATCGTAGTGCTGTTCCGGAATCGTCCAGGGTTCCAGGTCACGGACCCCGGGAATCCTCGACCCGACCCCGAAGTCGTGGCGGCGTGCGACGTCTCCGCCTAACAGCGTAGGACCGGTGGGGTCGCCCAATGCCAGGGCGTAGGCCATCGAGCTCAGCACTTCTGCGATGACGATGTCCGCCGCCTCGAGCAGCTCGACCGCCACCTCACGGCTCCGCTGCGTATCGCGCGGACGGGTGATCCGCGCGAGCTCGCGGATCGCCCGCTCGACGATCACGTGCGGATCGGGCAGTCCTTCAGCGCCGCCGGGCACCCGCTCGGACGGGCTCACTTCGTCTTTGCGCGGTAGCAGCCGCTGGATGCGCGCCAGCGCGGCCGACAGGCGCGCAATGTCATCCAGATCGAGAGTCGACGCGTTGAGCGACCGCGCGGTCGAGTGGAGCTGCACCGCCGCGTCGAGCGGGTAGCCACCCTGCCTCTGACGAATGCGGCGCAACCGCTCGGATTCGGCGGCAGCCAGATCGAAGCGGTACCGCCCTCCTTCCCATTCGATGATGGGCGCGTCAGGAAGCGTTGGACCGCCGAGCGCGTTGACGAGCGCATATTCGGCCGCATCGTCCTCGCCCTTCAACAGCTCGCGACGCACCCAGTCAATCAAGCCGCCCGACAGTCGGCCGTCGCCGCCGATCGGCACGCGGGCCAGCGAGGTGATGAGCTCCTCGGCGCCAGCCGGCGACGTCGAGCCGTTCCGCGCGAGGCGCACGATGACCGCGAACGCTCCCTGGAACTGGCTGAGGGCGACGAACGCCCGGCTCCCCTGGAGCCGGGCGAGAGATTCGGCGAGCCGCGCAGCGGTGACATACACGGCAGGCTTGCGGATGCCCATCTGCTCGATGCCGAGCATCGCGGTCCTGTAGCGCGCGAACGCCCGGAGCGCGACGAGGACGTCGTCGGTCTCGTCCGCGGTGGCGTCGCCGAACACGCGGTACCCGAAGGCGAGCTGCATCAGCCGTTGTCCGCGCATGCGGACATCGCTCATCGCGATGGCCTGAGCCAGGAAGGCCGCGTCGATCGATCCGCTGCGCTGGCTGTCGCGGAGCTCACGCGCGGGATCATCGGGCAGGTCCTGGCCTTCGAACGCGCGTTCCCAGAGGCGTCGCGCGGCCGGGTAGCGCGGGCTGCCGTCTTCGTTGACCGAGACAGCGGTGAGGAGCGTGGCGAAGTCGTGCAGCGGCCGGACGAACGGACGCTGCGGCGTGGGCCACTCGGGATAGGAGTCGGCAATCGCCGCCACGACCGCGCGGGCCTGGGCATGTCGCTGTTCGGGATCCTTGATCCACAGGCCGAGCGTGAACGCGATGCGCGGCTGGTCGAGCTCAGCGACCGTGTCGTAGACATAGGCGAGCCGGCCCTCGCGCCTCGCGAACAGCGACGAAATGAACCGAGCGGGCTCGGTGGTCTTCGCCTCGACCAGTTGCTCCCAGATGGTCCGGGCTTCGGCATGCAGCTCTTCCCCCGGGGTCACGACGCGGCCGTCGCGGATCCTGAGGCGGTTGCCGAACGCCGAGAACACGCTGGCCTGCGTGTACATCCCCCGAAGAATCGCCGGATTCTCTGCCAGATACTGCAGCGTCAGGTCGTCGAGGCCGGCCAGGCCGTGGCACAGCAGCGCCGCGCGATCGTCGGCCAGGATGGCCGCGAAGAGTTCGACCGGCGGTACCTTGCGTTGGAGGATCGCGTCAGACCATACCGCCGCGGACAGCGGCACCGGGACGACATCAGCCGGCAGCGTCAGCGTGACCGCCTTGCCGCTGTTCAGCGCATCGGCGATGCTGCTGACGTCAACGCCGAGATTGCCAAGCAGCATGGCGCGTTGCGCGGCTTCGGGGTTGCCGTTCGGCTCCACCGCAAGCGTGCCGCGCCGTTCCCGGAACCGCAGCCCGATGACATCCAGCAGCTCCGTCATCTGGCGCCGCGTACCGCCGTCGGCGTTGGCGAGCGAGATCGTCTTCTGTGGCAGGGCCGCAAGCGCACGCTGCAACCGCGACGCGGCAAACAGATGAGCGCTGAGCCGGCCGGCCGGCGAGAACGCCGCGGACCGCTCTCGCGGCGGCGCCTCGAAGACCAGCCTGGTGATCTCCGACACGAACCGCGATCGATCGGGCGTTTCGCGAAGCCCCGCCGCGCCGGCGACCGCCGCGGTCCCGCCGGGAATCGGGATGTCTTCAGAGACGGCCCCGGCGGCCACTGCCGACAGCGGAAATGCCGCTACAATCGTGGCCACCAGGATTCCGCGCAGCATTTTCGAGGGTGATTATCTTACATGGCGACCGCCACTTACACGGCGAAAGACATCACGGTTCTCGAGGGACTCGAGCCCGTCCGGAAGCGTCCCGGCATGTATATCGGCGGCGTTGGATCGTCCGGCCTCCACCACCTCGTCTGGGAGATTCTCGACAACTCGATCGACGAGGCGATGAACGGGTATGCGTCGAACATCCGCGTCACGCTGCATGCCGACGGCTCATCGCTCACGATCGAGGACGACGGCCGCGGCATCCCGATTGACAAGCACCCGAAGACGAAGAAGAGCGCGCTCGAGATGGTCTTCACCGTGCTCCACGCCGGCGGGAAGTTCGAGCACGACAACTACAAGACCGCCGGCGGTCTTCACGGCGTCGGCGCGAGCGTCGTCAACGCGCTCTCGAAGGAGCTCGTCGCGACGGTGAAGCGCGACGGCGCGCTGTGGGAAATGCGCTTCAAGCAGGGCAAGGCGGTGTCCGCCTTGAAAAAGCTGGGGCCGGCGCGCGGCACCGGCACGACGGTCTACTTCCATCCCGACGCGGCGATTTTTCCGAAGATCGAGTTCGACCCGGCCGTCATCCGCGAGCGGCTCGAGGTGGCCAGTTACCTGCACAAGGGCCTGAAGGTCGTCTTCGACGACGAGACCACGAAGACCAAGACGGTCTTCGAGCAGCGCGAAGGCCTCATCGATTATCTGAAGGTGATCGTCGCCGCGCGCGGCGCCAAGCCGGTGCACGACGCTGCGTTCACGCTGGCCAAGGGTGACGGCCTGCGCGTCGATCTCGCGCTGCAGTGGACCGAAGCGACCGACGAGCACCTGCGGTCGTACGTCAACGGGATTCCAACCGGGTCGGGCGGCACGCACGAGAACGGCCTGCGGGCCGGGCTCGGCAAGGCGATGCGGAACTTCATCGAGACGCATAACCTGTCGCCGAAAGGCGTGACGCTCACGGCCGAGGACATCCGGGAAGGGCTCACCGGGGTCCTCAGCGTGTTCGTGCAGGAACCGCAGTTCCAGGGCCAGACGAAGGACCGCCTCAACAACCCCGAGCTGCTGTCGGCGATCGACGGCATCGTGCGACCCGGACTCGAGCACTGGCTGAACCACAACATCAGCGTTGCCGAGGCGATCGTCGCGCGCATCATCCTCGCGGCGCGGGCGCGCGAGGCGAGCCGCGCCGCGCAGGCCGAAGTCTCCCGCAAGAGCGCGACCTCGTCACGCCTGAACCTGCCCGGCAAGCTGAGCGACTGCACCAACCCCACGAGCGAGGGCAGCGAGCTGTTCGTCGTCGAGGGCGACTCGGCAGGCGGCTCGGCGAAGCAGGGACGCGATCGCGCCCGGCAGGCGATCCTGCCGCTGCGCGGCAAGGTCCTGAACGCCGAAAGCGCCTCGCTGGCGAAAGTGCTCGAGAACAAGGAGCTGTCGGATCTCGTCACGGCGCTCGGCTGCGGCCTCGGAAAGAACTTCGAGCTGTCGAAGCTGCGCTACGGCAAGGTCATCATCCTCGCCGACGCGGACTCCGACGGCAACCATATCGCAACCCTCCTCCTGACTTTCATGTACCGCCACCTGCCGCAGCTCATCGCCGGCGGCAAGGTATTCCTCGCCCAGCCGCCCCTCTACCGCATCGACATCGGCAAGGACACCTTCTGGGCGCTCGACGATGCGCAGCGGGACGCGATCCTGAAGCAGCACGGTAAGAACGGCAGCCGCGCCGCCGCTGATATCACGCGGTTCAAGGGGTTGGGCGAGATGATGCCGCGCGTGCTGTGGGAGACGACGCTCAACCCGCGGACGCGGCGACTCCTGCGCGTCGAGGTGACCGATCAGATCGTGACCGATCGCGTCATCAACGAACTGATGGGCAAGGACGCCTCGGCCAGGTTCCGGTTCATCATGGACCGGGCGGATGAAGCTGAGGAGCTGGATGTCTGAAACTCAGAACTGAGGAACTGAGGAATTTTCAGTTAGCTCCTCAGCTTCTCAGCTTCTCAGTTGGGATCGGCAATCTTCAGCACCTGTTTGCCGATGTTCTCGCCCGTGAAGATCCGCATGAAGGTTTTCGGAATGTTCTCGAATCCTTCCTGCACGTCGACGTACGACTTGAGCTGCCCTGCCGCGAGCCAGCTTTCGAGATCGCGTCGGGCTTCGTCGAACTGCGATGCGAAATCGAAGGTGAGAAAGCCCTCCATCCGGATCCGCCTGGTGACCATCTCGAAAAGATTGGAAGGGCCCGGAGCGGGATGGACGTCGTTGTAGCCGGAGATCATCCCGCAGAGCGCGATCCGCCCGCGCAGCGCCATCCGGCCGATTGCCGCCTCGAGGATCCGCCCGCCGACATTGTCGAAGTAGACATCGACGCCGTTCGGACAGAGCTCGCCGAGCCGTGCCGAGACGTCCTCGTGCTTGTAGTCGATCGCGGCGTCCAGGTGCAATTCGTCCAGCAGCCAGCGGCATTTCGCCGGTCCGCCTGCGATACCGATCGTGCGGCAGCCCTTCAGCCTGGCGATCTGGGCTGCGGTCGATCCGGTCGCGCCCGCGGCACCCGAAACGAGCACGGTCTCATTGGCTGCCATCTTCGCCACCTGGAGGAGGCCGAAATAGGCGGTCAGCCCGATGCCGCCAAGGACGCCGAGGTAATCGGGCAGCGGAAAGTCGCCCCTGATCTTCATCGCAGAGGGCGCCGGCACCGCCGCGTATTCCTGCCAGCCCATCCCGCCCACGACGAGATCTCCAGCCCGCAGCTGCGGGCTGCGTGACTCGACCACCTGCCCGACGGCCCCGGCACGCATCACCTCGCCGATCGGCTGGGGCGGAATGTAGCTCGGTCGATCGTGCAGGAAGGCGCGCATCGCCGGGTCGAACGACACGTAGAGCGTCCGGACGAGGCATTCGTTGTCGCCGGGGGCCGCGGCGGGGCCTTCCGCGTATTCGAAGTCGGCCGGCGTCACCATACCGACCGGACGGCGGACAAGCCGCCACTGACGATTCATGAGTGAGGTCATGGCCTGATCAGTTCACCACAAAGGACACAAAGGACACAAAGGGAAGCAACATTTGTACTTCATGTAGGGTGCGCTAGAGGGACAGCAGGAGCGCCGGGAGATCCCGCAACGCTCTCCAGGCGCCGCAGCGCGCCCTCGAATGCCTGCGAACGCGTCAGGCGGCTCGGCACGATGACGCAGCGGAGACCTGCCGCGGTTGCGGCTTCCAGCCCGCGCCGTGAATCCTCGACGGCCAGGCACGCCGCACGCTCCACGCCGCTCGCCTGGATCGCGTGCACGTACGGATCGGGACACGGCTTGGTCCGCGGGCAGTCGTCCGCCGTGACCACGAAATCGAAGTACCGCAACAGGCCGGTGTCGCGATGGATGATCTCGAAATGATCGCGGCGTGAGCTGGTGACGATGCCCATGCGGTATTGCCCGTGCAGCGCGGACACGACATCGAGCACGCCCGGCAGCACCCGCGGTGCGGCGGCGATCAGCTCGGCGTCAACGCGTTTCGCTGCTGCTTGAGCGCCTGCACCTCCACCGGCGGCAGGCCGCGCGCCTCGGCGAGGTGCCATGCCCCCCTACCCTGCTGGAGGAACAGCTCGCGATAGTCGTCCTCGGTCAGCGGGATGTCGACCGACGCGAGCACCTGCCGCGTCGCGTCGAAATACAGGTGCTCGGTGTCGACGAGCACGCCGTCGTTGTCCCAGAAGATCGCCTTCTTCAAGTCGGCGTGGCGCCGGCGGTCAAGGCGCGACCATCGCACTACGAAGACGACTGAGCGACGTGGCAGGCCTGCTGGTCAAGTCTCGCCGGCACGACCAACTACGACGACCATGCGAATCAGCTCGTCGCGTAGAACTTGAAGGGCCAGCTGCTGCTCGCGCACGGCACCATATACTCGACTGCCATGCTCGCTTCGTGTAGACCTCGATTATCGGCGGCGAACGCGATCGCCTCGCCTTGCGCTTCAGGACGAGGGTACGGTCTGGCCCGGTTGGGCCAACAGGGTGACCAGACTCATGGACGCGTCCGGTCGCCTCCAGTAGGAAGCGGCTCGGGCCGGCGGCGAACTGGGGTCGATGGTGCTCGAGTAGCGGCGGATGAGGACCTGCAGCCCGTCCGGGGAAATATCTGCCGCTGTCGTACCCGTCGTGCTGAATGTACCGACACGCTCGAGCGTGTTCAGCGCCCGATCGCTCGGCGAGACCGAACGATACAAGCGGTTCCCGTCGGGCTCCCGCTTGCTGACGACATAGAAGTCGCCGGTCAGGGGATCCACCATGAACCCTTCCGCGTCGCGAGGGCCGTCGGCGTAGGCGAAGTCGTATCGTGTCACGCCGGACAACGTCTCGGTGACGGGAGACTGGTCCGTGTGGACTACGGGCTCGTCTGACGCGATAGACCACGCACTCGAGGACCGCACGCCCGGAGTTATCGCCGATGTCCGCGAGGTACAGGTCACTTCGGCCGTCACCCGCTGGTCCAATCGCCCATGTCTTCCCAGTCCACGGCGGTGGCGCCGGCGAGCGTGTAGCGCCCGCAGCCAGGCGCCCGCGCGATTGAAGGCGTACACCCGGGCGCTCGTCACCGGAGTCGTTGTGAACCCACGAAGACGCCCGCGTTCGCACGGCTCTCCGCCAACCCTGAAACCTCGTCCAGAAACGCGGGCAGCTTCGCCACTTCGACGCCATCGGCGAACGATGCGGCGCGCGCCAGCGCCGAGGCGATCGACAGCACAGCGGCGATCGCCCACCACGCCGCGATGGACCAGACTTTCATTGCGACCTGGATCCTTTCAGCGATCGCGCGCAGCCCGCGGACCAGCCGGCCAATCCCTTCGGCGACCGTCTCCTTCTGGAGGGCGCCGTACGCCACGCGCAGGTAGCACCCGTCGGTCATCCCGAACGCCGTGCCGGGAATGACGGCGACCAGATGCTCGCGGATCAACCGCTCGGCGATCGTCAGCGGGTCCAGCGCGGTCGACACCTTGAGCAGGCAGTAGAACGCGCCGTCGGCGGCCGGCATGCGCGCGAGCGGAGCGAGCGACGCCAGCTGCGAGATCACGATCTCGCGTGTCTCCGCGAGCGCGCGTACGTGGGGCTCGCAGTAGGCGCGCCCGACGTCGAGCGCGGCCAATGCGGCCAGTTGCGACGCCACGGTGGGACAGATGAGGATCGTGTCCTGGCTTTTCATCATCGCCGCGTCGAGGTGCTCGGGGTACACCATGTACCCGATGCGCCAGCCGGCGAAGCCGTACGCCTTGGACAGCGAGTACAGCGAAAGGGTGTGGCCGGCGGCATCGGCGAACGAACCGGGCGACACGTGCCGGGCATCGCCGTAGGTGAAGTACCTGGTACGCCTCGTCCGAGAAATGGTAGATCCCGCGATCCCGGCACAGCGCATTGACCGCGCGCAGCTCACGCTCGCGCAGGACTGCGCCGCTCGGATTGTTCGGCGAGATCGTGACGATCGCGCGCGTCCGGCCGGTCACGGCGGCGGCAATGGCGTCGACGCGCAGCTGGTAGCGATCGTCGGTCGGCACGCGCACGGCGCGGCAGCCCGCCATTTCAATCGCCATCTCGTGGTTGAAGTAGAACGGCACCGGCAGGATGACCTCGTCGCCGGGGGTGGTCGTCGCCATCACCGCGTGCATGAAGGCCATGTTGCCGCCCGCGGTCACCATGACGCGGCTGGCGCCGGCCAGCTCGATCCCGTTTTCGGCGGCCAGCTTGGCGGCGATCCGTTCGCGCAAGACCGGGAGGCCGGCGACCGGCTGGTACTCGTGCGTCGCCGGCGAGCCCAGGGCGGCCCGGACGGCGTCGAGAGCGGCGGCCGGCGGGCCGTAGTGCACGACGCCCTGGCCGAGTGAAATCGTTCCCGGCGTCTGACGAATCCAGTCGCCCACCACGGCGACAATCGGCGCCTGGATCCGGTCCATGCGGCTGGCCGCGTGAAGCGCGTTATCCATTTGTTTATGAGGGAATCGTGGCCTATTCTCTTTTAATGGCCGTTGGCGCCCGGTCCGTCTCTGTACGAGCCCGAAAGCTTCTCGTCGTTGCCGCAGTCGCCTGCGTCGCCGCGGCCGCCGGCGGTCTCGATGCAGCCGGCACGCTCCAGCCGCCCGACCAGTTTATCGGGTTCAGGGTCGGCGCCGACAACCAGCTGGCGCGATGGGACAAGATCGTCGACTACATGAAGCTCGCCGCGGCGTCATCCGATCGCGTGCGGGTGCAGGAGCTCGGTACCTCGACCGACGGCCACCCGTTCATCAGCGTGATGGTCGGCGACGCGGACACGATCAAGAACCTCGAGCGCTACAGGCAGCTCGAGCGGCGGCTGTACTTCAGGAACGGCATTCCGAACGCCCGCGAGCGCGACGACATCTTTCGACAGGGCAAGGCCGTCGTCCTCGTCACCGGCAGGCGTCCACTCGACGGAGGTGGGGCCGACGCAGGCGACGCTCGAACTGGTGCACCGGCTCGCCACCGACGAATCGGCGGCGACGAAGCGCATCCTCGACAACGTCCTCCTGATCATCGTGCCGAGCACGAACCCCGACGGCCACGTGATGGTCACCGACTGGTTCTACCGCAACGTCGGAACGCCCTTCGAGGTCAGCCCGCTTCCCCACCTGTATCACAAGTATGCCGGCCACGATCTGAACCGCGACATGTACATGCTCACGCAGAAAGAGAGCCAGTACATCGCGCGGCTCGTCTGGCACGACTGGTTGCCGGCCGTCTGGCTCGACCAGCATCAGATGAACAGCAACGGCGCGCGCATGTTCGTGATGCCGGCGGCCGATCCGATCAACCCGAACGTGCATCCGCTGATCTACCGCTGGAACGGCATCCTCGGCCAGTCGCAGGCCGCGGCGCTCGAGGCCGCCGGCAAAGAGGGGATCATCTACAACTCGACCTACACCAACTTCTGGCAGGGGCCGCTGGCGTGGAGCGGCTGGTGGCACAACCAGATCGGCCTGCTCACCGAGATCGCCAGCGCGCGCGTGGCGTCGCCGCTCGAGCAGCTCCGCGCCAGTGCCGGGCAGCCCGGGCCACCCAACAGCGGGCGCGGCGGCGGCGCGCCGCGATTCGATTCGGCGCCGCTGCTGCCGCCGTCCGACATCATTCCGCGCACCGAGTATCCGCGCCCCTGGATGGGCGGACGCTGGACGCTCAGGGATATCGTCGACTACAGCCTGATCTCGACCGTCGCCCTGCTCGAAACGGTCGCCGATCGGCGCGAGACGATCCTGCGGAACATCTTCGAGATCAACCGGCAGACGGTCGAGGAGCGCAGGAGGGGCGACCCCACGGCGATCCTGATTGCACCCGATGAGCAGCACGACCCGAGAGAAGTCGGCCATCTCATCGAACGGCTCCGGCTCGCCGGCGTCGACGTGTTTCGTGCCGAGGGCCCGTTCGAATCGGAGCGGCGGCGGTATGTGGCCGGGACCTACGTCATCCCGATGTCACAGGTCTTCGCGAGGTACGCCAAGGATCTCCTCGAGCCGCAGGTTTACCCGGAAGTGAGGCGCGGACCGAACGCGCCAGCCGAGCCGCCCTACGACGTGACGGCCTGGTCGCTCGGGATGCTGCTCGGCGTCACCGTCGACTTCGGCAACGCACCGCTGCCGCCCAGCCTCAAGCTGTCGCCAGTGCCGAGCGAGCCCCAGGTCGTCGGCAGCGTCGATGGCACCGGCGCGCGGTACACGCTCGAGTACGCCGGCCCGGACACGGCCATCGCCATCAACCGGCTGCTCAAGGCCGGCGCCCGGGTCGAACTCGACCGGAAGGCCGGCGTCTCCGTCACCCGCATCGGCCGCGATCAGATGGACGGCGTGGCGCGCGAGTTCGGCCTGACGGTGACGGCCACCGATCGCCCCGATGAACCGCACGACGAGCCGCCGCTGGCCATGACGCGGCCGCCGCGAGTCGCCCTTTACGCGCCGTTCACGAGCGGCAACATGGACGAGGGGTGGACGCGCTGGGTACTCGAGCAGTACGAATTCGCGCCGACGACCATCAACAACGAGACGATCAAGCGAGGCAGCCTGCGCCAGCGATTCGACGTGCTCGTCATCCCCGATCAGCTGCCGCGGGAAATCCTCGACGGCTACTCGGCCGAAACCGTCCGGCCGGAATACCGCGGCGGGATCGGCGAGCTCGGCATGGAGGCGATCATCCGGTTCGTCGGCGATGGCGGCACGCTCGTGACGCTGGGCGCGGCGTCGGATCTGGCCATCGATCGGTTGCCGATTCCGGTCCGCAACCTGAAGCGCACGCTCCGGCGCGAGCAGCACTACGCGCCCGGCACGATCCTGCATCTTCAGATCGATCCGTCGCATCCGCTCGCCCAGGGCCTGGCGCCCGAGACCTTCGCGTTCTACACGAACAGCCCGTTCTTCGCCGCCATCGACGGGTTCACGTCGTACAAGACGACGGTGGCCGCGCGCTTCCCCGCGGTCAACGTGGTGGCCTCCGGCTGGCTGCAGGGCGAGGAGCTCATGGCCGGCCGGGCGGCGGTGGTCTCGATCGACATGAACCCCGGGCGCGTCGTGCTGTTCGGCATCCGGCCCCAGCACCGCGGACAGACGCACGCCACCTTCCCGCTCCTGTTCAACGCGCTGTACCAGGCGGCCGCCGACGCGGGCGGCGCGAGGTCGACCAACCAGTAAGGTGATCCGGATCTTCGTCACCGGCGGCACGTTCGACAAGGAATACAACGAGCTCGCCGGCACGCTGACCTTCAAGGACACGCACCTGCCGGAAATGCTGCGCCTCGGCCGCTCGCGCGTCGAGCTGTCGATCACCACGCTGATGATGATCGACAGCCTCGAGATGACCGACCATCACCGCGCCGAGATCGTCGCGCGCTGCCGCGAGGCGGACGAGACGCGCATCCTCGTCACCCACGGCACCGACACGATGATCGAGACGGCGCGGGCGCTGGCCGATGCGCCTGCCGGTGATCGGCGACAAGACGATCGTCCTGACCGGCGCGATGGTGCCGTACGCGTTCGGCAGCTCGGATGGCCTGTTCAACCTCGGCAGCGCGCTTTCGTTCGTGCAGGTGCTCCGCCCGGGGGTCTACGTCGCGATGAACGGCCGGGCGTTCGAGTGGAACCGGGTGCGGAAGAATCGGGAAACGGGAATCTTCGAAGAAATCAGTAATTAGGAATTAGGAATTAGGAATGCTGAGCAGGACGAGCTGGTTGAGGTGGTGAATCTGGTGGCCGGCGAGCGTGTGGATGATCCAGTCGACGGTGATCGAACCGTATTCGGGATGGGCCATCGCCGTTTCGCGGTCGGCGGCTGAGAGCGATGCGAACAGCGCAACGTTCATGGCGCTGACGGCGGCAAACGCGGCCACCGCCTCGGCGCCGCTCAACCGGGTTTCGCGGCCGATCCACGCGTCCTGGTCGAACGCCTGCGCCGTGTAAGTCGGCGTGGCCAGCGCCATCCGGGCGCGCACGCCGAGGGCCAGCTCGGTCTGCGCCAGATGCGTCATCACCTGGCGCGCCGTCCACTTGCCTGGCGCATAGCGCCGTTCGAAGTCGGCGGCGCTCCAGCCGCGTGTCAGCGCCGTCAATCGCGCGACGCTGTCGCGCATCGCCGCCAGCGGCTCGCGATCGCCCAGGTCCTTCGAGTAATTGGTCGTCGGCGCCATCGCTATACCGGTGCCTGCACGACCGTCTTCGCGCTGCGGTGCGCGTCGAGCACTTCCGCCGACAACTTCTTGCTCAAGTACACCTTCGACTGCGCGTTGTCGGACAGGTTGCGTTCGTACTTGACGACCTCGAACCGGAGGTGATCGAGCGTGCCGCGCATGTCGTAGAACTTGTTCTTCGTCTTGACGACGATCTCGTCGAACCCCTGCTCGATCGCCCACAGCTCCTGCTGCTCGGTCAGCGCCCTGAAATGCCCCTGGCCGCGCCAGTCGCGCCGGGTGCCGCCGATCCACGTGTAGAGCACTCGTCGGCCGTTGAACTCCACGTGGCTCTGGAGCCGCGACACCAGGTCGGCGAGCTTGTTGTCCGAGGATTCGAGGGCCCGGATCTCGTGCGCGACCTTGAACGACACCGGGACGACGCGTGCCCGGGATCGTCGGCGAGCGGTGCGTTCGCCAGCAGGATGAGGTGATCGCGCCCGTCGAGCCGCCGGACGATTTCGGCGGCGGTTTTCTTGCGCGGGAACTCGCCAAAGAACTCCTCGATGTACTGAATCTCCAGCGCGCCCTGCTCCAGATCGTACTGGGTGATGTGATATTCCACGACCCTACAGCTTACGATGAGATTTAAGATTTCAGATTTAAGATTTAAGATTGGCGTTTTTTGAGATTGGCGGAGACCCGGACTCGACTTTCGATAATGGGCGAATCGGACCGGCAATCTTAAATCTGAAATCTGAAATCTGAAATTCCAGGCGAAGCCCCGGAGGTCGCATGTCCGCAGATCGCGCCGCCACGATTCTCGCCCGCTTCCAGACGGCCCATAACGCACTTGTCGGCAAGCTCCGGGAGTTGCCGCCGGGGTCGGCCGAGAAGCGGCCGGCGGCGGAGGCGTGGAGCGCCGCGCAGATTGGCTTCCACGTGGCCACGACCAACGAGTGGATCGCCGGCGTGCTGGACGGCTCGACGGCGATGGCCAAGCCCGCGCCAGCTGGCTTCGCGGAAACCTTCAATCCCAGGTCCCTGCCGCCGAAGGTGAAGACGTCTCCCTCGCTCGAGCCGCCCGCCGTGGTGAGCGCTGAAGTGGCGCTGGACCGGCTGCGTGCCAGCGGCCATCACCTCTCGAAGGCCATCGCCTCGCTGAGCGCGGAACGCGGCGTCAGCAACTGCGTCACGCTGCCCTTCGGGACGCTCTCCCTGTTCGAGCTCGCCGACTTCACCGCGGCGCACGTCCTCCGGCACATCAGTCAGATCGAGCGTACCCATAACCGGTGCACGCCTGTGGACCCTCATTGGTCCACCGCGTGCATTGGGTAACCCTGCCGGGGATACCTGATGCGTTTGGTGGCTCGTCTGTTTGGGGTCGCGGTGGTGCTGCTGGCAGCACCGGGATGCACGCAATCGTCGACGTCGCTGGCCGAGCCCTCCTCGTCCAAGTGTCAAATCACCGCGACAAACCAGCCATCGTCGTTTCCCTCGGCCGGCGGTCGAGGCACCGTGTCGATTGGAGCGACGCGCGATTGTGCCTGGTCGATCGCGGCGAACGCGCCGTGGATTGCGATTGCCGGGGAGCGATCGGGGCAGGGGGACGCGGTCATCAATTACACGGTTTCGGAAAACTCTGTCCCATCGCCGCGAAACGGGATGCTGACGGTCGATGCGGTTCAGCTGGCGCTCAATCAGGCGGCCGCACCCTGCACGTATTCGATCGCTCCGATGGAAGCTTCGATCGGCGCCGCAGGCGGTAGCCTCTCCTTCACCGTCACGACCCTCAACGGGTGTCCCTGGAGCTCGGTCAGCAATGCACCCTGGATCGCCATCTCCAACGGCTCGAGCGGCACGTGCAAGCGCGACCGTGGCGTTGACGATCGGGGCGAACGGCGGCGGCGCCCGCGATGGCACGGTGTCGGTCGCCGGACGAACGTTCACCGCCAGACAGGCGGCCGCATCCGCTGCCCGCCGGCACCTCCGGCTCCGGCGCCCCCACCGCCGCCTCCACCGCCGCCCCACCGCCGCCAAGCACGCCGGAAACAGTCGACTTCGAGGGATTGGTCATCGCGCTGAGCGGCGATGTGTCCCAACGTCACGTTCATCGCGGCAGGGCGGCTCGTCGTCGCCAACGGCAGCACCGAATACAGGAAGGGCCGCTGCCGCGATCTGTCGTTCGGCGACCGCGTCAAGGTCCGGGGGACGGCCACTCCAGGCAGTCCTGTCACTGCCGATCGCATCGAGTTCAAAGATGACAACAACTAGATTCGTGGCCGCGACGTCCTCGGCGATTGCGTCTGTTCGGCTTGTCGGCGGCGCCGGCGTCGGCGCAGACCGTCTCGGATGTCCTCGAGTTTCTCGTGACCGGGCATTCCGTGGAAACCGGCAGCGTCGAGCGCGACGCGGCCGCGGCCGCCGCGACAAGCCTCACCGTGTCGCGAGCGCTTCTCGCGAACCTGGCGACTCTTCCCGTCGGCACATCGTCGGGCGGGTTCGTCTACAAGTTCCACCCCGAGCTGGGAACGGTGCAGCGCGCGACCACGAGCTTCGGCCCGTTCTTCGTCGAGCGCGCGGCGGCACCGGGACATGGCGCGGCGTCGATCGGCCTGACGCTGCAGGACCTGGCGATTCACGTCGCTCGACGGCCGGAGCCTGCGCGACGGAACGCTCGAAACGACCGCCAACCAGTTCGTCGACGAGCTCGAGCCGTTCGACGTCGACCGGCTTCGCCTGGCCATCGACGCCAACATCGCCACGCTCCACGGGAGCCTCGGCCTGGGCAACCGCACGGAGCTGTCGGCAGCGTTGCCGCTGGTCCTGCTTCGGGTGAACGGCTCGCGGGTCAACGCGTACCGGGGCCAGGTGTTCACGCAGGCAGAAGCGTCCGCCACCGCGATCGGACTGGCGGACGCGGTGTTGAGGACGAAGTTCACGCTGTTCGAAGACGAAGGGGCTGGCGTGGCGGCTGCCTTCGAAGCGCGCCTCCCGACGGGACGGCAGGAGGACCTGCTGGGCAGCGGCGCGATGTCCTGGAAGCTCTCGGCGATCGGATCGCTCGAGGGCCAGCGAATCTCCTCGCATGCCAACGTCGGCTTCGGGTTCGGCGGCCTCGCGCGCGATCGTGACGATAGCGGGCGCAATGGCGGCGTCGGCATCCGATCGGCTCACGCTGACGGGCGAGCTGGTGGGCCGGTGGATGGACGTGCCCGGCGGCATCACCACGGCCGCTGCCGTGCATCCGAGTCTGCGCGACGTCCGCACGCTGCGACTGACGCCGGACGGCTCGACGCTCGGCATGATCTCGGTGGCGCCAGGCGTCAAATGGAACGTCAGCGACACGTGGGTGCTGGTCGCCAACGCCGCGATCCCGCTCACCAAGGACGGGCTGACCGCGGGCTTCACGCCGTTCATCGGCTTCGATTACACGAGCATCGGGCGATGAGCCGGATCGAGCGCGGATGAGTTCGGAGATTACGGAGGCACGTTCAACACGGAGGCACGGGGAAATGAGGACGCGCGGAGGCTGTCAGCGATGCCTCCGGCGCGACTCGTGTCCACGGCTCCGTGTTGAACCGTTTCTGTACGTCTCGCGGACTGCCGATTCACCGCTCGGCGCGCGCGCGGTTTCGATCTCCCAGTCGTTCGCTTTCTTGCGCAGCTTGAAGTTCCAGGCGAGCGGCTCCACGCGGGGCTCGCGGCTGCCAACCTTCGGGACGTACCGAGTCGTATCCGGTGCACAGGACATCCGCCGTCGCGCCGCGCAGCTGGATGTAACACGCCTTGAAGTCGAGCGCCTGGGACTCGAGCCCCCCGAACGCGCGGGCGAGCGCGGCCTCGTTGACGCCCGGCCACACCGCGTGGACCGACCCCGCATCGAGACGCTCGTAAGCGGCCTGATATCTCTGCCAGCAGCGCCTTCACCTGCGCCGATTCGTCGACCGTGGCGGGCGCGACATCGAGAGCCGCGGCGCTGGGCGACGCCGCCGTCGCCGTGGCGCGAGCGGTGCTCGCGCGCACGGGCGGCCGCACCGGGGGAGCAACGACCGGTTCCGGTGCTGTCGCGGGCGGGAGTTCGAGCTGCGACGGCAACGACACGGAAGGCGTCTGCGGCGCCGGAGCCCGCAGCGATGCCGGAGGCGATAGCGGCGCCGGAAGCGGTCGCCGCCCGAGGCGGTGGCGCCGCCCGAGGCGGTACCGATGCCGGAGGCGGTAGCAACGCCGCAGTCGGTGATGACGCCGGAGACCGTGGCAGGCGTCGGTCGTCGGACGCGAAGGCGGAACAGGAACAGCCGGCGGATCGTCGCGACGGCGTCGGACAGGGCTGGTCCGCTGCCGCCACCGCTCGGTCGCGATCGGAAGATCAAGGGCGATGCCTCGCGATGCCAGCAATGCCGTCAGGAACAGGCGCGAGAGCGCGCGGTTTCGACAATCGGACGCAACCGCAGCCGTCCGATGTTCCCGATCCACGAGGCCGCGAGCAAGACGGCGACAAACGCAGCCGCCGCCGCGGCGAACGCGCCGCGACGCGGACCCAAGCGATGCGGAACCCCGCGATGCGGACGCGTCCGCTTCTCGGCCGCGTGCGAGCTGCAAGGCGAGCGCGTCGAGTTCCGGGAGGGCCCTGTCGAGCTCCTTGAGCTCATTGAGCGCGGCGCGGGCGTCGGCCCACTGGCGCGATCGGATGGCGTGTCGCGCTGCCTGGAGGCGCCCTTCGATCCGGCGCTGCGCGCGCGCGCTGCTCGAATCGCGCATACCCCTCCATCGAGACGAGGGGGCGTTCCTGGCCGCTGCGGCTCAGCTCGGGCGCGCCGAGCTTGGATGCTGGCACACCGCGCGGCTGTGCAAGATGAGTTCCGGAACGCTACGCGTGCCGCTGTTTCGATTTTCGCCCAGGCATCCCGGAGCGAAACTGTCCGGTTGAAAACAAGTGCTCCCGGAGTGGAATCCGGGTCGACGCAGAAGTAGCCCAGCCGTTCGAACTGGAATCGCGACGACACGGTCGCCGCGGCCAGGCTCGGCTCGACCTTGCAGTCGGTGAGCACTTCGAGCGAGGCCGGGTTGAGGTAATCGGTGAAGGGCCGCCCCTCCTCACGCTCGGGATCGTCGACGGTAAACAGGCGATCGTAGAGGCGCACTTCCGCCGGAAGGGCGTGGGCAGCCGACACCCAGTGCAGGGTCGCCTTGACGCGGCGGCCGTCGGGCGCATCGCCGCCCCGCGTCGCCGGATCGTAGGTGCAGCGCAGTTCGACGACCTCGCCGGAGCCGTCCTTGATGACTTCGTGGCAGGTCAGGAAGTAGGCGCAGCGCAGCCGCACTTCGCGGCCCGGCGCCAGCCGGAAGAACTTCTTCGGCGGATCTTCGCGGAAATCGTCGCGTTCGATGTAGAGCTCGCGGGAGAACGGCACCTTGCGATACCCAGCCGACGGATCCTCCGGGTTGTTGATGACGTCGACCTCCTCGACCTGGTCCTCCGGGTAGTTGGTGATCACGACCTTCAACGGCCGGAGCACTGCCATGACACGAGGCGCGCGGCGGTTGAGGTCGTCGCGGACGCTGTGTTCCAGCTGCGCGACGTCGATGACGTTCTCCTTCTTGGCGACGCCGATGCGCGCGCAGAAGTCGCGGATCGATTCCGGCGTGTAGCCGCGGCGGCGCAGGCCGCTGATCGTCGGCATCCGCGGATCGTCCCAACCCGAGACGTGGCGCTGCTGCACGAGCTGGAGCAGCTTCCGCTTGCTCATCACCGTGTAATTCAGGTTGAGGCGGGCGAACTCGATCTGCTGCGGGCGATCGTGCTCGACGAGATTCTCGACGAGCCAGTCGTACAGCGGCCGATGGTCCTCGAATTCCAGCGTGCAGAGCGAGTGCGTGATCCGCTCGAGCGCATCGGACAACGGGTGCGCGAAGTCGTACATCGGGTAGATGCACCAGGCGCTGCCGGTCCGGTGATGCGAAGCATGGCGGATCCGGTAGAGCGTCGGATCGCGCATGTTCAGGTTCGGCGACGCCATGTCGATCTTGGCCCGCAGCACGTGCGCGCCGTCCTCGAACTCCCCGGCGCGCATCCGGGCGAACAGGTCGAGGCTCTCCGCGACCGGCCGATCGCGAAACGGGCTGTTCTTGCCCGGCTCGGTGAGCGTCCCGCGGTAGGCGCGGATCTCGTCGGCGCTGAGCGAGTCGACGTAGGCCTTGTCGCGCTCGATCAGCCGGACCGCGAACGCATACAGCTGCTCGAAATAGTCCGAGGCAAAGAACAGGTCGTCCCACTTGAAGCCGAGCCAGGCGACATCTTCCTTGATCGCCTCGACGTACTCGACGTCTTCCTTCGTCGGGTTGGTGTCGTCGAACCGCAGGTTGCACGTTCCGCCGCGCTCGAGCGCCACGCCGAAGTTCAGGCAGATCGACTTGGCGTGGCCGATGTGCAGATAGCCGTTCGGTTCTGGCGGAAACCGCGTCGCCACGCGCCCATGATGCTTCCCGGACGCCAGATCCTCTTCGATGATCGAGCGGATGAAATCGACTGGCGCGGCCGCGGCCGTGGGCATCGGTTCCTCTGACATGGTTGCGCGACTATTTTATTCGACAGGCTTCCACCGGGACGCGACGCGGCGGCCTTCTTCTCCGGGCACCCACACCACCACGGCCGTCGCGCCTGCCGGCCCGGTCTTGTGCCGCACGCGATCCGGCGGCTTGACGAAGCCGGCCATTCCGGGCTTGAGAAGCTGGCTGTTGCCGTTGACGACATGCTCCAGCTCACCCGTCACGACATAGAACATCTCGATCGCGCCGTGGGTGTGTTCGCCCGAATCCGAATTCGGCGGAAACGTCAGCTCCCCGAGCGACGCCTCGGCGCCGAGATTCGTCTCGTCGAGCATCAGGCGCAGCTTCGTCCCGCCTGCGGCCTGGTAAGTCCGGCCCTGCGAGGCCGGCTGCGTCTGCGCCTGGCTGCCGACAGCTGCACAAAGCACGACGGTGATGGCGACAATGGAGAGTATTCGCATCCTGCCTCCTACACGCGCTTCATTTTCCACCAGCCGAGGCGGAACAGAAATCCACTGACCACGGCGAGCACCGAGAAAGCGACGCTCACCGCGACGAACACGCCGGTTGGACCGAGCCCGAGCGGGTACGCCAGCACCCACGCCAGCGGGAGCTCCAGCAGCCACAGGCAGACGAGGTAGATCAGCGTCGGGGTCCGCGTGTCGCCGGCGCCATTGAAGGCCTGAGTCAGCACCATGCCGTAGCCGTAGAACAGGAAGCCGGCGGCGACGATTCGCAGGCAGCGCACGCCGTACGGCACGACCTCGGGATCGTCGGAGAACAGCCCGGATCAGCTGCGGCGCGAACAGCAGGAAGATCACCCCGACCGTCACCAGGCAGAACGTGTTGTACAGCCCGGCCCGCCAGACGGCGGCTTCCGCCCGGTCGGGCCGGCGCGCGCCGAGGTTCTGGCCGACGAGCGTCGCCGCGGCGTTGCTGACGCCGAACGACGGCAGCAGGGCGAACATGATGATGCGGATGCCGATGGTGTTGCCCGCCACGGCGACGCTGCCGAAGCCGGTGAGGATCCGCACCAGCCCCATCCACGATGCGGTGGCGATGAAATTCTGGAAGACGCCCACGCCGGACATCCTCATGATCGATCGCATGACGCCCCAGTCCAGCCCGAAATGCTCGGCGCGGAGCGCGATTCGACCATCGCCGCGGGTCAACCGGTAGAGCTGATAGAGCGACGCCCGCGGTCCGGCCGATCGCGGTGCCGACGGCCGCGCCGGTGACACCCATCTCCGGGAACGGGCCGATGCCGAAAATCAGGCAGGGGCCGAGCACGATGTTGACGGCGTTGGCGAACCACAGGACGCGCATCGCGATCGCCGCATCGCCCGCACCGCGGAAGATCGCGTTGATGAGGAAGAGCAGCAGGACGCTGCCGCTCGCGCCGAGCATCACCCGCGTGAAGTTGGCGCCGGTGCGCACGACCTCGTCGCTCGCCCCCATCAGCCGCAGCAGCGAAGGAGCGGTCGCGACCGCGGTGACGCCGACGGCGATGCCGACCAGCACGCCGACCGCGATCGACTGAACGGCGGCGCGCGCGGCGGCGTCGGGATTTTTCTCGCCGATCCGGCGCGAGACGGTCGCCGTCGCCCCGATCGAGAGACCCATGGCGACGGCGTAGACGATCGTCATCAGCGACTCGGTGATGCCGACGGTCGCGACGGCGTCCGCGCCGAGCCGGCCGACGAAGAAGATGTCCGCCACGGCGAACACCGACTCCATCAGCATCTCGAGCACCATCGGCACCGCGAGCAGGATGACCGCCTGGCCAACCGGCGCTTCCGTGTAGTCCTGGTGGGACCCTTTGACCGCTTCGCGCAGCGTCGCCCAGAGTCCTGGCGTCGACTGCACGGTCACCGCGGCCGCCGCGTGAGACATCCGCCCAGTCTAGCAGACGGTAGCGTCAATAAGCCGTGAGCAGGCGGGCCGCCCGTTCGACTTGCGCCTCGCTCGGCAGGAAAAATTCTTCGAGCGGCGGCGAGTAAGGGACCGGCGTATCGAGCGCGCCGACGATCCGTACCGGCGCATCGAGCCACTCGAACGCTTCCTCCTGGATGGCGGCCGCGATGCTTTCGCCGACGCTCCCGGTCCGGGTGTCTTCGTGGACGACGAGCACGCGATGGCACCGGCGGGCCAGGGCGAGCGAGCGCGGCGCGATCGAGCGGCGCGAGGCTGCGGAGGTCCAGGACCGCCGCCTCGATCCCGTCAGCGGCGAGCCTCGCTGCCACGCGCAAGGCCACGTGCACGTAGGCGCCGTACGACACGATCGCGAGGTCGCGCGCCGTCGCGTCGAAGCGCCGCGCGCCCAATCGCGAGCGGCGCCGGCGGGTCATCGGCCAGCACCTGCTTGATCCGGGGATCGCGGTAGAGGGCAATGTGCTCGTAATAGAGCACCGGGTCCGGGTCGGCGACGGCGGCCGCCATCAGCGCGCGCGCGTCGTGCGGTGTCGACGGGACGACGATCTTCAGGCCCGGCGTCCGATAAAACCACGCCTCGGTGTTCTGCGAGTGGTAGGGTCCGGCATGCCGCAGCCCGCCGAACGGCATCCGGACGACCATCGGCACCCCCACGCCGCTCCGGTACCTGAACTTCGCCGCGTTGTTCACGAGCTGGTTGAAGCCGGTCGCCACGAAGTCGTTGAACTGAATCTCGCCAATCGGCCGCTGCCCGGCGAGCGCCGCGCCCACGCAGACGCCGAGGATTGCTCCCTCGGCGAGCGGCGAATTGAGAATCCGGTCGCCGAACTCGTTCAACAACGGTCGCAGCAGCAGGAACGCATTGCCGTACTTCCCGCCAACGTCCTGGCCGTAGACGAACACGCGACGATCCGCCCGCAGCGCATCGCCAACACCCAGCATGACGCCCTCGAGAAACGTCCTTCCCTTGGGATCCGCGGGCGGTCCGGGATCGACCGGGATCTCGTGGACGGACGCCGCCTTCAGGCGGACCTCTGGATCCAGCACCTCGACGTGAGCGCGCGGCGCCTCCCCGGCGAACACGCCAACGCCGGCCGTCCAGCCCTCCGGCCAGGGTGCGTCCACAATCGCCTGTGCCTCGGCCTGGACGATCGCATCCGCTTCGGCTCGAAAGCGCGCGACGTCCGCGGCCGAAACGATCCCGTCGGCTTCGAGCCGCGCCGCGTACGTGGCGATCGGATCGCGCGCTGCCCAGTACGCGTAGAGCTCGCGGTCGACGTACCCCTGTTCAGTTGGGACGGGATAGTCCCACGAGGGATGCGGATCGCGGCCGAGATACAACATGTCGTCGTGGTGCGCGTGGCCGCACATCCGCATCGCGATGAGCTCGATCAGCGTCGGTCCTGAGCCGCCGCGAGCGCGCTCCGCGGCCCAGGTAAACGCCGCGGCGATGGCATCCGGATCGGTGCCGTCGAGCGTGATTCCCGGGATGCCGTAGCCGGCGGCCTTGTCGGCGAACACCCGCACGGCGGTCTGATCGCCGATCGGCGTCGACAGCGCCGTCTGGTTGTTCTGCACGCAGAAGATCGCCGGCAGCCGCCGCACGGCGCACAGGTTGATCGCCTCGTGCCACTCGCCGAGCGAGACGCCGCCGTCGCCGATGAACGAGATCGCCACGCGGCCCGACCCTCGCGCTGAAAGGCCAGCGCCATCCCGGCAATCGTCAGCGTCGCGATGCCGAGCGGCGCCGTCGGCGGCAGGATGCCCCGGGCCAAGTCGCCGATGTTGAGATCCTTGCCCTCGAGCGGCGGGCCGGCCTTCGCCATCTGCGCGTTCAGCGCCATCCGGACCGTCGCCGCGTCGCAGCGCATCGCGAGCGCCGCCCCCAGATCCCGTATCAGCGGTGCGACGACGTCGCCGGACCAGGTGCCGTCGGGCAACTGCCACTCGGCACCACGGCGCAGCCTGATCGCGGCGGCATAGATGGCCTCCTGGCCGAGCGATCGGAATCCCTTGCCCTGGAATGCGGCGTTCGCGTAGCGGACATCGCCGCTCGTGAACAACGCCTTGAGCTTGTTGTCGGTGGCGCGAGTGAGAATCATCCCGCGCAGGATCTCCCGCCGCTCTTCGGCCGTCAGGGATGCTTCCAGGGCCGCGCGGCGAAAAAATCCGTCGCAGGCGTCGAGGAGCTCGTCAGCTGCCTGCCGCAACCGCGTCGATGCCGTTGTCCGCGGCGTGGGATCGGGCACGCCGTGGATCATCGACTTCTCCGCGAGCCGGCGTTTGAGCTCCTGGCCGAGCGCGGGACGGATTGCCTCGATCGCCTCTTCTGTCTCCCCTGACGTCGCGGGCATGGAGCGCCGTGAGCGAACTCATGACGTCACGCCAGGCGAACGGATAGCGTTCGATGACGAACGCCATGAAACGGCGGGCAACGCCAGTCAGTTGCTCGAGCTCTGTCGCCATGGACCCTCGCGCCTTCGGGACGCTATCCGGTGCATCGTCCCGCCTGACGTGCGGACGCTACGGTACGCTATGGTATGCGCTCGTGACGCTCACGACGCTCATCGACACGGACTCACTGGCGGCGCATCTGACCGACGAGTCGTTTCGCATCGTCGATTGCCGGTTCGCACTCAACGATCCGCCGTGGGGCGAGCAAGTGTACACAGCCTCGCACATCCCGGGGGCTGTCTACGCCGACCTCAACCGGCACCTCGCCGGGCAGCCCACAGGCGTCAACGGACGCCACCCGCTGCCGCGCGTCGAGGACCTCCGGCAGACGCTGGGCAACCTCGGGATCGACCGGGAGCGCCAGGTTGTCGCGTACGACCAGGACACCGGCATCTTTGCCAGCCGGTTGTGGTGGCTGCTGCGGTGGCTCGGGCACGACGCCGTCGCCGTCCTCGACGGCGGTTTTGCGGCATGGGTTGCCGCCGGCCATCCGGTCTCGTCAGCCCGGGAACAGGAAGTACGGCGTGAGTTCAGCGGAACGCCGCGGGCGGACTTCTCCGCCGGGATCGACGACGTCGCCGCCGCGATTCAACAGGGAGGGCATCGTCTTCTCGACGCACGAGCGCCAGAGCGCTTCAACGGCCTCGTCGAGACGATCGATCGAGTGGCAGGCCACATTCCCGGCGCGCGGAACCACTTCTACAAGCGGAACGTCGACGATCGCGGACGATTCCTCCCGCCGGCCGCGCTGCGCGAGCAGATCACGGCGGCGCTGGACGGTGTACCGCCCGAGAAGACGATCGCTTACTGCGGCTCGGGCGTCACCGCCGCCCATAATCTGCTGGCGATGGAGCACGCCGGCCTGCGAGGAGCCAGGCTGTACGTGGGATCGTGGAGTGAGTGGTCGAGCGACGAACGACGGGGCGTGGAGAAGCTGGAAGGCTGAACGTCCGAACGCGTCAGTGAACGCGCAGCGACGCCCGCGGATTCAGCCCGTCTTCGCGCGCGGTGCGCCAGTCGTCGGACAGGATCGCGTAGAGCACCTGATCGAGATACTCGCCATTGCGGAGAAACGACTTCCGCAGCAGCCCTTCCTGGACGGCGCCGGTCTTGCGGAGCGCACCAGTGCCGCGCCCGTTCCTGACCGCGGCTCGCGCTTCGAGGCGATGAACGCCGAGCGTGTCGAAGACGAATTCGAGCACGAGATCTGCGCTCGCCTTGAACACGCCCGTGCCCCAGAACGCCGACCCGATCGCGAATCCCCACTCGGCCGTCGCGAATCCCGGCTCGAGTTCGCGAACCTGGAAGAGTGCCGATTGCCGTGTCGTAGCCCTTGAGGGTCACGGCGAAGCACGCGTACGCGCCGGCCGCTCGCTGCCGGTGAGTCCACGCGATGAAGTTCTCGAAGCCCTCGAGCGTCGTCGGCGGCGGCGAAATGAACCGCGCCACTTCGTCGCTCGTGAGCATGGCGAACAGCGAGGGGGCGTCGGATCGCCGCAGCTCGCGCAACTCGACCTGCGCGCCGCTGAGCACGGGCAGCTGCTCGCGCCAGTCGCTGCTGACAATCGTCTCCGGCGGCCGGCGTGACGGCGCGCAGCCCTGGACGATCGCGATACGGCATCTTCTCCATGACTACAAGCTCCCCGAGCGTTCGAATCGGTCCTGACGACAGTGGCCCACGGGTTCAGGACCGACGTCAGCGCGTCGATGAGATCGAAGAACTGGTCGTCGGTCAGCCAGGGCAGGTATTGACTGTAGAGAGCGTAGTAGTAGTCCCAGAGAAGCGCCGGATATGACATCGCCGGCCAGGAGGCTGCCGCGGCCTCTGCCGTGCCCCAGATGATGTTGTCGAGATCGTCGGTGCCCCAGATGATGTTGTCGGCATCATCACCCGCGGTGCCCCAGATGATGTTGTCCTCGCCCTCGGTGCCCCAGATGATGTTGTCGTCGTCGCCGGCCGTGCCCCAGATGATGTTGTCGCCGTCGCCGGCCGTGCCCCAGATGATGTTGTCGCAGTCGGCGCCGCCGCAGTCGGTGCCCCAGATGATGTTGTCGTCGGGGACTTCCGTGCCCCAGATGATGTTGCCGCCTTCGGCGTCGGTGCCCCACACGATGTCGTCGTCGCCGCCGGCGCCCCAGATGACGTCGTCGGAGCCGGACGTGCCCCAGATGATGTTGTCGCACCCGTCGCCGCAGGTCGTGCCCCAGATGATGTTCTCGCCGTCGCTCGCGTGCGCGACACCCCAGGTTGTTCCAAGCGCAAAGGCGTTCGCTGCGGGGTCGAGGACTCCGCCCGACAAGCGGTGGCTGCCCCAGATGATTTGCTTGCTCCACGCCGACTGAAGCGGGTACGCCGAGCCGGGCTGCGCGACGGCGAAGAAGCTCGCCAGCCGGACGGCCCCAATCGTGTTCAGGAAGCCTGCCCCCTGCGTCAACGCGTTGTAGCCGGCGCGCTGCTCAGCCGTGTACTGGAGGATGCCCTTCACCGCATTCGGCGTCAGCGACGGATTGGCCTGCAGCATCAAGGCGACCGTGCCGGCCACGACCGGCGCGGCCATGCTGGTGCCGCTCAGCGTCAGATACGCGCGCTCGCTGCCGCCCACGAAGCCGTTGACGAGCATCTGCGTCTTCGTCGCGTAGAAGGTGCTGTTCGGCGACGAGAGCGAAATCGTGCCCACGCCCGACGCCACGAGATCCGGCTTCGCGGACCAATCGAGATAGGTCGGGCCACGCGAGCTGAAGGTCGCGATCGAGTCGTCGTCGCGCGTCAGCGAGCCGTTCGTGCTCGAAGCGCCGACGGTGAGCACCCACGGCGCATTCCCGGGCGCGGTGACGCCGCCATACAGCGGCTCGCCAGCGGCGTTCCTGCCGATGTTGCCCGCGGCCGTGACCACCACGACGCCCGCGTCGGCGACACGCTTGGCGGCGAGCGTCAGCGGGTCGGTCCAATAGGACTCGCGGACGGCCGCACCCACCGAGAGGTTGACGACGCGAATGTTGTATTGCTGGTGATGCGCGAGCACCCAGTCGAGCGCGGCGATCGCGTTGCTGATCGTGCCGCGGCCCTGGGCGTCGAGAACCTTGAGCGCGACCAGTGCGGCATCGGGCGCTATCCCTGCATGACGACCGAGCGAATCATGGCCGTTTCCCGCGATGATGCCGGCGACGTGCGTCCCATGGCCCTCGTCGTCGTACGGGGCGGTGGCGCCGTTGACGAAATCGACGAACGCGGCGACGCGCTGGTCGCCGTACGGATACATGGTCGGCGTGGAGCTCGCGAGATCGTTGTGCCACCCGGTGATGCCCGAGTCGATGACGGCGACGCCGATGCCGGCGCCGGTGAAGCCCAGGCCCCGCTGAACGGCGCGCGCGCCGGTCGTGATGGACGTGCGGAAGTTATGGGCCGCCGTCGGTCGGTCGTAGTGGATCGCGGAAGATTTCGGGCCGCGCTTCGAGCTGCCGCAGGACGTTATTCGGCAAGTCGAGCACCTGGCCGTTGATGATGCCGAGACGCCCCCTGGCGCGCGCGAACCGCTTGAAATCCTGGGGAAGCGTCGCGCCGGGCGCCAGCGTGACGATGACGCTGGTGACCTCCCGCGGATTGCGTTGACTACGCCGGGTCAGCTCGGAATCGAGCTTCGACCCGCGGCCGGCCGCGAGCGCGAGCGACGGAAGAATGAGGCAAAGGAAGAGGGCCGCGACGAGCGGCTACGGGGCGCCGGCGCGGGTACCAGACTGCTTTGGAACGGACTGGAACTGACATGTGGCGTGCACGGATCAGCAACAGTCGCGCCAGGTTTGCCACTCGCGTGAGCCACGATTATAACTACTTACAGACGTGTAATTTATGCGGAGATCGCGCCAGGAGGGATAAACGATGTGACATGGCGGTCATGTTTCACATCGGAACACACCACGGCCTGAAAATTGTAATGCGGCTTCTGTAACTATCAGAAAACAGTACCTAAAGCCGCGCATCCACCCGTTACGTGTCACGTTTCGGAACACATACGACAAAATACGACACTTAAGGTCATCTTAGCCGTTTCCGATGCAGGACGGACGGGAAGGAGCTACTCGTCCGAGCCGCCCGCTTCCCGTCCTTCCTCTACGATCCAGGCCGCCACCGTTAGTGGACGACCCCGACTCTAGTGGACGACCACCGACTGCGCGCGCCACACGCTCGAGGCCGCGCGCCAGTCCTCGTCGACGATTGCGTAGAGCGCCTGATCGAGGTACTCGCCGTTGCGAAGGAAGGACTTCCGCAGCACGCCTTCCTGGACGGCACCGATTTTCCGCAGCGCGCCGTTGCCGCGGCCGTTACGGAGCGCCGCGCGCGCCTCGAGTCGGTGAACGCCAATCGTTTCGAACGCGAACTTCAGGACGAGCTCGGCGCCTTCCTGGAAGAGGCCCGTCCCCCAGAATGGCGATCCGAGTGCAAAACCCCATTCGGCGGTGTCGAATCCGGGTTCCGTTTCGCGCACCTGGAAAATCCCGATTGCCGTGTCCTGCCCGACGATCGTCACGGCGAAGCACGCGTAGGTTCCCGCGGCCCGCTGACGGAGCGTCCAGTCAATGAACCGCTCGAACCCTTCAACGGTCGTTGGCGGTGGCGAGATGAACCGCGCCACTTCGTCGGTCGTCAGGAGCGAGAAGAGCGACGGCGCGTCGGAAGGACGCAGTTCGCGCAGTCTCACCAGGCGACCGGTCAGCACCGGGAGCTGCTGCCGCCAGTCGCTGCTGACGACCGGAGCGGCGGCGGGCGCTTCGAAGGTCTGCACGTCGAGCTCGGCGCGATAGGGCATTTTTTCCATTAGAGCACCCCCTCGACGAGGTCGCCGAACTCCGCACCGGGGTCGGGTACCGGCTGCGTGGCTTCGTCGTCCGGATAGAGAACCTCCTCGTCTCCGGAACTTCCCCACGAATCGTCCGCATCCGCCGACGTGCCCCAGATGATGTTGTCGAGATCGTTCTGAATCCAGGCAACGCTGCGCGCCCTGTTCAGCGGTGCCCCAGATGATGTTGTCGGAATCATCGGTGCCCCAGATGATGTTGTCGCAGTCGGCGCCGCCGCAGTCCGTGCCCCAGATGATGTTGTCGGCGTCGTCGGTGCCCCAGATGATGTTGTCGTCGATGAAGTGCGTACCCCAGATGATGTTGTCGTCGATGAAGTTCGTGCCCCAGATGATGTTGTCCAACGGCGTCGAACGTGCCCCAGATGATGTTGTCGCACGCCGAGTCGGGGCAGTCGGTGCCCCAGATGATGTTGTCGCCGTCGAGCGCCCGAGCCGCACCCCACATGACACCGGTGGCCCAGGCGTTCGCCGTCGGATTGATGTAGCCGCCGGAGATCCGGTGGTTGCCCCACAGAATCTGCTTGCTCCACACCGACTGCACCGGCATCCGCGAGCCGACGGAGTTGCTGGCGTAGAACTTGCGAGGCGGACCGCGCCGAGCGAGTTCAGGAATCCCGCACCCTGACGAAGCGAGTTGTATCCGGGATAGGCCTGGGCGGTGTACTGCAGGATCGCTTTCACCAGGTTCGGCGTCAGCTTCGGGTTCGCCTGCAGCATCAGTGCGACCGTGCCGCTGACGACCGGCGCCGCCATGCTGGTTCCGCTCAGCGTCAGGTACGGTTTGAAGCCAACCTGGCCGATCTTGCCGCCGACCAGGAACTGTGCCTTCGTCGAGTAGAACGTGCTGCCGGGGGACGCCAGGGAGACCGTGCCCGTGCCAGGCGCCACCAGGTCGGGCTTCGCGCCGAAATCGATATTCGTCGGACCCGACGAACTGAAGGACGCCATCGTGTCGTCATTGCGCGTCAGCGTGCCGTTCGTGCTCGAGGCGCCGACCGTCAGCACCCACGGCGCGTTCGCCGGCGCCGTGATGCCACCGTATTGCAGGCTGCCAGCCGCGTTCTTCCCGAAGTTGCCGGCGGCGCCGACGACGACGATGCCGCGATCGGTCAACGCCTTGGCGGCGAGCGTCAACGGGTCGGTCCAGTACCGACTCGCGTGATCCGCGCGCCGACCGACATGTTGACGACGCGGATGTTGTAAGGCCTGGTGGTTCTGGGCGACCCAGTTCATCGCCGCGATCATCGAGCTGATGCGTGCCGATGCCGTTCGCGTCCAGCACCTTCAGCGAGATGATCGACGCCTTCGGGGCGATCCCGGCCTTTTCGCCAAAGTTCGAGTCGTAGCCGTTGCCGGCAATGATCCCCGACGACGTGGGTCCCATGGCCGTTGTCGTCGTACGGCGTATTGTGGCCGGCCACGAAATCGACGAACTTCCGGACGCGCTGATTGCCGTACGGAAACAGCAGCGAGTTCGACGTGCCGCGACAGATCGTCGTGCCAGTTCGGAGACGCCCGAATCGATGACCGCGACGCCGACGCCCGCGCCGTCATAGCCGTACGTCGCTCGGACGGTCATCGCGCCGACGGTCACCGCCGTGCGGTAGTTGAAGCCGGAGGTCGGACGGTCATAGTGAACGCGGAAAACCTCGGGCAGCTTTTCGAACTGCTTCAGGACGCCGTTCGGCAGGTCGAGCGCCAGACCGTTGATGATCGTCGAGCGGAGTCGCCCTTGACGTACCGCCTGAACTGCGGCGGCAACTGCGCCCCGGGCACCAGGCTCACGATCACGCTGATGTTCTGGTCGCCGCTTGCCCTTCATCCGACGCCTGACTTCCTCATCGAACTTGTGATGCTTTGCAAAGGAGTTCGGCGCGGCCGGCTTTGCCTTCTTTCCCTGGTTGGCGTGCCGTTTCGCCTTCTTTCGCCATTACGTTCGGGGCGAGGGCCATCGCAGCGGCAAGAAAAGCCGCCAGCGTGGCTTTTGGACCCCAGACGGCCTTGCGTCTGATACCTGGTCGACGTGGCAATAGAGTCATAGTCAGGCATATCATGAGCAAGCCCCAGGCCACCCCAGCTGTTTGGGGCCGTGGAATGGAAATCGACTTGTAATCAGATACTTAAGGTCTTCGACGCTACTGGTCTGAAGGTGAGTCTTTGTTCCAGGGCGGCACATCAGTGAGCCGGACGGGGCCACTAAGCGCCGACAAAGTGCAGTTTTAAGGCCTAAAATCTCGAAACGTTGGTGCTTGTCCCGTTTCTACACACGATTCTAATTTTAGGGCACTCGAGAGGCGTCTTTTGTCATTAAATGTCTTTTAAAGTCAGTTATTGTTCTCTAATGCAACCTTGCGCAACAGTGGTTATCGGGCGGACAGCCTAGCACCGCACCGGCTCGTAGCCGAGCGACGGACCGAGCCAGCGCTCGACAGCCTCCGTCGATAGGGCCTTGCGGCGCGCGTAGTTGGCGATTTGATCCTCGCCGATGCGTCCGACCGAGAAATAGCGCGCCAGCGGGTGCGCGAAATAGAGCCCGCTGACGCTCGCGGCCGGCGTCATGGCCGCGTGCTCCGTGAGCCGGATCCCCACGGCCTCAGCGCCCAGCAGTTCGAACAACTTGAACTTCTCGCTGTGGTCCGGGCACGCGGGGTAACCAAACCCGGGCCGGATGCCGCGATGCCGTTCGGCAATCACGTCTTCCGGTGCCGCGGCGTTCTCGATCTTGAGCTCCGCCCGCACGCGCGCGTGCAGGTAGGCGGCGAACGCCTCCGCCAGCCGATCGGCCAGCGCTTTGACCAGGATCGCGTTGTAATCATCGTTCGCCTGTTCGAAGCGCCGCACCAGCTGGTCTGCCCCGATGCCCGCAGTCACGGCAAACGCGCCAATGTAATCCGCGGCTCCCGCCCCACGCTCGGCCACGAAATCGGCGAGCGACAGGTTCGGCTTTCCATCCGGCTATCGCCTCCTGCTGGCGCAGCATGTTGAAGCGCATCAGCTCGCCAGTCCGGGTTTCGTCGTCGAAGACGATGACGTCGTCCGCCTCGCTTGCCGCCGGCCAGAATCCATAGACACCGCGCGCCCGGAGCAGCCGCTCAGTGACGATCCGATCGAGGAGAACGCGCGCGTTCTCGTACAGGTCGCGCGCCGCGGCTCCGTACTGCGGATGATCGAGGATGGCCGGAAACCGGCCCTTCAGCTCCCAGGCCGCGAAGAAGAACGTCCAGTCGATATACGGGCGGATTTCCTCCAGCGGCACGTCGTCGAGCACGCGCCGTCCCGTTGAGGAAGGTACGGGAAGCCGCTCCGCGGCCCAGTCGATCTCGAGCCGGTTGTCGAGCGCGGCCCGATACGACAGCAACGGGCGCTCGCGCCGCGCGCTGTGCTGCTCGCGCAGGACGGCCTGCTGTGCGCGGTTGGCCTGCTCGAAGCGCGGCCGCTCAGTGGGACTCAGCAGGTTCGACATGACGTCGACCACCCGCGACGCATCGAGGACATGTACGGTCGCTCCGCTGAATTCCGGGGCGATCTTCACGGCCGTGTGCTGCCGGCTCGTCGTCGCGCCGCCGATGAGCAGCGGCGTTCGAAAATGGCGGCGCTCCATCTCCTTCGCCACGAACACCATCTCGTCGAGCGAGGGGGTAATCAGGCCGCTCAGCCCGACCAGGTCGGCCCGCTCGTCGATCGCCGTCTGCAGGATGCGGTCGGCCGGCACCATCACGCCGAGGTCGATCACGTGGTAGCTGTTGCACCCGAGCACGACGCCGACGATGTTCTTGCCGATATCGTGAACGTCGCCCTTGACGGTGGCCAGCACGATCGTGCCCTTGCCAGTTCGGTCCCCCGCCTGCCGATCCTGCTCCATGAAGGGCTGCAGATAGGCGACCGCCTTCTTCATCGCCCGCGCGCTCTTCACGACCTGCGGCAGGAACATCTTGCCGGCACCGAACAGATCGCCGACCACCTTCATGCCGTCCATCAGCGGCCCCTCGATGATGTCGAGCGGACGCGGGTATTTCGCGCGCGCCTCCTCGACGTCCTCCTCGATGAAGTCGACGACGCCATGCACGAGCGCGTGCGACAGGCGCTCCTCGACCGACCCGGCGCGCCACTGCAGTCGCGCTCGGTCTTTTTCGCCCCGCCCTTGATCGTGCCGGCGAACTCGACCAGCCGTTCGGTGGCGTCCGGGCGGCGATTGAAGATGATGTCCTCGACACGCTCGAGCAGGTCGGGCGCGATGTCCTCGTAGACGACGAGCTGCCCGGCGTTGACGATGCCCATGTCCATGCCGGCCTTGATCGCATGGAACAGGAAGGCGGAATGAATCGCCTCGCGCACGGCGTCGTTGCCGCGGAACGAGAACGACAGGTTGCTGACGCCGCCGCTCACCTTCACGCCGGGGCAGGCGGCCTTGATGATGCGCGTCGCCTCGATGAAATTGATCGCGTATTCGTTGTGCTCTTCGAGGCCGGTCGCAATCGCGAGGATGTTGGGGTCGAAGATGATGTCGGACGGATCGAAGCCGGCGCGATCGACGAGCAGCGCGTAGGCGCGCTGGCAGATCGCCACCTTGCGCGCGATGGTGTCGGCCTGGCCCTGCTCGTCGAACGCCATCACCACGACGCCGGCGCCATAGCGGCGGATGAGCGCCGCCTTCTGCAGGAAGTCCTCTTCGCCCTCCTTCAGGCTGATCGAGTTGACGACCGGCTTGCCCTGCACGCACTTCAGGCCCGCGACGATCACCGACCACTTCGAGCTGTCGACCACGAACGGCACGCGCGCGATCTCCGGCTCGGTGGCGATGTAGTTCAGGAAGTCGGTCATCGCGCGCTCGGAATCGAGCATCCCCTCGTCCATGTTGACGTCGATCAGGTTGGCCCCGCCGCGCACCTGATCGAGCGCCACCTGCGCCGCGCCGGCGTAGTCGCCCGCCCGGATCAGGCGCGCGAACCGCGCCGACCCGGTGACGTTCGTGCGCTCGCCGATCATCTGGAAGTTCGAGTCCGGCCTGATGGTGAGCGTCTCGAGCCCGGAGAACTGCGTGAAACGAGTCGAGGACGCCGAGGCGAGCAGAGGACGCAGAGGCGCAGAGGCGTGCAACCGGGCGTGGCGGCAGGTCCTCGACCGCGCCTGCGATCGCTGCGATGTGGTCGGGCGTCGTGCCGCAGCAGCCGCCGACGATGTTCACGAAGCCGCTGCGGGCGAACTCCTGCAGGTAGCCGCCGGTGTCCGACGGCCGCTCGTCGTATTCGCCGAACGCGTTCGGCAGGCCGGCGTTCGGATAGCACGTGACGTAACAGTCGGCGATGCGCGCCAGCTCGGCGACGTACGGCCGCATGTCGCGCGCGCCCAGCGCGCAGTTGATGCCGACGCTGAACGGCCGGGCGTGCGCGATCGAGACATAGAAGGCGTCGATCGTCTGCCCCGACAGCGTGCGGCCGCTGCGGTCGGTGATGGTGACCGAGATCATCAGCGGCAGGCGCACGCCGCGCTCCTCGAACACCTCCTCGATCGCGACGATGCCCGCCTTCGCGTTGAGCGTGTCGACGATCGTCTCGAGCAGCAGCAGATCGCAGCCGCCGTCGATCAGGCCGCGCACCTGCTCCCGGTAGGCCTCGCGCAGCTCGTCGAAGGTCATGTTGCGGAACGCCGGGTTGTTGACGTCGGGCGAAATCGACAGGATGCGGTTGGTCGGCCCCATCGAGCCGGCGACGAAGCGCGGGCGGTCGGGCGTGCGCGACGGTCCACTCGTCCGCGGCCGCCCTCGCCAGCCGGGCGCCCTCGAGGTTCAGCTCGTAGACCAGGCTCTCGAGGCCGTAGTCGGCCTGCGCAATCGGGGTGCTGTTGAAGGTGTTGGTCTCGATGATGTCGCTGCCGGCCCGAGATAGGCGTCGTGGATCCCGGCGATGACGTCGGGGCGCGACGAGGACGAGCAGATCGTTGTTGCCCTTGCAGATCGCGCGGGTGGCTCCTGAAACGCTCGCCGCGGAAGTCGGCCTCGCCGAGCCGGTGCCGCTGGATCATCGTCCCCATCGCGCCGTCGAGGACGAGGATCCGGCGGGCCAGCAGGCTGTCGAGCCTGGCGCTTCAGTGTCTGGTTTTCGCTGCTGCATGTGATTTCGTCCCCGAGGCAATCGAGTACCGTGAATGGATCGCCCGCCTTGCGCGCGCCGACGCCGACGCGCACGTCGCGAAGCCCGGCGCGAGTCAGCATGCCGGCCAGCTCCTCGTCGCGGAACCCGAGGCGGCGATCGCCGAGCTTGGCCCGGACCCATTCCTCGCCGTGCGACGCGCAGATCCAGCACGAGCACGCGGCCGCCGGCCTTCGGTGATCGCGACGGCCTCCTCGACGGCGCGCGCGGGATCTGCGCGTGGTGAAGCGCCTGCGAAAGCAGCGCGACATCGACCGCCTGGTCCTTGATCGGCAGCTTGTCGAGCTCGCCGCGCTTCCAGACGACGTTCGAGACGCGGCGGCGGCGGGCCAGCCCCTTCGCCCGCTCGAGGACCGCCTCGGAACGGTCGACCGCGATGACCCGCGACGCCCAGCGCGCCGCTTCGATCGTCAGGTAGCCCTCGCCGCAGCCGAGGTCCGCGACCTCGAGGGGCGGCAGCAGCTGACCCAGCGCCCGCGACCAGGCGGCCCAGCTGCGGCCGGGCACCAGTTGCCGCGCGTCGCGCGTGTCGGCGCTGCCGTGCGTGTCGAAGTTTTCCTTCCGGAGCCGCAGCACTTCCTGCAGCCGTGCCTCGTCGGCGCGGACCACCGGCTCGCCGTCGCCCTCCTCGAACTGCTGCTGGAGCGCGGGCCAGAGCGAGTGCCGGCCGTCCTCCTGCAGCGCCGGCGCGAGCCGGTAATAGGTGTAGCCGGCGTCCTTTTCCTCCACCACCAGCCCGGCCTCCTTCAAGAGGCCGAGGTGCCGCGACACGCCGGACTGCGCAAGGCCGAGAATTCCCGTGAGCTCGGTGACGTTCAGCCGTTCGCGCGACAGGACCCGCAGCAGCCTGAGCCGCGCCTCGTCGCCGAGCAGCCGGTAGAGCGCGGACGCCTGGCGCATATCAATAAATCTACATTTGTAGATGACATGTTGGCAAGCGTTATTCCAGCCGGCGCGGCCAGTCGTCCTTGAGCAGCCGCGACAGCGAGCGGTCCGCCAGCAGCCGGCCGCCGGTCTGGCAGGTCGCGCAGTAGTTGCACTCGTTCTCCGCGTAGACGATCCGCTGGACCGGTGACCCGCAGACCGGACACGGCTGCTTGAAGCGCCCGTGCACCGCCATCGCGTCGTGGAACGCCGTCACCTTCTCCGGGAAGCCGCCGCGCGCCGCTGTGCGCAGCCGATCGATCCACGACGTCAGCGTCCGGCGCGTGGCGTCGTGCAGCGCGGCAATCTCGGCGTCGCCGAGCGCGTGCGTCAACTTGAGCGGCGAGAGCCGCGCGGCGTGCAGGATCTCGTCCGAGTACGCGTTGCCGATGCCGCTGAAGAGATGCGGATCGGTGAGCGCGCGCTTGAGCGTGTGGTTCTCGCGCGTCAGCGCGGCGCGAAACGCGTCGAGCGTCGCGTCGAGCGGCTCGATCCCGCCCGGATCGATCGCGCGAAGCGCCGCCGCGCCGCGGACCACCTGCAGCGACGCCCGCTTCTTCGACCCGGCTTCCGTGAACAAGAGCGTCCCGTGCTCGAACTCGAGGACGGCGAGGATGATCTTCGGGCCCAGCCCGGCCTTCTCGCCGGGTTCGCGCCAGCGAAGACGTCCCGCGATCATCAGGTGGATGACCAGGATGAGCGCGTCGGGATCCGTGAGGGGCCCGAAGGCCAGGGCGATTCGCTTCCCGACGCGCGAGACGCCCTGCACCGTCGCGCCGGAGAGGCATTCCAGCGGCGGATCGACGGTGCGGAGCACGAATGGGCTCATCAGCCGGATTCGGTCGAGCCGGCGGCCCGCGACGTGCGCGGTCAGTGCTTCGATGTACACTGTGACATCGGGCAGTTCCGGCATTTCGCCCAGCGTAGCGCAGGATCTCGGCCACCGACCGTTTCCGATGCGTCTAAAGCTCGTGCGGTTCCTCATCCCTGCGTTGGCCCTCGCGCTGACGGCGGCTCCGGCTGCCGCCCAGGACGGCGCCCAGGACAACGTCCGGCCGCTGGATCTACCGGTGTCGCTCGAGCGCATCCGCGAGGGCCTCGCCTCGGACAGGCCATCGATCCTCGACGCGCTCGACCGCCAGCCCAACTTCCGGGTCGAAGTGCAGGAAAAGCGTCCCAACTTCGGGGAGATGTTCCCCCCGGCAGCTTCGACGGCGGACCGGTGCCGCCGGGTGGCCTCTACGCGTACGAACAGCAGCGCATGCTGAATCCGAACTCGTGGCCCGTGCTGTTCTCGTTCGATACCCTCCCGGTGTTCCGCCAGCTCGTCAACGCCATCGGCGACGCTCGACGCGCCAGGGCTGCGGCGGCTGCGCGCGAAGAGGTGGAACGGGCGATGGCGGAATTCTGCGCGGCTCAGCCGAACGGCGGTGAAGGCGTCGCGGGCTGCGGCAGGCGGCCTTAACCTACCTCCGACCGGCCGGCGGTCTCGACATCCCACGTTTCGCTACCCCAAACGGGCCCTTTCTGATCCAGTAGTGGCGCAAGTCATGCAGTCCCGCTACGCTTAGGGGTCATCCTTTCCGGCTTCGATTTCGTGGCGTGCCGTGCTATGCGCCTGTTTTTACTGCTGTTAGCGTCGATGCTCGCTGGCGCCCCCGCCGCGGCGCAGGATGGAAAACCGTCCTCGCCGCCCTCGGCAGAGGACGCCCGCCGCGATGAGCTGCCAGTGTCGCTCGAACGCATTCGGGAGGGGCTGTCAACGGGGCCGGCCACGTTGAGTCTCGGTGCCCTCGAGAAGCCGCCCGATTTCAAGGTCGAGGTCCAGGAGCGGCGCGTCCTCGAGGAAATCCTTTCCGCGCTGGACTTCAAGACCGGTCCGGTTCCTGCCGGCGGGCTCTACGCGTACGAACAGCAACGGCAGCTGTTCAATCCCGTCGACCGGCCGCTGGCCCAACCGTACGCCGCGTTCAGCGCCGGGGAGGCGATTACGATCGCGATCGAAAACCTGATTGGCAAGTACCTCGGCGGCCGTCTCGCGGAGGCGGTGTCGAGCGCGGAGCGAGCGAAGGCCGAAGCGGCGGCGCGGCGCGACGTGGCAGGAGCGATCGAGAAGTACTGCGCGGCGGATCCCGAACGAGCGAAGCGCCTGTCAATCTGCACGAGGTGAAGCTGTGAACGTCTGGACGAGTGCGCGTATCCGGCTGGTGATCGCGGCGGCAACGGTCGGCTGCCTGATGGCGCCGGATGCATCGGCGCAGTATTTCGGCCGCAACAAGGTGCAGTACAAGGACCTCGACTTCCAGATCCTCAAGACGGAGCACTTCGACATCTACTTCTACCCGAGCGCGCGCGAAAGCGTCGACATCGCCGCGCGCATGGCCGAGCGCTGGCACGCGCGCCTGCAGAAGGTGCTCGGCCACGAGCTGCGCGGGCGCCAGCCGCTCGTGCTCTACGCGTCGCATCCGGACTTCGAGCAGACCAACGCCATCTCAGGGCGAGATCGGCGAAGGCACCGGCGGCGTCACCGAATCGATGCGGCGCCGCATCGTGCTGCCGATGGGCGGTCCGCTCGCCGACACCGATCACGTGATCGGCCACGAGCTCGTTCACGCCTTCCAGTTCGACATCACCACGCGGCCCGACGCGCGCGCCCGGCGAAACCGGCGCCCATCGCCTCCCGCTCTGGTTCATCGAAGGCATGGCCGAGTACCTCTCGATCGGTCCGATCGACGCGCACACGGCGATGTGGATGCGGGACGCGCGCGCGGCGAGGAAACGCTGCCGCGAGATCAACGACCTCGACAACCCGAAGTACTTTCCCGTACCGCTGGGGCCAGGCGTTCTGGGCCTATGTGGCCGGCCGCTGGGGCGACGAGGTCGTCGGGCGCGATGCTGTCGACCGGCGCGGCAACGCCGGCGATTACGAGGTCGCGATCCAGCGCATCCTCGGCATCGACAGCAAGTAGCTGTCGAACAATGGCACCAGTCGATCCGCGACACCTACCGCGAGATTCTGCAACGCTTCGCGGCCGCCGATCGAAGTCGGACGCGTCGTCCTCAAAGGCGGCGGCGGGATCGGCGGCGACCTGAACGTCGGTCCGGCGATCAGCCCCGACGGCAAGCTGATCGCGTTCCTGTCGGAGCGGACCGGCTTCTCGATCGATCTGTTCGTCGCGGACGCCGAGACCGGGCAAGTGCTGCGCAAGCTGACCAGCACCGCCACCGACCCGCACTTCTCGAGCCTGCAGTTCATTTACTCCGCGGGCGGCTGGGACGCGACGAGCCAGCGCATCGCCATCGCCACGGTGACCGACGGCCGCGCCGGCGCTCGCGATCTTCGACGCACGAGCGGGCGACAAGGAACGGGAGATACCCGATCGCGCAGGTCGACGAGATCTTCAACCCGACGTGGGCGCCGGACGGCAACGCGATCGCGTTCACCGGGATGAGCCGCGGGCTGACCGATCTCTGGGTCGATCGATCTCGACCAGCGGGCAGCCGCGCCAGCTGACCAACGATCCGTTCGCCGATCTGCAGCCGGCGTGGTCGCCCGACGGCCGCCGCATCGCGTTCGCGACCGATCGCTTCACGTCGCGACCTCGACACGCTCGACATCGGCCCCTACCGGCTCGCGCTGATCGATCCCGCCGGCGGACAGCCATCGAGCCGATCGGCGCGTTCACGCGCGGCAAGAACATCAACCCGCAGTGGACGCCGGACTGCGCGGTCGCTGTTCTTCATCTCCGATCGCGACGGCGTTTCGAACCTGTACCGCGTCACGCTCGACGGCGACGTGCACGCAGTTGACCGACATCGCGCACCGGCATCAGCGGCATCGCCGGCGTCGAGCCCCGCGCTGTCGGTGGCGTCGCGCACCGGTGTGGCGGCGTTCAGCGTCTACGACGACGGCAAGTATCACGTCAACGTGCTCGACGCGGCCGCAGTCAGCCCGGTCGAAATGCGCGACGTCGAGCTCGGCGCCGGCGCGGCGCCAACGCGGCGCCGTCCTGCCGCCGCTCGAGCGGACGGACAGCGAGGTCGTCGCGCTGCTCGCGCGACGCCAGCTTCGGCCTGCCGCCGGTCGCAGGACTACGAGGTCGCCGACTACGAGGCGGCGCCTCCAGCTCGACGCGATCGGGCAGCCCGAGATCGCCGTCGGCGCCGACCGCTTTGGCGCCGCGGTTGGCGGCGGCATCGGCTTCTTCTTCAGCGACATGCTCGGCAACCAGAGCCTGGCGACGGTCGTTCCAGATCAGCAGCATTGGCGGCAGCTTCAGCTGGAAGAACACCGCGGCGCAGGTCTCGTACCTGAACAAGACGCAACCGCTGGAACTGGGGTCTGGTCGGCGGCCAGGTGCCGTATTTGACCGGCGGCGTTCGCGGCCGGCATCGACGACGTCGGACGGCAGTTCCGGCCTACGTCGAACAGACCATTCTCCTGCGCCAGACCGAACTGAGCGGCGCCGGGCGTCGTCGCCTATCCCTTCAATCGCGCGCGGCGCGTGGAGTTCCAGGGCGGGATGACGCCAGATCTCGTTCGATCGAGATCATCGAGACCGAGGCCTACGATCTCTGCGAACGGCCAGCCTGCTCTTCAGTGACTCACAGGAACAGTCGCGTCGCCGACACGCTGCACTCTGGGCACAGCCTCGGCGGCGCTGGTCTACGACACGTCGATCTTCGGCGCGACCAGCCCGGTTGGAGGCCAGCGGTACCGGCTCGAGGCGGCGCCGACGTTCGTGGCGCAGCATCAATTACGCCAGCCTGCTCGCCGACTATCGCCGCTACTTCATGCCGGTCCCGTTCTACACCATTGCGGGCCGCGTCCTGCACTACGGCCGGTACGGCTCCGGCGGCGAGGACGCGCGCCTGTATCCCGCTGTACATCGGGTACCCCTCGCTGGTGCGCGGCTACGACGTCAACACGCTGGACTCCGGCGAATGCGTGCCGGCCGTCGCTCAGCGGCTGCCCGGCGTTCGACCGACTGATGGGCAGCCGCATGCTGGTCGCGAACCTGGAGTTCCGCTTCCCGCTGCTGCGGCCGTTCGGGGCATCGCAGCGGATGTATGGACCCTGCCGGTCGAGGTGGCGCTCTTCGCCGACGGCGGGTTCGCCTGGAACCAGGCGACCACACCGAGCCTCTTCGGCGGCAGCGCCGAAGGCGTGGCGAGCGTCGGCGCGGCGTTCCGCGTCAACCTGATGGGATTCGCCGTCGGCGAGTTCGACTTCTCCCATCCGCTGCAGCGCCAACAAGAACTGGGTCTTCCAGTTCCACCTGTCGCCGGGGTTCTAGAATGGCAGACTGGTGAGTCGGGCAAGTTGGGATTAGGGCATGGTGGGCAACTGCAGTCCATCTCCCGCATTCTGCCTGCACCTGCCTGACCTGCCCTACCCTTGCCACCCGATTCGTGCTATCCTATCATCCGGCTTAACGGATGAACTCCGCGCGCGCCTGCCATCCTCGACCACCTGGCCTCGCTGGCCGACACCACGCGGAGCCGGCTGCTGCTGCTCCTCGACCGGCGCGAGCTGCCGGTGTCGCAGCTCTGCGCGCGTGATGCAGCTCCCGCAATCGACGGTCAGCCGGCACCTCAAGGCGCTGGCCGACTCGGGCTGGGTTGTCGGCGCGCGCCGAGGGCACCAGCAACGTCTACACGATGACGCGCGAGCTCGATGCGGCCGCACGACGGCTGTGGCGTCATCGTCCGCGAGCAGGTCGGCGGCACGCCGGCCGCCGCCGAGGATCAGCGCCGCCTGCAGGCAGCGCTCAGCGAGCGCCGCGCCCGGTCGCAGGAGTTCTTCTCCTCGTCGGCCGGCCAATGGGATCGCGTCCGCGACGAATTGTTCGGCGATCGATTTCATCTCGCCGCGCTCGCGGCGCTCTGGCGCAGCGCTGACTGGACCGTCGGCGATCTCGGCTGCGGAACCGGCCAGGTCAGCGCCGCGCTCGCGCCGTTCGTGGCGCGCGTCATCGCGGTCGACGCGTCCGCCGCGATGCTGCAGGCCGCTCGAAAGCGGCTCCAGCACCTGCGACAACATCGACCTGCGCCGCGGCGACCTCGAAGCGCTGCCGATCGACGATGGCCGCCTCGATCTCGCGACCATCATGCTGGTGCTGCACCACGTGCCGGAGCCGGCGCGCGCGCTTGCCGAGGTCGCCCGGGTGCTCAAGCCGGGCGGCCGCCTGCGTCGTCGTCGACATGCTGCCGCACGATCGCGAGGTCTACCGCCAGCAGATGGGTCATGTCTGGCTCGGATTCTCGGAAGATCACACGCGCGAGATGCTGGCCGAAGCCGGGTTCGACGACGTCCGCATCGTGCCGCTCGCACCCGATTCGCGCGCCAAGGGACCAGGATTGTTTGCCGCAACGGCCGTGAAAGTGTGAATCAACGATCGTCGCGAGCCGACGTAGGCGAGCGACGGCAGGCGCGCGGGGGTGGGGCCCCGCGCGCGAGGAAGAGGAGAGCATCAATGGCGACCGTCACCGAAAACCTTCATTCGTTCGATGCCGCCCGTGCCGCGGGCCGCGAGCCATACAAGGTGAAAGACCTGTCGCTCGGCCGAGTTCGGCCGCAAGGAGATCCGTCTCGCCGAGCAGGAGATGCCGGGCCTGATGGCGCTGCGCCGCCAGTACGCCGGCAAGCAGCCGCTCGCCGGCGCGCGCGTCATGGGCAGCCTGCACATGACGATTCAGACCGCCGTGCTGATCGAGACGCTGACCGAGCTCGGCGCCGACGTGCGCTGGGTGTCGTGCAACATCTTCTCGACGCAGGACCACGCCGCCGCCGCGGTCGTCGTCGGGCGGCCGGAAACCGGCGGAACGGTCGACAGACCCGAGGGGCACGCCGGTGTTCGCCTGGAAGGGCGAGAGCCTCGAGGAATACTGGTGGTGCACGAGCGAGGCGCTCGAGTGGCCGGACGGCATCCGGTCCGACGCTGATCGTCGACGATGGCGGCGACGCGACGCTGGTCGTGCACAAGGGCGTCGAGTTCGAGAAGGCGGGCAAGGTGCCGGCGTTCAACGCTGAATCGGAGCCTGAGGAGTGGGGCGTCATCCTCGACTGCATCCGCAGCTCGATGGCGAAGGACAAGGGGCGCTGGACGCGCCTCGCGTCGTCGATTCGCGGCGTCAGCGAGGAGACGACGACCGGCGTGCACCGGCTGTATCAGATGATGGAAGCCGGCACGCTGCTCTTCCCGGCGATCAACGTCAACGATTCGGTCACCAAGAGCAAGTTCGACAACATCTACGGCTGCCGCCACTCGCTGCCCGACGGGCTGGCGCGCGCGACCGACGTCATGCTCGGCGGCAAGGTCGCCGTCGTCTGCGGCTTCGGCGAAGTCGGCAAGGGATGCGCGCAGGCGCTGCGCGGACAGGGCTGCCGCGTGATCGTCACCGAGATCGATCCGATCTGCGCGCTGCAGGCGGCGATGGAAGGCTACGAGGTCAACACGCTCGAGAACGTGCTCGAGCGCGCCGACCTCTTCATCACCGCCACCGGCAACCACAACATCATCACCGTCGAGCAGATGGCGCGGATGAAGGACAAGGCGATCGTCGGCAACATCGGCCACTTCGACAACGAGATCGACATGGCCGGGCTGAAGAAGTACCCGGGCATCGAGCGCATCAACATCAAGCCGCAGTACGACGAGTGGCGCTTCCCCGACGGCCACAGCGTGATGGTGCTCGCCGAGGGCCGGCTGCTCAATCTCGGATGCGCGACCGGCCATCCGAGCTTCGTGATGTCGGCGTCGTTCACCAACCAGGTGATCGCCCAGCTCGAGCTGCACGCCAACACCGGCAAGTACGAGAAGAAGGTCTACATGCTGCCGAAGCACCTCGACGAGCAGGTCGCGCGGCTGCACCTGGATCATCTCGGCGTGAAGCTCACGCGTCTGACGAAGGACCAGGCGGATTACATCGGCGTGCCGGTGGACGGGCCGTACAAGCCCGAACACTATCGGTACTGACACTATTGGGCGGAGTGCAGCCGAAGGCTTCCGCGCTCTGCACTCGATGATTGACAGCGCGTTCCAGCGATAGTCTCGCCACATGTTCGCTCTCGCCATCATCACGTGCATCATCATTCCGGCCAGCGCCCGCGGAGTTGCGCGTGATCTAGCACGAGCCAGAACGAACTTCAGTTCTCACGCAACCCCGCCCGTTGAACAACGGGGCGGGGTTTTTTATTTGTGCGCGGATGGGCCATGGATTTCTCGAAGCTCGATGGGCTGATTCCGGCGGTCATCCAGGACGCCGACAGTGCCGAGGTCCTGATGGTCGGCTTCATGAACGAAGAGGCGCTGCGGATCACCAGCGAGACCGGCTTCGCCACGTTCTTCAGCCGCACGCGCAACAAGCTGTGGACCAAGGGCGAGACCTCCGGCAACCGCCTGCAGGTCGTCGAGATGCTGACCGACTGCGACGACGACACGGTGCTGGTGAAGGTGAAGCGGCTGGGGGACGGAAACGTGTGTCACACGGGCGAACGCAGCTGTTTCTTCCGCGCCGTCGTGCGAGCGAAATGAAGCTGAAGCTCGGCATCCCGAAAGGCTCGCTCCAGGACGCGACCATTCAGCTGTTCGCGCGGGCCGGCTTCAACATCTACGTGAGCTCGCGCTCGTACTTCCCGGCGATCGACGATCCGGAGATCGAGTGCATGCTGATCCGCGCGCAGGAGATGGCGCGCTACGTCTCGGACGGCGTCCTCGACGCCGGCCTGACCGGCCAGGACTGGATTGCCGAGCACGAGGCCGGCGACGGCCGCACCGGCGTGCTGGAGCCGCTCGCCGATCTGATCTACGCGAAGCAGAGCTTCGGGAAGGTCCGGTGGGTCCTCGCCGCACCCGAAGACTCGACCGATCCGCTCGGCGCCGGACCTCGAGGGCAAGACCGTCGCGACCGAGCTGGTGCGCGCGACGCGCGCGTACTTCGAGCAGCAGGGCGTCCAGGTGAACGTCGAGTTCTCGTGGGGCGCGACCGAGGTCAAGCCGCCGATGCTGGCCGACGCCATCGTCGAAGTCACCGAGACCGGCTCGTCGCTGCGCGCCAACCGGCTGCGCATCATCGACACGGTGATGGAGTCGAACACGCAGCTGATCGCCAACAAGACCGCGCTCGCCGACTGCCTGGAAGAAGACCAAGCTCGAGAACGTGGCGCTCCTGCTCAAGGCGGCGATCGAGGCGCATGGCCGCGTCGGCCTGATGCTCAACGTGCGGCGCGCCGACCTGGCCGAGCGTGCTCGCGCTGCTGCCCGCGCTTCAGCGGCCGACGATCTCGGCGCTGAGCGACGACGAGTGGGTGGCGGTCAACACGATCATCGAGGAGCGGACCGTCCGGGATCTGATTCCGAGGCTGAAGATGGCCAGGGCCCAGGGGATCGTCGAGTATCCCGCTGAACAAGATCGTGCTCGTAGCGCCTGCGCGCCGGAGCGCCCGCCTTCGTATCGGCGAGTCTGCCGAGCTGCAGATAGCTGGCGAGCGGAGGCGGGGCCCCAGCGCCAGTGGAAAAATGAAGATCATCGACGCCCGGAACACTCGCGCGCTGAACCGCGTCCTCGCGCGCGACACGACGGCGGATCGCGCGCTCGAGCGGCGCGTCGCCACGATCGTCGACGGGTGTGCGGCGAGGCGGCGACGCGGCGCTGCTCCGCTTCGCCCGCCGGTTCGATCGGCGTCGTGCCGCCGATCGAAGTGTCGGCCGCGACGAGATGCGGAACGGCGCGGCGCTCGTGCCACTCGATGTCCGCCGCGCCATCGACGGGCGGCGAGGAACATCGCGCGGGTGGCGTTCCGGCAGATTCCCAGGCATTGGGATATCAGGGTGTCGCCCGGCGTCATCGTCGAGCAGCGCGTCGAGCCGCTGGCCCGCGTCGGCTGCTATGTCCCCGGCGGACGCTTTCCCCTCCCCTCGTCGCTGCTGATGACGGCCATTCCGGCGCGCGTGGCCGGAGTGCCTGACGTGATCGCGATGTGCCCGCGTCCCGAACCGGTCGTGATGGCCGCGGCACTGGAGGCTGGAGTCAGCCGGCTTTTCCGGGTCGGCGGCGCGCACGGCATCGCCGCGATGGCGTACGGCACGGCGACCATCCCGCGAGTCGACAAGATCGTCGGGCCGGGCAACCGGTACGTCGCCGCGGCCAAGGCACGGGTCTCGGCCGACTGCGCGATCGACTTCTACGCCGGCCCCACCGAGATCGTGATCGTCGCCGGCTCGACGGGAGGGCGCGCCTACCGGCCGGACTGGATCGCCGCCGATCTCGTCGCCCAGGCCGAGCACGATCCCGATGCGCGATCGATCTTCATCACGTGGAGTTCCCGGCTCGCGGCACGCGTCGCACGGCTGCGTCGCGACCCGCGCCGCAGGGCGGCCGATCGTCAAGCAGTCGCTCGCCGCGCACGGGGCGATCGTGACGCCGGAACCGCCGACGAGGCGATGAGCGCTCGCCAACGCGATCGCGCCGGAGCACCTGGTCGTCGATTCCGAAAATCTCCTGCGCGGATCGATCACGGCCGGCGCCGTGTTCGTCGGCCCGTTCAGCGCGCAGGCGGCCGGCGACTATGCCACCGGCTCCAACCACGTCCTGCCGACGGCCGGCGCGGCGCGTTTTCGCGGCGGACTGTCGGCGGCGGATTTCGTCCGCGTGATGGCCGTCCAGCGCCTGACCCGCGCCGGGCTGGCTGAACTGGCCCCGTCGATCCTCGCACTCGCGACGGCGGAGGGCCTTGGGGCCCACGCCGAATCCATCGCCGTCCGACTGCGGCGCCGACGAGCGTGAGCATGCCCGATTACGACAAGCCACCGGAGCTGTACGACGGGCTGCGGCTGCATCAGAACGAGAACACGGCTGGCTGCTCGCCACGCGTGATCGCCGCGCTCGCGAAGCTGCGGCCCGAACAGATCAGCGTCTATCCGCCGTACTCGCGCGCGGTCGACGCGTGCGCCCGGCACTTCGGCGTCCCCTCGTCGTGGCTGGCGCTCACCAACGGGCTCGACGAAGGGATCATGGCGGCCGCGATCACGCTACCTGAGCCCTCGGCGAGACGGCGCGGTCGGAGGCGGTCGTGCCGCAGCCGGCGTTCGAGATCTTCGAGTTCGACGCGGTCGTCGCCGGCGGACGGACGGTTCGCGTCCCGCCGCGGCCGGATTTCAGCTTCCCGCTCGCCGAGGTGCTCGGCGCCATCACCCGACGGACGCGCATCGTGTTCGTGACCAACCCGAACAACCCGACGGGCACGTCGGCGACCATCGACGACGATGAAGGAGGTCGCCCGGCGGCTGCCCGCCGGGGGCGATCGTGTTCGTCGACGAAGCCTACGCCGACTTCGCCGGCGGCCGCACGTTCATCCCCGATCTCGACGCCGTTCCCAACGTGATCGTCGGCCGGACGTTCGCGAAGGCTTATGGCCTGGCGGGGCTGCGGCTCGGCGCGCTCATCGGCGCGCCGGCGACGCTCGACTCGATCCGGCCGGCGATCGGCGTCTACAGCGTGAACGTCGCGGCGGTCGTCGCCATCGAAGCTGCGCTCGAGGACGCTGCGTTCATCCAGGACTACCTTCGCCAGGTTGGCGAATCCAAGGCGCTCGTCTACGCGGCCTGCGACCGGCTCGGCCTGCACTACTGGAAGAGCGACGCCAATTTCGTCCTGGTCCGCGTGGGCGACGCGGCGCCGCGCATCGTCGCCGAGGCGGCGGCGCGGGGCATCTACCTGCGCGATCGCTCGAGCGAGCCCGGCTGTGCGGGCTGCATCCGCATCACGACCGGAATCGTCGAGCACACCCGGAAGGGGCTGGCCGTGCTGGAGGAGGTCCTGTGCGTCGCGCGGTGATCGATCGGCAGACGAGCGAAACCACGATCGGCTTGTCGCTGGTCCTCGAGGGCCGCGGACGATACGAGGTGGCAACCGGCATCCGCTTCCTCGATCACATGCTCGAGCTCTTCGCGCGGCATGGCGGCTTCGACCTGCGGGTCAAGGCGGCGGGCGATCTCGACGTCGATCAGCACCACACGGTCGAAGACCTGGGCATCGCGCTCGGCGAAGCGGTCTCGAAGGCGTTCGGCAACAAGCGCGGCATCAATCGCGCGGGCTATTTCGTCATGCCGATGGACGAGACGCTGGCCGTCGCGGCCGTCGATCTCAGCGGGCGGCCGCATACGGTCGTCGACCTGAAGGGCGCGGCGGCCCGTGTCGGCGATCTGCAGACCGAGCTCGTCCACGACTTCTTCGAAGGGTTCGCGATCGGCGCGCGCGCCAACGTTCACGTCAAGGTGATGTACGGGCGATCGAGCCATCACAAGGTGGAAGCGGTGTTCAAGGCGTTCGCGCGCGCGCTTCGCGTCGCCTGCGCGCGCGATCGGCGCCTCGCGCGGATGCTGCCGTCGACAAAGGGCTTGTTGTGACTCCCGATCGCCCTCATCGATTACCGCGCAGGCAACCTGACGTCGGTGAAAAAGGCGCTGGCGGCGGTCGGCGCCGAGGTGTTCGTGCCCGACTCACCGGCCGCGATCGGCCGCGCTCATGGCGTCGTCGTGCCGGGCGTCGGTCATTTCGGCGCGACCACGCGCGATCGATGCCCAGTGGACCGAGGCCATCCTCGCCCTCGTTGGCGACGGCCGGCCGCTGCTCGGCATCTGTCTTGGCATGCAGTGGCTCTACGAGGGCAGCGACGAGGCGCCCGACTGCCCCGGGCTCGGTGTCCTGAGCGGCCGCTGCTTCCGGTTGCGCGGCTCCGGCTCGACCGACGGTGAGCGCCTCAAGGTTCCGCACGTCGGCTGGAACGCGCTCGACCGGCGGCGCGACGACGCGATTGCTGATGGCGTAGCCGATCGAGCGCAGGTCTACTTCACCCACAGCTACGTCGCCCCGGTGACGCCGATACCGTCGCCGAGACCGAGCCATGGCGAGGTGTTCGCGTCGATCGTGCAGCGCGGCCAGATCGCGGGGGTCCAGTTCCACCCCGAGAAATCAGGCGACGTCGGGCTGCAGATTCTGCAGAACTTCGCTGCGATCGGCCGCGTGAGGCTGCCGCGTCTGCGGATCGCCGATGCTTTCCAAACGCATCATCGCCTGCCTCGACGTTCGCGACGGCCACGTCGTCAAGGGCATCAACTTCGAGGGTCTGCGCAGCGCCGGAGACCCGGCGGAGCTGGCGCGCCGCTACAACCATGAGGGAATCGACGAGCTCGTCATCCTCGACGTCACGGCCACGCTCGAGCGCCGGCGCGCGATGGCCGACACGATCCGAGCGGTCGCGCGCGAGCTCTTCATCCCGCTGGCGGTCGGCGGCGGGATCCGCACCGAAGACGACGCCGCGGCGGCCGTCGACGCGGGGGCAGACAAGGTCAGCCTGAACACCGCCGCGCTGGCCGAACCCCGGACTGATTACGACGCTGGCGAACCGCTACGGCAGCCAGGCCGTCGTCGTCGCCATCGACGCCAAACGCGACGGCGAGCGGTACGCCGTCTTCGCGCGGAGCGGACAGACCGCCGCGAATCGCGACGCGGTCGAATGGGCGCGCGAAGCAGAGGCGCAGCGGCGCCGGCGAGATTCTGCTCACGTCGATCGATCGCGACGGCACCAAGGCCGGCTTCGACTGCGAGATGACCGCGGCGGTTTCGCGCGCCGTGTCGATTCCGGTGATCGCGTCAGGCGGCGCCGGCGGGCTCGACCATTTCGTCGACGTCTTCACGGCGGGCCGCGCCGACGCGGCGCTCGCCGCGTCGATTTTTCACTACGCCGAGACGAGCGTCCACGCGCTGAAGACGCACCTCCAACGTCGTGGCATTCCAGTGCGGGTCACACCATGAGTTCGAGCAAGGTCGCTCGCGGCACTGACGCTTGCGCTCGGCGTTCTTTCAATCCTCCGGCTGGAAGCCCAGGTCAGGCCGCTACAGATTGGCGGTCCCGTGGGAGGGCACCATTCAGGTCGGTGCGTCCTCGCTGCGGATGCGGGTCGTCTTCACCGAGACGCCGGCCGAGCTGCGTGCGGTCATCGATATCCCGCAGCAGGGCGCGTCGGGCCTGCCCCTGTCGGCAGTCGCGCGGACTGATTCGAACATCCACTTCGAACTGCCGACGCCCGCAGCCCGGGCCGTGTTCGACGGCCGCATCGCGGGAAACGCGATCAGCGGGACGTTCGCGCAAGGGCAGGTTTCCGGCACGTTCGAGCTGACGCGCATCGCGCCGGTCGATAACGCCCCCCGGCCTCCATACGTCGAACACGATATCGCCGTGACGAACGGCCCGGTCCGGCTCGCCGGTACGCTGACCGTGCCACAGGGGGCCGGTCCGTTTCCGCTCGTCGTGATGATCACTGGCAGCGGGCCACAGAACCGCGACGAAGACATCCTCGGCTTCAAGATCTTCCAGGTGATTGCCGACCGCCTCGCCAGGCAGGGAATCGCGGTTTACCGCTACGACGACCGCGGGGTCGGCGGATCGACCGGGAACCTGGCCAACGCTACCACTCCGGATTTCGCCGGCGATGCCCTGGCCGCGCTCGGCGCTCTCAAGTCGCGGACCGAGATCGATGCCAAGCGGATCGGGATGCTGGGGCACTCCGAGGGTGCGACCGTTGCAGCGATCGCCGCCTCACGCTCCCTGATGTGTCGTTCGTCGTGCTGCTCGCTCCGCCCGGCGCCAGGGGCGAAGACATGCTGCGTCAGCAGGCGGTCGACGGCGCGCGCGGGCTGGGCGCCGACGACGCGACCGTCGCTCGCGTCGAGGCGGCGCACAGGAATGCGACGTCGCTCGTGCTGAAAAAAGCGAGTGCGGAGGAAATCTCGTCGGCGGTCAAGGACCTGGTTCGCGCGCAGTACGACACCATGCCGGCGGCGCAGCGGCAGGCGCTCGGCGATCGCGAAGCGTTCGTCGAACGGGCCTACGCACAGGGGGTCGCGCAGCTCCAGTCGCCGTGGATGCGTTTCATGATCGATTTCGACCATGCGGCACCCTTGCGCGAGGTCACGTGTCCGGTTCTCGCGTTGTTCGGACGGCTCGATCAGCAGGTGCCGCCCGGCCTCAACGAGCCGCCGGTGCGGAAGGCGCTCGCAGGCAACCGGGCCGCGACGATCGCCGTCCTGGACAGCGCCAACCATTTGTTCCAGGCGGCGAAGACCGGCCAGGTCTCGGAATACGCGACGCTCGACAAGGCCTTCGTCCCCGGCTTCCTCGATCAGATCGCCGCCTGGATTGGCCGGGTCGCCTCGCGGTGAATGAGCCGGCATGCTGATCCCGTCGATTGACCTGCAGGGCGGCGCGGTCGTACAGCTGGTCCAGGGCGAACGGCTCGCGATTCGGGATGAGGACGTCGACGGCTGGGTGAAGCGCTTCGAGAAGTTCCCGAAAGTGCAGGTGATCGACCTCGATGCCGCCATGAATGCCGGCGACAACCTGGCGATCGTGCGGCGCATTGCCGCGGCATTGTCATGCCGGGTCGGCGGCGGCGTCCGCACGGTCGAGCGGGCGCGGGACATCCTGTCGGCTGGCGCGAGACAGGTCATCGCCGGATCGGCGCTCTTCAAGGGTGGCCGGCCCGATCTGTCGTTCGCCGCCCGGTTGGCAGGCGCGATCGGCGCGGAGCGGCTGATCGCCGCCGTCGACAGCCGCGGTGGACATGTCGTCGTGAATGGCTGGAAAACGACGCTGCCACTCACCTCGGTGGAGGCCGTCAAGGCGCTCGAACCGTATTGCGGCGAGTTCTTGTACACCCATGTCGACGCCGAGGGGCTGATGCGCGGCACGGACATCGCCGCGATTCTCGACGTGCGCCAGGCGACGACGCGCCGCGTCACGGCCGCCGGGGGAATCACGACGCGCGAAGAGATCGACGAGCTCGACGCCAATGGCGTAGACGCTGTCGTCGGGATGGCGCTGTACACGGGAAAGCTTGCGTGGGAGCCGCCAGCCTGAGCGGCGATCGTGGCGTGAGCGGCGACCCTAAAAGGGTCGCCCTACCAACAGACGGTTCTCATCACGGGCGCGGCCGGCAACATGGGGACGCTGCTGGCGCGGCACCTGGCCGGACGCGTGCCGCGGCTCCGCCTGATGTATCACCGGACTCCCCTCGCCACTGACGTGCTCCAGACGGCTGGTGTCGAGCCAGTGCAGGCGGACCTCGGAGATCCGCGCACGATTGTCCCGGCGGTTGCTGGCGTCGATGTCGTCGTTCACTTCGCGGGTGTCCTGTTTGCCCCACGGCCCGCGCGATTTCTGCCTATCACGAACGTCCAGTGGTTCGCTCATCTTCTCGACGCCGCGCTCGCCGCGGGCGTCAGGAAAGTCGTGCTCGCATCCTTCCCGCAGGTCGAGGGGCCGACGACCGTCGATCGGCCGGCCACGGGACGGCTCGATCGCGAACCGGTCTCCATCCACGCGCGAACGCGGCTCGAAGCCGAGCGCCTGCTGATGGCACGCACCGAACGAACGGCCACGACGCCCGTCGTCCTGCGTCTGGGTGTCGTGTACGGAGAGGGAGTGCTCCTGATTGAAGCAGCCAGGCGCCTGGCACGACACGGCCTGCTCTGCGTCTGGCGTGAGCCCACCGTCCTGCAGCTGATCGCGGTGCCCGACTACCTGCGTGCGACCGAGGCGGCGATCCGGCGCCACGACGTCGGCGGCATCTACCACGTCGGAGACGAACAGCCGGTCACCATCCAGGAGTTTCTGGATGGCCTCTGCGCCGTGTGGGGATATCGACGCCCGCGGCGGGTGCCGATGTGGACGGTGCGCGTGAGCGCGTCGCTCTGCGAGCTCTTTGCGCTGTGCGCGCGAACACGGTCGCCGCTGACGCAGGACATCATCACGCTCGGAAGGGTGTCCCACTGCGGAGATACGGCGCGGGCGCGGGCCGATCTCGTGCCGGACCTCATCTGTCCAACCTTCTCGGCGGGGCTCAGGCTCTTCGAATCAGCGCCCGGAGTCGCCTCCCCATAAATCCTTGATAAAATGGGTCTTTGCGCTCAGCCGAGGGGAGAAGCCCTAGATCCAGTGAACGTCGCGCTACAGACTGCGCCTGCCGTGGAACCGCGATCCACAGAGTCGAGGTCTGCGCGTATCCGCACGGACGGCAAGTTCTTTCGCCAGGGCGACGAGCGCTTCTTCATGAAGGGTGTCACCTACGGCACCTTCGCCCCCGACGCGAACGGCTACCAGTTCCCGCCACCCCATCAAATCGCCGAGGACTTCGGGCAGATGGCAGCCCTCGGCATCAATACCGTCCGCCTCTACACGCCCCCGCGGCTGGAGCTGCTCGACGAGGCCAGCCGCCACGGGCTGCGTGTGATGGTCGGGCATCCCCTGGATGCAGCACGTGGCGTTTCTCGACGATCGCGCCACGAACCGATCCATCGCGAAGGAGATCGTCTCCAAGGTTCGCGAGCTCGGGAATCATCCCGCGGTCGCTCTTGTTCGCGCTGGGCAACGAGATCCCGCCCGGAGTCGTCCGCTGGCACGGGCGCCTGCGTGTCGAGCGGTTTCTCCGCGCGCTGTTCGAGCGCGCCAAGGATGCGGCGCCGGATGCACTGTTCACGTACGTGAACTTCCCGCCGACCGAATTTCTCGACCTGTCGTTCCTGGACGTCTGCGCGTTCAATGTCTACCTGCATCGCGAACCGGAGCTGCGCGCGTATCTCACCCGGCTGCAGCACATCGCCGGACAGAAGCCGTTCCTGCTCGCCGAGGCGGGCGCCGACAGCATCAGAGAGGGCGTGGCGGGCCAGGCCGAGATCACCGCGATGCACGTCCGCACGGCCTTCGAGGAAGGTGCCGCCGGCGCGGTGGCGTTCTCGTGGACCGACGAATGGTGGCGCGGCGGCCATCCGGTCGACGACTGGGCCTTCGGCCTGGTCGATCGCGCCCGCCGACCGAAGCCGGCGGCCGCGGCCGTGGCCGCGGCGTTTGCCGAGGCGCCGTTCTCGCCCGAGCGCCGGCGCGACTGGCCGCGCGTCTCGGTGATCGTCTGCGCGTACAACGCGGCGGACACGCATCGACGACTGCCTCGCGGCTCTCGAGCGGCCAGACCTATCCCGACTACGAAATCATCCTCGTCAACGACGGTTCCCGGGACTCGACGGGCGAGATCGCCCGCAAGCACGCCAGCGTTCGCGTCGTGGACATCCCGAACGGCGGCCTGAGCGCGGCGCGGAACGTCGGCCTCGCCGAGGCCACGGGTGAAATCATCGCCTACACCGACGCCGACACCCGCGCGGACCGCGACTGGCTGACCTTCCTCGTGCAGCCGTTCCTCACGTCGGATGTCGTCGGATCGGGCGGCCCCAACGTGGTGCCCTCGGACGACCCGCCCATGGCGCAGTGCATCGCCCGCGCTCCCGGCGGCCCGACGCACGTGCTGCTGGACGATCGGATCGCCGAGCACGTCCCGGGCTGCAACATGGCGTTCCGGCGCGAGGCGCTCGTCTCGATCGGCGGCTTCAATCCGGTCTATCTCCGCGCCGGCGACGATGTCGACGTGTGCTGGCGACTGCAGGGACGCGGCTGGAGAATCGGCTTCGCGTCCGCCGCGCTGGTCTGGCATCACCACCGCGCGTCGGTGAAGGCGTACTGGCGCCAGCAGGTCGGCTACGGCGAGGGCGAACGCTGGTTGATGGCGCACCATCCGGAGAAGTTCCTGGACGGACGGATGCTGTGGCACGGCCGCATCTACAGCCCGCTGCCGTTCGTACGGTCCCTCTGGGGCGAACGCGTCAACGCCGGCGTGTGGGGAACGGCCGCGTTTCCGTCGGTGTATCGAACGGACGTCCATCCGTTCGCCTTCCTGCCGCACTCGGTCAAGTGGCAGATGATCTCGCTGGCGCTCGTGCTGGCAGGCACCATCGTCAGTTTCGTCGGCGACCACGTCTGGGCGGCGGCGCTGCTCCTGCTTGCCGGCGGCGTGGGTCTTGCGGCGACCGTCGCCAAGAACATCTCCTACGCGCTGCGGTCGAACGTCGATTCGCTGCGCGGGAGCAGCCTCTGGTACCGGGCGTGCCGTGGCGTACCTCCATTTCATCCAGCCGTTCGCGAGAGTCGCTGGCCAGATTCGCGGCATCCTGTCGCCGCCGCAGGTGGCGCTGCCGGTCGCGGAGCGCCAGACGAGCCGCGGGCCGCGGCCGTCGGCGCGCGAGGGGATGCGCGCGCTGCTCCTGCTTTCCGGCGGCGTGACCGAGGATCGGTATTGGAGCGAAAACTGGACCAGCGCCGAGCGCGTCCTCGGGCAGTTCACCGACTGGCTGCGCCGGTCACGCGCGGTCCGCGCCATCGAGATCGACGAAGGATGGGCGCACGACCGCGACGTCAGCGTGCTGGCCGGCAGGTGGGCCTGGATTGACGTCCGCGCACTCGTCGAAGATCACGGCGCCGGAAAGGCGTTGCTGCGCGTCGGCACGCACTTCCGCCCGACGACGTTTGGCGTGCTGGTCGCGCTGGTGATCGCCGGCGCGCTCTTTGCGGCGGCGATCACGGGCGTCGCCCTGCGCTGGCCGATTGCCGGCGTCACGGCCGCCGTCGTCACCGCCGTGGTCGCCGCATTCGGCGTCTGGCGCACGGCGCAGACGACGGCCATCGTTCGGCGGGGCATCGAGCAGGTGGCGCGGCGTCTCGGCATGACGCCGATGCCTGCCGGCCCGCGCGAAGGTGCCGCTGGTTGCGCCGTCGATGCTCCGGACCTACGGACTGCGGAGCGCCACGGTCTTCGTGGTCATGATTCTGGCGCTCGGCGCAAGCACCTTCATGCTGCGCGACGCCGCGTCGGCGCAGGTGATCGGCGCAGGCACCGGCTATGGCGGCGACAATGGGCCGGCGATCGAAGCGATGCTGGACGCGCCGGGAGGGATTGCCGTCACGTCGGCGGGCGACGTCTACTTCGCCGATTCGAACAACCACGTCATCCGGCGCATCGACGTCCGCAACAACATCTCGACGGTGGCCGGCGACAACGCGAACGGGGCCGCGCTTCGGCGGCGACTTCGGCGCCGCCGCCGCCGCGCAGCTCGACACGCCGAGCGACGTGGCCATTGCGCCGGACGGCGACCTGATCATCGCCGACACCTACAACCACCGGATCCGCCGCGTCGACCGCGAAACGGGCGTCATCACCACGATCGCCGGATCGGGCAAGGCGGCCTACGACGGCGACGACCAGCCGGCGACCGAGGCGGCCCTGCATGCGCCGAACGCCGTGGCCGCCGCGCCGAATGGCGACATCTACATCGCCGACACGCTGAACTATCGCATCCGCATGATCGATCACGCGACCGGGTTGATTCACACGATCGCCGGCGTCGGCAGTCCCGGCGAGAACGGAACGGTCGGCGACGGAGGGCCGGCGACGCAAGCCTTCCTGAACATGCCGAGCGACGTCGTGATCGGGCCGACCGGCGACATCTACATCGCCGACATGCACCACCAGCGCGTTCGTCGAATCGATGCGCGCACGCGGCTCATCTTCACCGTGGCCGGCAGCGGCCAGTGGGGTACGCGGGCGACGGCGGCCGAGCCACGGACGCCCTCCTGGCCGGCCCGGCGGGGATTGCCGTCGCGCCCGAGTCGGAGGGCGGCGTGACGATCTACATCGCCGACTACTACAACGGCCACGTGCGAGCCGTCGGCCCGGACGGCATCATCCGCGACATCAGCGCCGACGGGCAGATCACCTTCGGGACGCCGACGCGCGTCGCGTATGCGGCGAGGCGAGGCACGCTGTGGATCGCGGATTCGAGCAGCGACAAGCTGATCGCCTTCGCCGTCCACAAGCCGCCGCTGGTGGAGCCGCCCGTCACGGGCGCGCCACGACGGCCGCCGGGGTCCGCCATCCAGCAATGAGCGGGACTGCTGTTCGGGAGCCGTCGCTGCTCTCCTGGACGTTGTCGTCTCTTCGTCCGTACAAGCGCCAGACGGTGCTCCTGTCGGTGCTGCTGGCCGTCCAGATCGCGCTCGGCGCGCTTCAGCCGTGGCCGCTGAAGCTCATCATCGACAACGTCCTCGAGCGAGCAACCGTTCCGCGAGCCGTGGCGCGGGTGGCTGCAAGCGATCGCCGGCGGCAACCTGGTCGTGCGTGCTCGTCCTGATCGTCGTCGGCGGCGTGCTGCTGCAGATCGTCAACCATTTCGTGACCGCATACGCCACGCAGATCCAGGTCGATACCGGCCAGCGCATGGTCTACGACCTGCGCGGCCGTCTGTTCGAACATCTCCAGGCGCTCGGCCTGCAGCATCACATCACGACGAACACCGGCGACGCGGTCTATCGCATCGACGTCGATTCCTACTCGATCGAAAACCTCGTCATGAGCGGCCTCTTCCCGCTGGCGACGTCGGTCGTCAGCGCTGGTGGTGATGTTCGTCATCCTGGTCAGGCTCGATCTCACGGTGGCGCTGCTGTCGCTGTCGATCGTGCCCTTTCTCCTTCTGTGCCTGCGCTACTACACACGCACGCGTCGCGACGCAGATGGAGCACGTCAAGGAGCTCGAGTCGAAGCTCATCGAACGGCTCTACGAGGTGTTCTCGGCGATCCGGCTGGTGAAGAGCTTCGCGCGCGAGCCGCACGAGAAACGGCGCTACACGACGCTTCGGCCACGACGTGATGAACGCGCGCATCGCGATCACCTGGCAGGAGTCGCTGTTCTGGGTGGTCGTGTCGACGATCACCATCCTCGGAACGGCGCTCGTCCTGATCGTCGGCGGCGTCCAGGTGCTGCGGGGCGGGATGACGATCGGCGACCTGACGGTCGTGATCGCCTATCTGGGTGCGGTCTACGGCCCGCTCTCCACCATCGCGCACACCGCCGGAACCCTGCAGGGCGCCGTGGCCGGCGCCAAGCGCGTGCGATCGATGCTCGCCATGGCCCCGGAGACCATCGACGCGCCGGACGCCATCGATGCGGCCGGGCATCCAGGGCGAGGTCACGTTCGACCAGGTCGGCGTTCGCCTATCCGGACGGCACGCAGGTCCTGCGACGACATCAGCTTCACGGCGCGGCCGGGCGAGATGATCGCGCTCGTCGGCCTCACCGGCGCCGGCAAGACGACGCTCGTCAGCCTGATCCCGCGCTTCTACGACCCGACGGTCGGACGCGTGCTGATCGACGGCCTCGACGTCCGACGCTACCGGCTCCGGTCGCTGCGCGAGCGGATCGCGATCGTGCTGCAGGATCCGGTGCTGTTCGCCGGAACGATCGCCGACAACCTCCGCTACGGCCGGCTCGACGCCACCGACGCGGAGGTCGAGGAGGCGGCGCGCGCGGCGCACGCGCACGAATTCGTCTCGCATCTGCCGAAGCGCTACGACACGCCGATCGCCGAAGCCGGCGGCGGGCTCTCGGGCGGCGAGCGGCAGCGCCTGAGCGTGGCGCGCGCGATCCTCAAGAACGCGCCGATCCTGATCCTCGACGAGCCGACCTCCTCGCTCGACGCCATCTCCGAGGAGATCGTCTTCGCCGCGCTGCGCCGCCTGCGCGCCGGACGGACGACGATCGTCATCGCCCACCGGCTGTCGACCGTTCGCGACGCCGACCGGATTCTCGTGCTCGACGGCGGCCGGATCGCGGCGCAGGGCCGCCACGAGGAGCTGCTCCAGACGAGCCTGCCTCTATCGCCGCATGTGCGCGCGCCTCTCGGTCGGCCGGTCGCTCGACGAGCCGGAGAGCGTCGACGAGCTGATCCAGGCGGCGGGAATGACGAGCCGTCGGCGTTCGACGTTCGCTGGCTCAGCTCGTTCGCGGCCGTCCGACGTACGCCGAACGTCGAACGACGACGCATGAAGATCCTGTTCGCCGGCATCATTGCCCGCTACCCGTTCGGCGGCGTGACCTGGTGCTCGCTGATGTACCTCCTCGGCCTGCGGGCGCTCGGGCACGAGGTCTTCTACATCGAAGACACCGGCGAGTGCGTCTACGACCCGGTGCAGAACACGCGGTCCACCGATCCCTCCTACGGCACGTCACTACATCCACCAGGCGCTCGAACCCTTCGGCCTGGGCGATCGATGGTCGTTCGTCAACTACGACGGCACCTATCACGGCCGGCCGGCGGAGGACGTCCGGCGCTACTGCGCCGATGCCGACCTGTTCCTGAACCTGTCGGGCGGATCATGGTTCTGGCGCGACGAATACGCGCGAATCCCGCGGGCCGCCTTCATCGACTCCGACCCCGCGTTCACCCAGCTCGCCATCGCCAAGGCCGAACCCTGGTATGTCGCGTTCTTCGAGCGGTTCGACGCATCTCTTCACGTTCGGCGCCAATATCGGCACGCCGGCGTCGCCCGTGCCGGTCGGTCCGTTCGCGTGGCACAAGACGTGGCAGCCGGTGACGCTGGACGACCTGGCAGGCCGACTCCCGGCCGGGCGATCGGTTCACCACGCGTCATGACGTGGCAGATCGAGAGCTTCACCGACGTCGGCGGCAACAAGGATCAGGAGTTCGTCGACGTTCATCGACCTGCCGTCGCGCACCAGCCAGCCGTTCGAGCTGGCGATCAACGGCCCGCAGCGGCTGCTGCGCGAGCATGGCTGGTCGACAGTCGACGCGATGAGCGTGTCGCGCAGCCTCTGGGACTATCGCGACTTCATCCACCGCTCGAAGGCCGAGTTCGGCGTGGCGAAGCACACCTACGTGTCGAGCCGCTCGGGCTGGTTCAGCGATCGCACGGAGTGCTACCTCGCGTCGGGACGCCCCGCGCTCGTCCAGGACACGGGCTGGTCGGCGCACCTCCCGTCCGGCGAACGGTCTGCTCGCGTTCTCGACGCCCCGAAGAGGCGCTCGCCGGCATCGACGCGCATCAACGGCGACTATCCACGGCACGCGCGGCAGGCCGTCGAGATCGCCCGCGAGCACTTCGACGCCGGACGGGTGCTGCGCCGCCTCCTCGACGAGGTGGCGAGTCGCTGACGCTGAGGATCGCGCACGTCGGACCGGTCGCCACGAGCATCCCGCCGCCGAAGTCGGGATCGGTGCAGGACGATGACGTCGCTGCTCACCGAGGGGCTGGTCGCCCGCGGGCACGACGTCACGCTGTTCGCGCACCGGCGACTCGAAGACGCGCGGCGAAGCTGCACGCGACCTTCCCCCACGGCTACTGGCACGACGAGGACATGTGGCCGTGGGAGCTCTACGAGATGCTGAACCTCGCGGCGGCGGTCGAGCGCGCCGCGCGAGTTCGACATCATCCACTACGAAGCCGCCTACTACCCGATGTCCCTGGCCTTCACCCGCCTGTCGCCGACCCCGATCGTCCAGACGCTGCACCATTCGCCGAGCGAGGCGGAGGTGAAGCTGTGGGCGCACTACCCGGAGGCGCCGTTCATCGCGATCTCGAATGAGCAGGCGCGCCTGCTGTCCGGGTTCAACGTGGTCGGCACGGTGCTGCACGGCATCGACACCGACCGGTTCACGTTCCGCGAGAGCGCCGGACGACTACCTGCTGTTCCTCGGGCGCTTCACGGAAGGCAAGGGTCCGTGCTGCAGGCGATCGAGGTCGCGCGCCGGCGTCGGCATGCGGCTGATCCTGGCGGCGGCCGACGAGCGACTACTATCAGGAGCACGTCGCGCCACTCGTCGACGGGAAGCAGATCGTCTACTTCGGCGAAGCCGACTTCGATGCCAAGGTCCGCCTGTACGGCGGCGCCCGGGCGCTGCTCTATCCGATTCAGGCGCGCGAGCCGTTCGGCCTCGTGCTGGCGGAGGCCATGGCGTGCGGCACGCCGGTCGCCGCGCTGGACCGCGGCGCCGTCCGCGAAGTCGTCGACGACGGCGTCACCGGCGTCGTGTTCGACGACCTCGACGCAGATGGTCGAAGGGCTGTCCGCGCGTGGTCGCGCTCGACCGGCCGCGCGTCCGCGAGCAGGCGGTGGCCCGCTTCGGCGTCGAGCGCATGGTGCGAGAATACGTCGCCGTGTACCAGCGGGTCGTCGAGGACGCATCGTGCATCGAGCCGGATGACCCGTCGGCGTGGAACGGCCGGACGGTGCTGGCGGTCTTCGCACACCCCGACGATGAGTCGCTGGCCTGCGGCGGCACGCTCGCCAGGCTGGCCGACGCCGGCGCGCGGGTCGTCCTGGTGTGCGCCTCGCGCGGCGAGCGGGGATCGGTCAGCGGGCCCGGTCCGCGACGACGTGCTCGGCGGCATCCGGTCGCGCGAATTCGAAGAAGCCGGCCGCGAGGCTCGGCCTCGTCGACCGTCATCCTCCTCGATCACCCGGATGGCGATCTGCGCTGGGCGCACGTGCCCGAGCTGCACGCCGACATCATCGCGGCGATTCAGCGGCTTCAAGCCGGCGGCGGTGATCACCTTCGGCGAAGACGGGCTGTACTGGCACCAGGACCACATCGGCGTCCACGAGCGGACGACCACGGCCGTCCAGGTCGTTCGGCGCCGAGGCGTCCGCCGCTGTACTACGTCACGATGCGGCACGGGCGTGATGCGCGCGATCGTCGACGCCGCGGCGGCGCGCGGCTGGGAGCCCACGCCCCGCGGCTTCTGGAGCCTGACGCCCGACGCCTTCGGCCTGCACGCCGCGCCGCCCACCTTCACCGTGGACGTGGCCGACTGGGTCCCGCAGAAGCTCGCCGCGCTCCGCTGCCACCAGACCCAGATGGGCTCGGGCCACCCCTTCGACGAGATCCCCGCCGCGGACGCGCGCCACTGGCTGGGCGTCGAGCAGTTCCGCCGGGCCTCGGCCGGGACGACGGCCGGCCGGTGCTCGAGGCGATCGCCGCCGGCGCCGTGTTACGCTAATCTACGTAACGGCTACGTGGATTGACGTAATGCGCAACCCGTTCGTCTACGGCGAGGTGGTTCCGGCGGCGGCGTTCGTCGACCGGGTGGTCGAGCTCGACCGCCTGATCGCCGACCTCGCGGCGTCGCAGAAAGTCTTCCTCATCTCGCCGCGCCGCTACGGCAAGTCGTCGCTGATCCGGCACGCGCTCGCGGCGATGTCGCGGCGCGGCGCGCTCACCGTCGAGGTCACCGTCAGCAGTTTCAGCTCCTATATCGCCTTCCTCGAAGGCTACGCGCGCGCCCTCGTCGCCGCCGAGACCCGCTGGGACCGGGCCCGGACGTGGCTGCTCGAGGTGATCCGGTCGACCCGCCCCGAAATCCGCCTGGCCCCGCAGGCCGATCCGCTCGGCAGCGTCACGGTCTCGTTTCCGAACGTGAAGTCGGAGCGCGACATCTCGCGGCTGGCGCAGGAGGTGTTCGCCCTGCCGGCCCGGCTCGCCGAGGCGCGGCGGCGCAACGTGATCGTCGCGCTCGACGAGTTCCAGGCGATCGCCGGGTTCGACGGCGGATCGGTGGAGCACGCGATGCGCGCCGCGGTCCAGCACCAGCGCGAGGTCGGCTACGTGTTCGCCGGGTCGGAGCCGAGCCTGATGGAGCGCATGATCAGTCCCCGCCGTCCGTTCTACAAGGCCGGCCCGGTGATGCGCCTGGACAAGATTCCCGCCGGACGAGTTCGCCGCGTTCATCGAGGCCCGTTTCAACCGATCGGGCATCCGCGCCGAGCCCGGGCTCGGCGCCGCCGTCGTCGACCTGGCCGGCAATCTCCCCTACGACGTCCAGCGGCTGGCGCACGAAACCTGGGACGACGTGCGGGCGGCTGGACGCCGCCGCGCGACGCTCGACGATCTTCATCAGGCGCTGGTGCGCCTTCTCGCCGAGCAGCAGACCATGTTCGAAGCGCTGTGGCAGCGCTTCACACTCTCGCAGCGCGCGGTGCTGCGCGCGGTCGTCCTGCAGGACGGACGCGAGCTGCTGTCCGCCGACGTCCGCGAGCGGCATCGCCTCGGCGGAGCCTCCACGGTGCAGACCGCGCTCGCCGCGCTGCTCCGCGACGATGTCATCACGCGCGACGGCGGCCGCTACGCCGTGGTCGACTCGCTCCTCAAGGAGTGGGTGGCGCGGATGACCTTCTAGAGGAATTTACAATTTACAATTTCAAATTGTAAATTCCGGTCCGAGCCCACCGCAGAGCGCTTCTCGATTGGGAGACAAGAGTAGAGCTCTCGAAGCCATCTCGCAGAACAGCTGGACCTGCGTCGCGAGCGAGCGCGCGAGCGAGCCACGCGAACGTGAGCGCGCCGGCGCAGCGGCGCGCGAGAGAGCGTGTGGGGAGTCCGAGGGGCGCTAGCCCCTCGGGTAAGATTAGGCGAGGCGCTTCGAGGAGCGGACGATTGCCAGCGCCAGGATCGCCACTCCCCACGCCGCCAGGGCCAGCGCCTCCGGCCAGAACGTCTCGAGGCCGACGCCCTTCAGGAAGATCGCCCGCAGGATCACCAGGAAGTAGCGCAGCGGAATCAGGTAGGTGACCCACTGGATCGACGCCGGCATGTTCTCGATCGGGAACATGAAGCCGGACAGATAGACCATCGGCATCAGGAAGAAGAAGGTCGTCGTCATCATCGCCTGCTGCTGCGTCGACGAGATCGTCGAGACGAACAGGCCGAGCCCGAGCGTGGTGAGCAGGTAGACGGCGTACATCGCCAGCAGCAGCGGCACGCTGCCGCGCAGCGGCACCTCGAACCAGAGCACCGCGACCGACAGCACCAGCACGACTTCGACCATGCCGACCAGCGCGTACGGCAGGAGCTTGCCGACGATCAGCTCCCACCGGCGCGAGCGGGGTGACGTTCAACTGCTCGAGCGTGCCGATCTCCTTCTCGCGGACGATGCCCATCGACGACAGGTTGGTCGTCACCACCAGCAGCAGCAGCGCGACGACCCCGGGAATCATGAAGTCGCGGCTTTCGAGCCGCGGGTTGAACCAGACGCGGATCCGGGGCTCGATGAGCGCCACCGGCCGGGCGGCTGCGCTCCCGCGCCACGCGCAGCCGGCTCCTCGTATGCGCCATCAGGTTCGTCGCGTAACCGACCGCGACGCCCGCCGAGTTCGCGTCGCTGCCGTCGGCGATCACCTGGATCGTCTGGGGAGCGCCGCTGTGCAGCCCGTCCGCGAACCCGGCGGAATCGCGACGGCCAGCCAGGCCCGGCCGTTTTCCAGATATGGGTCGATTTCGTTCGGGCTCGAGACGACGTCGACGATCATGAAGTTCGGCGACGCGTCGAACCGCGCCACGAGGTCCCGGCTCGCCGACGATCGGTCGGCGTCGGCGACCACCACCGGCACTTCCCGGACGTCGGTCGTCGCCGCATACCCGAGCAGGAACAGCTGGAGGATCGGCGCGAGGATCACGATGAAGAGCAGCCGGGGATCGCGCCTGAGCTCGATCAGCTCCTTCCAGACCAGGAACGCGGATGCGTCTCATGTCAGCTCCACTGCCGGCGCAGCCGGACCGACGCCAGCGTCAACACCAGCGCGCAGTACAGCGCCAGCGCCACGAGATCGGGCCAGACCACGTCCAGGCCGACGCCCTTTCAGCACGATCCCGCGCAGCGCGGTCAGGAAATAGCGCGCCGGCACGACATAGGTGACGGCCTGAAGAAACGGCGGCATGCTCGCAATCGGAAAGATGAAGCCCGACAGCATCAACGTCGGCAGGAACGACGCGAGCAGCGCGAGCTGAAACGCCACCTGCTGCGTCTCGGCCACGCTCGAGATCAGCAGCCCGAGCCCGAGCGCGCCGACCAGGAACAGCGACAGCGCGGCAGCAGCAGCAGCCACGACCCGCGCATCGGCAGGCCGAACAGCGCCATCGCCACGACGACGATGCCCATCGCCGACACCAGCGAGATGACGAAGTACGGGATCGTCTTGCCGACCACGAACGGAACGGCATCGAGCGGCGCCATCCGCACCTGCTCCATCGTGCCGCGCTCCTTCTCGCGGACGATCGACAGCGCGGTCGAGACGACCGCGGTGATCATCGCGATGTAGGCAATCAGACCGGGCACGAGGAACAGCGTGCTGCGGAGCTGCGGGTTGTACCAGATGCGCGGCTCGACCGCCGAGCAGCGGGGCCCGGTGCCGGTCCGCTGGCTGGCATCGCGCGGCTTCGCTCTGGACGATCGTCAGCGCGTAGCCCATCACGGTCGTCGCGGTGTTCGCGTTGTCGCCGTTCAGCAGCACCTGGACGGCAACCGGCGTCTGCCGCTGCAGATCCTCGCTCGAGGCCCGGCGGAATCACCAGCACGGCGCGCGCGTCGTTGCGATCCATCAATCGCTTCAGCTCGGCGTCGCTGTCGACGACCGCGACGAGATCGAAGTAGCCCGAGTTGACGAAGGCCGAAACCAGCGCGCGGCTCTCCGCCGACCGATCGCGATCGTCGACGGCGAGGCTGATGTGGCGGATGTCCCAGTTGAGCGCGTAGCCGTACAGCAGCAGGAAGAAGGCGGGCACGAACAGCAGGATGACGAGGGTGCGCCGGTCGCGGACGATCTGACGGAACTCCTTCCGGCCGACGGCGAGTGCCTTTCGCACCGGCTACCTCCCCGCACCCGCCACTTCCAGGAACACGTCCTCGAGCGACGGCGCGACACCTCGACGCTGACGCCGCCGATCCCGGCGTTCGTCGAGCCGGCGGCGCACAACCTCGCGGCCGCCATCGCCGGTGCCCGTGAGGACGGCGTGGACGGCAGTGCCGAACACGCTCGTCTTCTCGACGTCGCGCCATCTCGTCGAGCAGCCGCATCGCTTCGACCGGATGTTCGGCCCGGATTTCGACGATCGGCCGCTTGGCAAAGATGGCTTCAGCTCGTCGGTCGTGCCGAGCGCGGCCAGCCGGCCGGCGTGAATGATGGCGATGCGGTGGCAGTGCTCCGCTTCGTCGAGATAGTGCGTCGTGACCAGCACGGTCGTACGCCGCGGCGGACAGGCGTCGATGAGCTTCCAGAACTTGCGGCGCGACAGCGGATCGACGCCGCCGGTCGGCTCGTCGAGAAAGACGATCGGCGGCTCGTGGAGGATGGCGCAGCCGAGCGCGAGACGCTGGCGCCAGCCGCCGGCCAGATCGGCGGCCCGCGTGTGCTCGCGGCCGCGCAGGCCGGCCATCTCGATCACGAACCGGCGCCGTTCCTCGAGTCGCGCGCCGGCGAGGCCGTAGATGCCGCCGAAGAACCGGATGTTCTGATCGACGGTGAGGTCGCGTACAGCGAAAACCGCTGCGACATGTAGCCGATGCGGCGCTTGACGCCTTCCGGATCGCGGCCGACGTCGATGCCGCCGACGGTCGCCGTGCCGCTGGTCGGCTTCAAGCAGGCCGCACAGCATCCGGATCGTCGTCGACTTGCCGGCGCCGTTGCTGCCGAGGAAGCCGAAGATCTCGCCGTGGCGCACGTCGAACGTGAGGCCGTCGACGGCGACGAAGTCGCCGAACCGCCGCGTCAGCCCGGCGACGGTGATCGCATTCACGAGTCTTACCTTCCGACCGCGCGAATGACACGCGCCTCGGCGACGCGGCCTGGCGAGCGCCTGGGTGCGATCCAGCTCGGCCTGCAGCAGCGCGACCTGCGCATCCAGCACGTCGGTGCTGGTGGCCACGCCCGCGAGGAACCGCTCGCCGGCCACGCGCCGCGCCTCGGCGGCGGCGCGGATCCCTTGTCGGCCGCGTCGATGGCGGCATCGAGGAGGTCAGCTCGGTGACGGCGCGCCGCACGTCGACGTTCAGCATCGTCGTCGAACTCGTCGAGGCGCGCGCGCATTGCCCGGGCCGCGGCTGATGTTTCGGCCACCTCGGCCCGGTTCCGGCCGCCGTCGAACAGCGGCCAGTTCGACGTTGACGCCGACATCCCACGAGGTCTGCCACTCGCCTCACGCGGAAAGATGCGCGGGTTCGGGCTCGCGTAGTCGAAGCCGCCGCCAGCCGACACGGTCGGCGTTGGTCACCTGCGGCAGCCTTCATCCGCTCTTCCGCGGCCGTCAACCGCCGCGAGAGCGCCGCGCGCTCGCGCCCGGCGTGACGCCGCTTCGGCAACGAGCGACTCGAGGCCTGCGGTCACGGGCGCCGGGGGCGCGAGCGGCGACGCCGGTTGAATGCGTGCCTGCGGCGCGCCGATGAGCCGCGCGAGCTCGGCTTCCGCGACATCCCGGTTGCCGCGCGCCTGGATTGCCAGCAGCTGCTGGCGGGATTCCTGCGCCTCGACGGTGAGCACGTCGTTCGGCGCGACGAGCCCGGCCTCGAGCTGATTGCGCACGTCCTCGAGATGCGCCCGTGTCGCCGCGATCGATTCCTCGACGACGCCCAGCTGTTCGATCGCGGTGACGAGCGTCCAGTAGGCGCGCGCGATCTCGAGCGTGAGATCGGCCCGCGCGGTGCGCTCGTCGGCATCCGCCGCCGCGCTTTCGCTGCGGGCGGCCTGCTCGAGCGCGCTGAACCGGCCGGCGTTGTAGAGCGGCCACTGCAGGTCGAGGCGCGAGCGGTAATTGTCGGGAATGTCGGGATAGATCGCTGCACGGACTGGTTGCGCCAGGACGGCAGCCGAACGGGTAGACGTGGTTGGTGCGCGTGTAGCCGGCCTGAGCCGCCACCTGCGGCTGCGCGCCGCACGGCGCTGCTCGGCGACGGCTGACGCCATCTCGGTGCGCGCCCCCGCCTCGCGGAGCCGCGCGCTCGCCCGCACGCCTCGATCGATCGCGTCGTCCAGGGTCAGGACGACGTGGCTGGCTGCTGAACCGGCTGCGCCGACCCGTCCGGCGCCGCCGCCAGCAGAAGAGCGACCCATACTGCGCTTCTCATGATCTCGCCTCGCCCAGCCGCGCGATGAACACGTCCTCGAGCGACGCCGGTATCGGTCGCATGTTTTCCACGGAGACCCCTTCGGCGCCGAGCCTCGCCGAGAGCTCGGCCGGATCGCGGATCACTGCGGGATCGAACCGCACGTGCGCGCGCTCCCCGAACATCTGCACGCCCAGGACGCCCGGCATGCGCTCGAGCAGCTCCGCCGCGCGACGCTTGTCCGGCGCCATCACTTCGCAACCTGGCCCGGCAGCTGGCGCGCGAAGGGTCTCGGGGCGGTCGAGCGCCAGCAGCCGGCCCTCGTGCAGGAGCGCGACGCGCGAGCAGCGCTCCGCCTCGTCGAGATACGGCGTGGCCATCACGATCGTGATGCCCTGCGACAGGAACTCCGCCAGCAGCTTCCAGAACTCGCGCCGCGACACCGGATCGACGCCGGTCGTCGGCTCGTCGAGCAGGATCAGCGCCGGCTCGTGGACGAGCGTGCACGCGAGCGCGAGCTTCTGCTTCATGCCGCCCGACAGCCGCTCGGCGAGCCGGTCACGGAACGTGACCAGCCCCGTCAGCTCGAGCAGACGATCCGGGCGGCGGCGTAGTCGCGCACGCCGTGGATCTCGGCGAAGAAGGCGATGTTCTCGTCGACGCTGAGGTCGCCGTACAGACTGAATTGCTGCGAGAGGTAGCCGACCGAATCGGTGAGCGCGCGATGATCGCGGACCGGATCGAGCCCGAGCACCCGGACCGATCCGCGATCCGGCCGCTGCAAGCCGCAGATCGTCCGGATCGGCGTCGTCTTGCCCGCGCCGTCCGGACCGATCAGGCCGAACATCTCGCCGCGCTCGACCGTCAGCGACAGCTCGTCGATGGCCGGACGGCGCCGTACCGCTTCGAGACGCGATCGATGACGATCATGGCGCGACCGGAATCTCCGCTTCGACCGGCATGCCGGCCTTCAGCACGCCGTCCTGTTGTCGACCGTGACCTTGACGCGGTACACGAGCTTCGAGCGGTCCTCGGCCGTCTGCACGTTGCGCGGCGTGAATTCGGCGGACGGCGAGACGTAGCTGATGACGCCCTGGATGCCGGGGCCGCCGGCGTCGGTGAAGAGCGTCGCCGCCTGGCCGAGTCTCAGCCGCGGAACGATCGGCTCGTCGACGTAGACGTTCGCCCACACCTGGTCGAGATCGGTGACGATCAGGATCGGCGCGCGCGGCTGAACGAGCTCGCCGACGTCGGCGATCCGCTCGGTGACGATCCCCGCCACGGGCGCGGTGACGACGGCGTCGGCGATCGCTTTTTGCAGCGTCGCGATCTGCGCATCGGCCGCCGCGACACGCGCGCGCGCCGCGTCGATCTCCTCGCGCCGGGCGCCGGCGCGCAGTCGCGCGAGGTTCTCGCGCGCGGCGCGAACCCTGTCGTCCGCGCTGCGAGCCCGTGCCCTCGCGACGTCCCGCCTCGCGACCGCATCGTCGCGCTGCTTTCGAGTCCCGGCGTTCGACGCGAGCAGCGACTCGAAGCGATCGGCGTCGGTCTCGGCGACGGCCAGCTCGGCTTCGGCCGCCCGCGCTTCCGACTGCGCGGTCGCGAGCTGTGCTTCGGCCTGCCGGATGTCCTCGACGCGGGCGCCGGCCTTGAGCAGGCGGAGCTGCGCGTCAGCCTGGTCGCGCTCGGCGCGCGCGCGCGCGAGCGCCAGTTCGGCGTCGGCCGTGTCGAGCCGAGCGACCACCGACGCCGGTGCGACCCGCTCGCCTTCGGCGGGTGCCAACTCCAGCAGCCGCCCTCCGACCTGTGCGGCCACCTGCACTTCGGTCGCTTCGACCTGCCCCGAGACGCGCACGCGATCGGCGGGCGCACCGTTGCGGCACGAGAGTGCCGCCGCGACCAGAACGTATACACATGCCCGCCACAGGGTTACTCGATGCGGAGTCATCGTGCCGGCCTCGCAGCACCATCGCCGTGGCGCCCGAGGGCGCGGCGCATGGTGTCCTGAATGTGTCGTACGAAGACGTCGGCGGTCAGCGGCGGCCCGCTGACCAGGTGGCGCGCCGACATCTGCCGCCGGATCGGCGCGCCGGCCAGGTAGACGACCATCGGCGCCAGCATGCTGAAATAGGCGGCCAGCGGATGGACCGGCCGGAACGCGCCCTCGTCAACGCCCCGCTGGATGATGCCGCCGACGATGCGGGGAAGCGCCGCCAGCGCGGACACGGTGTCGGCGTCGAGGTGCGCGCCGCTCTCGGCGATTTCGCGGAGCATGATCGCGGCGAAGAACGGGTGCTGCCGGACGAACGCGGCGATCGCGGCGATGACGCTGTCGAGCTGGTCGGGGGGCGGCGCGCCGCTGGCGGCGATGGCCTGCAGACGCTCGGCGGCGCGGGTGAAGGTCTCGCGCAGCAGCGTCGCGGTACAGGCCCTGCTTGCTGTGGAAGTGGTAGTAGAGCATGGCCTTGTTGACGCGGGCGCGGCGGGCGATGCGGTCGACGCGGGCGCCGGCGTATCCGCGCGCGGCGAATTCGAGCGCGGCGGCGGCGAGGATCCGGTCCGGGGAGACGCGAGCGGGCCTGGCCATGAAACTAACCAGTTAGTTAATAACATACCATGAGAACCGTCATCGCCGGCGGCACCGGCTTCCTCGGCCGCGCGCTCGCCCGCGCCCTCGTCAGCGCCGGCCACGACGTCGTGACCCTCACCCGCGGCGGCCCCCGGGGGCCGGCGTCGGGCGGCCGCGCCGTCACGTGGACCCCGGACGGGCAGGCCGGCCCGTGGGCGAGTCACGTCGACGGCGCCACGGCCGTCGTCAACCTCGCCGGTGAATCGATCGCGGCCCGCCGCTGGAGCGCCGCGCAGAAGCGCCGCATCCTCGACAGCCGCGTGCTCGCGACGCGCAGTCTCGTCGGCGGCCATCGCCAGGCGGCGCGGCGCGCCGCAGGTGTTCGTCAGCGGATCCGCGGTCGGCTACTACGGCCCGCGCGGCGACGAAGTGGTCAACGAGGCCAACGCGCCGGGCGCAGATTTCCTGGCGCGCGTCTGCGTGGAATGGGAAGCGGAAGCGCGCGCCGCCGAATCGATGACGCGCCTCGTCTGCGTCCGCACCGGCCTCGTGCTCGACCGCAACGACGGCGCGCTGCCGCAGATGCTGCCGCCGTTCTGGTTCGGCGCCGGCGGCCCGGTCGGATCGGGACGGCAGTACTGGCCGTGGATCCACCTGCAGGACTGGGTCGATCTGGTTCGCTTCGTGATTCAGACGCCGACGGCGACGGGACCGTTGAACGCCACCGCTCCGACGCCGGTGACCAATGCCGAGTTCGCGGCGACGCTGGGACGCGCGCTCGGCCGCCCGGCGTTCATGCGCGCCCCTGGTTTCGCGTTGAAGCTCCTGCTCGGTGAAATGGCAGAGCCGCTGCTGCTGTCGGGCCAGCGCGCCGTCCCGGCCAAGGCCGAGGCGATCGGCGTCACGTTCACCTTCAGGCGGCTCGACGACGCGCTGCGGGCAATTTTCAACCGGTGATCGTGTAAGCTGTTGGCCCTATTGTCTCTGGGAGGATTGCGATGAAGCGTTTCGTGTCTTCTTGGTCTCTTGTCTTCTCGGTCGCTCTCGTGCTCTTCGTCGCTCCAGCTATCGCGCAGCAGACACAGGCGCCACTGCGGACGCCGGACGTCATCTTCGTGCCGACGCCGCCGGAAGTCGTCAAGGCGATGCTCGAGACGGCGAAGGTCGGCAAAGGTGACATCGTGTACGACCTCGGATCGGGCGATGGGCGAATCGCGATCGCCGCGGTGAAGGACTTCAACGCCGCGCGCTCGACCGGCATCGACATCGACCCGCAGCGCATCAAGGAAGCGACCGCCAACCTCGCCGCCGCCGAAAAGGACAAGCCCGGGATCAGCAAGAACGTGCGGTTCCTGAATCAGGACCTGTTCACGACCGATATCAGCGAGGCAACGGTCGTGACGCTGTACCTGCTGCCCAGCCTGAACGTCAAGCTGATGCCGAAGCTGAAAGCGGAGCTCAAGCCGGGCACGCGCATCGTGTCGCACTCGTTCGACATGATGGGCGAGTGGGAGCCGGAGCGGACAGTCGACGTCAACGGGCGGACGGTCTACTTCTGGACGATCCCGAAGAAATAGCGACGAGGACGCAGAGGGGGCAGAGGACGCAGAGCGCCGAGGCGCAGAGGCGCTGCCCCCTCAATACGCCGCCAGCTTCCTCAGCGCTTCCGCAATCTTCTCCACATCCGGCAGGTTCGCGGCTTCGAGCACGTGCGAGAACGGCGGATGCGTATCTGGATAGGTGACGCGCATGACGGGCGCATCGAGGTGCTCGAAGCGCTCCTCCACGATCACCGCTGACAACTCGGCGCCAATCCCCAGCGTCTTGACGTCCTCGTGCACGATCAGCGACGCGGTTTGTCTTCTCCACCGATCGGAGGATCGCGCCGCGGTCGAACGGCATCAGCGTTCGCAGATCGATGACCTCGGTTTCGACGCCATCCTTCGACAGGCGATCGGCGGCCTCGAGGGCCGGCGTCACCATCGCGCCGTAGGTCACGAGCGTGATGTCGTCGCCCTCACGGCGGATCGCCGCCTCGCCGATCGGGACAATCGCATCCCCTTCGGGCACCGGACCCTTGGCGCGGCGGTACAGGTATTTGTGCTCGAAGTAGATCACCGGGTTGTCGTCGCGGATCGCCGCCTTCAACAGGCCTTTCGCGTCGTACGCCGTCGATGGCGCGACGACCTTGAGACCGGGCCGGTGGACGAACCACGCCTCCGGGTTCTGCGAGTGGTACAGCCCGCCGCCGACGTTGCCGCCGCTCGGCGCGCGCACGACGATCGGGACGGCCGCGCGCCCTCCGTACCGGTAGCGCAGCGTCGCCGCCTGGTTGACGATCTGATCGAAACCGCACGAGATGAAGTCGGCGAACTGCATCTCGGCGACCGGCCGGTAGCCGCGCAGCGCGGCGCCGATGCTGACGCCGATGATCGCCGACTCGGAGATCGGCGTGTCGATGACGCGCATCTCGCCGAACTCGTCGGCCAGCCCCTGGGTGACGCCGAATGCGCCGCCGTAGGGTCCGACATCCTCGCCGAGCACGAACACCTTCGGATCGCGCCGCATCTCTTCGAAGAGGGCCTCACGAATGGCTTCGAGGTAGGTCAGTTCTTTGGGCATCTCTGGTCATTCACCACACAGGACACAAGGGACACGAAAGGGCCCGGACTCAGGCATACAGGTCGGTCACCGCGTCGGCCGGATCGGGATCGGGCGCGTTGGCGGCGAACTCCACCGCATCGTCGATCGTCGCCTTGATCCGCGCTTCGATGTCCGCGACCTGATCGTCGGAGATCTCGTGCAGGCCCTTGAGGTAGGCCGCGAAGGTCGGAATCGGATCGCGGCTCTTCCACATCGCGAGCTCTTCCTTCGTCCGATAGAACGCCTTGTCGTGCTCCGAGTGCCCGTGCCAGCGGTAGGTCTTGCACTCGATGAGCGTCGGCCCTTCGCCCTTGCGCGCCCGCGCGAGCGCACCCTGCGTCGCCTGGTAGACGGCGAGCACGTCGTTGCCGTTGATCGCGACGCCGTCGAAGCCGTAGCTCTCGGCACGGTCGGCGACGTCGTCGATCGCCATGCTCTTTTCGACCGGCACCGAGTAGGCGTACTGGTTGTTCTCGCAGACGAAGATGATCGGCAGCCGCTGCACGCCGGCGATGTTCAGCGCCTCGTGGAAGTCGCCGACGTTGCTCGCGCCTTCGCCGAAGTAGGCGATCACGACGTTCTCGGTCTTCTCCATCTTGAAGGTCAGGCCGAGGCCGGCCGCCACCGGCAGGTTGGCGCCGAGCATGCTGGTATTGCCGAAGATGCCCAGCTCCGAGACGCCGCTGTGCAGCGCCGAGTCGCGGCCCTTCGACAATCCGGTCGTCTTCGCGAACATCTGCGACATCATCGTCCGCGCCGACACCCCCTTCATCAGGAACGCGCCGAGGTCGCGGTGCAGCGGGCAGATCCAGTCGTCCTTGCCCAGCCCGAAGCAGGTGCCGACGATGATGGCTTCCTGGCCGATGCCGGTGTAGACGCCGCTGCGAACCTTGCCCTGCTTGACGAGGACGCTCAACCGCTCGTCGAATGCGCGGATCAACTTCAACCAGTAGAACATCTCGAGCAACTGGTCGTGGCCCAACTTGAACTTCGTGCGCTTGATCGGTGGCATGGCAGAATCGTATCCGCTTCGCGTCAGTGGTGGTTGATTGTGGCCGGCGGACCGTCGCCGCGGTCGATGAGCCGCATCGACACGTCCGCGGATCTCATGAAACGGCGCTGCGCCGGCGTGTAGCCGTGGTACTGCATGAAACGCAGCTGGCGCGGGTGCCGCCACGACGCAATCACCCGCCCCTCGGCTACCGGCTTCACACCAGGTTCACCCTCGAACCAGATGTCGCGGGCATTCACGAGCACGAAACGCTTGACCGGGAGCCGGCACGTCGGCCGGAAAAAAGAAGCCGCTCGTGCTGTCGACCGTGTGCTGCAAGCTGGTGTCGTAGGCTACGGCATCCGGCCCGTACCGGGCGAGAACTTCGAGGACCACGTCACGCGGATAACGTTGGGTGAACAACGGCGCGCTGTTGGTCAGAAACAGGCCGAGCACGATGCCGTACAGCCAGTATGCGCGGCGTCCGCCGAGCCACCGTCCGTCGTCAACCGCGGCAAAGCCTGCAGCAGCCGCGAGGCACGTGAAGGGCCACATCGAACGGGCGAGGCGATCGTACACGACGAAACGGTGCATGAGGTCCGACCCGATGACGAGCCCGGCGTAGATGGCGCCCGCCGCTGCCGCCCATCGCACGCCGCGCGCCGTGGGACGCCACAGCAGGAGCGCGATTCCCGCAAGGGCGATCACCAGCACGAAACCCTCAGCCTGCCAGAAGAACGCCCACGGCAGCGACCAACCCTCGGCGTATCGCCATGAGTGACTGTGGCGGCAAACCGACGCGACAGCTGGAGAAGCGGCCGGTCGCGCAGGCCGCTGGCCACGAGCAGCAGGCCGGGCACGATCGCGAATCCGACGGCACCAACGACAAGGCGCCTCACCCGTCGAACAAGCGGCGCCTGGTGCCAGAAGACATGAAGGCCCAGCACGACGATGGCCAGCAGCCAGTAACCAAAGTACGTCGAGAAGGCGGCACCGGCGAGCAGGCCGGCGCCGATGCCGTCCAGCACCCCGTCAGCAGGGCTCAATGCCACCCAGGTTGCCAGCAATCCAAGAGCGAGCGCGAGGTCGTACGGGAAAAAATGGCGCGCGTGCATGAGCATCGAGGTCGACGCGAACATCAGGAACGCGGCAAAGAGGCTCTCGCGCTCTGACGCACCCGCGCGGCGGCCAACCGCGTAGGTCAACCCGATGGCGCAGACGGAACTGAGCGAGAACACGAATGCGGTCAACCACTCGCCGGACGCCTGCCGCATGTCGGAAATCGGCTGCCCCGGATGCAGCGCCTGCTGCAGCGCCGCCGGGCCGACGCCGAAAATCTTGAACCCGGGATGCTCGGGATACCGGAACAGGATGTCGAGGACGCCGCCGAGATCGCCCGAGCGCAGCCGCTCGAGCATCAACGTCGAGAACCCGTAGCGGTGCTCGTCCCAGTCGAAGTATTGCCCGCCGCGGCTGGCGAGCACGAACCGGAGCGCAGCGGCGGACGGCAGGAGGACGGCAAGCAGCCGCATCGGGGTCCACATCAGGGGACCTGGCCGCCCGCGACTATAACTCAGATCAAATGAACGTCAGGTCCGGGCGCGCGAAGTTGCCGCCGAGGACGCTCTGCGAGTTCCCGCCCAGCCAGCGATCGATGACCTGTGCGTAAACCGAGCGGAAGTCGATCGCATAGTGGATGTCGTTCCCGTTGTTCTCGAGCGTCGGATTCTGCGGATCGGGGGAGAGACGGGCGGCGGTGCCGTAGAAGCCGCCGTTGACACGCCCACCCATGGCCATCATCAGGGTGCCGGCGCCGTGATCGGTGCCGGCGCTGCCGTTCTCGTTGATCCGGCGGCCGAACTCCGAGAACGTCAGAAGCAGCGTGTCGCCGAGGAGGCCCTGGTTCCGGATGTCGTTGTAGAACGCGAGCAGCCCGTCGTTCAGCGTCCCCATCAGGTTGGAATACGACCCGTTCGCCTGGTTGACGCCCTGAGTGGAGTGCGTGTCAAAACCGCCCGTCGTGACGTAGAACACTTTCGTGCCGATGCCGCGCACCATGGCGCCGGCCACCCAGCGCATCGCCTGGCCGAAAGGCGTATTCGGATAACCGGTCGTCGGATAGCTGGCGACCTGGGCCACGCGATCGAGCGTGGCCATCGCGGCCTGCGCGCTGCCGTACACGAACGCGACTTCCGGCCGATCGACCGGCACGTGCGAATTGATGCGCATCGCCGCGGCCCGCTCGGCGAGCGCTTCCGGCCCCGTGTTCGGACTGTTGAACGGGTCCTGGACCGGATTCGCGATTGCCGGCACTGCCACCCTGTTCGCCTGCAGGACGCGCGGCAGATCGCGCGTCGTATTCCACCCGACGAGAGAATCGACCGGCGACGGCAGCGAATCGAGATAGCGGCCCACCCAGCCGAGCCCGGTTGAATTCGAAGGGTTCGCCGTCGACCAGATGTCTGTCCCCTGGAAGTGCGAGCGGCTCTGATTGTCGTAGCCGGTGCGCTGAATCAACGCCAGCGCGCCCTGGTTGAAAATCTGGCGCAGGCCGCTCAGGCGCGGATGGAGCCCGAGCGCGACGCCGGACGAGTCCGTTCCGATCTGCAGCACGTTGCCAGCCGGCACCGCGATGCTGCTCCGGCGCGAGTAATAGAACGGATCGTTGTAGGGCACGAGCGTGCTCAGCGCGTCGTTGCCGCCGCTCAGGTACAGGACGATCAGGTTGCGGACCGATGCGCCCTGCGCGCGCGCCATGTCGCTCAGGAACTCCGGCGCGGCAAAGGTCATCGTGAACGCCGCCGCGCCACCCTTGACGAATTGCCGCCTGGAAATCTTCATACGAACTGGTACTCCGGCGTTCCCGCCACGAGGTGAACGACGCCAGCGACCTTGTTCTGAATTTGCGTCTGGCTGCCGGTCCAGGGACCCGTCGCGCGCAGGTAATCGAGGAGATCCGTCGTGACTCCTGGCGAGAGGGGCGCCGTCTTGAGCGAGTCGAGCACCCACGTCAGGAGCTCGTGGGGGGTCGACGCATGGTCGGCCGCCGTCCGGGCGAGCTCGAACTTCTGGTTGCCCGCCAGCGTCGACGCGAAGTTCATGCGCGACAGCATGGCGCCGGTCGAAAACCACGACTGGCCCGCTTCCCATCCCGCCACGTCGGGCGGATCGAAGAGGATCTGCCCCATGTTGCCGAGCGCGACCCGCGCGTCGTTCAGCGACAGTCCCCTCCAGCCGACGTCCTTGATCGCGCGGATCGTGAACTCGACGGGCCAGGCGTAGCGCGCGTACCGGTTGCGCTCGTCCCAGAACTGCCGCGACGACAGCACCTCGCGCATCACCGTCCGCATGTTGTACCCGCTCTGGAAGTACACGGCCGACACCCGGTTGACGAACTCCTCGTCGACCTCGCCGAGCTCCGAGATGAAGAAGCGGTACAGCTTGCGGGCCAGGTAAGCAGCCGTGTGCGGGCTGCGCGCGAGCGCGGCGATGAAATCGAGGCCGTCCTGCATCCCGCTGCCCGCTGCACGGGCCGCAATCGTCTTCGACCCGTCGGCGTAGATCGGGAAGGAGAAGGTCTTCGCGTTCGTGTCGTGCTGCCCGGCGTTGTAGAAGAAGGTCAACGCCCCCGCGCCGCCCCGCGTCAGATTCCACCCGGTGAACACGCGCGCCGCCGCGTAGACGTCGGCCTCGGTGTAGTGGCCGACGCCCATGGTGAAGAGCTCCATGATCTCGCGGCCGAAGTTCTCCTGCGGCATCGCCCGGGTATTGGTGCGCCCGTCGAGCCAGATCAGCATCGCCGTGTCCTTGGCGATTTCGACAAGGAGCGTCTGAAAGTTGCCGAGGGCGTTGTCGCGAAGCATCTCGATCTGGCCGCGGACACCGCCCGGATCCTCGCTCCGCTTCGCGGCCATGTAGCGCGTGGCTTCGGCAGGGGTCACCGCGCCCGCCAGCTTCGTGTACACGGTCGCGAAGTGGTTGTGCCAGAAGAGCGTCATCTTCTCCTGGAGCGGGCGGTTGGTGTGGAGCATCCGGAACAGCCACCGCTGTTGCGCGTCGGTGATGACGGTGTTGGGCTGAAGCACCCGGCCCCCCGTCACAATCTGCGCGTATCCTGGCTGCCCTATCTTCGTGTCGACGTCGTCGACGATCCGGTCGTAGTAGATCAGCGCATCGACCGCATCGCCCAATCCCAGCCTGCGATAGGCGTCCAGCTCGTCGGGCCGCGCACCGAAACCGGCGCGCCGCAGCAGATGCTCGAATTGCTGATCGTAGATGGCCATCTCAAGCCGTCCCTGCGGCCTCGGCGCAAGGCCCCATCAATGTCCGCAGGCGCTCCCACAGCAGCCGCCCGCCAAGGAGCGGCGCCTCGGAGAACACCCGCCGGCGCAACGTTCGATACGAGAGCCCGCCGACCGCGAAATCGAGGATCAGGCGGGTGATCTCGGGTGCACGCCGCGCGCCGGCCACGACGCGAGTAATCCGGCGGCGATCCGCGAACAAATACCGTTGGATCAGGACTGAATCCCGCAGCTCGGCGCCAATTTCGTGATCGACCGCACGGCGGTACCGGCGCACCAGGCTCGCCACGGCGCCGCGGGCCGACTCGACGACGCTCCTGGCAGCGAGTTCGCCCGTCACCATGGCGTAGTAGATCCCCTCCGCCGTGAAACCGTTGACGAATCCACCGGCGTCGCCAGCCAGGATCACGCCGCCGCGCCCGGGGCGGCGCAGCGGACCGCCCACGGGGATGAGAAACGGGGTGAAGTTGGCGCGCGTCGATTCTCCCTCGACGACGCCCCTCCTGCGCAGTTCGTCGACGAACGTCCTCTGCACCTCATATGGATGCTCGTCGACCGCCCGCCGGTAATGGTTCAACAGATACCCGACTCCGACATTCACATGATCCCGCTTGGGGAAGATGTATCCGTATCCCGGACCGCCGTTGACACCGTACGCGACCCACATCGTGGAGGGATCGACGTCGCGCAACGTTTGGCGCGGCGATTCCTCCATCATGTCGAGCGCGATCGACGTGTCGGGCCATCCGCCGTTGATGCCCAGGCGCCGTGCGACGACGCTGTGCACGCCATCGGCCGCGATCGCGACGCGGGCCGTGAACCTGCGCCCGTCGCGAGCCGTCAGGCTGACGCCGTGCGAAGGGTCCTGGGACGCGGCCACGATATCGACCCCTTCGACGAGCTCCGCGCCGGCCTCGCACGCCAGCGAGACCAACAGTTCGTCGAACTCGACCCGCCGAACCATCAACGCCGCCGGTATACGCGAATGGACGACGGCCGAATCGCCGTCCGGGCCTTCCAGGTAGAGCCGCGACACCTGGTGCGTGGCAATCCGCGCCAGCGCCTGCTCCAGGTACGGAAAACGCGGGAGCACACGCAGGCTGATTCCCCCGCCGCATGGTTTATTCCTGGGGAACTTAGACCGGTCGAGCAGCCGAACGGTTACTCCGGCCATGGCGAGCGCCCGTGCCGCCGTTGCTCCCGCCGGGCCCGCGCCGACGACCACGACCTCCATCACTTGGGGCTGATGAGATTGGCGAGCAGCTGGTACGCGCCGTCGACACCCGCAGGCAATTCACGCCACAGGCCGAGGCCCACGTATACCCATCGCCCTTTGCCGTAGTTTGCGACGACGAGCGCCCCGCGTTTCGGTCCGGCGTTGTTCGGGAACGGATCCTCGAGCTCCAGCAGCTCGCGGTACCGAGAGTCGTGCTCGCCAAGGAAGTACAGGCCGCGCTCCTGGACCCACCCGTTCCAGGCCGCGTCCGTGATCTTGTTCGGCGTCGTCAACAGCGGATCGGCCGGCTCGAGAATCCTGACGGGCGCGGTCTCGTCGGTGACGCGATCGGAACTGACCTGCGCGGAGTGCGGGCCGTACTGCGCGGCGTTGAACTCCAACTTGTTGTACTGGACGATCAGCCGGCCGCCGCTTCTGACGTAGTCGAGCAGCCGGGCGTTGTTCGCGCGCAGATCAGCGCGCTTTTCGTACGCGCGCACGCCCGTCACGATCACGGGGAATCGCGACAGATCGCCCCAGGCCAGATCATCCGACTGCAGGAATTCGACGCGCGCCCCGAGCTGCGTAATCGCCGCAGAGACTTCGTCGCCGGCGCCCATGACATATCCGACTGTGAGATTGGCCGTCGTCTTGACGTCCAGCACTTTCAGCCGCGTCGCCGCCTCGTGAAGGATGTGCTGCCGCGTCGTGTGCGGGTACTCGATGACCTGAAAGCCGCGGTTGAAGGTGGCAGAGCCAACAGTTGCCCGGGCGCTCACGCTGTACTCGCCCGTGTTTGCCGTCCGCGGCGCCCGCAACTGGAAACGGATGGTCTGCGCTTCGTCTTCGCGCGCGAAGGCGAGCTTCTGCTCGGCGGGCGTGGACGTCCAGCCTTCCGGAATGTCCAGCGCCACCACACTCTCGATCTCGCCTTTCGTGTCGTTGACGACGGTAACGCGGACCTCTCGCATCTCGGTCGGTTCCGGCGCCGGCGGCGGCGGCGGCGCTGCAGCCCCTCGCCCGCGGCCCGTCGCAGGCGGACGAGCGGTGGTGCGGGTGCCGGCGCGCCGCGGCCGCGAGCCCCTGTCGTCGGCGTTGGCGCCGGTGCTGGCGCAGGCGGCGTCCACGGCACGATCGTGACGCCGGGCGTCACGCGCACGGACAGCGCCGGCACCACGAGCAGCGACGATCGTTTCTCGCCGCTGAAGTTGTCACCCTCGTACCGGTACTGCACCGGCAGTGCGGCAAACACCTCGGAGGTGTTCGGCCCGAGGCTCAGCGTCGCCTGCACATAGAACGGCGTCGGCCGGTAAGGCAGCCCGAACGGCGCGTCGTCATCGAACACGTAGCGGCCCGCCTCGCCTTCACGATGCCAGTAGGGTTCGGTGACGCGCGTGTCCGCAGGAATCGTCAACGACAGGTCGCAGCGGCCGACCTGGTCCTTCGCGAGCGCGGACAGCGGCGGACCTGTGGGTGGAGGCGCGCCGCGTCCTCCCGCGGGACCGCCTCTGCCGCCGCCGGCCGCCGGCGCCGTGAGCGTGCAGGTCGCGTCACCATTCAAGCCCTCGACGCCCACCTGTCGAACGTTGAGCGGCGTGGCGCCGCGATTCGCGAGCACGACCGAGAGGCGGACGGGCTGGCCGGGTACGACCACGCCGTCGTCGGCCAGCGCTTCGATGCGAACGCCGTTGGCCAGGAGGATCGCCTGCTGGAACTCGCGTTCCTTCTGCCGCAGGCGGAACTCGATCTCGAATCGGCCCTCGTCGGGCACCGTCATCGTCCGCAGCTGCGCACGCAGTTCGCGCGTGGCCCGCAAACCAGTCAGAAGCGGCTGGAGCGTGGCGTCCTCGGCGCCGTCGGCGGAGGCATCGAACCGCTTTTGAGCATCCAGCACGGCGCTGGCCATTGCCGCCAGCCCCTGCGTGAGCTCGCGCGGTGGTCGCGGTCCGGCGAACTGGGCCAGCCCGGCGATCGAATAATCGACGCCGTCGTACAGATTGCGATCGGGCCGCGTCAGTCCGCCGGGAAGCGCCGACTCCACCAGCTGCAGGACGGTGTTCGACGGCCCCGGCAGCGAGAGAACCTGCGCCATGCCCTGGCACTTGTGCATGCTCCGCGCTTCGGCGCCGATTTCGGAGTACGCCCTGCCAAGCAGCGAATCGTAGGCCGCGAGATTGATGGAGATCGCGGCAGGTCCGGACGCAGCCGGCGGCGGAGCGCCGCGTCCGCCGAGGCCCTGCGTCGGCATGTACAGTTTCTTCGGCTGCCACGGACGGAGGCCGGCTTTCAGCTGCTCGGGATACTTCGTGGGATCGCCGGCCAGCTTGAACGCCTCACGCGCGAGGACCGCCGACGCCTGGTGATGCTGTCCTCCGCCATCGCCGTCAGGACGCAGCGTCAGCATCACATCGGGCCGGATCGTCCGGATCAGCCGCACGAAATCACCGGTGATCTCGTCGCGGCCCCACTTCTCGAACGTTTCCTCGATGCTGAACGAATAGCCGAAATCGACCGCGCGGGTGAAGTATTGCTCCGCGCCGTCGAACCGGTGCATCGCTGCCAGCTCTTCGGTGCGCAAAACCCCGAGCGCTTCGAAAATCTCCGGGCCGATTTCGTTCTGTCCGCCGTTGCCGCGCGTCGCCGTCGCCAGCGCGGTGCGGAACCCGAGGCCGCGGCTCAGCAGTACCAGCAGCCCGTTGTTCTCGTCGTCGGGGTGCGCCGTGGCGTGCATGAAGATGCCGGTGTTCGACAACCGGCGCAGCGCCATGCCCAGCGCCACGTGTCCCTGTTCCTGATCGAGGGGGACGACGCGCATCTGCGCGGTGGTCAGCGTGGAGAGTGAAACAACGAGACCGAAGCAGGCCCAACGCCGCATACGGGGTAGAGAGTATACAGCCCTACCTGCCCAGGATTTCTTCGTAATAGGACTCGTAAATCGGAACGATCTTCGAGTCGCAATACCGTTCGTGGGCAACGCGGCGGGCCGCCTCGGCCGCTCTACGGTGGAGCTGCGGGTCGGTCAACAAGCGGGACGCCGACTCTGCCATTCCCGCGAGATCTTCGAGCGGGTGCAGGAATCCGGTGACGCCGTCCTCGATCACCTCGGGCAATCCGCCGATGCGCGACGCGACGACGGGGACCTCGCACGCCAACGCCTCGAGTGCGGCGAGACCGAAGCTCTCCTGCGCTGAAGGCAGCAGGAACACGTCGGACGCCGAAAGCAGCTGAACGACCTGATCCTGCTCGCCGAGGAACTCCACATCCGCGGCAACGCCCAGCGCGCGGGCGAGGCGTGACGCGTCCGGCAGGTCCGGGCCATCGCCGACCATGAGCAGCCGCGCATCGAGACGGTGCCGGACGGCCGCGAAAATCTCGACCACCGCTGTCACGCGCTTGACCGGCCTGAAGTTCGACACATGGATGAGCAGCTTCTCGCCGTGCGGGGCGAGCGTTCTGCGCAGGTCGGCTGCGTCGCGCCGTCGATGAATGGCGCAGTCGAGAAAATTCGGGATCACACGGATGTCGTGCTGGACGCCAAGCTCCCGGCACGTGTCGGACTTGAGGCTTTCGGAGACAGCCGTCACGCCGTCCGACTGCTCGATGCAGAAGGCCACCGTTTCCGAAAACGACCGGTCGCCGCCGAGCAGCGTGATGTCGGTGCCGTGCAGCGTCGTGATGACCTTGGGAACACAGGCGCAATGTCCGGCAGCCAGGATCTGGCGCGCCAGGTACCCCGCGGTCGCGTGCGGGATCGCGTAGTGCGCGTGGACGATCTCGAGCTCCTCGTCGCGCGAGACCTGGACGATCTTGTTGGCAAGCGACAGGATGTACTGCGGTTCGCGGAACAGCGGATACGCGGGCGTTTCGACCCGGTGGAAGAACAGCCCGGGCTGGTACTCGCCGAACCGGGCCGGCATGTCGCTGCTCAGGATGTGTACGCGATGGCCGCGCGCCGCGAGCGCCTTGCCGAGCTCGGTCGCGATGATGCCGCTGCCGCCGATTGACGCGTAACAGACGATCCCGATGTTCATGTCAGTCGCCGCGGGGACCTCTTCGCCAGGCCGCCGCGAAGGAGACCGCTCCGCATAATCGGCTCGCGCACGACGAAGCCTTCCGCCCAACGGACGCCGGCGCGCGCGCCGAACTGCGCGTCGCGGCTCTCCACGAGCTGACGGAAGAGCGGCGTGTTCAGGCGCGTCGCCACCGCTCCGCCGTCCGAGGGCGCCTGGAACTGGGTGGCGTGACAGTCGAGCGCCGCACGCTTCTGATCGTACTGCGCGCTCACGTCGACCACGAAGGACGGCTCGGCCGAGTCGTTGATGAAGTAGTAGCAGAGCCACTCGGGCTTCCAGGCCTCGCTCGATGGATCGTAGCGCCGCAGGCCGGCATTGAATGCCGCCTCGGTCAGGACGTGGCTCGCCGCAACATGATCGGGATGCCGGTCGGACCAGTGCGGAATCGCCACGGCCCGCGGCCGGTGGCGGCGAATGAACGCGGCAGCCTCCTCGATGTGTCCGGGATCGCCGCCAATCCGCCGATCCGGCCACCGCAGGTTCTGCCGCCACGCGGCGCCGAGCACGAGTCGCGCCGCCTCGGCCTCAGCCAGCCGCTCCTCCACCGTCCCGTTGCTGCCCATCTCCCCGGCCGTGAGGTCGCACAACCCGACGCGCAGGCCGTCGGCGGCCTGACGCGCGACCGTGCCGCCGAGGCCGATCTCGATGTCGTCGGGGTGGGGACCAAAGACCAGCAGATCTACCGGCACGCTCGGCCAACTTTTTTCCACTGGCGGCGGGGCCCCACCCCCGCGCGAACTTAGCTATGCCCGTTACTGATAACCTCGCGCTCGGACAAGCGACGTCCCTTGGCCACCGAAGCGCGAAGCGCGCAGGCGGCTCGGCTCGGCATGGCCGCAGGCGCTCATCTGTTGAATCCGAACGCCTCGTCCGCCGGATCCGTTTCGCCGAGGTGGTGGCGCAGGAGCACGCGGCTGGCGAGATAGGCGCCGGTCACGCTGCGGCTGGCGTCGCCGAACGCGAACAGATGATGCGGGAAGTTGCGGTGCGGGCCGAGGTAGGGGACGCCCTCCGCCGTGAGCGCGTACGGCGCCTCCCACCCGTACTCAGGCAGGATGCCGGAAATCTCGGGATAGATCGTCGACAGCTCGTACATCAACTGCCCCGTGCGCTGCACGATCGTCTTGTCGCGCAGCCGCGGCAGTACGTCCGCATCGTCCGCGCCCGAAATCAGCAGCCGCTCGTCGTCCACCCACCGCACGACATGCGGCGGCTGCGCGAGGTCGCGGAACACCACCTCGCGGCGGCCGAGCTGGTTGCGCACCTTGGCGGGAATCGGCGCCGTCATCGCCAGAAACGAACTCTTGAGCCAGAAGTGCCGGATGAGCGATTTGAACAGCGCAGTCGGTCTGCCGGTGGCCACGATGATGCGCCTCGTGCGGATATTGCCGTCGTCGAGGACAACGTCAGCGGTGCGCCTGCCGAATTTCGTCCGCCCGGCGGCGGTCCGCTCGAAGATCTGCGCGCCGCGATCGGCCGCCGCGGCGGCCAGGCCGATGGCCGCGCGGTACGGATCGATCGTGGCGCCATCCCGAGTACGAATGCCGACAGCGGCCTGGATGGCGGCCTCAGCAAGAATCGCCTTCGCGTTCAGCGAAGGCGCGTCGAGACCGGCTTCCTTGCGCACCTTCTGTTCGCGTTTGAGCTGCGCGGCCTGTTCCGGAGTCGTCGCCGCGATGAGCGTCGGGCGCGGCTCGAGCTGGCACTTCACGTCGAGACGGCGAAGGAGCGCGGTGAAATCGAGCGCGGCGCGCCTCCATGATTGCCAGGCGTGGCGCGCGGCGCGCCGGCCGATCAGCTGCTCTGCCGCGACGAAGCTGGCGCCCGGATCGTCCGAGATCCATCCGGTCGAGAGCGCGCTGGCGCCGCGGCCGATCTGCGCGGCTTCGATGAGGGCAACCTTGATGCCGGCGGCAGCGAAGGCATACGCCGTGGCGCAGCCGGTCAGCCCGCCGCCGATGACGACGACGTCGAAGTCGTGGCGGCCACGGAGTCGGGGATACGACGGGACGCGCGACCTGGGAAAACGGTCGGTCCAGGGGGAACGGCCGTACTGCGTCATGAACAGGGAATATTAGTCGACATTCAGGCCCGCCTACGCGCTTCGGCGGCGCTCGGTGGCCAGGAGCGCCTCCTTGCGCGCGGTCCCCCACCGATAGCCGCCGACGCCTCCCGCGGCCGGGACGACGCGGTGACACGGAATCGCCAGCGCGACCGGATTCGTCGCGCAGGCCCGCGCGACGGCCCGCGCCGCGCCGGGGCGCCCGATGGCAGCCGCCACATCGGCGTAGGTTCGCGTCGATCCGTATGGAATCGCCGCGAGTGCCTCCCAGACCTGCCACTGGAACGCCGTCGCCTGGATGTCGAGGGGCAAGTCGATCCGCGGAAGGCGTCCGGCAAGATGGTCGAGCACCTGCCGCGTCCATCGCGCCAGTCCGCCGGGATCGCGCGTGATCGTGGCGCTCGGATACTCACGTTCGAGCGCGCCTTGAAGTTCCGCCTCCGATCGGCCCATCGACACGAGACACACACCGCGCGGTGTGGCCGCAATGAGCAGCCGCCCGACGGGCGCCTCGACAGTCGTGAACCTGATCCGCACGCCGGCGCCGCCGCTCCGATACGTGGACGGCGTCATGCCGAGCTTTGGGACCGCCCGTTCGTACAGGCGGCTGCTCGATCCGAAGCCCGCATCCAGCGTCGCGTCGGTCACCGACTTCTTGCCGCGCAGGCCGCGCTTGACGCGCTGCAGCCGGCACGCATCGGCGTATTGCCGGGGAGTGATGCCGACGATCCGCTTGAAATTGCGCTGCAGGTGATACGGGCTTCCGCCAATGCGCCGCGCCAGCGACGCGAGCGGCAAGTGCCCGTCGACGTTCGCCAGGTAGACGCATGCGCGGCGAATCCGATCGATCCACGGATCGCGTGCCGCCTCATCCCGCGGGCGGCAGCGGCGGCACGGCCGGTAGCCGGCGCGCTCCGCGTCCGCGGGCGTGTCGAAGAACGCCACGCGATCCCGACGCGGGCGACGGCTTGCGCACCCGGGCCGGCAATAGATGCCGGTGGACCGCACCGCATAGACAAAGCTTCCCGCCGCGGCGCGATCACGCGCGACGATGGCGTTCCAGCGAGTGGAGTCGATTGGCTGAGTGGCTGCTTGAAGCATGAACGTACTATGCGCCTGACGCGGACCCGCCGCTATCCGGCGCTTGCGCTTCAATTGTAGTGCCGACCTTGTAGGGCGGACCTTTTAGGTCCGCCTTTTCAGCCCTTCCTCGAAGGCGGCCTGGTTGAGAATCTCGCTCTCCCGCGCACGAAGCTGCCCCAATTGGCCGGATAGCGTTTCGAGCCCGTGTCGGTGCGTCGCATTTGGGACATTTCATAAACCGCTCGCGGACGTATGGGTTCAGAACGAACGCGTCACAGGCAGGTAACGAACCCATGCGAACCCGATTGAGCACGGGGCGTCGTTTCCCCGATTATCAGAGTCGTTCGCCATTCGTGGCTCGTTCCGCCGGGCCGGCGCAATCGCAACTGACGCGCATCGTCACGATACCGAGAGGTCGTGTTCGTAGAATTCGATCAACCGTCGATGTGCTGCAGTAACTCCGACGGCAACTCCTCTTTGCGAAGCACACCGGCCGCCACCGCCGACGCGACCGCCGGCTCAAGGTGTGTCGTCGCGTATCTCTTCCAGATTTCTCGCGACGTGTCCTGATGGAATCGATGCACCAGCTCGTTGAGCTCGAACGAATCAATTTCGCCACGATCCCAACGATCGAATTGCCCATTCCCGACAGGCGTTTGATCCGTTTCGGAACTTCCTGCATCATCAAATCGGTCTGGCTAACGGCCCGCGCTTCAGCCGCGGCGGCTCATGATCGCACCAAATACCGATCGCTCGGTATGCGTCACCTTCATTGGCTAAGCCCTCATGATGAGGTGCGTCTCCTTCCGATTCCGATTCTTGGTGTTGAGGCAACGATTAGAAGTCCAATCGGTGCGCACCTTCCGGTTGCTCACTGGCGATGTGGCGCCTGGCGTACCGCAGTGGTCGCATCATCCGCTGCCGCCAACAGCAGGAGCGAAATGCTCAGATGTGTCTTGGTTCCCCACGGTCTTCAGCGGGGGGATTCTCGACGGTTTCGCGACAAACCACGCAATGAGCACCAACGACAAAAAGCCCAAACGCGCAAAGATCGCAACGTCGGCTTCTGCATTGAGGCGCGTCGACGTTTCGATGTGAACGAAGAGCCACACCGGTTGTCGATCAAATGGGCCAGCAATGGCGTCCAGAGGTTGTTCGTTCGGTAGTACGAGTAACCGAAGATCAAGCCTCCGACCGCCGTAAACACCAGCAGCAATCCGGCTTCCGCCAATGCCTCCGGCAACGTGGCTCGTCCTAGTACCCAGCTACTCATCGGCCACACCAGGTGAGCAACGGCGAATAGCGACGCCTGCGCGAGATTCGCTTTCCAGAACGACATCCGCCGCATGAACTGAGGGAGGAGAATTCCCCTAAAAATGCACTCTTCGGTGAACGCGTTGAGAATCTGCCCCGCGAAGTACACCGATAGAAACACAGTGCCAGCGACCATTACACCGGTTCGCGGATCAATGACGCCGAGGACGACGCGTGGAGTCTCGCCATCGACACGCAGTACGTGAGAGTTCGATCGCATACAGAGACGCAAACATCACCAATAGGCTCAGTCCACCAACACCAACTGCATACGCAACACTGCGTGTGTGTAGTCCGACACTGCCGACGTGATGTTGAAGAGAACGCAGGTACCAGATACGAGCAGCAATCCGAGAGTCTTGGAGACGATGGTTGGGTCCGGCCATGAATCGAGCCATCAGTACAAACAGATCTAACGCTCGCAGGGAGACGATTGCGAAGAGGAAATCCTAACGCGATGACAATCGGCGGCATGCTCGTGTGAAGCTGACTCCATCCGGTTCTGGATTCGGAAGCGAACGACATCCTCATCTCATGGCACGAAGAACGTCTATCATTTGGAATTTACGCGACAGTGGTAGTTGCCGCCTAACATCGAGATAAGCTGCAAGGTGCGGGAACCAACGTCATCGCAGCTTGTCAGCTTCATCTCGTTGTTAGGCCGCCCCTCGCGAGGCAGCGAGTGCCTTCTTGAGTAGAACGACCTGACCCGCATGATATAGGTCGTGCTGCGGCGTGCCGGCGAACTGGGTGTACGCCGAGTACTCGGAGCCCAGCTCCTGGGGAAGGCGCTCCGCCGGGAAGGCGCGCACAACGCCCTGCAGCTGCTCGTTGAGTTCCTCCAAGGCTCGCTGGCTTTCGCGCCACGCCTCCGAACTGGACGCCGGCACTGGAGGCCACTCTTCTTCCGGCGAGAGCGTTGCACGCTCTCCACGAACGCGCCGAAGGACCAAAGTGTATCCAGCACCCAGGTGAAGGACGATCTCCCAAATGCTGTGAGCTCCGGCTATTGGGTGGGCTGCGGCGTCTTCCGCCGAGACACCCGCCAGCACCTCGCGTACCGAGGGCCCATGCCAGGACTCGCCCCGAAAGGCCCTGCTGATCTGATCTGCGATGATTTCCACATCCATGGGCATCGTCTCTCCCGGCCTCAAGGTCGGCCTGACGGCCGGCGTTCACCAGCGGCCCGCGTGAAATGGCACCAGCGGCCGCCTGGTGCAACGCATCTCGCGGGCACCGGCTACTCCTTCTACAGTGCTGCGCCGACGAGACTGCTCACGATCGCGGACACGAGGTACAGCGTCGCACTCTTCGTGAACGATTGCGCGGTGTGTAGGCCCAAGGCCAACATCAGGATCGCCGAGATCGCGAACGCCAGCCAGAGCATGGTGCCGCTGATGACCGCTGTTTCGGAACCGCGCCGAACCGCAGCCGAATCGCCGCGTCGGTGAAAACGAGCAGCAGACCCCCAGAGAAAGTCCATAGCCGCGAAGGCCCAAATCCAGGCTAGGGAAGGCTCGCTATTCTGGCGAACTCGGTCGCCATCAAGTACATGGTAATGACGAAATCGAATCCGTTCGCCACGAGCCCGGCGACGAGCCCGCCCATGATCACTCTCGGGTGCTTGATCACGGACATCTGTGCTCCTTGCTCAAAGGCAACGATCAAGGTGCGTCCGGCTAACAGTTCGAATGAGCCGCGCGCGACAGAATACCATTGCGCGTCGGCTCCATTCGAAGGTTAGCCGGCAGTTCGCCAGTGCAGGTCTCTACCGACCGACAATATTCTTGAATTCTGGGTCATTGAGCAGGGGCTGAAATCGCGGATCCTTGGGAATCTGGCGCTTGTTTGCTGGATTGAGATCGACGGCACGACGCAGCGCGTCCAGAGCATTCGGCCTGTGGCCGTTGATCAGTTCGGCCGCTGCCAACACCACCCACGCCTCATCATTCTCGGGCGACCTGTCTCGAGCGGCCACGGCGAATCCAGTCGCCGCCCCGATGTTCTTCTCCGTAAGGCGCGTGTTAGCCTCAGCCACAAGTTGTCGCGAGCGAAACATGTTCAGGAGTCGCCGCAGTTCGGTCAACGGTGCCCGATTATCGTCCACTCGGAGATCAACGACACGATCGCCGAAACCAGCCGAGCCGGCGAGTGGTTTCGCCACGACCATGGCTGCGGCCTGAGTTCCCCGAGCGTCGCCACCTGCCGCCTGGCCCGCATCGAGAGCCGACAACATCCGTTCTGCCAGAGGCCCGGTGGACGATTCAAACGCTTTTGCAATCGCCTGCACGACCTCCGGCCCAGTCAGAATGTTGCCCTGCGCGCAAAAGTCACGCCCGCACTGATGGCCCTTCCAGTCGAGAGCCTCCGATCCCGTCCATGCCGCTGTGCGGCCGGCGGCGTCGATAATTGCCACTTGCCGCGTGTTGCGACCTTCGTCGCTGCGAAGCATCAGGTCGAGCGCTTGCTGCGGCGACATCCCAGTCGTCAGCAACTCAAGCCCCAGCGTCCCGTACATTGGATTGGATTGGGATTGATGGGCGACAACGCCAACACCACCCTTGATCGTGATTGTACGGCTGCCTGTTGCGAGCGCCTTTGATTGCACCGCCATGCCGAGTTCGCCAGAATTCGGATCGCGGGCGACAATTGAGAACGTGCCTTCCGGCTCCGCCTGCTGGCCAACAACCACAGCGGAGATCCCCGAAATTGACGCGATCGTGAGTGCAACAATAAGCCCGTTCACTCTGCTCTCCAGAGCCGCACAATTTGCAGGCTGCCTAAACGACCGCGCTCTGCAGCGTCTGGTTCGGCGGAGTGGTCGGCTGGGATCAGACGCCACGACACTCTGGCCAATGGTCCGAACTCCGCAAACTCGGCGCCGCCTCATACGATCATGCCTCCGTTCGGGCTGATCGTCTGGCCGACCAGATAATGCTCGTCGGATGCGAGGTAAACGGCGAGCGTGCATCCTCCGGCTTCCCCAGGCGTCCGAGCGGGATGAGCTGATGCAGAGCACCGCGGCTTCCGCCGTCTGAGTGGCGAGGTACGCCTCCATTGGCGGGGTCAGGATTCCCCGGCGGCGATGGCGTTCACGAAGAGTTGGCTCCGGCCACCTCGATCGCGACAGAGCGGGTGAAAGCCAGCACAGCGCCCTTGGTCGCGCAGTAGGCCGGGTGGAAGGCGCTGAAGCCCCCGATTCCGGCGATCGACGCGATGTTGATGATCTTCCCAGACTTCTTCGGCTCCATGATCCGTAGGGCCTCGCGCGTGCAGTAGAACACGCCGTGCACGTTGACCCCCCGTACTTGTGCCACTCCTCGTCCGGAAAATCCTTGGTCACGCCCAACGATTCCTTGGTCACCGGCGTCGTCATCATCTTGTAGAACTTGGATCGCATCTCCTCGTTGCGCGGGCCGGACTGGACCAGCGCAGCGTTGTTGACCAGGATGTCGAGCGTGCCGAAGGTTGAAACGGTTTGCTGGAAAAGACCGGCGACACTCTCGACTGACGTGACGTCACACTTGGCGGCCAGGCAGCGTGCGCCCGTCGATTCGATCTCCGAGCAGGCCATTGGTAAGGTCCCAACGTTGACATCACCGATGACGATGTGGGCCCCTTCTCTTGCCATGGCGACAGCAATCGCCTTGCCCAGTCCTTGGGCACCACCAGTAATGAGGGCCACCTTGCCGTGAAGTTTCATGGATTTGTACCAAATTGTTGTAGATGTCAGGCTCGCTCGCTAACAAGCGGGCCATGGCCGGCCGGTAGTTTCGGACTTGTGGCCCGCCGAACTAGACCTGGCGGGCTCTACAGAGCGCGACGACAGGCGTTGATTCCGAAGCTCTCGCAATCAATGACCATTACAGCCGATCTATCGGACTCCGCACTCCCAATCCGCCCCGATTCAGCACGTGTGTATACATCATCGTTGGTACCTGTGTCATGGATCACCGTGCAGCAGCAGAACTGGCGGGGACGACGAGGACACGTGGGTGATCGGCCCAGCTCTCGCAGCCAGGCTTCTCTTCATCTGCGATGTTAGAAGGTTCGAATGGTTTGCGGAAGCTGGACTCGTCCGGCGGCCGCTTCAGCGCTTCAGCCACTCTTCCATGCGGCTGGTCAATTCCCTCCACCTTCCTTCCTCGAAGGCGGCCTGGTTGAGAATCTCGCTCTCCCGTGCGCGAAGCTGCCCCAACTTCGCTGAGATACCTTCGAATTCGTGCCGCAACTGCGCCCGATGCTCCTCGAGCGCCTGGCGCGCGTCAACAGGGGGCTTGCCATCGGGGCCAATCAGATCCTTTGGCGTCATCTGGTCCGCGCCGGCCATCCGGCGGGACACGTCGTTGAAGTGAAGGTTCATTACGTCCAGCTCACGGCGCACGACATCCAGGCGCGTCGTCGCTTCGGCCATCCGCCGTTGCTGAATCGCCATCAGGCTGGCGACAGTTTGCGTCTGGGTCTGGGCTTCGGCGAACCGTTCGATCACTGCACGCAGCGCCCGGATCTCGTTCACGAGCTCGCGCGTCGTCGCCGGCTCGCCGTCGCGTGCCTGCGCTGAGAGAACGACTGCCGCGCCGCCGAGGGCGGCGACGATGAATGCCGATCCGATCATCCTCTTCATCTCAGCGCTCCTTCCATTCCACGTCCCGGCGGCACCCTACGCATAGTCCTGGCGCAAGGCTTCGGCGGGCTGAATGCGCGTCGCACGCCAGGCAGGCACGCCGACGGCCGCCACCGCGACCAGGGCCAGCAAACCAACGGCAGCCACAATCGGCGTGGGATCGTTGGGCATGACACCAAACAGTTCGGACCGAACGGCCCTTCCGGTCGCGATATGGCCCGCCACGCCCGCCGCTATCCCGATCGCGAGAATCGCTGCAGCTTCCCTCGCGAGCATCCAGCCGATGCGACTGCGGTCGGCTCCAAGCGCCATCCTGACGCCGATCTCACTGGTTCGGCGCACCACGACGCCGTTCAGCATCCCGTACAGGCCGATCGCAACCAGCAGCAGGGCCAGGCCGGCAAAGGCGGCTCCCAGGGCGGCGAGCAGCCGTTCGCGCCGCAGCATGTCGTCGAGCTGGGCCTCAGCAGTGGCGATGCGCAAAATCCCGACGTTCGGATCCAACGAGGCGAGCGCTTGCCTGACGGAGGTGGCGAGCGCCGAGGGATCCAGCGCCGTTCTGACGGCGAAGGACACGACGCGCGTATCGCTCTGAGCCTGCGCGACATACATCATCGAACCGGAAGGGCGATGCAGCCCGGCATCGCGCGCATCGCGGACGACGCCGATGATGGTGAAGGGCGGGTTGAGGTCGGCGGGTGCGTACGAAAACGTCCGGCCGACGACGTCCAATCGGCCGAAGAAGTTGCTGGCGAACGACTCGTTGACGACGGCGACGCGTTGCGACGCAGGCCGATCGCTGTCGAGGATGTCTCGACCCGTGAGCAGCGTCAGCCCGAGCGTCCGGACGAACCCGGGTCCGACGAACGCGATCCCCGCCGCATTGCGCATCGGGTTGCTCGAGGTCTCGTATCCGGGTACGGCCAGCATGAGGAACTGGCTCACCCCGGTTCCGAGCGGCATGTTCGAGTGGGTGACCGCTTGAACGCCTGGGACGGCTGCGAGCGCCTCTCGGGCCCGCTCCATGTAAGACCCGAACTGCGGCCCAGCCAGTCCCTGCGTGCCGACATCCATGGTCACGTGCAGCAGGTGATCCGCCTGGAACCCGACGTCGACGCGCCGGAAGTTGGTGAGGGTCTGAAGGAAAAGCCCCGCGGCGCCGACCAGGGCGATCGTGAGCGCGATCTGCGCGGTTAGCAGTCCCTTTGTCAACCTCGGCGATCCGTGAGCCCGGATATTGCGCAGCGCGTCTTGCGGCCGAGCGGCCGGAATCCGCAAGACGGGCGCAATGCCGGCCACCAGTCCCGTGCCGACCGAAACGGCCGCCGTGAACGCGATCAGCCACATGTCGGGACGGAGGTCGACCGCCGCCAGATCCCCCTCGCCCACCGCCAGACTGAAACCCGCCGGCGCAATCCACTGCGCCAGGAGCAACCCGAGCAGGCCGCCAGCGGCACCGATAACGACCGTCTCGGTCAAGAGCTGCCGCACGAGCCGCGCGCGTCCGGCGCCGAGCGCGAATCGCAGCGCCAGCTCCTTCTGGCGATTCAGCGCGCGCGCCAGGACCAGCCCGGCGAGGTTGGCGCAGGCGATCGTCAGGATAAGCACGCCGACGACGATCAACACGCGAAGCGTCGGCTGGAGCGTGCGGCGAAGGCCCGACGTGGAGCCGACCGCAGCGGGCCGCACGTCGGCGCGGACATCGAGGTTCAAGCGCTGGCGCCGCTCCTCGGGCAGCCGCGCCACCGCGGCTTCGGCCGCCTGACGGAAGACCGGGGTGAGGCGCTCGCTGACCTGCTGGAGCGAAACGTCCGGGCGGCGCCGGCCCATGAAGGTCAGCCAGCCGCGATTCGGATTCGTCAGGATTTCTGGCGTATGAAAGACGTTGGCGCTGCCGATGGGCAAAAAGACATCGTAGACGGCCCCGAACGTCACGCCTCGAAAGTCGCGCGGCAGGACGCCGACGACCGTGGCCGTCTGCGTGCCCAGGGTGATCGATTCGCCGATCACGTCGGCGCGCCCGCCGAACGCACGCTGCCAGTAGCCGTGGCCGAGGACCGCCACCAGGTTCGCGTCGGCGCGATCGTCGGCGGGCGTCAGCAGGCGGCCAAGCGCGGCGTTGATCTCGAGCACACCGAATGCGGAGCCGGACGTGAGCTGGGCGGTGACGATCTCGCGGCGACCGTTCACGACCGAGACCACTCCGTACGGAACCGGTGTGAACGCGAAGACGCCGCCGAGCGCGTCGCGATGATCCGCGAGCAGCTGGAAAGCCTGATACGAAGGCACACAGACCGAGCCGACGGCGCCCGGCGCCGAGACGCAGCTGATCTCGACGAGTTCCTGCGGCCGCGCGACCGGCAGCATCTTCAGCAGCACCTGCCGCACGACACTGAACAACGCAGTGTTGACGCCAATGGCCAGCCCCAGCGTGAGGACAGCCATCGCCGCGAAGGCCGGCGCGCGGCGGTAGGATCGGAGCGCGAACCGGATGTCGCTCCGCGCGTCCTCGAGCCAACTCCATTGCCGGACCGCGCGGACCTCTTCGGCGATCTGCCTTCGTCCCCCGAATTCCAGCCGGGTGCGCCGTGCCGCTTCGGCGTAGGAGAGGCCCGCCGCCATGTGCGCAGCGATCTGTTCGTCGATATGGAACTGGAGCTCCTTGTCGATCTGACGGTCGCGCTGACCGAATCGGCGAAGGAGCTGGTCGAGGATCGGCATGAATCACTCGGCCGTCCGCAGGATCAACGTGATCGCCTGCGACAGCCGCTCCCAGTTGAGACGCTCGATGTCGAGCTGTTTCCGTCCGGCCTTGGTCAGGCTGTAGAACTTCGCCTCGCGGCCGGTCTCGCTGTTCTTCCATTCGGCCTTCAACCAGCCGCGCTGCTCGAGCCGATGCAGCGCCGGATACAGCGAACCCTGCTGCACCTGCAGCGCGTCCTTCGACAGCTGCTGGAGCCGCTGGGCGATGGCGTAGCCGTGCAGGGGACCGGGGGCGACGACCTGCAGGATCAGCAGGTCGAGTGTGCCTTGCAGCAGGTCGGATTTTGCGGCGTTCATCTCAACACCTAGACTGGCTACACATGATGCGGCGGCCATATGTAGAATGTCAAGGCATCGCCGCCAGCACGGCCGTTACGCGCCCGATTGACAGCGCGCGTGTACCACTGTTACATGGTACACCGCGTGGCCTTGCCCTTCACGATCGAACTGCGCAGCGGCCTGCCCGTGCACGATCCAGATCGTCTACGCCGTCAGGAAAGCCGTGCGTGACGCGTCAGATGCGCGCCGGCGATGCGTTTCCTTCCGTGCGCGCGCTCAGCCAGGAGCTCATGATCAATCCGAACACCGCGCACAAGGCGGTGGCGTCGCTCATCGCCGAGGGGTTCCTGACGGTGCGGCAAGGCGTCGGGACGATCGTCACCTCACGCGCCGCGACAGTCTGACGATCTTCGCGACCAGATTCTCGACGTCGATGCGGAGCGTCTCGTCGTCGAGTCAAAAGCCGCAGGCCTTCCGCTGCGCGCGCTTCTCGCCGCCATTCGCCGGCACTGGACGGGGATGATTCGACGCGCGAGTTGAGAACGGGAGAGGCGCCATGAGCGATCCGATCGAGACAGCTGGTCTGACGCGCCGTTTCGGACGCGTCTGCGCCGTGAACCAGCTCGATCTCCGAGATCCCGGAACGGAGCATCTTCGGCCTCGTCGGACCGAACGGCGCCGGCAAGACGACGCTGATCAAGGTGCTCATGAACCTGCTCAAGCCCACGTCAGGCGTCGCGACGATCCTCGGGAAGGATTCGCGGCATCTGTCGGTCAGCGATTTTCAGGAGATCGGCTACATCTCCGAGAACCAGCGTCTGCCCCTCTGGATGACGCCCGCCGAGCTTCTCGCCTACTGCCATCTGGTCCCGCGTGCCGAACGACAGGACGATGGTCGTCAGTCAGGGGTTGGGAACGATCTCGATGGCGCCGCTTGATGGCGCAGCGCAGCAAACTCTTCCAGACGCGCTCGGCGTGCGCCGCATCGTCTCCTCAAACGTCGGACCCGTTCCGGGGACGATCGTCTTCGCGATTCAAGACGATGTGTTCTCGCGCCACGCTCCTGCGGTCGGCCGTTATACGGGCCGTTTCTGGGTGAGCTTCACGCGGCATGAGATCGAAGCGGTGCTGCCACTGCGGACCGCGGCAAGCCATCGAGGCGACTGGTACCGCTTCGTCATCGATGGTCTGGAACTTCGTTCACGGATGGTTACTGTCCGCGTGCGTCTTTCGCAAGCGACCTCTGGTCTGGCGCGCGAGCGCTATTCGGCTTTCAACTTCTATCTTCGCAACCTGGCGCGCGGCGAGGCGATCGAGGCCGAGTCGGAATACGTTCGCACCGACGCCCTGCTGCAGCGCATCATGCCATTTGGCATTTCGCTGGGGGGCAATCGAGCGGGTTCAATGTTCACCGCATCGTGGCTCATTTTCCGCCCAGGTACCGCACCCTCAGCCCTACAGACCAGCCTGTGCTGCCGGCTATCGATGACGAGTGGCTGCGTTCCGCGGAGCTCGTCATTCTCCGGTCCACGCAGGAGGGCGCGGTGCGGCGCACGGTCGAGATCGCGGAATTCCCGCTGAGGGAGGCGAGCGCGTCGGCGCGGGAATTCTGATTCCTGTAATTAGGCCTTACCGCGCAGCGGTCGTGGCCGCCGGCCTGATCGACTCGATCGTCTTGCCGACGAGGCTGTTGAGCCCGTTCGACCAGCGCGTCACGATGACGAGATCGTTCTCCCAGTCGATATAGACGATGTTGTTGCCGTTGCCGACGAATCGCACCGCCGTTGCCGGTGCAGTCGGCACCGGCTTCCGATCCGTGTTCAGGTACCAGTTGGCGAAGCCGTAGGTCGCGTTGGCGGGGCCGGGCTTGCGCGCCATCTCGATCCACTTCTCGGAAACGATCGGCCGATCCTTCCATTTGCCGTTGTGCAGGAAGAGATAGCCGAATCGCGCCATGTCATACGCGTTGATGAACATGCCGCCACCCCAGTGCCCGCCGCCCGATACCGATTGCACCTTCTGGCCGTCGATGTCCACCCAGGAGTTCTCGTAGCCATACCAGCGCCAGGTCGACGAAGCGCCGATCGGCTCCATCACTTCTTCGCGGAGCACCTGCGGCAGCGGCTTCCGGATCACCTGCAGGGCGGCCAGGGCGAGGACGTTGACGCGAACGTCGTTGTACTTGAAGTGGGTACCCGGTTCGCGCAGCGGGCGATTCGGCCAGTCGGCGGAGTTCTTTCCTTCAGGACGATCCGCCCAGTCGGGTTTGCCCCACAGCGTGCCCTGCCAGTCGCTCGTCTGCCGCAGCAGATGGTCCCAGGTGATCTTCTGGTTGTGCTCGGCCTCGAACAGATCCACGCCCGGCGGCATGTAGTCGCGGGCGCGATCGTTCAGGTCGCGAATCAGGCCGCGCTGCCACGCCAGACCGACCACCGTCGTCAGGAACGTCTTCGTGACGCTGTTCGTCATGTCGACGCGGGCCGGTTCGCCCCACTCGGCGACGATGTACCCGTTGCGCACGATGAGACCGCTCGCGGGGCCCCGCTCCTTCATCGGCCCGATCACCGTGTCGAACGGCTCGTTGCGGCCGAAGCTCGTGGCTTGCTCGAAGGTGAGGTTGCGATTGTTCGGCAGCTCGGCGCTGACCGCCGCCTGGACAGCCTCGGACACCAGCGCCGCCGACATGCCGACCTCGTCAGGCCGTTTGTGCTGCCAGTCCAGGCGTTCCGGAAAGTACGGCGATTGGGAGCTTGCGCGCGCCTGGCCGGCAGCCGGAGCCGCGGGCCGCGACTGCTGCGCACCAATCGAGGCGACGGCGACGAGGGCGACCAGCACCGCGGCGGCAGAGATGGGCTTCATGCAAGCTCCTTCTATTACTTCTACTTCGCGAAGTATACGCCGGCCGTGACCGGCGTGACCGGGCGCGGAGGCTACGGAGGGCACGGTTTCAACACGGAGGCACGAAGGCACGGAGGAAGCACGGAGTGCCTCCGCGGCTCCGTGTTGAACCGCGTTCTCCGGAACCTCCGTGAGCGGTTCCCAATCCGCACCTAAGGGATGTACCGTGGTCCTGGAATTGATCCACGATCTCACCGTCCTTGATCGCGCTGCGCCGCAGGCGTGCCTCGAGGACGTAGCCCGCCTTCTCCAGGACGCGGCACGACGCGGTGTTGTACGCAAACGGGACGGCAAACACGCGCGTGAGCTGATGCTGGTCGATCGCATAGCGCGTGACCGCGGTCAGGGCTTCGGTCGTGATCCCGCGCCCCCAGAACGGCTCGCCGAGCCAGTAGCCGAGCTCCGCCGAGACCCGCTCCACGTCCTGCTGCAGAACGTAGCCGATGCCCCCGACGGCTTCGCCGCCCACCGCGATCGCGAAGAACGTTTCCGGGTTCATCTTGCGCGCGGCGCGGATGAAATGGCGGCCGTCGCCGTGCCCGTAGGGATGTGGAAACCGATCGCGCAGGTTGAGCCAGATCTGGCGATTGTTGGCGTAGCGCACGAGCGAATCGAGATCCGAGGCGCGCCACGAACGCACCTCGCTGCGCTCGAGAGTCAGGGTCACACGCGCAGGCCGAACCAGGGACGCAGCTTGGTCCCGACGATGTTGCCGCCAAAGGCCGCGGCGAACCACACCCACCCGTGCACGCTCGACGAGGCGATGCCGCTGAAGTACGCACCGATGTTGCAGCCGTAGGCGATGCGCGCGCCGTAGCCGAGCATCAGGCCGCCCGCGACCGCCGCGAGCAGGGAACGAAAGGGCACGCGCCAGGCCGGCGCGAAGCGGCCGGCGAGGCCGGCGGCCGCCAACGCGCCGAGCACGATCCCGAAGTCCATCACCGACGTCACATCCTCGAACACGCTCGCCTGCAGCTCCGCCACGCGTGCCGGCGACTGCCAGTACGGCCATGACGCGACGTCGACGCCGAGCGCGGCCGTGATCTTCGAACCCCAGAGGGCGAACGCCGACGTGACGCCCCAGGGCCGCCCGGCGAGCAGCAGCGTCGCCACGTTGATCGCCGCGAGCCCCAGCGCACCGGCGACCAGCGGCCACGGGCCGTGCAGGATCGACGCCGGTGCGCGCCGCTGCTCCAGAGCACCGTGGCGGCGGCGCTCGACGATCACTGACGCCATCGCGACGGACCCAAACAGGCCGAGGCTCGCGATCATCGCCGGCGCCAGTCCGAGCGATGCGAGCAACGTCGTCGGCGCCACCGCCGGAGCCGCTTCCCACATCGGCATGTGCACGACGCCAACCACTGATCCGGCGATGAACGCGGCGAGCGTCACGAGCATCCGTACGCTCCCGCCGCCGGCGGTGTAGAGCGTTCCGGAGGCGCAGCCGCCGCCGAGCTGCATGCCGACGCCGAAGATGAAGGCGCCAACGATCACGGACACGCTGACCGGCGCGACCGTGCCGCGCACGAGGCGCCCGAACACCTGTCCGTCGGCGAGCAGCGGAAGGAAGATCGCGCAGGTCACCGCGAGCATCAGCATCTGCGCGCGGAGGCCGCCGCCGCGGCCGTCCGCGATCAGCGCGCGCCACGCCGAGGTGAAGCCGAACGCGGAGTGATACAGCACGAGCCCGGCGCCCACCCCGACGAGGAACAGCGACGCTTGCCGCCAGGTGAAATCGAGGCCGAGATACAGCGCGCCCGCGGCGATCAGGACGATCGCGAAGGGGACAGGATTCCGTATGAGGAATGCGCGCACGGGGACGACATCCGGCTAAAGGGACGACGTCCGGCTAAAGCCGGACGCTACGGCGTACATTATGCTCCCGCGAACCCGCCGCTGAGGAAGACCCACCCGCCCTGCGAGAAGACGACGATCTCTCCCATCGGTTTGAACCCGAGCTTCGCGCCGAGCCGCAAGGACGGCCGGTTCGATTCGAGGGCGCCCCAGACCGGCTGCCGGCCCTGCTGGCGCATCGCGTCAATCATGAACGAGACGGCGCGCGCGCCAAGCGCCTGGCCGCGATGCGCCTCCAGTGTGTCGATCGAGACATCCCAGAACCGCTCCGTGGACCACACCGGATAGCAGAAAGACACCGGACGCTCGGCGACGAACACCGCCGCCACTGGCGCGAAGTCCAGCGCGTGCGTGATCTCATGTCGCAGGCCCACGGGCAGGTGCTCCAGTGAATCAGCTCGAGTGAGAAGCCGGACGTCAATCGGCGCCGGTAACGGAGGCGGCGACGACTGGTCGCGGAGGTGCAGGATCGCGCGTTCGCTCGTCCAGTTCCGGGGCGTTGCCGATCGCAGCGCGTCGGCGACATGCAGGGCATCCGTGGTCTGCGCGATGACCGGCGTCAACTCGGTCGTGCCGGCGACGGCTTCGGCGATCGCCGCGGCCGGTGGGTGCCCCACCACCGCGACCGCTGAAACCGCGCCGTGCACGACGCGAACGACGAATCCGGCCTCGATCGTCTCGCCGCCGGTGACTTCTGCGTACCGGCTCGCGAGCATGGCCCGCGTCTCGAGCCAGCGCGGCTCGTCCGGAAGCGCCGCCGCAAGCGTTGAGGCGAGCGGCACAGCCGTCTACCCGCGCGATTTCTTCGCGAGAATGGCCTCCATCTCGTCCATCACGCGATTCATTTCCTTCATCGTCAGATCGAGCGGCTCGTCGGTCGTCATGTCGACGCCGGCCTCTTTCAGCAGCTCGATCGGGTACTTGGAACCGCCAGAGCTGATGAACGCGAGATAGCGCTTCTTGGCGGTCTCGTCGCCCGACTTCACCTTCGCCGCCAGCGCCGACGACGCGGTGAACGACGTGGCGTACTGGAACACGTAGAAATCGCGGTAGAAGTGCGGGATGTAGCTCCATTCGTGCGCGATGTAATCGTCGACGATGCAGACGCCTTGATCGTGCCCGTAGTAGCGCTTGGTGATGTCCATGTACAGCTTCGCCAGCGCGTCGCCGGTGACCGGCTGTCCTTTCTGCGCCATCTCGTGCATCTTGAGCTCGAATTCCGCGAACTGCGTCTGTCGGAAGACGGTGCCCTTGATCCCCTCGAGGTAGTTCCCGAGCACGGCGAGCCGCGTGTCGTCGTCCTTGATCGTCTTCAGCATGTGATCGATCAACAGCGACTCGTTGAACGTCGACGCCACTTCCGCGACGAAGATCGGGTACGACGCGAGCGGATACGGCTGCGTCTTGTTCGAGAAGTAGCTGTGCATGGTGTGCCCGAGTTCGTGGGCCATCGTGCTCATGTCGTCGTACTTCCCGTTGTAGTTCATCAGGACGTACGGATGGACGTCGTAGGCGCCGCCATTCGAATACGCGCCCGAACGCTTGCCAGGGTTCGGGAAGAGATCGACCCAGCGCTCGTTGAACGCCCGCTGCAGCACGGTCGTGTACTCAGACCCGAGCGGGGCGAGCGCCGCGATCACGTGTTTCTGAGCCTCCTCGGGCGTGTACGCGAGGTCGACCGAGCCGACGAGTGGCGCGTAGAGATCGTAGTAGTGCAGCTCGTCGAGGCCCATCATCCGCTTCCGCAGCTTCAGGTAGCGATGAAACGACGGCAGCGAGCGATTGACGCCGTCGACGAGGCGCGTGTAGACGGTCGTCGGAACGTTCGGACCGTCCAGAGCCATTTCCAGGGCGGACGGATAGCGGCGGGCCTTCGAAAAGAACAGCACCTTCTGCACTTCGCTGTTCATCGTCGTCCCGAACGTGCGGCTGAAGCTGCCGAGCGACTGGAAGAACGACGACATCACCTTCTGGCGGTCGACACGGTTCGGAAGCCCGCGGAGCGTGCTGAACGCAGCCGCATCGAGCTTCGCGGACTTTCCGTCGCTGAGTGTCACGGTCGGATAGGGAAAGTCGGCGTTCGTGAGGATGTTGTAAATGTTCGAGGGTGAGCCGGCCAACGGACCGGCGGCGGCGAGAATCTGTTCCTCCGAGTCGCTCAATGTGTGCGAAGCGCGTCTCGCGATGTCCTCGAGGTAGAAGCGATGGACTTTCAAGCGCGGTTCCGCCGCGACGTACTTCTCGAGCGTTGCCTTGGGAATCTTCAGGATCTCCGGCTCGATGTACGCTGCCTCGGCACTGAAAGAGGCGCCCAGCTGAACCATCTCCTGGCGCATGCCCTGCGGGCCGGCCTCGCGGGTGTCCTGATCGGCGAGCAGGCCGACGTAGACGAACGCGCGAGACAGCTCCTTGTCGATGGCGTACAGCGTGTCGAGCGCGTCGGCGAGCGTCGAAGGCGACGACTCGAGCTTGCCCTTGAACTGGCCGATCTTCGGCAGCTCTTTCTGGATCCGCTCCTTCGCCGCACGCCAGGCGTCGATCGAAGGATAGATGTCGGTGAGGTTCCACTTGTAGCGATCGGCGATCTGCGCGCGATCCCGCTCCTGCGCGATGCCGTGGAGTGACAGGGCCGCAACTGCCGCCACCGCAGCGAGAAGTCCCAAACGGATGCGTCTTTTGTGAGTCATGGCCTCAATCAGTTGGTGAGTTGGTGAGTTGATGAGAATGAGGGAGTCAGTGAGTCCAACTCTCCAACTCTCTCACTCTCCAACTCTCGAACTATATTGTTACTCAGCGAGGGCGATGACCGGATCGATTCGGGTGGCGCGGCGCGCGGGCAGTGCGCAGGCGGCCACCGCCACCAGCGCCAGCACGGCCGCGGCGCCGGTCAACGCGATCGGATCGGTCGCGGAGATCTGGAAGAGCTGGCTTTGCAGGCTCCGGCGCAGCGCTATCGCCCCGACCGCCCCCAGAACGAACCCCGCAGCGATCAGCACGAGGCCCTCGCGAAGGATCAAGTCGAAGATCCTGCGCCCGCTGCTCCCCAGCGCAAGCCTGATCCCGATTTCGCGCGTCCGCTGCGTGACGACGTACGCCAGCACGCCGTAGATCGCCGATCGCCGACAGCAACAGGGCAATCGCGCCGAACGTCAGCGACAGAACGACCGGAGAGCGGCGGTTGACGAGCGACCGATCTACGCGCTCGGTCATCGTCAGCACGTCGAACAGCGCGAGCTCGCGATCGAGCGAGGCAATCGTCTGCCGCAGCGCGCCGCCCAGCGCGGCCGGGTCGCCCGACGTCCTGATCGCGTAGTTGAGGCCGAACCCCTGCGCCTGCGCGGGTGGCATGGCCTGGAGGACCGGGAAGTAGACGGCCCCGACGTATTCGTCCTCCTGCGTGAGGCTCTGCAGCTTCATCTCCTTGATGACGCCGACGACGTCCATGAAGACGGTCTGCGGGGTGATTGCGGTGAGGTTGTTCGGATCGGTCGGCAGAAACATGCGGCGACCGACCGGGTCCTGTCCCGGCCAGAACCGGCGCGCCAGCCGATCGTCAACGATGACGACGCGCGGCTGGTTGGTCCCGAAGGCGGACGGTGCGGCACCAGGTTGCGCGACGTCGTGATCGTCGAAGAATCGTCCCGAGACCAGCTGAACACCCATCGCTTCGAAGAACCCTGGCGAGACGCTGGTGTTGGACGGGGCGATCGCCGACTCGCCCGGCTTCATCTGGTACCCCTCGGCGAAGATCACGCTGTTGTTGTTGTTGCCGCTGAGCGGCATGACGCCGGTCGTGCCCGCCGCCTCGACTCCAGGAAGTGCGCGGATCCGCTGCAGCGACTCGTTCAGAAAGTTGCTCATCGACGAGTTCTCGCGGAAGCGGGCGCGCGGCAGCACGACCGAGCCGGTGAGCACGTGGTCGGCCCTGAAGCCGGGGTCGACGGCCAGCACGCGCTGAAAGCTCGAGAAGAGCAGCCCCGCGCCGGCGAGCAGCACGAACGCGAACGCCACCTGCGCGACGACGAGCCCGCGCCGCAGCAGGCGCGCGCCGCGGCCGCTCGTCCCGGTTCGGCCCTCTTCCCTCAGCATGCGTCGTCACCGTGGACGGACGCACCGCCGCCGCCGGAATGAGCCCAAGCACGAATCCGATCAGCGCGCCGGCGGCCAGTGTGACCGCGACGGTCGCCAGGTCGAGCCGGATTTCGCTGCCGCGCGGCAGTTCCTGGATGTTCAGCGCGCCGAGGAGCCGCAAGCGCACCCCATCCGACCGCGAGGCCGACCGCCGACGACACGAGCGCCAGCATCAGGCTTTCGGTGATCAGCTGGCGCGCAATCCTGCCCGCGCCGTGCGCCGAGGGCGAGCCGGGTGGCGAGCTCCTTCAGCCGCGCGCGCGATCGAACGAGCACGAGGTTCGCGACGTTGACGCAGCCGATCAGCAGGACGAACAGCGCCCCGCCCCACATCAGGTACAGCGTCGTCCGGACGTCGCGGACCATATCGTCCTGCAGCCGGCGGACGAGCGTGTGGAATCCGGCATTGATGACGACTTCCTTGAATTGCGGAAATCGCTCGAGGTTCGCGGCGTTGAGGCGGTCGATCTCGGCCTGCGCCTGCTCGAAGGTCGCGCCCGGCTTCAGCCGCGCGATCTGCTGGAAGTTGTTGCTGTGCCGCATCTGGTCGGACTTCTGGATCGGCGTGAACGCGAGCGCGCGCCACAGCATGACGTCGGGCCGCTGGTAGACGAAGTCCTGCGGCATCACGCCGACGACGTTGTAGGTGGTCCCGTCGATGCGGACGTCGCGGCCGACAATCGACGCGTCGCCGCCGAAGGCCGACTGCCAGAGGCCGTAGCTCAGCACGATCTTCAGCTGGTTGCCCAGCTCGCCTTCGGCGTCGGTGAACGTCCGGCCGAGGAGCGGTTGAACGCCCAGCACCCGGAAGAACGAAGGGGTGACGTTCATCGCGCGGACGCGCGTCGCGGCGCCGTTCTGATCGATGTTGACGCTGGCGTTGTTGTAGAGCGCCTGCTCCTGGAAGGCGGTCGTCTCGCGCAGGCGATCGAAGTAGTCGGGGACGGCGTTGGCCCGCAGGTTCGCGGCGCCGGCTTTCGGGTAGGCGTTGCCGATGATGGCGATCCGCTCGGACTCGGGCATCGGCAGCGGGCCGCAGCAGGACGTTGCTGACAACCGAAAAGAGCGCCACGTTCGCGCCGATGCACAGCGCCAGCGTGACGGCGACGGTTGCGGCTGAAGCTGCGATCCTTCCACAGCAGCCGCAGCCCCACCTTGAGGTCGTGAATGAGGCTATCCATAGAACAACCCGCGTTAGACGGATTCGGGCGGGCGAAAGTTGTCGGCTCAGCTGGCGAGAGCTCGGCGCCTGGCATCTCCGGGCATCATTCGACGTCCGCGAACGCCACGACATCGCCGCGAATGACCCGCACGCGCCCGATCGATCGTCGCATCGTCACGCCGAATCCTGCCCGTCTCAGTGCCGCGGCAATCGTGCGGCGGCCGTAAAGGCGCACGTGATGCGTTTCCTGCGCGACACGTAATTTGCGGTGGATGCTTCGAACGGTCGTGATGTGCCGCGTCAGCAGCGATCCGTCCATCCTGGCGCTGACGACCACCGCCCAATCGTCACCATTCCGGCTCATCGCGTCGTAGGTGCGGCGCCTGGCAGATTCCATGAAATCGAAGAGCAGGAGCCCGCCCGGTTCCAGCGCCCGCGCCGCCCGCGCAAAGAATCGGAACAGCTGCCGGTCGTGCGCTCCAGGATCGGCGCGCCGCCCGGCGAGGTAGTTGACGACTTCGCCGAGCGCAATGATGGCGCCGCAGCGCGGAAGCCGAGTGGTCGCGAGCGTCCCCCGTTGAAATCGCGCGCCGGGCGCCGTCTTGCGCGCCAGCTTCACCATCGCCGGCGACTGGTCGACGCCGAGCACCCTGAAACCGTGATCCGCGAGATATCCGGCGGTCGTTCCGCCGCCGCATCCGAATTCGACAACCAGCGAACGGCCGCGCCGCGTTGGCGAGAAAGGCGACCGCCGGGCGAGCAGGCGCATCACCTCGGGCGCGGCGCGTCGGGCGTAGTCGCCGAAGCCGGCGTGATGGACATAGGCGAGGTCGTCCGCGTAGATCATTCGCGGTACACCCAGGCGCCGGCGATGGATGCCAAAACGATTTCCACCAGACCCCAGATCACGCCGACCATGATCACGTTCATCGGGAAGATCTGCATCACGGCGTCGCCCATGCCCGGCCACAGGTAGGCCAGGAACCACACGACCGCGCCGTTGAGCACCGCCGTCGGCACGCCCGGGCCGAACCGCGTCCGGATTGCCGCATAGAGCCACACGGTGGCGATCCCCAGGCCGAAGCACATGATCACGAAGCTGGCGATCTCGCGTCCGCCCACCGGCGGCAGGTTGCGGGCCGCAACCGCCGCTTCCATCTGATCGGCGACGACGACCGTGTTCAGCACGGTCTCGCCGATGTTGATGACCAGGCCCGCGAGCAGCCCTCCGGCTATCACCCGTCCGATGTTGATCTTTCCCATGCTGCTTGCCAACTTTCTTCACTGGCGCTGGGGCCCCACCCCCAGCGCGTTCTTACGCTGATGCTTCGCCTCGCCACCTTCGCTCGCTCGCAAACCTCGCGAGCTACGGTGGGCAAGCGGATGTCCGCTTGGCCACCGTAGCGCGAAGCGCGCAGGTGGCTCGGCTCGGCATGGCCGCAGGCGCTCTGATGCCCGTTGAGGTGAGCCGCTTATACCTGCATCCGCTCGGAATTTCCAGATCCCGATTCATCAGCGCCCGGACGGGCGTTCTCGCGGGTGTATCCTGCCGATCCCATGACGGACGCCAGGCGCGTCATCCGCGATCTGCGCGAGCTCGCGGCGCTCACGTCGGACGATCAGGGCGCCCAGCGCGTCGCGTGGAGCCCGGTGTGGCAGCGGGCTCGTGTGTGGTTCGCGGAAAAGCTCGCGGCGATCGGATACCAGGCCGAGCTCGACGCGGCCGGCAACTCCTGGGTGACGGTCCCCGGCCGGTCGCAGAAAACCGTCATCCTCGGCTCACATCTCGATTCAGTCCCGAACGGCGGATGGCTCGACGGCGCGCTCGGGGTCCTGGCGGCGCTGGAAGCGCTCCGCGTCTACGGCACCAGGGATCTTCCGGTCACGTTGCGCCTCGTCGAGTGGGCTGACGAAGAGGGCCGATTCGGCATGAGCCTGCTCGGGTCATCTGCCGCCGCAGGCCGGATCGATCTCGATGCCGCGCGGGCCGCGCGCGATCGAAACGGCGTGACGCTCGTCGACGCGCTGCGCGACCACGGCCTGAACGTCGACGCGCTGCCCGACGCGCATCAGCACCTGAGGTCAATCGATGGGCGGGCGTACCTCGAACTCCACATCGAGCAGGGACCGGTCCTCGCATCGCTCGGCGCGCCTGCCGGGGCCGTCGTCGGGACATTCGGCGTGGAGCGCCACATGCTCCGATTCGTCGGGCAGGCGGCGCATGCCGGCTCGACGCCGCTTCCGCTGCGCCGCGACGCCTTCCTGGCCGCGGCGCAGACCGCCGTCGAATGCCGCGAAGCTGCACGCCGCCTCGGTGAGGGCGGCGCGCCCGTGGTCTGTACGACCGGGTTCGTCAGCGTCCAGCCGAACATCCCGACGGCCATCGCGGGTTCGTGCGAAATGTCGCTCGATTTGCGCGCGCTCGATCGTCTGCGCTCGCCGCCCTGCTCGGCGAGGCACGGACGGCCGCCGACGTTTCGCGCCAAGGCTCACCAGGTCAGCGTCGAGTGGCGGCGGCTCTGGCACATCGAGCCGCGCTCGTTCGACGCGACGCTCGTCGCGCCTGTGCGAGGAAGCCGTCCGCGAAGAGACCGGCCAGGCTCCGCGCCTGCCGTCAGGGCCCGTTCACGACGCGACCGAGATGGCGGCGCTGATGCCGGCGGTCATGCTGTTCGCGGCGTCGCCGAATGGGCTCTCTCACTGCCGGGAAGAAGACACGCCGGACGACGTGCTGGAACAGGCGATTCGCGCGTACGTTCGCCTTGTAGGAAAGACGATCGAGTACGTCGGCCGCGCCGTTTAGCGCGCGGCTCTCGCCGGTGCCGCCGAGACCGTCTCGCGCTCGGGCACCCTGGCCAGGGTCAGCGATCCCAGGGCTACCAGGGCCAGCGCCGCGGCCGTGAAGAACGCATACCGGTAATCGCCGAACGCGTCATATACCCGGCCCGCGATGATCGGGCCGAGCGTGCCGGCGGCTCCCCACGCCGTGAACAGCACGCCGTAATTCAGGCCGAGATTCTTCGTGCCGTAGAAGTCGGCCGTCGTCGACGCGAACACCGACAGCTGCGTGCCGTAGCAGGCATAGACGAGCGCGATCAGCACGAAGAACAGCAGCCCCTGCTCTCGCCAGATGTAGAGCGCTGGCATCACGATCGCGGACACGAGCACCATCATCTTCAGCGTCGGCAGCCGGCCGAAGGTATCGGAGAACCATCCCGAGAGGATTCGGCCGCCGGCGTTGCCAATCGCGGTGATGACGAAGATCGCGATGGGAGCGACGATGCCCGCGCTCCTCGCAAACGGCGACAGCTGGCTGATCGTCATCTGTCCTGCCGTGGTGCCGAGACAGTACGCGACCCACAGCGCATAGAACGTCGGCGTCGCGAGCATCTCGCGGGTGGTGAAGTCTGCGCGCGACACTGCCGCGCCGGGCGGCGGCGTCCAGTTCGGCGGACGGTAGCCGGCAGGCGGGTTCTTCAGCAACGCGGTGCCGATCATCGTCATCACGAAGAACGCCACGCCGAGGATCTGGAATGTGGTTCGCCAGCCGACCGACGGGATGAGCCAGCGTTCGGCGAGCGGTCCGAAGATCGCCGAGCCGGCGCCATAGCCGCCGACCATCAAGCCGACGATCAACCCGCGCTTGTCGGGAAACCACTTCGAGCCGACCGGCATCGGCGTCGCGTAGCCGAAACCGTTCCCGATGCCGACGATGACGCCGAAGAAGAGGTAGAGCGTGGCAAGCGAGCTCGTCTGGCTCGACAGCAGGAAGCCGGCGCTGACGAGCACGCCGCCGATGAACGCACAGATCTTCGGGCCCTTCAGGTCCTGGATGCGGCCCGCGACGATGAACGACAGTGCGAAGCAGACGATCGCAATGGTGTAGACCAGCGAGGTGTCGGCGCGGACCCAGCCGAACTCCTTCTCGAGCGGGAGGACGAACACACTCCACCCGTAGAGAGAGCCGAGCGCCAGGTTCATCAGGATCCCGCCGATGACAGGCAGCCATCGATTCGTCGTCATGGGCGGGGATTATATGCGAGCGGACGCGGGGGGTTACGACCCGCTGCTGGCCGCCGGCGCGGGGCTGCGATCCGGCGAAACCTCGACGCCATTCACGCTGTGATACTCGTAGCTCATGGTGAAAGTCGCCTTGCCCGCCATGAGGATGCTGGCCACCGATTCGAGGGCGACCGGCACGCGAACCCCGGCAATCCGGTCGTAGCGCCGGACGATCTCAACCTTTCGCGTCCAGAACGAAGGCGTTCGCGACAAGGCGCCTTCGATACGGACGAGATCGCCGTCGTGGGGCCGCAGGAAGATCGACCCGTTGACGAGGAGGACGTCCTTGCGCCGGGGTTTGACGACGATCCAGGCAAGACCGGTCGACTCGGCGCCGCGATCTTCGAACGTGTAATTGTCTGGAGTGAGCGCGCCGCGGGCGCCGGCGCCCCACGACGTGCGCTCAGTCTCGAGTGCTGGCAGGAAGACGCGCTCGCGCACGTAGCCCGAGCCTCCCTGGTCGACAATCTCGTAAGTGAATCCGGATGCGTCGGCCGTCGTCCAGACGTTCATCCAGGCGGTATCGTCGAGGTGACCGCTGCGCACCTCGAGACGGCGGAACGCACGGTACGACGAGGGGCCGTCGTCGAGGGTCTCGAGAAATCGTTGAAGTACTAGTGGCAAACCGGGTTCGTCGGCTTGCGCTCCGATTGGCGTGTCGGAGGCGAGGGCGACCGCGAGGAGTGCGCTGCAGGCGAGCGCGCGGCGCATGCCCGTGCAGGTAGCAAGGAGTGCGCCATTACGCGAGCGACTGCTGGCGCACCTGTTCCGCGAGCTCGGCCCGGTAGGCCTGCAGCTTTTGCCGAAGATCGGGCCGCGATGTGGCCAGAATCGCGACAGCGAGCAGCCCCGCATTGGCGGCGCCCGCCGGTCCGATCGCGACGGTTGCCACTGGAATGCCTTTGGGCATTTGTACGGTAGACAAAAGGGAGTCGAGGCCGTTCAAGGCGCTGGTGACCGGCACGCCGATCACCGGCAGAACCGTATGCGCGGCGATGACCCCGGCCAGGTGCGCGGCGCCGCCCGCACCCGCAATGATCACCTCGAGGCCGCTCGTGATCGCATTCGACGCGTACGCGGCGGTGTCGGACGGCGTGCGATGGGCGGACATGACGCGCGCTTCGTGCGCGACGCCGAACTTCGTGAGGATCTCGGCGGCCTGACGCATCGTGTCCCAGTCGGACTTGCTTCCCATGATGATGGCGACGAGCGGCGGTGTGTCTGACATGGCGTCATTGTACGGGAGTAGAATCGCCTGATGAAGCGCGCGGCTTGGTGCGTGGTGCTGCTGCTCGCGGGCGCGTCAGGGTCTGTCGCGCAGACGACGCTGCAGGTGCCGTATACGCACTTCACCCTGCCGAACGGCCTCGAGGTCATTCTCCACGAGGATCACAGCGTCCCGCTCGTCAGCGTCAACGTCTGGTATCACGTCGGTTCCGCGAACGAGCGTCCGGGCCGGACCGGCTTCGCGCACCTCTTCGAGCACCTGATGTTCATGGGGTCGGGGCACGTCAAGCCGGGCGAGTTCGACGCGTGGCTCGAAGGCGCCGGCGGCAACAACAACGGATCGACGACCAACGACCGGACGAACTACTGGATCAACGTGCCGTCCAACGCGCTCGAGCTCGCGCTGTTCCTCGAGTCGGATCGGATGGGCTACCTGCTCGATTCGATGACGCCTCAGACCGTGGACGCGCAGCGTGACGTCGTCAAGAACGAGCGCCGTCAGAGTTACGAGAACCGGCCGTACGGCGCGGCGGACCTGCTGCTCGCCGAAATGCTCTACCCGAAGGGCCATCCGTATCACTGGCCGGTCATCGGCTACATGGAGGATCTGACGGCGGCCAGCTACGAGGACACGGTCGAGTTCTTCAAGCGGTACTACGCGCCCTCGAATGCCAGCCTGGTCGTCGCCGGCGACATCGATCCGGCCGCCGCCAGGCGGCTCGTCGAGAAATGGTTCAGCGACGTGAAAGCCGGGCCGCGCGCCGATCCGATGACGATTCCCGGCGTCGCGCTCACCGACGTCCAGAAGAAGACGATCACCGACCGCGTGCAGCTGCCGCGGATCACCATCGCGTGGCTGACACCGCGGCATTTCGCGCCGGGCGACGCGGCGCTCGACGTCGTCGCTGGCGTCCTCGCCGGCGGCCGAAACTCGCGGCTCTACAAACGGCTCGTGTACGACCTGCAGATCGCGCAGGAGGTCAGCGCGTTCCAGGTGTCGCAGCCGCTGTCGTCGTATTTCCAGGTCGAGGCGACGCCGCGCCCGGGGCACACGGTCGAAGAGCTGCTGAAGATCATCGACGAGGAGATCGCCAGGCTGCAGCGCGAAGCGCCGAGCGAGCGCGAAGTGCAGCGGGTCGATCAACCAGACGGAAGCGTCGTACTTCAACCGGATGGAACGGGTTGGCGGCTTCGGCGGCAAGGCGGATCTGCTGAACGGGTACTTTTCCGAGACCGGCATCCCCGACTGGGTCAACGAAGACCTCGGCCGCTATCGCGTGTTGTCGCCGGTCGACGTTCGCGCGGCGGCTGTCGCCTTTCTGCCGGCCGACCGGCGCGTCGAGCTGACCGTCATGCCCGCCAAGCCCTAGGAACCTGGCCTGATGAACGCGTATCGCTTGATTGTCGCGTTTGTGCTGTCCGGGGCCGTCGCCCTGGCGCAGGCGCCCGACCGATCGAAGCCGCCGGCAAATGGTCCGGCGCCCGGCCTCAAGCTGCCGACGATCGTGAAGCGGCAGCTCGCGAACGGCCTGACTGCCTGGATCGTGGAGTTGCACGAAGTTCCGGTCGTCCAGGTGAACCTGCTCGTTCGTGCCGGCACGGCGAACGATCCGCCGGGGAAATACGGCGTCGCCAGCCTCGCCGCCGCGATGCTGACCGAAGGCGCGGGTTCGCGATCGTCGCTCGAACTGGCCGACGCAATCGACTTCCTGGGAGCCGACCTGAATGCCGCCAGCGGCATCGATTCGTCGGCCGTTCGCCTGCATGTCCCGGTGGCGCGCCTCGGCGAGGCGCTGCCGATCATGGCGGACGTGGCGCTCCGTCCGACATTTCCGGCCGAAGAGCTCGAGCGCCAACGGCAGCAGCGGCTGACGAACCTGCTGCAGGCGCGCGACGAGCCCACGACCATCGCGTCGCTCGCCTTCTCGCGTGTGCTGTACGGACCGGAGCACCGGTTTGGAACCGCGACGATGGGGACGGCTGCGACGATCAAGGCGTTTACGCCGGCCGACCTGACGTCGTTCTATCGCGCCGCGTTCCGCCCCGACAACGCGACGCTCGTCGTGGTCGGCGACATCACGCCCGACCGGGTCCTGCCGCTGCTCGAAACGAGCTTCGGCGCGTGGAAGGCGGCTCCCTCCTCGGCTGCGCCGGTGACGATGCCCGCGGCGCCGCAGCCGGCACAGCGGCGGATCTACCTGGTGGACAAGCCGGGCGCGCCACAAACACAGATCCGAATCGGCACGATCGGCGTGGCGCGTTCGACGCCGGATTTCTTCCCGATCCAGGTGTTGAACACCATCCTCGGCGGATCGTTCAGCTCGCGGCTGAACCTCAACCTGCGCGAGAAGCGGGGCTACACCTATGGGGCGTCGTCCGGCTTCGACATGCGGCTGACGCCCGGTCCCTTCTCGGCGCAGGCGGGCGTCCAGACCGACAAGACGTCCGAGTCGCTGACCGAGTTCTTCAACGAGCTGAACGGCATCCTGAAGACGGTGCCGGACGACGAACTGGCGCGCGCCAAGAATTACGTCGCGCTCCGATTCCCGTCGTCGTTCGAGACGACCGGCGACATCGCCCGGCGGCTGGAAGACGCCATCGTCTACCGCCTGCCCGACGACTACTACTCGCGTTACGTACAGAACATCGAGGCGATCACGGCCGCGGATGTCCAGCGGGTCGCACAGAAGTACATTCAGCCGGACCGGCTCGCGGTCGTCGTGGTCGGCGATCGCAAGACGATCGAGCCGGGCATCCGCGCCCTCAACCTCGGCGCCATCACGCCGCTGGCGATCGACGAGATTTTCAAGTAGGGCGACCCATTAAGGGTCGCCGAGACGCACGCTCACACCCTCGTCCTCGACCGGGCGCCGGCGATGACCAGCGCGATGCCGCCCGCGAGTGACGCAATCCCGACGATCGGCGAGAGGGGAATCGTTTCGCGTTGCTCCGACTGCACCTCCACCGGACCGATGTCGAGCACCTTGTCGCGATCGGTGTAGCTGATTCCGCCCATCACCAGGGCGAAGATTCCGAAGGCGATCAGCAGCAGCCCGATGAGCTTCACGTTTCCCTCCGCTCATCCGTGATGCACGCCTCGCGCCATGCTCGGGGTCCTCACGCGTGCGCCGACCCTGAAAGGGTCGGCCTACGATGGCCTGCGATGCCATCTGTGTAGGGCGACCCTTTTAGGGTCGCCTTGCCGCAAGCTCAGCTGAAGATCTGTTGGAAGGCAAAGAGGGCGACGAGGACGACGATCCACACGACGACGACGCGCCAGTAGTTCACAGCGCCCGGCTCCGAGCGGCGAGTCGTGATTCGGCCGCGGCGAGCGCATCTCGCATCGCCGCCAGCCGTGATTCGTCATGCTGGAGCGCGTCGCGCGAAACAGCCAGCGCACGGGCCGTTTCAGCGGGCGCGGGGCCTCCCCAGGTGCGGCGCACGCCAACGAAGTGTGCCGGGCTGAGGATGCCGGCGAGCTCCTCGTCGGAATATTTCAGCGGCTGGCCGAGCAGATCACTGGACACATCGCCGAGCAGCTGCGACAACGGGCGATCGGGCGCGGCGTCACGCGCGGCAGCGAGCCGGGCCGCAATAGCGTGCGCGGATGCGAAGGGCAGGTCGTGGTCGCGAACCAACGTGTCGGCCAGCTCGGTCAGCGTCGTCCACCCTTCGGCCGCTCGTGTGCCCAGGCCGCCTGCGTCGAACTCGGCGGTGCGCATGGCGGCGGCCACCAGTCGCACACCGCGCGACGCGTCGCCGAAAGTCGAGAACACGAGCGGCTGCAGATCGTCCTCGGTGTCGACGATGTCGCCGAACGGCGTGTTGTGCACCACGGTAACGATCGCCTGGGTCTGGCCGAGCGCCATGCTCGCGATCGCGCGCGCGTGCTCCAGCGCGACCGGGTTGCGTTTCTGCGGCATGATGCTGCTGCACTGCACGAACCCTTCGCCGAGGCGAAGGTAGTCGAATTCTGCTGTCGCCCATTGCAGCAGGTCCTGGACGAAACGGCCCAGGCCAACGAGCAGCACGCCTGCGGCAGACACGCTCTCGAGCAGGTAGTCGACCGTGGCGATGCTGCCGTAGGTGTTGCCGGTCGGCCCTTCGAAGCCGAGCAAATCCGCCGTCAGATCGCGATCGATCGGGAATCCCGTGCCGGTAATCGCGCAGGCACCCAGGGGACACCGGTTCGTCGTCTGGCAGGCCGAGTGCAGCCGCGCCGAAATCACGCTCGAGCTGCTCCACGACGGCGAGCAGATAGTGGGCGATGGTCGTTGGCTGCGCGCGCTGCGTGTGCGTATGCACGGCGAAGACGGTTGCACGGTGACGATCCGAGAGATCGACGAGGGCGCGCCTCAGCTCGCAGGTGCCGGCGGCCAGTGTGAGGATCAGCTCGCGCTGGCGCATCCGGTACATCGTCATGTCGATGTCGTTGCGGCTCCGCGCCGTGTGCAGGCGGCCCGCCACCTCCTCGCCGCACGCGCCGGCAATCAACCGGTCGATGTGAAAGAACAGGTCTTCCGATCGGCCGTCATAGACGGCGCGGCGGACATCGGGCTGGGAGACCGCGTCGAGCGCGACCCGGAGCGCATGCGCGTCGTCGGGCCTGACGATACCCTGCGCGGCAAGCATGGCCAGGTGCGCGTAGTGGATCGACATCAGCGGGCCGAGGAACAGCTCCTTGGCGTCGTTGAAGTTCTCGTTGAGGACGTACTGGACGTATTCGGGCGCGAAGCGCATTACTTGCCTGGCTCGACGGGATTACCGGCATTGAACCACTCGACCCACCCGCCGGTGAGCGCTCGGGCATCGGCCAGGCCCTCGGCGCGAAGCGCTTCTGCGACACGCAGGCTCGTGAGCTCGGCCGGGCATGCGCAGTACACGACGATCGGCAACTTCGACTTCTTCAGAGCGGCGATTGCCCGCGTGGCGCCCGCGGTCCGGGCCGACAGGTCGGCGTCGGTGAGGGAGATGGCGCCCGGGACGTGCCCGCGAGTGAACTCGGCTTCTGAGCGCGTGTCGACGACCGCGACGGTCTTCGCGGCGACGCAGTGTCCTGAAGTCGGCCTGCGAAATACGCGCATCAACCGGCGTCTGCTGCGGCGCGATCAGCAGGATCAAGCCAGCGCACTGGCCGATCGCCGTCCGGGCAGCGCCGCTCATGCGGAACACACATCTAATATATAGACCGATGGCGGAATTTTCACTCCGCGCGCGCCCACCCCGCGGGGCTGCCGCTCGCGGCGAGCGGACGCGCGATACCGACCTCCTCGCCTCCTATCTCGAAGATGCCGCGCACTTCTCAGGCGGACATGCCCGGGAGCTGGCGTCGCCTGCGACCGAAGCCGAAGTTGCAGAAGTTCTTCGAACGGCAACGACCGTGCTGCCCGTCGGCGCTCAGTCGTCGCTCACCGGCGGAGCGACACCAATGGGAGAAACGATCGTCAGTACCCGGCGGCTGACCGGCATCGAGATGGTGGGCGCGGACCGCGTGCGCGTCGGCGCCGGCGTGACGCTCGAGGCGTTGAACCGGGCGCTCGAACCGGCAGGACGCCTGTATCCGCCTTCCCCGACCTTCAGCGGCGCGTTCGTCGGCGGCACCATCGCCACCAACGCCGCCGGCGCCGCGACGTTCAAGTACGGGACGACGCGCGACTGGGTCGAGGCGATGAGCGTGGTCCTGCCGACCGGCGACGTACTGGACATCGAACGCGGCGCCACGCGGGCAAGCGACGGGCGGTTCCAGCTGCGGCTCCACTCGGGGACGGTCACGGTTCCGATTCCCGCGTATCGGATGCCGCTCGTGCCGAAGCTGTCGGCCGGCTACTATGCCCGGCCCGGGATGGACCTGATCGACCTGTTCATCGGATCAGAGGGGACGCTGGGAGTCGTCACCGCGGTCACGCTCCGGGTCCTTCCGACGCGGCCGGCAGTCTGCGCCGCGCTGGTGCCCTTCCCGACGGAAGCGGCCGCGCTGGCATTCGCCGGCGAACTTCGCGACGCCGCGCGCGAGACATGGCGGACCGGCAGCCGCCGCACCATCGACGTGTCGGCCATCGAGTACATGGATGCCCGGTCGTTGACCATCATCCGGGAGGACCGCGCCGACGCGATGAACAACGTCCGCCTCCCGCCGGAAGCCGCAGCCGCGTTGCTCGTGGCGCTGGAGCTTGCCCCGGGCACCGGCGCTCCCGAAGCATTCGACCAGATCGGCCGTGCTCACGACGAAGTTCGCCCGGATACGCCGCTCGTCAAGTTCTGCGCGATGCTGTCCGATGCTGGCGTGTTCGACGACGTCGAGATCGCGGTGCCTGGCGATTCCGCCCGGCTGGCCCAACTTGTCGCGCTTCGTGAGGCCGTTCCCGCCGGAGTCAACCAGCGCGTCGGCAGGGCCAAGGCCAGCGTCGATGCCACGATCGACAAGACGGCGGCCGACATCGCCGTGCCGTTCGATCATCTCGGGGAACTGCTCAACGCGTTTCGCGCCGAAGCCTCGCGCCACGGTCTCGACGCGGTGGTATGGGGCCATGTATCGGACGGTAACCTGCATCCGAACGTGATTCCGCGGACCCTGGAAGAGTGGCGGGCGGCGCGCAAGCTTGTCGAAGAGATCGGCCAGATGGCGATTCGCCTCGGCGGGGCGCCGATGGCGGAACACGGCGTCGGCCGCAACCTGATCAAGCAGCAGTTGCTGCGCGAGCTGTACGGAGCGGGCGGGATCGACGAGATGCGTGCGGTGAAGCGGGCGATCGATCCCGAATGGAAGCTGTCGCCGGGTGTGCTGTTTCCGCCGGCGTAGTGCGGACCTTCAGGTCCGCCTGTTCAAGAGGCGGACCTAAAGGTCCGCACTACAACTGATCACTACAACTGATCACGTGCCCGACACCAGCACCGCCAGCCCGATCACCGCCAGCCCGACGACGATCAGCCACGGCGCGATCGCGCCGGCCGGCCCGCTCGAGAGGTCGCCGTCGCCGCCGATGCGATCTGCAACCGTCGACTGCGCGGTGAATGCCGATCCGAGTGCACCGAGCAGCAACACCCATCCGATGCCGAGGGCAGCACGCGTCGCGGCGCCGCCCTGCAGCAGCTCGCGCGAGAAGAACAACGTCGCCAGCCAGCTGGTGACGGCAATCGCGGCAACCAGCCGGAGACGCCCGATCTCGCGTTCGCCCGTCTGGCGGCGCAGTTCGAGCCGAAGCGCCTGCTCGGCGCGCTTGCGTTCGGCCTCGATCTGATCGCGCTCGAGCTCGAGCCGGCGCGTATCCCGGTCGAACGCCTCTTTCAGCGCGGCGACGACGACGCCGGCCAGGCGCGCTTCGAGCGGGGCGGCGGTCCCCGGGGCAAGTTCCGACGGCGGGGCTTTGACCCGGCGGGCAATGTCGGTCATGCCAAGTGCGGCATCGAGCAAGCGCAGCCACGGGAACGCCATCAGTTCACCCACTGTTCCCGGAATGTGCGCTGCGCAGCCGTCAGCGCGGCGCCGTCGCGTTCGATGGGAACGAGCTCGAACGCCGGATCCTCGGCCAATATGATCGTCGCGGTCCGCTGTCGGCCGCTGCGGTCGGCAAACACCATCGGCACCTTGTCGCCGGGCCGCCGCCGGCCGACGACGGCCGTCACGTCGGCGAACGATCGAATCCGCGTTCCATCGAACTGCCGGATCTCGTCGTCGACGTCGATCCCGGCGGCGTAGATCGGGCGACCCGAAGGGCGGCGCGGATGCGAGCCGCACCGTGCCGCTCCGGTCTTCGAACCGGACATCGCCGAGCCAGGCGCGGCCCGGGGCGCTCTTCCGGAGCCTGATCCCGGCGCCCTGCAGCAGCATGGCGTAATCCGCGAGCTCCCTGCCCTGGATGAACCGTGCGAAGAAGTCGCGGGCGAACACGGCGTCCCCGGCGACCTCCGCGAGGCGGGCCTCGGCGTCCGCCATCGAATACGGCCGATCCACAAACCCCTCGCGCGTGCCGCCCGGCGCGCCGTGCGCGCGCCACATCGCCTTCATGAAGTCGTCGAGCGTCGCCCGGCCCGCGGTGCGTTCGCGCAGCGTCAGGTCGAGCGCAAGAGCGATCGCACCGCCGAAGTCATAATACGAGATGACCGTCTGGGACCAGTTCGTGCGATCGCTGGCCGCGCCCATGTCGGTGAAAACTGCCATCTGGCTCATCTCTTCGGCCGACCGGACGAGGCGGGCGGGATTCGAGGCGATGCTGGCCACGAGGCCGCTCATCTCCTGGACGAACGCGTCGAGGCCCAGGAGTCCCGCGCGCACCATCGTGAGCGGCCCGTAGTACTGCGTGAAGCCTTCAGCCAGCCACAGTTCCCCCGACATGTTCGCCCGCTCGAGATCGAAGGGTTCGAGCGAGCGGGGCCTGATGCGTTCGACGTTCCATCCGTGGAAGAACTCGTGGGCGACGCCTTGGAGCAGCGCCCTGCCGGTTCGTCCGCAGCGCGGAGGGAGACGTCAGCACCGTGCTGTTGCGATGCTCCATCCCGTCGTTGGCGGCGTACGGCAGGTAGTCGGCGAGAAAGGTGTAGTGTCCCGGTTCGTACCGCGGGAACTCTCCGAAGATGTCGCGCTGCTCGCGGACGATCCGTTCGATGTCGCGCACGAAGCCGTCGACCTCGTCGAGCGAACCGCCGTGGTGAACCGCGACGCGGATCGGCTGGCGATCCACGGTGAACTCGCGCATCACGACGGGTCCGAATTCCACGGGCGAGTCCATCAGGTACTGGAGGTTGGGCGCCGTGAACTCGAGCGGCGACGGCCCGGGATGCAATTGGGTGGCGACGCGCCAGCCTTCGTTTCCCGCCGGCGGCTCGAACCGCAGCGAGGCCGGCCGGTCCACGAACCCCCTGGCCCACATTACCGCCGCGGGCATGTTGATGTGGGCATGTGTCGAATCAATCGCCAGGTAGGTGCCATCCAGCCTGTCGCCGAACACCTTGTATCGAACCGTCGCGGCGCCGTCATGGCCGGTCACCACCCAGCCATGCGGATCTGAACGTGTGATCGGCAACGCCCGGCCATTGCCGGCGCTCGCCTGTACGTCGTAGACGTTCTTCGCGAAGTCGTGCAGCGAATAGCGGCCCGGCGACGAGCGGCTCATTCGGAGCTCGAGGGGTGCGTCCGCGAGGCCGGTGTAGTTGATCTCGACCTGCATCCACCGGTGCTCGGGTTCAGGAAACGTGAACCGGTAGCGGATCGCCGCCCTGCGCCCGCGGCGAGTCGGGCGCAAGACCGGCGAGGAACAGGACGACGACCCACGCGAGTCGCTTCACAGCTCCGGATTCGAAGGGTCCGGGTTTTCGCCGAGCGCCTGTGCGATGAATGCCGGTTCCGGCAGCGCTCCGAGCACTTCGGTGTCGCCGTTGACGACCGTCTTCGGGACGGCGGACACGCGAAACCGGCGGGCCAGGTCGGGGAACTCCGTGGCTTCGACCGCGAACGCGGTGATGTGCGGGCTGTTGAACGCCATCTCGTGCGCGAGCATGACCGCCCGCGGACAGTGCGGTCAGGTGGGCGTCGTGAACACCTGCAGCGTCATCGGTCGGTCGACCAGAGCGAGCCGGCCGCGGCCTGCCTCGGACAAATCGGACGGACGGCCGCCGCCGGCGAGCAGGACGGCGCGGATCAGGGAGATGAACTCGTACCCCGCCGGCGTGCCCAGGAACCGGATCCGGGAATCCTTCTGCGCTTCGCCGTCGACGTAAGTCACCGCGATTGCCGGCACACGATCGATGCCGTACTGCGTGGCTTTCTCGGCTTCGAGGACGAAATTCACCTCCTCGATCGCGATCTTGTCCGACAGGGGCGGGAGCTCGTCGAGTACCTGGCGGGTGATGTGGCACGTCTCGCAGCCGACTGCCTGCGTGAAGAACAGCAGGCGCACCGGCCTCGTCAGCTTTGCGAAGTCCTCACGGAGACGCTCTTGATCGGCAGCCGAAATCAATCCCATACGTGACTATTAAAGCCGATCAGCCAGTCCCAGTCGCCTCAGCGTCCGCGCCTCTGCGTCCTCTGCGTCCTCGCTGTTTCAGCTATTTGAACAGGTCATCAAACGCCTGCCGGGCGCTCGGTGGGGCCGGCTGTGCTCGTCTGGCGCTCGACGGTCGTGCGCGGCGAGAAGAAGGTGCAGACATTTCGCTCGTCCTTCGGGCTGACGCGCGCCGTCAGGGCCTGCTGGGTGCACTCCCACCGCGCGCTCGTGTCGAACGACATGCAGTTGATGCAGCTGTGGACATCGGTGCCGCATCGGTTGCAGCGGCTGTCCGGCTCGACCGGAGTCGGCAGGCGATTCCCACACCGGGCGCACCGGAACACTTCGTGCGCGCTCATGAGGTTCGGCGTCTTGGGGCCCGATTCGCTCTGGAGCGGGCGGCCCGGTGCCTTCTGCTCGGGAACCTTCTTTTCGCGCCGCGGGGTGGGGTCGCGCGGTTCATCCTGGTAACCGCGCTGGCGGTACTTGCGGTCGGACATGCACCGCATCCTGACCTCCGCCGGCTGTGATCGTCAAGCGCGCCGGCGCGACCGTTGAGGGCTGGCCGGCCGGGTAGCCGGGGGATTTGCCGCCGAATAGCTCATCAGCGCAGAAATGCCTGAGTTTCAGGCCTGATTGGACAATTACGTGAAATGTTTCACAAAATAAGAATCGCGCTTTCGGGGCAAACGGGTTAAGCTCCGTCAGTTCATCACGCGCGCGTGACGTTGGAATGGCGCAGATCTTTCACCGCAGCACCAACACGATTTCCCGGGTCAGCATCTTCGGCACGCTCTTCATCGCCGCCGGACTGCTCTGGCTGATCGCGCAGGTCCATCGATCGCCGTGGATCACCGACGCGCAGGTCGCTCGAGAGCAGCCGATCCAGTTCAGTCACGAGCGGCACGTCGGCGGCAACGGGATCGATTGCCGGTACTGCCACACGTCGGTCGAAGACTCGCCGTTCGCCGGGATTCCGCCGACCAAGACCTGCCTGAACTGCCATGGCGAGATCTTCGCCAACAGCCCGTTCCTCGAACCCGTCCGCGCCAGCTTCGAGACCAACCAGCCGCTGGAGTGGACGCGCGTCCACGATCTGCCCGACTTCGTGCACTTCGACCACAGCATCCACGTGAACAAGGGCATGGGCTGCACGACGTGCCACGGCCCGATCGACCGGATGGCGCTGACCTGGCAGGAGCAGTCGCTGCAGATGGAATGGTGCCTCGACTGCCACCGCAGCCCCGAGCGCTACGTACGCCCGCGCAGCCAGGTGTTTTCCGTCGCGTACCGACCGCCCGCCGATCAGATCGCGGTGGGCAGGCAGCTCGTGGCCGAGTACCGGCATCCAGAAACTCGAGTCCTGTTCGACGTGTCACCAATGAGAGACGAGGGACGAAGCGGCGACGCTCGTTCAGGGAGCCGCGAAGGCTGGTGGCGGACGCTCGACGAGCTCGCGGAAGACCCCGCGTTCCTCGAACAGCTCTACAACGAGTTCCCGTCGCAAGTGGAGGCGATTTCAGACCCGGTCCAGCGACGCACGTTTCTGAAGGTGATGGGCGCTTCGCTGGCGCTCGCCGGCGCCGGCGCCTGCACGCGGCAGCCCCTCGAGAAGATCGTCCCCTATGTCCGCCAGCCCGAAGACATCATTCCCGGCCGGCCGCTTTATTACGCGACCGCGATGACGGTCGGCGGCGTCGCCTCAGGTTTGCTCGTGGAAAGCCACGAGGGACGCCCGACCAAGATCGAGGGCAATCCCGATCACCCAGATAACCTCGGCGCCACCGACGTCTTCGCCCAGGCCGCGATCCTGGACCTGTACGATCCCGATCGCGCGCGCGCGGTCACCAACCTGGGCGAGATTCGTCCGTGGCCGTCCTTCCTCGCGGTCCTGCGCAACGCGCTCGCGGCCCAGGCGCCGCTGCAGGGCGCGAACTTCAGGATTCTCACGGAAACGGTCACCTCGCCGACGTTAGGCGCACAGCTGCGTGACGTCCTCGCGCGGTTGCCACAGGCCAAGTGGTATCAGTGGGACGCCGCAGGCGCCGACCACGCGCGCGCCGGCGCCCGGCTCGCGTTCGGCGAGTACGTCTCGACCCGCTATGCCATCGCGCAGGCCGACGTCATCGTCGCGTTCGACGCGGACTTCCTGGCGTGCGGCCCGGGCAGCCTGCGGTACGCGCGCGAGTTCGCGGCGCGGCGGCGGCCCGAGCAGGCCGATCGCATGAACCGCCTGTACGCCGTGGAGACGATGCCGACGTCGACCGGCGCGCGGGCGGATCACCGGCTGCCCGTGAAGCCGAGCGACGTGGAGATGATCGCGCGGCAGCTGGCGTCGACGCTTGGCGTCGCCCCGGCCGGCGGCATCGTCGGCAACGAGTCCGAGCGCGCCATGCGCTGGATCGCCGCCGTTGCGAAGGATCTGCAGGCGCACCGCGGCTCGAGCGTCGTGATCGCCGGCGAGACGCAGCCGCCGGCCGTTCACGCGCTGGCGCACGCGATGAACCAGGCGCTCGGCAACGCGGGGCGCACGGTGATCTACAGCGAGCCGATCGAAGCGGCGCCGACCGATCAGCTTCAGGGATTGCGCGACCTCGCGGGCGAGATGAACGCCGGCAGCGTCGACATCCTGGTCATCGTGGGAGGCAATCCGGTCTACACGGCGCCGGCGGATCTCGACTTCGCGGCGGCACTCGACAAGGTGCCCCTGCGCGTGCATCTGAGCCCGCACGTCGACGAGACATCGGCGCGCTGCCACTGGCACATCCCCGAAGCGCATTTCCTCGAGTCGTGGAGCGATGCACGGGCATTCGACGGCACGGTGTCGATCGTGCAGCCGCTGATCGCTCCGCTCTATTCAGGCCGCTCGGCCCACGAAGTCGTCGGCGCGATGAGCGAGACGCCCGAGAAGACGCCGTACGACCTCGTGCGCGAGCACTGGATGGCGCGGACCAAGGGAGGTGCACAGGGTGCGCAAGGTGCACAGGCTGCACAAGGTGCACAGGGTGCGGAGGACGCGGTCGACCCGGCGTTTGAACGAGCGTGGCGGAAGTGGCTGCACGACGGAGTCGTTCCCGACACGGCCGTTCGCGCCGAAAACGCCCGCCGTGGCCGCGGGGTTCGCTGCCGTTCTTCCGCCGTCCGCCACGGGAGAGGCGGGCGGGTTCGAGGTCGGCTTCCGGACCGATCCGGCCGTGCTCGACGGCCGATTCGCGAACAACGGGTGGCTCCAGGAGCTGCCCAAGCCGATTACCAAGCTGACCTGGGACAACGCGGTGATCGTCAGCCAGGCGACCGCCGAACGCCTCGCTGGACGCGATCCGATCCGGGTGTCGATGTCTGGAGGCGAGCGCGGCCGCGTCGACGTACCGGTCGTGGAGCTCCGATTCCGTGGCCGGACCGTGCGTGGACCGCTGTTCGTGGTCGCGGGCCACCCTGACGACTGCGTCACCATCCATCTGGGCTATGGCCGCACGCGCGCGGGCAGCGTCGGCACCGGTGCCGGCTTCAGTGCCTACGCGATCCGCCCGGCCGATGCGTTGTGGATCGGCCGCGGCGTCGAGGTGGCGACAACGGGAGACGAGCACTCGCTCGCCTGCACTCAGTACCACCACCTGATGGAAGGGCGCGGGATGGTGCGCGCCGTGACCCGCGAGGAGTTCGCCAAAGACCCGCACGTGGTCCACGAAGGGCATCACGTGCCACCGCGGACGCTGACGCTGCACCCCGAGTACAGTCTACGAAGGCTACAAGTGGGGAATGGCGATCGACGTCAACGCGTGCACCGGGTGCAACGCGTGCATGGTCGGCTGCCAGGCCGAGAACAACGTCCCGGTGGTGGGCAAGGAGCAGGTCCTGAAGGGGCGCGAGATGCACTGGCTCCGGGTCGACAGCTACTACCGCGGCAGCGGAGAGAACCCGGAGACGTACTTCCAGCCGGTGCCCTGCATGCAGTGCGAGAACGCGCCGTGCGAGGTCGTGTGCCCGGTGGCGGCCACCGTTCACAGCCACGAGGGGCTGAACGACATGGTCTACAACCGCTGCGTCGGCACGCGGTACTGCTCGAACAACTGCCCGTACAAGGTCCGCCGCTTCAACTACCACCTCTATCAGGACTGGGACACGCCCAGCCTGCAGCTCGGCCGCAACCCCGACGTCACGGTGCGCAGCCGCGGGGTGATGGAGAAGTGCACCTACTGCGTGCAGCGCATCAACGAAGCGAAGATCGAAACCGAGAAGGCAGGGCGGCGCGTGCGCGACGGCGAGATCCAGACCGCCTGCCAGCAGGCCTGCCCCACGGAAGCGATCGTCTTCGGCGACCTGAACGATCCGTCGAGCCGCGTCGCGCGGCTGCAGGCCGAGGCGCGCAACTACGCGCTGCTCGCGGAGCTCAACACGCGGCCGCGCACGACGTACCTCGCCGCGATCCGCAACGTCAACCCCGAGCTTGGTGAATAACGTGGCCGCCCTGCCGCAGACCCACGCCGAAGCCGCCCGCGCGCGCACCGCCGCGGCGGCCGATCGCGCCGGTGATCGCGCCGGGGCACACCTTCGGCTCGATCACCGACAAGATCACCTCGATCGTCCTGACGCAGCGCACGCCGCTCTGGCTGGTACGCCGGCTTCGCGGTCGTCGTCGGCCGGCTCGGCCATGCTGCTGATTGTCGCTGTCCTACCTGGTCGTCGAGGGCATCGGCATCTGGGGCAACAACCAGCCGGTGGGCTGGGCGTTCGACATCACCAACTTCGTCTGGTGGATCGGCATCGGCCACGCCGGCACGCTCATCTCGGCGATCCTGCTGCTGCTGAAGCAGAAGTGGCGGACCTCGATCAACCGCTTCGCCGAGGCGATGACGCTCTTCGCCGTCGCCTGCGCCGGCATCTTCCCGTTGTTCCACACCGGGCGGCCGTGGCTCGCCTACTGGCTGCTGCCGTATCCGAACACGATGGACGTCTGGCCGCAGTTCCGGAGCCCGCTCGTCTGGGACGTCTTCGCGGTCTCCACCTACGCGCTCGTGTCGTTCCTGTTCTGGTTCGTCGGCCTGATCCCGGACCTGGCGACGCTGCGCGACCGCTCGCAGTCGAGAACCGGCCGGATGATCTACGGCATCCTGGCGATGGGCTGGCGCGGCTCCGCGCACCACTGGCATCGCTACGAGACCGCCTACCTGCTGCTCGCCGGGCTGGCGACGCCGCTGGTCGTCTCGGTGCACACCGTCGTCAGCTTCGACTTCGCGGTCGGCATCATTCCCGGCTGGCACACGACGATCTTCCCGCCCTACTTCGTCGCCGGCGCCATCTTCTCCGGCTTCGCGATGGTGCTGACGCTGGTCGATCCCGATCCGCGCGCTCTACGGGCTCGAGGACTTCATCACCATGCGCCACCTGGAGAACATGGCCAAGGTGCTGCTGGTGACCGGCCTGATCGTCGCCTACGGCTACATGACGGAGGCGTTCATCGCGTGGTACAGCGCAGAACCAGTACGAGACGTTCATGCTGTGGAACCGCATCACCGGGCCGTACTGGTGGACCTACGCGCTGCTGATCCTCTGCAACGTGATTTCGCCGCAGGTGCTCTGGTTCAAGCGCGTGCGCACCAGCGTGCCGGCGCTGTTCGCCTTGTCGATCGTCGTCAACATCGGCATGTGGCTCGAGCGGTTCGTGATCGTCGTCACCAGCCTGCACCGCGACTTCCTGCCCTCGTCGTGGGGCCGCTTCTCGCCGACGATCTGGGACTTCGCCACCTACTTCGGCACGATCGGCCTGTTCCTGACGCTGCTGTTCCTCTTCCTGCGGTTCCTGCCGATGATTTCGATCTTCGAAATGCGGACGCTGTTGCCGGCGGCCCGCGTCGACGAAGACGTGCGGGAGGCGTGAACTGGTGGCCACGCGCACACCGACCATCCACGGCCTGATGGCCGAGTTCGACGATCCGAACGCGCTCGTCGCCGCGGCGTACCGCGCGCAATTCGAGGGCTACCGGCGCGTCGACGCGTATTCGCCGTTCCCGATCGAGGAGCTGCACGACGCGCTCGGCATCCATCACACGAAGCTGCCGCTCATCGTGCTGATCGGCGGCCTGGTGGGCTGCATCGGCGGCTACCTCCTGCAGTACTGGGCCGCGGGCATCGCCTACCCGCTCAACATCGGCGGCAAGCCGTTCAACGCGTGGCCGATGTTCATCCCGGTGACGTTCGAGTGCACGATCCTGGCAGCGGCGCTGTCGGCGGTCCTCGGCATGCTGGCCCTGAACGGCCTGCCGATGCCGTATCACCCGGTCTTCAACGTCCCGCGCTTCGCGCTGGCAAGCCGCAACCGCTTCTTCCTGTGCATCGAGGCGCGCGACCCGAAATTCGAGCTCGAAGAGACGCGCCGATTCCTGGAAACGCTCGGGCCGAGGGAGGTGTCGACTGTCGCGCTCTAGCGCCTCGGCGCCTCTGCGCGCTCTGCGCTCGCGTCCTGCTCCCTCTGCGTCCTCGTCGGCCGGCATGCAGACAGGACATGCACGATCAGCCGAAGTACAGCCGCTCGAGGCAGTCGTCGTTCTTCGCCGACAACACGGCGTCGCGGCCGCCGGTCGCGGGAACGGTCGCTCGCGGGCAGCTGCGCGACGACGAACTGCTGTACACGGGCAATTGACGGTCAGCCGGCCGACGTCTTCCCGTTCCCGATCGACGATGCGGTGATGGCACGCGGGCAGGAGCGCATTCAACGCCTTCTGCTCGCCATGCCACGGGCGGACCGGCGGGGGCGACGGCATTGTCGTCAAGCGCGGCTACACGCGGCCGCCGATCTCACCGACGAGAACGCCTGCGCAGTTCGCCGGTCGGCCACTTCTTCGACGTGATCACCAACGGCTTCGGCGCGATGCCCGATCATGCCGCGCAGGTGAAGGTCAGCGATCGCTGGGCGATCGCGGCCTACCTGCGGGCGCTGCAGGCTGAGCGCGGCCGCCTCGATCAACGACATCCCGCCGGCCGAGCGCGCCCGGCTGGAGGCCAGCAAGTAATGCGGCTGGACCTGAATCGCCGACCGGCTGATCCCGGAGCTGGCGCGTTACCAGCGGCAGCTGCTGATCGCGGGCGGCGCGGGAGCCGCGGTCTCGCTGGTCGGCCTGTTCGTCGATCGCCGCCAGTTCTTCCAGTCGTACCTGATGGCGTTCATGCTGCTGCTCGGCGCAACCCTCGGCTGCGCTGGCGCTCGGCATGATCCACCAGCTGTCGGGCGGCGCCTGGGGCGTGGTCACACGCCGCGTCTGTCGGCGCGGCGTCGCGCGTGCTGCCGGTCCTGACCGCTCCTCTTTCTGCCGCTGCTTCTGGGCCTGCCATCATCTCTACGAGTGGACGCACCACGACGTCGTCGACGCCGATCCGATCCTGCGGCACAAGGCGCGATACCTGAACACGCCGTTCTTCCTCGTCCGCGCGGCCCTCTACTTCGCCGTCTGGAACGCCATCGCCTATTTCCTGAACCGCTGGTCGCTGGAGCAGGATCGCAGCCGGCGACCCGCGCATCGCCCAGCGCATGCAGATGCTGAGCGGCGGCGGCCTCGTGGCCTACGGGCTTGACGATCACCTTCGCGTCGTTCGACTGGGTGATGTCGCTCGATCCGCACTGGTTCTCGACGATCTACGGCGTGCTCTTCATGGGCGGGCAGGGGCTCACCGCGCTGGCCTTCCTGATCATCGCGCTGGCGTGGCTCAGCCGCCGCGAACCGCTGAACGCCTTGTCGTGCCCGCGCACTTTCACGATCTCGGCAACCTGATGCTCGCCTTCGTGATGCTCTGGGCGTATTTCTCGTTCTCGCAGTACCTGATCATCTGGTCGGGCAACCTGCCGGAGGAGATCACCTGGTACACGCGCCGGCTCTCACCGGCTGGCGCGTGATCGGCATCGGCGCTGGTCGTCTTCCACTTCGCCGTGCCGTTTCTGCTCCTGCTGTCGCGGGCGGTCAAGCGGAGCCCGCAGCTGCTGGTGAAGGTGGCGGTCGGGGTGATCGTCGTCACGGCTGATCGACCTGTTCTGGCTGGTCGCGCCGGAGTTCCACCGCGACGGGTTCGCGGTCAGCTGGCTCGACGTGCTCCTGCCGCTGTCGCTCGGCTGCGTCTGGCTCGGCTGCTTCATCTGGCAGCTCCGCGGCCGCGCGCTGCTGCCGCTGCACGATCCGCAGTTCGACGAGGCGCTGGGCCCGATCATCGAGCAGACGCAGGAGCGTCGCGATCATGAGCGACGCTCGCGATCACGCTGCGAGTCGATCGACAAGCCGACGGTCGCATCACGAAGAGAGCGACGTCAACATCCGCGCGATCTTCGGGTTTGCCGGCGCGCTGCTGGCGGTCGCCATCGTCATCCATCGTCGCGGTGTGGGTGCCTCTTCAGGTACTTCGACGACCGCGAGGCGCGTGCAGCGACGGACCGGCGTCGCTCGCTGGCGACCGGCGAGCCGCGCGTGCCGCCGGAGCCGCGGCTCCAGGTGCAACCCGAGAGAGGACGCTGCGGAGCTCCGCGCACAGGAAGACGCATGCTCGACGGCTACACGTGGGTCAACCGCGAGAGCCGGCGCGGTGCGGATTCCGATCGGCGAGGCGATGAAGACTGACGGTGCAGAGAGGGCCTGCCGGTACCGTTCGACAGCCGGAGAGTCAGCAGAAGTGAGCACGCCAGATACGCCATCGTCTGACCGTGTCTTCTGGCCTTCGTGTCCTTCGTGTCCTCTTGTGCGTTCGCTCAGCGAAGCCGTCTCGCCCAGATGACCGGCGCGCCGGCCGCCGGCTACCGCCGCGAGCCGGGGATGCGCGGCGTCGGTCGATGCCGCGGGCCGTGCGGGAGGTCGGGTTCGATCAGCGGCTCGACGAGCGCGTGCCGCTGGACGTGCGAGTTCAGGGACGACCAGGGGCGGATCGGTACGGCTGGGCGACTATTTCGGCCGCAAGCCGGTCGTCCTCGCGTTCGTGTACTACGACTGCCCGATGCTCTGCACGATGATCCTCAGCTCGATCACGAGCACGCTCGGCGTCGCTGTCGCTCGACGCGGGCACGGACTTCGAGCTCGTGATGGTCAGCTTCGATCCGCGCGAGAAACCCGACCTGGCCGCGAGGAAGAAAGCCGAATACCTGCAACGCTACGATCGGCCGGCCGCGGCCGAGCGGCTGGCATTTTCTGACCGGCGATCAGCCGTCGATCGAGCGCCTGACCGCAGGCGGCCGGCTTCCGCTACACGTGGGACGACGAGACGCAGCAGTTCGCGCATCCCGCCGGGATCGTCGTGCTGACGCCTGACGGCCGGCTGGCGCGGTATCTGTTCGGCCTCGACTACGGGCCGCGCGACCTGCGGCTGGCGCTGGTCGAAGCCTCCGAGGGACGGATCGGCACCGCCGGTCGACGCAGCTGCTGCTCTACTGCTACCACTACGACCCGATGACCGGCCGCTACGGCCTCGTCGTCATGCGCGTGCTGCGCATCGCCGGCGCCGCGACCGTCCTGGCGCTCGGCGCATTCATTTTCGTCATGCTGCGTCGCGAACGGTCGCAGCGCGCGGGGGCCAGCCGCGCGACTCGTCAAGCACCCTACGGATCCATCCAGCACCTGAGCTTCGACCGGCACCCTGCAGATCGAGCTATGTGGCCCGGCACCCCTCTCTTCCCTGATACCGCTCGACGATGGCGCCCCGCGTCGATGCGCTGTACTTCTTCCTCGTCGGCCTCACGGCCTTCTTCTCGCTGCTGATCGCGGGCCTGATCGTCTATTTCGCGGTCAAGTTCCGCCGCCGCGCCCCCGACAGCGTCGGCGCGCGCATCGAAGGCGGTCTCGTCCTGGAGATCACCTGGACGGTGATCCCGCTGCGTCATCGTGCTGGTCATGTTCGTCTGGGGCGCCAGCGTGTTCTTCGCGATGGCCCGGCCGCCGGCCGACACGCTGAACATCTACGTCGTCGGCAAGCAGTGGATGTGGAAGTTCCAGCACCTCGACGGCGCAGCGCGAGATCAACGAGCTGCACGTCCCGGTCGGCCAGCCGGTCAAGCTGATCATGACCTCCGAGGACGTGATCCACATCTCTTCGTCCCGGCGTTCCGCGTGAAGGAGGACGTGGTGCCGGGCCGCTACACGCACGTCTGGTTCGAGGCGACCAAGCCCGGCAGCTATCACCTGTTCTGCGCCGAGTACTGCGGCACGCAGCACTCGGGGATGATCGGCTAGGTGGTCGTGCATGGAGCCGAGCGAGTACCAGACGTGGCTGGGCGGCGGCGCAGGCCGAAGGATCGCTCGCGTCCGCGGGCGGCAAGCTGTTCCAGCGATCTCGCCTGCATCACCTGCCATCGCCGCGACGCGCAGGGCCGCGGCCCGGTGCTCGACGGACTGTTCGGCAAGACCGTGACGCTCGCAGATCGGGCGAGACCGTCGTCGTCGACGAGGCCTACCTCCGCGAGTCGATCCTCAATCCCGACGACGAAGATCGTGGCCGGCTTCCAGCCGATCATGCCGACCTATCAGGGGCAGGTCGAGCGAGGAACAGCTGCTGCGAGCTGATCGCGTACCTGCAGCGCGCTCGAGACCGGATCGGCGCCGCTGTCGCTGCGGCCCGATTCCGGCGGGCCGCGACCGGGCGAGAACACGCCGTCACGGGGAGGAGACGTCCACCCGCTAACGTCATGCCGAGCACGAACCCGCTCCTGCTGCCGCCGCGCCACTACCTCAACGTCGGCTACGGCGTCGAGCTCGTGGCTGCTGACGCTCGACCACAAGCGCATCGCGCTCCTCTACCTCGTCGCGTCACGCTCTTCTTCTTCGTCGGCGGCGCGTTCGCCGTGCTGATCCGCCTCGAGCTGCTGACGCCGGCCGGCGACCTGGTGACCGCGACACCTACAACAAGCTCTTCACGCATGCACGGCGTGGTGATGGTCTTCTTCTTCCTGATTCCCGTCGATCCCGGCGGCGCTCGGCAACTTCCTCGTGCCGCTGATGATCGGCGCGCAAGGACCTCGCCTTCCCGAAGCTGAACCTGCGCAGCTGGTACATCTTCATGATCGGCGCGACTCTTCACGCTGTACGCGATCGTCACCGGCGGCGTCGACACCGGCTGGACGTTCTACACGCCGTTCAGCAGCGCGTACTCGACGACCGCAGGTGATGCCGGCGGCGCTCGGCATCTTCATCACCGGCTTCTCGTCGATCCTCACCGGCCTCAACTTCATCGTCACCATCCACCGGATGCGCGCGCCGGGCATGACCTGGTTCCGGCTGCCGCTGTTCGTCTGGTCGCTCTACGCCACCAGCCTCATCATGATGCTCGGCACGCCGGTGCTCGCCATCACGCTCCTGCTGGTCGCGGTCGAGCGCGTCTTCGGGCTCGGCATCTTCGACCCCGCGCTGCGGCGGCGACCCGGTGCTGTTCCAGCACCTGTTCTGGTTCTACTCGCACCCGGCGGTCTACATCATGATCCTGCCGGCGATGGGCGTGATCAGCGAGCTGGTCGCCGCGCTTCTGCCGCAAGCAGATCTTCGGCTACACGCTTCGTCGCCTTCGCGAGCCTCGCCATCGCCGTGCTCGGCTTCCTGGTCTGGGGCCACCACATGTTCGTGGCCGGCCAGTCGGTCTACGCCGCGCTGATCTTCTCGTTCCTCAGCTTCCTCGTCGCCATCCCGTCGGCGATCAAGGTCTTCAACTGGACGGCGACGCTCTACAAGGGCTCGATCTCGTGGGAGACGCCGATGCTCTACGCCCTCGGCTTCATCGGCCTGTTCACCATCGGCGGGCTGACCGGGCTGTTCCTCGCCGTCGTCGGCCTCGACGTGCACGTGCACGACACCTACTTCATCGTCGCGCACTTCCACTACATCATGGTCGGCGGCACGATCATGGGCGTACCTCGGCGGCCTGCACTACTGGTGGCCGAAGATGACGCGGCCGCATGTACCCCGAGTTGCTGGCCAAGGTCGGCGCGGTGATCATCTTCGTCGGCTTCAACCTGACCTTCTTCCCGCAGTTCGTCGCTCGGCTACCTCGGCATGCCGCGGCGCTATCACGCGTACCCGCCGGAGTTCCAGGTGCTGAACGTGATGTCGTCGGCCGGCGCGTCGATCCTGGGCGTCGGCTACCTGCTGCCGCTGATCTACCTGCTCTGGTCGCTGCGCTACGGCCGGATCGCCGGCGTCGAACCCGTGGGGCGCGGTCGGGCTGGAGTGGACGACCACCTCGCCGCCGCCGACCGAGAACTTCGCCGAGACGCCGGTCGTGACCTGGGACGCCTACGACTATCCGACCGAGGTGGAGGGCCATGTTGCCTGAAGCGTCGGCGAGCCCGGCGCACGTCGAGCACCACCCGGCGCTCGCGCACCACTTCGACAACCTCGAGCAGCAGCACGAAGCGGCGACGCTCGGGATGTGGGTGTTCCTGGTCACCGAGGTGATGTTCTTCGGCGGCGCTGTTCGCCGCCTACGCGATCTATCGCGGCTGGTACCCGGACGCGTTCGCCGCGGCCAGCCACACGCTCGACATCGCGCTGGGCACGATCAACACGGCCGTGCTGATCACCAGCAGCCTGACGATGGCGCTGGCCGTGCACGCCGCGCAGATGGGCGAGCGGCGCCGGCTGATGCTGTTCCTGGTGCTGACGATGCTCCTGGGCGCGCGTGTTCCTCGGCATCAAGGGGTCGAGTACGCACCACAAGTTCACCGAGCACCACGTGCCCGGGCGCGTCGTTCCACTTCGAAGAGGAGGCGCTGTCCGCGTCACGCGCAGATGTTCTTCTCGCTCTACTTCGCGATGACCGGCCTGCACGCGCTGCACATGGTCATCGGCCTCGGGATCCTGACGTGGATGCTGTGGTGGGCGTGGAACGGCACGATCACGCCGCGAGTACTACAGCCCGGTCGAGATCAGCGGGCTGTACTGGCACTTCGTCGACATCGTCTGGATCTTCCTGTTCCCGCTGCTGTATCTGATCGGGAGACACGGATGAGCGGTGGATCATGAGATTTAAGATTTCAGATTTCAGATTTAAGATTTGGAGATCGCGGAGGACACGGAGGCGAGTGGGCGGCCATTTCCAGCGAAGTCGCAATCTGAAATCTGAAATCTTAAATCTTAAATTCCACTATCCAGTGTGTCCGAGCACATCGTTCCGACGCGCGTCTACTACCTGATCTTCGCGGCCCTGATGGTCGGCACCTACCTGACCGTCCAGGCGGCGTTCATTGATCTCGGCGCCTTGAACACGGTCGTCGCGCTGGCGATCGCCTGCATCAAGGCGACGCTCGTCGTCCTGTTCTTCATGCACGTGAAGTACAGCACCCGGCTGACATGGGCCGTCGTCGCCGGCAGCGTCTTCTGGCTGGGGATCCTGCTCGCGCTGACGTTCGGCGACTACCTGACGCGCAGGTGGCGGACGTTCGGGTAATCGGGCAGGAGCGGCGCCCGTCCAACCCCTCACCCTTCCTGCCCTTCCCGCCCGTCCTGCCCTGCCACGGCGCTACGCCCTCATCGCCCTCGGTTCCTTGATGTCCGGATTCATGGGCCGCAGCAGCACGTGCTCGTAGAGAAGCGCGGCGGCGCAGGCGCCAGCAATCGGGGCGACCCAGTACAACCAGTGCCATTCCCAGTGCATCATCTCGAGCGCCGGGCCGAACGAGCGCGCGGGGTTCATCGATGCGCCGGTGACGGCGCCGCCGGCCAGGATGTTGAACGCCACCGTCAGGCCGATGCCGAAGCCGCCGATTTTCACCGCGCTGCCGCGATCGTCGACAGCAGTTCCGAAGATCGACGTCATCAACAGGAACGTCATGACGAACTCGAGGAGAAGAATGACGCCGGTCGTTGCCCATGGCGCGGGCAGGGGCAGGCCGAGCGTCGTCGCGGCCACCGATCCCGCAGGGAAAATCATGCGGCATACGCCGGCGGCACTGGTCGCGCCAGCCAGTTGCGCGACGACGTACCACGGCGCGAGAGCGGGTGAGATGCGGCCGGTGACCAGGAATCCGGCGGTGACGGCCGGATTGAAATGCGCGCCGGACTCGCCGCCGAACACGTTGACGGCGATGGACAGCGCCAGCCCGTGCGCGAGCGCGATACCGAGGAGGCCGGACATGCCGCCGACCTCGGGCGTGTTGCACAGGATGGCGGAAATGCCAGCGAAGCACAGGTAGAACGTTCCGAGGAACTCTGCCAGGCAGGGCCTAAACGTCTTCATGCGCGCGATTATACTGTCGAGGATTCGACCGTGATTCGCGGTAACCCCACCCGATGAGACGCGCGGCAGCCGTCGCCTTCGGCGGCCGTTCTCGGCGCGTCGCTCGCGCCGGCGGCAGCGAGAGCGGCGCTCGACGTCACCCGCGGGCTCACCACCCAGCCTTTCGCCAACCAGAATCAAACCGGCACGCGCGCATTCGGCTATCTGACGGTTCTGCAGTGAGGGACTCTACCGATTCGAGCTGCGGCCGGCGTCAACCGCGACCGTGCAGGTCGACGGTAGCGCTGCGCCGGAAATCCGGCTCGCTCGTGGCGCGCACTTCGTCCTCGTCGAGATAGCTCACCAGGGCGATCCTCCTCCGTTCGAGCTGATGTGGGCGGTGCGCGAGCAGACCGAGCTCGCCGCGGTTCCTGCCTGGCAGCTCTCGCCGGAACGCGTGCCGGCTTGGAAGCTGCTCGTGGTCCGCGGCCTCGAATGGATCCGCGGCGCGGTTCTGCTGGCGGCGGCCCGATCGTCCTGGCCTGGGCCGGCTGGATCCGCTTTCGGCGAGCCGCTGGCTGCGGTCGTGCGCCTGCACCCGCGGCGAGCGGCATTCCTGTTCTTCGCGCTGCTGGCAATCGTGCATACCTGGCCGCTGGCCTCGAGCCCAGCGACGCTTTCGCGCTACGACAACAGCGACGCGATGCTGAACGAGTGGGCCCTCGCCTGGGTGGCGCATCAAATCGTCCGCGACCCGCTCCACCTGTTCGACGCGAACATCTTCTTTCCCGAACGCAACACGCTGGCGTACTCGGAGGCGATGCTGGTCCAGGGCGTGCTCGGCGCGCCGCTCGTCTGGCTGGGCGCGCCGACGTTGCTGGTCTACAACCTGGTGCTGCTCGCCGGCTTCACGTTGACCGGCTGGGCGACGTGCCTCGTGGCGGCGCGCTGGACCGGCAGCTGGGCCGGCGGCGCCGCGGCCGGGATGGTTGCCGCCTTCAACGCGCACACGTTGACCCGGCTTCCCCATCTGCAGGCGCTGCACGTGGAGTTCCTGCCGCTCGCGCTCGCGGCGCTGGACGCGGTCCTGCGCGAACCGAACGCACGGCACGCGCTGAAGCTGGCGATCTGGTTCGTGCTGCAATCGCTGGCGTCGATCTACCTGCTCACGTTTTCGGCCTTCGTGCTCGTCGCGGCGGCGGCGGCGCGGCCGCGCGAGTGGATCGGCAAGCGATTCATCCCGGTCGCCGCCTGCCTCGCGCTCGCCGCCGGCGTCAGCCTGCTGGCGCTCTGGCCGTACCTGCAGCCGGTACTGGCAAGTGCATCGCGAGCAGGGCGCGCGCGCGCTCGCTGTCCGACGTCGAGCTGTTTTCCGCGTCGTGGAAGGACTACCTGTCGACGCCGTCACGCCTGCATTTCAACGCGTGGAGCCACCGCTGGTTCACGGGAGCGGCGCTGTTTCCCGGCCTGGCGGCGATGGCCCTCGCCGCGGTGGCCGTGGCCCGGGGCATCGCGTGGCGTGATCCGCGTGCGCGGATGTGCCTGGCGTTCGGGATCTGCGGTGTCCTGCTGTCGTTCGGCACGAAACTGCCTGGCTACGAGTGGCTCTACCGGACTGTGCCGCTGCTCCAGGCGATCCGCGCGGTGTCGCGGTTCGGTTATCTCGGCACGATGGCGGTCGGATTCCTGGCGGCCTTCGGCCTCGCCGACCTTCGGACCCGGCTGCCGCCCCGTCGATGGCCGGCGGCAGCCGCGGCGATTCTGGCGGTGCTGACCCTCGAACCGCTGGTTGCGCCGATCTACCTCACGCCGTTCGCTGGTGTCTCGACCCTGTACGAAACGATCGCCTCCGATCCGCATGCCGTCGTGGCCGAGCTCCCGATGCCGGGAGGATTCGGATGGTTCGGCAACGCAAGGTACATGATCAACTCGACGCGGCACTTTCGGCCGATGCTGAACGGCTACAGCGGCTTCGCGCCGGCGAGCTTCCACGAGCATATTCAGGCGCTCGCCGCGTTTCCCGAGCCCGCCGCGATCGCCGCCCTGAAGGCGTTCGGTGTGACGCACGTGTTCCTGCATATCGACGGCTACACGGCGGCGCAGCGCGCGATCATCGAAGCCTCCCCGGCGCTCGCGCGCGTGGCGTCAGACGAGCGCATCGTGCTGTACCAGGTCAACGCGACGCCCGCGCCGTAGCCTGGTTTCTGCTGGGAAGGGAGTGAAATGCTGCGAGTCGCTGTCAAGCTGTTCGTGATGTGGTTCGGGCTGCCGGCGGCGCTCGATGCCCAGCCGTCTCAACTCCAGCCTGGATCCGAGATCCGCGTCTTCCTCGACTGCCGCGACGACTGTTTCCAGGATTTCATGCGCGACGAGATCGAGTTCGTCGAGTACGTCCGCGATCCGCGCGAAGCCGACGTGCACGTGATCGTCACCACCTCCACGACCGGCGCCGGCGGGCGGGAACGAGCCGTCTCGTTCATCGGCAACGGGCGCTTCGCGGGCATCGAGCATCAGTTGAGGGCGACGACGGAGGCGGGCGACTCCGAGGACCAGCAGCGGCGGATGCTCGTAAGTGCCATCACCATCGGCCTACTGAACTATCAGGTGGCCGGCGGCGTCGGCCGCGACCTGTCGGTCGACGTCCGAGTCGGAGACGCAGGAGCGGAACCGGCCCGGCGGACGACCCGTGGAACAACTGGGTCTTGAGCCTTCGCGGCAGCCATGTCGTTTCAGGGAGAGGAAACGAGCCGCGAAACGCAATGGACCGCCCGAGCTCGGCGCCGACCGCATTACCGACCTCTGGAAGATTACCGTCGGAGCCGAGTTCGACTATTCGCGCGAGGACTTCGATCTCGACGAGGAGGAGCCGCTCCGCGCAACCCGCGACGAGCGGGAACTCGACTCGCTCGTCGTCCGGAGCATCGACAATCACTGGTCGTTCGGCACGCATGGGCCAGTTCGAGTCGTCGACGTTCAACAACCTCGATGGCCAGGTCTACCTGGCGCCGGCCATCGAATTCAATTTTTTCCCGTACTCCGCGTATACGCGCCGGCAGCTGCGCCGTGAACTATTCAGTTGGCCCGTACCGCGCCTGGTATAACGAGGAAACGCTGTACGGGAAGTTCGAGGACACGCTGGGCCGGCACGAAGCGTCGGTGACGCTCGACCAGCGCGAGCCGTGGGGTTCGCTGGAAGCTCCGGTTCGAGGCGTCGAGCTTTCTGCCCGGTCTCGACCGTCATCGGCTGGAGCTCGAGAGCGACGTCTCGATCCGCCTCGCGCGAGGCCTCTCGTTCACCGTCGAAGGCGCGGCGACCCGGCTGCGCGACCAGCTCTCGCTGCCGAAGCGCAACGCGACCGACGAGGAGGTGCTCCTGCGCCTGCGCCAGTTGCAGAGCGGGTACGAGTACGAGCTGCAGGTCGGACTGACCTACACGTTCGGATCGATTTTCAACACCATCGTGAACCCGAGGTTCGGGCAGTAACCGCGTGGCGGCTGAGCCGCAGAGGATCAATGGTAGTCCTGGGAGTTCTGTTTCTCTGCGGGAAAGTCGCTCCGTGACCACTACACGGGCACCGCTCCCGGCCGCCCGTCTTCGACGACGAACGAGGCGCGCGTCCGGTTTGGAGCGCCGCGCTCCGTGACGAACTCGACCACCTTGAAATCGGCACGCGCCTGCTTCGCGGTCAGCTCGCAGGTGACGTAGCCACGCTGGCCGTTGTAGAAGCGGACGAACGGATTCTCGGCGAGGACCGGCTTGATGTTGTCGGGCAGGTCGGAGCCATCGCCGCCCGAGCTGATCGACGTGCAGGCAAGCTCCGTCGCCACCGTCGGCGATTTCGGATCGGCGAAATCGAGCTTGAGATCGTTGACCCAGTTGCTGTGGATGTCGCCCGTCAGGACGATGGCGTTCGGCGACGGCAGCGCCGCGAACGCCTCGAGCAGCCGCCGGCGCGACACGTCGTAGCCGTTCCAGTGATCCATGAAGTACCGGTCGTCGGGCCCCTGCGCGTAGTCGACCTTCGCCATCATGATCTGCTGGGGGACGACCGTCCACCGCGTGCCTGATTGACGCATCGCGTTGAGGAGCCACCGCTCCTGCGCCGCCCCGAGCATCGTCGTCGCCGGGTCGAGTGCGCCGCTGCACAACGGCCCGGCGCCGCATGGCTGGTCGCTGCGGTACTGCCTGGTATCGAGGACGAAGAACGAGGCCAGGCGGCCGAACTGAAACCCGCGGTACATATGCAGCCTCGCCGCCGTGCGGGCGCGCCGCGGCCCGGAGCGGCATGTGCTCGTAGTAGGCCTGATACGCTGCCGCACGGCGCTGCAGGAACACGTCCATCGGCATCGGCTCCTCGGAGTAGATGCCGGCGTAGTCGTTGTCGACTTCGTGATCGTCCCAGGTAGACCGCGAATGGCAGCGCGGCGTGCACCCGCTGCAGATCGACATCGGTCTTGTATTGCGCGTACCTGATCGCGGTACTCGTCCAGCGTCCGCGGCTCGCCTCCGGCGTGCCGGCGGACGAAGCCGTCGCGGCCGGCCGCCTCGTAGATGTAATCGCCCAGATGAAACACCAGCGCGACGTCCTCCTCGGCGAGGTGACCGAGCGGCGTGAAGTAGCCGGTCTCGAAGTTCGTGCACGATACGAACGCAAACCGCATGCGCGCCGCGACCGCGCTGGCCGAGGGCAGCGTGCGCGTTCGGCCGATCGGGCTCTCTTCGCCGCCGGCGTCGAATCTGGTACCAGTACGGCCGATCCGGTCTCAGGCCGGACGCTTCGACGTGCACCGCATGCGCGTGCGCCGGCGAGGCGTCGGCCGTGCCCCGTTTCACCACCCTCTGCAGCCGATCGTCCTCGGCGATCCGCCAGTTGACCGTCACGCGTTCCGCGCGGCATGCCGCCGCCGTTCAAGGGGTCCGGTGCGAGCCGCGTCCAGAGCACGACACCGTCCGGCGAGGGATCTCCCGGACGCGACGCCCAGGCTGAATGGCGACGAGTGGAACCGCGGCCTGCCGAGCGGGACCTGAAAAAGATTGGGAGGAGCGGCGGCGAGCGCGAGGCCGCCAGCCAGGAACGCACGGCGCGAGAGCAGCATCGAGTGGGGGACAGCCGGATGATATCCTGAGTTGCCCGTGGATCACGCGCCGTTCGTTCCGTCTGTCGGGTGGATTGCACCGTTCGTCGCGCTGCTGCTCGGGATCGCCGTCCTGCCCCTGTCCGCGCCGCACTTCTGGGAATCGAACGCACGCAAGCTGGCGATCTCGATCGTGCTCGGTCTTCCGGTCATCCTTCTGTACGCGCAGCACGCGCCCGCCGCGCTCGGCCACAACGCATCCGACTACGTCTCGTTCATGGTGCTGCTGGGCACCCTGTTCGTGATCTCGGGCGGAGTGTTCCTGGACGGCGACCTCGAAGCAACCCCGCTCGTCAACACGGCGTTCCTCGGCGCCGGCGCGCTGCTCGCGTCGGTGGCCGGAACGACCGGCGCGTCGCTGCTGCTCATTCGCCCGGTGCTGAACACGAACCGCGAACGCCGGCATGTCGTGCACACCGTGGTGTTCTTCATTTTCATCGTGTCGAACATCGGCGGCTGCCTGACCCCGCTCGGCGATCCACCGCTGTTTCTCGGGTACCTGCAGGGCGTGCCGTTCGCATGGACCTTCCGGCTCGCCGTACCGTGGTTCGTCACCAACGGCCTCCTCCTGCTGATCTACTTCCTGTGGGATTCGCGGATGCACGCGCGCGAGCCGGCCGCGGCCCTCGCACGCGACCGCGCGGCGATCCGGCCGCTGCGGGTGCGCGGCGGCCTGAACCTGGGTGGCTCGCGGGGATCCTTGCGGCCGCGGCGCTGATGGCGGCGCCGCTGCGCGAGATAACGATGATCGCGCTGGCCGCGGCGTCGATGTGGTGGACGGCGCAAAGCGTCAGGCGCGCGAACCACTTCAGCTTCCATCCAATCGCCGAGGTGGCCGCAGTCTTCGCCGGCATCTTCGCGACGATGATCCCGGCGCTCGACCTGCTGCGGGCCAACGGCGGCGCGCTCGGCGTCCGCGAGCCGTGGCAGTTCTTCTGGGCTACCGGGTCGCTGTCGTCGTTCCTCGACAACGCGCCGACGTACCTCGCGTTTCTGGCCCTCGCGCAAGGACAGGGGCTGCCCCCCGAAGTCGTCGGCGTATCGCATGAGGTCCTGGTGGCCATCAGCCTGGGGGCCGTGTTCATGGGTGCGAACTCGTACATCGGGAACGGCCCGAATTTCATGGTCCGCTCGATCGCCGAAAGCCGCGGCGTCCAGATGCCGAGCTTCGGCGGGTACATGCTCTATAGCGGCGGCGTGCTCCTGCCGGTCTTCCTGCTGGTAACAGTGCTGTTTTTCAGGTAGATTGCCGCAGTTACGCGTGGACCCGTGTCGTTCGACGCTCGGGCGTTCGACGTTCGTCGGTCGCACGTCAGCTCGCCGAACGACGAACGAGCATCGAAGAACCCGCGAACGACGAACGACAGATTTCTTGACACGTTTTGAGGGGGCATGTAATGAAGCGCTGTCTTATCTACTTCGCCGGCGCGGTCGCGGCTGCCGCGGTCGTGTCGCTCGTCTGGCCGACGGCCTCACAGCCGGTCGCCGCACAGAGCCGGGCCACCGCCACCAACGTGCCGGTCATCCCGCACGAGTCGGTGCCCAATTTCTTCAAGAACGCTCCCGGGATTTACACCGGCGAGAACATGGGCATCGCGACGAACTCGAAGGGCAACATCTATATCTACCATCGCGCGTATGAGACGCGATTGTTCGAATACGCGCCGGACGGCAAGTTCGTCCGCGAGATCGGCCGCAACAACTACGGCTTCGCGTTCGCGCATTCGGTGAGGGTCGACGCGCAGGACAACATCTGGGCGGTCGACGAAGGCACCGATCAGCTCGTCAAGTTCAGCCCGGACGGCAACCGTGTCGTGATGGTGATCGGCCGCCGCGAGGATCCGGTGGCGATGCTGTCGAGCATGCCGGGCGGCGGCGTGTTCCACGGCCGGAACGAGAAATATCGCTTCGGACGCCAGACCGACGTCGCGTTCGATCAGCAGGGCAACATCTTCGTGTCCGACGGCTACTTCGACGCGCGGGTCGTGAAGTACGACAAGAACGGCCGATTCGTCAAGGCGGTCGGCACGCGCGGCAACGCCAACCTGCAGTTCAACACGCCGCATTCGATCGCCACCGACTTCCAGGGCAACGTCTACGTCGGCGACCGCGGCAACGCGCGGGTGCAGGTGCTCGACAACGACTTGAACTGGAAAGCGAACTACACCGAACGTCGGCAATCCGTGGGGCGTCTGCGTGTCGGGCGGGCCGGGCCCGAAGAACCCCGGGAAGCAGTACCTCTACTCGACCAACTCGTGGCCCGACAGCGCGCCGGCGGCCGGCGCCGAAATCACCGGCGAGGTTTACAAGATGGAGCTCGACGGCACGATCGTCGGCAAGTTCGGCCGCGCCGGCAAGGCGCTCGGCGAGTTCGCCACGATCCACCAGATGGACTGCCGCGATCCGAACGTCATCTTCACGGCCGAAATCAACAACTGGCGGTCGCAGAAAATCCTGCTGAAGCCGCAAGCGACCACCGCGAGCAGGTAAGGAGGAACGGCCATGAAACGCATGCTCATCGGGGCGTGTCGTTGCGGCGGCTGCCTTGCGGCGGCGGTTCGCTCGTCGCTCAGATCGGCGGTTCCGGAAATCGCGTTCGACACCAACGCCGATCTCCTCAGGACGCCGTTCGACATCCACGTCGGCGAGGTCGGCGGCGTCGGCGCGAACTCGAAGGGACAGATCTTCGTCTACACGCGGACCGGCCATCCCGTACGCGACGCTCGGCGACAACCGCACGTTCTTATCGCGGCGGCTCGCGGCTCTTCCAGTTCGATCAGAACGGCAAATTCGTGCGCGAGCTCGGCCAGGACGTGTACGGGTTCAACGCGGCGTATCGGCCTGCGCGTCGATCCGCAGGATAACGTCTGGACCATCGACATCGGCGCGAACCAGGTCGTGAAGTTCGACACCGACGGCCGCATCGCGCTCGTCCTCGGCAGGAAGCCGGAAACGATTGGCGTCCGGCCAGGCGCATCGCCCGGGCCGGCCGGGATCGTGGGGTCCGGTCTGTTGCCTCCGCCGCCGCCTCCTCCTGGCGGAGCCCCGGCGGCTGGCGGACGCGGTGCACCCGAGGGACGCGGTGGACCGCCACCCGAAGGCCGTGGCGCCGCTGGCGGACGCGGCGGAGCACCTGATGGCCGCGGCGGCGCGCCGCAGGCCGGCGGTGGCGGTGGCGGCGGACGCGGTGGTCGGCAGCAGGGGCGCGCCGGGATCCGGCACGCCCGGCTCCGGCTTCAACCGTCCGACCGACGTCGCGTGGGACAAGGCCGGCAATATCTACGTCGCGGACGGCATCGGCAATAACAACCGATCGCGAAGTTCGATAAAGACGGCCGCTTCATCAAGCACTGGGGATCCACCGGCAACGGCCAGGGCCAGTTCGCCGGCATCGAGGCGCTCGCGCTCGACGCGCAGGACAACGTCTACGTCGCCGACGCCGGCAACAAGCGGATCCAGGTGTTCGACTCGGAAGGCAACTTCAAGTCGACCTTCGGCAACGTCGGCACTCCGCTCGCGATGTGCATCACCCGCGGCGCCACGCAGTACCTGTACGTGTCGCACGTCGGCGATCCCGACGGCATGGAAGACGCGGCGATCTACAAAGTCGCGCTCGACGGCAAAGTGGTTGGCAAGTTCGGCAAGGCCGGCAAGATGCCGAAGGAATTCGGCGTCGCGAACTCCCTCGACTGCCGCAGCGAAACCGACCTGCTCGTCGGCGAGATGACCAACTGGCGCGTCCAGCGGGTCACGTTAAAGAAGTAGGGCGGACCTTTAGGTCCGCCGTTGAGCGACCTTCAGGTCCGCCGTTGGACCGGGAGTAGGAAGTCAGGGTGCCAACTTCTGACTTCCTGCTTCCCTTTTCCCCCCTTCGTTTTCCACCGGAACAATCATTGCTCTCCTCCCTGACTGCGGGCCTCGCCCGCAAAAGGAGGGCAATGTGCTCTTTCGACGACTGGCCTCGATCGCGGCGGTGGTGGCAGTGCTGGCGCCGGCAGCGGCGAGCGCGCAGGACTTCGGCGTCATGGAGTCGGCCGAAACCATCAACCCCGGGAACTTCAAGTTGAGCGTCAACCCGATGTTCGTGTTCCCCGACGACGCTGACACTGAGATCGGTGTCGGCCTCAGGTTCGGATATGGTTTCACGCCTCGGTTCGACATGGAGGCCAAGGCGGCGTTCTATGACGGCCTCTACTTCCTCGGCGGCGACTTCGAATACTGGCTGGTCAAGAACCGGGCCTGGGACGTGTCGGGCGGCGCCGGCTTCCACTTCGCGCGCGGCGATGCCTTCGCCGATTCGACGGGCATCGATTTGACGCTCCTGGCGAGCACGCACGTGACGCCCCGCCTCGAGTTCTTCGGAGCGCTTGACGTCGCGATCGAGTCCGTCGACGACGACCAGGGCGAAGACTTTACCACCGTGCATCTCGTGCCCGGCATCGAGTACGCGATCTCCGATGATCTCGACTTCGTGGCCGAGGCAGGCTTCTCACTGAACGACGACGGCTCGCACTACGTCTCGGTCGGGCTGTCGTACTACATCCGGTAGCGTAGCGTCCGGCTTCAGCCGGACGTCGTCCTGTACCAGCGATAGGTTTCCTCCAGCCCTCGGGCGAGCGTCCACGACGGACGCCACCCGAGGCCGTGGAGGACGCTGGAATCCAGTCCCTTGAACGGCATGCCATCGGGCCGGCTGCGATCGAACCTGATCTCCCCGCGAAAGCCGACCACGCGGGCAACCTCCGCGGCGACCTCCGCGATCGAGGTGTCGACGCCGGTCCCCAGGTTGATCGCGTCGGTCCCGTCGTAACGGTCCATCGCAAAGACGCACGCGTCGGCCAGGTCGTCCACGTAGATGAACTCGCGCCGCGGCGCGCCCGATCCCCACACCTCGACGAATGGCGCCCCGGTCCGAATCGCCTCGTCGAAACGCCTGATCAGCGCGCCGACGACGTGCGCGTTCTCGGCGCTGAAGTCGTCGCCCGGCCCGTAGGCATCGGCGGCAATCGCCGCGATGAACGGCTTCGCGTGCTGCCGCCGGAACGCGTCGCACAACACGACGCCCGCCAGTTTCGCCGTGGCGTACGCGGCGCTCGTGGGCTCGACCGGTCCCGACCAGAGCGACGACGTCTGCAAAGGGTGCGGCGCGTGCTTCGGATAAATACACGAGCTGGCCACATACACCAGCCGGGCGACGCCCTGGTGGGCAGCGGCCGGGATGAGATTGGCCGCGGCCAGCAGGTTGTCGGTCATCAGGTCGGCAGGCCGCGCCGTGTTGCCAGCAATCCCGGCCGTCTCGCCTGCCGCGACGAATACGTACTCCGGCCGGCGTGTGCTCAAGAACGTCTCGACCGCGGCGCGATCCCTGTAATCCGGTTCCTCGTCAGCCGCAATCGGCTGCAGCCCTTCCGCCTCGAGCCGCCGGACGATGGCGCGGCCGATCATCGTCCCGCCGCCGGCGACGTAAATGCGGGAACCGCGCTGCATCGCGATTATGCGGTGGCGTACAGGCGTTCGATGCGGTGCGCGGTCATCTGGCGGATGTGCTCGACGGTGGCTTCGCCGAACTTCGCGCGAATCATCGCCAGATACGGAAGGTGCGAGAAATAGACGTCGAACGCGCGATCGCGGAACCGGAGCACCTCGCCCGCCGGCAAGTGTCGCGTCGGCAGCGGCAGCGTGTCGATCGCATGCTGGGAGTATCCGCTCCATTTCTCGGGCAGCGCCCAGCCGAGCCCGAGCGCCTGCTCGTAGAGCGGCGAGCCCGGATAGGCCATCGCCGAGTAGAAGTTCGCGAACTCGCAGTTCAGTTCGAGCGCCAGATCGAGCGTCTGCTGCATCGTGTCGCGCGTGTCCTCGGGCAACCCGAAGATGTAGTTGCCGATGATGTTGATGCCGGCGTCCTTCACGCGCCGCACGGTGTCGTGAATCTCGCTGACGCGGTATTTCTTGTCCACCGAGATCAGGACGTTCTCGTCGGCGGCCTCGATGCCGAGCGCGAGCCAGTTGAAACCGGCTCGCTTCAGCTTGTCGAGCATGCCCTGCTTGACGGTATCGATCCGCGCGTAAGCCCAGATATTCAGGCCGTAGTCGCGCTCGATCAGCAGATCGCAGATGCCGAGCACGTGGCGGGCGTTGAGGACGAACATCTCGTCGGCGAACTTGATGTTGCGGACGCCATACCGGGTGACGAGGAGGTCGATCTCCTCGACGACGCGCGCCGGGCTCCAGAAGCGGTAGCTGTTGACGGTGTCCTTGATGCCGAGAACCTGCTCGCCCGCCTTGAAGGGCGCCTGGATGCAGCAGAACGAACAGTGGTACGGACACCCGAGCGTGGTGTAAATCGCCGCGTACGGCTGCCGCTCGAGATCGCCGAAGCAATGCCAGTTGTGCGCGCGGTACCGGTCCATCGGCAGCAGATCCCAGGCGCCGCCAGGTATTTCAGTCTCGACGTCCATCACCAGCGGCGCGGCCGGATTGCTGACGACGCCCTGGCCGGATCGGTACACGAGGCCGCGCACCTTCGACAGATCCGGTTCTGCCTCGGCGCGCAAGCCGTCGATCAAATCGACGATCGCGTAGAGCCCTTCGTCGCGGGCGACGAAGTCGCACGCCTCCTCCGCCAGCGTGCGGGCCGGCAGCGCCGCGACGTGCCCGCCCACCATCAGCACCTTCTGCGCCGGCGCCGCCTGGCGAATGGCCGTCGTCACCGCGGAGGCTCCGGTCATGTTCTGGGTGGAGGCCGAGGGCTGATGGCCGTAGACCACGACCGCCGCGAGCCGGGGCGCGAGCTCTGCAATCCGCGCCGCCGTCTGTTCGGGAGACAGATCGTCCGCCTCGGCGTCGACGATCTCGACCGAGTAGCCGCGCCGGCGGACGAAGCTCGCCATCAGCCCCGCCCAGACGGGGTTTTCGACGGCCGTCAGGCGCGCACCAAGCGACTGGTAGATGCGCGTCCGGCTGCCAGGATTGACGAGCGCGACATCTAGACGCGTCACTCGAACCCCACTCGCGATGCGACGATAAAGGCCGGACGGCCTCGCACGTCCTTGTAGATACGAATCACGTAGACGCCGACGGTGGCGACGGCCGCCATCAGCAGCGCCCAGAGGAACACGAGCAGGCTCGCCATCGGCGACGCCATCACCGCCAGCACGGCAGCCAGGACCAGCCCGGCCGCGGCGAGCATCAGGCACACGTAGATCGGCATGAACGAGAACGACGTCAGTCCCAGCGCGAACGTCTTCCAGGGATTCCGGCTGAAGAATGGGAAGTGCGTACGGCCGGCATGCCGGGCGTCGCGTTCGTACTGAACGAACACCTGCGGGTAGCCGAGCCAGACGACGAGTCCCCGCAGATACGGGTCCGCTTCGCGAACCTTGAGCAGGTGATCGACGACCCGGCGCGAGAGCAGCTTGAAGTCGCCAGCGTCCACTGGAAGCTCGATCGCCGACCCGAGCTGGATGATGCGGTAGGCGATCCGCGTCGCAAACATCTTGAACGGGCTTTCGCCGTGGCGGCGGGTGCGGACGGTGTGCACGACGTCCGATCCCGCCCGCCAGCGTGAGATCAGCTCGGGGATCACTTCCGGCGGATCCTGCAGGTCGACGTCCATGTAGACGACCGCGTCTCCGCGCGCCGCCTCCATGCCGGCGAGCACTCCTTCGGCGACGCCAAAGCGCCTGGACATGTTCAGCACCTTCACCCGTGGATTCCGTTCGCGCTCGCTGATCAGGATCTCGAGCGATCGATCGGTCGAGGCGTCGTTGACGAAGATGAGCTCGTAGTCGACCGGTTCTCCCGCGAACATCGCCGCCAGCCGCGCAACGAGCGCCGGGATGTTCTCCGCCTCGTTGCGGAACGACAGGACCACCGATACGAGCGGCATGTCAGTCGGGAATCCGGTAGAGGCGAAGCCCGTCGCCTTCAGCCACCATCGGCAGATCGAGCTCGTAATCCGAACGCGTCACGATCTGCGACACATTATAGGTTCTTCGCAGCTCCCGCCAGCGTTGGGCACTGAAGCGCGACCGCGACCACGTAAACAGGTTGGCGTCGTGCGGGATGAGCGAGCTGCTCCGCATCTCGCGCGGCGGATCATAGAAATCGATCCCGTACACGTCGGTGACGATCTGAGCGGTCGCCGGACCTCCCTCGGGCGCGTACACCATCGTGTCGAGCGCACCCGAATCGATGAGGACCGGCCGGCGTGTGTAGAGCTGGACGAGCTGGAACGACCCGGCCGTCACCGTCAGGCCGCGGCGATCGGCGGCCACTGCCTGGTAAAAGGGATCGTTCGTCCGGTCGCGAAAAATGGAACGGGTTCCGGCAATCCGCCATCCCAGTGCGACCGCGATCGCAAGAACAGCGGCGGTCGCTGCGTGAAACAGCCAGCCCGCGGCGGTCGCCGGCGGACCGGGCTCGGCCCGACGGACGATCGGCTCCCGCGTGGCCTGCCAGAGCGCGATGCACAGGATCATCAGCGCCGTGGCCTCGAACAGCAGCACCGGATCGAGGCGAACGTTCCAAGGCTGACCGCCCCGTTCGGCAACCCAACGCCAGAGCAGGCTCTTCCGTGTCAACAGAAGACCCGCGAGCAACGCGACCAGCAGCACCTGGGCCGATCGCCGGTGCCGGTAGGCGGCGACAAGACCAATCAGAAGAGGCCCGATGAGCACGATGTTCAGGTTGAGCAGCCGCGCCGGCATCAGCATCGAGAGCGTCATCGGCATACTGTCCGGCGGCAGCCAGGTGAGAAACACAAGGGCGAGGCTGACGATGCCCGCCATCGCGGCCACGCGCAGCAGGAACAGGGCCGGCCGCGGCAGGTCGCGCGCAAAACCGATCAGCCACAGGAGCGCGACGGGGACGACCGTGCGATTGAACATGGCACCTGTGTCGGCGAATTCGATCCGCGCGCGCCGATGGACATCCCAGAGCCGCTCGAAGGTCGAAAACGCGCGCTCGACTGCGGCGGGGTCCACGCTGGGTACGTCGTAGATGAAGGCGAACTGGACCGCGGCGCTCAGGAGCGTCACCGCACAACCGGCGGCGAAATACTTGAGAGCGGGCCCCACCTCGTCGCGCATGCCGGCGTACGTCCAGGCCAGCGCGCCGACGGCAATCGAGCCCACCCAGATGCCGACCGACGGATGAATCGCCGGCCCGATGCCGAGCAGAAAGGCGCCCGATCGGTAGAATCCGGCGCCGATCAGGCCCAGGGCAAGCACGAAGGTCGACAGGCCGATTGCCCCGTAGCTGTGATGGGTCCCCACGAGCCACACCGGGTAAATCGACCCGTAGTCGGTCACGCCGCTCGCGAACACGACCACCGCGGCGGCGATTGCCACCAGCGCGTCGCGACTGATCGCGTAGGTCACCATCGCCAGCGCCTGGAAGCTGACCATGCCGAGCAGGCCGCTGAGTGCGAGCGACAGCGTGATCTCCGATAGCCCGGCTCTCAGCAGCACCGCGCAGGTCTGGATGACGAGCGACCAGAGCTTCGTGTGGTAGATGTAGAACGGGTTTTCGGCCGGATACCGGACGAGCCCCGCGACGACCTGGGCCGTCTCGATGCACATGTGCCACGTGGGAAATCCCACGAGCCCGATGCGAAACCCGATGAGTCCGCTGACGATCAGCACCCAGAAAGGCCTGGCCTGAGCGGAGCCGAAGGCCATGGCCCGAGCGAACTCGAGGGCGCTGCGCAGGTTCACACGTTCGAGTACTTGCGGTTCCGGACCATCGCGAACCCCTTCACCAGCTCCGCGATCCCATCGTCGAGCGTGAACGCCGGCCGGTACCCGGTCTTCTCCACCTTGTCGTTCGACACGATGTAGTCGCGCTTATCGGGATCCTTGGCGATGTCGGACTCGTGGACGACGAACTCCGGCACGTGCGCCGCGATCCGGTCGCAGAGCTCGCGCTTCGACAGGTTCGCGTCCGACAGCCCGACGTTGTAGATCTGCCCCTTCATCGCGTCGAACCGGTCGATGCCGTGGAGGAAGGCGCGCGCGACGTCTCTGACGTGGATGAAGTTGCGCTTGAAGTGGCTCTCGAAGAGCACGATGAACCGATCGGTGCAGGCGCGGTAGGTGAAGTCGTTGACGAGCAGATCGAGCCGCATCCGCGGCGACATGCCGAACACGGTCGCGAGGCGGAAGCTGATCGCCGCCGGATGGCGATCCATCAGCGCCCGCTCCACCTCGACCTTGTCGCGGCCGTAGAGCGACACGGGCCGGATCGGCGTCTCCTCGGTGCAGAACTTCCCCGCCTCGCCGACGCCGTAGCCGCTGTTCGTGATCGGCAGCAGCACGCGCTGCTCCCTGCTGATCGCCGCGAGCATGTCGACGATCGCCTGCTTGTTGGTCGACGTGGCGGCAAGCGGATCGCGGTCGCAGAGCGGGGCGCCGACCAGGGCGGCGAGCGGGATGATGATGTCGGCCTGCTTCAGCAGCGGCCGCATCACGGCCATCGACCGGACGTCTCCCCTGACCAGCGAAAACGCCTTGTGGTAGCAGCAGGCCGAGAGACTGTCCTGGTCGTACATGAAGTTGTCGACCACGGTGACCGCGAACCCGCGATCGAGGAGGGCCGGGACGAGCGTCGAACCGATGTAGCCGGCGCCGCCGGTGACGAGCACGCTAGTCATGTCTTATCCGCAGGGGCTTCGCCCCTCGGACTCCCAACACGCTCTCTCGCGCGCCGCGGCGCCGGCGCGCTCCGTTCGCGTGGCTCGCTCGCGCGCTCGCTCGCGGCGCAGGTCAGCTGGTCTTTGAGATAGCCTAGTCATGTCTCGAGTCATGTCGTTCGACGTTCGACGTTCGACGTTCGTCGGGCCGCGCCGCTTCGTCAAGGACCGCGCGGAGGTGGCGGATCTCGGCCGTCAGATCGCGCGGGTGGTTGCCAACGAAGAAGCCGTGATCGTGCGCCGTATCGGCGTTCGCGAGGTCGCCCACGACGTCGTAATCGAAGAACTTCGCCGCCTCGTGGCGCAGGAACGAGCCGCCGGTGATCATGCGAAACCCGATGCCGCCGGCGCGCATCGCGCTCATCACCCGCGCGCGATCGATGCGCCGCGCCGGATTCAGGATGATGGTGAACGAGAACCAGGAGCTGCGGCCGTGCTCGCGCTGGAGGATGAAGCGGTCGTCGCCGCCAAACAGCTGGTTGAACACCGCCGCGTTGGCGCGGCGGGTTTCCAGCATGCCGTCGAGCTTCTTCAACTGCTCGAGGCCAATCGCGCCGCACATCTCGAGAGGCCTCACGTTGTAGCCAGGAACGATGAACCGGTAGGCCTCGAAGAAATCGTCGCGTTCGCCGGACGCGGGCTTCGCAGGGGCACAATCCCTGGCCCAGCCATGGTTGCGGATGGCCCGCGCCAGGTTGGCAATCTCGACCCGGTTCGTGACGAGCAGCCCGCCCTCCATCGTCGAAATGTGGTGCGAGTAGAAGGTGCTGAATGTCCCGACGTCGCCGAAAGTGCCGCACAGACGGCCGCCGAGGCTGGCCCCCATCGACTCGCAGTTGTCCTCGAAGAAGAAGAGGCGGTGCTCGTCGCAGAATCTGCGAATGACATCGAGGGCAGCCGGATTGCCGAGGATGCTGACCGCCATGACCATCCGCGTGCGCGGCGTCAGCGCCTGCTCGAGCTTCGACACGTCGAGATTGAGCGTGTCCAGCTCCACGTCGACGAACCGTAGCTTCAATCCGTACTGCTGCAGCGGGTGGAACGTCGTCGCCCACGAGATCGCTGGAACGATCACCTCGTCGCCGCGCTGCAGCGGCCTGTCGTGGACATGGAACAGGGCCGCGACCCCGACGAGATTCGCGGAGGATCCCGAATTCATCATCACCGCGTGATCGACGCCGAAGCGGGCGGCAAAGGCCTGCTCGAAGCGGCGGACCTCGTCACCCATGGTGAACTGACCGGTCCCCACGACGCGGGCAATCGCGTCGAGCTCTTCCTGGCCCCAGCTGGTGCTTGCGAGCTCGTAAGTCATGCGCGAACAAGCCGGCGGACTGCGGCGGCGATGCGCGCCGCGTCCGGATAGATGAACTGCTCGAGCGTGTACCCGGCGGGGGTCGGGATATCGGGCATGCCGACGCGGACGACCGGCGCCTTCAGGAATGCGAAGCCCTTTTCGGCGGCGAGACAACCGACCTCGGCGCACAACCCGCCCTTCATCCAGGCCGTATCGACGACCAGCAGCCGCCCGGTCTTCTCCAGCGACTCGAGGACGATCTGCTCGTCGAGCGGTTTGACGGATCGCAAATCGATCACTTCCGCGTCGATGCCCTCGGCCGCCAGCGTGCCAGCGGCCTGCATCCCGAGCTCGATCGCGTGGGAGACGCCGACGATCGTGACGTCTTTGCCGCGGCGCCGGTACACGCCCTTGCCGATCGGCACGCGGTAGACGCCCTCCGGCACGACACCGTCCTTCTTCATCAGCCAGCGGTGCTCGAAGACGCACACCGGGTTGTTGTCGAGGATCGCCGACAAGAGCAGCCCCTTGGCGTCGGCGGGCGTGCTCGGCATCACGATTTTCAACCCCGGAACGCCCATCAGCATCCCGTGAATCGCCTGGGAGTGCTGCGCGCCCGACCCCCAGCCGCGGCCGATCGCCGCCCACACGACGAGCGGCACCGTGGTCGTGCCGTTGTCCATGAAGTGGATTTTCGCGGCATGGGTGACCAGCTGGTTGAAGGCGAGCAGCACGAAATCGGGCCGGTTGTGCATGAACACCGGGCGCATGCCGTTCATCGCCGCCCCGGTGGCGACGCCCATCATCCCTTCCTCGGACAGCGGGGTATCGAACACGCGTGACCGCCCGAACCGCGCCTGCAGGCCTTTCGTCGTCCCGAACATCGCCGTCGGATCGTCGACGCCCTGGCCCAGCACGAACACGTGCGGATCGTGCTCGAGCGCCAGTGACAACGCTTCGTTGACCGCCTGCACGTAGCTGACGACGCGTCCCTCGGCCGGATCGGCGCGATCGTAGACGAGCGAATTGACGAGGCCTTCATCCCAGGGCATTGGTTAACTCGAAGCTTGTAATTTGGAACTTGGAACTATGAATTTGGAATGCGTACGAATTCTGAACGAATTCCAAATTCCAAATTCCAAATTCCTGATTACTTCAGTCAGCGTAGACATGTCTGTACAGATCAGCCTCGGTCGGGTTCGGGCTGCCCAGCGCGAACTCGAATGCCTCGGCGATCTCGTGCCGGATCTCCTCTTCCATGGCTGCGATTCCGGCCGGGTCGAGTGCTTTCCGCGACGTCAGGTACTGGCCGAACATGGCGATGGGATCGAACGGCAGCCACGCGGCCGGCTCGGCCTCGTCCCGATAGCCCGTCCGGGTATCGTCTCCCGAGCCGCCGTGCGCGCGGAACCGATAGACTGGCGCCTCGATGAACGACGGGCCGCCGCCGGATCGGGCCCGTTCGACGGCGCCCTTGACCGCATCGTGCACGGCCAGCACATTCGTTCCGTCCACCTCGACCGACGGCACCTCGTGTGACGCGGCCCACTTGTGGATGACGCGGTTCGGCGGCTGCCGCGTCGCCAGCGGCGACTGCACCGAATAGAAGTTGTTCTCGCAGAAGAAGATGACCGGCACCTGCTTGAGCGCCGCGAAATTCAGGCTCTCGGAACAGACGCCCTCCTCCGTCGTCGCGTCGCCGATGAAGACGACGACCACCCGGTCCTCGCCCTTCATCTGAGCGGCGAGGGCGGCGCCGACGCTGATCGGCACGGCGCCTCCGACTATCGCCGACGTGCCGGCCATCCCGACGCGTTTGTCGATCAAGTGCATCGAGCCGCCGCGCGATCCGGCGCAGCCGTTCACGCGGCAGTGCATCTCACACAGCATGGCCTTCAGGTCGCCGCCCTTCGCGAGATACGCGCCGTGCGTGCGGTGGCTCGAGTAGACGAGATCCGAAGCCGTCAGGGCGGCGCAGCAGCCGACCGCCGTCGCCTCCTGGCCGATCACCAGGTGGATCGGCGTCTTCATCTGATCCTGGTGGTAGCGGCGCTCGATCTCTTCCTCGATGCGGCGGATGCGCAGCATCGATCGATAGAGGTCGGCGAGGTGCCGCGGCTCGCGCGCGGCGCCGTATCGGGCGAATCCGCCGGCGCCCGCGCCCTTGTATGCGTACCGGATCACGCGGTCACAACCCGTCCGGCTGGTACAGCGCGATGCGGCACCCGGACATGTCGAACTTGAAGGGAACGGTGATGAGATTGCGCAGTGCGTCTGCGACGCGCGCGCGGTCCTCGGGACGGACGAACAGCAGCACGAACCCGCCGCCGCCCGCGCCGAGCAGCTTGCCGCCGATCGCCCCGGCGCGCCTGGCGGTCTCGTACAACGCGTCGACGTCCGAGTTTGAGACGCGGTCCGACAGCCGGCGCTTGAGCATCCACGATTCGTTCAAGAGCCGGCCGAACTCGACGATGTCGGCGGTTGGAGACGCCAGCAGCTCCATGGCGCGATCGACCATCTCCTGGATCGCCTTCATCTCGCCCGTCCTGTGCCTCAAGTTCTCGATTACGGTCTGCGCCACGACCGGCGCGAGCCTCGAGATGCCGGTGAACACGAGCATCAGGTGATCCTGGAGCGCCGCCAACCGTTCACGGGGCAGGATCATCGGCTCCACCGCGTAGGTGCCGTCCGGGCGGAAACGGATGTGGTTGAAGCCGCCGAACGCCGCCGAGATCTGGTCCTGGAGCCCGACCGGCTCGCGCAGCATGCACTGCTCGACGTGAATCGCCTCGCTCGCCAGCGCTTCCTTCGAGGTATGCCGGCCGCGCAGCGCGTGCACCGCATGCAGCAGACCGACCGTAAAAGCCGAGCTCGAACCGAGACCAGAGCGCGCCGGCAGGTCGCCGTCGTGGTGGATCTCCAGGCCCTTGCTGACCTCCAGCCGCTGCAGCACGGCGCGCACCGCCGGATGCGTGATCTCGGCGACTTCCTTGACGTTCTCGACGATCGAATACACGACCCGGAACCGGTGATCGAAAAATGGAGGCAGCTCGCGGACGCTGATGTAGCAGTACTTGTCGATCGTCGTCGCCAGCACGGCGCCGCCGTGCTCCTGGAACCAATCGGGGTAGTCCGTGCCTCCGCCGAAAAACGACACCCGGAACGGGGTGCGGCTGATGATCATCGCGAAATGTAGGGAATATCATAGACGGTCAGCGACCGGTTTCGAACCGCGACCGGCAATTTCAGATCCCAGTCGCCCGGCGTGAGCACCTGGCGCACGCCGAACCTGTTCGCCACCTCGTCCCATCGCTCCGGCGAGTAGCTCTGCCACACCGCCTTCGTGAACTCAGGCGGCACCGTCCCGCGGTAGCGCGCTTCCTCGGGCGGGTTCAGCAGATCGACGCCGTAAACCTCGCGAAGAATGCGATCCATCTCGGGCGCCGATTCGATCGCATACGGCAGCGCGTCGAGGCCGCCGCCGTCCAGGAGGACAGGGCGACGGGTCCGCAGCTGAATCAAGTGCAGATCGCCGCCAGTCAGCAGCAGACCGCGACCTTCCGACAGCATGCGAAAGAGCACGTCGCTCGTCCGATCCGCCATATCGAACCCGCGAGGCCGATCGAGGTTCCACGCGAGAACCGCCGTCCATGCCAGCAGGGCAACGGTCGCGATGTAAGCGGCGCGCGCGACGACCGGCCGATCGCCGCGGCGCCGGGCCGACGACACGACCAGCGCCACCAACGCCCCGATCAGCACGACGTTCGTGGCATTCGGCCGCATGGCGGCTGGCATGTCGAGGAGCGCGCGGTGATCGCCTTCGAACGTCCACAGCCCGCTGCGGTTGCCGACGACGAGCGCGAAGCAGAAGAGCAGCAGGAGGAGGCTGGCACTCCAGCTCCGCCGCCCGGCGCCGAAGAGTCCGAGGAGCAGAGCGGCAACCATCAGCATGTTCAGGTTGAGGACCCGCCCTGGCATGGCGATCAGGAGCGCTGGCGGCATGCGATCCGGTGGAATCCAGGAAATGAGCGCGAGCGCAAGGCTCAGCGTCGCCGTGACGGCGACGAACCGCATCAGCAGTCGAGCCGGGCCGGCAAGCTCGAGCGGCCGTCGAATCAAGAAGAAGAGGCTGATCACCAGCGCTGCGGCATTCACGCGCACGGCGGCGGCCTCGAGGCTCACCGGCTGCCTGTGGATGTCCCAGAACGACACGAACGCAGCAAGGTATTTCGATGTTGTCGAGGGATCGACGTCGGGCACGTCGCTGACGAACAGCAGCTGGAACGCGAGGCTCGCCAGCGTGACGCCGCAGCCGGCGAGAAATGCCGGCAGCGCTGGACGAAGGTCGCTTGACAGGCTGCGCCAGTCGGACACGAACACGATCGCGGCGACGAGAATCAGCCACGCCCCGAGCGACGGATGGACGGCGGGCGCCAGGCCGAGGAGAAACAGTCCGGTCCGGTACCAGCCGCAGCCGAGGAAGCCCACCACGAGCGCGCAGAACGACAGCGCCATGACGCCGTAGGTGTGCGACGTACCGACGAGCCAGATCGGGTAGATGGCGTTGGCTTCGGCGACGCGAGTGAAGAAGATGAAAGCCGAAGCACCTGCCGCGATCAGCACGTCACCGGACAGCGCATACGCGATCAGCGACAGCGCCTGAAAGCTCACGACCCCCAGCACACCGCTGACGGCGACCGACAGCGTCCGTTCCGACACCCCGGCGGCAAGCAGAACAGCAAGGACCTGGTGAAGAATCGTCCAGAGCTTCGTGTGGTAGACATAGAACGGGTTGCCGGCGGGATATTCGACCAGCCGGGCGACCACCTGGGCCGACTCAACAGCGACCTGCCAGTCGGCGAAGGCGCCCGCGCCCACATGCCATCCCAGCGCTCCGCTGAGGATCAGCACGCAGGCGACCGGCCAGCGTGAAATGATAGGGATTTCCGTGGCCCCGGATCCTACTCTGAAACGGCGGCTCAAACTGGTCGGCGCAGCCGTGTTAAGGTAGCGCCCCATGCTGGCACGATCCGCCATCCTTGGCGCCCTGCTCGCAGTGGCGATCGCATCCACGGGAGCACAGGGCCGCCCGACTATCACCGCCTTGTCCACCGACGCGAGCCTCGTCACCGGCGGCGACGTGCTCGTCAAGGTGGCGTTCGGCTCCGCGATGACCGCTGACAGCCTGAAGGTGTCGGTGGCCGGCCGCGACGTGTCGAGCGCCTTCCAGCCTGCGGCTGAGCCCGGCGCGTTCATCGGGCTCGTCACCGGCCTCGCGAACGGAAAGAACGTCATCGACGCCGGGACGAAGTCCGGGACGCCGCGCGCGACGCTCGAGGTCGTCAACTACCCCATCACCGGACCGGTGATCTCGGGCCCCTGGCAGCAGCCGTTCATCTGCCAGACGAATGAGTTCACGCTTCCCGATGGATCGAAACTCGGTCCGCCGCTCGATGCCAACTGCTCGGCGCGGACCGTCGTCCAGCACGTGTATCGATCGACGTCGGATCCGAAAACGCTGAAGCCGCTGCCGGAGGGCGGTTCGCTGCCGGCCGACGTCGCGAAGACGACGACCTCTGAAGGGCGAACGGTCAACTTCATCGTGCGCGTCGAAACGGGCACGATGAACCGCGGGATCTATCAGAACGCCGTCCTGCACGATCCGACGAGCGATCCGCCGCCCTCCCCGTTCGCGCCGCCGAAGAGCTGGAACCGGCGGCTCATCGCGCAGCACGGGTCGGGCTGCCCATCGGGCTGGTACATCCAGGGCGGGCGCCTCGGCGTCAGCATCCTGGACAACCCGCAGTTGGCGGAAGGTTACGCGCTATTCATCAACACGCTGAATCACCCCACCAACAGCTGCAACGCGTTCGTCGCCGCCGAAACGACGATGATGGGCAAGGAGCGCTTCATCGAGACGTTCGGCGTGCCGTTCTACACGATCAGCACGGGCGGTTCGGGCGGGGCGTACACGAGCCTGCAAGTGGCCGACGCGCTTCCCGGGCTTGATCGACGGCGTCAGCATCAGGGCCACCTTCCCGGATGCGCTGTCGATCGCACTGGCCGGCCTGGACGCCCGGCTGCTGATGCACTACTTCACCGTGACGAATCCGACGGGGTTCACCGAGCCGCAGCAGGTCGCGGTCAGCGGCTACGAGGGGCTGAAGGCGTTCCTCGATGCGGCGAATCAGGCGCAGCGCACCGACCCGGTGCCCGATCGCGTCGATCTCGCCGGCTACCAATCGGCGCGATGGAACGCGGCGGTGCCGGTGGCGAAGCGTTATCACCCGGCCAGCAACCCGAAGGGCGCACGGCCGACGATTTTCGACGCCGCGAAAAATGTCTACGGCGTCGATCCCGCGACCGGCTTCGCGCTCAGGCCGTTCGACAACGTCGGCGTGCAGTACGGCCTGAACGCGCTCAAGGCCGGAACGATCACCGTCGCGCAGTTCCTCGATCTGAACGAGCGGATCGGCGGCGTGGATCACGACTCGAACTACGTCGCGCGGAGGACTGCCGGTGACGAGAGCGCGATCAAGCGCGCCTACCAGGCCGGCCTGACGCTCGGCGGCGGCGGCGGCCTTGCCTCGATTCCGATCTTCGACAACGCCACGTCGACCGAAACCGGCCGCTACCACTACGGCTGGTTCCATTTCGCGCTGCGCGAGCGGCTCCGGCAGGCGAACGGCAGCGCCGACAACATGGTGATGTGGCGGAGCGTCTCGGGATCCGACGCCGAAAAGCTCTTCACGAGCTGGATGGAGGCCTACAAGTCCGATTCGTCGGCCGACCCCCAGCGCGTCAAGGTGGTTCGCGCCAGGCCGAAAGCGGGCGTCGAGGGCTGCTACGACCGAGCGACACCGCCGGTGTTCATCGCCGAGGCGCTCGTGTTCAGCAGCAAGCCGGTCTCGAAGTGCAGCGGGCTGTATCCCGTCTACTCCAACGTTCGTCATGAGTCGGGCGGCCCGCTGGCGGCCAACGTCCTGAAGTGTCAACTCAAGCCGGTCGACCCGCGGGACTACCCCGCGTCGATGTCGTCCGCGGATCTGGCGCGCCTCAAGACGATCTTCCCGAACGGCGTCTGCGACTGGTCCAGGCCGGGCGTGAACCAGGTGCCGGTCACCCCCTGGGCGTCGCTTGGTCCAAGTCCGAAGAACCTCATCGCCGCGGCGGCGGCGCGGCCCTAACCGTCGTTATTGAGAACACCTTACTTGGAGAACACCCTTACTTGGAGAACACCATGAGTGCATCGCAGTTCACGCGTCGATCGATGATGACGCTGCTCTTGTCGGCGGCGGTAGCGACCACCGCGTTCGGACAGACGCAGACCCAAACCAAGCCGTTCGAGCCGCAGGTCGGTCAGCCCGGCAAGGACGTCGTCTGGGTGCCGACCTCGCAGGCACTCGTCGACAAGATGCTCGACCTCGCGAAGGTGACGCCGAACGACACCGTCTACGACCTCGGGTCGGGCGACGGCCGGACGGTGATCACCGCCGCCAAGCGCGGCGCGCGCGCGTTCGGCATCGAGTACAACCCTGACATGGTCGAGCTGTCGAAGAAGAACGCCAAGGAGGCGGGCGTCAGCGAGGATCGCGCGACGTTCATGAAGGCCGACCTCTTCGAGACGGATTTCTCGAAAGCGACCGTCATCACCATGTTCCTGCTCCCCGACATCAACCTGCGCCTGCGGCCGAAGATCCTCGACATGCGGCCGGGCACCGCGGATCGTGTCGAACACCTTCACGATGGGCGAGTGGGAGGCCGACGTCACCGAGACGGTCACCGAGGGCTGCACCACCTGGTGCACCGCCCTGCACTGGATCGTCCCGGCCAAGGTCGAGGGCACGTGGAAGATGGCGCAGGGCGGTGAGCTGGCGCTGACACAGACCTTCCAGAAGGTGTCGGGCACGCTGCGGAACGGCACGAACACCGTCCCGATCACCGAGGGCAAGCTGCGTGGCGAAGAGATCACGTTCAAGGCCGGCCCGACCACGTATACGGGCCGGGTGAGCGGCAATTCGATCAAGGGCACGTCGCCGAACGGCTGGGCCGCGACGAAGTAGCGTCCGGCTTTAGCCGGACGTCCGACACTCCGTGTCGACGACGTCAAGCGACCGGATCTGGAACAGCCTCGCGCCGTCATGGATCGACCGTGGCGGCGCGGCCTGCTCCTGCCCGCGCACGGCCAGCCGCCGGCCGACGTGCGCCGTCAATCCGATGCGGGTGCTCATCACGTCGACGGCCTGGTTCGACCGGCCGCCGGTGGTCACGTCGAGCACGAACGTGCCTGGCGCGGCGCCCGTCAGCAGGCATCCTTCGAGCTCCACCTCCGCACTTGTCTGTGCCGCGACGCCGGCCATCTGATGACCGGACCGCGCGTCCGGGATCGCCGCACAGCCCGCCGTCAGCCACAGGACGCCGATCACCGCCGCTTTCCGCCTCCACATGGTGCCGCTCTCCTTTAAGATGGTCGCCACCAGCGATGGTAGGCATTCGCTTCGAATGAGAAAAACTCTTTGATTTCATCGAGAGGATGAAGGGGGTTCATATGAGGAGAGATGCGGTGAAGGCGGCGTTCGTCGCCGCCGTGCTCGCGGCGACGTTCGCGCACCTCGCGGCCCAGCCGCCGGCGCAGCAGGGCCAGGGACAGGGCCGCGGCGACGGACGCGGCGCGGCGCAGGCGCCGGCGCCGGCCGAACCCGTCCTGTCTCCGGGGCCGTCAGCCGCCCGCTTTCCCCGCAACGCCGCCGAGTTCGATCAGATGTTCCAGCAGGTGAAGAACTGGGGGCGGTGGGGCCCCGACGATCAGCTCGGCGCGGCAAACCTGATCACCGAGGCCAAGCGGCGGCAGGCGGCCGACCTCGTGAAGCAGGGCGTCAGCGTCTCGCTCGCGCACAATCCGCTGACCGAGAGCGCGGTCGACAATCCCGCAGCCGTTCGAGCACACGATGAACCGCGGCTTCACCACCGACACCTATCGCGTGTCGTACCACGGCTACGCGCACAGCCACATCGACGCGCTCTGTCACATCCTCTACCAGAAGCAGACCTACAACGGCCACTCCACTGCCGACGTCAACACGGAGAAAGGCTGCACGCAGCTGGGCATCGATCGGCTGAAGAACGGCATCGTCACCCGCGGCATCCTGATCGACATCCCGCGGCTGCGGAACGTCAACTATCTGGAGCCCGGGACGCCGGTGTTCACCGAAGATCTTGAAGCCTGGGAAAAGAAGGCGCGCGTGAAGGTGGCGCCGGGCGACGCGATCTTCGTGCGCACCGGCCGGTGGGCGCGCCGCGCGGCGCTCGGCCCCTGGGCGGTGGCAAGAAACAGCGCCGGACTACACGCGTCGATTGCGCCGTGGCTGAAAGAGCGCGGCGTCTCGTTCCTCGGCAGCGACGCGGCGCAAGACGTGGTGCCGTCGCTCGTGGAGGGCGTCGGCCTGCCGATCCACACGCTGGCCATCACGGCGCTCGGCATCGACATCCTGGACAACCAGGATCTCGAGGCCGTGGCCGACCTCGCCGCGAAGCTCAATCGGTGGGAGTTTATGGTGACGATTGCGCCGGTACCCGTGACCGGCGGTACCGGCTTCCCCGTCAACGCGCTGGCGATCTTCTAAGGCTTAGTGCGCGCCGCCCTCGGCCTTCCTCTTCTGGCGAATCTTGATCCACGCGAAGGCGATGCCGACGATTGCGACGAAACCAATTGCCGTGAACATGAATGGCTCCTTACTGAATCGTGTTCCGGCAGCTAGGGCAACGGATGTGCCCGATGGCGTGCGCTGCCGCTGAGCGAAGCGGCGCGCACGTCCGTGCAACCCCCCTCGGCGTCCGATCACGGATCTGGGCTTCGCCCTCAAAAGCGTCAGCGGGCGCCCCTTAATAGCTGGCCGTGCACTCCCCGTAGTACCTGCTCGGGCCTCGAGGTGAATCCCGGGAGCGAGACCTCCGTGTACTCGTGGCGGGTATGGACCCCGCGCAGCGTGCCGCCCGGCAGAGGCCCCTTCGCCGACGCGAATACCGTCGTCAGGTAGAGGGCGCCGCCTGTATCGATGTGCAGGAAATGGATCGTCGAGCCGGTCAGCCGGACGATGATGTGAAGGGGACCGAACTGCCCAATCGTGTCCGCCGTGCCGCCGCCGACGTCGATGTTGTCGAAAGCGACCGTCAGCTTGGCGGGCTTGATGTCGGCTTTGGGCACGCCGTCCGCCCAGGTGCCGGTCGCCTGGAGGGCAAACGAGCACTGGAGTTTCTTCAGGTTCGCCAGTGACTCCTGGGCCTGGAGCGCGAGTCCGAACGCCGCCACGAACACTGCAATCATGCGCTCATTCTATCCAGTCCGCCCATCCGCTGGCGTCAACGCCCGTGGTACCCTCGAAAGATGTCTCACGTGACGCCGCCGCTGCCTGTGAGCCGGCGCCGCCGCCAGGCGATCACGGCGGGCCTGCTGCTCGGGATGAGCCTCGGCGCGCTCGAGGCCACCGTGGTCGGGACCGCGATGCCGACCGTCATTGCCACGCTCGGCGGCCTCGCGCACTACAGCTGGGTGTTTTCCGCGTACCTGCTGACGTCGACGGCGTCGGTGCCGATCTGGGGGCGGTTGTCTGATTTGTACGGCCGCCGCCGGCTGTATCTCGCCGGCATCGCCGTCTTCGTCGCGGGATCCGCCCTGTCCGGCGCCGCGACGTCGATGACGCAGCTGATCGTGTTTCGCGCGATCCAGGGATTGGGTGCCGGCGCCGTCATCCCGCTCAGCATGACGATCATCGGCGAACTGTACGCGCTCGAAGAGCGCGCACGCGCCCAGGCGTTGTTCAGCGGCGTCTGGGGCGTCGCGTCGATTGCCGGCCCGCTGGTGGGCGGCTATATCACCGACGCGTTGTCGTGGCGCTGGGTGTTCTACCTGAATCTGCCACTCGGTGTCCTGGCGGCAACCGTGATCGCCATCGCGTTTCCACCGGGCTCGCGCACCTCCGGGGCGAAGGTGGACTGGCTTGGCGCCGCGCTGCTGTTCGGCGGCGTCACCTGCCTGCTGGTGGCGGTGGGCGGCGCGACCTCGGTCGTGCTCCCTTGGCTGGCCGCGACGGTCGTGCTGCTGGCGGCGCTCGTCGTCGTCGAACGCCGGGCCAGCGATCCCATTCTGCCGCTCGATCTGTTTGGGCACAAAGTCGTGTCGTATTCGCTCGTCGTGGTGTTCATGACCGGCATGGCGATGTTCGGCGCCATCGCCTTCGTCCCGCTGTTCGTGCAGGGCGTGCTCGGCGGCACGGCGACGCAGGCCGGGCAGGTGCTGACGCCGCTGTTTCTCGGCTGGGTGGTGACGTCGGTCGTCAGCGCGCGCCTCACGGTTCGCATCGGCTACCGGCCGGTGGCGGTCGCCGGCGTGGCGCTCTTGACGGCGAGCTTCGTGGTGCTCGCCATGCTCGATACCGAGGTCACGCTGTTCGCGCTCTTCGGCGCCGTCTTCGTCCTGGGTTGCGGCATGGGCTTGTCGATGCTTTCGCTGCTGCTCGCCGTCCAGCATGGCGTCGATCGATCGCGTCTGGGCATCGCGACCTCGCTGAACCAGTTCTCCCGCAGCGTCGGGGCGGTCGTCGGCGTGGCGGCAATGGGCGCGATGCTCTCGCGCAGCCTGACCGGGTTCGACATGCCAGGAGGGGTCGAGGCGATGTCGGCGGGCGCACTTCGCCTCGAGGGCGCGGCCAGGCTCCAGTTCGCGCATGCGTTGAGCCGCGTGTTTGCCGTGGGCGGCGTCATGTCGGCCGTCGGATTGGTCGTGGCGTTCTTCCTGCCGCCGGTGGACTTCTCGCGCGGCGTCCCGTCAGGCGCCGGCGAACAGCTGCTCGCCGCCGAGATGACGAGCCTCGAGTCGGAGAGCGAGCCCGACTGCGTGGCCGAAGGGGTTACGGCCGGAAAAGGCGATTGAACTTGACGACGAACGCGCGATTGCGAAGGGCCGTGACGCCGCTCGGCGGCTGGCTGTCGTAATCGTCGGTGTAGACGACGAACAGCTCGCTGCCCGGCAGGTATTCCCATCGCAGCCGCAGGTTGCTGCCGACCGATCGCGCGGTCGAGTTGTACTGCACGATGCCGCTGAAGAACATCCGCGGCGTCACGGTGAAGGTCGCGCGACCGCGGACGACCGACGTCGTAAATGCCGCGGCCGGCAGCTCCACTCTGGTCACCATCATGCTGGGCTCGATCGAGATACGCGGCGTCACCTGCACGCGCGCGGTGTTGACCGCGATCGATCGCCGCGTGCCGTCGTAGAACGACCCCTGTTCGTAGACGACGCCGCCGGAGACAGGGCGCTGCTGGCCGGCGGTGTACGAGAGCTGCAGCGTGTGGAAGTCGTAGGCGCCAACTGGAATGATAACGCCTGGCACAATCGCGAAGGGCCGCACCAGCCGCTCGAACGTGTCGATGTACGAGAGGCCCGCGACGTCGCTGTTGGTGAACTCGGTCTGAAACGTGCCGGTTTGCTCCCTGGTGTCGAGCCGGTTCGCGGTGTTCGTCATGTACACCAGGTTCCCCTGGAAGGTCAGCTTGCGAACCGGCCCGAGCGACGCCGGCCGCGGGCTGAAGCGCGCCAGCCCGGCATTGCGCCGCATGTCGGTGCGCCGGACGAAGCCGATTTCGGGGCGGAAGTTCGGCTCGACGACGAGGCGCTCGACCTGCAGGCCGTATCGATCGGCGTTGTAGTCGAACGCCCCGCGATAGCTGAGATCGTCGCCGCTTCTGCCCTCCGAGCTCGTCTTCGCCAAGGTAGGCGTCAATCCGCACGTTCTCGTAGAAGCCGAACGCGGCGTCGGCGCCATATCCCTGATTCGATCCGGGTACGCCGGGTGTGGACGTCCGGTGCGTGACCATCCCACCGATGCTGCTGCGTCGGAAGATGTCACGCTTGGCGCGCAGCACCGTGAAGTTCGCGGCGTCGACGATCCCCGTCGAGTCGTCGCCCGTGTGCACATCGAGGACGCCGTAGGTGAATCGTCCTGACTTGCCGGTCACGCGCCCGCCGACGCGCAGCGGAACCGTGCGGGCGTCGTCGAGGCCGATGCGCCGGCTGAAGAACAGGTACGGCGTGTCGCCGGACCCCGCGGCCACGCCGGCGCTCGCGCGGCCGGCGAACGCGAACACGCCGAGATTCTCGAGAAAGAAATCGCGCTTCTCGGGAAAGAACAGGTTGAACCGTGTCAGGTTGACCTGCTGCTCGTCGACCTCGACCTGCGCGAAGTCGGTATTGATGGTGACCTCGGCGGTGACGTTCTCGCGTCACGCCGTAGCGGAGGTCGCCGCCCGCGCGCCGGCTGATGTCGTTCGAGAGCGGCTCGACGAGGGTACGGTCGGTCGTCACGCCGCCGAGGCACGTACGGCTTGATCTCGATGTTCCGCGTGCTGATCGGCGCACGCAGGCCGACCAGCGTGCCAGCCGACGACACTTTCAGGATGCCGCGAAAGGTCGTCAGCGCGCGCGGCACCTGCGTCAGGTACGACCACTCGTTCTTCCACCGGACGACGCGGCGCAGGTTGATGCCCCAGGTCTGTTCGCTCTCGGGCTGATAGCGCAGCGACTTGAACGGGATCGCTATCTCGATCGTCCAGCCCTGGTCGAACGTCGCGGTCTTCACGTCCCAGACCGTGTTCCAGTCGGTGTTGGGCGGGCCTTCGTCGGTGATCTGGCTGTCGGCCAGGCCGCCGATCGGGTTCGCGTAGAAGAAATATCCGTTCCGGCGATCGTGGAACGTATCGAACAGCACGCCGAAGCTGTCGTTCTGGCGCAGCTGGCTCGTGTCGCGCCGCATCTCGTTGGCCACGCGCCGGTCCGGCCGGGTGTCCCAGCACCGGGCGGCCACGTAGACGTGGTGGTCGTCGAAGAACACCCACGCTTCCGTCCGCTCGGTCGCCGGCCGACCCTCGTCGGGCTCCTGCTGGACGAAGTCACTGATCGGCTGAGTCGTCAGGTAGATTTCCTCGTCGAGCCGGCCGTCGACACGGATGCGGTCAGGAACGTGAATGGCGCGAACCGTCACGCCTCCGCTGCCGTCGCGGGAAACGATCGCGTCGCCCGGCTGGGCCGCCGAGACGGTGGGGACGGCCGCGACGACGGCGGCCGCCAGCAGCGCGGCGGCAAGCGGCGGCGGCGACATGGGCGGCGATCCTATCCCGAGTTACTTGCATTTTGCAAGTGACTGGTCGGCGGCGCGGCCGCCTGCTACACTGGCGGCGTGACCGCACCCCTTCGAGGCCGGCGCGCGCGCCGATCGCGCTGCCCGATCGCCTGCACGCTCGACGTGCTCGGCGATCGCTGGACGCTGCTCGTCGTCCGCGACCTGGTGCGCGGCAAGCGCCGCTTCGCCGATTTCCTCGAGTCGTCGGAGCGGATTCCGACCAACATCCTCGCGAACCGGCTCAAACACCTGCAGAGCACCGGCATCGTCGCCGCGCATCGCTACAACGACCGGCCGCCCCGGATGGAATATCTTCTGACACCCAAGGGCGAAGATCTTCGGCCGCTGGTGAGGGAGATGGTGGCCTGGGGCGTGCGGCACGCCGGCGGCAGGATGCCCCCGCCGGTGTCACAAGAGTAGCGTCGCGTCGCTTTCGATGAGGCGCTTCGATTAGGATCGGGAGTAGTGGACGATCGGGCGAAACGCAGGTTGAAGATCGCGGCGGCCGCCGGCGTGGCAGTTGTCCTCGGCATCCTCATCACGCGCGGGATTCTGGCGCGGACCCCGTACAAGGTCGACGCAGCACTGCTGTCCGGGTGGAAGCTCGCGGCAGCGCCGCCCGGCAATCCAGCGATCGTCGAAGCGAAACCGCCTTCACGACTCCTGGACGAGTTGTTCCGCCAGGTGTCGCGCCGCACGAATCACCACCTCGTCCCGGCCGACCGGGCGGCGGTGCCGCTGGTGCTCACCGATGAATACTCCGACAGCCTGCAGGGCGCCCTCAGCGTGCAGGACATCATCAGCGTCGGCGAAGGCGTCGGCCTCGATACCGCTCGATTCGAGCCGGTGTGCATCGCAGAACGCCATCGCGAAGCCGGCGACAAGGTCGAGGAGCTGTACTATGCGGTCTTCGACGCGCCGCTGTTCGATCAGTTCCGTTACGAGCTGACGCCGCTCTTTCCCGAGCAGGCCGGCTCCGGCGTGTACTATCCTCCGGCCGTTCGCTTGATCATGGCGGTGGCGGCCACCAGCAAGGACTTCAATCGCTGGTGGCCAATCGGTGTGAACCCGCAGAACGACTGCAGCGTCTCGCTGCGAGCTTTGTAACCATCGCCGCCTCGTCCGCGCTCGTGATCGGGTGGATGGCGGTTTCGATCAGCCAACCGCAATCGGTAGGTTGTTGACCGACCGCAGGTAGGGATCGGTCTGCCAGGTTGGGTTCCCGGCGAGCCGCATGTCCGGCAGTTCGTTCAGCAGCGTCTGGAACGCCACCGGCGCCGTGTGCTGCATGACGAGCGGTGCGCCGAGGCAGTGGTGGATACCCCAGCCAAAACCGAGGTGTGGCCATTTCGGATCGAACGTCCGCGTGATGTCGAACGCTTCGGCGTCGGCAAACACGCGCTCGTCGTGATTCGCCGATCCCACCACGACGGTGACGGGATCGCCGGCAATCAAATCACGGCCGCCGAGCGTCACTCGTTGCTTCGCCACGAAACGGTCGACGAGCTGCGCCGGCGCATCGAAGCGAAGCATCTCGTCGATCGCATTGGCGAGCAGCGACGGCTCCCGGCGCAGCCGCGCGAGCTGGCCGGTCTTCAGCAAGTTGTACGTCCCTGTCGCGATGAGGAACGTCGTCGACAGATAGCCGGCAATCATCAGGTTTGCGGTGCTAGTCTGCACCTGCGTGGCGGCCATCTTTCCGGGACCGACCGCGCTCTCGATCATGAGATCGAGCATGCTGCTTTTGGTGGCATGGAACGGACAACCGCCCATGAGAGCCTGCAGATAACCTGACAGCGCCAGGTAACACGTCGCGCCGGTCGCCTGCACACTCGGGGGCTGCGTGATGTCGTGACCAGCCAGGTATCCGCCGATCCACCCGCCCACGCCCCGCCAATCTTGCTGGGGAATTCCCATCACCGTCATGAGCACAACCGCTGGCATCGGCAGCGCGTACGCAGTGTACAGGTCGAACAAGCCACTCTGCTTGGCGGCGACGAGTTCCCGGCGGGCCTCCATCGCGGCGACGGTGCTCGCGTTCTGGATCACCTGTGCGAACAGCGGCTCGAGCAGGCCGCGCACCGTGCCGTGCTCGGGCGGATCAAGCGAGAACAGCCCTTCCGGAAGGTTGGCGAGCACGTCGAACGGCGCCGGCGGCGGCGATGGCGGTGGCTCGATGCGGTTCTTCACGAACGCGTTGACGCCTGCGGGGGCCGGAGGCCCGCAGCGGTCCGAAGTTGTCCGAATCGTTGAACACCCGCATGGCGTCTTCGTATCTGAAAACCCAGTAGCTGTCGTACGGCTCGACCCAGAACACCGGAGCATGCTGGCGAAACTGCGCGTAGATGGGATACGGATCGGCGGTGTATGCCGGGTCGTGCGGATTGAACGCGCTGGGATCGAACGCCGGCGTGAATGGACGGGTGATGGCCGGCGTTGTCGTCGAGGGTTCGACAACCTTTTCGATGGTGCCCCGAGTCTGTCCAGTAGCCAGGTGCTCACCTCCAGTGTGATGGTGAGATGTGGTGTGTTCTCCGCGGAACAGACGTATTCGTGAAAGGGCGACGCACCGCTGTGCGGGTCAGGGACCGGAGCGAATGGGCTGAACTTGTTCGGGTCGATGTCGAGCGCGCTGAGCGTCGGCACCGAGCATGTGACGGGAGCGGGATCGAGGATCGGCCCGAACCCGATACTCGCGATAACGTGGTCCGCGATCGCATTGTAGAAGTTCAGGCCGCCCGGCGCGCCCTCCCACGAGATCGGACTTGCGATGCTCAGCACCGGCGGGGTGTTGGGGTCGGAGAGGAACGAGTAGCCGCGAGCGACGACCGCGGCGTCGCCGCCTTCGGGAAGTGACGCCGACCTGGAGGGCGGCGAACGGGCCGCCGGCCCAGGTGAGCAGCGGAGTACACGGCGGAATCGTGCGCACGCCGTCGCCACGCCCACAACTGATCGCGATCCGCTTGGGAAGTTTCGGGTAGCCGCCGACCCCCTCCAGTTCGCGCTTGAACTCGGTACGCAGCGGACTCTCGATCGCGTTCGCCCCGTTCAGCCACGCCATCATGAACTGTTGATTGGAGGTCGAATCGAGCAACGCGGAAGCGCCGCGGCATCGGCCGATGCGGGCGCGAGGTAATGCGCCACCCATTGGTCGCCGACGTTGGTGTACGCCCCGCCATGCGGTGTGTCGATCGACACGAACAGTCGCGTGTTGTGCGGGAAGCCTCGTGACTCGAGCGCGGCGAGGGCGAATCGGGTGATCAGGCCGCCCATGCTCACCCCACCCACGACCAGCGGGGCCTTGGTCTGCGACATCGCTGTCCGAATGCAGGCGATCGCCACCTGCGCGTTGTTCTGGATGGCGTCGAGGCCGTTGGCGAAGCTGAGCAGAATGACGTCGTACCCGGCGGCGCGCAACTTCTCGAGCGTTCCCTGCTGATTCATCAAGTCATAGAGATAGTCGTAGGGATATCCGCCAGGAAACCCTTCGGCGATGATTATCGGGTTGAGCACGGTGACATGCCCGGGTGCGCGGTAGACATAGGCGGTGCCCGCGTTGAGAGACGGGATGCCGGTGAGCGGCCAGATGTCGTCGGGGAGCGGCGCAGCGGCCACCTCGAGAATCGGTACGGAAAAATGTCCCTCGAGAATGGTCGATCCGTAGTGACACCGCACGGACGCGGTCGCCGCGTCGCCGGTCGGGTAGGTCGCCGTAATCCGCGACCCGAATTCCGCGGCGCGAAAACCGCGGCCATCGTGGACGTCGACCTCGATCCGGTCGGGACTCGGACCGCCTGGGTTCGTGCAGTAGAAACGCTCGTCGAGCACGTAGGTGACGACGCGGCTGCGGAATTGTGGGATGGCCTGGCCCCACTGATCGTGCATCAGACCCGCGACGATGAACGCCATGGCGGGCTGGATCACCGCCTCGAGCGACGGGGGAGGCGGGTTGAGCGCAGCGTCGTGCCCGGCAGCCTCGACAACGCGTTGCATGAACTCCGGACGCGGGATCGAGAGCTGAAACGACGCGATCGCGATCGGCAGCGGCCCGTCCGGGCGAAAATCCGCCGTCAGCGCTTGGATCGTCTGCAGCGACGGCAAGAGATCCGGCGACAGCGCCGCCTGTTGCAGCCGCGCATAGTAGCGTTGCCACGCTTGTGGAGTCAGTGCGGGAACGTTGGCCGCGCCGTCCGGGAAAACCGTGTCACCCCACCAGGCGAAGAATCCGCTGGGGATGGTGGTCGAGTTCCGCTGGGCGAGCAACTCATCGAGCTGTGCGGCGAGCGCGGCGTTGATGGGTCCGCCCGTAATCGACTGCGCAGCGTGCGCTGTCGGCGTCCCGCCGGAAGGGGGTGAACCCGGACTCGTCATGGTCCCTCTGTCCTAGGTGCCGGCCAGGAATCGGAGCCCGCCGACCGCCGGAATGAAGCAGTAGACGCTGCCGCGGTCCGCACGAACCGGGGCAGGTTGTCGAAGACAATCGGGTCGCGCGCATCGTTCGTGCGAAGCACGAACTGGCCGCCGCAAGCGGGCTGAGCGCCGAGCAACGGTTCGCGCGTGCCGCGGATGCCGGTGGTCGCAAAGTCTGCGTTCACCCAGGTCGATTGAAGAAACTCGAACTGCATGCCGAGATCGCCGCAGATGAAGTAGCCCGACCAGCCCGCGGGCTCGGCGGTGCGTCGTCGGGCGAGGCCGGATCGTAGGCGGGTCCGTAGGGCATGCCGCGGCGGATGATTCGGCGTGAGTGCGGCATACCCATGACGAGCGAGCTGCGCGGATTGAGGCGGCGAATGTGCGCACCCGACCGGGCAGCGGAGGCCGATCTTGTCGTCGAAGTACGTCGGATGCTCGTCGCTCGGGGCGAAATCGAAGTTGTTGATCTGAGTGCGGCTCGATGCCTCTGGCCGGCGCGGGCGTGTCGGGCGACAATGTCAGCGGAAGACCGTTCCGCCAGCGGCCCATCAGTTTCGCGGCGACGAGCTCGGGGCTCATGTTGTAGCGCTGGCCGGCCATGACGAGGAACTGCTCGAACGCCGCGACGTCCTGTTCGAGCACGCGGAATGCCCCGTAGGTGGCGTTGTCGGCGAGCTGCGGCGGCAGGCCGCCGATGAAGTTCCCGCCGTATTGATTGATGTAATCGCGCCCGAGCAGGAACTCCCCCGGCTTCGCCTGCGGCTGCATGTCGGGCCAGCTGTTTCCCCGGAACGCCCCTGATCCTCGGCTGGGCGATGCCGTCCTTGATAGCCGAAATGCACTTTGCCATCGGGGAGTGCCGTCGGCATCGATGCGCCAGACGGCCTCGATTCCATACGCGGCAAAAAGCCGTTCGAGCGACGGCTGTCCACCGTTCCATACATGGGTCACGCGCCTCGTTGGTAAACAGCGACAACATCGCGTGTACCTGCGCATTCCCCGGACCGCCCATATTCCATGTGGCCGGGTGCGCTCGGCCCGTCGTCGCCAATCTCCTTCGCATTCCCCTGTGGGCCGTTACGGAACTCGCTCGGGAAGAGCGACACCGTCGACTCAGGAAGGCCGAGGACGCTCAGCCCGTTCCAGGTGAACCCGATGTTCAGGCAGTAGCTCGGCTTTCCGCTGCTCCACGGAGACGCCGTGGTCACCCGCGGGCTCTCGCCCTCGCGTCCGGGAATCAGACCGCCGATGAAACGTCGCGCGGCGCCGCTGTCTGTTACGCGGAGAGCGAAGTGGCGCGCGTTGGGCATCCGATAGCCGCGCACCACGTTGCCCTGGATGTCGTGCAGGTCGGCTGCGGTCACGCCGGATGCCTCGATGCCGTGTGGCGTAGAGCCGGCGGGCTGGCGACGCGGCGGTCGTCATGTCAATCGTCCTTGATTACCGCACCGTGAGCGGCGCCTCGAGCACGTCGATGACCGTGACGTGCGGGTACGCAGTCCAGACGGGGGCTGGAATGTTGTTCGCTTCGACGAACGCGACGAACTCGCGCGGGAAGCGCTGCACCGGCAGCGGCGGCGCATCCTGCACGAAGGCGAGGATGGCGTTGAATGCATCGCCGAGGACGACGACGAAATCCATCAGATACGAATCCAGGTCGCCGTCGTAGCTCGTCACGACCTGGAGTGTCGAGAAATCGGGCGTGGGAAGAAAGCGCGCAAAATGGACGTAATGCAGCCCGGTGAGCGCGGTGTGGATGCTCGTCCTTTGCGGCGTCGATCGTCGCCAGCAGCGCCGGCATCTGCGCGCGGCTCTTCAGGACGAGCGCGAGGTTGAGCGCGTTCTGAACCTGCGTTTCGATCGAAAGGTCGCCGCCGTCGTAGACGCGCGCCTTCTGCGTCGCAGAAAAGTGCCGCTGCTGGTCGTGTCGCGGGCGGCGCGTCAGCGGGTGCGACGTGCCGGAAGCCGCCGCGTACGAGGGGACAGAGACGGAGCGATCGCAGGTGCATGGTCAGCCTTCGGGTGATGGTTGTACCGCGGAGGGATGGCACAATAACACCGGCAGTTTCCTCTTGCAAACGACACCGCACCGGGCGGTTCGGTTGTTCTCGATGACGGATGGTCTCGGTTCGCGGGCGGCTCCCGCCAGAATCCCACCCGAATGAGCAGCATCGCGCCCCGTCACGCTTTGAGCAGCTACCTGCCGCGCGTGGTGATCGATCGGCTGGCATCGGGGCAGCCCCTCGCCGCACCCGAGCTCCGGGAAACAGCCGGTGCAGTGCTGCTCAGCGATATCAAGGGGTTTACGACGCTCGTTGAGGACTTCGCCGCTCGTGGACGCGCGGGCCTCGAGGAGCTCACGTGGATTCTCAACGGTTACGTCGGTGACGTGGTCGACGCCGTGGAAGGGCATGGCGGCGACATCCTGTCGATCGCAGGCGACGCGTTCCTGTGCTACTGGCCGACGTCGACTGACGTGGACCTCCAACTCGCCGTGATGCGCGCGACGCAAGCCGCGGCGTCGATCCAGCGCGCGGTTCACGACCGGCCGGCGGGCGACGCCAGGAAATTCGAGACGAGGATCGGCGTGGGCACGGGCGATTTGCTGCTCGCTTACGTCGGCGGCCTCGGAGGCCGGTGGGAACTGATTGCCAGCGGCGACGCGTTGCGCGACGCCGTCAGGGTCGAGCGAACCGCGACACCGGGGCGGGTCCAGCTCTCTGCCGCAGCGTGGCCGTACGCCGCCGCCCGGTGTCGATGGGCGGCAGACCGAGAACGGCGTGGAGCTCGAGGACATCCTCGACCCGCCTCCGCCCGTACCGCACGCCATGCGGCCGGACCTCGATGAGGCCGACACGGCGTTGCGGGCCGTTCGTACCGCCCGCGGTGCTCGATCGATTGGTCGCGCCTGACGCCGAATGGCTTGCGGAATCGCGCGCCGTCAGCGTGACGCTTGCGGCAGTGCCAGGGCTCACCAGCGCCACGGCCATCGAGCTGACGCGGACGCACGAGTGCATACGCGGCTTCCAAGAGATCGTTCAACGCTTCGAGGGCACCGCGCGGGTCGACGTCGACGAGAAGGGAGCGCTCCTGCTCGCGGTCTTCGGTCTGCCGCCGCGTTTCCACGAAGACGACGCGGTTCGAGGCGTGCTGGCCGCGTCCGAGCTGCAGGCGCGTGTTCGCGCGAACTCACCTCGAGCGCGGCGTCGGCATCACCACGGGACGCGCCCTGTGCGGCGCATTCGGAAACGATCGGCGCCGCGACTACATGGTGCGCGGCGACGTGATCAACCTGGCGGCGCGGCTCATGCACGTCGAGCCGGGTGGTTCGGTCTGCGACGCCGCGACGGTGCACGCCGTGCGAGGACGCCTGTCCTTCGAGCGCCCTCGAGCCCCTGCGCGTGCGCTGGCAGAGCGGACCCTGTGAAGGCCTTTCGTCCGGGTGGCCGCGTCCGACGATCGGCGCCGCGGCGGTACCGGGTGATCGGCCGCCAGCGCGAGCTGAACGACCTGGCGGCGCGGCTCGACGTGGCCCGCAGTGGCGGGCACGCTGGTCTCACCATCATCGAGGCGGACGCCGGACTCGGGAAGTCGAAGCTCGTGAACGAGCTGTCGCGCCAGGCCGTCGCCGCCGACGTGCGCGTCCTCACCGCGGTCGCCGACGCGATTGAGCGCTCGACCGCGTACTACGCCTGGCGGCCGGTGCTCGCGGCCATGTTCGGGTTGACCCCGGACGAAGACGCGAGCATGGCGCGACACCGCGTGCTGCAGGAGATGGCCGATCTCCCGGACATCGAGCGGCTCGCCCCGCTCTTGAGCAGTCGTGCTGCCGGTGCAGATCCCCGACAGCCCGCTGACGGCCGAGATGACCGGCGACGTGCGCGCCGACAACACCAAACTCCTGCTCCGTCAGCTTCTGCGAGCGCTACGTGTCTGGAGGGCAGACGCTGCTCGTGGTCGAGGACGCGCATTGGCTGGATTCCGTATCCTGGGGCCTCCTGCTCGATGCGGTCAGCTCGGTGCGGCCTTTGATGACGGTCGTCGCCACCCGGCCGCCAGGCGAGCCTGCTCCCCCCGATTTCGCGCAACTCGTCAGGCTGGCGGGCGAGCACGTCCTGCGCCTCGAGGCGCTGTCGGGCGACGAGACCCGAGCCCTGATTGCGGAGCGCGTCGGCGTCGCCGAAGTGCCGGACGCGCTAGTCGCGTTCGTGGACGCGCGGGTTGCCGGACACCCGTTCTTCTGCGAGGAGCTGCTTCGGGCCATGCTCGAGGCAGCGGTCGTCCGGGTCAGTCGACGGCGTGTGTGCGGTCGGCGACCTCGCCGCGGTCGATTTGCCGACAACGGTGGAAGGGGTGATCGTGAGCCGGCTCGATCGGCTGACGCCGGCGCAGCAGCTATGCCTGAAGGTCGCGTCAGTGATCGGGCGTGCGTTTCGGGAGCGGATGGTGCGTGAGACGCATCCGGTTGACAGCCAGCGTGACGCGGTGCGCGGGCATCTCGCTGCGCTTGCCGCCCTGGATCTCACGGCGCTCGAAGCACCGGAACCGGACCTCGCCTATCTGTTCAAGCATGTCATCACGCGCGATGTCACGTATGAATCCATGCCGTTCGTGCAGCGCCAGCCGCTGCACCGCGCGGTAGCGACCTGGTACGAACGCACCTATGCCAGCGACCTCGGCCCGCTCTACGCCCTGCTCGCCTACCACTGGGCGCGCGCCGCGAATCCTTCCCGGACGATCGACTACCTCGAGAAGGCGGGCGAGCAGGCGTTGTACGCGGGTGCCTTTCGCGAGGCCGTCCTTTTCCTCACGCAGGCCATCAAGCTCGATCGACAGCGGGGAAACCAGCGTCGAGCCAACCCGACGCGCGCTCTGGGAGAAGGGGTTGGGCCGTGCGCACTACTATCTCGGCGCGCTCGATGTGAGCCGCGCAGCACAACGAGCGGGCGCTCGTCGCACTGCATCGCGCGGTGCCGAGGACCAGCGCACGCGCAGCGGCCGGCGCGATCGCCGGGATCGCGCGTCAGGTCAGCCACCGGCTGTTTCCCCGCCGCTACCTGGGCAAACGCGCTGGCGAGAAAGCCCTGCTCGACGAGGCGGTCGAGTGCTACAAGATCCTCGGCCAGGCGTACTATCTCGAGGGCGAGCCGCCGCTCAAGCTCCTCTACCTCACCGTCACCGGCCTGAACATCGGCGAAGAGGCAGGGCGCTCGCCGGCACTGGCGCGCGTGATCATCAACGCGTCGATACTCGCCTATCTCATCGGACAACCGACGCAGGGCGAGTGGTACGCGGCGCGTGCAATTGAGATGGCGGAGCGCGAAGGATTGTCCGCGTCGGCGTACGTCTGGCATATTCGGGCGCTGAGTCCTCGCCCAGCGCGCGGCGTGGGCCGACGCAAAGGCGGCGAACGCGAAGGCGCTCACTCTCACGCGCGAGCTCGGCGACTTCGGACTCGAGGCCGAAGGGTGGACGGTGCGTACGACGATTGCGGTGTGCGAAGGCGATTTCGCGTTCGCGCCGACCGGTTGGATGCGTCAGCGCGAACTCGCCGAACGGAACGGGAATGCACAACTGAAGTGCTGGTCGCTGCTCGACGAAACCGACACGTGGCTGGGTCGCGGCGACGTGGATAAAGCCGCCGCCGCGCTCGACGCGGCGCTCGCGATTGGGATCGCGGCGAGCGATATCGGGACGACACTCGACAAGGCGCGCTCCACCGCGATGACGCGGTTACGCCAGGGCCGCGACGAAGAAGCGGCGCGGGCCGCCGACTCGGTCTTTGATCCGCTCAAACGACAGCCGCCGACCGGATACCAATGGGCTGACGATTTCTGCGAGGCGGTCGAGGTCTACATCGCTCTCCTCGTGCGCAGCGGCCAGTACAGCCGCAGGCGCATCGACGCGACCTCGAGTCCCGTGCTGTGGCGGGTTGTAAACTTGCGTTGCGCTTCTCGCACATCTATCGCAACGTGTCCCCGCGCGCGTGGCTGCTCCGCGGCCAGCTCAAGCGCTATCAGGGCAGAGCATCAGGAGGCGCGGCGCGCGTTCGAGCGTGCCGCGTCGATCGGCGCGGCGCTCGACATGCCGTTCGAGCGGGCGCGCGCGCAACTCGAGCTGGCAGGAACGACGGACGGCGGCGACCGCACACGCCTCGCCGTTGAGGCCCGCGCCGTATTCGAGCGGCTTGGCGCAACCTACTACGCGCGCCTGCTCGATACGACGCCACGCGTGAATGGCGGACCGCCTACGACATGAGACTTGTTGCCCTGAGCGATCAGCACGGTTTCCTGCCTGAGATTCAGCCCTGCGATCTGCTGATCGTCGCCGGCGACGTCTGCCCCGACCGAGTCGGGCCGTCGCTCGCGGAACGTGATCCCGCGCGGCAGAAGGTCTGGTTCGACCAGCAGGTCCGCCCCTGGCTGGCGCGCTCGTCCGGCAGCACACAAGGTCCTCACATGGGGGAACCACGACTGGTGCGGCCAGGAGTGCAGCTTCGCGAACGATTCGCCGGCGGCGGCAACCACGACCGCGCTGCAGATCCTTGTGGACGACGTGACCAGCGTGCCCGGGGATGGAGCGACCGGTCGCTCGATCTCGATCTGGGCTTCGCCCTGGTCAATAAATTCCAGAACTGGGCGTTCATGAAGTCGCGGGCGGAGCTGGCGGCCGTTTACGCGAAGATCCCGGACCGCATCGATATCCTGATCTCCGCACCAGCCACCGTACGGATACGGCGATCGGTACGAACATCTCGCCGGCGAGGTCGAACACTTGGGCAGTCGAGAACTCCTGGCGGCAATCGAGCGCATCAGACCGCGGCTGGTCATCTGCGGGCACATGCACGGTGGCCACGGCTGTTACCAGCACGAGGGCATCCCGATTTACAACGTCAGCGTCGTCAACGATCAGTTACCAGCTGATACGGACGCCGACGGTCATCGACATCGACGAGTGGTAAACATGCCAGGCCACTCATGCTCGACCGGTCTTCGTCCCAGCGAACACCCGGCTCGAGCTTGACGGTGCCGGAGGAGACGATTTGCAGATTCCCGAACCGAACCCGGCGGCCTGGAGCGTGCTCCGAGATTGTCGCGCGCTCAGCATGCTGTCCGACGTCGTCCTGCGGGAGTTGATTGCAGCGGGAGAAGAGCGCTCGTTCCAACCGGGTGCCGCGATGGTGCGACAAGGCGACGCCGCGGAGGGGCTTCTGATCTTGCTCGAGGGGACGGCGCACGCGTCGCTTCGCGAGCAGGATGGCAATCATCATCTCGGGAGCTTCGCGACCGGCGACATTGTGGGCGAGATGGCCCTGGTCACGCGCGAACCCCGGAGTGCGGACGTCATCGCCGATTCGCCCGTGCGCGCACTACTCGTCTCCACCGACGCCTTCGACCGGTTGGCCCAGCGCCGTCTCGAACTCGGCGTGTTGCTCACCGAGCTGGTCGCCGATCGGCTGGGACAAGGCGCTCACGATGGCTTCGGCGGCAAGAAAGTCGAGGCATTTCGGATTCTCCGGTGCATCGGGCGCGGCGGCATGTCCGTCGTCTACCAGGCACAAAACGAGTCGACCGGCGAGCAGGTGGCGCTCAAGATGATGAGCTACCGGCTGATCTACGACGCCAAGGCCCTCGCCCGCTTTCATCAGGAAGCCAATCTCCTGCACAGCTTGAACCACGAGAACATCGCAAGTCTGAAGCGACTCTTCCCCGCGTATCACACGTACTTCCTGGTGATGGAGCTCTGCGAGGGGATTGACCTCAAACACCTCATCGGCTCGCGCGGGCCACTTGCCGAGTCGCAGGTCCGGCCGATTCTGGGGCAACTGGCGCGAGCGCTCGACTACGTCCACGCGCGCGGCCTCGCGCACCGGGACCTGAAGCCTGCGAACGTGATGATCACGCGCGACGCCCGGATCAAGCTGACCGACTTCGGACTCGCGATGCCGGTGGTCCATCTGGAAGACGCACAGACCACGACCGCGAACCAGATTGTGATGGGCACGCCTGCGTTCATGGCGCCGGAGCAATTGTCAGGCGGTCAGGTCGACAACCGGTCAGATGTGTACGCACTGGGATGTCTCGCGTATGAGCTGCTGACCGGCCGGCATCTATACAGCGCGACCAACCTGTTCGAGCTGGTCCAGCAGAAGCTGACGATGCAGCTGCCACCGGCGGCGGAGATTGGCGGCGGCGTCAGCGGTGAACTGTATGAGTTCCTGCAGCGTGCCACGCGCGTGAATCCCGATGAGCGACCAGCGTCGGTCGCACAGCTCCTCGAATGGGCGGCTCCGGGCGATCCGCCGCCGAAGGGCGGCGACGACGCTGCTGAAGACACTGGGACTGTGTGGAAGGGCTGCTAGCGCTGTCCCGTTTTCTTGGCAGCCGCCTCGCGATCGTCGAGGCGCGCGCCCTTCAGGATGCCCTCGAGCGAGTAGTTCGCCTCATGGCAGGCGTATTCAACGCGAATACCTGTTTCTGCATGGCTCGATTTGTAAAGCCGGCCGCCGGGTCAGGACCGGGCGGCCACCCGGTAGGCGCAGCGGCGATCGCCGCCGACAATGTGTTCGGTCCGTTCGACCTGGACGTCCGGCCCCAGGATCGACCGGAACAAGTCGAGCTCGCTGGCGCAGAACCCCTGGCAGGCCGTCGCGGCCGCGCAGATCGGACAGTGATTCTCGACCAGGACGAACACGCCCTTTCCTTCGCGCCGCACTTCGGCCATGTAGCCTTCAGCCGTGCGGAGCTGCGCAAGGCGCTGCAGTTTCTTCTCGAGGGGCAGCCCCGCTGGAATCCGTGCGGCGTAGTCGGTCTGCTGCCGCGTCAGCCGGGCGTCGAGCAGACGCTGCATCCCGTTCGCCCCGAACGTATCTTCGACCGCGGAAAGAAGGGCGACGCTCAATTCGGCGTAGGCATCGGGGAACAGACGGGCAGCCTCGGGGGTGAGCGTCCAGAACTTGGCGGGCCTGCCGCGTGGAACCGGTCGATCCTCGGACGTGACGAGCTTTTCGTCCTGCAGCGCGTACAGGTGCTGGCGGACGGCCATCGGCGTCAGCTTCAACCGGCGGCCGAGCGAGGTCGAATCGAGGGCTCCCTCGGTCTTCAGCAACTGGACAATCGCGCGCCGGGTCTGCATATGTCTTTTCTAAAGTATTAACTTTACAAAGTCAACGGCCGGATCTATAGTCCGGATTAAGTAAAGTAATGTCTTTACAAATTCGGAGGTCGCCATGAGCTCCACACCTGCCCTCCCCGCCGGCCCTGGCCCGAGCAGAGGAGTCGAGGGCCTGAGAGCCGCCGTCACGGGCGGCACATCCGGCCTCGGGCTCGCGCTCGTCGGGCAGCTGCACCAGGCCGGCGCACGCGTCGCCTTTGTCGCGCGCGGCCGCGACCGGGTCGAAGCGGTCCAGCGTCAGTACCCTGAATCGCATGGCATCGTCGGCGACATCTCGTCGAAGGACGCCATCTATCCCATCGCTCTCCAGATTCTTGGCGAGCTCGGCGGTCTCGACATCCTCGTCAACAACGCCTCCGACCTCGGGCCCACCCCGCTCGCGCTCCTCGGCGACACCGACTGCGAGGATCTCGAGCGCGCGATCGCCACCAATCTGGTCGGGCCGTTTCGTCTGACGAAGGCCGTCCTTGGCGCGCTCGCCCGCTCGGCGCGAGAAGGCAGAGGCGCGGTCGTCCTGAACGTGTCGAGCGACGCCGCGGTCAACGCGTATCCCACATGGGGCGCATATGGGGCGAGCAAGGCGGCGCTCCATCACCTGACGCGCATCTGGGATGAGGAACTCGCGTCGCAGGGGGTGCGGTTTCTCTCGATCGATCCCGGCGACATGGACACTCCGCTTCATGCGATTGCCGTTCCGGACGCAGACCCGGCGTCGCTCAAGAGGCCGGAGGTGGCGGCCGCCGAACTGATCGAAGCGATAGCCCGGACGCTCCAGGCAATCGAGGTGGCGCGATGATGGCCGCCGATCGACCCATCCAGCGTCCGCCCGCCGCGAAACTTCTCGTCATCGACGAGTCGGGTTGCATCACGCACGAGCCGCGCGCCCATTTCGTCGACCACTTCCGCGCCGGCGATCTCGTGATCGCCAACGACGCCGCGACGCTGCCTGCCAGCCTGCAGGGCATCCACGAGCCAACCGGCCGTCCCATCGAAATCCGTCTGGCCGGCAGACGTTCGCTGGCGGCGGACGATGTGCATGTGTTCGCCGCAGTGGTCTTCGGAGCGGGCGACTACCACATCCGGACCGAGCACCGCCCGCCGCCGCCCACGCTGTCACCTGGCGACAAGCTGACGTTCGGGCCTGCCCCGAGCGGAGTCGAGGGGCCTGCCCGAGCGAGTCGACGCTCCGCTGGACGCGGTAATTCTCAGGGTCGGCCAGCACGAACGGCTCGTCACGATCGGCTTTTCCGGCACGGCCGATGCCGTCTGGGCGGGACTCGCCCGGCACGGCCGCCCGATTCAGTACGCTCACGTCGATGCCCCGCTGGCCCTCTGGGACGTCTGGACCCCGGTCGCGGGCTTGCCGGTCGCATTCGAACCACCCTCGGCTGGATTCACGCTCGACTGGCGCTCCCTCGCGACGCTGCAACGCCACGGCGTCCGATTCGCCACGATCACCCACGCAGCAGGAATCTCGTCGACCGGCGACCCCGAGCTCGACGCGCTGCTGCCCTTCGACGAGCCCTACGACATCCCGGTCGCCACGGCGCGGGCGATCGCCGAGGCGAGGGACAACGGCCGCCGCATCGTCGCGATCGGCACCACGGTTGTCCGCGCCCTCGAGCACGCTGCAGACGAGGAGGGACGGATTCGACCGGGCTTCGGGATCGCGACCCAGAAGGTGACGGCAACAACGCACTTGAAGGTCGTCGACGTGCTGCTGACGGGCGTACACGAGCCCGGCACCAGCCACTACGAGCTGATGCGCGCGTTCGTCGACGAAGAGACGTTGCAGCGCGCCTCGGCCAAGATGACGGCGTTGGGATATCACACGCACGAATTCGGCGACTCGGTGCTGGTGAGCGCCGCGGCGCGGTCGGACCTGCGTAGGGCGACCCTCTCAGGGTCGCCGGTGGTGTACACGGAGCCGACCCTAAAAGGGTCGGCCTACTGCCAGGACGGGGCGAGCTCGGGCGTGTCGCTTTCCATCTGACGCACGACCATGCTGTGGTACACGCCGCGTGCGGCCATCAGCGTGTCGTGCGTGCCGCGCTCGACGATCCGGCCATCCTCCATCAGCAGGATCAGCGTCGCGCGACGCACCGTGGAGAGGCGGTGCGCGATCACGAACGTCGTCCGGCCCGCCAGCAGCTCGGCCATCGACGCCTGAATCAGCTGTTCGCTCTCGGTGTCGAGGTTGCTGGTCGCCTCGTCGAGAATCAGGATCTGCGGCGACTTGAGGATCGCGCGCGCGATCGCCAGGCGCTGCTGTTGCCCGCCCGACAGCTTGACCCCGCGCTCGCCAATGAACGTGTCGTAGCCCTCCGGCAGCCGCTCGATGAATTCGTGGGCGTTGGCCCGGCGCGCCGCATCCTCCACCTCGAGATCAGTCGCATCGTGCCGCCCGTAGGCGATGTTGTCGCGCACCGATCCATCGAAGAGAAAGACCTCTTGCTGCACGATCGCCAGCAGGTCGCGGTAGGTGCGCAAGCGGAGGTCGCGGATGTCGACGCCGTTCAACAGCACCCGGCCTCGCGTTGGATCGTGGAATCGCGCGACGAGATCGGTGACCGTCGTCTTGCCGGCGCCGCTGCGGCCGACGAGCGCCACAACCGTTCCGCCGGCCACCTTCAGGCTGAAGTCGCGCACCACCGGACGCCCTTCGCGGTACTCGAAGTCGACGCCCTCGAACTCGATCGTCTCGACCACCGGCGGAGCGGGCCGCGCGTCCGGCTTGTCCGGCTTGTCGCCTTCCATCGCCAGCACCTCGAAGACGCGCTCCATCGCGGCGAGGGAGCGCTGCAGCTCCGAGAAGGAATTGACGATGTTCCAGACCGGATTGAGCAGCAGGAACGTGTACCACTGGAACGCCATGATGTCGCCGATCGAGGCGCGTCCCGTGACGTTCAGGAATCCGCCGTACCAGACGATCACCACGTTGACGACGCTGACGAGCAGGCCCCAGGACATCCAGAGGATGAGCTCTCGCCGGTGTGCAAAAAGCTCCTTTCTCAGGACGCTGTGCCGGCCGAGCATGTACTCCAGCAGCTCGCGCGTCTCGCGCCCGAACGCCCGGACCACCCGGATGCCCGAGAAAGTCTCGCCCACGCGGCCGTCGATCTGCTCGACGTCTTTGCGCGTCATGCGATAGATCGGCCGTACGCGCCTCGCGATCATGAAGCTCATGCCATCGCGCCCGGGATGATCGCGGTGGCCATCAGCGCCAGGCGCCAGTTGAGCGAGACGAGGATCACCAGCGCGATCACCAGCCGGACGACGGAGATCGCCGGCGACACGATCGCCATCTGCATCAGGCCGGTCGTGGTGTCGACGTCGCCGCTCAGCCGCGACAGGATGCCGCCGGTCTTCATGTCCCACAGGCGTGGCAGCGGCAGGTGCACCAGCCGCTCGAAGATCGATCGGCGCAGCGACAACATCACGCGGACGTTCAGCAGGCGCTGCCGGTAGTCCCTGAATGCCTGCAGCGTGTTCGACAGGAGAATGACGACGAGAAATGCCGCTCCGGCAGTGTGGAGGCGTGCGAGACGCTGCGCCGGCGTCAGCGTCTCGTTCAGCAGCACGCGGTCGATGATGAACCGCATGAAGAGCGGCTCGATCATCTCGAGTCCGGCGATTACCAGCGCCAGCAGCATGACGACGGCGACGGTCACCTTGTGAGGCGCCAGCCAGCTTGAGGTACTCGCGCAGGTACTCGCGGCGATTCGGCGAAGCCGCCTTGCCGCCGGGCGAGCCGCCGGACTCGCCGCCCGTGCCGGTCTCGTCCAGGCGGCGCTGCCGGTAGTCGTCGACGAACCGTGCGTAACGGTGGCGTGAGGAGCGGCCGGTGAGCCTTCATGCGGACACCGATATTCTGCTACTCTGAGGTAAATGCCTCCTAATTGATCCCGCTATCGACGGAACCTTGCGCTCTACCTGCCTTACCGGATCGCGAGCCTTGAAGGCGTCACGCACGGCCTCTACCTGCTGTGGTGGGTGCAGGAGAAGCAGCTCCCGCCCGCCGCGGTGGCCGCGATCCTGGCGGCCGGCGATGTGGCGCTGCTCCTGCTCGAGATTCCGACCGGATGGTTTGCCGACAAGTTCGGACATCGGGCAAGCCTGCATCCTGGGGTCCGTCGTCCAGGTGGCGGCGATGGTGTGCTGCTGGCTTGGCGCGGGCGTCCCCGAGCTCGTCGTCGCGAGCCTGCTCGTCGCAGTCGGCGACGCCTTCCGGTCTGGCGCGGACGAAGCGCTCCTCTTCCGCAGTTGCGCCGCCCTCGGAAAGGAAGACCGCTTTCTCACGATCGCATCGCGAGCCCACACGTTGGAGGTGTGCGCCCTCGTCGGACTGGTGGCCGGCGGCGGCATCGTGGCCACCACGTGGGGTTTCCACGCCGCCTGGGTCGGTGAGATCGTGTTGTGCGCGGCCGGCGCCGCCTGCGCCTGGGCAATGATCGAACCGCCGGCGGCAACGGCGCCGAACGAAGCCGGAGGCGAGGGCGATGAGGCGGCGCCAGTCGCGTGGACACGGTTCGTGCCGGTGATCATCCCGGTGGCGTTTCTGGGCGGCGCGGCATCGGCCGGCTCGTTTCTCGCCCAAACGTCGGGCACCGGCAGCGCCGCTGAACTCACCGTGCTGGTGGCGGTGATCACCGCGGCGGAAGCCGCAGGAGCGGCGCTCGCGCCGCGGGTTCCAGCGGCCGGCGCCCGCGGTCAGCTGATGCTCGGCCTTGGCGGTGTGTTGCTCATCGCCGCGGCCCTGGTCGCGCCGGTCACGTTTCACGCCGCCGTGGTGGGATTGGCATTCCTCGAGGGCGTGGGCGAGCCGCTGCGGGCAGCGGCCATCCAGCGGGCCGTGCGCGACGGGATGCGCGCACGGGCGGCATCGGCCGCCAATGCCTGCGACATGATCTTCTCGACGATCGCGCTGCCGCTGGCAGGGATCTGGGCAAGACGATAGTGGATGTTTACCTCGTCGACGGCACCTACGAGCTCTTCCGCCATTTCTACGCGATGCCGTCCGCCCGCGATGGAGATGGCCGCGAGGTGGCGGCGGTCAAGGGCGTCGTCACGTCGATCCTCGGCCTGATCAATTTTTCAGGCGTTCGATACCTCGGCGTCGCCACCGATCACGTCATCGAGTCGTTTCGCAACGACATGTGGCCGGGATACAAGACGGGCGCCGGTATCGACCCGGCCCTGCTCTCGCAGTTCGGCCTGCTGGAGGAGGCGCTCACCGCGCTCGGCGTCGCCGTCTGGCCGATGATCGAGTTCGAGGCGGATGATGCGCTCGCCTCCGCGGCGGCGATTGCCGCCGCCGATTCGCGAGTGGATCGCGTGGTGATTTGTACGCCCGACAAGGACCTCGGGCAGTGCGTGCGCGGAACGAAGGTCGTGCAGCTGAATCGCCGGACCCGGGTGATCCTCGACGAAGCCGGAATCATCGCGAAGTTCGGCGTCGCACCCGAGTCGATTCCCGACTACCTGGCGCTCGTCGGCGATTCGTCGGACGGATACCCGGGACTGCGGGGCTGGGGCCCGAAATCGGCGGCTGCCGTGCTCGCGCGGTACCGCCACCTCGAGTCGATCCCCGACGACCCGCGGCTCGTGGGGTGTGAACGCGAACAATGCCGGCGCGCTGGCGCTCACGCTCGCCCGCGAGCGCGATCGCGCGCTCCTCTTCCGCGATCTTGCGACGCTGCGCGCCAACATCCCGCTGTTCACGTCGATCGACGCACTCGAATGGACCGGCCCGACCGACGCCTTCCCGCCGCTGGCCGCTCGCCTGGATTCCGCGGTGCAATCGGGGGATGCCAAACCTTCCCGGGGCTCGGGGCCGGGGGCTCGGGGCTCGCGCCAGACGTAGCGTCCGGCTTCAGCCGGACGTCATACCGGCCCGAGGTACTTGTCCAGCCACGCCAGGATCTCGCGACTCACCTGGCTGCGCGGCAGGGGATCGTGGCCGGCGTCGAAGACGACGTGCCGTTTCTCGGACGGCGGCGTCCCGAACAGCTCGAAGAGCGGCCGCTGCGACGTGTCGTAGGGAAAGACGTAGTCGTGCCGGCCCGACAGCATCAGCAACGGGATCTTCACGCGCGACACGTAGTTGGCGGCATCCATCTCGGGCGGCAGCGTGCGGTAGGTGAAACCGCCGCTGTAGAAGATCGCCGTGCGGAACCGCCGCTCCAGCGCGAGCAGCGGCAGCGGCATCGACGCGCCAAAGCTGCGGCCGTAAAAGGCCACGCGATCCATGAGGATGTCGCCGCGCGTGTCGAGGTAGTCGATCGTCCGGCCGAGATCCTGCCGCCACTGGAGCAGCCTCTGCCGCGCCGCGCGAAAATACTGTTCGCCAGTGGCATCCAGGTTGTCGTCCCACCGCTCGAACGAACCCTTGTAAACCGGCAGCACCAGCACGCGTCCGCTCTTGACGACGTAATCGGCGGCAAGATACGTGCGGCTCGACGACGCGCGACTGGAATGCGTTGAGCGCCGGGAAATACACCACCGCCTGGTACGGACCCTTGCGGTCGGGCGGCAGGAACATCTGAATCGTCAGACGTTCGCCGTCGTAGCCCGCATCGAGCGTCACCTGTTCGCGGATCGATCCGGCTCGACGTCACCTCGCGCTGCACGACGTCCGCGGTTCCGGTCAGCGGGATGTAGGCGAGCTGCCGCGCAAAGAGGGCGAACGTTTCGTCCGACACCGGCCGGACGCCGCGATAGTCCGGCGACGACGCCTCGAGTGGCTCGAGCAGCGCCGGCGGCACGGCCGCGCGGCCTCGCTGGTGCGCATGCACCGGAACCCGTTCGCCGGCGAGCGATCGTCGGGCGGCACCGAGTTCGGGACGCTGAACATGTAGCTGGGATCGTTCCAGGCGCCGCCCAGAATCCACTGGCGGCCCGCGCTCGCCGTGTTCCACGTCCACTCGCGGACGTTGCCCGCGAGATCGAAGGTGCCGTACGGGCCCATGCCGTTGTGCGATCCGACCGGCGCCGGACCCTTGCCGCCGAAGTTGCTGAGCGGGACGATGGCCGGACCCAGCGGCGCGGTAATCTCGCGCGGCGCCAGCGCCGCGCGCGCCCAGTGAAACACCGTCGGCAGCGCTTCGCCCCGGAACGCGCAGTACGCCGCCGCTTCGTACCAGCTCACGCCGCCAACGGGATCGTCGGCTCTACCCTCCGGATAGCCGCTGTTGATCCACGTCGAGGGACCCGGTCGCCCGGTCGTGTCGCGGAACGACGCCGGCCGCGCATCCAAGTCGTGCCAGTGATCCTCGCTGGTGTAGCCGCCGGCATCGACAAACGCCTTGAACGATCGGTTCGTGACCTCCGATCGATCAATCCAATACGCATCCATGGGCACGAGCGCGTCGGAGTTGAACCCGCTGAGATTGACCGGCAGGCTTCCGCCCGGCACGCGGACGAGGCCGTCGTCGCTGCCGGAAGTGAGCACGACCGGCTCGAGCGTGACCCTGCCCGTGACGTTCCGCGCGAGATACACGGGAACGTGACCCTCTTTCTCGATCCGGAACCGGATGGTTCCGCGCGGGAGGCGTACGTCCTTCAGAGGTCCGCGGCCCAGGTAGTGCCACTCGCCGCCGACGTCCGCGTACTCCTTGTAGTACACGTCGGCGCCCTCGGGCTCGGTCACCAGTGAGAGGGTCGCGGCAATCGTCGGCCACAGGGCCGCCAGCGCGGCGTTGTCGCGCAGGTACGGCTCGGCGCGCTCGGCGGTCGCATACGCGGCGCTGTACTGATCCGCCTCGACCAGCGCCGTAATCTCCCGCAGCGCATCCTCGCGGGCCCAGCGCGCGCGCTCACCACGGCGCAAATACGCGGCGGCGATCGCGCCGGCGGCTCCCAACACGAGCAGCAACAGCACCGCAATCGCGATCATCCTCGGCCGACGGGACCGAACGGCGGGCACCGGTGTCTCGTTGAGGCATCCGGCGACCGCCGCACCGAACTCCGCCGCCGTCTGGTAACGCCGTTCGGGTTCCTTTTGCAGCGACTTCTCGACGACGGCGCGAAGGGCTGGCGGAAACGTCCGCGGGCAACGGCTTCGGGCTGCCGCTGAAGATGTTGGCCACCACCGCCGCATCAGTCTCTCCCGCGAACGGCAGGGAGCCGGTCAGCATTTCCTGCAAGAGGCATCCGAGGCTCCACACATCCGTGGACGGCCCGACCGATTCGCCGCGAAGCTGCTCGGGCGCCATGTAGGCCAGCGTGCCGAGCGCTGCGCCGCTTCGGCTCGCATCGGCCGGCTCCTGCACCTTCGCCACGCCGAAGTCCAGCACCTTCACGGTTCCCGATCGCGTCACCATCAGGTTGGCCGGCTTGATGTCGCGATGGATGATCCGCTGCTGATGGGCGTGTGCCAGGGCGTGCGCGGCCTGCACCGCGACATCGAGCGCCTGTTGCAGCCCGATCGGGCCTTCCTTCAACCGCCGGGCAAGCGATTCCCCCTCGATGTACTCGATGACGAAGTAATCGAGGTCGTCCTGGCGGCCGACGTCGAACAGGGTGCAGATGTTGGGATGATTCAGCCGCGAGACGAGATGGGCCTCGCGATCGAACCGTGCGCGGAAGTCAGGGTCGGACGCGAGGCGCCGCGACACGACCTTCACGGCGACGATGCGCGCCAGGCGGGTGTCTCGCGCCTTGTACACCTCGCCCATGCCGCCTACGCCCAGCAGGGACAGGATTTCGTACGGGCCTAGCTGTGTACCGGCTGTGAGCTCCACGGGGTGATTCGAGCAGTATACCGGCCTGGCGGGATCCCGCCGGGTTTGTCGTGAACCTCACTGAGAGCGCTGCCCTGCAGCGCAAAGGAGGCACGACATGCAGACCACCGTAGTCGAGACCAGGCGCGAGCGCGTCCCGCTCAACGGCGTCGACACCCCCACGCTGTTCGCCACGATCAACGCGGTCAAGGGAGCGCCGGAGCTCGCCCAGTTCCAGTTCCGCGCCAGCAACCGCTGGATCCAGGGCACCCACAGCCGCACCGTCATCGAGTCGTTCAGCGGCGCCGGTTCGAGCCATATGCACGCCCGGTCGTTCCAGTACGACGCGGACCACCCGGCCGTCCTCGTCGGCAAGGACCAGGGGCCGACGCCGGTCGAGTTCCTGCTGCACGCGCTCGGCACCTGCCTGACGGCCGGGATCGCCAACGTGGCGGCGGCGCGCGGCGTCACGCTGACCTCGGTCGAGTCGACGATCGAAGGCGACATCAACCTGCTGGGCATCCTCGGCCTGTCGAACCAGGTGCGGAACGGGTACCAGCGCATTCGCGTGAACTTCAAGATCGCGGGCGACGCCCCGGCAGAGAAGCTCCGCGAAATCGTCGCGCAGTCGAAGTCACGGTCGGCGGTGTTCGACGTGCTGACCAACGGCGTCCCGGTCGAAGTGTCGGTCGACGCGAAGTAGGGCGGGCCTTTAGGCCCGCCGGCAGTCAGGCCTTCAGGCCTGCGAGTTCCCAGGGAGTACGGCCATGAGACGGACGGATGTGGTCATCGTCGGCGGCGGTCAGGCAGGGCTCGCGATGAGCCGGTGCCTGGCCGACGCCGGCATCGACCACGTCGTTTTCGAGCGCGGCCGCGTCGCCGAGCGCTGGCGCAGCGAGCGATGGGACTCGCTGCGGCTGCTGACGCCGAACTGGCAAACGCGCCTGCCGGGATTCCAGTACTCCGGGCCGGACCCCGACGGCTACATGACCGCCGCCGAGGTGGTCTCCCACCTCGAGCGCTACGCCTCGTCGTTCGAGGCGCCGGTCGAAGGTGACACGTCTGTCACGGAACTGTCGCCGGCGGCAGACGGGTACCGCATCGTCACGAGCCGGGGCACGTGGCTCGCGCGCGCGGCCGTCATCGCCACGGGATACTGCGACGTTCCACATGTTCCCCGGGCGGGGGCCAGCCTCTCGCCGCGCATCCGCCAGATCGTGCCGACCGGCTACCGGCGGCCGGACGATCTCGACGAAGGCGGCGTGCTGATCGTGGGCGCCTCGGCGACCGGCATTCAGATCGCCGACGAACTGCTCCGCTCGGGCCGCGCCGTCACGGTTGCCGCCGGTCATCACACGCGCGTGCCCCGGTCGTACCGGGGGCGCGACATCATGTGGTGGCTCGATCGATCCGGGATGCTCGATGCTGGCGCCGACGAGGTCTACGACATCGAAGTGTCGCGGAGCCAGCCATCGTTCCAGCTGGTCGGCCGGCCGGATCACGCGTCGATCGATCTCGCGATCCTTCAGGCGAAAGGCGCTCGCGTCGTCGGCCACCTGCGCGGCGCCGACGGCTTGCGGATGTGGTTCGACGACGACCTCGTGTTGACGACGGCGGCGTCCGACGCGAAGCTCGCGATGCTGCTGAAGCGCCTCGACGACTTCTCGTCGGCGGCAGACCTCGATCGAGAGGTCGCCGATCCCGAACCGTTCGAGCCAATCTGGCCCGCGTTCCTCGAGGCGCCGCTGACGCTGGATCTGGCCGCCGAGCGGATCACGTCGGTCGTCTGGGCCACCGGATATCGGCGCGGGTACTCATGGCTCCACGCGCCCGTGCTCAATCGGCGCGGAGACATCGAGCACCGCGGCGGCGTCACGTCGTCGCCGGGCCTGTACGTGCTCGGCATGCAGTTTCAGCGGCGGCGGAATTCGAATTTCATCGATGGCGTTGGCAAAGATGCGCGCTATCTGGCCGGCGAGATCGCGGCGCACCTCGGCCACGCGCGAGCGCGCCATCGCTTGAAGAGGACGGCACATGGACGCGATGTTTCCCACGGTCTGTTGACGTCGTGGTCGTCGGCGCGCGAGTCGCCGGCGCGGCCACGGCGATGCTGCTCGCTCGCGCCGGGCGAAACGTACTGATGGTCGATCGCGGCGAGTACGGCACCGACACTCTGTCGACCCACGCGCTGATGCGCGGCGGCGTCGTCCAGCTGGCCCGTTGGAACCTGCTCCAGCGAATCGTCGACGCGGGCACGCCGCCGGTAAGGTCGACGACATTTCACGTGGGCACCGACGCGTTGACGGTGCCGATCAAGGCGAAGTACGGCGTCGACGCGCTGTACGCGCCACGCCGTACCGTCCTCGATCGCGTGCTCGTCGATGCCGCGGGCGAAGCCGGCACGGCTGTGCACTTCGGGACACGCCTCACCGCGCTTTCCCGTGCAACCGATGGCCGCGTCGACGGCGTCGTTCTTCAGGATCGTTCCGGCCGCGCCGTCCAGGTTCACGCGAACTATGTGGTCGGCGCGGACGGGATGCGCTCGACCGTCGCAAAGCTGGTCGGCGCACCGGTCTATCGTGCCGCCCGGCACGCCGCCGCGACGCTTTACGGCTACTGGCCAGGTCTTCCTTTCAACGGCTACAACTGGCACTACGGCGCGACGAGCGCAGCGGGTGTGATTCCCACGAACGATGGCGAGACACTCGTGTTTGCGGGCGTTCCGGCACAGCGCTGGCCCGAGATGATCGCGGGCGGCCGTTTCGCAGCCTTCCTGCGCATTCTCCATGAAGCGGCGCCCGAGCTCGCGGAGGCGATCCGCGCCCGCGGCGAACGGCCGCTGACCGGCTTCGCCGGCCGCGCCGGGTACTTCCGTCAGAGCTGGGGTCGCGGGTGGGCGCTCGTCGGCGACGCCGGGTATTTCAAGGATCCGCTGACCGCCCACGGCATCACGGATGCGTTTCGCGATGCCGAGCTTCTCGCCGACGCGATCGTCGAAGGCTCTCAGGCGGCGCTGGCCGACTATCAGCGGTGCCGCGACGAGTGGTCGATCGGCTTGTTCGAGATCACCGATCGGATCGCTTCGTTCGAATGGACGCTGGGGACGGTCGGCGCGCTGCTCGAAAGCCTGTCCCGCGAGATGGCCGAGGACGTGAAGCGAATGGTCGACCGGGCCGCCGGCCGAATCATGGCGATGGCTTGAGGCGCGCGCGGAGCTCTTCGAGCCAGTTGCGGACCACGATCAGCCTGGGAGCGATCGTTGCCGATCGCTTCTCGAGGATGACCAGGAAGCGCTGGCCGCCCGGCGCGATGTCGTAGTCGAGAACCTGTTCGCCGGGCGTCGTCCAAAGGCGCGACGCCACGGCGTGTGCCGGAATCGCCGCTGATCGGAGCGACCATCAATCCGGTCTGATCCACGAAGAAGAGCTCACGGCTGTCGCGTCCCCAGCGCGGCAACGTTCCGCCTGCCGTCGACACGCGCCACCGTCGCGTGGGTTTCGGGGGATACTCGGTCACCCAGACCTCGAACCGGCCCGATTCGCTCGATTGATACGCGAGGTATCGTCCATCGGGCGAGACGCGCGGATCCAGTCATCGTCGCGGTGCCGCTGACCAGCGTGTGCGCCTCGGTCGACGGCGGCGTCACCGCGGCGATCGACGAGCGCAAGCCGAACAGGATGACGCGGCCGTCCGGCGTGATCGAGTGGGGGCCTTCGAGCGAAACGCCCTGCTCGGTCAGTCGCTCGGCCTGGCCGGCGCCTTGCGCGTCGCGCCTGTAGATGTCGGTCCCGGCGCGGTCGGACTGGAAGACGATCGACTGGCCGTCCGGCGACCAGACCGGCCGCGTCTCGTTGGCCGGCTCCGCCGTCAACTGGGTCATCGTTTGCCGCGACGGCGTCGCGATCCAGATGTCGGTGTCGCCCTGTTCGCGAATCGCGAGCGCAATCCGCGAACCGTCGGGGGATAACGCCGCGCCGACATACGGCCTCGCTTCGAGTCCGACCGCTGCCTCTTGTCCGCTGCGATCGATCCACGTCACCCTGCGCACCGCGGCCTCGTAATCGCCGGCAGGCAGGTAAGCCATGGTCCCGTCGGCCGCAACGTCGAAGTGCGCCACCTGATCGGCTGTGTGCTCCACGCCGTCGAGCAGCGGCACGGGCTCGCCGGTCAGCGTCAGTGTTTCCGCATCGAACGGCGCGACCCACAGCGTGTTCGTCGCGCGAGAACATCAGGTGGCCTCCCGGCAGGTAACGGCCGTGCGTTCCTGTCGTCAGGATGCTCGTTTCGCCCGTATCGCGCCGCAGAACCGCGACCTGCCGTTCCGACCCGGTGATGATCGTGAAGAGGAGCGCATCGTTTCCTCGAGCTTTTGCGGAACTCTTTCGCGTCCCAGGGAGCGCCTGCGGCAGCAGGTGAATCCGATCGCCCCTGCGCGAGATTCAGGGTCGTCAGCGCGGCGGGCGTTCCGCCCGACGCCGGCACGCGGTGGAGCACGCGCGTCGCGGTCGTCGAGAACACGATCGCATCGTCGGCCATCCACGCGGCCGTGACCTCACCAGCTGCCGGCGCAATCGTCTCCGCCGGACCTCCGGCCATTGAAATCCGCTTGAGCTCGCCGTTGGCCACGAAGCCGAGCCATCGGCCATCGGGCGAGAAAAACGGCGACGTTCCGCCCTCGGTCCCGGCGACCAGCGAGGGCTCGAGCGTGGCCAGGTCGCGCCGGAAGAGCGCGGTCGTATCGCCGCGCTGCGCTGCGTACACGAGCGTCCGCCCATCGGGCGACAAGGCCACGACAGGCTGCAGGCCAATTGCGGGCCTGTCCCCAGGCGGCAGCGGGACCGCAAAGCGCGCAACCGGTTGGGGCACCGGCTCGGGCCGCCGCATCGTCTGCAGGACGAGCGCCGCGACGATGCCGATGGCCGCGATCGCCGCGACGAAGGCGGCGACCGACGGCGGGCGCCGCACGGCTGGCTCGAGTGCCGGCAGCGTGGCGTCGTCCAGCTCGAGAATCGCGTCGCGCATGCAGGACAGCCGTCGAGGCAGCTGCTTTTCGAGCGACCGCCGGAGCAGGCGTCGGATCGAGGCCGGTGTGTTCTCCGGCAGCAGACTGAACGCCGGCTCGCGCTCGACGATGTTCCCGAGCACCTCGGCGGCGGTCCGTCCGGGAAACGCACGCGTTCCGGTCAGCATCTCGAACAACACGCAGCCGAACGCCCAGATGTCGGCGCGCTCGTCAACGACCTCCGCGCGCGCCTGCTCGGGGCTCATGTAGGCGGCGGTGCCCAGCAGGATGCCGGGCGACGTCCCGGTGAGGCCGTGGAGCGCCGTATCGTGCCGCAGCGGCGCGAGCGCTTTCCCGAGACCGAAATCCAGCACCTTCAGCGACGGTGCGGCACCCGGCCCGATGCGATCGCTCGACGCCACGGAACAAGATGATGTTGGCCGGTTTCAAGTCGCGATGGATGATGCCGGCCTCGTGCGCGGCCTCGATGGCTTCGGCCAGCTGTCGCGCAATCGCGACCGACTCGGTCACCGACATGGCGCCCGACTCGAGCCTTTCGGCGAGCTGTGACGCCATCGACGTACTCGAGCACCAGCGCCCGGACGCTGTCCTGCTCGGCCAGACCGTAAATGGAGGCGATGCCGGGATGATTGATGGCCGCCAGAACCTGCGCTTCGCGGCGGAACCGCGCCAGCCGATCCGGATCGTCCGCGAACTGGGGCAGCAATACCTTGAGCGCCACGTCGCGGTTGATGCGGCGGTCGCGTGCGCGATAGACCTCGCCCATGCCGCCGCGGCCGAGCAGCTCGATGACCTCGTAGTGCTCGATGGAGTTGCCAGGCGTGAGGATGTGGGCGGCCGCCGGCTGCAGATCGAGCGCCCGGCCTACCTCGGCGCCGAAGTCGCCCGTCAGAGCTCCGCCCGGCTCGAGAAAGCCGTCGTCGCGCCCCGCCTCGCGGACGATCGACGCGAGCGCGTACCCGAGCGCACGATCGTGGGCGGTTGCGCGCCGCACGAACGCCTCGCGCTCTTCGGGCGGCAGCGCCAGCGCGCGATCGAGGAGATCGTCGGCTTCCGGCCATCGGCCGAGGTCCAGATGTTCCTTCAAAACTACGCCTCGCCGCCGCCGAGCTCGTGGCGAAGCCAGGCGCGGGCCTTGAACCACTCGCGCTGCGCGGTCCGCACCGACATGCCGAGCGCCAGCGCTGTTTCGTCGTCAGTCAGGCCGGCGAAGTAGCGGCACTCGACGACCGCGGCCAGGCGGCGATCCGTTTCGGCCAGTTTGCGGAGCGCCAGGTCGATCTCGATCACCCGGGCGGCGTCGGTTCGCGGCGGCATCGCGCGCCTCGTCGAGTGGCACGATGGCCTGATCGCCGCCGCGCTTCTGGCGCGCCCGGCGTCTCGCGTGGTCGACGACGATCTGGCGCATCGCGATCGCGCAAACGGCGAAGAAGTGCCCGCGATCGCGCCATGTGGCCCTGCGTCTGGTCCACGAGTCGCAAGTAGGCTTCGTTGACGAGCCCGCCCGTATTCAGCGTCTCGACGCCGCCGCGCCGGCGGAGCTGGACGCGGGCCAGCCGCCGCAGGTCGTCGTAAACCAGCGGCACGAGCCGGTCCAGGGCCCCTGAATCGCCGGCACCATGGGCGATCAGCAGTTGGGTGATTTCAGCCGTCAAGGTGCTTTCCGGTCCGTGGCGGGATTGCCCGGTGAATCGCGTGTACCGTCTGGAGGACCATTCTAAGCCCCGCCGTGCGCATCCCCAGACTCACATCGCCGAACACCTGCCGCCATAGCCGCCGCCCTGGAGCGCGGCGTGCCCCTGCCTGCCGGGTCGGGCGACCGCTATGCCGGATACGCCGTGCTCGACGTCCGGTTCGCTTCGGGCGACATCCTGGCGCTTCGTCGTTTTCCCGTCGCCTCGATCGGCATCGGCTACACCTCGGTCTGGCATCGCGGCGCCGACGGCGAGTGGACGCTGTTTGCGGACGTCCCGCGCACCCTGGGGTGCGCGCGTTATTTCGGGGACCTGTTCGCCCATGCGGTCGTGGCGCCGATTCGCATCGACTGGAGAGGACCCCGTTCGCTGGTCGTGGAGGTCCAGGGCGGCCAAATCCTCAAGTGGCGGCTGGATCTGACCTCGAGCGCGGCCACCTCGGTCTTCAATGCAGCTGCCGGATGTCTTCCTACCGCCTCGAAGTTCCTGGACGTCGCGCTGAAGCTCGGCGGTCTCCGGCTGACGGATCACGTCCCAGATGGCATGCGGCTGCGGGCTTTGCCGGAGGCGGTATGGGCGGTCAACGCCAGTCGCGCCCGCCTGCGCTGCCGCGACCTCGGCGGCCTTCGTTCCGATGTCGGCATCCCCGGTCGCCGGATCGAACTGTGGCGCCCGCGTCGGTCGCTCTTTGCCGCCGGGGCCCTGGTCATCGACGCGCCCTGAGGTGGCGGAAAGGCCCTTCGGTTCGCGTGATCCCGGTGAAGGAAGTCGCTAATGGTGCACCTCGAAGCAGTAGCAGACGCGCGGCCACGGACCCAGGCTCCACCGTCGACGATCCTGGTGGTCGACGACAACCCGTTGAACCTGCAGCTCGTCGTCCGTACGCTCGCCGGAAGCGGCCATCGGATCCTGGCGGCTCGCAACGGCGCCGCTGCGCTCGAGATCACGCGGCGGGCGGCGCCCGACCTCGTGCTGCTCGACGTCCTGATGCCCGACATGAGCGGCTTCGACGTCTACATGCACTTGAATGCGCGGCAGGACGGCCCGCAAGTGCCGGTTATCTTCCTGTCGGCGCTCGACGACGTGGCGGACAAGATTGCCGGTCTGGGCCTTGGCGCCGTGGATTACGTCACGAAACCGATCCAGCCCGACGAGGTACGCGCACGCGTCGACAACCACCTCACCAGGCTTTTTCTCGAGCGGGAGCTCCGGCTGAACCGCGATCGCCTGGATCGTGAGCTCGCCGACGCAGCCGAGCTGCAGCGGCTGATGCTGCCCCAGGCGATGCCATCAGGTTTTGCCGCACACTATCGCACCAGCCGGCACGCCGGCGGCGACTACTACGACGTCCTCCGTCTCGACGACAACCGCCTGAGCTTCATCGTTGCTGATGTTTCGGGCCATGGGGCGTCGGCCGCCATCGTGATGGCGATGATCCGGACGCTCTTCCACACGCTCGGCGAGGCGGCTGGCGATCCCGAGACAGCGCTCCGCCATATCGACGCGCAGTTCGATTTCTTGAGGGATTCGGCCGTCTTTGCCACCGCTGCCTACGGTGTGATCGACACGGCGCACCGCACGATACGGTTCGCGTCCGCCGGCCATCCGCTGCCTCTGGTGTCGAGGCCTGGGGAAGGCACGACGACGCTCCGCTGCGAAGGGGCGCTGCCGCTGCTCTTCGCGCATCCAGCGCCAATCCCGGTGGCGGAACACGCGCTGTCCGCCGGCGATCGCATTCTGGTGTACACGGACGGGATCACCGATCGACAGGCGGCATCCGGCGACATGTACGAAGTCGATCGCCTCGCCGCCGCCTTCACGCGCAGCGCCCCCCGCGACGCCCCTGGCGTGGTCGAGCACATTGTCAGCGACATCGAGGCATTTGCCGCTGGCTCCGAGGCGGCCGACGACCAGACCCTGCTCGTCATCGCCATCGACTAGGGGCTGGAGACTCGGGGCTGTGGGCTGGAGACGAGACGCTGCGGAAAGCGAGTCGCTTGTCCTCAGCCTCCAGTCCCCAGTCCCCAGCCTCCAGCCTCCAGCCTCCAGCCTCTAATCGGCCGTTGTCGATCCGGTCCGCCTCCGTTCGACCATGAGCAGAAGTCGTAGTGTCGGCCTTCAGGCCGACCCTGTGGCTTGCGCCGCCGACCGCGAAGGTGGTCTGATCGGTCGCGGTGCAGGCGGCCGATCAGGTTCATGAGGCGGTCAACGCGGTCTATCAGTCCGAGTCCCGTCGTGTGCTCGCGACGCTGATCCGGCTGCTGGGCGACTTCGACGTCGCCGAGGAAGCGCTGCAGGATGCCTTCAGGGCGGCGCTCGAACAGTGGCCGCGGGAAGGCGTGCCGTCGAACCCGCGGGCATGGCTCGTGTCGGCCGGACGGTTCAAGGCGATCGATGGCCTGAGGCGCCAGAAGCGGTTCTACCCCGCTCGACGAAGCCGGCGCCGGCCGCCGACATCGGCGGTGGACGACCCGGCGGCGTTGGCCGATCCCGACAGCGTCGAGGACGACCGCCTGCGCCTGATCTTCACCTGCTGCCATCCGGCGCTGTCGCCGGACGCGCAGGTGTCGCTGACGCTGCGCGAGGTGTGCGGGCTGACGACCGAGGAGATTGCGCGCGCGTTCCTGACGCCGGCGCCGACGCTCGCGCAGCGCATCGTGCGGGCGAAGAACAAGATCCGCGACGCGCGCATTCCGTACGAAGTGCCGTCGCAGGCCGAATTGCCCGAGCGGCTCGATGCGGTGCTGCGGGTGATCTACCTCGTCTTCAACGAGGGCTACACGGCTTCGTCGGGCTCGACGCGTCACGCGGCACGACCTCTCAGCGGAGGCGATTCGGCTGGGACGGCTGCTCGTCGATCTGCTGCCGGAGCCGGAGGCGATCGGGCTGCTCGCGCTGATGCTGCTGCACGACTCGCGGCGCGCCGCGCGCTCAACCCCCGCGGGTGACGTGATCCTGCTCGAGGATCAGGATCGATCGCTCTGGAACCGGGATCAGATCACGGAGGGCCGCAGCTGGTCGAGCGGGCGCTCGGCGTCGCGGCGCGGCGGGCCGTACTCGATCCAGGCGGCGATCGCGGCGGTGCACGCGAACTCGCCACGTCGCGGCGGCGACCGACTGGACGGAGATCGTCGGGCTCTACGACGTCCTGTGGCAAGCCGACCCATCGCCGGTCGTCGAGCTGAATCGCGCGGTGGCTATCGCGATGCGCGACGGTCCGGCGGCGGGGCTGCGCGCTGGTCGACGCGATTCTCGACCGCGGCGAGCTGCGAGACTACCGGCTCGCCCACGCGGCACGGGCCGATCTGTGCCGCCGGCTCGGACAAACGGCGGACGGCGCGCGCCTCGTACGAGACGAGCGCTCGCGCTCACGAAGCAGGAACCGGAGCGCCGCTTTCTGGAGCGGCGGCTCGCAGAGCTGCGCAGCTGTAGTGTCGCGCAGCTGTCGATCGACCTCTCAGGTCGACTTCAGAGTGTAGCGCCGACTGCAGGCCGCCCGGGAGCCCATGAAGTATCTCTGCCTCGTCTACCTCGAAGGAAGAAGCTGCACGCCGTCCCGACCGCGAGTGCAAGGACTGCGGCGACGGCTTCCGCGAGCGCGGCGTTGCTTGCTCGCGGCCGAAGCGCTGCAGCCGGTCGACACGGCGACGACCGTGCGCGTGCGGAACGGCAAGATGACGGTCACCGACGGCCCGTTCGCCGAAACCAAGGAACAGCTCGCCGGCTTCTACCTCGTCGACGCGCGCGACCTCAACGAGGCGATCCAGATCGCCGCGAAGATTCCGCCGGCGCGGGAGGGCAGCGTCGAAGTACGGCCGGTGCGCGAGTTGGTCGTATAAAGGCCGCGGACGACCGGATCAGTCAGGCGGCTGTGGACCGAGATTCGGCGGATCGGTGACCTGGTGGACCCAGATCGACGCGTCGTTGTCTTCCGGATTGCGATCGGCGACCGCTGGCCCGCCCGGGACGTAGGTCGTGGCGGTCGCCTGCACTATCGCGCGCCCGTCAGGGAGATGTTCCGCGAACTGCACGGTTGCCGTGTGACCCGCCGGAATGGTCGGAAACCAGTCGTATCGCCGATCGTTCGTATCGCAGCACTGGCCAAGCACAGCGTGGATCTCTGCTCGATCGGCATCGCGATTCCCCGTGTTGGCCACCTGGATCACGAAGGTCACGAGGTCGCCCGGCAAGGCGCGCGGCGGCTTCGCTTCAATCGACACCTTGAGATCGACCATTGGCCACTTTGCGTGAGGCAACTGCAGCCAGGAGTCGAGATCGCGAAGCGACGGAATGTCCAGCGAGTCCGGCCGCGGCGTTTGAACCGTCAGGCGAATCTTCCTGATCGCCGGGATCTGCACGAGCCAGCGCACGTTGCCGTCTGACATGATCGCCGGCAGAGCGACGGCCAGCACAAGCTGGAGAGCCCGCTCATCGTCGAGGAGCGCCGTAGCCGTCGCACAGAGCTCGGGCGAAGGGCCCGGTATGTCGCTTTTCAGATCCTCGCAGTGGTCCAGGTTCCAGGACACCAGGTGCGGCAGGCCTCCTGGTTCCAGCTGCGTCGCCGCTGCCAGCCACTCACTGAGTGTGACCGGAGCGAGCTCCGGATCGATCAAAACAGCTGGCGTCGTACTCGCGTGGGCCAGAATCGCGGCGTGGATGTCGTCTTCAGGCAACGGCGGCAGTGTCGGTCGCCTGATACCTTCGAGCCGAACGATATCGATCGGCCGCTGCGCGCCGAGCATGATGCTGGAACCGAGAAGCAGTACACAGGTTGCGAGTGCGTTAGTAGTTCGTCGGCGACTCATTTATCCTGCCGCGGAATGCCGGCGGGGTTGCTGACCTTCGGCGGCGTGACGGCATCTGGAGGGTCAGTCGCCGGGAAAATCTACGCGAGAGCCGTGTGTCGTCGTCGGGATTGGGCTCGATGGCGAGCGGCTCGAACGGATACGCGGTGACCGTCACCAAACCGCCCTTTTCCGCCATGGTCGCTGCGAACGTGACGTTCGCCGTGTGACCGGCGGGGATGCTCGGGAACCAGAGAGTACCTTCGCTTCTCCCCGGTCCAGAGCAGGGTCAGCGCCACGTCGACTTCGGCTCGCTCGAGATCGCGCTTTCCCGCGTTGCGGATTCGGACGTTGAATGTGACGACGTCGCCGGGCAGCGCGCGTAGCTGCGTCGACTCGACGGCTGCCTGAAGGTCGACCTTCGGCCAATGCTTCTGCGGAATGTCCAGCGACGCCTCCGATCGAGAAGCGACGGCACGTCGAACGAATCCCAGTTGCCGTCGGGCAGCTTTTCGCTCAGCCGGATCTGCCGGATAGAAGGCGGAGTGAGGATCCATCGAGGCGTCCCGGCTCCGGTTCCTCCGGTACAGCCGCCGCCACGGCAAATATCAATCTGAAATTCCGAATGTCCGACAGCGCGACCGTCGTCTGCGCGCACCACTCCCCGGCGAGTGCGGGAGCATCGCTCGTGCGGTCGTGGCATTGCTCGGTATCCAATCGCGGCAGCTCGGGCACACCGCCCCTGGTTGCGGGCCACAATACCGAGGCCAGCCAGTGCGCCATGTCGATCGCCGGCAATGCGTGATCGACCTGGTTCGCGGTCACGCTCCGGACGTACGAATCGATCGCGGCGAGCGACTCCATGTCGGGCGGCGCCGGCCAGTCTGGCTGCTCCGGGGTCCACGGCCCGGGTTCGATGGTGATGAGACGCTGCGCCGCACTAGGCGAAGCCGCCAGGACCAGTGCGAGCATCATCGCGGCGCTGCTGAACAGCCGGCGCATCATGTATGTTTAGATCCCGGAGGCACCATGACAGCTCTCTCGGCCCGTTCGCAGCGATCACATTTGTAATCGCGCTGTCGGTTTGTGCGGCCGGCCAGGCACCTGGGGGCGCTCCAGGATAGCAGCCTGCAGGAGGCGGACCACCTCGCCCGCCGTTGACGCTGACGACGACAGCGTTCGAGCTGTACGCGCTCGACTCGAAGTGAGAGCGGAGCGGACGGAGAGAACGGTGACCTCCGACCCCTCGGTTATCTAGGCAGACGCTCTGCAGGAATTCCGAGCGCCACTGCGATCTCGCGCAATTTGTCTTTGACCAGGCGCGCGTTGCGCGGTCCCATGCGCATCAGGTGCTTTTGCGCGCCATTCAGCGACTCGAGGCCCTCGTCGGCATAACTGTAGACGACGGCGCCGCTCGGGTGAACGGCGAGCTCTCCCGAAGGGATCGGCGTCGAAGTAGGCTGACAATGGCCTTCTCGAGCATGCGATCGAACGAACTCTCCCCGTAGCCGAGCTCGCCGGCCGCTTCATTGATCCTTGGCTTGAGCGTGGCGTAGAGCTGCGCGCTGCCGGCGGCATCGAGCGAGGCGACCGCATCGGCCAGCGAGTCGTACCGCTGATACGTCCGCGAATCAACGAACTCGACGCCGTTCCGCGTGGCCACCCGGAACGGACCCGACGGCGCGACGTTCCGCAGATGCGTCGCCGGCGATCGGCCTTCGGAGATGTTCGCGACGACCACCGTGAAGTTGCGGATCAGGCCGTCGGTCGTGAGCCAGGCCGCCACGCGGGGATGTGACGACAGCTTCGAGACGAGCTGGCGCACGAGCGGATCGCTCTCGGCGAGCGGCGGTACCGCGATCGACTCGGGCGTCCCGCCCAGTGGACCTGATGGGCGCTCGGCAGCGACCGGCGCGGCAGGCTGCTCGTTGACCGGCGCGGTCGTCTGCCGCCCGAAGACGAGATAGATCGCGAAGCCGGCAGCGACCACCAGCAGGCCGATCGCGATGACCGGCCACTTCGGCCGGTTTGGCATCAGGTCGATCGTGTCGACCGCTTCCGGATCCGGACGAAGATTGAGATCGGCGTGATCTGGCATGTGCGCCCTCTTTCTTCTTGGACGCCGCCCGCGAAAACTTGGACGGCAGGCCTACGGTAGATCGGCGTAGAGCGCCGGCAGCGCCCGATCCATCCATTCCGCGGTGTAGCCCTTGTACTTGGCCGTCAGGTCGATCGACTTGGCGGCCGCTTCGGCGCTCTGGCCTGCCTTTTTGGCCGCCTGGGCCGACGCGAGCAGCTCGGCCGTAAAGCGCTGGACTCTTCGAGGTCTGCCCGGGTCGTCGGCGGAATGTGGCCCGGGATCACGGTGTCGACGTCCTTCACCGCGGCCAGGGCTTCGCGAGCGTAGCCGGCCACGCGACGCCGCTCCCGCCGTTCTCGCGATCGATGAACGGCGCGTCCTTCCACGGAAACATGTCGCCGGCTTGCAGCGTGCGAAGCGCGGGGAAGTAAATGAAGGTATCGCCGTTGGTATGGCCGGCGCCGAAGTGATAGAGCTCGATCGCGTCCTTGCCGCTGAACAGCGTCAGCTCGATCTTTATAGGTCCGCTTCGGCAGCCCTTCGCCTCTCGCCCTTGAACGCCTCCATCTTCTCCATGTTCGCCCTCGTGTTCTCGTGCGTCACGATTCGACGGTCGCCGGGAAATCCGGGATTGCTGCCCGTTGGTCGCCGTGCGTGTGCGTGTTGATGATCGTCGTCACCGGCTTTGGCGTGACCGTCCTGATCCGCTCGAGGATCCCGGGCCGTAGCCCGGCGACTTCGTGTCGACGATCGCGACGCCGTTCTCCATGATGAACACGCCGGTGTTGCCGCCCGTGAAGACGCGTCGACGGCCGACGACCCGATGATGTAGAGGTTGTCCTTGACGCGCGTGAGCTCTGGCAGTGGCGGTGGCGCTTTTGCTGGGCCTGTTGTGCTTGAAGTGTTGAAAGCGCGATCGACACAGCACCGACACCAACCAGCCAGCTGAGCACTACCGGACGCGTCATGAAACCTCCTGATCGTTGCAGCTTACCAAGTTTGCTGTGGGGACCCAACCGCTACAAGCCATCTCACAACCAGCTGACCTGCGTTGCGAGCGAGCGCGCGAGCGAGCCACGCGACGGAGCGCGCCGGCGCAGCGGCGCGCGAGAGCGTGTCGGGGAGTCCGAGGGGCGAAAGCCCCTCGGGTAAGACCGACGAGCGGTACGCCGCGGCCTGGATGGAGTACAGCTGCGCGTACTGGCCGCGCTTCGCCATCAGCGCTTCGTGCGAGCCAATTCGGCGACACGCGAACCGTCGAGGACGACGATGAGATCCGCCATCCGGACCGTCGAGAACCGGTGCGAAACCAGGATGGTGATGCTGCCTTCGCTGCCACGCGCCGCGCCCGCATAGCGTTCGAAGAGCGCGTGCTCGGTCTCGGCGTCGAGCGCCGCCGTCGGTTCGTCGAGCACCAGCACGAGCGGTCAATCACGCATGAAGCCACGAGCCAGCGCCAGCTTCTGCCACTGGCCGAAGCTGACGTCGACGCCGCCGGGCCACG
>CAVVPE010000023.1:0-361127 GCA_963750035.1 uncultured Acidobacteriota bacterium | reverse complement strand
GGCTTCGCTGGCGGCGGCGGCGGGTTTCCTCGGCTGAGTCCTGCGCCTGGTCCTCGATCCGTCGCGCGATCTGAGCATCGCGATCTTCGTCGCTTCGGAATAGCTTGTCGATCTGGGACTGCTGCCAAGCTTGTTGCTGCTGCCGGATCAGGTAGTCGGTGAAGTCCATCGGCTGGCTGGTCATGCCACGCCGCCCATCCGACCGAACTGGAACTTCTCCTTAAGCTCCTCCTGAGACTTCACGTACAGCCGGTCGCGCTTCCCCTGCGCCTCGACAAAGCTGACCAGCGCATCCTCGCTCTCGCGCAGCTCCTGGTCGGCGCGTATGCTGAGGCCGTCGAGCTGAGCGAAATCGATCTTGCGCACGCGCCGCGCGGGTCGCCTGTACGGCTGTCGGGCCGCGACCGTTACCAGACGGTTGGCTGGCCGCTCGGCAGCTCCCCTACTGCTGACATCTCGTCGCCTCCCTTGGAGCCTGTCGCAGAGGGGATCCAGGTCGACGAGCGGGCCCAGCACCGGGCCCGACCGCCTGACCAATCCCTGGGGGAAGAGGATCCCCAACGGTGTGAACCGAATACTCGCCGGGGGTATGCAGTGATCAATACACGCTCGCCGACTCGCTCCGCTACCTGCCTTAAGGCCGGGAAGCCATCCGAGCAGCCTTCCAGCAGCTCCTCGATATGGGGGGCCGCTCGCTGGATGGTGAGCCACTCGACGTTCGGGAGCCCGGAAACCTTACGATCGAATACGGCTGTTACATCTTGGGGATCGAACCCGAGGGCGGAGAGGCTAGGACCGACGTGGGCGAGTCTGTTTTTCCTCGTCCACGAGACCCGCGGTGACGAAACGAAGATCCTTCTGGACTGCTTCAACTCAAACTCGCCGCTGCCCGCCTAACAACCGGCCGCGGCCTAAGAGAAGTCCTCCACGATCGAGGGGGAAGCCCAGGGTGTCTTCCGGCAGGTTGGGACTGTTACCGGCGATGACGACGGCAGCGAAGGTCGGCATCTCCCTGACCTCCCACTGGCCACCCTTACCCGGCACGAATACGGCGCGGGTGCCGCCACGCTTGTATACGGAGTTGAGGACCGCCAGCAGATCGGTAATGCCCTCTTTTTCGGGGTTCAGTGAACGGTCAGCCTGATCAATCAGCACGGTGCGCTGTTCTCTGCGTCCAACATCCGGTCAGGGAGTGCGAGGTAATTGAGATCGAGGACGAGCAAGATTAAGGTCTCCGCCACTACTTCGATCTGATGACGATCCTCCAGCAGATCGGAGCGATGGACCCGACCGGAACAGTTGTAGCCAGCAGGCTCCATAGCGCCGCGAGGGACGGCTAGCAGCGGCCCTTCGGCCGGTTCGCTGAAAGCAGCTAGGGCGCGAGCTCCCAAATACACTTGTGACGATGAGGTGAGCGATGGGCATTCGAGTGATTCGTCCCGGCGAGGGTGAGCTGGCCATCAGTGGGCCAATCGGTGCGCGCATCATTGAGGACGGATCCCGTACGCAGCACCGATTGGGGCTGGTCGAGGCGTCACTTCCGCCAGGGGCCGCGCCGCCGCCGCAGCACGTACCCGTGAACACGAGGAAGTCTTTATCGTGACTGCTGGCAAGGTGCGCTTCACCAGCGGCGATGACTCCGTGGATGTTGAAGCGGGGACCGTGGTCGTCGTGCCGATCAGCGTGCCACATACCTTCTCGAATCCATTCCAGGAGAACGCGGTGTTCGTCGGCGCAATGACCCCAGACCTGTACGTCCAGTACTTCCGCGACGTCGGGCGGCTGCCGTGAACGATCAGGGACTCCCGAATCCGACGGATATCGGCCACCATGGCCCGTTACGCCACTGACGTCGTGCGTACAAGCTGAGACGAACATTCATCAATTTGCGGAACGCTGGGTCTCTGTGGCGGGAAGCTGACCCGGCTGCTCTTGTGTCCCAGCACCAAGTAAATAATCATCACCCCGACACCACCGAAACGGCCAGCCCGGAACATCCCCACGAAGTAGGCGTGCAGCGCACCACATCAGGTAGAGGGGACGCGGCCATGCACAGTCAAACTATGAAGGCCCGAGGATGACCAATCTCGAAAGTGTGCGGCGGTGGCGGGGGAGAATCTCGCCGTTCTGGTGGGCGCATCGGGCTAGGAAAGTCCGGCACTGGTGACGGCTGAACCCGATGCAGGGCTTGCGCATCGGGCGGCCACCCGGCCGCTCAACGCCGCAGAGGCGCCTAGCATGATCTCCATGCGCGACGTTAACGCCGGTGAACGACCCGAGCTGCCGGTCGTAGTCCCGACCATCCCAGCCTCCGCCGGAGCTCTGGTACGTGGCCGGAAGGGCCGATTGCTCATCCTGAAGCCGACGTACAAGGGCGGTTGGACGGTCCCGGGCGGTGTTGTCGAGATTGGCGAGTCCCCCTGGGAGGCTTGTCGCCGCGAGACCAAAGAGGAGTGCGGCCTCGACGTCACCGCCGGCCGGCTCGTGTGCTTGGACTTCTTGCGCCCCAGGCCTGGCCGTCCAGGTGGTATGCGCTTCCTTTTCGACTGCGGTGTCTTCGACGACGCCGTCTTGGACACGGTGGTCATCCAGCCAGCGGAGATCGCCGAGAGCCGGGTCCTGCCGCTCGAGACAGCGCTGCCTCTGCTCAGCGGGCCGGTCCGACGTCGGGTCCGCGCCGCCTGTGAGTCCAACCAGGTGCGCTATCTCGAGGACGGCCGCCCGGTAGAGGGGATCAGGTCCTAGAACACGGCGGATTCACTGTCGTGAAGGTCGAGTCCGAGCCTCAACGTCCACCGCGCCACCGTAACGAGTCTAAACCGCTCCGGGCTGCTCTCTGGACCATAGGCACTCGAAGGTGATCAATGGTTCGGGGATCGGTGAAGGCCGCTAGCGTTCGTGTGGTGAGCCGAGGCAAGCAGATTGAGAACGGCTTCCTTTTCTCGGTGCGGCAGGCGGCTTCGGCCTGCAATGTGTCGCCGCCGGTAGTGCGGAGGTGGCTTTCGCTGGGGCTGCTCTCTGCGCCGCCGTGGACAGTTGAGCAACTACGACGTGTCCGCGACCGTCACCGTCCGCAGCGCCGTCGCCTTGGCTCCAGCGCCGCCCACGGCACCATGGCGCGGTGGAATTCGGGCTGTAGCTGCGCTGCGTGCCGACAGATGCAAAGCGATGCCGCCAGGACACGCGGTCGGCGCAAGGCGCAAGAGCGTGTGCCCCCGGAGGTGCGGCAGCGGCTTCTGGATGCGATTTACGCTGGCGAATCCTTCAGGAGAGCGCTCGGTGATCTTGGCCTGACCTCAAACCAAATCTGGGAATTGACCAAGACGGACAAAGAATGGTTGGCAGCCCTCGATGCTGTGCTGGCGGCGACCCGCCGGGACGACCTCAGGCGCGGCACCAATGCTGCCTATGTCGCCGGTTGTGTGTGTAGCGAGTGTCGAGAGCATCAGCGAATCCGCATGGCTAGGAATCGCGAATAGGCAAGGAAATTTCAGAAGCACCAACGAATCCGCGCACAAGCGAGCTGACCCGGCCCGATGAGATGAAAGGTCGAACCATTCATTGCCGGATAAGACCGTGCAGCAGCGGCACCACCGAGTCCTCAGGTCGGCCCCACTCTCGATAGTTCAGGGTCGGCCCGCCCGGCAAGCTCACGGTCGCCATGCCTTGAGGCTATCGGTATCCCTCCGCCGTCACATTCAGTACGCGACCGGTGTCTTCAGGCATGACTATTTCAGTACAAACCTCGGAAACCGCGCATCCTCGCGTGCCGCTTGCCCACCGTCGAACCTTGTTCGTCCGAGCGCTGGAGGCATACAGCCGGCGGCGCTACGGTGGGGTGCTGGATCCCGGTCTGGTCGCGTTGCACAACCGACGCGTATTGCTCACGCTGATCGAGACTGAAACCAGCGCCGCTCGCTGGAATCGCCTGGATCACACCGTGAAAGCACTCGCCACGATGGCGGCAGCAGCCACGATCGGCTGTGAATGGTGCTTGGACTACGGCTACTGGGAATCGCACAACCGTGGCATTCCGGTGATCAAGCTGGAGCAGATCGCGCGGTGGCGCGAAGCCGGGGGTTACTCAGAGCTCGAGCGTGCCGTGATCGGCTTCGCCGAGGCGATGAGCGCCACGCCCCCGAGCGTCAGCGATCGCCAGGTCGACGAGCTTCGGCAATGGTTCGACAATGGCCAGATCGTGGAGCTGACTGCAATGGTTGCGCTGGAGAACCTCAGGTCTCGCACCAACGCCGCCATGGGCCTCACCGGACAGGGGTTCAAGGATCGCTGCGAACCGGTGGGGCAGGATCGCGTCCATGAACGGTGAACTACCGGACGTGGCCAGTGATTCGGCAGAGTCGGCCAGGTTGTTCGCGCAACATCGGTCCGCGGTCGTCGGTGCGGCGTACAGGTTGCTTGGGAGCCTGAGCGACGCTGAGGACGTCGCCCAGGAGACGTGGCTGCGGTGGGCCGAGGTTCCGCTGCGCGAGGTGACGAATCCACGTGCGTACCTCGTACGCATCGGCACGCGGTTGGCGCTCAACCGACTGCGACAGCTGAGTCGGCAGAGGGAGAGCTATGTCGGGCCGTGGTTACCGGAACCCGTTGACGACCTCAGCCGCGTGGGGGCCGACGCCACGTTGGAGGTTGCCGAGTCGGTGTCGCTGGCGATGCTGGTGCTGCTGGAAACGTTGACTCCGGCCGAGCGGGCGGCGTTCATACTCACGACGTCTTCGATGTTCCCTACGACGAAGTGGCGAGCACGCTGGATCGTAACGCCGCTTCAGTACGCCAGCTCGTTCATCGGGCGCGCGGCCGGCTGCGGGAGTCGGCTCCTCGAAAACCGGTCGACTCCGACACCCATCGACGCGTTACCGAGCAGTTTCTTCGTGCTATTCAGGACGGATCCATCGCAGACCTCGTAAGCCTGATGGCTCCAGATGTGGTGTTGATCACCGATGGCGGCGGCCTGAAACAAGCTGCATTGCGACCGATCTACGGACCGGACAAGATCATCCGGTTCGTTGCCGCAAGCCTGGCGAGGTACGACGGCCCGGCTAGCAGCTTCGTGGCATGTGAAGTGAACGGGCAGCTGGGGATTGCCGTGCTGGATCGCCTGGAGGGCGCGCCGGACGTGATCGACAGCGTCTGCGTCTTGAACCTGGACGGCGATCTCGTCACTTCGATCTTGTTGGTGCGCAATCCCGAGAAGCTTGGCGGGCTCACACTGCGCTGAACTCCCCCCAGCGGGCCCTGCAGTCTTTGAGTCGGCCTGCCCGGTTGCGTCACGGCACCGCCCGCAATGCGCAGCTGACCGTTCTCGAGCGCCAGCCAGCTCCGGCACTGTCTCAGTGATGTCCACGAACGCGGACCAAGAGGTTAGACCGGAGTTACCGTGACCGATTTCTTGTTCGAGTGCCGTGGGCGCCATGCGCTGGCAACGCTACTGGCCGACGTCGCCGATCTCATGGCACATCCCGCGCCTGACGACTACAACATGCAGTCGTCTATTCATTGGCGCAGTTCGGCCGCTGCGGCTGGTTCCAGCTCATCGAGCAGGTCGAGGTGGAGCATCTCCACGATTTCGACGCGGAGATGAAGAGGAATTTCGACGGTGAATGGTGGCGCCGCACTCGAGTAGACAGTTGCCGTCACCTCGACGGATGCGTCGTCCAGCACCTGCAATCGCAGACCTTCACGAGCCGCAATGCTCCGACCACCTTGCACAACGGGCAGGTCGAGGTGCATCGCCCACTCGTCACCATCTTGCTGACCAATTACCAGCTCCGGTGGCTGTCCAGTGGACAGTGTGACGCTGGCGGTTGAGGTCAAGAGGCGTGACGGAATGTGTGGCTGAATCATTCGGAGGTTCACAACGCCGGAGGTCACCAACGCGGTCATCTCCATGCGGACATCGCGAACGGCCGTGTCGCCTTCATTGATTACCGCGAGCCAGAGAGATGCGATGGAGCTTTGTTCGGTTTGATAGCGAACGAGATCTCGGTAGTAGTCACGGTTGGGCAAGATGTCCATCTGCATCTCTGCCATGCCTGATGGCGACGCTTCCAGTTGTCGCTTGGGACGAAGTCAGGGATGTCCATCTCGTCGACAGACAATCCGGTGCAGCGTAAGTGGATTCTCCTCGTCAACTACTCGTATCGGCTGGCCTGCAACGAAAGCAGTGCTGAGCCGAATCCCTGGCGGGCGCGTCGATCTGCCAGCAGAAGAGGCATCGTCGGCGATGAGCTTCATCACGGCGCTTGCGAGGTGGCGGGGCAAATTTCGCTCGGAACTGCGGCACATTCCGATGGTCGTGAACGAGCCCATGGATCTCGACGCCGAGGCTCAGCGGCTCGTGGTGAACTGGGTCGCTGTCAAGGGCCTCGTCGCGGCACAAACTAGCAACGTCGAGCGGTGGATCCCGGAGTCTCACTACTGGCGGGTGCATCACTTCCGCGGGCCGCCGCCCAACACGATGCTCGTATGGATCGGCCGCCGGTGGGACCTTGCCGATCCCGAGCTGGTGGGCAAGATGGCCCCGCCGCTGGTTCCTGTCGACGGACCATAAGAGGCGCGACGGAGGAGCACTACTGGGTGGGGGCGTCGTCAAGTGCGTGGGCGATTACATCTGGCACAGCGTCCAGCCCCACCTCGAGGATGAACTCGACAGGAACCGAGTACTTGGACGCGTCCACATTCACGAGTTTGGTCCACGTCTCTGGCCGGTACCGGGTCAACATGGACAGCGAATAAAGGATCGCCCACCAGATCATCATTGGCAGCATCACGCGGGCCTCGGAGGCCGAGCAGTTGCTTGACACGACGAGTGGCAAGGACGAGTCATGGCTGAGCACCACTAGCTGGACGAAGATCAGCAGCTTGATCCACCGTTGCCGGCCGTCCGCACCGCGTACCCGACCTTCGTCAACGGCGGCGACGCAGACGATGCTGGCCAGACATGAACCACCGCCCGAGGTTCAATATCTTTGAGAGTTCGTTGGCCGCCGGCGTGCAGACGGAGGTCCAGATTGTGCTCGACGTGCTGGTGATGGTTAGCCCGGAGACGGCTGATCGGAAAGGAGGCCACCTTGACTGAGACATTGTCGCGAAGCGCCCGCCAGATCGAACTGACCGCTAACAAGGAGAAAATTGACTCAAAGCTTCTCCTCCCGGTAGGTAGGCGGGAAGTCCTCAAGTTGGACGGCTCGTCCCTCCCGCTTGACTTTTGAGAACGATCGACGGCCGTCCCAACGCCGATTCAGTTCGCGCGGACCCGGAGCCCAGAATTTTTCGCCTTCAGCCGCGCGGACCCGTCCCCGGCGCTAGCTCCCCCGAACCAGGTCGTACGCCTCCGTGATCTTTGGCTCAGGAAACGGATCCGGCAATTGGATGCCGCGCTCTTGTGAGACCTTCTTCATACTCGGCATCAGCCGCTCTTGGTTAAACCGCTGGACGTCTGCTGCGCTCTCCCAGATATCAACGACATGTAAGAAAACGATCGAGGTGAGCCAGACGAGCGACGTCAGCGGCGCCTCGAAGTTCATCTTCGGCGCGTTGAGGTACTTGCCGCGGGCGATCGCCTCGTTGACGAAGTACGACACGCCGCTGGCGACGATCATCATGATGCGCATCACGAAGATCCAGACCAGCAACTGCACCTGGACGCGCGCGTCGGTGACGGCCAGCAGGATGAAGGAAATCAGCGCCACGCCGGTGACGCCGTAGGTCTCGAAGCCGTCGGCGCTCGGACCGACCGAGTCGCCGGCGTTGTCGCCGGTGCAGTCGGCGATCACGCCGGGGTTGCGCGCGTCGTCTTCCTTGATGTTGAAGACGATCTTCATCAGGTCCGAGCCGATGTCGGCAATCTTGGTGAAGATGCCGCCGGCAATACGCAGGGCCGCCGCGCCGAGCGATTCGCCGATCGCGAAGCCGATGAAGCACGGGCCGGCGTAGTCGCCCGGGATGAACAGCAGGATGCACAGCATGATCAGCAGCTCGACGCTGATCAGGAGCATGCCGATGCTCATGCCGGCGCGCAGCGGGATCGCGTAGATTGGGAACGGCATCCCGCGAAGGCTCGCGAACGCCGCGCGCGAGTTGGCGAACGTGTTGACGCGGATCCCGAACCAGGCGACGCCGTAGCTGCCGCCGATGCCGATCAGCGAGAACGCCAGGATGATCGGCAGCGTGGTCGCGATCGACTTTCCGGGAATCGGGTTCAACCAGCCGTAGTAGGCGACCATGATCGCGGCAATGAAGGTCCACAGAATGAGAATGAACCTTCCCTGCGTGAGCAGGTAGGTCTTGCAGGTCTCGTAGATCAGCTCCGAGACCTCGCGCATCGACGGGTGGACCGGGAGGTTCTTCAATCCGGTGAAGGTCGTCAACCCGAAGAGCAACCCGAGCCCGCAGATCAACAGACCGCTCATCAACAGCGTGCGGCCATTGATCCCGCCGAACTCGACGACCGAGAGATCGGGGACGACCAGGTTGGCCTCGCCGCCCGCACGCGCCAGCCCCTGTCCGGCTTCCGTTCGCGCCGGCTCCGGCTGGGCCCAAATCGACGCCGGCGCCAGCCCCGCCAGCAACACCAGGACGGCGACCCGTCCCGCAAACGTCCGCAGCATCACGTTGATCTCGCTTTTTTGAAAAAGTCCGCCTCACCGCTCGCCGCGCGTACATGCGCGCGACGGCGGCCCGGCCACAAAGGTCCGGATTATATATCGTCGCGCGCGGCGCTCAAGAGCCGGGACGGCAGCGCCATGCCTCCGGTCAGGAAGACCCGGATGCCCTCTTCGACCGTGATGTCGGGGAACAGCGCGCGGGCGCGCTCGACGATCACGATGTCGCCCAGATACAGGTGATTGGTGGGCACGTAGACCGCCACCAGGTCCTCGGGGCCCCGGCCTCGATCCACGGTGAACTCCTTCGTCAGGAACCCCAGCGAGAAGCCCTGCTTGTCTTCGAGCATGACCACGCGCTTGAACCCGAATTCGTTGTCGGGTGAGAAGGCGGCGACCAGCTGCTTCACCGGCGCGTAGATCGTCCGGAACACCGGCACTTTCAGCAGGTAGAACTCGGTCCGCTGCAGCAGCCGCTTGCCGATGACGTTGGTCGCCACCGCGCCAACCGCGAGAATCGCCGCCGCCGTCGTCAGGATCCCGAGCCCGGGGATCTGCCGGCCGAGCAGCCGTTGAAACACCGGCGCGGTGAAACCGTCGACGACGCCGAACAGCCACACCAGCGCGGCGACGCTGACGAACAGCGGCACCGTGACGAAGAACCCGGCGATGAAGCTACGACGCAGCCACTGCAATCACACCACCCCGGCGCCGAGGGCAGCGCGAGCGCGGCACCGGCGGCGATGCGATACCACGCAAACGGCGTCGAAGCCGAGCGGCCGATGAAGGTCAGGAAGGGGCGGACGACCACCGCCGCGGCACAAAGGACCAGGACGAAACCGACGGTGATCTCCAGCCCCGCTCGGGCTCAGCTGACTCCGGAATTCGTAGAATCGTGCGCGAACGCCGCGGTCATGGTCGGGAATCGGCGAGAAAGAACGAGAACTCAGCCGCCGCCCGACGGCCGAGGCCGAGCGCAACAGCGCGCCGATGATGGTCGCGCCCGACCGTGACACGCCCGGGACGAGCGCCAGTGTCTGACAGGCCCCGATCCCAGGGCCCGCCGGCGAGTCGGCGTCTTCGCATGGCGCTTGGTCACCATCCGGCTCGGCGGCGCAGCCGCTCAGACGCGCCAGCATCGCCACGCCGCCGAGGACGAAGGCGGCCGCGATCACCTCGATCAGCTTGCGTAGCAGCACACGGGTCTTGACGAAGTCAGCCAGGAATGCGCCGCGCCACGAGCGACGGCGGAGGACCGCGACGATGAATCTCACGGCGAACCGCCGGCCTCGGCGCGAGAGGTGAGGCCGAACAGGACCTCGTGGAATGTCGATCTGGTAAATACCACGACGACGGCGAGAACGTGACCCGAGCTGAATCATCACCGCGAAAATGCCGACCCGCATCCTGATAGCCGAACAGCTGCGCGGCGATCAGCACGTGCGCGGTTGAAGAAATCGGCAGGAATTCGGTCAGCCCCTGGACGACGCCCAGCAGCGCAGCCTGGACGAGCGGCGGCATTCGTTTGATAAAGCTCGGTAATGTTTACGAGGCCCGTGCCTTCCGCTGCGGCTTCGATTTGCGCGTCGGTTGCTGCGGGGCGCTCGGCGTGGCGGCCGGCGCCCGCGCCGCGGCCTTCAGCGGCCCCTGGCCCCGCCACATCGACACCACGGCGATCGCGATGAAGATCGTCGAATAGGTGCCGCTGATCAGGCCGACGATCAGCGTGAACGCGAAGCCGCGCAGCACGTCGCCCCCGAACAGGTAGAGCGCCAGGGCGCTGAACAGCGCGGTGCCCGACGTGATGATCGTCCGGCTCATCGTCTGATTGACCGACAGGTTCAGCACGTCCCTGATCGCGTCGCGCCGCATGCCGCGAAGGTTCTCGCGGACACGGTCGAAGATGACGATGGTGTCGTTGCTCGAGTAGCCGGCGATCGTCAGCAGGGCGGCGATGACGTTCAGCGTCATGTCGTACTGAAAGAACGCCAGGAACGCCAGCGTCACGAGCAGGTCGTGGATGGTGGCGATGATTGCGCCGATCGCGAAACTGAACTGGTAGCGGAAGGTGATGTAGAGCAGGATGCCGCCAAGGGCGAGCACCGCGGCCCAGAATCCCTGCGTCCGCAGCTGCTGACCGACGGCCGGGCCGACCGCCTCGCGGTAGACGATGTCGAACTTCGGGAGGCCGGCCGACTGGAGCGCCGCAGTGACCTTGTCGACGACCTCGCCGAGCGCGGTGCCGGTTTCCGCGCCGACCTGCGGGACGCGAATCATGATCTGGTGCTGGTCGGGGTTGCCGAACGACTGCACCACGTTCTCGCCGCCAAAGGTGCGGCCCACGGCGTCGCGCACCTGATCGATCGAGACCTCCTGTTCGAAGGCCGCGACCACCGCGGTTCCGCCGGCGAACTCGATGCCCATCGGGATCCCGCGCGTGAAGATCACCGCGAGCCCGCTGATGATGATCGCCGCCGAGACCGCAAGCGCCGGCCATTTCCAGCGCAAGTAATCGATGTGTGGGTTCTTCAGAATTCGCATGGTGTCAAATGGAAAGCGTCGCCACCTGGCGGCGATTGGCCAGCGCCAGCTCGAACAGCGTCTTGGAGACGAAGGTCGAGGTAAAGATGTTCGAGAGCAACCCGACCGACAACGTCACCGCGAACCCGCGAATCGGGCCGGTGCCGAACTGGAACAGGAACGCCGCGGCGATGAGCGCCGAGATGTGCGTGTCGAGCAGCGTCAGGAACACGCGGCTGAAGCCGGCGTTGATCGAGGCGCGCACGCCGCGCTCGGCCGCCAGCTCCTCCTTGATGCGCTCGAAGATGAGCACGTTCGAATCGACGCCCATGCCCATCGTGAGAATGAAGCCGGCGATGCCCGGCAGCGTCATCACCGCCCCGACGTAGGCCATCAAACCGAGCAGGATGATCAGGTTGAAGAGCAGCGCGACGACGGCGTTCACGCCCGACAGCTTGTAGTAGACGAGCATGAAGACCACGACCAGCAGCAGGCCGACGAGCGACGCCACGAATCCCGACCGAATCGAGTCGGCGCCGAGGGTCGGACCAATCGTGCGCTCCAGCAGGTACGAAAGCTGCGCCGGGAGCGAGCCCGACCGCAGGATCAGCGACAGATCCTGCACCTCTTCCTGGGTGCCGATGCCTTCGATGATCCCATCGGCGGTGATCCGGCCGTTGATGACCGGCGCGGTCTGCACCCGGTTGTCGAGAATGATGGCCAGGTTCCGGCCGATGTTCGCGCCGGTGACATCGCCGAACTTACGGGCGCCCTCGCTGTTCAACGTGAAGTTCACGGCCGGGCGGCCATTCGAGTCGATCCCGGGCCGGGCACTGCGCAGGTCGCGGCCTTCCACGGCGGCGACCCGTTTCACCAGGTAATACACGGTCGAGGCATCCCCGGGCGCGCCGCTCGCGCCGGGCACGATCTCCATTCCCGCGGGAACCTGGCCGTTGACCAGCAGCGACTCGCGCGACGACACCGGACCCTGCTCGACGATCTTCAATTGCAGCAGGCCCGGCGACCCCATGACCTCCTTCGCGCGGTTGATATCGGACACCCCCGGGAGCTGCACGAGGATCTCGTCGCCATTCGCCCCTTGCTGGGCGATGCTCGGCTCGGCGACGCCCAGCTCGTTGACGCGCCGCTCGATCGTCTGACGAGCCTGCGTCACCGCCTCCTCGCGGAGCGTCACCTGGACGTTCGGCCTCATGGTGAAGGTGTAAACCCCGCCTGCACCCGGGCTGCGGTCGAAGTTGGTCTCCACCGTGGTGGCGGCCTGTCTGAAGGCCGCGTCCTGCTCTGGCGCGATGCCTTCGACCTTGAATTGCGCCGGGCTGTCAACCGTAATGTTGCCGCCGGTGATGCCCGCCGTCTTCAGCGCCTCGCGCAGCCGCTCCGACTCGGCCTCCGTCTCGTGCCGCAGCGCATCGTCGGTGTGCACGCGCAGCACGAGGTGAACGCCGCCTTGCAGGTCGAGGCCCAGCTTCAATTGGCGATCCATGAGCCACTTGGGAGCCGGCAGGCCGAAGCGAGTGGCGAGCGCGGGATAGACGCCCACCGCCGCAAAGATGATGAACACCGCGACGCAGGTGATGATTTTCCAGCGGAGATTCTGCATGCCCTACTCCGAACGTTCGACAACCGGCGGCTGCCCCTGGTATCCGCCGATCGCCGCCTTGGCCACTTCAATCCTGATTTTTTCGGCGATCTGCAGCTGCACGCTCTGCTCGTTCAACTTCGTGATCTGACCGTAAATCCCGCCGGTCGTGATCACCCGGTCGCCGACCTTGAGATTGCCCAGAAACTGCTCGACCTTCTGCTGCTTCTTCCGCATCGGCTGAAGGATCACGAAATAGAAGATCCCGAGGATGAGGACGTATGGAACGAGAGTCAGCCACGTGCTCGACATCGGTGCGCAACGTGTAAACGCGGGGTTCGGCCCCGGGCGCGAAACTCACTCCGGGGTATCCGGACTGCGGGACAAGCGCTGATGGAACGCTTGCCTGAAGCTTTCGAACCGCCCGAACACTATAGCCTCCCTAATCATCGCGAGGGTGTCAAGGTAAAAGTGTAGATTATGCAACGTGTTAAGGGTGGCCGCGTTGATCTCGCCGACCAGAAAAAGATGCCGCAGGTACGCGCGTGAGGCGGTTCGGCATGTGTAGCACGCGCAGTCGGCGTCGACCGGGCGGTCGTCTTCGGCATAACGCACGTTCTTGATATTGATACGGCCGTCACGTGTGAAGAGCTGGCCGTTGCGGCCGTTCCTCGTCGGCAGCACGCAATCGAAGAGATCGACGCCGCGGGCGACCGACTCGACCAGGTCCTGCGGCGTGCCCACTCCCATCAGATACCGCGGCTGATCCCGCGGCAGCCGCGGCGCCGTCCGCTCGACGATGCGATACATCTCGTCGATGCGGCTCTCCGACGCTGAGGCCGCCGATCGCGTACCCCTCGAACCCGATCGCGACCGTCCGCCTCGCGCTTTCGTCCCTGAGGTCCTCGAACACGCCGCCCTGGACGATCCCGAACTGAGCCTGGCCGGCGTTCGTCACGACGACGCCGTCGCGGCGGCCGTCGCGCAGCGTCAGCATGCGCTCGTCGCGCCCGCTCGGCCCAGCGCAGCGTCCGCTCCATCGACAGCCGCGCCTGGCCGTGCTCCGCAGGATGGGCCAGGCATTCGTCCAGGACCATCGCGATGTCGGATCCCAGCTGGGCCTGGATGTCGGTCGCACGTTCCGGCGTGAGGAGGTGGGAGGAGCCGTCGAGATGCGAGCTGAACCTCGCGCCTTCCTCGCTCGATCGTGCGTCGCGCCGCGAGACTGAAGACCTGGTAGCCGCCGCTGTCAGTGAGGATCGGCTTCGTCCAGCCGATAAACCGGTGGAGACCGCCGCGTCGCGCGATGAGATCGTCGCCGGGCCGCAGGTACAGATGATAGGTATTGCTCAGGAGTATCGCCGCGCCGGCGGCGTCGCAGATCGCGATGCGTGACACCCTTCACCGCCCCCTGCGTTCCAACGGGCATGAAGGCGGGCGTCTCCACTTCGCCGTGCGCCGTGGTCATGACGCCGCGGCGCGCGTGTCCGTCGGTGTGCGTCAGACGAAACGCGAACGGTGGTGAGGCCATCGTGTCGCCAGACGTCAGCTGACGCTGATCGTCGTCGCGTGATCGACGCGACGATGCGCGCGCGACGTCGTCAGCGCGACAGATCGCGATCGCGTGTCGCGGACGTGTTGAAGAAATTTTTGACAAAAGATCGCGTTTTGTGCTTGACATCAAAATTTTCTCAACCATAATCTACATCTGGTATGAGGGTGGTCAACTCAGGCCACCCTAGTGAGGTTGAGAACCGTTCGACCTCGCCCTTTCGCGACGGTCGCCGAGCTGAACCGTAATCAGGTTCCCGCGCAGCCGATACGTAAGCGGAAGGTGCCCCGAAGCGACGAGCGCCGATCTCAGGTGAGCGTGCCAGGCGGCAGCCACTGCTCGAAGTCGTGAGCGCTCTCGCAGTGAAACCCACATGAAGGGGGGGATAACAGACAATGGCGAAGAAAGCCAAGGGCGGGAAGAAGAAGGCCGGCAAGAAGCGGTAAGCTGACCTCGCCCGTCAAAAAAAGGGGGCGGCCGTCGCCCCCTTTTCGATTTTCAGCTGCACGCCGTCTCCACCATCCCAGACACGCACCCTCCGAATCACGTCCCCCGGCTGAATCTGATCGACGACGTCCATGCCCGACAGCACGCGGCCGAAGACCGTGTAGCGCGCGTCGAGGTGCGGCTGCGGCGAGTGCGTGATGAAGAACTGGCTGCCGCCCGTGTCCTCCCAGTCGAGCGCCATCCCGACCGTGCCACGCAGGTACGGCCGCTGATTCAGTTCGTCGCGAATCGTGTAGCCGGGGCCGCCTTCGCCGTCGCCGCGCGGATCGCCGCGCCTGGACGACGAAGTCGGGCACGACGCGATGGAAGGTCAGGCCGTCGAAGAAGCCCTTCCGCGCCAGCGTGACGAAGTTCTCCACGGTCAGCGGCGCATCGAGCACGGCCAGCTCGATCTGAATCGTGCCGCGATCGGTCTCGATGTACACCTGGGTGGACACGGTCGGCGCATGGAGGCGCGGCGATCTCGTACGCAGAGTCGGGCCGGCCGCGTCGGGGCGGGCCGAATCCTGACGGCCGCGTCGCTCGACGGATCGAGCTGCTTCAGCAGCGCCGCCGCGCGCACCCGCACCGCCCAGTCGTTGTCCGCGAGCGCCTCGGTCAGCGCGGGCGTCGCCGCGTCGGCGCCGTACGCGGCGAGCGCGGCAGTGCCGCGGCGCGCGCCACATAGGTCGTGTCGCGTTGCGTCCTGCTTGATACGCCTCCGCGAGCAGCGCCGGGCCGGACGGCGCCTTCAGCTCGCCGAGCGCCGTGGCAGCGGCCGCGCGCACGACCGGATCGTCGGCCTTCAGACGCTCGAGCAGGAAGTTCGCCGCATCGGGCGCGCGAAGCGCGGCGAGCGACGCGAGCACCGCGGGACGACGCGCTGATCCTGATCGTCGAGCATCGCCTGGAGCCGCGGCAGCCCGGCCTCCGGCGGCAGCGTCGCCGAGCACTGACGCCAGCGCGGCGCGCACGCTCCAGTGAGGATCGGGATCGAGGCCGGACAGCACGGTGACGAAGCTCTCCGGATCGAGCTGCGCGAGCGACGCGGATCGCCGCCGCGCGAACCGGCGGGACTCGGGTCGGCCGAGCACGTCGAGCAGCAGCGTCGATCACGCCTCGCCGCTCGATGCCGCCGATCGCCGCGACCGCTTCGAGCCGCAGCTGCGGGTCGGCCTTCGGCGTCCGCGATCAGCTTCACAGAGCGCGGGCGCCGCCGCCGGATCGCCGAGCCGGCCGAGCGCGCGGATCGCCTCGACGGCGACGCGCGCGATCGCGGTCCGTCAACGAGCGGCAGCAGCACCGGGACGGCGCTCCGATCCTTGAGTCGCCCCGAGGCCCTTGGCCGCGAACGCGCGCGTGTACGGATGCGGATCCTTCGCGAGCGTCAGCAGCGCGGGCAGCGCCCGCGGATCCTCGAGCCGCTGCAAGCGCGAAGGCGACCGGCCACCAGCGGACGCGCGGCTGCCGCGCCGTCGAGCACCGCCGCAGCCAGCGGGTCGTAGGCCTTGAGCCGGACCAGCGCGTACATCGCCAGCCGAAGCGCGCCGCCGGCGTGTCGCGCGCCGCATCGGCGTCCGGCGCCGGCGGTCTGAGCCACGGCACCCGATTGAACGATGTCGGCCGCCATCTGCCCGATCGGCTCGGCCGCCGATCGATCGCCGATCAGGCCCAGCGCTTCGGCGGCGCTGCCCTTGACGAGCGGCGACGGATCGCGCAAGCGCGCCGACCAGCGGATCGCGCGCGCGACGGATCGCCGATCAGGCCGAGCGCGAACGCCGCCATCTGCCGCACTTCGGGATCCGGATCGGCGAGCAGCGCGACGAGCGGCGGCACGCCTTCGCGGCAACCCGACGCGGCCGATCGCCAGCGCCGCGCGGCGGCGAATGCGCGCGTCGCCGTCGCCGAGCAGCCGCACCAGATCGGGCGGCGGCGGCGGCGGCGGCGGCGCGACGACCGGCGGCTTCTCGCCTTCGACGGGCGGCGGCCGGAGGCAGGCGCGGGCGGCGCCGGATCGCGCAGCACGCGCTGATCCTCGAGCCGCAGGATCCACGACGATCTTCTGCTCGAAGGACGGCTGCGGCAGGTTTCGGCGGCGCGCGGCGGCGGCGCGTGCGCGGCGCATGCAGACGCGACGACGCAGCCGGCACGCGATCGGCAAGCGTCGCGCGACTCGGTACGCATCACGTCGCGATGATATCATCGGGGTCGCTTGCACTTCCGCTACATCGCGGTCGAAGGTCCGATCGGCGCGGGCAAGACGGCGCTGGCGGAGCGGCTCGGCACGCGCCTCGACGCGACGGTCGTGCTCGAGGAAACGGACAATCCGTTTCTCGCCGACTTCTACGCCGATCGTCCCGGGCGCCGCGCTGCAGGCCCAGCTCTTCTACCTGCTCAATCGCCATCGGCAGCAGACGTCGCTGCGCCAGGCCGACCTCTTCAGCCAGATCACGTCTCCGACTACCTGTTCGACAAGGACAAGATCTTCGCGTACCTCAACCTCGACGACAACGAGCTGTTCATCTATCAGCGGCTCTACGATCTGCTGGCGCGCGACGTGCCGCCGCCCGATCTCGTCGTCTATCTCCAGGCGCCGACCGACGTCCTGCTGCGGCGGCTGCGCGCCCGGCCGCGCCGATCCCGAACGGCGTCCGCTTCGAGCCCGATCCCGACTACCTGCAGGAGCTGAACGAGGCGTACCACCACTTCTTCTTCCACTACAACGCGACGCCGCTGCTCGTCGTCGAGACCTCGGAGTTCGATTCCGAAGCCAGCGACGAGGCGCTCGACGATCTCGTGAAGCAGATTCGCGGCATGGGCGGCGGGACGCGGTACTACGTGCCGCGGACGAAGTAGTCAGCAGTCGGAAGTCGGTGGACGAGCTCAGAGCTCAAGGAACGGCCTGATACTGGACCTTCAGTATGGCCTGGTTCAAGAAGGCGCGCAAGCCGATCGCGCCGGCCAAGGACAAAGCCAGCCGGGTGCCCGAAGGGCTGTGGGTCAAGTGTCCCGGACTGCTGCGCAGATCATCTACAACAAGGATCTCGCGACCAACCTGAACGTCTGCCCGAAGTGCGCGCACCACTTCCGCGTCAGCGCGACCGAGCGGCTGCAGATGCTGTTCGACGGCGAGTGGATCGAGCACGATCGCGAGTCTCGTCTCGACCGATCCGCTGAGCTTCACCGACACCAAGCCGTACAAGACGCGGCTCGAGGCCAGCATGGCAGCCACCGGGCTGAAGGACGCCGTCATCGTCGCGTCCGGCACGATCGACGGCATCCCGACGGTCGTCGCGGTCGATGGAGTACGGCTTCATCGGCGGCAGCATGGGCGTGGTCGTCGGCGAAAAGATCGCGCGCGCCATCGAGCGCGCCATCGACGACGCGGTCGCCGGTCGTCATCGTCTGCTGCTCCGGCGGCGCCCGCATGATGGAGGGCGCGCTGTCGCTGATGCAGATGGCGAAGATCTGCGGCGCGCTCGCGCGCCTCGATCGCGCGCGGCTGCCGTATATCGCGGTGCTCACCGATCCGACGACCGGCGGCGTGACGGCCAGCTTCGCGATGCTCGGCGATCTGAACATCGCCGAGCCGAAGGCGCTCATCGGGTTCGCGGGACCGCGCGTCATCGAGCAGACCATCCGACAGAAGCTGCCGGAGGGATTTCAGCGGTCGGAGTTCCTGCTCGAGAAAGGCATGCTCGACCTGGTCGTCGATCGGCGCGAGATGAAGGCCGCTGATCGCCAGCGCGCTGCGGTTCATGGGCGCGAGGCAGATTCCGGCAGCGCCGCCGCCAGCCGGTCGCAGCGACCGCCGGAGCCGGCCGCCCAACCGCTGAGCAGGCTCGATACTGAATACGGAGCCTCTCGATCCCCTCGACTGGCTCTTCGGGCTCGAACAGTTCGGCATCAAGTTCGGGCTCGACAACATCACGCCCTCGTCGCGGCGCTGGGCCATCCCGAACGCGCGTTCCGGTCGGTCCACGTCGCCGGCACCAACGGCAAAGGCTCGGTCACCGCGATGGTCGACGCCGCGCTGCGCGCGGCCGGATATCGCATCGGCGCGCTACACGTCGCCGCATCTCGTCGATCTCGTCCGAGCGGTTCGTCATCGACGGCCGGCCCGGTCGCCGGGCCGACGCTCGACGCGGCCGTCGCGGATCTGCGCGACGCGGTCGACCGGCTTGCTGGCGCGCGGACGGCTGCAGGCGCCACCCGACCTTCTTCGAAGTGACGACGGCCGTGGCCTTCGAGCTGTTCCGGCGTGCCGAGGTCGAGGTCGCCGTCTGCGAGGTCGGGCTCGGCGGCCGGCTCGATGCCACCAACGTCCTGACCCGGTGTCACCGCCATCACCTCGATCGGCCTCGATCACCAGCAGTATCTCGGCCACTCCCTCGCGGACATCGCCGCGCGAGAAGGCGGGCATCATCAAGCGCGGTGTTCCGGTCGTCGTCGGACGGCTCGCGCGCTGAGGCGCGCAGCAGTCGTGGAGGAGGTCGCGGCGGGCGCCTGCAGGCTGCCGGTCGTCCGCGCCGATGCCTGGTGCCGCTCGAACGCGTACGCGCCGGTGCGTCTTGCGCTGCGAGGCGCGCATCAGGTCGCACAACGCGGCGGTCGCCGTGGTCGGGTGCTCGAACTGCTCGACGGCAGGGGATCGCGGTGTCGCGTCGGCCGCGCCGAGTGGGGCTGGAACAGGTCGTCTGGCCGGGACGGCTCGAGCATCGCGCGCCTGCCCGGACGGGCGCGAAGTCCTGCTGGACGCCGCGCACAACGCCGACGGCGCGCTGGCGCTCCGCGATCACCTCGCGACGGCGCCGCCACGGCCGCTCGTGTTCGCCGCCATGCGCGACAAGGACGTCGCGGCGATGCTCGAGCGCTGGCGCCGGTCGTCAGCGCGTTCGTCATGACGCGCGCCTCGAACGCCCGGTCGAGCGAGCCATCGAGCTCGCCGAGCTGGCCCGCGCGTCAGTCCGCGCTGCGCAGTCGCGGTGCGAGCCCGCGGCCGGCGAGGCGCTCGCGAGCATGGCGGCTCTCGCCGCGAATCGTCGTCGCGGGATCGATCTTTCTGCTCGGCGACGTGATGAAGGAACTGAGCGGCCGTGATACCCTCGGACCGTGCGCGCACTCCTGGCGCTCGTGCGCGATGCTCGCGCGCAGCCGACGTCGCGTGCAGGCGCAGCCGCCGCGCGGCCGCGCCCGCTCAGAACCCAGTCGATCGTGCCGAGGTCGCAGGAGCTCCGTCGACGAGAACATCTACCACTGCATCGGCGACGTCGAGCTGACGATGGACGACACGAAGCTCTTACGCCGACGAGGTCGTGGTACTTCGCCGACGAAAAGCGCGCCGTCGCCGCCGGGCAACGTCGCTGTTCATCCAGGGCAACAACCGCATCGCGGCCGATCGCGCCGAGTTCAACACCGAGACGCGGCTCGGCACGTTCTATAACGCGTGGGGCATCGCCAACATCCAGCCGCCGCGGCAGACGGCCCCGGCCGGCGGCTTCGTCGCGCCCCAGCTGACGGGCCAGGATACCGACGTGTACTTCTTCGGCGAGACCGTCGAGAAGATCGGCCCGAAGAAATACAAGATCAAGAACGGCGGCTTCACGACCTGCGTCCAGCCCACGCCGCGCTGGAACTTGAGCGCGAACGAACGTCGTGCTGAACATCGACTCACTACACGCTGCTCAAGCAACGCGATCTTCAACGTCAAAGACGTGCCGCTGCTCTACCTGCCGGTCCTCTATTACCCGACCAAGGAAGAAGGCCGGGCGACCGGGTTCCTGCTGCCGACCTACGGTCGATCGAGCCTCACGGGACAGCAGTTCAGCAACGCGTTCTTCTGGGCGATCAATCGCAGCCACGACGCGACGATCAAGCACGACTGGTTCTCGAAGGGCGACCAGGGCCTGAGCAGCGAGTACCGCTACGTGACCTTGAGCGGCGACGGCACGATCGAAGGGCACGTCCTCGACCAGTCCAACAGACGGGTACGGCCTCCCGAGCCGGAGCTACAACATCCGCGGCGGCGGCAACCAGCGGCTTCCCGGCAACTTCCGAGGCCGGGCCCGCGTCGACTACTTCTCCAGCCTCGCGACCAATCAGACGCTCCATTCGAACCTCTACGACGCCTCGAACAGCCGGCGGACCTACGGCGGCAACGTCGTCGGCGTCTGGCGTGGGTACTCGATCAACGGCACGTTCGATCGCTCCGAGCAGTTCACGAACACGACCAATTCGAGCCTGCTGGGCACCGCGCCGCGCGTGTCGGTGTCGCGCGGCGAGCGGCCGCTCTACCGGAACTCTCGCGGTGTACTTCGCGATCGGCAGCGAGTTCGTGCATATGAACGCGAGACGCGGCGCGGCGAGGACGTCGTGGACACAGGAGTCGGCCGGTTCGACTTGAACCCGCAGATTCGCTATCCCTTCAAGCGGTGGCAGTGGTTCACGGTGAACTCGACCGCTTCGTGGCGCAACACGTTTTACGATCGCGAGCTACTTCCGCTGGCGATCGGCCAGCCCGATCGGCGACGACAATCTGCTCCGGCAGTACGTCACGGTGAACGCGAACGCCGTCGGACCCGTCTTCACCCGCGTCTGGAACACGCCGGACAACGGCTACGCCGAGCGGTTCAAGCACACCATCGAGCCGTTCTTGAACATCCAGCGGACGTCCGCGATCGACGATTACAACCGGATCATCAAGACCGACTCCAGCGATTCCATCGTTGGAAACTCGACGAGCTATACCTACGGCCTGAGCAACCGCTTCTACGCGAAGCGGCGGGTGGGAACGATCAGCCAGGCGCAGGAAATCGTGACCGTCGATCTGCGGCAGTCGTACTACACCGACGCCCGTTCGTCGCAGAACGATCAGCAGTACCAAAGCGGCTACAACACGACGCCCTCGAAGTTCTCGCCGCTCGCCCTCTCCGTCCGTACGAGCCCTACGCAGGCGTTCAATACAACGTTCCGCGCCGAGCTGGACCCGCAATTCCGGGAACTGCTGATGACGTCGCTCTCGACCGGCTACAACTGGACCACGCGCTTTACGACCAACGTCGGCTGGAACCGCCGGTACTTCATCGAGGGCAAGGCCGGGTACGACATTCCCGAACTGCTCAACCACTATCTGAATGTCGACACGCGTCTGTCGACCGCCGACAACCGCTTCGGCAGCAGCTACTCGATGAACTTCGACGTCCTCCAGTCCAGGATGACGCAGCAGCGCATCAACGGCTACTACAACGCGCAATGCTGCGGCATCGCCTTCGAGTACCAGCGGTTCAACTACCCGTCGACGAGCGGCGTCCCGGGCGATAATCGCTTCTTCATGTCGTTCACGCTGGCAGGCCTGGGCAACTTCTCGCCCTTCAGCGGCGCCCTCGGCAACGTTCCGCGCTAGCCGCCTTGTCCGCCACCCTGGTTACCGGCGCCGCCGGGTTTGCCGGCAGTCACCTGCTCGAACTCCTTGCCGCGCAATCGCCCGGGCGGCTGGTTGCCTGGCGGCGACCCTTGTCGGCGCCACGCGTGCCGGATCGCTGGACCGAGCGGCTCGCCGGTCGCGTCGAATGGGAGGACGTGGATCTGCTCGACAAGCGAAGCGTCGAGAAGGCGCTCGGAACCGTGCGGCCCGCTGTCGTTTATCACTGCGCCGGCGCAGCCCACGTCGGCCGGGCGTGGCAATCCACCGAGCCGACGTTCGCGACGAACGTCCGCGGAACGCATCACCTGATCGAGGGACTGCGCGCCAGCGGGTGCGCCGCCGCGCGCGTGGTCATCCCGAGCTCGTCGCTGGTGTACGCCGCCGCGGACGCGACCCCTGTCAGAAGACCACCCGATCCTGCCAGCCAGCCCCTATGCCCTCAGCAAGCTCGCGCAGGAGCTCGTCGGCGTCGAGAATCCCGGTGGGCCGCTGGCGTTGATCGCGCGCGCCTTCAACCACATCGGGCCGCGGCAGGATCCATTCTTCGCCGCGTCGGGGTTTGCTCGCAGGGTTGCGGACATCGAAGCCGGTCGTTGGAAAGCGGAGATGCAGGTCGGCAATCTCGATGCGCGGCGCGACCTGACCGACGTGCGCGATACGGTGCGCGCCTACCAGGCGATCGCCGAGCGCGGCCGTCCAGGCCGCGCCTACAACGTCTGCTCGGGGCGCGCAGTGGCGATCCGCGAAGTCCTCGACATGTTGCTGGCACGCGCCCGGGTGCCAATCCGCATCGTCACCGATCCCGCGCGCTACCGGCCGAACGATCAGCCGCTGGTCGTCGGCAATCCGACACGGATCCAGACCGAACTTGGATGGACGGCTGAAATCCCACTGGAGAGGACGCTGGACGATCTGCTCGCTTACTGGCGCGGGCAGGCCCTCACGGCTGACGTCCGGCAAGAATGATCGAGACGCGATCCCTCTGCGCGAGGACCTCGAGACCGGGTTGGCCGCCGAGACGCACCGCCAGTTCGGGGCCCGCGAAGATCAACGTGCTCGTCGCGGGGCGGTCGGCCGGCGGGCGCGTGGGGGGGCCGAACATGAACCACCAGCCCTCGTCCACCAGGAATGGGATGTGCCGCTTCTGGAGCTGCAGGAGGACGCCGGCGGCAATGCCCCACGTCGGCTGATCGATCGTCACCAGCGGCCGCTTCACCCTGTTCGTCTCGAAGGCGGGCACGATCGCGTCAGCGAGCCGCCGTACTGAGAGCTGCTCGATGCGCGGCCTGAACGATCGGCTGACGATCACTCGCAGATCCTGAAAGCCCGCAGCCGCTCCAATACCGAACAGCAGCAGGCATGCCGCCACGATCTGACGTATACCAGCCGCAGCCGCCGCCCGAGGCACCAGCCGGATGAGCGCGTCCGCGATCAGCCCAAGGTGCAGTACGCCGATCCCTGCGAGCCAGAACACCAGGTGATCGTACATGTCGTCTTCGATTTGCGTGATCGACCATAGTCCAACGCCTGAAGCGATGAGGATCATCACGGCCAGCGCGCCACGGAACAAATCCCTCTCGAGCGCCGCCCTGACGGCGATCAGCGCCACCGCAACCGTTTCGGCAATCGCCCAGAACTGGCTCATCGGGCCAGGGTTGGGCCCATATCGATTCCCCCATCCGACGTGAACGTCCGAACGCAGGACCGCTGAAATCATGTCGGACCAGGTCCTGAAGGAGGTCCGCCACAGCTGACCGGGCCTCGCCTCGGCGCCGAAGAAGGTCCACAGCCGCGACAGATTGCCATCGGGCTCGGAAAGCTCCTGCGCGAGCGGCAGCAGCCAGAGGAGGAGAAGGAGCCAGAGTGTGCCGTTCAGGATCGGCCACAATCGCGGCGTCGCATCGCTCGAGCGGAACAGGTAGGCGCGCAGCGCAACGGCGGCCGTCGCCGCCCCGCTGAGGGCGACGACCGCCGGGCCAAGCCCGAGATGCGTCTGGACGACGAAGCTGGCGAGCGCGGCCAGTATTGGAAGCCACCTGATTCGTCCGGCGGCGACCGCCGCCGCGACGACGACAATCGCCATTGTCGGAAAGACGAGGACGTGCGGGTTCCACTGGCTTGCCAGCATCTCCTGGGTCAGGACCGCGAAGAGCACGGACGCCGCGGAAATCGCAATGGCGAGGAAGCCCTGGGGAGCGGCCCGCACGCAAACCCACACGAGGATCCCCAACGCCAACAAGTTGATGACCAGCGCTCCGGCCGACAATCCGGCGCTCCGGTACCCGCTCATCACGTAGAAAGGTGCCTGGAGGTAGAAATACAGCGGACCTGGATGGTTCCATCCGAAACGTGAATACGGCCCGAGCAGCAGCTCGGCGTTCGTCGCGTGGATTGTGTAGGCTTCGATCAGCGCGATGTCGCCCGCGGGCGCCCATGCCGCATCCGCCGTTCGCGCATAGCCGATGAGCGCGGCCGCTCCGCACGCCGCGACCAGGGCAAAGGCGGCCGTCCGGGATCGGCGAGGAACGAGCGCGGCGAGGCTCAAGATCGCGGCGACAACGAGCGGCCTGAGCGGTTCCGTGATCCGGAGCCGAAACGGCCCAAGCCTCCATGAGTAGTCGAAACCCCAGAGAAGCGCGAAGGCGAGCACGAGGCTGGCCAGAGCAGCGGCCAGCAGGAGACGCGCCCCGACTTTCGACATCGGCAGCGCGGAGTGTACCGCACGGTCCAAACGGCGGCGCTTGACAGGCCGATCAGGCAGGACGATGATGGACGGCGAAATAAAGGCGAATGTCCGCCCATCCTCTCCTCTTTGATATTGGTAGCCGCGGCCCGACAACGCGGCAGATTGCCGACCGGGTCAAGGCTGGCGGAACGGCGGCACTGACCGAGGCGCGAGCGCCGGGCGCGACGAAGCACGCTACCAGGAGGTGACCTGCCGGTCGGCGTTGAACCGCGTCCAGGGGATGCCATTCGAGTGGACGCTCAACCCCTATCGCGGGTGCACGCACGGCTGTCACTACTGCTTCGCACGCCGTTATCACGTGCAGTTCGAGATGAACTCGGACGACGAGTTCGCGTCGGTGATTCTCGTCAAGCGCAACTTCGTCGATGTCCTGCGCCGCGAGCTCGACCGTCCTGCGTGGACCCGGGATCACGTCGCGTTCGGCACAGCGACCGATCCGTACCAGCCGATCGAAGGGCACTACCGCCTGACTCGAGGGGCGATCGAGGCGCTGGCAGCCGCGCGGACGTCGATCGGCCTGATCACGAAAGGTCCCGATGGTCGTTCGCGACCGCGACGTGTTGAAGAAGCTGTCCGATGCGGCAGGCTGCACGGTCTGCATGAGCGTGCCCACGGTCGACGAGGACGCGTGGCGGGTACTCGAGCCGGGGACGGCGCACCCGCTGCAGCGGCTGCGCGCGGTCCGCGAGCTGGTCGACGCGGGCATCAATGCGGGCGTGCTCATGGCGCCGATCGTTCCAGGGTTCTCATCGTCCCGGACGAAGCTCGAACGCACGATCAAGGCAATCGCCGACCACGGCGCGCGGTTCCTCGGCTGCAACGTCATGTACCTGCAGGACGGCACGCGCACGCACTTCATGAAATTCATCGAGCGCGAGTTCCCGGCGATGCGGCCGCGCTTCGAGCGGCTGTACGCCAGGAAATATCCGCCCGACGCGTACCGGAAGGAAATCAGGGCAATGGTGCGTCTGCTGCAGGATCGCTACGGCTTGACGAAGCGCGGGGACGCCGACGGAGCCGACGCACGCGCGTCGAAAACGACCACCGTCGATCCCGAGCAAGTAGGGTTCGCGTGGTAAGAGGACCGCGAAGGCGACCCTAACACGGGTCGCCCTACGCGACGTCGCCGAAGGCGATCGCATCGGCTGCGGACATCAGCTCCGATGACGGCCGGACGACGACCTCGCCCTCCGCGACGCGGACCTCGAACTGGTTGCCCTCCTTCCAACGCTCGCTGATCGGCAGCTTGATTCGCTCGTCGATGACACGCTTCAGGAACCGCGCGCCGAAGGCGAGACTGTAGCCCTGCGTCACGAGCACCTCGAGGGCATCATCAGCGATGTCGAGCGCCTTGCCCGCCTTCGCGAGCGTGAGCTTGACCTCTTCGAGATAGTGCCTGGCGATGTCGCGAACCTCGTCGCGGCTGAGCGGGCGCGAACAGGACGACCTCGTCGATCCGGTTCCGGAACTCGGGCGGGAAGCGGCGCTCCAGCTCGCGCATCACTTCGCCCTGGACCTGTTCGACGCCGACCTCGTGCGGAGAGGAAGCCGAGCGGGCTCGTGAGCTTCCGGAAGTTCTCGGATCCGATGTTCGACGTCATGATGACGACGGCGTCGCTGAGATACACGCGCTTGCCGCGGCCGTCGGTCAGCCAGCCTTCGTCGAACGCCTGCAGGAACAGGTTCAGCAGGTTCGGGCTGGCCTTCTCCACCTCGTCGAGCAGCACCACCGTGTAGGGGTTGTCCTTCAACTGGTTCGTCAGGATGCCGCCGCGCTCGCTGCCGACGATGCCGCGCGGCATGCCGATCAGCTTGTCGACGGCGACCGAGCCGTCCTGGTACTCCGACATGTCGACGCGGACCATCTTCTTCTCGTCGCCGAACAGGAACTCGCGCGACCGCCTTCGCCAGCTCGGTCTTGCCGACGCCGGTCGGTCCGAGGAACAGCAGCACGCCGTCCGGTCGATCGAAGCCGTCCTTGAGCGGTCCCTTGTTCAGCACGAGCCGCTTGCGCCACGGCACGGACCGCATTCTTCTGGCCGACGACGCGCTTCTGCAGCTGCGTCTTCGATGTCCTTGAAGCGATCAGTGACGTCGCGGAAGACCATGTCGACCGGAATCTGCGCCGCGTGCGAAATCACCGCCACGACGTCGTCGGTCGTGACCTCCCAGCGGTGATCGATCTCGGCCCGCACCGCGGCGGTGTCGAGCCAGCCAATCACCTTGTCCGGCAGGTGCAGGTGCCGCATGTAGCGCGGCGACATCGCCAGCGCCATCTCGATCGCTTCGTCGAGCAGGCGGACCGAGTAGTTGCGCTCGAGGCGCGGCCGCAGGTTGTAGAGGATGCGCCGGGTTTCCTCGATCGTCGGTTCCTGGACGGTGACGCACCGGAACCGCCGCGCGAGCGCCTCGTCTTCCTGGATGTATTCCTTGTACTCGCTGAGCGTGGTCGCGGCGACCATGCGGATCTCGCCGCGCGCGAGGACCGACTTGAAGACGTTGGCCGCGTCCGACGGCGCACCGAGCGCGGAGCCGGCGCCGACCATCGTGTGCGCCTCGTCGACGAACAGGATGAGGTTCGGCCGCTCCTTGAGCTCGCGGATGACGTTCTGGATGCGGTCCTCGAACATCCCGCGCAGCATCGTGCCCGCGACCATCGTGTTCATCTGCAGGTTGACGACCTGGCAGTCGCGCAGCCGGACCGGTACGGTTTCGGGTTCGAACTCGATCCGCCGCGCCAGGCCCTCGACAATCGCCGTCTTGCCGACGCCGGGTTCGCCAATCAGCATGACGGAGTTCGCCCGCTCGCGGTGGCAGAGGATCTCGAGCACCTGCTGGATTTCCTTGTCACGTCCGAAGACCGGCGGCACCTTGTCCTGCCGCGCCAGCAGATTGAGGTTCGTCGCGAAGTGCTTGAGGAACGGCGGCAGCTCGAAGCGCTTCTTGAGGCGCTCCTCGCGCAGCTCCATGTCGCGCATCCGCGCCGCCAGCCGGGTGGTCAGCACTTCGGGCTCGACGCCGTTGCGGCGCAGGATCGACACCGGAACGCCCTGGCTCTCCTCGAACACCGCGGCAAAGAGATCGGCCCCTTCAATCGTCTGCCGGCCGGCCCGGCTGGCGTGATGAAGCGCCAGCTTGAAGACGAGCTTGGTTGCCGGCGCCACGCGCAGGTCGCGGCCGGCGAGCGACGGCATCATGTGCAGGTGCTCTTCGATCGCCTGAAGAATGGTGTGCGGGTTCAGCTCGACGTCATGCATCACCTCGGCGAAGGTGTCCCACTCGACCTGCGCGAAGGCCAGGAAGAGATGCTCGTTCGTCAGCAGGGCATGCTCCCGCCGCCGTGCCTCTTCGATGGCGCGGTCGACAATGCGTTGCGCAGTGTCGGCAATCTTGTTCGGTGAGATGTCGAGATCATCTACTTGCACGCGCCCTCCGTCTCGCCCCGGACAGAGCAAGACGCAGGCCAGCCCTGGACGGCCGATAAAGCGACGGGCGTGGCTGGACGGCCACACCCGTTTGAACCAGAAAAGTGGAATCCTCGGGGTCGAGCGGCTACAGCCGGGGCAGCTGCATGAGCGCCTGAACACGCTGCTCGGTCGGCGGGTGCGTGCTGAACAGGCGACGCGAGCCCGGCGCCCGAGAACGGCTTGATGATGAACATGTGTGCCGTTGCCGGGTTGGCGTCGAGCGGGATCCGGCGCGCCGTCGCATCGATCTTTCTCAGCGCACTCATCAGACCGGCTGGCGAGCCGGCAATGGCGGCGCCCCCGGCGTCGGCCGCGAACTCTCGCGACCGCGAGATCGCGGCCTGAATCAGCATCGCGGCAAGCGGCGCCAGGATGATCGTGGCGATCAGGGCGATGGGGTTGGCGCCACGGTTGTCGCTGTCGCGCGACCCGCCGAAGAACATGGCAAACCGCGAAACCATCATGATCGCCGCAGCGATCGTCGCCGCAATCGAGCTGATCAGGATGTCGCGGTTCTTGACGTGCGCGAGCTCGTGGGCGATGACACCTTCCAGCTCCTGCTCGTCGAGGATACGCATGATCCCTTCGGTGGCGGCCACCGCCGCATGGTTCGGGTTGCGGCCGGTCGCAAAGGCGTTAGGCGAGTCCTGGGGAATCACATAGACGCGCGGCATCGGCAAACCGCCGCGCTGCGCCAGGTTCGCCGTGATCCGATAAAGCGGATGGCCGGCGCCAACCTCTTTCGCGCCGTACATCGCGAGGACGATCTTGTCCGAGAACCAGTACGACCCGAAGTTCATCACGGCGGCCAGGACGAAGCCGAACATCAAGCCCTGCGAGCCGCCGAGCGCTTCGCCGATCAGCAGGAGCAACCCGCTGAGGGCGCCGAGCAAGAGGGCCGTCTTCAATCCGTTAGGCATACTCGTATTTTAGCTCCACACATGAAAACACCTGCGACGCCCTTATAATTCCGGAGATGCTTTCTGTTGCTGCGCTGCTCGTGGCGGCGCTGCTTGCTCAGCAGACGCCGGCGCAAAAGCCGGTGCCGAAGCCGTTTCCCGGACCGGCGCCGCGGCCCACGCAGCCGGCGCCCCAGGAGCCGGCTAAACCGGCGCCGCCGCCGGCCACGCCGCCCGCAAAGGCAGCGCCCGCGCAGCCGGATGTCAACCTGGGCGTGACGATGTATCCAGGCGCGCAGTTCCTTGGTTCGTATGACGCAGGCCGCGGGCAGAAGTTCTACATCTTCGGCACCACCGCTTCGTTCCCGGCGATCGTCGCTTTCTATCGCGAGATCCTGAAGGAACGGGGCGACCTGGTGTTCGACGCCCCGGCGACGCACGTGTTCGACATCGGGCGCTTTCGCGAGGACACGATGGCGTTCCCGCCGAGCGTGACGATCAAGGACTTCCAGTCCGAGGTGTCGCAGGGGTATCCGAATCCGAAGCCGGGCGGCACGCCCGCGCGGTTTCCCACCATCATTCAGATCATTCCGGCGCCGGCCTCCGAACGCTGACGAATCAACGTGGGGCTCGGCGCTCGGGGCTCGGATTGCAGGGCGACCCTTTCAGGGTCGCCTCAAACACCAAACCTTGCCGATGTAGCGTTTCCGGTTCTACGGATTTACCGCAAAGAGCGATTGCTCTTGCGCAAGATGCGTAATGGTCCCGGTGCCAGGTGAACCGTGCGGAATGAGGGGATCTTTTGATGGGGCCCAATACTGCCGGAACCGATCGACGGTAATTTTCCGGGCGCTGGCGTCAGCGGCGCTCCGTCGGCTCGATAGGGCTCCGTCGCTCCCGAATAGCCAGCGACCGCTTCGATCCAGAGAAAGTTCAACGACGCTTTCCGACACCCGGACGGTGCCGGCACCCTTGATCCGATCGATGAATTGTGTTCCATCCAGCAGGATAAAGGCTCGATCGGGAAGTCCGTCGAACTTGCCTGCCAATGGCAAGTCAATGGTCAGGAGCAACAGGGAACCCTTCGGGTTCGAACTAAGTTCAATTGCACCACGCAGCATCGACGGATTCGACGCGCCGGCGAGTTGGCCGTCAACCGACGCCTGGCCCACGATTGCGGCAAGACCAAGAGCGGCCAACGCAGTGCGGTGAGTTAGGCAAATCATTCGGCTCGCAGTGCTTCGATTGGATTGACATCCGAGGCGCGAAGACCTGCCACGACCGGCAGGAGTCCCTGGCGCAACACCAGGCGCACGACGTGTTTGCGACTCGCGCCCAGCGCGATGCGGACGCCCAGAAACGCCGTGGCCACGCCCAGCAGGATCAGCGCCGGACGCGTCTTCCCGACCACATACTCCTGAATCGGCTCCAGGTATACGGTGTCTTCGGCCGCAGCCGACTGAAAGGTCTTTCGCGTGCGCGCGTCGTAGCGCTCGGGGAGATCGCGCACCATCGAGTCGGCGACCGCGATAAGGTTCGCTCGAGCCTGCCCCAGCGACACTTCCGGCTTCAGCCTGGCTATCGTTTGATATTGCAGCGAGAGTGGTCCGGTTCGTTCAATTTCGCTCCAAGGGCGCAGCAGCCAGACCTGCGTCTCGTCCGGATATGTGAAGCGAAAGCGCTCCGGCAACACGCCGATCACATTGAAGCGGCCGACTGCGCGATCACGACCGACTGGGAAATCGACGACACGGCCGATGACCGCCGGGTCTGCTCCAAAGCGCGTGCGCCACAGCTGGTGACTCAGGACGATCACATCGCGCGAGCCGTCGCGTTCGTCCTGTTCGGAAAACGTCCGGCCGATCGCGGCCGTGACGCCGAGGAGATCGAAGAAATTCGGCGAGGTCCACGTGGCCAGCAAACGCTCGGCGCCTTCGGGACTCTGGAGGATCGGGTTGGCCGCCCACGGCTCGAATACCGCGAGAGCGCTGAAGCTGGCGTTGCGGGCGCGCCACTCCAGCGCGTGAATCGGCGTCGCATAGCCGCGCACCGGCGGCGGGCCGTTCTTGTCGCCCTGCCACACCATCACGAGTCGATCTGGATCCGTGTACGGAAGCGGGCGCAGCAGAATCGCGCGCGCTGCGGCGAAGATCGCGGTGTTCGCGCCGATGCCGATCGCCAGCGTCAAGACCGCGGCGATCGTCAAACCGGGGTTGCGTCGGAACAGCCGCAGCGCGTATCGCAGATCCTGGCCGGCCCGATCGAGCCACGTCCAGCCCCACATGTCGCGCGTGACATCCTTGATCACGCTGATATTGCCGAACTCCGTTCGCGCGGCAGCCTCAGCCTCCGAGGCCGATTTGCCGCCCGCGGCGTGGTCCTCTGCTGCCATCCGCAAGTGGCCGGCGATTTCTTCGTCGAGGTCCCGTTTGCGCCGCCACCAGGACGTCATGTCTCGCTAGTCCGTTTGGGATGAAGGATGCCGGCGATCGCGTCGGACAGCTGCGACCAGCGCGATCGCTCCGAGTCGAGCTGCGTCCGGCCGGCGCGGGTCAACGGTACACGCGCGTGCGCTGCCTGGCGTCTGACAGTTTCCACTGTCCCTTCACGAAGCCCTGCCGCTCGAGGCGGTGCAGCGCCGGATACAGCGAGCCGGTGTCCACCTGCAGCCGTTCGCCGGAGTCGAGACGGATGGTCTGGCTGATGCCGTAGCCGTGCAGCGCTCCGGCCTGCAGCGTCTGGAGGATGAGGAGGTCGAGCGTGCCCTGCAGCAGCTCGATGTGGTTCTGATGGCGGAGCCGTGCCATAGGGTGTCGACACGCTACACCCCAGGGGTGTCGTTTGTCTACACCTGCTCGGCGGGAGCTACTTGGGCGTTCGCCGCGGGCGGGATTCGAGCCGGGCCACGCGACCATCGAGATCGTCGAGCCTTTGATCCTGCTCGTAATCCTTGGCGGTGAGTCGGTGCTCCGCGGCTTCGGCGCGGGCGTTGGTTCCCTCGAACAGCGTCTTCGTCCAGGCCTTCAGATCCTCCACGAGGATTTCCATGTAGCGGCGAAGATCGCTGAAGGCTTGGGCCGTCTCCTCCCGAAACTCGTTCAGATCGGCCTTCGTCGCATACCGCTCCAGCGCTCGCTCGAGCTCGGCTCGCGACGTGTACTCTGCCCGGAGCTCACTCCTGGTCGGAAACGCCGCTAACGCCTCCCGGAGCTCCTGCCTGGTCGGAAACGCCTCAAGCTCCTTCCGGAACTCCTCCCTCGTCGGAACGCCGCAAGTTCCTCAGTTCTCTCGCGGAAACGCCGCCAGTTCGTCCCGCAGTTCCTCACGCGTGAGCGACATCGAGCCGGGATCTTAGCATCGTCCGTGCCGTGCAGAATTCCACGAAATACTTCGAGGAACGTATGCGCGATTGCAGTTTCTGCAAAGGTGATGGTCGAATCGGATCGCAGATTATGATGGGCCGCATGGCTGAGCCCTTTTCGATCGCTCGAACCGGCGGCGGCATCGACATTCTGTTCAGTCCTGCGGTGGCCAACCGCCACGGCCTGATTACCGGCGCAACAGGAACTGGCAAGACGGTGTCGCTCCAGGTGCTCGCGGACCACTTCTCGGCGATTGGCGTGCCGGTGTTCCTCGCTGACGTCAAGGGCGACCTGACCGGACTGGCTGCCGCTGGATCGCTGACGCCGAAGATGAAGGAGCGGCTCGCGGCGACCGGCGTCGCCGAGCCGGCGTGGCGCGCCGATCCGGTGGTGCTGTGGGACGTGTTCGGCAAGCGCGGGACTCCAGTCCGGGCCACCATCTCGGATCTCGGCCCGCTGATTCTCGGCCGCCTGCTCGGCATCAACCCGACGCAGCAGGGCGTGCTGACGATGACGTTCAAGATCGCGGACGATGCCGGGCTGCTGCTGCTCGATTTGAAGGACCTGCGCTCGATGCTGCAGTTCGTCGGCGAGAACGCCGGTGAATTCCGGTCCCGCTACGGCAACGTCTCGATGGCATCCATCGGCGCGATCCAGCGGGCGCTGCTCGAGCTCGAGCAGCAAGGCGGCGAAGGCTTCTTCGGAGAGCCAATGCTCGACGTCGACGACATGCTCCAGACCGATCCGCAGGGACGTGGCGTGGTCAACATCCTCGCGGCATCCGACCTCATCAACCATCCGAAGGTCTACGCCGCGTTCCTGCTCTGGATTCTTTCGGAGCTGTTCGAGCGGCTGCCCGAGGTCGGCGATGCCGACAAACCGCGGCTCATTTTCTTCTTCGACGAAGCGCACCTGCTGTTCGCCGACTCGCCGCCGGCGCTGGTCGAGAAGATCGAACAGGTCGTGCGGCTGATTCGATCGAAAGGCGTCGGCGTCTTCTTCGTCACCCACAGTCCGGCCGACCTGCCCGACGCGGTGAAAGCGCAGCTCGGTCATCGCATCCAGCACGCGCTCCGCGCCTTCACGCCGAAGGATCAGAAGGTGGTGAGGGCGGCGGCGGAGACGCTCAGGCCGAACCCCTCGCTCGACGTGGAGCGCGCGATCACCGAGCTCGCGGTGGGCGAGGCGCTCGTGTCGCTGCTCGACGCGAAAGGCACGCCGTCCGTGACCGAGCGCGCCTGGATGGCGCCACCCTCATCGCAGATCGGACCGATTGCCGATGCCGAGCGCGAACGGCTTCGCAGCGAGTCTTCGCGCATCTACGGCCATTACGACAAGCCTGTCGACCGCGAGTCGGCGTACGAGAAGCTGACGAACCGGAGTGCGGAAAAGGCCGACCGCGCCGAGATGCCGCCGGCGTCTCCAACGCCCCGGCCATCAGCCGCGCCTGCTCAATCGGGGTCGATCTCGCGACATCCTCTTCGGATCGACCGGTCCGCGCGGTGGCCGGCGCGAAGGCGTGATTGAAGCCGCGGCGAAAAGCGCGGCGCGCTCGGTCGGATCCAGCCTCGGCCGCGCCATCCTGCGCGGAACGCTGGGGGGATTTCTGGGAGGACGCCGGTGAGCTAGGGGCTAGGGACTGGGGGCTGGATAGAACCTCAGTCTTCACCCTCCAGCCTCCAGTCCCCAGCCTCCAGTCCCCAGCAGTCAATGCACATGCGTCGCGGGCTGCGCGGTCCGCGGCCGCCAGTGGACGAAGACGTGGAACGACCTGGACGGGTCGTAGATAGAACTCGAGGTCGGTCGGGATGTGATACAGCGTGATGTCCGCGCCAATGGCGATCGGCAGCCGCGGCAGCAGGTGCGAATAGCCGACGCTGAACGCGCCAATCGTCGAGATCCAGTGACGATGGGCGAACTGTTTCTCGTGCGGGCTGAGGCCGAAGAGCTCTTTGCCCGCGACTTCGGCGCGGCCGTAGAGTGTCGACCGCGTCGTGATGCCCGACACTGCCTCCGCGAGATACGCGTTCGTATTGCCGTTGAAGCCGTTGAACTGTCGGTTCTCAGCGAAGGCGAGCGTCGCCGCGAGCGGACGCGTTCCGACGCTTCCCTCGTAGGACAGCGAGGCGGTCAGCCGAGTCGCATCGAACGGCTCGAACCACTCCGGCTGCTTGAGGTGTCCGCCTGACGCCTGGAAGGACCACGGGCCGCTCTTCCAGCTGCCGCGCACCGCCCACGAGTTCAGCCTCGGCTGCTCGATGTTCGTTCGATCCTCGTCCGGGCCCTCGCCGCGAAAGACCGATGCCTCGAGCGTGAACGCGCCCATTTCGACGCCGCCGCGAATGACACCTGGCGTGCTGTGGGTCGAATCGAGATAGTGATGCGTGAGCGGCACCTGCGGGTTGTCGCGGCCGGACGCGCGGTGCATGAACGGCGTCGGTCCGAGGGTTGGGGTGCCGACCAGATCGGCGCCGACGACGAACGACGCGCCCGGCCGGACGAAGCGGTAGGTGGCGCCCAGGTTCATCAGCAGATCGTGCGGGTGCTGGTAGTTGACGAGCGGGACCTGGTTGTAGCTTTCGCCGGTCTGAAACAGTTGCGGCGAACCCTGCGGGGCGATGGTGAAGGCCTCGACCGAGATCATCGACATCACGGTGAAGCGATCCGTCGACCGCACGGGGCGGTCGACCGCCAGCATGCCCCAGTTCTGCGACTCCCAGGCCGTCACGTCGACGAAGCGGCGGTCCTGGCGATTGAGCCCGAAGAAGATGTTGCCGTCCCACGTCCAGCGCCACGTGGCGGCGTCCTGCGCCAGGCCAGCGGCTGGAAACCCGACGACGACCGCGAGCGACAGCAGGATCGATCGCAGCGTCATCGGGCGGCGATCAGCTCTCGACCGGCGAGTAGAGCTGCGGCCGCCGGCGGAACTCCAGCGCTTTCTCTTCCATGCCGGCCGCGAGCGCGCCCTGCTCGTCGACGCCGTGTTCGCGCGCGTAGTCGCGCACCTGCTGCGTCAGCTCCATGCTGCAGAACTTCGGACCGCACATCGAGCAGAAGTGCGCCACCTTCGCACCATCGGCCGGCAGCGTCTCGTCGTGGAATGCACGAGCGGTCACCGGATCCAGCGCGAGGTTGAACTGATCGTCCCATCGGAACTCGAACCGCGCCTTCGAGAGCGCGTCGTCCCACTCGCGCGCCCGCGGATGGCCCTTCGGCCAGATCGGCGGCGTGCGCGGCGATCTTGTAGGCGATGACGCCCGCCTTCACATCGTCCTTGTTCGGAAGCCCGAGGTGTTCCTTCGGCGTGACGTAGCACAGCATCGCCGTGCCGTACCAGCCGATCATCGCGGCGCCGATCGCCGAGGTGATGTGATCGTAGCCAGGGGCAATGTCGGTCGTGAGCGGCCCCAGCGTGTAGAACGGCGCCTCGCCGCACCAGGCGAGCTGGTTCTCCATGTTCTCCTTGATGAGATGCATGGGGATGTGGCCCGGTCCCTCATTCATCACCTGGACGTCGTACTCCCAGGCGATCCGGGTCAGCTCGCCCTGTGTCTTCAGCTCGGCAAACTGCGCCTCGTCGTTGGCGTCGGCGATCGAACCCGGACGCAGGCCGTCGCCGAGCGAGAACGAGACGTCGTAGGCGCGCATGATCTCGCAGATGTCGCGGAAGTGCGTGTAGGTGAAGTTTTCCTTGTGGTGGGCCAGGCACCACTTCGCCATGATCGATCCGCCGCGCGACACGATGCCGGTCATCCGGCGGGCCGTCATCGGCACGTAGCGCAGCAGGACGCCGGCGTGCACGGTGAAGTAGTCCACGCCCTGCTCGCACTGCTCGATCAAGGTATCGCGGTAGATCTCCCAGGTCAGTTCCTCCGGACGGCCGCCGACCTTCTCGAGCGCCTGGTAGATCGGCACGGTGCCGATCGGCACCGCGGAGTTGCGGACGATCCACTCACGGGTCTCGTGGATGTTCTTGCCCGTCGAGAGGTCCATCACCGTGTCGGCGCCCCAGAGCGTCGCCCAGCGCAGCTTCTCGACCTCTTCCTCGATCGACGACGACACCGCGGAGTTGCCGATGTTGGCGTTGATCTTCACCAGGAAATTGCGGCCGATGATCATCGGCTCGAGCTCGAGGTGACGGATATTGGACGGAATGATCGCGCGGCCGCGCGCCACCTCGTCGCGAACGAACTCCGCCGGCAGCCCTTCGCGAACAGCGATGAACTCCATCTCAGGAGTGATGTCGCCTTTGCGCGCATACTGTAGCTGCGTGACGCAGGCATGCCCCTCCCGCGATCGCGCCCACGGCTCGCGGAGCTTCGGCAAGCCGCGCTCCACCTCGTGGCCGTGCGGACCGCTCGTGTCGTAGACGCGCAGCGGCCGCTCGCCCCCGGAGAGCGCGATCTCCCGCATCGGGACGCGGACGCCCTGGCCGCCGTCGACGTACACCTTGCGCGAGCTCGGATAGGCCTCGGAGAAATCAAGCATCGGAAGCTCCGAAATCTGGCGGGGAGGGCGGCGGGCACCGCACTCCCTTCGCCGGTGTCAACCGGTCAACACGAGGTGGGACAGGTTCCAAGGGTTTCTTCTCAATCCCGCTCACCAACACATCGAGAGCCGGATACCCCTGGCGGTACCGATGACTATAGCCTGATTCCGGAGCCTCCGATCCGGCCTATTGCACGCGCACCAGTTGCCCGCGGATCGCGCCGCTCGAGATTCATCTGCGTGTGCACGTTGAAGTAGTGGCCCGCCGGGTTGGCGACCAAGGTCTGAACCTGCTCGACCGTTACCCCGGATGTCACCGTCTTGCTGAATGAGCCGGAACCGGTCGCTAGGGTTACCTCGCCGTTTGCAAGGCCTGTGTTGATGAAGACGCCCGCGGTTTGACCGGCAGGCGCGGCGTGGATGTGCGCCCCGGTAAGAGTCGCTGGAGCCGCTAACCCGGCGATGTTGTTCACGACAAATTCCAATGAATTCACCGCCGTGATATTGCTCGACGAGTCGCGTGTGACGGTCACGGTCAGCGTCATGTTCCGGTCGCTGCCGAGTCGGCGTTGGTTACTGACGGATTCACTTCGTTCGAGGCTCTAAGGTCGGCGGTAAATCTGAGCGGGAGCACAACCGACGGGTCCACCGGATCGTCGTCGTCGCACGCGGGCATGAACACGACGACGGCTGCAAGCAGATACGCGAGACGCTTCATGTTGTTCTCTCCTTCGTGATCAGAAGAACTTGCGGGCGATGTTGAACCCGAGGAACAGCGAGTCGGACAGCCCGCCGCGAGCGAGATGGCGGTAGGTGGTTGAAACCGTATTGGCAAAGTTCAGCTGGAACAGGTGGCCGCCGGCGCGCTTCTCGATGGAGAACGCGAACTCGGGCTCGCCTGACTCGTACCCTCCCACTCGAGGCGTCACTTCGCCGGCGAGATAAACGGTCGGACGGATACGCAGGCGCGTGCCAACGCCGACAAAGCCTGTGTCACGGGTCTCTGTTTCGATCACTGACCCCGTGTTGTGCACCCAGACCGGCGACGCATACACCGCGGCCCACTCGCCGAAGGTGCGGCCGACCACGGCGCCGAGCGCCGGAGCGTAGTCCTCGCGGAAATTGTCGTTGCCCTCGACGGATAGAAGGGCGGACACGGAGACTGGAAATCCCTCTCCCTGCTGGACTGCGTCGTACTTGCCATGGATCTGCAGCGTCTGATCGATCGTGGTCCGGTACGCGGCCGCCTGCACGCGGCGGGCGATCCCGAAACGGAATTCGAAGCCGACGACGGCGCCGGCGTCAATCCCAAACAGCCGATCGGCGTGGCTGCCGAAGCTGCCCTCGCGCGAGGTTCTCGTTGAAGCGGTGCGTCAACTCGAAAGCGCCGCGGTTACGCGGCAGGACAAGGGTGGTCGGCACGTTGATCAGACGATAATCCGGTTCCGCCGAGCCGCAACACCGCATCGTCCGACGGCTGAGATTCCTGCGGCGCGGCGGCGGCAGGGTCGTCCTGAGCGGCGGCAGCGGTGGACGAGAGGAAGACCGCGAGGCAGACGGCGAGCGTGCGCGAATGTCGCATGCGCCCCGCCCCGCAAGCCCCGGACCATTATTCGATCATGATTTCCCGCGGCCAAACGCCTGGAAACCCTGCTGAGCCAGTTCATTGTTTTACCGCCGCAGTAATGCGTTTACTGGAATCGTCCGCCGATCCAGCGGATCGGATCCTCTTTATCGATCTTTGATGGGAATGACGAACTTTTCGGCGGTATGAGTCGCCGAGAAACTGACGACCTTCACGTCGACGAGGCCCGCGGCTTTTCCCGCCGCCATCACGGATGACTCGCTGATTTCCGGCCGGCCCTTCGGCCGGATCACCCAGAGCGCGCCGTTCGGCTTCAACGATCGTTTCAACACAGAAAGACGACCGAGCTGCGAGGCGGCCGTTGCGCCGAAGAAAATGGCGTCGCAGTTCTTGACGGTTCGACCGATCGACAGGAACGCGGCCGCGTCTTCGAGCTCGGCGAGGAAGTCCTGATCCTCGATTCCCAGCGTGGCGACGCGCCAGTCCGGTTTGACGCCGATCTTCGCCAGATCGCGACGGTGGATGAAGGATCTTCCCGGCCCACTTCGACGCATCGGAACCCAGGTCGAGCGTCACCGAGCCATCCGGACCGTTGAAGGACAGCGCGCCGCCGTCCGCACGGACCTTTTTCATCTGCTTGAACGGGACGTCGAGCTTGAGGTCGGCGCCGCGCAGCTGAAGCACGTCGGTCTCGAGCCGCGCCTTGCCGCGAACGCTCTTGCCGTTGACGCTGATCGTGCAGTGCGCCTCAGTGCCCATCTGTATTTCTCGTCGCGAGCAATAGTTGTTTGCGCTTACGCGGTGGAAAGCGCTCGATCGCATAGCGCAGCGTCGTTCGCGGGATCCTCGGCCCGTTCGCTCGAAGATATCTCTCCAGCCGTTCCATGTCGCTCTTGCCAGCTTCGCGCAGCGCCCACCCCACCGCTTTCTGAATCAGATCTTCGTCATCGCGGTGCAGCTTTCGCGCGGTCCCGTACAAGATGTCGAGCACGAGGCCGCGCCGCGCGATCGGGATCAGGCCGACGATCGACGCGCGCCGGACCCACATGTTGCGATCGGCGGACCATCGGGCAACGCCGCCCGCGAGGTTCGGACGCCCGGCAACCAACGGACCGATGAGCAGGCCGCAGATCGCGTCGGTCGTCGCCCAGTTGGCGGAATGGTTCCGCGCCAGCCACCCTTTCCAGACGGGCAGCAGCGCCGGGGTGAACTGCCGGCGGTAGCGGGCGAGCACTTCGATGCCAATGCCCTTTACTTCGAGATGGCGATCCGTGATGAGCGCGCTCGCGAAGGCGCACGCATCGTCGACGCTCCAGGCCTCCTGGTTGTGGCGTGCGATCTCGCGCGCCATCGCCCGCACCTGATCGGCGCCGATATTGTAGAAGCCGAGGCCGCCGGCATCGCGGAAGTACCTCGACGCGTCGAAGGCTCCGGCCGGCCGTGCGAGGCGGGCGAGCGCGCGCCTGGCCTCGCGCGCCGCCTGCGCCGGGGTGGTCACGCGACCTTTCGCAGGATGAAGCATTTCAGGTAGTAGGTCTCCGGCACGCCGAGCAGGACGGGGTGATCACGTCCCTGCATCCGTTTTTCGACCACCGTCACGTGCGTCTGGGCGTCCACCGCCGCATCGTAGATGATCTCCGCAAACGCCGCCTCGCTGACGTTGTACGAACAGCTGCAGGTCACGAGCGTGCCGCCGGCATTGAGCAGCTTGAGCGCGCGCAGGTTGATTTCCTTGTAGCCCGCGGCCGCCTTCGGTACGGCGGCCTTGGTCTTCGCAAACGCCGGCGGATCGAGCACGATGGTGTCGAACCGCTCGCGCAGCCGCTCGAGCCCGCGCAGCTCGTCGAAGACGTTGCCGACGCGGGCGTCGATCGTCAGCCCGTTGCGCGTCGCGTTCGCGCCGACCCGGGCAATCGCCTCCTCCGAGATATCGAACGCGATCGTTTCCGTGCAGGTTGCGGCCAGCTTGAGGGCAAACCCGCCGTGGTAGGTGAAGCAGTCGAGCAGCCGGCCGCGCGCGTAGCGCGCCGCTGCTTCGCGGTTTTCGCGCTGATCGAGGAACAGCCCGGTCTTCTGCCCGCGGCGGAGGTCGACCTCGTACTCGATGCCGGCCTCGCGTACCGTCACGGTTTCCGGCACTTCTCCACTCACGACGTCGACGCGCTGCTCGAGGCCTTCGAACAATCGGGCGCGCGGATCGTTGCGTGCAAGGATGCCTCGGGGCTGGAGCTGATCGTTCAGGATCGCCAGGACCTCCGGCAGCAGCCGGTCCATGCCCTGCGACAACGCCTGGACGACGAGGTAATCGCCGTACCGATCGACGATGAGCGACGGCAGCAGATCGGCCTCCCCGTGGATCAGCCGATACGCCGTCGCGTCGATGTTCAGCCCGCGGCGGAACGCGAGGGCGGCCTCGATCCGGCCCTTCAAGAGCTCGTCATCGGCCGGCCGCTCGCCGTAGGACAACATCCGGACCGCGATTTGCGATCGATCGCTGTACAGCGCGTAGCCCAGCGTCCGCCCGCGCGAGCCGCGCACCACGACACGCTCGCCGCCGCTGGCCTGGATGTCCGCCACGTCGGTGCGGTAGATCCACGGATGACCGCTGCGAAGACGCTGTTCGCCGCGGGAGGAAAGGACGACGGTCGGTATCATTGTCGTTCGTCGTTCGTCGTTCGTCGTTCGAACGTTCGAACGTTCGTCGAAGCGCGCGAACGTCGAACGGACCATAGTACAATTGTCGACTGTGCGCATCGCGATTGGCGCCGATCATGCGGGGTTTCTGCTCAAGGAACATCTGAAGACCACGCTGCAGCGGCTCGGCCACACGGTCGACGATCACGGCACGCATAGCGAGGAATCGACCGACTACCCGCCGATCTGTTTTGCGGTCGGGCGGGCGGTCGCCGAGGGGCGCGCCGAACGCGGCATCGTCCTCGGCGGCAGCGGCCAGGGCGAGCAGATCGCCGCCAACAAGGTGCCGGGGATTCGCGCCGCGCTGTGCAACGATCTCTTCACCGCGCGGCTCTCGCGCGAGCACAACGACGCCAACGTCCTCTCGATGGGCGGGCGGATCGTGGCCTTCGGCCTCGCCGAGGAAATCGTGGCGCTGTGGCTGAAGACCGGCTTCGACGGCGGCCGCCACCAGCGGCGGCTCGATCAGATTTCGCAAATGGAGCGCGAACGGCATGCCCACTGACACCACCAGCGTCGCCACCTGGCGATCCCTCGCCGACGCCGACCCGGAAATCGCCGCCGTGCTCCGCGACGAGCGGCACCGGCAGAACAACGGCCTGGAGCTGATCGCGTCGGAGAATTTCGTCAGCCGCGCCGTGCTCGAAGCGGCGGGATCGGTCCTGACCAACAAGTACGCGGAGGGCTATCCGGGGCGCCGCTACTACGGCGGCTGCGAGTTCGTCGACGTCGCCGAGCGCGCCGCCATCGCGCGCGCCAAGGCCCTGTTCGGGGCGGATCACGTCGAACGTGCAGCCGCATTCCGGCGCGCAGGCGAACATGTCCGTCTACGTCAGCGTGTTGAAACCGGGCGAGACGGTGCTCGGCATGAACCTCGCGCACGGCGGTCACCTGACGCACGGCCATCCGCTCAACTTCTCGGGCATGCTGTACACGATCGTCCCCTACGGCGTTCGGAAAGACGACGAGCGGATCGATTACGACGAGCTCGACAGGCTCGCCGACCAGCACAAGCCGAAGATGATCATCGTCGGCGCCAGCGCCTACCCGCGGGTGATCGACTTCGCGCGCATCCGCGCCGCGGCGACCGGATCGGCGCCGTCATGTTCACCGACATGGCCCACATCGCCGGCCTGGTCGCGGCCGGCGAGCATCCCAGCCCTGTCCCGCACTCCGATTTCGTGTCGACCACCACGCACAAGACCCTGCGCGGACCGCGCGGCGGGATGGTGATGTGCCGGGAACAGTACGCGAAGGACCTCGATCGGAGCCTCTTTCCCGGCGTCCAGGGAGGCCCGCTGATGCACATCATCGCGGCCAAGGCGGTGTGCTTCAAGGAAGCGGGCGAACCGCACTTCAAGGAGTATCAGCGCCAGATCGTCGTGAACGCGGCCAGGCTGGCGCAGGTGCTCTCGGCCGCCGGCTTCCGCCTCGTCAGCGGCGGCACCGACAATCACTTGATGCTCGTCGACGTGTTTTCCAAGGGGATCACCGGCAAGGTGGCCGAGGCCGCGCTCGGCAAGGCGGGCATCACGGTCAACAAGAACGCCATCCCGTTCGATCAGAATCCGCCGATGGTGGCCAGCGGCATCCGCGTCGGTACGCCGGCTGTCACAACGCGCGGCATGCGCGAGCCGGAGATGGATCTCATCGGCGAGCTGATCGCTCGCGCGCTCAAGACACCAGACGACGACGCGGCCCTCACGATGGTCCGCAGCGAAGTTGAACGCCTGTGCCGGAAATTCCCGCTGTACCCGGAAATGCAGGCCTGAACGGTGGCGACCCTGAAAGGGTCGCCCTACGCGGACGGCAGTCGGCGACCACCGACCTTGCCGCGGCGGTCGCCGATGTGTTCTCCGCGACCGGCGCGCTGGCAGGCCGCATACCCGACTTCGAACCGCGCGCCGGCCAGGTCGAGATGGCGGCAGCCGTCGCCAACGTCTTCGAGCACGGCGGCGTCCTCTTCGCCGAAGCGGGCACCGGCACCGGGAAGACGCTCGCCTACCTCGTCCCGGCCATCCTGAGCCGCAAGCGCGTGCTCGTTTCGACCGGAACGAAGAACCTCCAGGAACAGATCTTCTTCAAGGACATCCCCGCTCTTCGCGACGCGCTCGACGTGCCGTTCACTGCCGCATACATGAAGGGCCGTGCGAACTATCTGTGCCTGCACAGGCTCGATCAGCTGAACGACGCCGGCCCCATGGCGCACGATGTCTTTCTTCCCATCGTCCGCGAATGGGCCGCCCGGACGAAGACTGGCGACCGCGCCGAGCTCGAGGACCTGCCCGAGGATCTGCCGTTCTGGAATGAAGTCGCGGCCACCGCCGAAACCTGCCTCGGCACCGAATGCCCTCGCTACGACGAGTGCTTCGTGACGCGGATGCGCCAGCAGGCGGCCGCATCCGACGTGGTGATCGTCAATCACCACCTGCTGTGCGCCGACGCGGCGGTCCGACAGAGCGCCTTCGGCGAGGTGATCCCGGCGTGCACCCACCTCGTCCTGGACGAAGCGCACCAGCTCGAGGACGTGGTCACGCAGTACTTCGGCCTGTCGGTCAGCAACTACCGGATCGAAGACCTCGCGCGAGACGCCGAGCGGCTCGCATCATCCAGGACACTCACCGATCGAAAGGCCCGCGACGGGATTCTCAAGGCGGTGGAGCGGCTCCGCGACCACGCGCGCGCATTCTTCTCGGAAGTCGCGTTCGCGCACCGCTCGGGCGATCGGCTCAGGGGCGAAGAACGAGTGCGCGCCACCGACGCGTCGCTCGCCGCGGCCCGCGACCAGGGTGCCGCGCTCACCGGCGCGCTGGACGTCTTCGAAGCGACGTTCGCGTTGATGGGAACGCCCGCGAGCCGGACGGCGACGACGGTGACGACGACGGCTTTCGCGAAGCCGTGGCCGGACTCGCGCGCCGGGCCGGCGAGGTTCGCACCGACGTCCGGTTTCTGCTCAAGGCGACGGATTCAGATTTCGTCTACTTCGTGGAGTTCCGCGGCAAGGGCGTGTTCCTCCGCGCCGCGCCGATCGACGTCTCGGCCATCGTGCGCGATGCGCTCGTCGACCGCATGCAGACGACGGTCTTCACGTCGGCGACGCTCACCGTGGACGGCCGCTTCGACTACATCCGCGAGCGCCTCGGCATTCGCGGCGCCGGCGAACTGCGGCTGCAGTCGGAGTTCGACTTCGCCCGGCAGGCGGTGCTGTACCTGCCGCCCCGAATGCCCGATCCGCGTTCGAGCGACTTCACCGGAGCGGCAGGGCGCGAAGTGGTCGAGATCCTCAAACGGACCGAGGGCCGGGCGTTCGTCCTGTTCACCAGCTACGCGACGATGCGGACGGTGCAGGCGATTGCCGAGATGGCGCTGGATTACCCGATCTTCGCGCAGGGCACGGCGCCGAGAACGCAGCTGCTGCGGCAGTTCAGGGAAACGCCGCACTCCGTGCTGTTCGCGACGTCGTCGTTCTGGCAGGGCGTGGACGTCGTCGGCGAGGCGTTGAGCTGCGTGATCGTCGACAAGCTGCCGTTTGCGTCGCCGGCCGACCCCATCACCAGCGCACGGATCGACGCGATCAGGGCGAACGGCGGCGAACCGTTCGACGAATACCAGGTGCCGCTGGCGATCCTCGCGCTGCTGCAGGGACTCGGGCGTCTGATTCGTCATCGCCGAGACCGCGGCGTTCTGGCGATCCTGGACCCGCGCCTGCGGACGAAAGGCTACGGACGGCGGTTCCTGGCCTCGCTGCCGCCGGCCCCGATCGTCCATGAGCTGGCAGCGGTCCAACGGTTTCTGGCAATCGTGTAAGATACAATCCGCGTAGTAGTTACGTCTTTTCTCGAGACGATAGGAGGAGCGTTATGGTCTGCCGAAATGGCCGGCCGATCTGGCTGCTGTTGATTGGATTGCTGCTTCTGGCCATTGCCGCGCCAGTTACCGCGCAGCCAGGCGGTCAGATTCGAGGCGTGGTTCAGGACGTCAAGGGCCAGCCGGTCGAAGGCGCCGTCGTCACGATGATCATGGCCGATACCGGACGGAAGTTCACGGTCAAGACCGAACCGGAAAGGCGAGTACCTCCAGATCGGCCTCTCGGGCGGCGCGTACACCGTCCAGGCCGAGAAGGATCAGCTGGCGTCGACGACCGAGAAGACCGCCGTCAGGATCGGCGCGCCGTCGACCATCAATCTGGTGCTGGGCGCGCTGTCGGCCTCTGCCGCTGCAGCCGATGCGAAGGAACTGGCGGCGAAGGGCGCGGAGTTGAAAAAGCTCTTCGAAGATGGCGTCGCCGCCGGCAACGCGGGCCGCCACGACGAGGCGATCGAGAAGTTCAACGCCGGCGTGGCGATCAACCCGAAGTGCTACGACTGCTACGACAACATCGGCTTCGCGCACATGCAGAAGAAGGAGTACGACAAGGCCGAGGAAGCGTACAAGAAGGCGGCTGAGATCAAGCCTGACGACGCGGCGGCCTGGAACGGGCTGGCCACCGTCTACAACGCGCAGCGGAAGTTCGACGAGGCGTCCAAGGCCAGCGCCAAGGCGACCGAGCTCTCGACGAATCTGTCGGCCACCGGCGGTGCGGGAGCCGGCGCCGACGCGATGTACAACCAGGGCGTGATCCTGTGGAACGCCGGCAAGGTGGCCGAAGCCAAGAAGCAGTTCGAAGCCGCCGTTCAGGCCAATCCCGAGCCACGCCGAGGCGCACTATCAGCTCGGGATGGCGCTCGTGAACGAGGGCAACCTCGCCGGCGCCGCGACCGAGTTCGAAACGTACCTGAAGCTTGCGCCCGAGCGGGCCGAACGCCGCCACGGCGAAATCGCTCGTCGCGCAGCTGAAGAAGTAACCTCGAGCCGTGCTCGACCCCGCCGCGCTGCAGGCCCGGCTGGACAGCGTTCGCGAGCGCATCGCGAGCGCCGCCCGCCGGGTCGGGCGCGACCCCGCCAGTATCCGCCTCGTCGCCATCTCCAAGACCTTTTCTGTTGACCACATCAGGGCCGCGGCGCGCGCCGGCCAGAGGGATTTCGGCGAGAACAAGATCCAGGAGGCGCTGCCCAAGTTGGATGGCGCGCCGGATCTCGGCGCTGACGTGGCACTTCGTCGGCCACCTGCAGTCGAACAAGGCGCGAAAGGCCGCACAGCGCTTCGACGTCATCCACTCGGTCGACTCCGCCGATCTCGTCGAGGCGCATCGACGAGGCGGCCCATGAAGCCGCGGCGCACGGTCGAACGTGTTGGTGCAGGTCGATCTCGCCGGAGAAGCCGACCAAGCACGGGGCGCCCGACGACGCTGTGTCGGCCGATCCTGGCCGCGGCGGCGGCGTGCAGTTCGCGCCCGCGTCGTCGGCTTGATGCTCCTGCCGCCGGCAGTCGACGAGCCCGGAGGCCGCTCGACCTTACTTCAAGGCGCTCACCGCTCTTCGCGATCGGCTCGCGGCGAACGGCGTCGACCGCTCGATGCTCGGCGAGCTGTCGATGGGCATGAGCCACGACTTCGAGGTCGCGGTCGAAGAGGGCGCGACGATGGTCCGGGTCGGGTCGGCGATTTTCGGTTCGCGGCCGCTCCGCTGACCCGGCCGTCCGAGCGTCCTACTGCCCGCCGCCGGTCCGGCCGATAAGACCGGCCGGAGAGCATCAAATCCATGAATGTCAGCCCTCTCGACCTCCGACAGCAGAGATTCAACAAGTCGTTCCGGGGGTTCGATCCGGTCGAAGTCACGGCTTTCATGATGGCGGTGGCCGACGACTACGAGCAGGCGCTCCGCGAGACCGACCGTCTCCGGACCGACCTGACGCGCATGGAAGCGGTGCTGAACGAGCACCGCGAGCACGAGACGAACCTGAAGAGCACGCTGATGGCTGCCCAGAAGCTCGCCGACGACATCAAGGCCCACGCCGAAGAAGAGGCGCAGCGCATCGTCCGAGACGCCCAGTCGCGCTCGGACATCCTGCTCGAGAAAACGGAAGCGCGGCTCGAAGACGTGCAGCGCGAGATCGACGGCCTCAAGCTCAAGCGGAAGGATGTCGAAACGTCGATCGAGGCGACGATCCAGACGCTGCGCAACACGCTTGGAATACGTCCGCGAGCAGGAAATGCGGGAGCGCGAGGACAAGATCCTGTTCCACCGCCCGCGCAACTTCGACGCTTTCGACGAGCCCGAAGACCTGATCGCGCGAGTCCCGGCTAATCGAAGTCTTAGCCGAGGGCTTCGCCCCTCGGACTCCCCGACACGCTCTCGCCGCCTTCGCCGAGGCTACGGCGGGCAACGCGAGATCCTTTTCGCAGCTGGCGCGCGCCGTCTTGGGCGCCGTAGCGCGCAGCGCGGAGGCGGCTCGCGTGGCTTGCTGCGCGCTCGCTCGCGACGCAGTTGGCTGTCGAGAGGTTCTAGAATGATGGGGTGCTCGCCGATCTCCTGATTCACAACACGACGGAGATCTACACGTGCGCGGGTCCCGCTCCGCGCCGCGGCCCTGCCCAGGCTGATGCCGGCCGATCCGCAACGGCGCGATCGCTTCCTCCGAGGGACGATCGTCTTCGTCGGGCCGGACGACGACGGCAAGCGCGCGATCGAGCTGACCGCCGATGCGACGACGATCGATGCCGATCGCGGCAGCGTCGTGCCCGGCTTCGTCGATCCGCACACGCACGTGGTGTTCGCCGGCGATCGCCGCGACGAGCTCCGCCGCCGTCTCGCCGGCGCCACCTACAGCGACATCGCGGCCGACGGCGGCGGCATCCTGGCACCGTCGCCGCGACGCGCGCCGCCAGCGAGGACGACGCTGCTGCGGACGACGCCGGCGGCTCGACGAGATGCTGCGAACGGCACGACGACGTGCGAGGCGAAGAGCGGCTACGGGCTGACGACCGCGTCGGAGCTGAAGCAGCTGCGCGTGATCGCGCGGCTGCAGCAAGCGCATCCCGTCGAGATCGCGCCGACCTTCATGGGCGCCCACGAAGTCCCGGCCGAATACCGGGCAGCGGCGCGAGCGCTACGTCGACGCTGGTCTGCGACGAGATGATTCCGGCGGTTGCCGCGCGCAGGTCTGGCCGAGTGGTGCGACGTCTTCTGCGAAGCACGGCGTCTTCACCCCGGCCGATCGCGACCACGATTCTCACGACGGCCAGGCGACGGCGGGCATGAAGCTGCGCATCCACGCCGACGAGCTCGGCGCCGAGCGGCGGCATCGGCCGTGGCCGCGGACGTCGGCGCTCGGTCGGCCGATCACCTGATCTTCGCCGACGCGGAGGGCGCGCGGGCGCTCGCGGCGGCCGGCACAGTGGCGACGCTGCTGCCGACGGCGGCGTTCTACCTGAAGCTCGGGCGCTACGCTCCCGGCGCGGATGCTGATCGACGCAGCGGTTGCGGTCGCCCTGGCCAGCGACGTGAATCCCGGCGGCGGCTTCTCGCCGTCGATGCCGTTCGCCATGACGCTCGGCTGCTTCGCGATGGGCCTGACCTTCGAGGAAGCGCTGGTCGGCGCGACGTTGAACGCCGCGTACTCGCTCGACCGGCATCGCGCGGTCGGCAGCCTCGAGCCCGGCAAACAGATGGATGCGGTCGTGGTCAACGGGCCGGCGATCGAGCTGATTCGCACGGGCGCGCGGACCATTCGGATCGGTGATCAAGAAGGGACGTATCATCGAGGTCCCCGCCAGCGCAACCATGATCACGTCGAAAACCTCTTCGCGAAGTGCATCGCCGCGTTCGCCTCTCCCGATCCGACGCCGGGCGGCGGCTCGGCATCGGCGCTCGCGTCGGCGGTCGGCGCGTCGCTGCTGGTGATGGTCGCCAGCCTGCCGAAGACGCGCAACCAGTCGGAAGATGACCGTACCGCGCTGACGTTTGCCGCTGGCGCGCTCACGGGCATCCAGCACCAGCTGACCGAAGCGATCGACGCCGACAGCGCGGCGTACGGTCACGTCGTCGACGCGTACCGTCAGCCCAAGGCGACCGATGCCGAGAAAGGGCGCGAGGAAGGCGGCGGTCGAGCGTGCGCTGCGGCAGGCCACCGACGTTCCGCTGGGCGTGATGCGCCTGTCGGTCGACGCCATCAAGCACGCGCCGGCGGTTGCCGCTCATGGCCACCGGGCCGCTTCGAGCGACGTCGGCGTCGCGCTCGCGCTCCTTCAGGCGGGCCTCGAAGGAGCTCGCCTCAACGTCCGCGTCAACCTGGGCGGGATCACCGACCGCGCCTACGTCGACGCGGTCACCGCCGAATCCGAACGCCTTTCCGGTCAGATGTCCAGCCTGGTGCGCGACGCGATCGCCGCGATGGGATAAGAGTCGACGAGTCGTCGGAAGTCGACAGTCGTCAGTCGAGAGTCACTTTGGGTGGGTCGATGAGGTAGGCGTCGACTTCCCAGTCGAAGCGCCACGGGTAGTCCACGCGCGGCGCGATCGGCACGACGCGGAGGTAGGAACCCTCGACATAGACGTGGCGCTCCTCGCGGCGGATCGTCAATGCGTCCGCGGCGAGGGGAATGTCGTAGTTGGCGGCGAGTTCCAGCACGCGCTGCTGGAGCTGCGCGTCGGTCTGCCCGCGGATCAGGGCGGCCTGGCGCACTTCGTCACGGAACTGGTAATGGGCGGCAAACGTCCGGCCGGCCTGCCACGCAGCATTCGCAATCAACGCGGCGATGGCGAGCTTGATGGCCAGCTTGATCATCAGCGGATCTGGTGCAGCATGCGCGACCAGCGCGTCCGGGTGAAGAAGTGCGTGAAGACCGACACCAGGTTCCGGATGGTGGCGCCGGCGCTGGCCTCCTCGTACTCGTCGCGCTCCGACTCGTACGACCAGTAGATCACGAGCGCCTTCCCCTTGACGTTCTCGCGCGGCAGAAAACCCCAGTAGCGGCTGTCCTGCGAGTTGTCGCGGTTGTCGCCCATCACGAAGTACTGGTTCGGCCGGCACGGTCACCGGCCCGTACCGCTCGCGGACGTCGAACGACGTCACCTCGTGGTAGTCGGCCGAAGACGCCGGCAGCAGGTAGTGCGCGTAGGGCTCGTCGATCGCCGTGCCGTTGATGTAGATCTTCCGTTCGCGTGACCTCGACCGTCTCGCCGGGCAGCCCGATCACCCGCTTGATGAAATCGCGCTCCGGCTCCACCGGATACTTGAACACGATGACGTCGCCGCGCTCGATGTCGGTGATCGGCAGCACGCGCTCTGCTCGGCGCCCGAGGCGGTCGGACCGAACACGAACTTGTTGACGAGGAGGTGATCCCCGATGAGCAGGTTCTCCTCCATCGAGCCGGTCGGGATCTTGAACGCCTGGACCACGAACGTGCGGATGAACAGCGCGAGGATCACGGCGACGACGATCGACTCGAAATACTCGCGCGCGGTCGATTTCTTGAACGTGCGTCCCAGGCCGCATCGATCATTCGCTCTCGGTGCCCATCTTCAGCACGGCGAGGAACGCTTCCTGCGGGATCTCGACCTTGCCGACCCGCTTCATGCGCTTCTTGCCTTCCTTCTGCTTCTCGAGCAGCTTCCGCTTGCGCGTGATGTCGCCGCCGTAGCACTTGGCGAGGACGTTCTTGCGCATCGCCTTGACCGACTCGCGCGCGATGATCCGTCCGCCGATCGCCGCCTGGATGGCCACCTCGAACATCTGCCGCGGGATCAGCTCCCGCATCTTCGACGCCAGCGCGCGGCCCCGCTCGTAGGCCATGTCGCGGTGGACGATGATCGACAGCGCGTCCACCGGGTCGCCGTTGACGAGGATGTCCAGCTTGACCAGCGGCGACGGCCAGTAGCCGGTCACATGATAATCGAGCGAGCCATAGCCGCGGGAGATCGTCTTGAGCTTGTCGTAGAAGTCGAGGACGACCTCGTTGAACGGCAGCTCGTAGGTGATCAGCACCCGGTCGGCGGACAGGTATTCGAGCGATTTCTGCACGCCCCGCTTGTCCTGGCATAGCTGGAGGATGCCGCCGACGTGCTCGGCCGGCGTGAGGATCATCGCCGTGATGACCGGCTCCTCGATCTTCTGGATGCGCCCGGCATCGGGCAGCTTCGCCGGGCTGTCGATCTCCTCCACGGCCCCGTCGGTCGTCGTCACGCGGTACAGCACCCCGGGCGCCGTCGTCACCAGGTCCACGTCGAACTCGCGCTCGAGCCGCTCCTGGACGATCTCCATGTGGAGCAGCCCCAGGAACCCGCAGCGGAACCCGAAGCCGAGGGCGACCGACGTCTCGGGCTCGTAGAAGAACGACGCGTCGTTGAGCCGCAGCTTCTCGAGCGCGTCGCGCAGCTCGGCGTACTCGTGCCCTTCGACCGGGTACAGCCCGGCAAACACCATCGGCTTCAGTTCCTTGAAGCCGGGGAACGGCTCGGCGGTCGGGCGCGCGACCTCGGTGATGGTGTCGCCGATCTTCGCGTCGCTGATCTTCTTCACGTTGGCGACGAGAAACCCGACCTCGCCGACGCCGAGCTCGTCGGCCGGCACGGCCTTCGGCGTGAAGATAGCCCAGCTGCTCGGCGTCGTAATCCTGGCCCTCGGCCATGAAGCGCAGCTTCATGCCCTTGCGGATCGTTCCATCGATCACGCGGACGACGATCACGACGCCCCGGTACGGGTCGTACCACGAATCGAAGATGAGGGCCTTCAGCGGCGCCTCGGGATTGCCGGCCGGCGGCGGCAGCCGCTCGACGATCGCCTCGAGGATCTCGGGCACGCCGGTGCCCTGCTTGGCGCTCGCCAGGAGCGCATGGCTGCCGTCGAGGCCGATGATGTCGGTGATCTGGCGCCGCGCTTCCTCGGGCTGCGCGCCCGGCAGATCGATCTTGTTGATGACCGGGATGATCTCGAGGTTGTTGTCGACGGCGAGGTAGGCGTTCGCCAGCGTCTGCGCCTCGACGCCTTGCGACGCGTCAACCAGCAGGAGCGCGCCCTCGCAGGCGGCCAGCGAGCGGGTCACTTCGTACGAGAAGTCGACGTGCCCGGGCGTGTCGATGAGGTTGAGGACGTAGTCGTCGCCGGCCTTGGACTTGTAGTTCAGGCGGACCGGGTGCGCCTTGATCGTGATGCCGCGCTCGCGCTCGAGGTCCATCGCGTCGAGCACCTGGGCCTCCATCTCGCGCGCTTGCAGGGCGCCGGTGATCTCGAGAAACCGATCCGCGAGCGTCGACTTGCCGTGATCGATGTGCGCAATGACTGAGAAGTTGCGGATGTAACGGAGATCCATCAGGGTGCTAGGTGCCAGATGCTTTGGTGCCAGATGCTAGGTGCCGGGTACAGGGGTTGGTGCCGGGGCTTTGGTGCCGGGTGCCATTCGCCCGGCCGGGAATTACTCATTATATCGGCCGCTGGATGTCTTCCAGCCACCTTCAGCCGGGAGTAGGATCATCGCCGCTCCGCTGATGCGGGGGCATTCGCCGAAACGGCAGAGGGGGTTGCGATGCGGCCAGATCATCGGCAGCGGTGCGGCGTTCTCAGCCCTCGTGCTTGGCGCGGCACTGTCTCGTCGGCTGCTGGCACGCCCTCGATTCACGGCCGCTGGGATGCCGTCGTCGTCGTCAACGACGTCGAGATTCCCTTTCGACTCGATATCGGCCAGACCGCAGCCGGCGTGAACGGATCGTTCTTCAACGGCGACGAACGGATCGAATCGACAGCAGCGGGACCTTCAGCGGCGATACGCTGCGCCTTTCCTACGACCACTACGCGACGCAAGCTCGAGGCCCGGCTGATCGACGGACAGTTGGATGGGCGCTACGAGCGTGCTCGTGGCGCGCCATATCCCGTTCCGGGCCACGGCCAGCGGCGGCGCCGGCGGCGGCGTCCGGGGAAGCGCCTTCGATCGGCGGGCTGTGGCACATTCCCGTCAAGAGCTCGAAGGGCGAGGCGGCCTGGCGGTTCATCGTCCATCAGAACGGACCAGACGTGTCGGCCGCGATCCTGCGCGTCGATGGCGACACCGGGGCGCTGACCGGCCGTTATCGGGACGGGAAATTCGTCCTGAGCCATTTTTCGGGCCAGCGTCCGGCGTTGATGGAAGTGACGCTCCAGCCCGACGGCAGTCTCGCGCTTCTCCAGAACCGACGGACGAAAATGACCGCGGTCCGCGAGGAGGAGGCGAACGAGCGCCGCGTTGCGGCGCCGACTGATCCTTCTCGGCATTCGTTCGCGCGAAGTCGCACCGAACGGTTCGCGTTCAGCTTTCCCGACGCCGATGGCCGCGTCGTTTCGAGCGAGGACGAGCGCTTTCGCAACAAGGTCGTGATCGTCAGCATTACGGGAACGTGGTGCCCGAACTGCCATGACGAAGCGCCGTTTCTCAGCGAGCTCTATGAGAAGTATCGCGGCCTCGGGCTCGAGATCGTGGCGCTGTCATTCGAGGAGGCCGCGCAGCTTCAGGACCCGGCGCGCCTGAAAGCCTACGCCGCCCGATACGGGATCGGCTACCCGATGCTCCTGGCTGGCCTCCCCGACCAGCTCACCGAGAAGGTGCCGCAGATCGAAAACCTGAACTCGTTCCCGACGACGATCTTCCTCGGGCGCGATGGCCTCGTCCGCGAGGTCCACGCGGGATTCCCGAGCAAGGCAAGCGGCCGCTTCTACACCGAGACCCGTGACTCGATTCGCCACCTTGTCGAGGAGCTTCTGACGAGCGAACGCGGGACCCAGTACCGAGCGCTAGCGCGTCTCGACCGGTACGTACCGCTGCGGATACTCGGGCCCGATGTACTCGGCCCGCGGCCGGATCAGGCGGTTGTTCGCGTACTGCTCCAGCACGTGCGCCGTCCAGCCCGAGATCCGGCTGACGGCGAAAATCGGCGTGAACAGGTCGATGGGGATGCCGAGCGCGTAATAGGTCGTCGCCGAATAGAAGTCGACGTTCGGATTCAGTTTCTTCTCGGCCTTGACGACCGCCTCGATCCGCTGCGACATCTCGAACCACTCGGGCTGCCGGCGCGCTGGCCGAGCTCGCGCGACATCTGGCGCAGGTGTGTCGCGCGCGGATCCTCGGTGTGATACACGCGGTGGCCGAAGCCCGGGATCTTCTCCTTGCGCGCCAGCTTCGCCCGCACCACCTCGGCGGCGCGGTCGGGGCCGGCGTCCTTGCCGATCTCGAGCAGCATCCGCATGACGTCGGCGTTCGCGCCGCCGTGCAGCGGGCCCTTCAGCGTGCCGATGGCGCCGACGATCGTCGAGTGGATGTCGGTCAGGGTCGCGGCCGCCACACGGGCCGCGAACGTCGACGCGTTCAGCTCGTGATCGGCATGAAGGACGAGCGCGACGTCGAAGGCGCGCGTCGCGAGGCCGCTCGGCCGCTCGCCGGTCAGCATGTACAGGAAGTTCGCGGCGTGGCCGAGGACTGGATCGGGCGCGATCGGACCGCCGCCGGCGTTCACGCGGCCGAGCGTCGCCACCAGCGATCCGAGCTGCGCGGTCAGCCGCACCGCCTTGCGGTAGTTGGCCTGCGGCGAGTTGTCGGCCGCGTCAGGATCGTAGTGGCCGAGCGCGGACGTCAGCGTCCGCAGCGCGTCCATGCCGTCTCCCGGCGGCAGCGCGCGCATCAGCGCGGATCACCGGCTCCGGCAGCGGACGCCCGGCGACCAGCTGCGACTGCAGATCGCCGAGCTCGGCGCGCGTCGGCAGGCGACGATGCCAGAGCAGAAAGCAGACTTCCTCGAACGTCGAGCGTGTCGGCGAGATCGTGGATGTCGTAGCCGCAGTAGGCGAGCACGCCGCGATCGCCGTCCAGATAACAGATCGCCGAGGAGGTGGCGACGGTGTCTTCGAGCCCGGCTTTGGGCTTCGCGGCGGTGGTCATGATGGGTCCATGATACCGCGCGACATCGCTGGGCAGGCCTAAAGGCCGGACTACGACACAGCTGTAGCGCTCAACGCAGCTGTAGTGCGGACCTTCAGGTCCGCCTTAATGAACGCGGGTCGAGGCGGGAACGGTCGTGACGGCTTCTTCGGGCATCGCCAGCGCGCCCTGCGGGCCCATCTGCGCGTAGCGCAGGAACATCTGGCCCCACGGCGTCGTCTCGCACCAGCGCTCGAAGACGCGCCGGTCGAGGAGCGGCCAGCGGTAGAAGTCGTGATAGACGTCGCTCGCGAGGATGAACCCGTTCACGAGCGGCGTGTGGAAGAACAGCTTCTGGAACCGCTTCAGCGGGCCGAACCAGATCAGATCGCCGCCGCCGATGCGCACGAGGTTCTTGCCGACGTGGAACTGCCAGTTCTCCTTCGCCGCGTCGACGTCGCCGACGATCTCGATCTCGCGCGGATCGCCGACGCCGAGCCCATCCTCGTGCGCGAGGCGGATGTAGTCGAGCGACATCGGATCGAACCCCATCATCTTCGCCGACACCGCGTCGATCGCCACCTGGTCGGCCGACGCCAGCATCACGTTCTTGACGACCGGGTACATCGTGCGCGGTCCCGGGCCGTTGCCGGCGGTCGTGCCGTCCATGATCGCGAACAGCCCCGAGTGAATCTCCTTCTGGATGGCCAGCAGGTCGACCAGCGTCTCGTGAATCCACGAGTGCGTGTAGTGCCGCCGCGTGTTCAGCAGGCCCGCCGAACGCGTTCTTCATCGCGCCGGTCGTCGTCGTGTAGATGTGGCACTTGGTCGTCGGCAGGTGGACGATGTTCTTGCCGAAGAAGTAGTCGGGGATGTGGATGCCTTCGGGATAGATGCTCTTCAGCACGCGCATCCGCGCCTTCGGCTCGTAGCGCACCCACGTCATGTCCTCGTCCTTGAAGTTGTAGAGGACGGGGATGTCGTAGCGCTTGAAGATCGGGACGTAGTGGTTCAGGTCCTCGCCCTTGAACGCGTTGGTGACGACCGTCTTGTTCTGGACGCAGACCTGATCGGTGAAGCCGCGGCGCGCGAGCGCCTGGATCGTGCCCTCGAGCTGCCACGGCGTGGTGTTGGCCGCCGGAAACGGGAAGTGCCAGGAGATGTTGTCCTTGAGGATCGTCGTCCGGCTGCGAGCGAGCGCGGCAGAGACGCCGGCGAGCTCGACGAGGCGATCGATGTCGGACAGAATGGTGTCGGGCGTGACGCGAAGAACCGCGACTTTGGATTTCATTTACCGCTGGCGACCTGCGTCTTGAGCACGACCGGATCCTCGGCGTACTGCTGGACGATCGACAGCAGCCCAGTGTAGAGGAACCCGATCTGGAACAGCACCAGGAACGGCACCGTGCCGTAGATCTGGTTGGCGAGCGCGTAGAACACCGTCGAGGTGAAGTAGAGCCCGAGCGCCAGCTCGATGAGCGGCTGGACCGCCACCGACTGGCGGTACTTCTTCCCGACCCACTCGTCGGCGTCGCCTTCGATGCGGTACTTCGGCGTGCGGGTGAACTCGGTCTGCTTGTTGAACAGCGCCTCGAACACCGCGCGCGTGTTGTTGATGCACAGGCCGATGCCGATCGACATCAGGAACGGCAGGTACTTGAGCCGCGCGCGCCAGTCGTGGTGAATCTCGCGCTGGCAGACCATGTAGAAGTTGCAGACCGAGAAGGTCGCCGCGAAGAACAGCGGCACGTCGATGAGCAGCATCTCGTACCAGCCCATGTTGTAGCGGATCACCATGGACGGGAACATCAGCACCGAGAGGACGCACATCAGCGGGTAGTTGAAGTTCGCGGTGAGGTGGAAGAACGCCTCCGCCTTGACGCCGAGCGGCACGTCGGCCGCAGGATCGCGCGGCAGCAGCTTGCGGCAGGTCTGGATCGAGCCCTTCGCCCAGCGATGCTGCTGCGACTTGAACGCGTTCATCTCGACCGGCACTTCGGCCGGCGCGATGACGTCCGGCACGAAGACGAACCGCCAGCCGCGCAGCTGCGCGCGGTAGCTCAGATCGAGATCCTCGGTCAGCGTATCGTGCTGCCAGCCGCCGGCGTCGTCGATCGCCGCGCGCCGCCAGATGCCGGCCGTGCCGTTGAAATTGAAGAAGCGCCCGCCCGATTCCGGCCGCCGTGCTCGAGCACGAAGTGGCCGTCGAGCAGGATCGACTGGATCTTCGTCAGCAGCGAGTAGTCCTGGTTGATGTGTCCCCAGCGCGCCTGCACCATCGCCGACCTTCGGGATCGGCGAAGTGCGGCATCAGCTGGGTCAGGAAGTCGGGCGTCGGGATGAAGTCGGCGTCGAAGATGGCGACGAACTCGCCGCGCGCCGACCTTCAGCCCGGCCTCGAGCGCGCCCGCCTTGTACCCGGTGCGATCGGCGCGGTGGATGTACTTGATGTCGACGCCCTCGGCGGCGAAGCGGCGCACCGCCGGCTCGGCAATGCCCCGCGTCTCGTCGGTCGAGTCGTCGAGCACCTGGATTTCGAGCAGCTCGCGCGGGTAGTCGATGCCGCACACCGCCTCGATCAGCCGATCGGCGACGTACATCTCGTTGTAGAGCGGCAGCTGGATCGTGACGACCGGCAGGGGACTCAGCGGCGGAGCCGGCTTCGGCTCCTTGTCCCGGTTCCTCATGTACAGGTAGACCAGGTAGTAGCGGTGCCAGCCGTAAACTGCGAGGATGATCAGGACGAAGAAGTACGCGGCGAGCGTGAGGGTTTCAGCGGGCGTCATCGGCGGACGTCAACCATAAGATTCTGGCACAAAACGGCGGACTCCGCTTCCACGATGAACCCGTCCCAGCTCCGCGCACCTGCTCGATCAGGTCGCCGCGGCGCGCTCGATGCCGCAGGCGCGCGGAACGCACGCTCCTGCAGGCGCTTCGCGGGCGCCCCGTTCGAGGACCTCGGGTTCGCGCGCGTCGATCATCATCGGGCGCTCCGCCAGGGGTTCCCTGAAGTCGTCCTCGGCCTAGGCAAAACACCTGCCCAGATCGCGGCGATCGCCGCCGAGATCGTCGGACGCGGGTCGACGCTGCTCGTCACGCGCGCGACCGAGGAGGCGTTCGACGCCGTCCGGGCCGTCGTGCCGGCGGCCACGTATTACGCCGATGCGGCCATCATCGCGCTGCGTCAGCAGGACGTCACGCCCGGCAAGGGCACGATCCTCGTCGTCGCCGCCGGCACGTCCGACCTGCCGGTCGCCGAGGAAGCGGCGCTGCACGGCCGAGCTGATGGGCAACGACGTCGACCGCCTGTACGACGTCGGCGTCGCCGGCCTCCATCGCCTGCTCGGCGAGCGGGCGCGCCTCGACGCCGCCCGCGTCATCATCGTCGTCGCCGGCATGGAAGGCGCGCTGCCGAGCGTCGTCTCCGGCCTGGTGGCCGTGCCGGTGATCGCCGTGCCGACCTCCGTCGGCTACGGCGCCAGCTTCGGCGGCATCGCGGCGCTGCTCGGCATGCTGAACAGCTGCGCGTCCGGGCGTGTCGGTCGTCAACATCGACAACGGCTTCGGCGCGGCGAACATTGCCAGCCTGATCAATCACCTGTAGGGACTCGAGGCTCGGACTCGGGGCTGGCGTGAGCGAATCCGAGCGAATTGCGAGCCGAGTCTCAGTCCCGAGCCTCGATCGCTGATACAATGAGCGGTTCCCCGCCTCTCGACCTTGGCGGTTTTTCATCTCCACTATGCAGCCAGGCGTCCTGCGGGCGCTCGAATTCGATCGGATCGTCGAGGCGGTCCGCGGCTTTGCGCTCGACGCCGATGGGCGACGAGCGGCTGGCGCGGCTCGCAGCCGTCGACCGATCCGCAGAAGGTCGGCGCAGCTGCTCGCGGCGACCACCGAAGCGGTCGCCTTCATCGCGAAGCACGGGCCTGCTTCCGCTGCGCGCGTCGGCCGAGCTGCCGCAGATCCTCGACGCGCTCGCGGTCGAGGGGCGCGCGCTCGAGCGCGCCGCGGCTGCTGGCGCTGGCGGCGTTCCTCGATTCGGTCGACGAGACGCGCGCCGCCATCCGCCGCGTCGCCGCGTCGTTCCCGCTGCTCGATCAGGCGAGTGCCGGCGCGGCCTCGTTCAAGGGCGAGATCGCGCAGACGCGCGACAAGATCGATCCGTCGGGCGACGTCGTCGACCACGCGAGCCCGGAGCTGAAGATGATCCGCGAGCGGCTGCGCAAGCAGCGCACGCGGCTGCGCGGCACGCTCGAGTCGTACCTGCGCGGCAAGGACACGGCGAAGTACCTGCAGGATCAGGTCGTCACCGAGCGGAACGGCCGCTACGTGCTGGTCGTCAAGGCCGAGCATCGCAGCGGCATTCCCGGCATCGTGCACGGCGCGTCGACGAGCGGCGCCAGCCTGTTTCTCGAGCCGCTCAGCACCGTCGAGATCAACAACGACATCGTCGCGCTCGAGGAGCAGGAAGCCGAGGAGGTCCGCCGCATCCTGCTGGCGCTGACCGACGCGTTCCGCGCGCGCGCCGCCGACCTGCAGCGGACGATCGAGGCGGCCACCGAGCTCGACGTCCGTGCAGGCGCGCGCCCGCTTCTCGCAGTCGATCGACGGCATCGAGCCGGCGCTGTCGACCGACGGCGCGTTCGAGCTGCAGGCGGCGCGGCATCCGCTGCTGAAGCAGCCGGTGCCGGTCACGATCAAGATCATGCCGCCGGCGACCGTGCTGCTCATCACCGGGCCGAACACCGGCGGCAAGACCGTCGCGCTCAAGACGGCCGGCCTGCTGGCGCTGATGGCGCAGGCCGGGCTGCGCATTCCGGCCGCCGACGGATCGCGGCTGCCGGTGTTCCGGTCGATCTTCGCCGACATCGGCGACGAGCAGTCGATCGAGGCGAGCCTGAGCACGTTCTCGGCGCACATCACCAACATCGCGTCGATGGATCGCGAGCCTCGCGGTGCCGGCGCTGGTGCTGCTCGACGAGGTCGGCTCGGGCACCGACCCGATCGAAGGCGGCGCGCTCGGCGTGGCGATCGTCGATCACTTCCGCAAGCGCGGCGCGACGGTGATCGCGACGAGCCACTACGACGCGCTGAAGACCTACGCGTCGACGACCGAGGGCGTCGCGAGCGCGGCCTTCGGCTTCGACGCCGACACGTTCGCGCCGACCTACCAGCTGATCTACGGCTCGCCCGGCCGCAGCCTGGCGCTCGAGATCGCGGCGCGGCTCGGCCTGAACCCGTCGGTCGTCGCCGCGGCGCGCCAGAACCTGTCCGCGCGCGAGGCGCAGCTCGCCGAGCACCTCGCGAAGATCGACCGCGACATGCGCGCGCTCGAGCACGAGCAGCGGCTGGCGGCGCGCGAGCGCGAGACGCTCGGAGCCGCCGAAGCGCGCATGCGCCAGCGCGAGGACGCGCTGAGGCAGCGCGAGGAGACCTTCCGGCGCCGGCTGACCGAGGAGCTCGACGCGCAGGTCCGCCAGGCGCGCCGCGAGATCGACGAGGTGATCGCCGGCTTGAAGGCGAAGACGACGGCGATCGCGCAGCGAGGCGCCGCCGGCGATCGCGATGGTGCAACCGGCGAGACCGGCGCGGCGCGCAGCGACGCGCGCGCGGCGGTCGATTCGGTGGTCAAGCGGTACGCTGGAACCGGTCGAGGCGCATGCCGAAGCACCGGCGGAGCCTGCCGCGGCTCAGGCGCCGCACGTCGGCGACCGCGTGGTCGTCGGCGGCCTCGGGCTCGAGGGCGTGGTCACGGCGCATTCACGACGGCGCGGCGGATATCGACGTGCGCGGCAAGCGGATGCGCGCGAGCGTCCGCGATCTGCGCGTCGTCGGCGGGCACGGCGCCGCGCGGCGAGGGTCAACGTCCATGTCGAGCTGCAGCCGCGCGACGACGCGCTCGCCGATCTCAACGTGATCGGCTGCACCGTGGACGAAGCGCTCGCGCGGGCCGAGCGGTTTCTCGACGAATCGCTGCTGACCGACCAGCGCGTCGTCCGGGTCATTCACGGCTACGGCACCGGCCAGCTGAAGCGGGCGCTCGCCGGATTTCTGCAGCAGCATCCGCTGGTCGCGCGGTTCGCGACAGGCGCCGCCCGAACAGGGCGGCGGCGGCGTGACGGTGGTGGAGCTGAAGGACTGAATCGCTGTGACTTTTTCCCCAGCAGTTCATCGACGACCTGCGCCTGCAGGCCAACATCGTGCAGGTCGTGCAGGAGTACGTGCCGCTGAAGACGGCGGGCACGACGTACAAGGGCCTGTGCCCGTTTCACTCCGAGAAGACGCCGTCGTTCCACGTCGATCCCGACAAGGGGTTCTTCCACTGCTTCGGCTGCGGCGTCGGCGGCGACGTCTTCAAGTTCCTCGAGCTGCACGAGAAGGTCGGCTTTCCGGACGCGGTGCGGATGCTCGCGCAGAAGTTCGGCGTCGCGCTGCCCGAGGCGAGCGAGAGCGGCCGGACGAGCCCGCGCCAGGATGCGCGGCTGCGCGAAGCGCTGCTGAAGATGCACGAGATCGCGGCGGCGTACTTCCGCGAGCAGCTCGCCGGGCCGGCGGGCGCACGCGCGCGGCAGCAGCTGCAGGAGCGCGGGCGTGAGCGGCCAGACGATCGAGCAGCTCGGCCTCGGCTTCGCGCCGGCGTCGCGCGACGGGCTGAAAGCGCGGCTGCTCAAGCAGGGATTTCCGCACGCGCTGCTGCTCCAGAGCGGCCTGGTCGTCCAGCGCGACAGCGGCGAGGTCGTCGATCGGTTCCGCAACCGGCTGATGGTGCCGATCTGCCGCGACACCGGCTCGGTGATCGCGTTCGGCGGCCGGGCGATGGAGCCGGACCAGGCGGCCGAAGTACCTGAACTCGCCGGAAACGCCGATCTACTCGAAGAGCCGGACGCTCTACGGCCTGAACCTGACGAAAGCGGCGATCCGGAAGCTCGGGTTACGCGGTGCTGGTCGAGGGCTACTTCGACTTCGCCCAGGTGTTCCAGTCGCAGGCGGCGCCGGTGGTCGCCTCGTGCGGCACGGCGCTGACGCCGCAGCAGGCGCAGCTGCTCCGGCGGTTCACGTCGAAGGTGGTGCTCAGCTTCGACCCGGACGCGGCCGGCCAGGGGGCGGCGGCGCGGTCGTGCGAGCTGCTGGTCGCCGAGGGGTTCGACGTCAACGTCGTCGTGCTCGACAAGGGCGAGGATCCCGATACGTTCATCCGGCGGAAGGGCGCCGACCGCTACCGTGAAAGACTGCGGACCTCGCGGCCGTATCTGGAGTACCTGCTCGATCAGGCCGCGGCAGCGGCTGGATTTGGCCGACGACGCCGGTCGCCGGCAGTTTCTGGGCAAGATGCTGGCCGTCGCCGCCCGGATTCCGGACGCGGCGGCCCGCGACCAGTTTGCCGACCGGATTGCCCACAAGGCGCGGATCACGGAAGAGGTCGTCCGGGCGGAAATCCGGAAGGCGGCGGCCGGGCGGAAGACTCAGGTCTGACTCGCCGGGACCGCTGCCGGTCGGGCCAGCGTGAAAGACGCGGAAAAGGCGCTGATCTGGAGGACTCGTCCAACAGTCCGGCGGAGGCCGTTGAAGCGCTCAGGCGAGCTCGAACGCGGAGGACCTGGAGGAGCTGGCGGCGGCGCGAAATCTTCGAAGTGGCCCGGAGCCTGCAAGCAGAATCACGCCGAGCATCTACCCTCGGCGCTTCTGCAGCGTCTAAGTACTGTGAACGCCCAGCTCGTCACCAGCATTGCCGCCGACAAGGCGCCCCCCGCCTCGATGTCGGCGAATGCGTCCGGGCGCTGAAGCGGCTCCGGTGGGAACGGGAACGGGCGGCGATTCAGCGCGAAATCGACCGGCTGCAGGACAGCGGCGCCGCTCAGCACGAACATGAGATTGACGCCTCTGGCAGAGGAAGAAGGATCTGCTCCACCGCATCGAGGAATTGACTTGAGTACACGCTGGTCTAGCATGCGCGAGCGCCAGGGCGAGGGTCAGGAGCGGGGTGGGGCCCCGTGAGGATTAATGAATGTCGATTGAAGAAAAATACGACGAAGTACGGCAGCTCATCAACATCGGCAAGGAAAAGGGCTACCTGCTGTACGACGAGGTCAACGAGCTGCTGCCGTCGGAGATCACCTCCTCCGACGAGCTCGACGATCTGTTCAACACGTTCGGCAGCGCCGGCATCGAGGTCATCGACTCGGACCAGAAGTACCTGCGCGACGAGAAGCCGATCGACCGGACGGCCGAAGGCGCCGAAGAGCTCGAGCTCGATCTCACGCCGGGCGCGCTCGACAAGACCAACGATCCGGTCCGCATGTACCTGCGCGAGATGGGCACGGTGCCGCTGCTCACGCGCGAGGGCGAAGTCGAGATCGCGCGGCGCATCGAGCGCGGCAAGCTCGCCGTCATCAAGTCGATCTCGCGCACGCCGCTCGTCGCCAAGAAGGTCATCCAGCTCGGCGACCAGCTGCACACCGGCGACCGGACCATCCGCGAGCTGGTGATCTTCAACGACGAGGAGATCACCGACGAGCGCATCGTCGAGCGGTCGAAGCAGGTGCAGAAGCAGATCGACGCCGTCCGCAAGGCGCGCGAAGTGTCCGAGAAGCTGTACGAGAAGCTCGCCGAGACGCCGAAGGGCGCGACGACCCGCGACAAGCGGAAGTACCGCAAGGCGCGCTGGGCCGCGATGCGCGCGCGGGTCGAGCTGTCGCAGCGGATCCGCGAGATCGAGTTCACCGAGGCGGTCAAGCGGCGCCTGATCGACGAGATGAAGGACGCGGTCGAAGAGCGTCAAGGCGGTCCAGCGCGAGATCGAGGCGCATCGATCGGCTGCTCAACCCGAAGAACAAGAAGCAGAAGCTGCGGGAAGAAGACCGCAAGAACGCTGCAGCGCCAGAGCAAGGATCAGAAGGTCAAGCTCAAGGCGATGACCGACACGCTCGAGCAGGAGCCGGCCGAGCTGAAGCAGACGCTCGACACGATCATCCGCGGCGAGTACCAGGCCGAGCAGGCGAAGAAGGAGCTGGTCGAAGCCAACCTCCGCCTCGTCGTCTCGATCGCCAAGAAGTACACCGAACCGCGGCCTGCAGTTCCTCGACCTGATTCAGGAAGGCAACATCGGCCTGATGAAGGCGGTCGACAAGTTCGAGTACCGCCGCGGCTACAAGTTCTCGACCTACGCGACGTGGTGGATCCGCCAGGCGATCACCCGCGCGATTGCCGACCAGGCGCGGACGATCCGCATCCCGGTGCACATGATCGAGACGATCAACAAGCTGATTCGCACCTCGCGCGCGCTGGTGCAGGAGCTGGGCCGCGAGCCGACCTCGGAGGAGATCGCCAAGCGGATGGACATCCCGGTGTGCAAGGTCCGCAAGGTGCTGAAGATCGCGCAGGAGCCGATCTCGCTCGAAACGCCGATCGGCGAAGAGGAAGATTCGCATCTGGGCGACTTCATCGAGGATCGCCAGGTCGTGTCGCCGGCCGAAGCGGTGATCAACCTGAATCTGAAGGAACAGACCGAGTCGGTGCTGAAGACGCTGACGCCGCGCGAGGAGAAGGTCATCAAGATGCGGTTCGGCGTCGGCGACGGCAGCGAGCACACGCTCGAGGAAGTCGGCCAGAGCTTCGCGGTCACGCGCGAGCGCATCCGCCAGATCGAGGCCAAGGCGCTGCGCAAGCTGCGCCACCCGTCGCGCAGCCGCAAGCTGCGCGCGTTTCTCGAAGGAAGAACGTCGTAAGTCGACAGTCGACAGTCATCGAGTCGACAGTCACGTTTAATGGATATCGTCTAGGGACTGGCGACTGACGACTGCCGACTGTAGACTGTATCGGGCCCATAGCTCAACGGTTAGAGCCGCCGGCTCATAACCGGCCTGTTCCAGGTTCGAATCCTGGTGGGCCCACCTTCGCTCGCGCTTGCGCGCGAGTTCGGTGCGCAAGCCACGCGAAGGTGTCCGCGTAGCCGCGTAGCGGCGAAGGGGGACCTCGCGCGATGGGCCTTTGGCGAAGGTGGGCTGACGGTACGCGCGGTACAGAGCTATGGTTGGCAAGCCAGCAGCCGCGAAGATCAGGAATTCAAGATTGAAGATTTCAGATTCAGATTTCATGACCGACCGGCTCAAACGGTCACACGAGCCCGCGGGACGACCGCAGCTCACGAGCCCCGGTGCGCAAGCGCCGGGGCTTTTTTTTGGTTGTTTAATCGCCTCGCATCGGCGGCTTGTGGAATCAGCGGTGGGTGCTTGTTGAGGGTTGATCAATGAACGCGGATTTCGAACGACTGATCGCGCTGCAGCGGCTCGACTCGGCGGCCGCACGACGCCCAGCGCCGGCTCGCCGAGGAGCCCGAGCGGCTGAAGGCGCTCGACGCGCGCCTCGAGGCGGCGCGCGCCGCGGTGGCGGCGGCGAAGGAACGGCTGGCCGAGAACCAGACGGCGCGGCGCGCCATCGAGAAGGACGTCGCCGTCCACCAGGGCCGGCTGTCGAAGTTCCGCGACCAGCTGATGGCGGTGAAGACCAACTCGAATACCACGCGATGCAGAAGGAGATCGCGTTCGCGCAGACCGAGGTCAAGACGCTCGAGGACAAGATTCTCGAGCGGATGCTCGAGGCCGACGACCTGACGGCCGCCGTCAAGCGCGCCGAGGCCGAGTCTCGCGGCCGAGCAGAAGGCGGTGGAGGCCGATCGAAGGGCATGCGATGACCGAGCTCGCCGGCGTGCGCGAGCTGGCTCGGAACGGATGACCGCGGAGCGCGCCGAGCTGGTGCGCGCGCTCGACCCGCAGGCTGCTCGCGATCTTCGAGCTGGTCGCCAAACGGCGCAACGGCGTGGCGGTCGCCGAAGCGCGCGACGGCATCTGCACGATCTGCCACGTCCGGCTGCGCCCGCAGGTGTTCAACCCGGTCCGGCGCAACGACGAGATCCTCCAGTGCGACAACTGCAACCGCATCCTGTACTTCGTCCCGGTGCCGGCAGCAGCCGCGCAGACTCCCTGACGCCGCTCGACCGATGATCGTCGCGTACATCGATGGCGGCGCCCGGGGCAACCCGGGACCGGCGGGCTACGGCGTGCGGATCGAGCGTGCCGACGGCACGCTGGTCGAGGAGTTCCGCGAGTCGATCGGCGTCGCCACGAACAACGTCGCGGAGTACCGCGGCCTGCTCGCGGCGCTCGAGTGGGCGCGCGCCCACGGCGAAAGCGAGCTCCACGTGCGATCGGATTCGCTGCTGCTCGTGCAGCAGATGCTCGGCAACTTCAAGGTGAAGCACGCGGGCCTGCAGCCGCTCCACGCGAAGGCGCGCCTGCTGGCGCACGAGATCGGACGCGTCACGCTCGAGCACGTCCGCCGCGAGGCGAACGCGCACGCCGATCGCCTGGCCAACGCGGCCATGGACGAGGCGGCTGGAAAATAGAAGCATAGGACGGTACTGGATTCGCGGCTTGATCGCCGCGGCGATGCGGCCCGCCGGCGGCCCGTCGCGGCGATACGAGCAGAACGCGTCAGGGTGACTCGCGGTGCACAGTCCGGCCGACGAAGACCTGACTGGCCGGGATGCCCGCCGCTTCGAGCTGTTCGCGCGCCGACGCCCACGTATCGAAGATCCACTTGCCGCTCGCCCGGCCGGCTGTGAACCAATTCGAGGTGATCGCGGCCGCCAAACGACGCGGGCCATGGCGTTCCCGCACGTCCTCGCCGACCTCGTAGCAGCACGGGCCGATTGACGGACCGATCGCCGCGAGCAGATCGTCGGGCCGGCTGCCGAACTCGCGCGTTCAAGGCGTTCACGGTCCCGGCACCTGCGCCGCCAGGCCGCGCCAGCCGGCGTGCGCCGCCGCCACCGCGCCGGTGCGCCGGTCGGCGATCAGCAGCGGCACGCAGTCTGCCGCCTGGACCGCCACCGCGAGGTCCGGATCGGTCGAGATGATGATGTCCGCGTCTGGCAGCGCGCCGCCGCGCCTGCCCAGCGACGACGACCGTGGCGCCGTGCACCTGTCGCAGACGGCTCAGGTGATCGGGCGCAACCCCCAGCGCGTCGGCGACCTCGTCCCAGCCGTCGCGTCCCGACGGCAACGTGCCGTGGCCGAGCGTCCAGGCTCGGGTCGTGAACAGGTGCGCCGCCCACTCGAGCAGCGGCTCGCACACCAGCGCCGGAGCGGGCAGCAGCCGGCCGGCGGCGGCTTGCACCCACCGGAAGCGGCCGGTAGGCTGTGGGAGCGGATTCGTCATGTCCAACATCATCGGTCTCGGCCTCGACGCCACCGACATTCCCCGCATCGCGGCGACGCTCGAGCGCTACGGCGAGCGCTTCATCACGCGGATCTTCACCGACGGCGAGATCGCCTACTGCCGCAGGCGCCGCGAGCCGGCCATCCACTTCGCCGGGCGCTTCGCGGCCAAGGAAGCGGCGATGAAGGCGCTCGGCACCGGCCACTCGCAGAATGTGCTCTGGCGCGACGTCGAGGTGGTGCGCCACGGCGGACCGCCGCAACTGCAGTTCCACGGCGGCGCCGCCCGTCGATTCGCGGCGATGGGCGCGCAGTCGTCGCTTCTGACCATCACGCACTCCGACACGCTCGCGCTCGCGCAGGTCCTGATCCTCGGCGCGTAACCGCGATGGCGTCATCCTGAACCCTGCCGCGTAGTGCTCCCGCGCCGGGCCTTCGCGGTTCGACGCCTGCAACCAGCCTGATCGCTTCAACGTTACAGCGCCACACACCAGCGTCGGCCCTGGCGCGGCTCTTGGTGGGCTTCCTTCCGACGTGAGTGGCGGCCCGCTGCGGGCGCCAGGAGGAAGGAGTCAGGTCGTGACGATCAAGATTACGCCAAACGACAAAGGGAATCCGCCCGGCAAGCTGGCCGACGCCGAGCTGCACTTCACCGAGGGGCCGCTCGAAGGGCTGAAGCTGATCGGCTTCGCGGTCTGGGAGCGCCGCGGCGGCAACGGACGCAACGTCACGTTTCCCGGCGCGCCAGTACAGCGTCAACGGCGAGCGCCGCAGCTTCGCGCTGCTGCGCCCGATGGTCGACGCGACGGCGCAGAACCGGATCCGCGACCTGATTCTCGAAGCGTACCAGGAGTACGAGAGCGCGCGACGGCCGGAAGCGGCTCGTGAGCGCGCCGACGTCCGGCTGCTATTGAATCACCGGCAGCAGGCGCGCGTTCTCCTGCTGCCGCTTCGGCGGCAGCGTCCACTCTTCGCGGAGCGCCTTCTCGTACTCGCTCTGGAAGAACGACGCCTTCATGCCGCCGTCGATGATGTCCCAGGGCAGCACCGCGTCGCCGCTGCGGTCGCGAAAGATGTAGAAGTCGGCGTCGACGCCCGTTTCGGCGACGGCGGCGCGCCAGTTCTGGCCGTTGCGTTCGGCGGCCTCGATCGCCGGCGCGACGCGGCGGTCGCCGAGCGACAGCAGCGCCTGGTAGTACGAGTGCCGCTCCGACTTGATGTTGAAGTACACGTTGTCGATGCCGGCCGTCAGCGTGCGCAGCCGCTTGATCTTGCGATCGGTGACCGCCGGATCCTCCATCGGCAGCCACTGGTAGGCGGTGCCCGGCTTCGGAATCAGCGGGTTGACGCTGCCGACGATGCGGCCGATCTGGCCGCGGCCCGTGGCGTGCTTCAGACATCCGCTCGCGCATCTGCAGCGTCAGATCGCGAATCGCCACGAGGTCCTCGTCGGTTTCGGTCGGGAGGCCGATCATGTAGTACAGCTTCAGGTTCTCGATGCCGCTCGCGAAGATCAGCTCGGCGCGATCGAGAATCTCGTCGTTGGTCACCGTCTTGTTGATGACGCGGCGCAGCCGATCCGATCCGGTCTCGGGCGCGATCGTGATGCTGCGCTCGCCGCTCTCGCGAAGGATGCGGACGATCGGCTCGGTGAGGTCGTCGAGGCGCAGCGAGGCCGGGCTGATGCCGATAGCCCATCTCGTGCAGCCGCGCCAGGATCCGCTCGATGTCGGGATGGTCGCAGAGCGCGATCGAGACGAGCCCGACGCGGCTCGCATGCGGGCGCGCGGCCTCGGCGAGCTCGAGGATCCGGTCGGCGGGGAACGGCGCGGACCGGCAGGTAGTTGTAGCCGGCCCAGCAGAAGCGGCACAGGTTCGCGCAGCCGCGCACGACTTCGACGAGGAAGCGCGAGCCGAACTCGGTGTCGGGCGTGAAGATGCTGGTCGCCGGCGGATCGAGCGCGTCGGTCGTCTTCGAACGCCGCCTTCCGAACCGGCAGCGGCGCGTCGGAGCCGCCGGCGGCCGGCAAGTAGCCGGTCAGCGTGCCGTCCGCGCCGTACTGCGGCTCGTAGAACGACGGCACGTAGAAGCCGCGCTCCCGGCTGAGGCGCTGGAGCAGGTCGGCGCGGCCGGTCGCTTCGCGGAAGCGCGCGGTCGAGCGCCGGCACGAGCACCTCGCCTTCGCCGGCGGCAATCGACGTCGGCGAACGGCGCGAGCGGCTCCGGGTTCACGAACGTCACGGCGCCGCCGATGACCACCAGCGGATGGTGCGGACCACGCTCGGCGGCGTAGCGCGGAACGCCGGCCAGGCGCAGCAGCGTGAGGACGTTGACGTAGTCCCATTCGAACGAGACCGAGAAGGCGATCACGTCGAAGTCGCCGACCGGCGTCTGCGATTCGAGCGTCAGAAGCGGCGTCTTCGACGCCAGCAGGTCGGACAAGCTCCTGCTTCGGCGGCAGGAACACCCGCTCGCACACGATGTCGTCCTGCGCGTTGAACAGGCGGTAGACCGTCTGGAAGCCGAGGTTCGACATGCCGACCCAGTAGGTGTTCGGGAACGCCAGCGCGACGCGCAGGCGACCGCCGTGCGGCTTGCGGATGTAGCCGGTTTCCTTCGAGAGGGTCGCCAGTGCGCGTTCGCGTTGTTGCCAGGAATTCAAGGGTGCAGCCGCCTCTGCAGGCGGTCGTTCGGCCGCTCATACTGCGGCGACGACGGTCGCGTGTGCCGTGGGTCTATCTACTCTACCATCGCGGGAACGATGGCGAGCTGAGCGCCGACTCGTGACGGGTCGGCCTACATCAGCCGCTCGCGCCGTCTGCAGGCCGACTCGATCGAGAGCGTCGTAGGCCGACCCCAGGTCCGAGCCTCGAGGTCGACCTGCAGTGCCGATCAGTTCTCCTGCCGGCGCAGGAATGCCGGGATGTCGAACGACGAGACGCCGGAGTCGAGGTCGATCGCCTCATCCACCCCGCCAGTGTCGCTCGACACGCTCGCCGCCGCAGCGCCCGCTGCCGCCGCCAGCGGAAGGTCGAGCAGCGGACGCCGCGCAATCGACAGCCGCGGCGCCGTCATCGCTGGCATCGGCCGGCACGGGACGGTACGTCGACGCGCACGCGGGCCACGTCGGCGTAAGGTGTCATGTCGACGGGCGTCTGTGCCGTCGAGGCGGCCGGCCGGGCTTGCGCCCCGAGTTCGAAGCCGGTCGCGATCACGGTGATCTTCACCTTGCCCTTGAGCGCCGGATCGACGACCGCGCCGAAGATGATGTTGGCGTCCTCGTGGGCGGCTTCCTGCACGATGGTCGACGCGCTCGCTGACCTCGACCAGCGACAGATCCGGGCCGCCGGTCACGTTGATGATCACGCCGCGCGCGCCGTTGACCGACGCGCCTTCGAGCAGCGGGCTCGAGATGGCGCGGCGGGCCGCCTCGATCGCGCGGTCTTCGCCCTCGGCGACGCCGGTGCCCATCATCGCCAGCCCCATCCCGTTCATGATCGTCTTGACGTCGGCGAAGTCGAGGTTGATCAGCCCCGGCACGAGAATCAGGTCCGAAATCCCCTGAATCGCCTGCCGCAGCACATCGTCGGCCGTCGCAAACGCATCGGTGAGCGGCGTCGACTTGTCGATGATCGTCAGCAGCCGCTCGTTGGGAATCGTGATGATCGTGTCGACGCAGTCGCGCAGCGCGTCGAGGCCGCGCTCGGCCTGCAGTTGCCGCTTCTTGCCTTCGAACTTGAACGGCTTGGTGACGACTGCCACGGTCAGCGCGCCGAGCTCGGTGGCCAGGCTGGCGATCACCGGCGCCGCGCCGGTGCCGGTGCCGCCGCCAAGGCCGGTCGTGACGAAGATCATGTCGGCGCCGTCGAGCGCCTGGATGATCTTCTCGGTGTCCTCGAGCGCCGCCGACCGGCCGACGTTCGGATCGGCGCCGGCGCCGAGGCCCTTCGTCAGCTTGCTGCCAATCTGCAGCTTGATCGGAGCGAAGTTGTTCTGCAGCGCCTGCAGATCGGTGTTGGCGACGATGAACTCGACGCCTTCGAGGCCGGCGCGGGCCATTCGGTTGACGGCGTTGCCGCCGCCGCCGCCGACGCCGATCACCTTGATCCGCGCCCCGGTGGACGCTTCCTCCTCGAGCCGCAGGCGCAGGCGCCGCGCGTCGAGAAGATCGTCGGGATCAGCCATGTGTTCGAACTGGGCCATTCGTCGCTCCCTTCAGAAAAACTCTCGAAACAATCCTCTCAGCCGGCCGGCCACCCGCACCAGCGCGCCCGCGCCGACCGGCGCGCGGCCGGTGTCTCCGCTCGCGTTGCGGTAGCCGTACAGCGCCAGCCCGACGCCGGTGGCAAACGTCGGGCTGTTCACGTGATCCGCCAGGCCGCCGACACCCGTCGGGCAGCCGCGGCGGATGGGCAGGTCGAAGATCTGTTCGGCGATCTCCGGCATGCCGTCGAGGATCGCGCCGCCGCCGGTCAGCACGATGCCGGAGTTGAGGCTCTTCTCGTAGCCCGCGCGCCGGATCTCGTCCCAGACGAGGTGGAAAATCTCCTCGGCGCGCGGCTGCAGGATCTCCGACAGGATGCGCCGCGCCATGACGCGCGGCTTCCGGCCGCCCACGCTCGCGACCTCCATCGTCTCGTCTTCGTCGACCATTCCCGAGAGCGCGCAGCCGCACTTGCGCTTGATCTTTTCCGCGTCGGGAACCGGCGTTCGCAGCCCGACGGCGATGTCGTTGGTGAAGTGATCGCCGCCGATGCCGACCACCGCCGTGTGCCACAGGCTGCCGCGCTCGTAGATCGCGATGTCGGTGGTGCCGCCGCCGATGTCCACCAGCGCGACGCCCAGCTCCTTCTCGTCGTCGGTCAGCACCGACTCGCTGGCGGCGAGCTGCTCGACCACCGTCTCGGCGACGTTCACGCCGGCGCGGTTCACGCACGCGACGATGTTCTGGGTCGAGCTCTGGCTGCCGGTGATGATGTGGACGTTGACCTCGAGGCGCGCGCCGGTCATGCCGACCGGCGCGCCGATGCCGTCCTGCTCGTCGACGACGAAGTCCTGGGGCAGGACGTGCAGGATCTCGCGCCCGGTTGGCAGCGACACGGCCTTGGCCGCATCGATCGCCCGTCGCACGTCCTCCCGGGTGATCTCGCGGTTCTTGCCGGCGACGGCAATCACGCCGCGGCTGTTGAACCCCTTGATGTGCGGCCCGGACAAGGCGAGGTGGACCGAATCGATCTCCACGCCCGCCATCAGTTCGGCTTCCTCGATCGCCTTCTTGATGGAATCGACCGCCGCTTCGAGGTTGACGACGACGCCCCGCCGGATGCCGCGCGACTCGGCAACACCGATCCCCACCACGTCGAGCCCGCCGCGGTCGATCATTTCCGCGACGACGGCCGTCACCTTGGACGTGCCGACGTCGAGCCCGACCAGGTACCGCTCCTTACGCGCCATCTGCCTCCCGACCACCGACTCACTCGACTACCGACTCTCGACTCCCGACTCCCGACTACCGACTACCGACTCGATCGTCGCCGGCCTGACATAAATCCGATCGTCGAACCGCAGATCGACGTACTCGATCTCCGGCACCCGCTGCCGCAGCGCCGCGGCAAGCTGCAGGTAGGTGCGGATCCGCTGGAGAAAACGATCGCGTCCGACGAACACGACCGCCGGGTCGTCGTTGAGAATCACCTTGGCGTTGTGCAGGTCGGCGACGTCGACCTGCGACAGCTGCGCCGCGATCTCGGGATCGGCGTGCAGCGATTCGATCAGCCGCGCGGCCAGATCGGCGCGCGCTTCGTCGAGCATCGCGGGGCCGCTCTCGAGCGGGGCGAGGCCATCCACGATCGGCAGGTCGAGGTCGCGATACTGCGGACCGTACATGTCGATGACCGTGCCGCGCTCGTCGACGAGGTAGAGCTCGCCGCTGATCCGGCCGATTGCCACCGGCTGCCGCTCGGTCACCGTCACCTCGACGGTCGACGGCAGCGAACGCCGGAACGCCGCGTCGCGCACCCACGGCGACGTCAGCAGGCGGCGGCGCCACGAATCGAGGTCGGTCAGGACGATGTTCTCGCCGCGAAGGCCGCCAAGCACCGCCAGCACTTCCCCGGTCGAGAGCCGGCCGTTCCCGCGGATCACGATGTCGTCGATCTGGAGCACGCGCGCGTGCGTCACGACGCTGCCGCCGCGGTAGAGCGCATACAGTGCCAGCAACACGAGCACGGCCGTCTTGAGCACGGGCCTGACCACGGCGACGAGCCGGCCGCGCTTGCGGCCAGGCTTGACGTGCGCCCGACGGAATCGCCGATCCGACGGCGCGGCCACCGGGCTCATGAGGCGCCTCCCGGCGCAAGGAGCTGCACCAGTCGATCGGCCACCGAGCCGATCGAGCCGGCGCCGAGCACGATCACGACGTCGTTCGGCCTGGCGATCGCGGCGAGGGCGGCTGGCACGTCATCGAGCGGCGGCACGACATCGACCGGCACCGATACGCTGCGCCGGACGGCCGCGGCCAGCGCGTCGAGCGTCACGCCGGCGATCGGCTCCTCGCCCGCGGCATAGATGTCGGTCAGCACGACGTGCGCGGCACCAGCCAGGGCGGGGCCAAATGCGTCCAGCAGCGCAGCTGTCCGCGAGAAGCGGTGCGGCTGAAAGGCGACGATGGTCCGCCGTCCGAGATGGCGAGCCGCTTCGAGCACCGCGGCGATCTCGGTCGGATGATGACCGTAGTCGTCGACGACGAGAATGCCGTTCGGCTCGCCGCGGACGTCGAACCGGCGCTCCGCGCCGCGGAATTCTTCGAGGCCAGGAACGATCCGATCGAACGGCAGCCCGACTTCGAGGCCGACCGCGAGCGTCGCCGAGCGCGTTGAGCAGGTTGTGGCGGCCCGGCACATTGAGCGCAATCGGACCCAGCGTCACCACCGCCTGCGAAGGGTCGTCGGCCCGTCGCGCGCGGCGCTTGACCGTCGCCCGCACCGACAGGGGACCGAGCTGCACGTCCGTCGCGGTCAGGTCGGCGGCGGGCGCGTCGAGCCCGTACGTGGTCGTCCGCCGCGTCATCCGGGGCAGGACGGCGGCGAGATGCGGATCGTCCGCGCAGGCGACCACGGCGCCGTAGAACGGCACCTTGTTGGCGAATTCGACGAAGGCCTGCTGCAAGTCGGCGAAGCTCCCGTAGCTCTCGAGGTGCTCGTGGTCGATGTTCGTGATCACGGCCACCGTCGGAAACAGTTTCAGAAACGATCGATCGCTTTCATCCGCCTCGGCGACCATCAGCTCGCCACGGCCGAGCCGCGCGTTGCTGCCGAATGCGCTGAGCCGCCCGCCGATCACCGCCGTCGGATCGAGGCCCGCCCGTTCGAGCACGAGCGCGATCATCGACGTCGTCGTCGTCTTGCCATGCGCGCCCGCCACCGCGATCGCGAAACGGAGGCGCATCAGCTCGGCGAGCATCTCCGCGCGCGGAATCACCGGGATCTTCCGGCGCACGGCTTCGGCGACTTCCGCGTTCCCGGCGCCGACGGCCGACGTCACCACGACGACGTCGGCGCCGCCGACGTGCCCGGCGGCATGCCCGATGGCCACCTGGACGCCCAGCGTCGCGAGCCGGTCGGTCACCGGCGACCGCCGCTGGTCCGAGCCGGTGACGACGTACCCGAGGTTGGCGAGCAGCTCGGCGATGCCGCTCATGCCGATGCCGCCAATCCCGATGAAGTGGACCCGCCGCGTCTTCCCGAGCACCGGCCTCTCACGCCGGATCCGCAAGGACCCGGCCTACGTCGCCACCAACTGCAGCGCGCGATCGACGATCACTTTCGCGGCGTCCGGCCGGGCGAGCGACCGCGCCGCCGCAGCCATCCGCTGGCGCGCCGCGGCATCGCGCATGAGCGAACCGATGCGCTGCGCCAGCACCGCCCCGGTGGCGTCCACCTGCCGCAGCATCTCGGCGGCGCCCGCGGACACCAGCGCCTCGGCGTTGCGGCGCTGATGGTCGTCGGTCGCGGTCGGCAGGGGAATCAGGATTGCCGGTTTCCCCGCCGCAGTGATCTCGGCCAGCGTCGTCGCGCCGGCGCGGCAGACGATCAGGTCCGCTGCGCGGAGGCGCCGTCCCATGTCGAAGAAGAACGGCTCGACTTCGGCCTGAAGCCCCGCCTGCCGGTAAGCGGCGCGCACCATCTCCACATCTCGCTCTCCTGTCTGGTGCGCGAGACGAACAGGGTGACCGCCGGCCGCCAGCTGCGGCGCTGCCTCCACCATGGCCAGATTGATCGCGTGCGCGCCCTGAGAGCCGCCAAAAACTAGGATCCCGCCGCCGGATGCATCGTCATTCGCGCCCGACTCCCGAAGTGGTTCGACCGCCTGTAGAAACTCCGGCCGAACGGGGTTACCGCTGACGAACGCCTTCTCGCCGAAAAACCTCCTCGTCGATTCGAACGACACCGCGGCCGCCCGCACGAACGGCCTGAGCAGTCGATTGGTCAGACCCGGGGCGGCGTTCTGCTCGAGCAGCATCGTCGGCACGCCACGAAGCGCCGCCGCAAGCACGACCGGACCCGAGCTGTATCCGCCGACGCCAATCACCAGGCGCGGACGCCGCGCCGAGATGATGGCGAAGGAGTCGATCAGGCCCAATGGCACCAGCACCGCGCCGCGTGCGCGAGCGGCCAGCGACTTGCCTTTCAGGCCAGCGCTGCGGATCACGTCGAGCGGAAACCCTTCGCGCGGCACGACACGCGCCTCGATCCCGAGCGCCGTCCCGGCGAACGAGATCTGCGCGTCCGGATGCCGGACCAGCAGTTCCCGTGCGACCGCAATGCCCGGATACAAATGGCCTCCGGTGCCGCCCCCGGCGATCACCACTCGTATGGAAATCCCCGCCCCCTTTCATGTCTCAGTCGCCGCGTGCTGCGACACGTTGAGGAGCACGCCCATGCCCATGAGATTGACCATCATCGACGAGCCGCCCTGGCTGATGAATGGCAGCGGAATGCCCTTCGTCGGCAGGAGCCCGAGCACCACGCTCATGTTGATGAACGCCTGGATGGCGACCATCGTCGTCACGCCGAGCGCGAGGAAGGCACCGAATGCATCAGGCGCCTGCAGCGCGATGCGGAGGCCGCGCCACGTGATCACGCAGAAGCAGACCAGGAGGCAGCTCGCACCGATGAATCCGAGTTCCTCGGCAATGACCGCATAGATGAAGTCGGTGTGTGCCTCGGGCAGGTAGAAGAGCTTCTGGACGCCGTTCATCAGGCCTCGGCCGGTGATGCCGCCGGTGCCCACCGCGATGAACGACTGGATGATCTGAAAGCCGCTCCCCAGCGGGTCGTCCCAGGGATTGAGAAACGCCATCAGCCGCTCGCGCCGGTACGGGAACGCCACCACGAGCAGCGCAACCAGCGGCAGCATCGTCAACGCCGCGCCGGCGATGTAGAAGTAGCTGACTCCCGCCGCAAACACCATGACGGCCGCGATCACGGCCAAAGACATGGCGGTGCCGAAATCGGGCTCGACCAGGATCAAACCGACGAAGATGGCCACGACCAGGCTGATCGGGGCCAGCGCGTAGGTGAGGTCGTTGATCCGGTGCATGCGGCGCTCGAGCAGGGCGGCGATGAAGACGATCGCGCTGAGCTTCGCCAGCTCCGACGGCTGAATCCCGAGGCCGCCGATTGAGAACCAGCGGCGGGCGCCGGACACGGCTGGGAGCGAACAGGACCGCGACCAGGGCCAGGCACACGATGCCGAAGCACGACCAGATGAACACCGGCTCGCGGTAAGTTGCGGTAATCAATCCGCATGACCACCCCGAGGAGGGCGACACCGAGGATCGCCCACATCAGCTGCTTGATCAGGAAGAAATAGGGCTGGCCGTACCGCTCGTCGGCCATCACCGCCGACGCGCTGTAGACCATGACAATGCTGATGGCGACCAGCAGAATCGTGGTCAGGAACAGGATCCGGTCGGACTTGAGTTTTCGAGCCATTCAGGTCTATAAAGCCGGGCCGCTCATCACCCGAAACACTGTGAGCGGTCAGCAGTCGTCAGTCGGCCTCGGGCAGAGGCACCAGCTTCACAGGCCGGGGCAGCCTGTGTTCCCAGCAGCCAGTCCTCTACCGCTCAGACCGACTGACGACAGCTCACCGTTCACAGACCGTCGGACCGTGGCCGCGGACCTCAGAGGTCCGCCCTACGCACGGCGGACCTAGACGTCCGCCCTACAGAGGTCCGCCCTACTAACCGCGCGACTTCCTCCTTAAACCGCCGCCCGCGCTCTGCGTAGTCGCGAAACATGTCGAAGCTCGCGCACGCCGGCGCGAGCAGCACGACCCCCGCCGGCGAAGCGAGATCGAACCCCAGCCGTACGGCCGCTTCCAGGCTGTCGGCCTCGTGCACGTCCACGACGTCGTGCAGGGCGTCGTGGACGAGCGGCCGCGCCTCGCCGATCGCCACGACGGCCCGGGCACGAGCGCCGAGCGGGCCGCGAAGCAGCCGCAGGTCGCCACCCTTGAATCGCCCGCCGATAATCGGCACCAGATCCGACGCGAAGCTCTCGATCGACCTGAGCGCCGACTCGACGTTGGTCGCCTTCGAGTCGTTGACGAACCGCACGCCGCGACATTCGGCGACGAGCTCCATCGCGTGCTCGAGGCCGGGAAACGCATCGACCGCCGCGGTCATCGCCGCCGGCGCGGCGCCGGCAAGCGTGCCGACCGTGGCGGCCGCCATCACGTCGACGACGAGGTGCGGACCGATGAGGTGAATCGCGTCCAGCGGAACCAGGCGCTCGACGCGGCCGTCGTGCCGGCTGACGATCCAGCCGTCAGAGATCGCCGTGCCTTCCTCGAGCGCGGTGTCGCGCGCGAACAGCCGGCGGCGCGCCGCACCACGCCGCGCCAGCTCCAGGACCAGTGGGTCGTCGGCGTTCACCACGGACCAGTCGTCAGCCGTCTGGTTCTCGAAGATCCGCGCCTTGGCGGCCCCGTACGCCGCGACGCTCGGATGGCGGTCGAGATGATCCGGCGAGAAGTTGAGCATCACGGCGATCCACGGACGAAACGTCTCGATCTGCTCCAGCTGAAAGCTGCTCGTCTCGACCACGTGCAGCGTGTCCGGCGTCGACTGAGCGACCTGGGCGCTGAGCGGGGCGCCGATGTTCCCGCCGACCGTCACCTTGAAGCCCGAGGCTTCGAGCATCCGGCCCGTCAACGCGGTCGTCGTCGATTTCCCTTTCGTCCCGGTGATCGCGATGATCCGGCCGCGCAGCCAGCGCGACGCGAGCTCGATCTCGCCGATCACCGGCACGCCGCGAGCGCGCGCGGCCGCGACCGCCGGCTGCTCGGGCGGGACGCCCGGGCTCAGCACGACGAGATCGGCTCCCGAGAACGTCGCGTCCTGATGCCCGCCGGTTTCGAGGGCCACGCCGATCTCCGCGAGCGGCTGCGCGTCAGGGACGTCGGCGCGTGCGTCGGACAGCGTGACGCGTGCGCCGCGCTCGACGAGCAGCCGCGCGGCGGCGATGCCGCTCCGCGCCGCGCCGGCCACGGTCACTCGCTTCCCCTCAACCGAAAATCGCCAACTCCGTGTCTCCAGTCCCCAGCCCCTAGTCCCCAGCCCCTGCTTCATCACCGCAGTTTCAGCGTCGTCAAGCTGAACAAGCCGAAGATGATCGCGACGATCACGAATCGGGCGATGACCTTGGGCTCGCTCCAGCCGATCAGCTCGAAATGGTGATGAAGCGGCGCCATCCTGAACACGCGCTTGCCGGTCAACTTGAACGAGGCGACCTGAATCACCACCGACGCGGCCTCGAGCACGAACACGCCGCCGACGATCACCAGCAGCAGCTCCTGCTTGATCAGCGTGGCGACGATGCCGAGCGCGGCGCCCAGCGCCAGCGATCCGACGTCGCCCATGAAGATTTCCGCCGGATAGGCGTTGTACCAGAGGAAGCCGAGCGAGGCGCCGACCAGCGCGCCGCAGAAGATCGTCAGCTCGCTGGTCTCGAAATGAACCAGCAGCAGGTACTCCGCCAGCACGCGATGGCCGGTCACATACGCCAGCGCCGTCAAGGTCGCCGCGGCTATCGCGAACGTGCTGATCGCCAGGCCATCGAGCCCGTCGGTCAGATTGACCGCGTTCGACCACGCGACGAGCATGAAGACGGCGAACGGCAGGTACCACCACCCGAGGTCCGGAATCAGGTTCTTGAAGAACGGAAAAATCAGCCGCGTGTTGTACTGGCCCTGCTGCGCCAGCACCAGCAGCACGATGCCGACCGACGAGCGCGATCAACGGCCTGCCCGGCCATCTTGTAGCGCGGCCGCAGGCCGTGATGATCGCGGCGCACGATCTTCAGGTAGTCGTCGAGGAAGCCGACGCCGCCGAACGCCGCGGTCGTCAGGACGGCGATCCAGACGTAGACGTTCGTCAGATCCGCCCAGAGCAGCGTCGGCACCAACGCGGCCGTCAGGATCAGCAGGCCGCCCATCGTCGGCGTTCCTGCCTTCGGCCGGTGCGACGTCGGGCCCTCCTGCCGGATCACCTGGCCGACCTGGAACTCGCGCAGCTTGCGGATCATCCACGGCCCGAGGAGCAGGCTGATCGCCAGCGCCGACAGGCTCGCGGCGGCCGTGCGGACGGTGATGTACCGCGTCACGTTCACGAGCGCGCCGAGGTTCAACGCAGTCAGCTGACCCTGCAAGTAAGACAACAGGTGGTACAGCATCGGCCCTAGACGACACCGGAGTTCCTCCGCCGGCGATCGAGCGCTTCGCGCGCGACCGCGACATCGTCGAACGGCAGCACCTGGCTGCCGATCACCTGGTACTTCTCGTGCCCCTTGCCGGCGACCAGCACCAGATCCCCTGGCCGCGCCAGCTCGATCGCCCTGGCGATTGCCTCGCGGCGGTCGACGATCGCGAGCATCCGCTGATCGCTGTCGCGGCGGGTATCGGCGGTGATACCGCGCTGGATCTCCTCGATGATCCGGCCGGGATCCTCGCTGCGCGGATTGTCCGAGGTGATCACGATCACGTCGCTCAGCCGGCCGGCGACCGCGCCCATCAGCGGGCGCTTCGTGCGATCGCGATCGCCGCCGCAGCCGAACACCGTGATCACCCGCCCGCGCGCCAGCGGCCGCGCCGTCTCGAGCAGGTTGCGCAGCGCGTCGTCGGTGTGCGCGTAGTCGACGACGACGGTCACCTCGTCGCGGGCGCCCGAAACGACCTGGAACCGGCCCGGCACGCCGTCCAGCGCCGAGACGCCGCGCTCGATGGCGTCGAACGACAGGCCGAGCGCCGTGGCGGTCGACACCGCGGCCAGGATGTTGTAGACGTTGGGCCGGCCGACCAGCGGCGACTTGACGCGGATCGTGCCGCGCGGCGTCCGCACGTCGAACGTCAGCCCGTCGAGCGAAAACGACAGCGGGCCGGGCGTGATGTCGGCCGGGCGGTTGATGGCGTAGGTCACCGGCCGGCCGCCGACCTCGGTCAGCGACGGCCCGCGCGGATCGTCGAGGTTGATCAGGCTGGGGGCGTCGCGCGGCAGCATCTCGAACAGGCGGCGCTTCGCCTGGAAGTACTCCTCCATGTCGGCGTGGAAGTCGAGATGATCGCGCGTCAGGTTGGTGAAGACGCCGGCCGCGAACGTCATCGCGTCGACGCGCCGAAGCGACAGGGCGTGCGACGACACCTCCATCGCGCAGGCGCGGCAGCCGGCGTCGACCATCTCGCGCAGCAGCGCCTGCACCTCGGGCGCCTCCGGCGTCGTGCGCGTCGCGTCTCGCAGATCGGATGCCGATGCGGTAGCCGACCGTGCCGAGCAGGCCGCAGCGCAGGTTGGCCGCGTCGAAGATCGACGCCACGAGATACGCGGTTGTCGTCTTGCCGTTCGTGCCGGTGATGCCGACCACCTGCATCTCGCGGCTCGGATGGCGATAGAACGCCGCGGCGAGCACGGCGAGCGCCCGGCGCGCGTCGTCGACGACCGTCCAGACGACCTTCGCGTCAGGCGGCGCCGGCTGTTCTGAGACGACCGCCACGGCGCCGCGGTCGATCGCCTGGCGCGCGAACGCCGTCCCGTCGGCGTGCAGGCCCTTCAGCGCGACGAACACGTCGCCGGCCTCCACCGCGCGCGAGTCGTACGCGATCGATCGCACGACGCCGACGGCTGCCTCCGCCTGCCTCGCGTCGTCAGCGCGGACCAACCCCGCCTCGCGGAGCACGCCGTGCAGTTCGGCCCAGGTCATGGCTGCTGCGTCGGCGGCCCGCGACGCCGAAGGGCGGCGGCCCAGCTCCAGCCGGCAGGTTTCGCCGCCTTCGAAGGGAGTGCCCGGTGGCGGGTCCTGCGACGACGACGACGCCGTGCCCCGACATGCGCGCCGTCAATCCGAGCTTCACGAGCGTGCGCATCGCGTCGCGGGCGCTCATGCCGCGCAGATCGGGCATCGTCTGCCGGCCGGCGTCCGATACGAGCGCCACCACCGGTGCCGTGGTCGCAACCGGGACGCGCCGCGACGGGCGACGGCGCATTGCGCGCGACCAGCACCGGCGGAGCCGGATTGATCGTCGGCGCGACGCCGAGGTATCGCAGCGCCGGTCCGGCGATGCGCCTGAAGATGGGCGCGGCCACCGCCCCGCCGCTGTTGCCGTTGGCGTGCGGCGCGTCGATCATCGACGATGATCGCGACCGCCGGATTGCGCGACGGCAGCAAACCCGACGAACGACACGTTGTTCTCGGATGCCGAATAGCGGCCGTCGATCAGCTTCGAAGCGGTGCCCGTCTTGCCGGCGACCGTGTAGCCGGGGATCCGCGCGAGCTTGGCGGTGCCATCCGTCGACGACTGCTTCCATGATCGTCGTCAGCGTCGCGGCGGTGTCCGGCTGACGGCCCGCCGCAGGACCTTCGGCTTGACGGCGTATCGGCGGTTGTCGCGGTACACGGCCCGGACGACGCGCGGCTCGATCAGTTCGCCGCCGTTGGCGATCGCGCTCGACCGCCGCCACCATCTGCAGCGGCGTGACGCCGACCTGATAGCCCATCGACACCGACGCCAGCGCGCCCTCGGTCCACTTCGTCGGGTCTCCAGACGATGCCCGGGCTCTCGCCCGGAAAGTCGGGCGAGATCGGGCGCCCGAACCCGAACCGCTCGACGTAGCGGCTCAGGCGCTCGGCGCCGAGCCGGAATCCGATCTTGATCGCGCCGACGTTGCTCGACTTGACGATGACGTCGCTGAACGACAGCACGCCGTAGTTGTGGCCGCGGAATTCGTCGATGATGCGGTTGCCGATCGCGCAGGATCACCCGGGGCTGGTGTCGATCATCGCGGTCGATCGGCATCACCTGCTCTTCGATCGCGGCCGACGCGGTGACGATCTTGAATGTCGATCCCGGCTCGTAGAGGTCCTGGACGGCGCGGTTGCGCCGTGCCGATCTCGGACGAGTCGCCGATAGACGTTCGGGTTGAACGTCGGCTCGTTCGCCATCGCCAGAATCTCGCCGGTGCGCGGATCCATGACGATCGACGGTGCCGCCGGCGGCGCGGTTCTCGACCACGCCGGCGTGCAGTTCGCGCTCGGCGACGTGCTGCAGGTACTCGTCGATCGTCAGCTCGATCGTCGAGCCGGCCGTCGGCGGCCGCTCGACGCGGCTGAACACGTGGCCGCGGCGTCGGTCGTGACCAGGACCGTGCCGTCCTTGCCGCGAATCTGGGAGTCGTAGGCCGACTCGATCCCGCTCAACCCGTTGTTGTCGATGCCGACGTAGCCGAGCAGCATGCGCGGCCAGCTCCGTGTTCGGATAGAAGCGGCGGCTCTCCTTGACGAAGCCGATGCCCTCGAGATTGAGGGCGGCGACGCGCGCGCGCCTGTCGGGCGAGACCTGCCGGCGGACGTAGGCGAAGGCGCGCTGGCTGTTGAAGCCGCTCGAGCAGCCGCTGCCGCTCGCGGGCCGTGCAGTCGCGCGAGCGCCTCGCACAGCGCGATTCGACCGCCTGCTCGTTGTCGTCGATCTCGGACGGCACGGCGTAGATCGAGTCGGCGTCGACGCTCGTCGCCAGCACGTGGCCGCGGCGGTCGAGGATGTCGCCGCGCTTGGCCGGAGCCGCCGGTGTCCGCTGCTGCTGGCGCTCGGCGCGCGCTGAAGATCTGGCGCGCAGGACCGTCTGCAGATAGACGAGCCGCACCTCGATGGCGAGCGCCCAGCAAGCCGAGCACGCTCGACGGCGACCGATCGCAGGCGACGCGTTGACGTGTCTGACGCCAGTTCGGCGCGCGGGGCGGCTGCATCAGCGCTCACCGTCGCGCCACGACCGACGATGCGGGCGGTCGCTCGGCACGACCCGCTCGATGACGATGGCCTCGTCGTTCGACGGCGCGACCAGGCGCAGCTGCTCGATGGCCAGCGCCTCGATGCGCTTGCGGCGACCGCAGCGTCTCGATCTCGAGCCGCAGCTGCCGCGCCGCCTCCTCCTCCGCGGCGCGCTCCCGCTGCATCTGCTCGACCTGGTAGCCGTGCCGCAGCAGCTCGAAGTGCTGCCAGGCGGAAAACAGCAGCACGAGCACGAGAAAGCCGGCCATGCGCGACCGACTTCCACAGCTCGCGCTGCCGCGCCTCGTCCACTTCGCGGACGATCGGGTTGTTGCGAACGTCCTTCTTGATGGCGTACTCGAACGGCTTCAGCCATGGTTGGCACCGGCCATCCTCATCGCCAGCCGCTCCGCGGCGCGCAGCTTCGCGCTGCGCGCCCGCGGGTTGCTGCGCACTTCGTCGTCGCTCGGCACGACCGGCTTCTTCGTCAGCACTCTGAGCAGCGCCTCGCTCGCCGCGCTCGAGCGCGCGCAGCGTGTGCTTGACGATGCGATCCTCGAGCGAGTGAAACGTGATCACGACCAGCCGCGCGCCGATCGCAGCCGCCGCACCGCCGCCTCGAGAAACGATCGAGGCCCTCGAGCTCGCGGTTCACCCAGATGCGCAGCGCCTGGAACGTGCGCGTCGCCGGATCGATGCGCATGTAGCCGCGGCGCGGGATCGCGCGCCGCACGATCGCGGCGAGCCGGCCGGTCGTGTCGATCGGCGCCTCGCGCCGCGCCGCCGACGATCGCCCGCGCGATCCGGCGCGAAAAGCGCTCCTCGCCGTACGTGAAGATCGCGTCGGCCAGCTCGCGCTCCGTCGAACGCGCCACCAGATCAGCGGCCGTCGTCTCCCGTCGTGCGTGTCCATGCGCATGTCGAGCGGCTCGTCGCGCTGGAAGCTGAACCCGCGGCCCGGGGCATCGAGCTGCATGCGACGAGACGCCGAGATCGGCCAGCGCGCCGTCGACGCAGTCGATGCTGGCGGCGTGTCGAGCACCTCGTCGAGCGCGCGATAGTCGGCGTGGACGAGCTCGACGCGGTCGGCCCACGGCGCCAGCGTCGTGCGCGCGCCGCGGCGAGCGCCGCGGGATCGCGATCGAGGCCGATGACGCGCGTGGCGCCGGCCTCGAGCAGCGCGCGCGCGTGGCCGCCGAGCCCGACGGTGCAATCGACGAAGAGGCCGCCGCGCTCCGGCTGCAGGTGCTGCAGCGCTTCGGCGGTCAGCACGGGACGTGGGCCGTCAAATGCCGAACTCCGACAGCGCGCGCGCGTCGTCGTCGGTGTACGGTTCGCGCTGCAGCTTGCGTGAGGAAGCGATCGTGGTTCCAGACGTCGAGGTAGTTGACCTGGCCGAGCACGTCGACGTCGCCGGCCATCGTGGCGGCGTCGCGCAGGCGGACCGGAATGAGCACGCGGCCCTGCGCGTCGAGCTCGCCGGCCTGACCGAAGTAGTTGACGCGATCGAGAAAGCGCAGCCGGAGGGGTGCGTGGACGGCATGCCGCCGAGCTTTTGCTCGATCTCGAGCCACACGGGCATCGGGTAGATGCGGACGTACTCGCCCGTCAGGCTCGTCAGGAACAGCTCGCGGCCGTACTTGCTCTCGAGCAGGGAGCGGAAGGCGTTCGGCACCTTGAGTCGCCCCTTGTCATCGATGCGAGCCGGCGCGTTGCCCCTAAACACGCGACACTACTCCACTTTTGGCCACAATTTTCCACCGCGGATAGTAGGTGAGCTTAGTCGGATGTCAACCGCAAAACTACCCGTCAGTAAGTTACGCCAAATTTTCGCCGTTTCTATCGCCCTGCAGAGCTTGGGCATTAGACCGACGGTCGTGAGGCGACTCGAGGCAGGCTGACGGCTGTCGCCGGGATCGCGACCGGATCGTCCGAAGCCAGCGTGCTACGATGCGCGGTTTGCGCATGCTCAGAGCGGCGCTCATCGGCTTCGGATCCAGCGGCAAGACCACTCTCTTCCAGTTGATGACGAGCGCGCGGGAAACGGCGCGCGCGGCCCATGGCAAGGGCGAGGCGATCGATCGGCATCTCGAAGGTGCCTGACGCGCGGCTCGATCGCTGACGGCGATGTACAACCCGCGCAAGCGGGTGCCGGCGACCGTCGAGTTCTCCGACCTCGCGGCGCCGGGCGGACGGCAGCGGCGCGCAGACGCTCGTCGACGTCGTCGGCGTACAAGAATGCCGACGCGCTCGTCCACGTGCTCCGCGCGTTCCAGGATCCGGCGTGCCGCATCCCTCCGGGCTCGATCGATCCGGCGCGCGACGCGCAGGCGATGGAAGACGAGCTGATCCTCGCCGACCTCGGCGTCGCCGAGCGGCGGCTCGAACGGCTCGAGAAGGATCTGAAGAAGAACCGGACGGCCGATCTCGAGCGCGAGCGCGACGTGCTCGACGATCTGCCGCGCCGCGCTCGAGGAAGGCCGGCCGCTGCGCGCCCTCGACCTGAAGGGCGAAGACCTGAAGCGCCTGCGCGGATTTCAGTTTCTGTCCGCGAAGCCGCTGCTCATCGTCATCAACCTCGACGAAGCGGCAGCTTCCGGCAGGCGACGCGGCGACGCCGCATCGACGAGGCCGGCGAAGCGGCCGGCCTGACGCCGTTCCTCTCGCGCGCCGGCACGGCGGCGGTCGCCGTCTGCGCGAAGATCGAGCTCGAGATCGCGCAGCTCGACGCCGCGGACGCGCGCCGGCGTTCCTCGCCGATCTCGGCCTCGCCGAATCCGGGCTCGATCGCGTGATTCGCGCCAGCTACGATCTGCTCGGCTACATTTCGTTCTTCACGGTCGGCGAGGACGAGTGCCGCGCCTGGTCGATTCCGCGCGGCACGCCGGCGCAGCTCGCGGCCGGCGAGATTCACAGCGACATCGCGCGCGGATTCATCCGCGCCGAGGTCGTCGGCTACGACGCGCTGATCGCCCGCGGCTCGATGGCGGCCTGCCGCGATCACGGCGAAGTCCGGCTCGAAGGCAAGGAGTACATCGTCCAGGACGGCGACATCATCAACTTCCGCTTCGCCACATGACGCTGCGTGGAATCGGCTGCCAGCGAGTCGTCGCCGGATCATGCACCTCGGTCGTCGATCCCGGCTTCAACGAAGCAGCGCGTCGATCGGCCCGCTCGTCACCGACTGCAGGCCGTCGCGGCGACTGGCGCGAGATCCTCGTCGTCGACGACGGATCGAGCGACGACACCGCGGCAGCGGGCGGCGGCGGCCGGCGCGCGCGTCGTCCGCCATCCGTACAACAAAGGCAACGGCGCGGCGGTCAAGACCGGCATCCGCCAGGCCGCCGGCGACGTTCGTCCTGATCGTCGACGCCGACGGGCAGCATCAGCCGGCCGACGCGGCGCGGCTGGTGGCGCAGCCTCGACGCGTACGATCTCGTCGTCGGCGCGCGATCGGCGCGATCGCAGGCGACGCTGGTCCGCGGCGCGTCGGCAACGCGCTGCTCAACTGGATCGCCGGCTATCTGGCCGAGCGGCCGATCCCGGACCTCACGTCCGGATTCCGCGCGGCGCGGCGCGAGTGCCTGCTCGAGTTCCTGCACCTGCTGCCGAACGGCTTCTCGACGCCGACCACGACGACGCTGGCGTTCCTCAAGGCGGGCTACAGCGTGCGCTTCGAGCCGATCGAGGCGCCGCGCCGCGCAGGGCGACTCGAAGATCAGGCTCGGCTCGGACGGCGTCGCGTTCTTCCTGATCCTGCTGAAGGTGATCACGATCTTCAGCCCGCTGCGGATCTTCCTGCCGATCAGCGCTGCGGCTCGTTCGTCGTCGGCGCGGCTATGCCGTGTGGACGATCGCGACGCAGTCGCACGTCACCAATTCGTCGGTGCTGCTGATCCTGCTGAGCGTGGTGATCTTTCTCGATCGGCCTGGTCTCGGAGCAGATCTCGTCGCTGCGGTTCGAGGGACGCGGAAGTCGTGAGCACGCGGCGCTGGTGATCGTCCCGACCTACAACGAGCGCGAGAATCTGCCGGTGCTGGTCGACGGCCTGATGCAGCATCCGGACGTCCGCGTGCTCGTCGTCGACGATCAATCGCCCGACGGCACGGGCGAGGTGGCCGACGCCCTGGCGCCGCGAGCATCGCCGGGCGGATCGACGTCATGCACCGCACGCGGCCGGCGCGGACTGGGCCGCTCGTACATCGACGGCATCCGGAAGGCGATCGACGAGCCGGTCGACGTCATCTGCCAGATGGACGCCGACCTCTCGCACGATCCGCGGCACCTGCCGGATCTGATCGCCGCGGCCAGTCGGACGCCGACGTCGTGATCGGCTCGCGCTACGTCCCCGGCGGCGCAGATCGTGAACTGGCCGCAGCGCCGGCGGCTCCTCAGCCGCTTCGCGAACATCTACATCCGCGCGGTCACGCGGCTGAGCGCGCGCGACTGCACCAGCGGCTATCGCTGCTGGCGGCGCGACGCGCTCGCCGCGCTGCCGCTCGATCGGTTCATCTCCGACGGCTACTCGTTTCTGGTCGAGATGCTGTTCGTCGCGGCGCGCCGCGGCTGCCGGATCGCCGAGGTGCCGATCACGTTCGTCGAGCGGCGGCAGGGCGAATCGAAGCTGTCGCGCGCGCGTGCTTGATCGAATCGGCGATCACGCCGTGGCGGCTCGTCGCGCAAGGCCGTTCGTCGCGTGATCGCCTGACTGCGCTATTTTCGTGCTATGGTTTGCGGACTTCTCCATGCCAGCGCCCCGCTCCGAGCCCGCGGGCCTGAGCGTCTTCTTCCCGGCCTACAACGACAGCGGCACCATCGCGAGCATGGTGATTCGCGCCGTCCAGGCGGCGTCGGAGCTGACGCCGGACTTCGAGGTCATCGTCGTCAACGACGGCAGCGCCGACGCGACGGCGGAGATCGCCGACGAGCTCGCGCGCACCTATCCGCAGGTCCGCGTCGTGCACCATCCGAACAACCGCGGCTACGGCGGCGCGCTGCAGACCGGGTTCCGCTCGGCGACCAAGGAGCTGATCTTCTACACCGACGGCGACGCGCAGTACGACCCGGCCGAGCTGGCGGTGCTCTGGGCGCAGATGACGCCCGACGACCGATCTGGTGAACGGCTACAAGATCAGCCGCTCCGATCCGCTGCATCGCATCGTCATCGGCCGCGTGTACCACCACCTCGTCAGCACTGCTGTTCGGCCTCAAGCTGCGCGACGTCGACTGCGATTTCCGGCTGATGCGGCGCGTCGATCTTCGAGCGGATCAACCTCGAGAAGACGAGCGGCGTCATCTGCCTCGAGATGATGAAGAAGATCCAGGACGCCGGCTTCCGGATCGTCGAGGTGCCGGTCCACCACTACCACCGCGCGTTCGGCAAGTCGCAGTTCTTCAACTTCCGGCGCCTCTTCCGCACCGGACGGCGATCTGCTGCATCCTCTGGTTCGCGCTGGTGATCCGCCGCGAGCACCTGCGCGCCGGCCTGACGCCGCTCGCGCGCCGGCGCCCGATTCCGCCAATCGCGTCTACCCCAGCGCACCGCGCCCGTGACCGCGGACTACCGCGAGTTCTACCGCGGCCGCAAGCGTGATGATCACCGGCGGCCTCGGGTTCATCGGCAGCAACCTCGCGCGCCAGCTGGTCGACGCTCGGCGCCGACGTCCTGCTGGTCGACTCGCTGATCCCCGACTACGGCGGCAACCTGTTCAACATCGACGGCATCGCCGATCGCGTGCACGTCAACGTCGCCGACGTCCGCCAGCAGAGCACGATGAACTACCTGGTGCGCGATCGCGAGGTCATCTTCAACCTCGCCGGACAGGTCAGCCACATCGACAGCATGCGCGATCCCGTACACGGATCTCGAGATCAACTGCCGCAGCCAGCTGACGATTCTCGAGGCGTGCCGCTACAACAATCCCGGCGTCAAGGTGGTGTTCGCCGGCACGCGGCAGGTCTACGGCCGGCCCGACTCGCTGCCGGTCGACGAGAAGCATCTCGTGCGGCCGACCGACGTCAACGGCATCAACAAGGCGGCCGGCGAGTACTACCATCTCGTCTACAACAACGTGTTCGGCGTCCGCGCCTGCTCGCTGCGGCTGACCAACGTCTACGGGCCGCGGCAGCTGATCCGCCACAACCGCCAGGGCTTCATCGGCTGGTTCATCCGGCTGGCGATCGAAGGCCGCGTCGATCCAGATCTACGGCGACGGCTCGCAGCTGCGCGATTTCGTCTACGTCGACGATGCCGCCGACGCGTTCCTGCGGGCGGGCGCGATCGACGCGTGCAACGGCGAGGTGTTCAACGTCGGCGGCGACGAGCCGATCAGCCACCGCGACGCTGACCGCGCTGCTCGTCGAGATCGCCGGGACGCGGCCGCGTCGAGTACGTCGACTGGCCGGCCGAGAAGAAGGCGATCGACATCGGCGACTTCTACGCCGACTCGACGAAGTTCAAGCGCGCCACCGGCTGGGACGCCGATCGTGGCGCTCGCGCGAGGGCCTGCGGCGAGACGATCGCGTTCTACCGCCAGCACTTTCGACCGCTACGTCGATCAGGCGGAGCCGGCGGCGGAGCGCGTGTGACGCGGCTGCGCGTGCCCGTTCCTGTCGCTGGCGCCGCGCGAGGACGCCGCCGCGGTGCGCGCCGCCATCGACCGCGTCGTCGCGAGCGGCTGGTTCGTCCTCGGCCCCGAGGTCGAGGCGTTCGAGCGCGAGTTCGCCGCGGCGTGCGGCGCGCGCACGCGGTCGGCGTCGGCACCGGCACCGACGCGATCGCGCTGATCCTCCGGGCGCTCGGCATCGGACGCCGGCGACGAAGTCATCACGACGCCGCTGTCGGCGGCCTACACGCGCGCTCGCGATCATGATGGCCGGCGCGCGCCCGTGTTCGCCGACATCGATCCGGCGCGGCTGACGATCGACCCGGCGCGGTCGAGCGCGGCGATCACGCCCGCGCACGCGGGCGATCCTGCCGGTTCACCTCTACGGGCAGCCGGCCGACATGGCGGCGATCGAGCGCGTCGCCGCCGCGCACGATCTGGCGATCGTCGAGGACTGCTGCCAGGCGCACCTCGCGACCGCTGCCGGACGCCCGGTCGGCACGATCGGCGTCGGCGGGCGCGTTCAGCTTCTACCCGACGAAGAACCTCGGCGCGCTCGGCGACGGCGGCGCCGTCGTGACCAACGATCGCGCGCTCGCGGACACGGATCAAGCGGCTGCGAAACGGCGGACAGACCGATCGCTACCATCATCAGGAGCCCGGCGTGAACTCGCGCCTCGACGAGATGCAGGCGGCGATCCTCCGGGCGCGGCTGCCGCTCCTGCCGCGCTGGACGACGCGGCGCCGCGCGCTCGCGGCGCGGTATCGGCGGCTCCTGCCAGGCGCACCGGTGGCGATCCCGCCAGAACGCGATGCCGGGCCACGTCTATCATCTGTTCGTCGTGCGCGTCGACGGTGACGGGGACGCTCGCGCGGCACTGCAGCAGCATCTCAGCGACTCGCGGGATCGAGACGCTGATCCACTACCCGGTGCCGATTCCACGTCAGCCGGCGTTGGCCGATCTGCAGCCGGCGGACTGCCCGCACGCCGACGGCGCGTGCGCGCGAAGTGCTGTCGCTGCCGCTCCACCCGGCACTCGACGGACACGCGCGATCGCCGCAGTCGCCGACGCGCGTTCGCGAGCTGGCCGAAAGGCCCTGACCGACATGCGAGCACTGATTACCGGCGGAGCCGGTTTCATCGGCTCCCATCTTGCCGAAGCGCTGCTCGACGGCGGCCACGAGGTCCTGGTCCTCGACAACCTGTCGACCGGATCGATCGACAACATCGCCCACCTGAAAGGACGCAGCCGGCTTCGAGTACTTCATCGACTCGGTGGACAACGAGCCGCTGCTGGCCGAGCTCATCGATCGCAGCGACGTCGTCTTCCATCTCGCCGCGGCGGTCGGCGTCAAGCTGATCGTCGAGCAGCCGGTGCACACGATCGAGACCAACGTGCACGGCACCGAAGTCGTGCTGAAGCACGCGAACAAGAAGAAGAAGCTCGTCGTCATCGCGTCGACCTCCGAGGTCTACGGCAAGAGCGACGACGTGCCGTTCCGCGAGGATTCCGATCTGGTGCTGGGGCCGACGCCGAAGCACCGCTGGGCGTACGCCTGCAGCAAGGCGATCGACGAGTTCCTGGCGCTCGCCTACTGGAAGGAGCGCAAGCTCCCGGTCATCATCGTCCGCTTCTTCAACACCGTCGGCCCGCGGCAGACCGGCCAGTACGGCATGGTGATCCCGAACTTCGTCCGCCAGGCGCTCGCCGGCGAGCCGATCACCGTGTTCGGCGACGGCACGCAGTCGCGCTCGTTCACGCACGTCGCCGACGTCGTCGGCGCGCTGCTGAAGCTGGTGGCCGAGCCGGCGGCGATCGGCCAGGTCATCAACATCGGCAACACCGAGGAGGTCACGATCGGCGCGCTCGCCGAGCGGGTCCGCGACCTCGCCGGTTCGACGTCGCCGATCAAGTTCGTCCCTTATGACGAGGCCTACGAGTCGGGCTTCGAGGACATGCCGCGGCGGGTGCCCGACCTGACGAAGATCGCGCGACTGATCGGCTACGAGCCGAAGCTCGGCTCGACGATATCCTCGTCGAGGTCATCGAATACTTCCGGAGGAAGTAAAGGCCGCGCTTGGACCCTCCCGGGGCGGCGCGTATACTTGGGGAATGCGAGTTCCAGGTGCATTTCTCGTCGCTGCCGCGGTTCTGTCGTGCGGCTGCACCGGCCGGGGCAGATGTCCAGCTGACGATCGAGAACGGCCAGGTCTCGCTCAAGGCGACCAACGCCACGGTACGCAGAATCCTCGCGGAATGGGCGCGCGTCGGGCAGACGCGAATCATCAACGGCGAGCGCATGCCCGGCGGACCGATCACGCTCGAGCTGAACGACATCAGCGAGGAACAAGCGCTCGACATCATCCTGCGCTCCGCCGCCGGGTACGTGGCCGCGCCGCGCGCATCCGCGGTCGTCGAACGCGTCGCGTACGATCGCATCCTCGTCATGCCGACGAGCTCGCCGACGCGTCCGGGGACGCCGCCGCCGCAGCCAGCGCAATTTCCGCAGGCGGGTCAGCAGCAGTTCCCGGGCAGTTCCGGCGCAGTTCCGCGCAGTCTCCGCCGCAATTCCCGCAGCAGGTTCCGCCGCAGTTTCAGGGCGGGCAGGCGCCGCCGCAGTTCCCGCCGCAATTCCCGCCGCAGCGTCCGGTGAACGACGACGCCGACGCGCAGGACGATCCGGCACCGAACGTCGTCTTGCCAAATGGCTCGCCGGTGTTCAACGTCAATCCCGCGCCGCAACCGCCTGGCGGCGCGTTCGGCACGCGCCCGCCGGCTGGCCAGGCGCCCGCGGGCGTCTCGACGCCCGGCATGGTCGTTCCGGCGCCGCAGCAACAGCAGGTCCCGCCCGGAACGTTCCCGGGAGCGCCGCCGCAACAATTCTAGTGACGCTCATCGACGAGGTGAGCGCGGCGATCGCCGACGCGATGCGGCGGCAGGACGCGCCGCGACTCAGCGCCTTGCGCATGCTGAAGGCCGCGCTGATGAACCGCGAGGTCGAGAAGGCCCGCGCGCTCGACGACGCGGAATCGCGCCAGGTCGTCAACTCGCTCGTCAAGCAGCGCAACGATTCCATCGAGCAATTCATGAAGGGCGGCCGACAGGATCTCGTGGACAAGGAAACCGCCGAGATCGCGGTCCTCGAGCAGTACCTTCCCCCGCCGCCGATCCCGCCGCGCTCGAGCGCGCCGTCGCCGAAGCCATCGCCGAGACCGGCGCCGCGTCGCCGAAAGACATGGGACGCGTGATGAAGGCGGCGATGGCCAGGCTCAGCGGCCAGACAGTCGACGGCAAGCCCGTCAACGACCTCGTGAGGAAGAAGCTCGCCGGCGCTTGAGCGCCGAGCCACGTCTCGCGCGCTCGGCAGGCCTCGCGGGCCTCGCGACGCTGACCAGCCGGATCCTCGGGCTCGTTCGCGATCAGGTCGTGCTCGCCCTCTTCGGCGCGGGCAACGACATGGACGCCTTCACCGTCGCCTTCCGCATTCCAAACCTCGTCCGCGATCTGTTCGCCGAAGGAGCGATGAGCGCCGCGTTCGTCCCGGCGTTCACGCGTCACGTGACGCTCGAAGGCAAGGCGTCGGCGTGGCGGCTGGGCAACAACGTCATCACGGCGCTGATCATCGCCACCGGCGTGGTCGTCGTCGCCGGGATGATCTTCGCGGGTCCGCTGGCGACGCGCTTTCGCCGGCGACTACGCGCTGATGCCAGGGAAGCTCGAGCTCACGACCCACCTGACGCGGCTGATGCTGCCGTTCCTCACGCTCGCGGCCATCGCGGCGGCGATGATGGGGATGCTCAACTCGCTGCACCACTACTTCGTGCCGGCGCTGTCGCCGGCGATGTTCAACGTGGCCACGATCGCCGCCGCGCGTGGCGCTCACGCCGGTCATGGCCGCGGCCGGCCTTCCGCCGATCACGTCCATCGCCGTCGGCGCACTCGCCGGCGGGGTCGGACAGATCCTGGCGCAGTGGCGCGCGCTCCACGCTGAAGGGTTCCGCTATCGGCCGGTGGTCGACTGGCACGACCCCGCCCTGCGGCGCATCCTCGTCCTGATGGGGCCCGGCACGGTCGGGCTGGCGGCGACGCAGGTGAACCTGTTCGTCAACACGGTGCTCGCGACAGGCGAGGGGACCGGCGCCGCATCGTGGCTCTCGTACGCCTTCCGGCTGATGTACCTGCCGATCGGCCTGTTCGGCGTGTCGATCGCGACGGTCGTCCTGCCGGCCGCGGCACGGCACGCGGCGCTCGAGGATGCTGCGGCCGTCCGCGCAGACGGTGTCGCGCGGACTGGGACTGATGCTGGCGCTGAACGTTCCGGCGACGATCGGCTTGATCGTGCTCGCGATGCCGATTGTTCGCGTGCTGTTCGAGCACGGCCGGTTTCTGCCATCCGACACCGAGGCGGTCGCCGCCGCCCTGCGGTTCTACGCGATTGGCCTGGTCGGCTACTCGGCGGCGCGGATCGCGTCGCCGGTTTTCTACGCGATCGACCGCAACCGCGTGCCGGTTGCCGTCAGCATCGCCGCCGTTCTTCTCAACATCGGTGCGAGCGTCGCGCTGGTCGGACCGCTCGGCTTTCGCGGACTGGCGCTCAGCACGTCGCTGGCGGCGCTCGTGCATGGCGTCGCGCTGCTGGTCTCTTGCGCGATGCGCTTGGCGGACTCGACGGGCGGCGCCTCGCGGCCACCCTCGTGAAGACCACCGCGGCCTCCGCGGCGATGGCGGGCGCCGCGCTGGTGACGCATGCATGGCTGACTCGGATCATTCAGGATCAGAACACGCTGGCGCAGGCACTCACGCTCGTGCTGGCGATCTCCGCCGGCCTGGCCGTGCTGGCCATCGCCGGCAGGCTTTTGCGGATCCCGGAATTCGATGAGGCGGTGTCGAGTGCGCGCGCGCAGGCACGGAAGTTGCTCGACCGCTGAGCGAGCCGCCGATGGCGTGATACGATTCGGTTTTTGATGCGCCGCTATCCTTCGCCGCACGCCGTGTCGTTTTCCTTCGGCCCCGGGCCGATGTCAACCGCGATGAAAGCCCTCATCGCGGCGAACGTGGCGGTCTTCATCGCCCAGTCGATCGATCCGGGTCAGGCCGGCTTCCTGGAAACCTGGCTGGGGCTCATCCCTGCCGCTGTCTTCGGGCAGTTCCGCATCTGGCAGCCGGCGACGTACATGTTCCTGCACGGCGGCCCCATCCATTTGCTCTTCAACATGCTGGCGCTCTGGATGTTCGGCACCGAGCTCGAACGGATGTGGGGGACACGCTACTTTCTGAAGTTCTACTTCGTGTGCGGCATCGGCGCGGGGGTGCTCACCGTCCTCTTCTCCTTGCTGCCGTTCGGCTTCGCCGAGGAGCTGCGCACGGTCGATCGTCATCGGCGCATCGGGCGCGATTTACGGGCTGCTGCTGGCGTACGGCCTGTACTTTCCGCATCGCCCGATCCTGATGTTCATGCTGTTCCCGATTCCGGCCCGGTACTTCGTGATGATCATCGGCGCCATTGCGTTCTACTCGTCGCTGGGCGCAACCGGCGGCGTCGCCAGCGCCACTCATCTCGGCGGTCTCCTCGTCGGCTATCTCTATCTGAAGGGCGCCCGCGTCGATCCGCTGTCAGAACTCAAGTACCGATATCTCAAGTGGAAGATCAACCGCGTCCGTCGCAAGTTCGACGTGTACTCCGGTGGACGCGCCAACGACGTGGATCGACGAGTCCACTGAGCTATACTCGGCATCCTTGGCAGTTCCCCGCGCGGCCGGCCATCGCTGGCTTCTCCTTGCTCTCGCGGTCTTCTTCTTCTGCTCCGGTCTCAGCGCCCTCATCTATCAGGTGCTGTGGCTGCGGATGCTTGGATGGGTCTTCGGCGTCACCATCTACGCGGCGAGCGCGGTGTGGGCCGCGTTCATGGCGGGCTTGGCGATCGGCAGCTACGTGGCCGGTGTCGCGGGCGACCGTGTCCGCAATCCGCTGAGATGGTTCGGCGCCACCGAGATCTTGATCGGGGTGACCGCGCTCGCCACACCGAACGTCCTCGAGGCGCTTCAGTCGCTCTACGTGCGGCTCTACCCGTCGCTGCCTGACGGTATCGCCGCGCTGACCACTGCGCGGCTGATCATCGCGTTTGCCGTTCTCATCGTCCCGACGATCCTGATGGGCGCGACGCTGCCGCTGGTATTGAAGGCATCGACGTTCCGGGCCAGCTCGCTCGTCGAGCAAGTGGGCGTGCTGTATGGCAGCAACGCCGCGGGGGCGATCGTCGGCACCCTGGCCGCCGGCCTGTACCTGATACCTGAACTCGGCATCGAGCGGACATTCTTCGTCGCCGCTGGCCTGAACGTCCTCGTCGGCGCCAGTGCGGTCGCGCTATCGACGTTCGTGCGTCGCGACGTGCTCGCGTCCGCGCCGGTCGAATCCCGGGTGAGCGATCCTGGTGAACAGCCGATCGCCGACCGCCGCGGACTGCAGCTGATCCTCGTCGTGTTCACGCTGTCGGGCGCAGTCTCGCTGGCGCTCGAGGTCGTCTGGTTTCGCGTGCTGACGATGTTCCTGCGCCCGACGGTCTACGGCTTCTCGGTGATGCTGGCCACCATCCTGGCGGGCATTTCGCTCGGCAGCTATGTCGCCACGCCGTGGCTCGGCCGGCGGATCCGCTGGATGACGGTCGTGGCCGTTCTCGAGCTCGCCATCGGGATCGCGATCGTGCTGTCGTTCAGGCCGCTCGTCTACCTCAATCAACTGACCAGCGAGCTCGCGCCCTCGTTGTCGAGGATCATGCCCGAGTACCTGGTGTATCCGATCGCCGGCAGCCTGCTGGCGATCTTTCCAACCGCGCTGCTGATGGGGATGGCTTTCCCGATCGGCCTGCGGCTCTGGGCCTCGCCAGGCAGCCACACGGCGGAGCGCGTCGGCCTCTTTTATTCGCTGAATGTCGCCGGAGCGATCGTCGGATCGCTCGCGGGCGGTTTCCTGCTCCTGCCCCGCTTCGGCAGCGAGACCTCGCTGGCGCTGCTTGCGGCCGTCAGCTTTTTCTCCGGCGTCGCGTTGCTCGTCGTTGCGCGGGGACCGGCCCTCAGCCGGCTGGCGATCGGCGCGGTCGGGTGCCGCCATCTTCGGCTGGGCCGTCTGGACGTCGCCCGATCCGTTCGTGCAGTTCATGGCGCAGCGCTACGCCGGCACCGGTCTCGTCTGGAAGCAGGAAGGCGTCGAGGCAACGGTCGTCGTGCACGAGCTCGGCACAGGGGCGAACCGCCGCTTGATGATGACGATCAACGGCAACCACCAGGCTGGCACTGATTTCCCGACGACCTTCACCCATCGGCGGATCGGCCACATGCCGATGATCGTCCACCCGGGTGCGAGGACCGCGCTCGTGATCGGTCTCGGCGGCGGCGCAACCGCCGGCGCGGTCAGCGTCCACGAGGGCGTCGACGTCGACATCGTCGAGCTCGCCGACGGGGTCGTCAGCGCGGCGCGACAATTCGGGGCGATCAACTACGACGTCCTCGATCGCCGCAACGTGCACCTGCGCGTCGACGACGGCCGCAATTTCATGATGCTGACGCCGAAGCGCTACGACGTGATCACCGCGGACATCACGCAGCCGATCTATGCCGGCGCGGGAAACCTGTACTCCCGCGAGTACTTCGAACTGATGCGGCGGGTGCTGAAGCCCGGGGGCGTCGTGATGCAGTGGATTCCAGGCACCGAAGCTGAGTACAACTTGATCGCTCGCACCTTCCTGAGCGTGTTCCCCGAGACGACCGCCTGGGCCGACGGATCGTTGTTCGTCGGCTCGATCGAGCCGCTCCGGCTGCGGCGACAGGATTTCGAGTGGAAGAGAGGACTGCCGGGGCGTGCCCAGGGCATGCAGGACGTGCGCATCGAGACGTTCGACGCCTTGCTCGAATCCTTCAAAGCCGGGCCTGACGAGATCCGCGCCTTCATCGGCCCGGGTCCGCTGCTGACCGACGACCGGCCTCTCGCCGAGTACTTCCTCAGCCTGCCTCGCGATCGGCAGCCGAATCTGGCCGCGCTCAAGGGCGACGTTCGCCGCTACGTGGCGTCAGAGTGATCGAGCCACGCCTGCCGAACCGGACTGAACACGTCCAGCTCGAACGTGTCCTCGAGCGCCTCGGCCTGGTGCTCGACGCCGGGAGGAATGTGCAGCACCTCGCCCTCGCGCACGGTGATCTCCTCGCCCTGGATCAGGAATCTCAGCGCGCCCTGGAGGACGTAGGTCATCTGCTCGCTGTCGTGCGCATGCATCGGGACGAGGCAGCCGCGCTTGACGTAGACCTGCACGAGCATCTCGCGCTCGCCGCTGACGATCTTTTGCGACAGCATCTCTGTCACCTTGTCGAGCTGCAATCTCGTCCCAGCGATGCAGCCGCACGCCCTGAGAAGCCATGGCGGGCAGGATATATCATCCGCGGGGGATGCGATAATATGAGCCGGATGAAGGCCTCGGTCGTCAACGGCGCGGGCCGGACGAACGCACCAGCCGACGAATCAACGAGCGCCACCGATCTCGGTCTCGATCGCGCGGCGCTACTCGATGTCTACCGCGTGATGGTGCGATCGCGCCGTCTCGACGACAAGGAAATCCAGCTCAAGAATCAAAGCCGCGCGTTCTTCCAGATCAGCGGCGCCGGGCATGAGGCGGTGCTGGTCGCGGCAGGCCTGACGCTGAAACCCGGTTACGACTGGTTCCACGCCTACTATCGCGACCGCGCGCTGTGCCTGCAGCTCGGCGTGACGCCGCTCGAGATGCTGCTCGCGTCGGTCGGCGCGGCGGCCGATCCCAGCAACGGCGGACGCCAGATGCCGTCGCACTGGGGGCACAAGGCGCTCAACATCGTGCCGGGATCGAGCGCGACCGCCACGCAGGTGCTCCATGCCGTCGGCGGGGCGGAAGCGGGCGTCATCTACGAGCGCGTCGAAGCGATCGCCGATCGCGAATCGCGATTCCAGGGCGACGAGGTCGTCTACACATCGCTCGGCGAGGGCGCGACCAGCGAGGGCGAGTTCTGGGAGTCGCTCAACACCGCCTGCACCCGGCGGCTGCCGCTCCTCTATCTCATCGAAGACAACGGCTATGCGATTTCGGTCCCGGTCGAGGTCCAGACTCCCGGCGGGGACGTGTCGCGCCTGCTGACGGCGTTCCCCGGCCTGCACGTCGCGTCGGTCGACGGCACGGATTTCTTCGCCAGCCTGCGCGTGATGCGCGAAGCCGTCGCCTACGTGCGCGCGCGGAAGGGCCCCGCGGTGGTGCACGCGCGCGTGATTCGGCCGTATTCGCACTCGCTGTCCGACGACGAGAAGCTATACAAGACGCCGCAGGAGCGCGAAGCCGAAGCGCGGCGCGACCCCATCACCAGGTTCGCGGAGTTCCTGCGCCACAACGGCCTGGCGACCGCCGCCGAGATCGAATCGATCAACGGCGAAGTCCAGCGCGAAGTCGACGAAGCCGCGATCGAGGCCTTGAGAGCGCCCCGCCCCGCCCCGAGCACTGCGGCGGACTTCGTCTTCTCGCCGGACGTGGATCCCGCCTCCGATCGGTTCAGCACGGCCGCGGCGCCCGAGGGCAAGCCCGACACGATGGTGGCCGCCATCAACCGGACCCTCAAGGACGAGATGGCGCGCGACGCGCGCATCGTGGTCTTCGGCGAGGACGTCGCCGACGCCAGCCGCCGCGAGGCACTGAAGCTCGTGGCGGGCAAGGGCGGCGTCTTCAAGGTCACCCACGGTCTCCAGCGCGCGTTTGGCGACGACCGGGTGTTCAACGCGCCGATTGCGGAAGCCAACATCATCGGCCGGGCGGTCGGCATGGCGATTCGCGGGCTGAAGCCGGTCGTCGAGATCCAGTTCTTCGACTACATCTGGCCCGCGATGATGCAGCTGCGCAATGAGATGGCGATGCTGCGCTATCGGAGCGGCAACCATTGGTCGTGCCCGATGGTCGTCCGCGTCCCGATTGGCGGCTACCTTCGCGGCGGCGGGCCCTACCATAGCCAGTCCGGCGAAAGCATCTTCGCGCACTGTCCGGGCATCCGCATCGCGTATCCCTCGAACGCCGCCGACGCCGCCGGCCTGCTGCGCACGGCCATCAGGTGCGACGATCCGGTGATGTTCCTGGAGCACAAGCACCTGTACCGCCAGACCTACAACAAGGGCGAGTACCCCGGACCGAACTACATGGTGCCGTTCGGCAAGGCGGCGGTCCGCCGCGAGGGCGAGCGACGTGCTCGTCGTCACGTGGGGCGCGTTCGTCCAGCGCGCGCTCGTCGCCGCGCACCAGGCCGAGAAGCAGGGCGTGCAGGTCACCGTCCTCGACCTGCGCACGATCGTGCCGTACGACTGGGAAGCCATCGCGGCGCACGTGAAGCGGCTGAACCGCGTGATCGTCGCGCACGAAGACCAGTTGACGTGCGGCTTCGGGGCCGAGATCGCCGCGCGCATTGCCGGCGAGCTGTTCGAACACCTGGATGCCCCCGTGCGGAGAGTCGGCGCGCTCGACACGCCGGTCGCGTACTGCCCCGACCTCGAAGAAGTGATTCTGCCGCAGGCGGCCCACGTGCTCGCGGCCATTCAGGAAACGGCCGCGTATTAAGGCGGGCCCGAAGGCCTGCACTAATATTGGTTTCGTGTTGCGGGTTGTCTGCGGTTGGCTCGTCGCCGCGAGCCTCTTCCTGCCATCGCTCGTCGCGCTCACACCCGAGGTCCTGCGCCCGGTCCGAGCCGTGCCGCCGCATGTCGCCGGCCGGTTCAGGGACGTGCGCGCGTTTCAGCAGTCGCCGGCGGGCCACCATTACGTGTTCGATCGGCGCGCGCACCGGGTGTTTGCCATCGACGAGGCGTTCGAGAGCGCGTGGCAGATCGTCCAGATTGGCGCCGAGCCTGGCCGCATCATCGGCCCGACGGCGTTTTCGACCGCGCCGGACGGCCGGTTCGCCGTCGCCGACGCGCCCGAGGGCAGGCCGCGGATTCAAGTCTTCAACCCGGCCGGGTTCCGGGAATCAGGCTTCACGCTGCCCGATCGATCGCGCGCGCGCGTGGCCTCTGACGACATGGTCGTCAGCGGGATCGCGTCGATCCAGTTCACCGGCTCGTCGATCCTCGTATCGCAGCCGGAGAATGGCGCACTCGTCACCGAGTACGCGGCATCGGGACGCGAGGGGCGATCGTTCGGGGCACTGCGCGCGACCGGCCACGAAGACGACCGGGATCTGCACCTCGCGCTGAACAGCGGCATTCCGCTGGTCGATCCGGCCGGTGGGTTCTTCTTCGTGTTCCACGCCGGCCTTCCCGTGTTCCGCAAATACGATCGCGATGGCCGCCTGATCTACGAGCGCCGGATGCAGGGCACCGAAACCGACAAGCTGATTGACGGGCTGCCGGCGCAGTGGCCGCGGCGTGACGGCGAGCTGGCGGTCGTGCGCTCGACCGTTCGAGCGGCGGCCGTCGATCGGCGCGGAAACCTGTGGGTCTCGCTCGCGGACCCGTACACCTATGTATTCGATCCCCAGGGCGACAAGATCCGGACGGTGCAGTTCCGCGGCGTCGACCTCATCGCGCCGTCCGGCCTCTCCTTCACGACCGAGGACCGCCTGCTCGTCAGCCCGGGCCTCTTCGAGTTCGATCCGCGATGATTGCAGCCACCGGGCTGACGCGGCAGTTCGGTTCGAGGGTCGTCGTCGATCGCGTGACGTTCAGCGTCGAGCGCGGCGAGATCGTCGCACTGCTCGGCCCGAATGGCGCCGGAAAGACGACGACCTTGAGGATGCTCGCCGGGCTGATCGCGGCGACGTCCGGCACGGTCACCATCGACGGCGTGCCGATGAACGCGTCGACCGGCTCGGCCCTGCGGCGCCGGATCGGCTTCCTCACCGAGGCACCCGGTCTCTGGGACCGCCTGACTGTCCGCGAAAACCTGTCGGTGTACCTCGAGCTCTACGAGCTCGATCAGCATGAGGACCGGGCGGCTGCGCTGCTCGAGGCGCTCGACCTGACGCCGCACGTCGAGGTGCGGGCCGCCGAGCTGTCGAAGGGCATGCGGCAGAAGGTGGCGCTGGTGCGCGCGCTCCTTCACGACCCCGACATCCTGCTCCTCGACGAGCCCACGTCGGGCCTCGATCCCGAGGTCACGCGCGGCGTTCGCGAGCTCCTCGGACGGCGCCGGGCCGCGGGCTGCGCGATCCTCCTCTCGACGCACAACCTCGCCGAAGCCGAACGGCTTGCCGATCGTGTCGCGGTCCTGCAGGAACGCCTCCTCGCGCTCGACGCTCCAGCCAACCTCCGGCGGCGCGTGGCGACCGGACGCATCGACGTGCGCGTCGATGGCGCGGCCGCGTCGTATGTGGACGTCGCCGCCACGGTGGGGGCGAGGGCGTCCGCGGAGGGTGCCATTCTTCACGTCGAACTGACCGACCCCGAGGAACGAACGCCCGCGCTGGTGGAAGCGCTCGTGGCGGCCGGCGCCCGGATCATCGAGGTGCGCCCCGAAGTGCCCGGCCTCGAAGACGTCTATCTCGGGCTCGTCGCCCGCGGCGAGCGAGAACCGCGCCCATGAACGGTCGCGCGGTTGCCGCACTGGTCCGGAAGGAATTCCTCGATGTCTCACGCAATAAGGGTGCGTTGTTACCGGTGATTCTCGTCACGGCGATCTCGGTCATCGTTCCATTCGTCGTGACGATCCTCATTCCGGCGGTGATCGGCGAGCGCCTCAGCGACGACTCCGACCTCGTGGGCATCAGCGAGGTCGTCGATCCAGCCAGCGGGCTGTCGCAAGATGGCCGCGTTCAGCTGTTCCTCTTCCAGCAGTTCCTGCTGCTCTTCCTGCTGACGCCAACGACCGGGGCGATGGCGACGGCCGCCCACGCGGTCATCGGCGAGAAGCAGGCGCGCACGCTCGAACCGCTGCTCGCAACGCCGATATCCACGCTCGAACTGCTGTTGGCGAAAGTGATCGGCGCGCTCGTGCCGACGCTCGTCATCGCCATGGCTGGCCTGGCGTTTTACGTGGCGGGCATCGCGCTGTTCGCGGTCCCCGGCGTGCTTGGGGCGATGATCAACCTGCGGACTGCAGTCCTGGTGTTCCTTCTCGGTCCGGCTTCGGCGCTCCTGTCATTACAGGCGGCGATTCTGATCTCTTCTCGCGTGAACGACGCCCGCACCGCCCAGCAGTTCGGGGTGTTCATTGTCATTCCGATCAGCGCGCTGCTCGTGGCCCAGTTCACGGGAGCCCTGTGGCTGTCCGCCTTCGCGCTCACGGCCATCGCCGCCGGACTCGTGCTCATCTGGGCAATCCTCGCAGCAGTCAGCGTCAAGCTGTTCGATCGCGAGACGATACTGACGAGGTGGCGATAGCACCGCACCGGACACGCGCGTGCGTGCGTATCAGACGATCGTTGACAGTCCCGCGCTCGACTGAATGACCATTCATTCAGTAGCCCTATGCCCTCTGTTTCGGCCCGAAAACGCCCCGACGCCGTCCTTATCAATAAGCGCGACGCCATCCTGCGGGCCGCCAGTGACGTTTTCGCCGACCGCGGGTTCTTCAACGCCCAGGTCGCCGATGTCGCGCGGGCGGCGGGTGTCGCCGCGGGCACCGTGTACCTGTACTTCCGCAGCAAGGACGACATCCTCATCCAACTCTTCGAGCGCACGATGAGCGAGGCGTTCGCCGAAGCGCGGGCCGCCGCGGCGGACGTGCACGATCCTGCCGAGCGGCTCAGGCTGCTCGCGCGCCTGCACCTGGCGCGGCTCGGCCGCGATCGCAACCTGGCGATCGTGTTCCAGGTGGAGCTGCGGCAGTCGGTGAAGTTCATGGAACGCCTGTCGTCCACGCTCTTGCGGGATTACCTCGGCCACATCCGCTCCGCCTTTGCCGACGGCCAGGCGGCGGGTGTCTTTCATGCCGACTTCAATCCGACGACGGCCGCCAAGATGTTCTTCGGCGCGCTCGACGAAATGGCGACCAACTGGATCCTGAGCCGGCGGCGCTACTCGCTCGAAGCGGACGCCGATGCCGTCGTCGACCTCTTTCTTCGAGGCGCCGCTGTCCGATGATCAGGCGCATCCGATCCGCGGCCGTGCTCGGTGCCGGCACGATGGGTGCTCAGATAGCCGCGCACCTGGCGAACGCCGGCGTGCCGACTCACCTGCTCGACATGACCGCCGCCATCGCGCGCGAGGGGTTGAAGCGCGCCGCGTCTCTCAAGCCGGATCCGTTCTTCACCCGGGACGCCGCGGCGCTCATCACCATCGGAGGCTTCGACGAGGACATGGGCCGCCTCGCCGACGCCGACTGGATTCTCGAGGCGGTGGTCGAGCGCCTCGATGCCAAACAGGCGCTCCTCGAGCAGGTCGAGCGAGTGCGGCGGCCGGGGACCATTGTGTCCTCCAACACCTCGGGCATTCCGATCGCCGCGCTGGCCGAAGGCCGCAGCGACGAGTTCCGCCGTCACTGGCTGGGAACGCATTTCTTCAACCCGCCGCGTTACCTGCGGCTGGTCGAGTTGATCCCGACCGCGGAGACGGACACCGCCGTGCTCGCCCGTGTTTCCGCCTTCGTCGATCACGATCTCGGCAAGGGCGTCGTCGTCGCGAAGGACACACCCAATTTCATCGCGAATCACATTGCCCTGTTTGGTGTTGTTCAGACGCTGCGCGCGCTCGAGTCCGGCGACTACTCAATCGAGGAGATTGACGCCATCACCGGGCCGGCGATTGGCCGCCCCAAGAGCGCCACGTTCCGGACGATGGACATCGCTGGCATCGACGTGCTCGGCCACGTCATGAGCAATCTCGCGACACGCCTTGCCGGTCCGGAGCGAACAACGTTCAAGACACCGGCCCTCGTTGCCTCTCTAATCGAGCGCGGATGGGTTGGAGAAAAAGCAGGACGCGGATTCTACAAGAAAGGAGGGAGCCGACATCCTTACGCTCGATCCGGCCTCGTACGAGTACCGCGCGAAGCAACCCGTGAAGCTGCCCGCCCTCGACGCCGCGAAATCGATTGATGATGTGCGCGAACGGATCCGGACGTTGTTCTTCGGATCGGACAAGGTCGGCGCGTTTCTGCGGGCGACCCTGGGGCCGACTCTCGTCTACACGGCGCACGCGACGCCGGACATTGCCTACTCGATTAACGATGTGGACCGGGCGATGAAGTGGGGATTCGGCTGGGAGCTCGGTCCCTTCGAAACGTGGGACGCCCTTGGAATCCGCAACGTCCTCAAGGCCGTCGGCGAAAAAGAGGCACCGCCCCTCGTCGCGGACATACTCCAACGCGGCAACGATCGTTTCCACGGCGGCTCGGTGCCCCCGGCGGCGCCCGACCTGCAGATTCTGCGATCGGCGAGGGACCGGGAACGCATCGTCAAGCGCAATGCCGGTGCCAGCCTGGTGGACATCGGCGACGGCGTCCTGGCCGTGGACTTCCACTCGAAGATGAACACCATCGGCGGCGACACGGTCGCGATGCTCGACGCCGGAGTCCAGGAGGCCGAGAAGAACTTCGCGGCGCTGGTCATCGGCACCGAGGCTCCGGACTTTTCGGTCGGGGCCAATCTCATGCTCGTGCTCCTCGAGGCGCAAGAGGGCAACTGGGATGAGATCGATCTGATGGTCCGAACGCTGCAGCGCACCACTCAGGCGCTCCGGTATGCGAATGTGCCCGTGGTGGTGTGCCCCTGCGGCATGACGCTCGGGGGCGGCTGCGAGATCCTGCTCCATGGCGATCGCGTGCAAGCGGCCGCCGAAAGCTACATCGGCCTGGTCGAAGTCGGTGTGGGTCTGATTCCGGCCGGTGGCGGCACCAAGGAAATGCTCGCGCGCGCCACGGCATCGTGCACCGCGCCGCAGGACGATCTGCTCGACGTCGTGCAGCCCGTGTTCGAGACGATCGGATTCGGCAAGGTCTCGACGAGCGCCGCCCATGCCAGGCAGCTCGGATTTCTCACGTCCGCCGACGGCGTGACGATGAACAGGGAACGCCTGATCTCTGACGCGAAAGCGGTCGCGCTGGCGCGCGTCCGCGACGGCTATCGGCCCCCGCCCAGGCGAACTTCAATACCGGTCGGGGGCGAAACGCTGCTGGCGGCGCTGAATCTCGGCGTCCACCTTGCGTGGCGGGCCGGGCGCATCGGCGATCACGACGCGGTCGTCGGCCGTACGCTTGCAAAGGTATTGGCCGGAGGCGCGCTCCCGCACCGGACGACGGTGAGTGAGGACTACATCCTTGACTTGGAACGCGAAGCGTTCGTCCGGCTCTGCGGCGAGCGGAAGACGCTCGAGCGCATCCAGTACACGTTGAAGACAGGCAAGACATTGAGGAATTGACAGTGTAGGCCCGGCCTTCAGGCCGGGCGTCATTGATCACGATGCGCATCATCGAACGAGGCTCGGGCACTCCAATCGTTGTCGTACCCGGCGTCCAGGGTAGGTGGGAGTACTTCGCACCCGCCGTTGACGCGCTGGCGCGCTCGTTTCGCGTGATTACGTTCTCGTTGTGCGGCGAGCTCGGCTGTCCGCGGATCGAACCGACGCGGGGCATTGACAATTTCACCGACCAGATTACCGCGGCACTCGACAGTCGCGGCCTCGAACGGGCGATCGTGTGCGGAATCTCGTTCGGAGGCGTGGCCGCGCTGCGCTTCGCGGCGGAGCGGCCGGAACGGACTGCGGGACTCGTGCTCGTCTCGACCCCCGGACCCGGGTGGCACTTGAGCAAGCGACACCGCCTCTACGTGCGCCTTCCGTGGGTGTTCGCTCCCGCGTTTCTTGCAGAAACGCCGCGGCGGTTGAGGCGAGAGATCGCCAGGGCGATTCCCGGCCGACTCGCGCGGCTGCGCTTTGCCGCCTGGCAACTGAAGACGGTCATTCGCGCCCCGGTCATGCTGGGGCGCATGGCGAAGCGGGCCGAACTCATCGCCACCGTCGACTTCGCGAGCGAGGCGTCGCGCGTTTCCGCCCCGACGCTGGTCATGAGCGGCGATCCCGGTCTCGACTATGTCGTCGCGCCACACACCACGTCCGCGTACGTGAAGGTGATTCCCGGCGCGCGGGGCGTCACGCTGGAGCGGACCGGTCACATCGGGTGCGTGACCCAGCCGGATCGCTTCGCGGCACTCGTGAATGAGTTCGCGCTCTCGATTCAGCGGCAGGACCATGCTGCGTGAGATTCCAGGTCCGGCGGGGAGCCTCGAGTGCTTGCTCGACGAGCCGGCGCCTGCACGCGGCGTCAATGCGGACGGACTGATCGAGGACGGCCGCGCGGATGGAGCGATCCGCGCCGCGGTCGTGTTCGCGCATCCGCATCCCCAGTACGGCGGCACCATGCACACGAAGGTGGTGTATCAGGCGGCCAAGGCGCTGTCGCGGATCGGATGCTCGGTGCTTCGCTTCAATTTCCGCGGCGCCGGACGCAGCGCCGGTGCCTTCGACGAAGGGCGCGGCGAGGGCGACGATTACCGTGCCGCCCTCGACTTCATGCACGACCGCTACCCGGGCGCTCCGTTGTGGGCGGGCGGCATGTCGTTCGGTTCGTGGGTCGCGCTGACGACCGGCGCCGAGGACCCGCGGGTGCGCGCGCTGATCGGGATCGCGATACCGGTCGATCGCTACGACTTCAGCCTGGTCGCGGCGAGCGACAAGCCGAAGTTTTTCATCCACGGCGAGCGCGACGAGGTCTGTCCGCTGAAGCAGGTGCGCGAGTTCTACGCGCGCGCCCGCGAACCGAAGGAGCTCGTCGTGATCGACGCGGCGGATCATCTGTTCGACGGAAAGGTCGGGGAGGTCGCCGATGCGGTGGAAGACCTCCTGGGGGACTATGAATGACGCTGTAATCGTCGCCGCCGTCCGCACTCCCGTGGGAAAGGCCCCGAATGGGACATTACGAGGGACCAGGCCCGACGAGCTCGCCGCAACCGTGATCGGCGAGGCGCTGCGCCGCGCGCCGGCACTCGCCGCCGCGGAGGTGGACGACGTGATCCTTGGCTGCGCAATGCCCGAGGCGGAGCAGGGCCTGAACGTCGCGCGTATTGCGAGCCTCCGTGCCGGCATCCCGGTGTCCGCGTCGGCGGTCACCATCAACCGATTCTGCTCTTCTGGCCTTCAAGCGATCGCGTTCGCGTCGGAGCGCGTCATGTGCGGATCTGCGGACGTGGTGATTGCCGGCGGCACCGAGTCGATGAGCCTCGTGCCGATGGGCGGCCACACCGTGGCGCCAAACCCGTCCCTGATCGATTCATACCCGGACGTGTACTTGAGCACTGGCCTGGTGGCCGAGAATCACGCTCGCGAGTCGGGGATTTCGCGCGAAGAGCAGGACGCCTTCGCGCTGCGCAGCCATCAACGAGCCCTTGCTGCAATCGAAGCCGGTCGATTCGCCGACGAGATCATCCCGGTCACGACGCGCGTCGTGCAGTCACAGAACGGCGGGGCGCCGAAAACGACCGAGATCACGTTCGCGGTGGACGAGGGGCCGCGGCGCGATACGTCGCTCGACGCGCTCGCCAAGCTGCGCCCCGCCTTTCACGCGCGCGGAAGCGTCACGGCTGGCAACTCGTCGCAGACGAGCGACGGCGCCTCCGCGGTCGTCGTCACGTCCGCGGCAAGGGCTCGTGAACGCGGCCTCACGCCGCTCGCCCGCTTCGTCGCGTTTACGACCGCCGGCGTCGAGCCAGAGCGGTTCGGCATCGGTCCGGTGCCGGCGATCCGGAAGGTGCTCAAGCTCACTGGACTGACGCTGGACCAGATCGACCTCGTCGAGCTGAACGAGGCATTCGCCGCGCAGGTGCTGGCATGCCTGAAGGAGCTGCCGATCGATCCCGATCGGCTCAACGTCAACGGCGGCGCCATCGCGCTCGGGCATCCGCTCGGCTGCACGGGTGCCAAGCTGACGACGACACTGCTGTATGAAATGAAACGCCGCAACGCCCGCTATGGCCTGGTCACGATGTGCGTCGGCGGCGGAATGGGAGCCGCGGGCATTTTCGAACGAATGTAGGGCGGGCCTCTCAAGAGGGCGCGCGAGAACGTGTGGCGGGTCCGAGGAAGCCCGCCGGAGGAACGCAAGATGACACCGACGACCGCATCACCGCAACCGCACCCTGCGCGGCGGCGAGTGGCTGCTGCAACCGACCAGCCCGGCCGACGTCTTTACGCCGGCGCGGCTCACTGACGAGCAGAAGCTGATCGCCCGGACCGTCACCGACTTCGTCACCAATGACGTCCTGCCGGTGCTCGATCGACTCGAGCAGAAAGAGTGGGGGCTCGCGCGCGACCTCGTGAAACGCTGCGGCGAGCTCGGACTGCTTGGCGTCGACGTGGCCGAGGCGTATGGCGGCGTCGAGCTCGACAAGGTGTCGTCGATGATCGTCAGCGAGCGGATGTCGCAGGCGGCTTCGTTCGGCGCCACGTTCGGCGCCCATGCGAACCTGCTGGTGCTGCCGCTCTCGCTGTTCGGCACCGAGGATCAGAAGCGGCGGTATCTGCCCCGGCTGCTGACCGGTGAAATCGTCGGCGCGTACTGCTTGAGCGAGCCGGGCGCCGGCTCCGATGCCCGTGGGGCGAAAACGCGTGCGGTCCGCCAGCCGGATGGCAGCTTCGTCCTGAACGGCGAGAAAACGTGGATCACCAACGGCGGCTTCGCCGACCTGTACATCGTGTTCGCCAAGGTCATCGACGACAAGGGCGAGCACTTTTCGGCCTTCCTCGTCGAGCGAGGCTTCAAGGGCGTCTCGAACGGCAAGGAAGAGCACAAGATGGGCCTGCACGGGTCGTCGACGACGCCCGTTATTCTTCAAGACGTGCGCGTGCCGGCGGAGAACCTCCTGGGAGAAGTCGGGAAGGGCCACAAGATCGCGTTCAACGTGCTGAACTTCGCCCGGTTCAAGCTGGGCGCGATGGGCGTCGGCGGGGCGCGCGGCGCGATTGGCGAAGCGGCGCGCTACGCCGGTCAGCGCAAGCAGTTCGGCCAGCCGATCGCCTCGTTCGGCGCTATCAAGCACAAGATCGGCGAGATGGTGGTGCGCGCCTACGCGATCGAAAGCCTCGTCTACCGGACGGCCGGAATGATCGACGCCCGCATCGAGGCGACGCCGCACCAGGCCGGCGATCAGTCCGCGGCGCTCGCGACTCTCGAAGAGTACGCCAGCGGAGGCGTCGATCGCCAAGGTGGCCGGCAGCGAGATGCTCGACTACGTGCTCGACGAGAACATCCAGGTCCACGGCGGCAACGGCTACGTCCGCGACTACCCGGCCGAGCGGCACTACCGCGACTCGCGCGTCAACCGCATCTTCGAGGGCACGAACGAAATCAACCGCCTGCTGATCCCGGGCATCCTGGCGCGCCGCGCCGTCAAGGGCGACATCGGGTTGATTGCCGCGGCAAAGGCGCTTGAGGAGGAGCTGATGGGCCCTCCTTCGCTCCAGGCCTCGAGCGGCGATGGCCCGCTCGGCGAAGAACGGCGCGCGGTCGACTCGTTCAAGAAGGCGGTCGTCATGGGCCTCGGCCTGGCCATGCAGACTTATCGCGACAAGCTGGCGGACCAGCAGGAGGTCCTGATGCACCTCGCGGACATGCTGATCGATACCTACGCGGCCGACAGCGCCGTCCTCCGCGCGATCCGCGTCAGGCAGTCCGCTGCAGATCGACGCCGCCCGCGTGTTCGTCAGCGACGCCGGGATGCGGATCGAGGCATCCGCCCGCCAGGCGCTCGCGATCATGGCCGAAGGCGATGCCCTGCGGACGATGATGGCGGCCCTCCGCCGGCTGTTCAAGGCGCCGCCGGTGAATACGGCTGCGCTACGCCGGAAGATTGCTGATGAGGCAGTCGCCCGGGGTGGGTATATCTTCTGAGGGTTGGCCTCTGTGTCGTATGGGCGAGGTGCAGTCGGTGAACCCAATCACAAGCGCCTGCGGCCATGCGAGCCCGAGGACAAGTAGAATCCGAGGGCGAGCATCAGCGTAAGTTCGCGGCGGGGGTGGGGCCCCGCCGCCAGTGGAAAAAAGTTGGCCAAGCCTCCGGGTAGAATCATCTGGTGATGCGTAGACTCCTCGGTGGTCTTCTGCTGACCTTGTTCGCTGCGGCCTGCAATAACCCGAAGCCGCCGGCGCCGGAGGACTACGTCGAGCGGCTGAAGCAGGCGCGGGAGCAGAAGGACGTCCAGCTGCAGCAGGAAGCCGAGCCCGTGCCGGCGGAGTTGAAGCCCAAGCTGCTGCCGCTCGATTACTTCCCGATCAACGAAACCTACAGCGTACCAGCCGGGCTGAAGACGCTCGAGAAGTTCGAACCGGTGGATCTCGTGACGTCGACCGGCAGCATCGACAAGTACGAGCGCGTTGGGCATCTCGAGTTCACGCTCAAGGGTCAGCCGCTGAAGCTCACCGCCTACATTCCGGCCGGCCAACCGGTCACGCGCTTGTTCGTCCCGTTCAGCGACATGACGAGCGGCGAAGAGACCTACACGACCGGCCGCTACATGGATCTCGATCGAACGGGATCCGGCATGTACCAAATCGATTTCAACCTCGCCTACAACCCGTACTGTTACTTCAGCACCAAGTACATCTGCCCGCTGCCGACGCAGGAAAACCGGCTGCCCGTCCGGATCGAAGCAGGAGAACGCGTCAAGGCAAAGGCTAGAAATCTGAGTCTTAAATCTGAAATCTTAGATCTCGTGATGATACGCGCGGTCGTGTTCGACTTCGATGGCGTCATCGCCAACAGCGAACCGCTGCACTTCCGCGCCTTCCGGGACGTCCTGGCCACCGAAGGCATCACGCTCACCGAGCCCGAGTACTACGAGCGCTACCTTGGCTACAACGACGAGCGCGCGTTCCGCGAGATTGGCGTGGAACGCGGACGCCGTTGGGACGAGCCTGCGATCGCACAGCTCATCTCCCGCAAGGCGCTCGTCACCGAGGAACTCGAACAGCAGGGGTCGATTCTCTTCCCCGGTGCGCGCGAGGCCATCGAGCGGCTCGCCCGCCTGTGCCCGCTCGCCATCGCCTCGGGCGCCCTCCGGTCGGAAATCGAGCGGACCCTCGAGCGCGAACGGCTGAGCGCCCACTTCGCGGTGATCGTCTCCGCCGACGACGGCGGCGCCAGCAAGCCGGCTCCCGACCCCTACCTTCGCGCCGTGGAACGCCTGTCGAAGATGCTGTCGAAGATGACCCCGAGATCTGAACCGCTGCTGCCGTCCGACTGCGTGGCCGTCGAAGACTCGCCGTGGGGCCTGGAATCCGCCAGGACCGCCGGCCTGCTGACGGTCGGTGTCGCACATACCTACACTCGTGACGCGCTTGCCCAGGCCGACGTCGTTGTGGACACGCTCGAAAAGCTGACGTGGGAAATGCTGTGCACGCTGGACGGCGAACCGGATCCAGAGAAAAGCTCGAAAAATTCGCTTTTTTGAATACTTACAACGATTCTACGTCCCGTGCTCAAAATCGGGGCATATGACTCTGTGGACGTGGGTCATACTCTGAAAATCGTCAACACCGATACAGGTTGGGGAGGCTTTCGATGCGCTTCATGAGATTGGGAATCTGGCTGGTCGTGGCCACGCTGGCGGCCTCGGGCGTCGCCCATGCGCAGAGCACGTCCGGGACGATTTCCGGCCGCGTCGTCGATGCGCAGGAACGGCCGGTTCCGGGCGTCACGGTGAGCGTGGAGTCGGCGAATCTCCAGGGGATTCGCACCGCCGTCACTTCAGAGAACGGCGACTACATCTTCACGCTGCTGCCGTCGGGCCAGTACACGATCACGTTCGAGTTGAGCGGATTCGAGCGGCAGCAGCGGACGGTCACCGTCGCGCCGACGCAGGTCGTGCCGATCGACGTGACGATGGGCCTTGCCGGCGTGTCGGAAACCGTCGAAGTCGTCGGCCGCGTCGGCCGACGTGCTGACGCAGACGGCGCAGGTGGCGACCAACTTCTGTCGCAGGATCTGATCGCGAGCGCTGCCGACCAACCGCGACATCAACGCCACGCTGCTGCTCGCGCCGTCGGTGCACCCGACCGGCCCGAGCGGCGACCTACTCGATCGCGGGATCGATGTCGTACGAGAACCTGTTCCTGATCAACGGCGTCACGGTCAACGAGAACCTCCGCGGGCAGGCGCTACAACCTCTACATCGAGGACGCGATCCAGGAAACGACGATCGCGACCGCCGGCGTGTCGGCCGAGTACGGCCGCTTCGGCGGCGGCGTCGTCAACATGATCACCAAGTCGGGCGGCAACCAGTTCAGCGGATCGTTCCGCGACACGCTGCACAACGACGACTGGCGCACGCTGGTGCCGCAGCGGACCGGCAGACATCTTCGCCGACTGACACGAAGGTCGACAAGATCGTGCCGACCTACGAGTACACGTTCGGCGGACCGATCATCCGCGATCGACTGTGGTTCTTCACCGCGGGCCGCTTCCAGGAGCAGGAGTCGGCGCGCCAGCTCGTCGACGACAACATTCCCTACATATTCACGCAGGATTCGAAGCGATATGAATTCAACGGCACGTATTCGGCGACCTCGAATCATCGGGTTCAGGGCGACGTACATCAAGGAATCGCTCGATCAATTGAACAATACTTTCAGACACGGCGGCTTCGATGGATGTCCGCAGCCTCGAGGACCGCCAGACGCCGCAGGATCTGTTCACGCTCGAGCTACAGCGGGATCCTGACGCCGAGCTTCTTCATCGAAGGCCGCTACTCGCAGCGGAACTTCAGCTTCATCGGATCGGGCTCCAAGTCGACCGGACATCATCGATGGCACGCTGCTCCTCGACCAGCGCGAGGCAACCGCTCGCTACTGGTCGCCGACCTTCTGCGGCGTCTGCACGCCTGAGGAGCGCGACAACCAGGACATCTTCGTCAAGGGCGTCGTACTTCCTGTCGACGAGCGACTACGGCTCGCACAACCTGGTGTTCGGGTACGACAACTTCAACGACATCCGGCAGGCGAACAATCACCAGTCGGGCAGCGACTACCGCATCCTGGGCACGACGTACAGATCGTCCGTCGGCACGGACGTCTTCCCGGTCTTTCGCGGCACGGACGGCTCCGACGCATCATCCAGTGGAACCCGATCCCGATCCTGACAGCGAGGGCTCCGATTTCCGGACCCACTCGCTGTTCTTCAACGACAGCTGGCGGGTGAACAACCGGTTGACCGCTAACCTGGGCGTCCGCTACGACAAGAACGACGGCAAGAACCAGCGCCGGCGAGCTGGTCGCCAAGGACGACGCGATCAGCCCGCGGGTCGGCGTCGTCTACGACCCGACGGCGACAGGCGATGGTCGGTGACCGCCAGCTACGCCAAGTACGTGGCCGCCGTCGCCAACAGCATCGCCGACTCGTCGTCGGCCGCCGGCAACCCGCAGACCTGGCAGTACACTCTACAGGGGGCCGAACATCAACGTCGGCGATCCGGCCGATCGCCGACCGGATCAGCTGACGCCGGCGAGTCTGGACGTGGTTCGACTCGGCGTCCGGATGCGTTGCCCAGCCGAACCAGACGTGCCAGCCGAACCTGCCGACGAACGAATCCGACCATTCCGGGTGTCGCGCAGAAGATCGGCGGGATCTCACGACGCCGAACAACTTCGAGTACGCCGGCGGCGTCAACCGCCAGTTCGGCGCCGGGCGGCGCTCCGCGCCGACTACGTGTTCCGCGACTTCCGCGACTTCTACGTGGCGCGGACCGACCCGAGCGACGGGAAGGTCACCAACAGCGCTCGGGCAGACGTTCGACCTGACGCTCATCGAGAACTCGAACGTTACAACCGGCGATATCAGGGCCTCACGACGCAGGGAACCTATCGGTTCGACGCGCCGCATCGACGTCGGCGGCACCTACACGCTTTCGCAGACACTGGGGCAACTTCGATGGCGAGACCGTGGCCAGCGGACCGATCACCGGCGGAGCCTCTCAATATCCCGAGTACAAGCAGGATGCGTGGAACTATCCGGACGGCGACCTGGCCGATGACCAGCGCCATCGTGCACGGCTCTGGGTCAACTACGGCGTTCCGGGGTCGATGGTCTGACGCTCAGCCTGCTTCAGGCGCTCGAGAGCGGCGTCCCGTACGGCGCCGCAGCACGACCAGCGGCGTCAACCAACGGCACCGATCCCTCGCCCTACGTCACCAATCCCGGCTATCTGACTCCGCCTTCCGGCGGACCCAAGACCACCTACTTCTTACGCGGCCACGGGACGAGTTCCGGCTCGAGGGACAGCGGCGCACCGACTTCGCGGCTAACTACAACTTACAACGTGTCGCGGGCGGGCGGACGCGTCGGCCTGTTCGTCCACGCGCAGGTCCTCAACCTGTTCAACCAGTTCCAGCTGTGCGGCTGCGGCGAGCACCGTGTTCAACGAACGGCGGCGGCGTCGCAGGAACCGACATCGACCAGACGATCCAGAACGCACGGTGACGACGCCAACGCTTACCGGCGTTCAACCCGTTCACGACGACGCCGGTCGAGGGCATGAACTGGGCGAAGGGCGCCGACTTTCGGCAACGCGCTGAACCGCTTCGCCTACACGACGCCGCGGATGTTCCGGCTGACGTTCGGCGTCGTTTCTAGTCGCGGTTACTCAGAAACTTCGAGCGGCATGACTGAGGGCGGGGCTGCAAAGCCCCGCCCTTCGTGTGTACCCGTTGTATCCTGAGAAACGGTGATATCCGAGCACGCGATCATGCGGTTCACGCGCGTCGCGCTCAGTCCGGATCCGGACCTCGCGGTGGCGGCGTTGATGATCGCGCGGCTCGAGTATCCGCACCTCGACGCCGGGCCCTACATCGAAGAACTGGACGCGATGGGGCGGGACGCGGCGCGTCCGGGTCGCGCATGCGCGGCCGGGCGGCGACACGCCGCCGGGCGTCGACCCCGAAGCGTTCGCGCGCGTCGCCGCGCTGAACGACTACCTGTTCAAGGAACAGCGGTTCGTCGGCAACACCACTCACTACGAGGACCCGCGCAACACCTTCCTCAACGAGGTCCTCGAGCGGCGCACCGGCATCCCGATCACGCTCGCGCTGGTCTACATGGAGGTGGCGCGGCGCGCGGGCCTCACCGTCGAGGGCGTCAACTTCCCGGGCCATTTCCTCGTGCGCTGTCCGATGCGGCCGGGGCACTTCAAGGACTTGATCATCGACGCGTTCCACGGCGGGGCGCTCCTCTCCGAGGACGGCTGCCTGAAGCTGCTGCGGCAGCATGCCGGCGAGGGGGCGGTGTGGGACGACGCGCATCTCCGGCTCGCGAGCGACCAAGCCGCAGATCCTGGCGCGGATGCTGGTCAACCTGAAGCGGGTCTACGTCCAGATGTACTCCTTTCCGCAGGCCCGCGACATCACCCAGCTGCTCGTCGCCGTCGATCCGTCGGCGACCCACGAACTGCGCGACCGCGGGCTGCTCGCCTACCAGTTGAACGACTTCTCGGCGGCGTTGCGCGACCTGCAGGAATACCTGCGGCTCTCCGCAAAGACCAACCTGGACGAGGACGAGCGCAGCGAGCAGGCGCAGATCTGGGAGCACGTCAAGACGCTGCGACGGCGGGTGGCATCGCTCAACTGAATCGCTGAGACTGAGTTTGATAGTGTCCGCCTTCAGGCGGACTCTTCACGTTCCGGCTACTAGCCGGATTCGCTACGTCGGCTTCGCTGAAGGGCCTCAGCGGACATTCGGGGGCGAGCGGACAGACCCGGCAGTGCGGTTCGCGCTCGGTGCAGGTGAGCGACGCGTGGTGCGACAGGTAGACGAAGGCGCGGCGACAGGCGTCGAGGTCTCCGCGGAGGAGCGAGCCGAGCACTCGCCGGACACCGCGAGCCGATAGAACCTTCCCCGGCTGGCCGTATCCGAGCCGCAGCGCCACGCGCCGCACGCCGGCATCGACCGGCACGATCGCATGGTCGCCCGCGAACAGCAGCATGCGATGCGCGCCCGCCGCGTCGAGTTGAGTCAGCACTCTCAACGAGCGTCTCGCGGCCGCGAGCGACCCTCGAATCGCCCCCGCGAGCGCCCGATGACGGCGAAACACCTCCGCCCCCGCGCGCAGCGCGTCCAGCCGCAGTTCGAGGGACGGACCGGCGGGCGCCACGGCAGCTTCGAGGGTCGCGCGCGGGGCACGGGTCACCGCATCTGGTGTCAGCACGTGCACCCGGCGCAGGGCCGCCATCGCCGCGTCGCGTCCGGCGGGGGAGGCTTTCTTCCAGAGCACCTCCCAGGCAAACAACGCGAAAGGGTCGCTCGGCGGCAGCGGCAAAAAGCCGTAAAAGCGTTGCAGCTCAGCAAGTTGACCAGAAAGATCGGCCCGTTGGACTGTCCTGAGATTTGTCCTGTATTGTCATATAGTGACAGTTATTGTGCTATCATCAGATACCCCAGCTAGAGGAGAACGAGGCAGCAATCATGAAGTACGTCCTGGTCGCGTTACTGGCGACCTTTATCCCGGTCGCGAACGCAGCCGCCCAAGCACCCGGCGGCAGCATTACTGGCTCCCTGCAGGATCCGCAGGGCCGCGCCGTCGTCGGCGCGGATGTAAAGGCGCAGGCTGGCGATGCCACATACAGTTTCACAACAGACGCGCTCGGGCAGTTCCGGTTTCTGAACCTGCCGCCGGGGCGCTATGACGTCGCCGTCACCTACCCCGGCTTCGCCGACCTCAAGAGCGAGGCGATCGTCGAGGTCGGCAAGAGCAGCGAGCTCAAGCTGCTGCTTCGCATCGGCGCAGTCATCGAATCGGTCGACGTGACGGCAGCGCCGCCAATCGTCGATCCACGTGCCCGCGGCACGGCGACCAACTTCACCGCCAACGAGCTGGCGGCGGTGCCGACGGCGCGCGATCCCTTCTCGCTGGCGCGCACCGCGCCTGGCGTGCTGCTCGACCGCGTCAACGTCGGCGGGAACGAGACCGGCCAGCAGCCGCTCGTCACCGCGAAGGGCTCGCGGCAGCAGGATACGAGCTGGACCCTCGACGGCGTCGAGATCACCGACATCGCCGCCGCGGGCCAGTCGCCCACGTACTTCAACTTCGACAACTTCGAGGAAGTCCACGTGTCGACGGCCGGCCAGGACATCCAGGCCCGGACCGGCGGCGTCGGCCTCGACTTCGTCACCAAGCGGGGCACCAACCGCTATCGCGGCGATGCCCGAGGCTACTTCACGAACGACGCGCTCGAGTCGTCGAACGTGCCGGACGAGCTGAAATCGCTGGCGACACCGGTCACGCCCGAAACGGCCGATCACACGAAGCAGATTTCCGACTACGGCTTCGATTTTGGCGGGCCGCTCGTCGCCAACCGCGCGTGGTTCTACGGGTCTTATTCGGTCCAGGACATCCGCCTCGTCCGGCGCGCCGGCGCGGTCGTCGACAAGACGAACCTCGAGAACTCGATGTTCAAGGTCAACTGGCAGGCGACGTCGAAGGACATGATCAACTTCCTGTTCTTCAACGGGTCGAAGATCAAGGATTACCGCGCGCCAGGCCTCGTCCAGTTCGACGCCCCGACCGCCACGTTCCACCAGGACAACTGGTACAGTGATTTCCCGCTGCACGGCATGTGGAAGATCGGCGACGACCGCGTGATCGGGACGAGCACCTTCCTCTCGGCGAAGTACGCGTACTACAACACCGGGACGGCGCTGACGCCGATGGGCGGCATGGACATGCAGGCCGGACGCAGCGTGCCGGATTCTCGGTCGGTACGGCTCGTTCCAGCGCCAGGTCAGCGCGCGGCCGCAGCACACCGTCAACGCGGACGTGAGCTGGTACGGCCGGCTCTTCGGCGCATCGCACACCGTGCGCTACGGCGCCGGCTACCGCAAGGTCGACGCGTACACAGAAAACCTCTGGCCGGGCAACCAGGTCCTCGGGCTCGAGCAGTCGCGCACGGATCTTCGGGCGCAGGTGTTCCGCCAGGGCAACGGCGGCAACCGCGTGCAGCAATTCGATCTGTACGTGGGCGACAGCATTCCGCTGAACCGGGTGACCATCGATGTCGGCGTCCGGTACGACCGTCAATGGGGTAAGGCGCTGCCGAGTGTCACCGCGGGCAACCCGGCATTTCCGGAGATCGTGCCGGGCATCGATTTCCCAGGGTATGACGCCCCCTTCACCTGGAACAACTTCTCGCCGCGCGCCGGCATCAACGTCGCGCTCGACGAGTCACACCGGACGATGGCCCGGGCGAGCTACAGCCGATTCGCGTCTCAACTCGCGTCGACCATCGTTGGCTACGCGAACCCGAGCTCGACCGCCGGTTCCGTGACGTATCGCTGGGTCGACGCCAACGGCGATCACTTCGCGCAAGCCAACGAAGTGAACCTGTCCCAGCAGGTCGGCAGCCCGGGTGGCGGGTTCAATCCTGCCAATCCGCAGGCGGTCACGTCCGCCAATCAGGTTGACCCCGATCTTCTGGCGCCGATCACGCAGCACTTCGTCGCGGGCCTCGATCGCGAGCTGATGGCCAACTTCGCGGTGGGAGTCAGCTATACGCACAGCCGCACCAGCGATCTGTTCGGCAACCTCGCGGGCAACATCACGCGCCGCGTCGGCGTGGACGCCGACGATTACGCGCCTGGCACGCCGTTGACCGGCACGCTGCCCGACGGGTCGTCCTACAACATTCCCACGTTCATCCCGAATGCGGCGGCGGTGACCGCGGGCGGCGCCGGCTTCGTCCTCGCCAACGTACCCGGCTACACGGTCGACTACAACGGCGTCGAAGTCAGCCTCGTGAAGCGGCTGTCGCAGCGCTGGATGGGACGCGTCGGGTTCTCGTATAACGACTCGCGCGAGCATTTCAGCACCGTCGACGGCATGTACGACACGAACGGCAACCCGACGCGGACGGTCAACGAACCGCTGGTCGAGGGCGGACAGCACGCGCCGCAGGCGAGCGTCGGGACCTACCTGAACGCGAAGTGGCAGTTCTCGGCGAACGGCATGTATCAGGTCGGGCGCGGGTTCGAGGTGGCCGCGAGCATCTTCGGCCGGCAGGGCTATCCGTTCCCGATCTATCGATCCGCGACCCTGGGCGCGGATACGCTGAACGTCCTCGTCTCGCCCGAGGTGGATTCGTACCGGCTGGACAACCTGTGGACGACCGACCTGCGCGTCGCAAAGTCGTTCCGCATCCAGCAGGCGAACCTGCGGGTGGTCGGCGACCTGTTCAACGCGTTCAACGCCAACACCGAGCTCGTCCGCGTCAACAACATCGGCGCATCGAACTTCAATGCGCTCACGCAGAACTTGAGCCCGAGGATTTTCAGGGTCGGGGTGGTACTGGGATTCTGATGTTACGAGGATTCAGAGTTCAGAGATGCAGAGATTGAGCGCAGAGCGCGAGCGCAGAAATCGTTACAATCTGAACTCTTAGTCTGAAATTTCACGCTCTCAGCCTCGGCCTATCTCGTCATACAAGTAAGCCGAGGCAATAATCCCGTTGTGGAAATTGGACAGATCGAGCTTCTCGTTCGGGGCGTGCGCGTTCTCGTCGGGCAGGCCGACACCGAACAGGACCGACGGCAGACCGAGCTCCTCCTGGAACGTCGACACCACCGGGATCGATCCCCCCTCGCGGGTGAAAATCGGCGCCCGGCCAAATCCTTTCTCGATCGCTCTCCCGGCGGCCTGCACGTACGGATTGTCGTAAGAGGTCATCCACGCCTTGCCGCCGTGCATGCGCGTGATCTTCAGCTCCACGGTTTTGGGCGCGATATCCTCCACGTACTTCTGGAACAGATCGGCAATCTTGTTGGGATCCTGGTTCGGCACCAGCCGCATGCTGACTTTCGCCATCGCGACGGCCGGCAGGACGGTCTTGGCACCTTCGCCGGTGAACCCCGACAGCAGTCCGTTGACCTCGAAGGTCGGCCTCGCCCACGTGCGTTCGAGGGTGGTGTAGCCCGTCTCGCCCATCAGCTTCGGGATGCCGAAATCCTTCTTGTACTTCTTCTCATTGAACGGCAGCGACGCCCACGCCTGCCGTTCCTCATCCAAAAGCGGCTTCACGTCGTCGTAGAAGCCCGGGATCTTGATCCGGCCGCTGCGATCCTTCATCTGCGCGATCATCTGGCACAGAACGAAGGCGGGGTTGGCGACGGCACCGCCGAACGAGCCGGAATGCAGATCCGTGCTGCTGCCGCGCAGGTCGATCTGGAAATACACCAGACCGCGCAAGCCATAGCAGATCGACGGCACGCCGCGCGCGAACATTCCTGAATCCGAAATGACGACGACGTCGGCCTTGAGCTCGCCCTTGTGGGCGCGGATGAAATCGTCGAGGTTCTCGCTCCCGACTTCCTCTTCGCCTTCGAGAATGATCTTGATGTTCACCGGCAGGCGGCCGTTCTGCTTCAGGTACGCCTCGACCGCCTTGAAGTGCATGAACACCTGACCCTTGTCGTCGGCGGCGCCGCGGGCGTAAATCTCGCCGTCGCGCACGGTCGCCTCGAACGGCGGCGACTCCCACAGGTTCAGGGGATCGACCGGCTGCACGTCGTAATGGCCGTAGAACAGGATGGTCGGCGCCTCCGACGCACCGAGCCAGTCGCCGTACACGACCGGATTGCCCGGCGTCTCGACGAGCCGCACGTTCTGCAGGCCGATGCGGCGCATCTCGTCCGCGCACCACTCAGCGCAGCGGCGCACGTCGGCCTTGTGCTCGGGGAGCGCGCTGACGCTCGGAATCGCCAGCAGCGTCTTCAGTTCGTCGATGTACCGGTCGCGGTTGACGTTGATGAAGTCGATGACATTGTCCATGTGCCGTTGTCCTCGACGGCGCGGCCGTCGTCTTTCAGCTTCTCGAGATGGGCCTGCACGTTCTCGCGGGCGGCCGGCATCAGCGCCGGATTCAGCCCATCATAAATGGAATCCGCGATCGCCTGCACCGTGGCGCGCCCCGCCGCAAGAGCTTCGATCACCTGGCGCTCGCGCATCCGCCGATGGTCCAGGTATCCCTGGATGACCGACTCGGGGCTGTCGATGGCGGCGCCGTGCCCGGGAAGGAGACGAACTGCACCGAGGCTCAGCACACGTTCGAGCGACGCCATGTATTGACCCAGGTGCCCGCCCCGGCTGGTGTGGATCATCACGCTGCTGCCGCTGACGACGAGATCGCCGGTAAAGGCCGTCCGCGACACGGGATCCCAGAAGACGACGTGATCGGGTGAATGGCCCGGCGTGTGGACCACGGACAGGATCTGATCGCCCACCGGGATCTGCTCGCCATGCGCGAGCGGTTCCCAGCTGATGGCGGCCGACCCATCCATTCCCGGCCAAAGGATTTTCTGCAACCGGACTCCTGGATGCGCTGCCTGCAATGCCGGCGCGCCGCTCGCATGATCCGCGTGCCCGTGGGTCACGAGCACTCGCACGAGTTGAGCCGAGTGGCGCGACAGCTCGGCTTCGAGCGCCGAGAGGTGGCGCGGATCGCCGACGCCGGCATCAATGAGGACCGCCTGACGATCGGAACCGATGAGCAGGTAGGTGTTGTTGCCGCTGCCGGTCATCGGGCCCGGGATTGTGCGCCGCGAGGAGAATCGGCGTCATCACCGCCTAAAAACTATAGCGGAGGCTCAGAACGACATGTGAGTTGCGGCGATACTGACCGAGAAAGTCGTCGGCCTCTCCACCGAGCGCGGCCATCGCCACGGTCGTTCGCCAGTGGTCGCCGCGGGCCTGCGAGTACTCGGCCTTCAGGTACATGCCGTCGAGGTTGGCGCGAACGGCAGTCTCGACCGCGGCGCTTCGATTCGGATCGATCGTGTACGACGCGCGCCCGATAAACGCCCTGGTCATGCCGCGGTCCGGCGCGAAACGGCCGAACGCGCGCCGATGTGTCACGTGCTCGCCGGCAAAGCCGCCGGCCACGAGCAGTTCGCCCTGCTGGCGCTCCAGCTCGATCACGTACAGGACGTAATCGTCCGCGGTCAGATCGTCGCTGGTGAAGTAGCCGCCTTCGCCCTTGATCGTGACCCAGCGCGACGGCACGACCGCGTCGCCGCCGTACATCCGCATCGATGGGAACATGAGCCTGAACGACAGCGGTCCGGTTGGCTCGACAACCGGCAGGTGGTTGAATCCGTCGAAAAACGACGCAGAAACCTCGTAGGCGCTCGCGACGTATCCCCACCTGACACCCGCCTGCTGGCCTTCGGGAATGGCGCGATCGACCGCCTCGACTGGCGGTGCCTCCGGCGGAAGCACGGTCCAGCGCTTGCCTGGCAGTGGAATCCGGCTCGGCGTGAACACCGGGACCCACACCGCATCGAGCGAGTGGGCGCCAAGCTGGCCAAGGACGCGGACGCCGGGCACGGCCAGGTATTCGGTGTCGAAGACATTCAGGTAATCGCGGGGCGCGAACCGATCGGTCGGCGTGACGATCTCGGTCTTGCCCCAGCGGATGAACTGCTTGCCGGCGTCAACCGTCAGCCGGCCGCGAGTGACCGTGGCGTCAAGACGCCGCACCGAAAGAAGCGGGCGCTTGATGCCGCGATCCCGGATGTCGGGCTGCCAGGAGTCGTCGACCTGGTCGGCGTTGTTGGCGCGGAACTCGAACCCGGCCTGCAGCCGCAACCAATCCGTGGGTCGTCCCGCCAGCTCCTCGCGCGCAAGCAGGTCGACGATGACGTTCTGACGATCGAGGCTGGCGTCCTGGGGAAACACGAACGTGCGGCCTTCGATGAAACCCCGCGAGCTGACGCGCTGTGCGTCGGCGGCCGTGGCACCGGCCAGCAGGATCGTTGCCGCAAGGACGGCCGGACACTTCATTGGCGCCGCAGCGCCTGGAGCGTGAAGTCCTCCTCGCGCATTGGCGCGTTGTACTGGAGCTTGTCGAGGGTCAGCCGCGTCCGGCTGCCGCGCCTGAGGTCGGTCATTTCCAGCCGGCGCGCCGTCCAGATCCCCTGCACGTTCTGAATGTCGCTGTAATCGAGCCGGCGGATGGCCGTCGTCCTTGATGTAGCTTTCGATACGGGCGAAGGCGTAGTTGTCCTTGCGGATCCAGACGATCGATCGGGTGTACTGCGACGACTTGCGCTCTTTCGGCACCGACTGGATCTTCCAGCACGCCGCGCCGTCGACCGTCTCGTCGCCGAGCAGCTGATAGTCGTACTGGTTGACGTCGCGCTCTTCGAGATCCTCGAAGCTGAAGTCGGTGCCGAAAAAGCGCGTCGACCGATCCTGCAGCGCGATGCGGCGATCGCGCTCGATGGCGGGCGTCCACATCCACTGGTCCGACGCGCGATCGGGGTGATTCACGACGAGGAGGGCGACGCCCTTCACCTCGGGAGGTGCCGTGAATCGGAGGATCGCCTTGCTGTTGCCGTGCGACCCGAGGCGTTCGAGGGTCCAGCGCTTGTCCGAGACCTTGCCCTTCGCTTCGAACACCTGCAGCAGCCCTTCGTAGCGCTGCGAGGACGCCGCCGATCGGCGCTGCGCTTCGTCGACGATCTGGCGCACGTCCTGGGCGGAGGTAACGGCTGACGCGACGATCACGCTCAGCAGAGCGAGCCATCTATTCATACTCGAGCGCCTCCACCAGGGAGCCGTGAACGGCAGATTCGGCGGGCCAGAGCGCGGCGACGAAGGCCGCCGCCAGGATCGTCGGCACCAGCATGCCCAGCGTCGACACCGGGATGGAGTACTCGAGCCTCATGCCGGCGATGTCGCGGTGGACGATCTGCAGGATGTAGTACAGGTTCAGCGCGCCGAACGCGAAGCCGAGAATCAGTCCGAGGACGCCGATGCTCAGCGCCTCCATCCAGATCGTGCGCCGGATCTGCCCGGCCAATCCACCAACCGCCCGCAGCACCCCAAGCTCGCGCCGGCGATCGGTGATCGACACGGTGAGTGTATTCACGATGCCGAGAATCGCGACCAGCACCGCGACCGCAATCTGCACCGACGTCAAGGCGAACCACTGGTCCGTGATGCGAATGATGTAGTCGCGCACCTCGCTGTTCGTGAGCACGAAGACTTGCCGCTCGCCGGCGTATCGTTCGAGGATCCGGCGCTTCACATCGGCGACGTCGGAACCCGCCGCCAGGTAGACGCGGAACACGTTGACGAAGTCGTCGCGCCAGTAGCGCACGAACACGCTGCGGTCCATGAGGATCGTGCCCTGCTGATCCGAGTAGTCCAGGACAATCCCAACGATCGGCAGCTTGACGACGCCGTGCGGGGCGGGTATCTCGAGGAGATCGCCGATGGCGAGCCGCTGCAGTTCGGCAAAATTGTCCGAAACCATCAGTCCCGTGCCGGCCGCCGTCTGCGCATACATCGTGTCGGCGTCGCCCGCAATCGGATCGACGTGAACCGTTTGTGCGACGCTGGCGATGTCGGTCGCGACGATCATCACCGGCGTCTTCCGAAACACCACGCGCGCGTTACGGACCGCCTGAACACGCGTGATGCCGGCCGTGTCCCTCAGCTCAGCCTCCATCTCGGGCGGAAAGCGGAGCGTCCTGACCACGATGTCCTGCGATGGCGCCACGAAGAGGTCGGGATTGAGCGTCGTGTCCATCCAGTCGATGATCGACATGTAGCTGGCGCGCGCCATGCCGGCAAACGCGACCACGAGCGCGAGCGACAGCATCAGCGCCGCGACGCTGGCCGACGTCCGCCGCGGCGCCTGGATGAGGCTGTCGGCGGCGAGCGCGCCTTCAACCGGGCGCACGCTCTTCAAGAGCGGGCGAATCGCACGCGCCAGCGCGAGCGACAGAAGTGGCCCCAGCAGCAGCACCGCCACAATCGCCAGCGTGTAGCCGACGTAGAACACCGCGCGCGACTCTCCGGCTGCCAGGGAGCCGATCGATACGGCCGCGAGCATCGCCGCGGCCACGACGCGCACGCGGCTTTCGCCAGCGGACAACACCTGGTATTTGCCCTTCTGCAGCGCCTGCACGGGATCCACCCGAGCGGCCTGCCAGGCGGGAATCACCGCCGCGACGATGCTGGTGACGACGCCGATGGCGAGGGCCAGAGCGAGCAGTCCGGGACTTGTCGCAATCTCGTCGGCCCGCTGCGCGACGCCGTAGACGTCGCTCAAGAGAGTCCCGATGGAAGCGGCAATCCCCCGCGCGATCAGCAAGCCGAACAAGAGGCCGCCGATCGAACCGATGAGTCCGGTGACCGCACTCTCGGCCAGGAACAGCACGCGAACCTGCCGCCGCGTGGCGCCGAGCGCGCGCAGGATCCCGATCTCGGATCGGCGCTGGGTCACGGCAATCGCGAACGAGTTGTAGATGATGAACATCCCGATGAACAGCGCGAACAGGCTGGAGATGCTCACCATCACCGAGTAGGCGGCGGTCATCGCCTCGAATTGCTGGCCGCGTCCCGAGGGAGGATCCACCTGGAAGCCCGGTCCGAGCAGCGTCCGCAGCTCGTCCTGCACCTGCGCGATGGTGCGGCCGGGCTGCACGCCGATGTCGATTCGATCGAAGGTCCGGCCGCGCCCGAACATCCGCTGGGCGGCGTAGACGTCCATGATCGCGAGGTTGCCGCCGAACGCCGTCGACAAACCCGACGATTTCATGATGCCGCGGACCGTGAACGCCCGCTCGCCGAGGACCGTGCCGAGCGGGATGGTGCTGCTGAAGGGCAATGCCGTTCCGGTCGGCGAAATCCCGCGTGACGATGATCGAGTCGGGCTGCGCCAGGAAGACCAGCGGGTCGTCGATGATCGACTCGTCGGCGGCGTCGAGATCGTAGTCGCGCAGGCTGCGGTCGCCAGTCATGTCGACGCCCAGCACGAGGAGGGTGCCCTGGCCGGCAATCTGCGAGTCGACGGTCGCTTCGATGACCGGCACGGCGACCCGCACCGATGGCGCGGCCTGGACCGCCTCGAGCACGGATTCGTCGAATCCGGTTTCGCCGGCCGATACCTGGAGCTCGGTCTTGCCCGCGATGCGATCGACGGTGCGATTGAACGCGAACAGAACGCTCTGGTTGGCGGTGTGCATCCCGACGAAGACCGCCACGCCCAGGACGATCCCCGCGGTCGTCAGGATCGTGCGCACGACGTGCTTGCGGAAGTACGGCCAGCTGATCAGGCGGAGGAGGATCACGCGGACCGCCTGAGGTCTTCGACGATCTGACCGTCCCGCAGCGTAATCGTGCGGCTGCAGCTGCGCGCGACGTTCATGTCGTGGGTGACGATCACCACCGTCGAGCCGAGGCGCGCGTGCAGGTCGCGGATGAGCGCGAGGATGTCTTCGCCGGTTTGCGTGTCGAGGTTGCCGGTGGGTTCGTCGGCGAGCAGGACCGGCGGATAGATCGAGAGGGCGCGGGCGATGGCGACGCGCTGGCGCTCGCCGCCGGACAGCTCGTCGGGCAGGTGGTGCAGGCGGTGCGCGAGCTGCACGAGCGTCAGGAGCTCGGTGGCGCGTTCCTGGACGCGAGCCCGAGGCCAGCCGCGCAGGTGCAAGGGCAAGCCGACGTTCTCGAGGCACGACAGCGTCGGCAGCAGGTTGAAGAACTGGAAGATGAACCCGATGGTGTCTCTCCGGACCTTCGTGAGCTCGTCGTCCGAAAGGCCGCCGAGGGCCTGGCCGTCGACTCGCACTTCGCCGGAGGTGGGCCGATCGAGGCCGCCGACGAGATTGAGCAGGGTCGATTTCCCGGAGCCGGACGGCCCGATGATCGACACCATCTCACCTTTGGCAATGGACAGGGTGACGCCGCGCAGGGCGCTGACGTCGCGCTTGCCGGCGAACTGCTTCGTGACCTGGTCGAGCTGAATCATGGCTTCCGATCTGGAGCTGGCCCGGCGCTATGTGAATTATTTCACAAAACCGGCCCCGCCACCCCGGATCGCGTCAGGGGCGCCTCCCGGCGCCCGACTACACCCCTCAGGTCCCGCCGAAGCCGATCGTGACCTTGCCGTCCGTCTCGAGAATGACCGGGACGGCACGGCGGCCCTTGCTCAAGACCAGCATCTTCTCGAGTTCGGCCGCATTCTTCTTGACGTTGACGTACTCGAACGCGATCCCGCGCTGCTTGTAGTCGTCGCGCGCGGCTTGCGTGTAAGGACAGCTGTCTTTTCCGTAGATGACGACCATCGTTTTCGCCCTCGACTGATCGATGATCTCACACACCACGGTACAATGACCCACCGCCGTGGGCACGCCAACACTGACCCAGGACACCTTCACCGATGCCGAAACGCGCGCGCTGGCGCCGTTCTTCACCAACACCGATCGGCCGGTGTTCGCACTGACCAACCTGCCGGAAACCGTCAAGGGCGCGCTCTTCGCCCGCTACTCGAGGTCCGCGAAGTCGCTTCGGAGGCTCTTCCTCGATGAGTTCGCCGATAAAGTCGACGCCAAAGTCGACGCCAACGTCGACGCCAACGTCGACGCCGCTCCGGCCTCGGCCGCCGGAACCGCGGTCGGTCTCGCGCGCGCCGACAAGCTGTACGCGCGGGTGCTGAGCGAGTACGGCGACGACTCCGTCGCCCAGCTCGGGGGAGCGCACGTCGCGTGCGAAGGCGTCTCCAACGTGTTGACCAAGGTGCTCGAGTGGGGACGCCTGATGGCGTACCTGGAGCAGTCGACGCGATACGTGCCGTATACCGATCGGCCGAACGGCCGCTGGAAGTATCACGTCCCCGCCGAAGTCGAGCGATCGCCGCTGGCGTCCGAATTCAGGCAGACGCTCGACGCCGCCTTCGAGACCTACAGCCGGTGGATCCCGGCGATGGAAGCGCACTTCCGCGCCCGCTACCCCAAGTCGCCCGAGGATTCCGACGGGGTTTACCGGTCGGTGATCCGCGCCAAGGCGCTCGATACGCTGCGCGGCCTGCTGCCGGCGGCCACGACGTCGAACGTCGGGCTGTTCGGCACCGGCCAGGCGTTCGAAGCGCTGCTGCTTCGGATGTTCGCGCACCCGCTCGAAGAGGTGCGCGGGCACGCCGCGCTGATGCTCGCCGAGCTCCGCCAGGTCATCCCGGCGTTCCTCGCGCGCGTCGATCAACCGGACCGCGGCGGCCGCTGGATCGAGTACTTCGCCGACACGCGGCGCGGGTTCGAAGCGGCCGCGCGAGCGATTCTCGATCCTGTCGCCGCGGAGCCGCGTCCGGAAGTGAGCCTGACGGCTTTCGATCCCGACGGCGAGCTCAAGGTCGTCGCGGCGGCGCTCTACCCCGTCTCCCGCCTTCCCGACGATCAGCTGCTCGAGGTCGCCCGCCGGCTGACACCGGATGAGCGAGCCAACCTGTTGCGCGCCTACGTCGGACAGCGCTCGAACCGGCGCCACAAGCCGGGCCGCGCGTTCGAACGCACCCAGTACCGGTTTGACGTCCTCGCCGATTACGGCGCCTTCCGCGATCTGCAGCGCCATCGCCTGCTCACGATCGAATGGCAGGCGCTCGGCACCGAGCACGGTTACACCGAGCCGGCGGCCATCGAGGAAGCCGGCGCGCTCGCCGACTGGCGAAGCGTGATGGAGCGATCGGCTTCGCTCGAGGCGGCGCTCCGCGCGCACGGGCTCGACGAGGCGGCGTCGTACGCGGTCGCGATGGCCTACCGCGTGCGGTTCTACATGGACATGAACGCGCGCGAGGCGATGCACGTCATCGAGCTGCGGACCGCGCCGCAGGGCCACCCGTCCTACCGGCGCGTCTGCCAGCTGATGCACCGGGCGATCGCCGAAGTGGCGGGCCACCGCGCGATTGCTGCCGCCATGCAGTTCGCCGATCACTCCTCCGTCGAACTCGAACGGCTTCAGTCAGAGCGGGCGCTCGAATCGAAGCGGCGCGCCAGGGAAATCTCGTAGCGTCCGGCTTGAGCCGGACGTCAGACCCGAGCGTAGCGTCCGGCTTGAGCCGGACGTCAGTCCTTTACCCAGTAGCGGGAGTATTCGTCGAGGAAGGTGAGGGAATCAAACGATCGCATCCGGTCGAAGAACAGGATGCCGTCGAGATGATCCGTTTCGTGCTGGATGACGCGCGCCGGGTAGTGTCGGGCGTGCAGCTCGATGCGCTCGCCGTCCCGGTCCCAGGCGCGCAGCATGATTTCGGCGGCCCTTGGCACGCGACCGCGAATGTCGGGGATGCTCAAGCACCCTTCCCAGTCTTCGTCAATCTCGGAACCCACCGGCGTGATCTCCGGGTTGATGATCGCCATCGGCGTCGACGGCGACTCGCCGGCATCGTCATGGTCGAGGCTGGCGACGAACAGCCGCAGGCCCTCGTGCACCTGAGGCGCCGCCAGGCCGACGCCGTGGTACTCGACCATCGTCTCGATCATGTCGTCGATCAGCTTCTGCACGACGGGATTGCGGATGTCGCTGCGATCGATGGAGCGAGCTTTCTGGCGCAGCACGGGATGGCCCATCCGCGCGACTTTCAGGATCGACATATCCGTCAAATTATACTTTTCGAGGCGTGACGAAGCTGGATCTGCATCCGCACGACGAGTCGCACGGCTACCGCTTCTGTCCGAGATGCGGCAGCCCGCTCGAGCGGCGGCTGCTGAAATCGAACGAGCCCGAACGCCTGGTCTGCGGCGCGTGCAGCTTCGTGTTCTACCTCGACCCGAAGATTGCGGTCGGGACGATCATCCGATCGGCGACCGATCGGCTTGTGCTGGTCCGTCGCGCGATTGACCCGGGATACGGCAAATGGGTATTCCCCGGCGGCTACGTGGATCGCGGCGAGACGCTCCCCGACCGCTGCGGTCCGGGAAGCGCGCGAGGAATGCGGGCTGGACGTGCGCCTCGACGGCCTGGTGAACATCTACTCGTACGCGGGCCGCGCCCCGGTGATCGTCGTGTACGCAGCGACCGCGATTGGCGGCACGCTGTGCATCGACGACGAGTGCCTGGAAACGGCTGAGTTCGACAAATCTTCACTTCCCTGGGACAATCTGGCCTTCCGAAGTACGCACGAGGGTTTGCGCGACTACCTGGCCGGGCTCCTGCATCCGGTCCCAAGGTAGCCCTATTTTCTAGGAAAAACTGCGACCTTTTCGGTCGCGGCGTACACAATTGTGTGCCGGCGATCGATCTTGTAATCGGCGATCCCCCCACGGCCGATAAGGAACTGCACAATGGTGCGTAGAATTCATCCGGTCGCGGGGATCGCGGCGGCGTCACTCCTGGCGGCCGCCTGCGGGTTCGAATCATCCCGCGACGTCGTCATCCCGACCAGCGTACCAACGGCCCCGGAGGCCTGTCGCCAGAGGCCATCGGCGTCTGGACGTCGATGGCGCTTTACTCACGCCCGACCCGAAATCGTGCGGCAACTTCGAGTGGAAGATCACGAACCAGACGCCGACCTCGATGGCGGGTGACTTCAGCGCCAGCTGCATGAACGGCGCGGTCGACATCACCGGGTCGGCCTCGGGGCACATCAACGGCACGATCGTGCCGATGACCGCGAGCGGCCAGGCTGTCGGCGCCGGGCTCACGTGCCCGTTCTCGCTGACGGGAACCGGCCACATCCTCGACGAGAACTCGATGCGGGTGGATTACTCGGGGACGACCTGTGCGGGCCCGGTGTCCGGCAGCGAGACCCTGAGGAAGAAGGCTCCGGAGCCGGCACCTCCTCCGCCCCCACCGCCGCCGCCTCCGCCGCCACCCGATGCTCCGAATCCGTACCACGTCGCGGATGGACCCCTGAGCGAGGCCCGCGCGCAGCAGGTGGTGAACAACACGGCAGCCGAGTTTCCGTACAACACGGCGCCGCACCACGACCGGAACCTCAAGGCGGCCCTGACCGAGGAGCTGCTGCTTCGCACGATCTGGCACCTGCACGTGGCCGGGTACGAGGCCGGCCGTCAGCGGAATCCGTCGGGCGCGATCTCTTCCGACAAGATCACGATCGTGCTCAACGGCGCGTGGATGGCGGTCGACATTTACACGAACTGGGACGTGCCCGGCGTTCCACTCAGCGTGATCTGGTGGCCGGTGGGCGGGGCCAACCACGTCCCCGAAGGCGGCATTCCGGATTAGTCGGCGAGCCCTTCGGCCTTCTTCTCCGCCGCGGTGATCTTTCCACCGGCGGCGACGATTTCGGCCTCGCGATCGATCGGCACCTGCGCCGGGCGCACGAACCGTGCGACGGCGGCCGCGGTGCCGTCGATCTTCAGCTGGCGCATCAGGAAGGTGAACCGCTCCTCGAGCGACTTGCCAATGGCGGTCCGGCGACGAGTCGGCAATGCCCCACATCCGCCGCTTGAACGGACCGATCGCCTTCTTCCGCGCCTTGTAGAGGAACTGCTCCTCGGTATCCTTCGGCTTCCGCTCCTCGACGGCGTTCTCGCGCAGCCACGCGTACATCTCGGCCTTCAGATCGGACGGGAACTGCGGGTGCTCGTAGACCATGTTCTGGAAGTCGGTCGCGAGGTGAATCTCGCAGGCGCCGACGCGCGGGAACGCGTCGAAGGCCTCCGGCGGCAGCGTCGACGCGCCGTGCTGGACGGCGCCGGCCAGACTGTACTCGTCGCGCGCGACGCGGGACAGCTCCTCGAGCGTGTTCAGGTCGATCTTGACGTCGGTCCGCACGCTGCCGTCGGCGTTGACGAAGCCGCCGTGAGCGGTACCGGTCTGGACGCTGATCTTGCTGAGGCCGATCAGGTCGCGGCCGCGCTCCTTCAGCGCACGGTTGAAGCCGTCCATGTACGCGTGCAGCTCGTGGACGTCGGAGTTCTTGCCGCCCACCTCGCCAATCTCGCCGCCGACCGACACGGTGACGCCCTGTGGCTCGTGCTTCCTGATGAACGCCGCGAAGTCGGCGGCGAGGGATACGTTGACTTCCTGCTGCTCGGCCAGCGTCGGCTTCGACAAATCGACGAGCGTCGAGGTGTCGATGTCGATGTTGTAGAAGCCGGCCGCGATTTCTTCCTTGATCAGCGCGCGCAAGGTCTCGAGCTCCTTGTCGCGTTCGGGGCTGTTGTACTTCTTCGCGTTGGTCTGGACGTGATCGCCCTGGATGAAGATCGGACCACTGAACCCCTCGCGCAGCGCCGCCCCGATCACGATCGCCGCGTACTCGTGGGGACGCTGTTCGGTGTAGCCGATCTCGGAGCGCGCGATCTCGAAAATGAACGCCCCGGCATCGAGGGCCTTCGCCGAACGGACGACGGCGCGGGCGGTGTCGTACGCCATCGCGCGAACGTTGATCGCCGGAACCGTGAACCCTCCCGCTTCCCGCGCCCCATCGCCATGTAGAGGTCGTGAATCGACGCCGGGCGGATGCCCGCGGCGGCCGCCAGGCTGCGAATGATCCACCGGGCCGTGCCGCGCAGCTCCGCGTCGCCGCCAAAGGCAGCCGTCCAGGCCAGCTTGTCGACGAGCTCGGGGCTCGCCGCCGACGCGCTCGTGACGCTGACGCGATCGCTCAACACGGCCGCCGCCGGCTTGAGGGCATCGGTCATTTCCTTGACTGAGGCGAACATGGGATCCTCCAATGTCCGGCTAAAGCCGGACACTACGCGTACGTAGTGTCCGCCTTCAGGCGGACCTGCAGCGGACCTTCAACGGCCAGCCGGATATTCTAGCAACACCGGGAACCTGAAATCCTCAACCGACGCCGCCGCCACGGCGGCGTCCACCATCGCGCTCGATCGGCAGAACGGCTTCGGCGGTTTCGACGTCTGTCGATACGCGCGCGGGTCGCAGGATGGCGCGGCGTAAACAGCTGGCAGCAGTCCTGATCCGGGATGTTCGAGATGGGCAGCGTGCCGATGCGCTCGGCCTCGGCCGTGATCTCGTCCTTGTCCATCCCGACCAGCGGCCTCAGTACGTCGAAGGCGGTCGCGGCTGAAATCGCGGTCATGTTCTCGAGCGTCTGCGAGGCCACCTGGCCGATCACTTCGCCGGTCACCAGGGCGCGGGCGTGCCATCGCCGCGCCAGCCGCTCGGCGATCCGCAGCATGAGACGGCGATAGATGACGACACGGAGCTCGGGCGCCACTCCGAGGACGACCTGCTGCTGCAGCTCGCCAAACGGCACCAGCACCAGCCGCGATCGCAGCTGATACTTCGTCAGCAGCGCGGCGATCTCGCGCACCTTCTCCTGCGATGCCCGGGACAGGATCGGGTAGCTGTGAAAGTGGACGAGCAGCACGGAGCACCCCCGGCGCATCATGCGGTACGCGGCGACCGGCGAGTCGATCCCGCCGGACAAGAGGCACGCGACGCGCCCGCCGGTGCCGGTCGGCAGGCCGCCCGCACCCGGCTCCTTGCCGAAGAAGTAGAAGGCCTGGTCCGGCAGCATCTCGATGTGGATGCTCAATTCCGGCATCGCTCGAGGTCGACGCGCCAGCCGGTGCGGTCTTTGATCCGCCCGCCGACTTCCCGTTCGATCTGCGGCGACGTGAACGCGAACCGCTTGTCGGATCGTCTGGCCCGGACGCGGAACGACTGCGGATGCCGATCGCCGAGCGTCCCGGAGAATGGCCGTCGGCCAAGCTATCGAAGTCGTGGGATCCTCGGCCGGCGTGCGAGAAGTTCGCGATGCCGAACACATGCCGCACGCGATCTCGCGCTTCGGACCAGGACGCACCGCGCCCCAACTCGATCTCGATCCGGCCCATGATCGATCGGATCGCCACGATGTCGAGCCCGGCCAGCGCCACCCTCAGGTTGCGGACCAGCATCTGCACGAACCACGGGCGGTTCCGTCCCTTGAGCGCGAGCTCCTTGTAGTGGACGACGATCGAGGTCATGCCCGGGCCAGCGCGGCGTCGCCGGCCCGATGTCCGCTGCGCACGGCGCTCTCGATCGTGGCGGGCAGGCCGGTGTCGATCCAGTCGCCGGCGAGGTACAGGCCTCGCACCGCCGTGACCGTCTCGGGCCGCCGCGGCTGGCCCGGCGCAAGAGAGAACGTCGCGCGCGGCTCGCGAACGACCGTGGCGCGCAGGAGCCTGGCGGACCGCGCGCGCGGAAACGCGTGCAGCAGCTCCTCGTGTGCCACGGCGATCAGCTCGCCGTTGGCCCGATTCGCCACCACGGCGGCTCCGCTCGAGACGAGCGAGAGGTGGGAGGCCGAGCCGCCAAACGCCTGCCGCTTGTCGAAGACCCACTGCATCGTCGCGGCCCGGGAGGCCGACGAACGGCTCGTCGAAGATCGGGCGGTCCAGCCAGAGGTTCACCGTCACGATCGGCGACGACTGCATCTCGCGGGCGTCGGTCACGATGTTTCGGATCGGATCGTGATTCCCGTCGAACACATCCGCGAACGCGAACCAGGGAACCGCCGAGACCACGATGGGCGCCTCGAACCGGTCCGCACCAGCTCGACACGTGGAGCAGCCGGTCTCCCTGGAGCCCGATCTTCGCCGGCGCCCCCGTCCTGACGGCACCGCCCTGCTGTTCGAGGAAGGCGCGCGCCGGCTCGGCGTACATCGCGTCGAGCGGCCGGTTCGGAATGCCGATCGCCGCCGCCTTCGGGTCGGATCCAAACATCTCGGCGAGCACGCGGGCAAAAGCGGGCGCGGCGGCGTGCGACGGCTGCTGGTTGAGGGCGGCCAGCGCCAGCGGATCCCACAGCATCTCCCGCAACCGCGCCGTCTGGCCGTTGCGGATCAGCCAGTTCTCGACGGTCTCTCCGGGCGATGCGGCAATCGCGTGCGCCCCGGGCTCAAGCGCCCGCCGCGCGATCCGAATCGGCGTCCGCATCCGCAGAACCGCCAGCCGATCCTTCCACGCGAGCGCCGGCCAGTCGAAGACGCCGGCAATCAGGTGGAGCGGCGGTGGCAGGCTGGGGAGATCGAGCCGGCTGCGCACGCCGTCCCGGTCCACCATCGTCACGCCAGCGCCGATTGGAACGACACGTTGTCGCGCGCGCCGATGTGTTCCAGGAAGGTGAGCGTGTCGCGGTAGCACCCGAGCAGCACGTGCTGCCCGTTGTCGACGAGCTCGCCTGTCTCACGGTCGTTGAAGGCCGTCGCGCGGCCGCCCAGCCGGCTTCGCGCTTCGAGCACCAGGACGCGGGCGCCGTGCCGGGCGAGGCGTACTGCGGCGCTGAGTCCCGCGAATCCCGCGCCGACGACGATCGCGTCGTAGGTCATTGGGGCCAGAGCCATTGCCTGATCGCGATGGCCGCCTGGATGGGACGCGCGACCCGCGTCGGGCCTGAAAAGACGTCGTAGTCGCGCCGTTCGACGCGCCGCAGCGTCTCGAAGTAGACCGCCCGCATGATTTCCGCGGCGGCCAGCCGGCGCCGATCCTGTTCGGGCCGAGCGGCGACCGCCCGCCGATAGTAGTCCCGCGCCCGGCCGCACTCGAAGGCAATGACCTGTCGGACGCGTGGCGTCATCCGGCCGGCGGCCAGGTCGGCCACCGTGCAGCCGGCGGCCGCGAGGTCGTCGAGCGGCACGTACACGCGGCCGCGCGCCAGATCGTCCTTGATGTCGCGGATGATGTTGGTGAGCTGCAGCGCGACGCCGAGATTGAGCGCGTATTCGCGCGCCCGCGGATCGCGGCAGCCGAAGATCCTGATACAGATCAAGCCGACCGCCGAGGCGACGCGGTGGCAATACTCCAGCAGCTCGTCGAACGTCTGGTAGCGCGTCGTGTCGAGATCCATCGCCACGCCGTCGATCACGTCAACGAACGCATCGCCGTGGCAGGTCGAAGCGGGCAATGAACGGTTGCAGCCGGCGTCCCTGAGGCGTCTGCGGAACGCCGCTCTCGTAGCATCGAGCCAGCTCGGCGCGCCAGAAACAGACCGCCTCGCGCGCCTCCTGCCGTTGCCCCTGTTCTGCTTCGTCGACGGCATCGTCAACCGCCCGGCAGAAGTCCCAGACGGCGATGATCGCCCGCCGCTGCTCGGGCGGCAAGACCAGGAACGCGTAGTAAAAGCTGGTCTTTCTTGCCATCAGGCCGCGGCGCCCCGCCACGTCGAGAAGCGCCACGCCAGCGCCGGAACATCGGCCGCGCCCAGCACCGGCCGGTGCTGCAGCAGCCGACCGCGGACCTCGTCGACGCGGTCGAGGATGCGCCGGCCGCCAAGCCACGTCAATCGCAGCTCGTAGCGCAGCCGCCCGCGCGTGCCGTCGCAGACGCGGCGGCCCTCGTTGTACCTTGCGGCCGTGAAGTCGACGCACGCGCCGAGCGCGCGCGTCCATTCCGGCGGCAGGAGCGGACCGCCGAGCTGCTCTTCGCGTGCGCCAGCGGCGCTCAACACGTCTCGCGGTACGTACAGCCGGCCGGCGCGCCAGTCGCGCCCGAAGTCCTGCCAGAAGTTCGTCAGCTGCAGCGCGGTGCACAGCGCGTCCGACGATCGGTCGAGCGCGTCGTCGCGGTAGCCCGCGATGCGCAGCACGAGACGCCCGACCGGGTTCGCCGATCGCCGGCAGTAATCGAGCAGGTCGCGCCACGAGGCGTAGCGGGTCGTCATGGTATCCTGACCGAACGCGCTCAACAGATCGTCGAAGAGCGACACCGGCAGATCGAGCGATCGAATCGTGTGACCGAGCGCGACGAACACCAGATCCTCGTCCCGCTGAGACGCTGTCCCGCCATGATCGGCCGCGGCCGCATCGTGCAGCCGCCGCTGCCAGGCCTGAAGCCGCCGCTGCCGCTCCGCGGCGGTCGCCGCGCCTTCGTCCGCGATATCGTCTGCCCCGCGCGCGAAGGCGTACACGGCCGCGATATGCGGCCGCATCGCGGCTCGGCAGCAGCCGGGAGGCGACCGGAAAATTCTCGTAGTGCGATTGCGCCAGGCGCTCGCACGTCGCGTACGCGCGCGCCAGCGGCTCGGGCCACGGAGACACACCCGGCATTCTAATGCGTGATCTCGTCGCGGGAATTCTCGCGCTTGCTCCTGCTCATCGTCGCGGCCAGCCTGGCGACGACGCTGCAGTATTACCGCCGCCGGCGGCGGCGCGCGCACGATTCGGAGCGGGCGCTGGGCCGGACGATCGTCGCCGAGCTGCCCACCGCGGAAGAACTGGTGTTGTTCAGTGAGGACGCGAAACGCTTCTATTACGGCGACCGGTCGATCGACAAGGACTTGATCACGGCGGTTCGCGTGCTGATCAACGGCGCGCCGATTGCCACCGTGACGGCGCCAGCGGCGGCCGACCGATGCGGGCACTCCGCTGGCCGCCTTCGAGGATCGCCCGGAAGGGATCGCCCGGGATCGCTGGGACGTCGCCATCGACACGGTCACGGGAACCGTGCTGGTCGAATGCGGCGCGATTCGCGAGCGCGTGTCACAGGAGCTGGCGCGTGCCGTCTTCGACGCCGTCAAACGCGTCGTGGAGGCCGGGTGACCTCTCCTCACCACTCGATCTCGGGCACGCCGGCCCGATGGTTGACGACGCGCGCGAGCACGAACAGCAGATCGGACAGCCGGTTCACATACTTGATCAAGACGGCGTCCGGCACCGGCGCGAGCGAGACGATCCGGCGCTCCGCGCGCCGGCAGACGGTGCGCGCCACGTGCAGCGCGGCGCCGGCAGGCGAACCGCCGGCGAGGATGAACCGCCGGAGCGGCGGCAGCTCCGACTCCAGGCGGTCGATCAGGGCCTCCAGCCGTTCGACGTCGGCATCCGCCAGCGACGCCTTGAGCACGCGCTCCGCGATCCGCTCGCCCGGATCCGCGAGCTGCGCACCGAGGGCGAACAGGTCCTGCTGAATGCGAACGAGCGGTTGGTCCAGATCGGCGTCCAGGCGGGCGGCGCGGGCGAGGCCGAGCCAGGCATTCAGTTCGTCGACATCGCCGTACGCGTCGACCCGACTGTCGGCCTTGCTGACCCGGCTGCCGTCGAACAGCGACGTTTCGCCAGCGTCGCCAGTGCGGGTGTAGATTTTCACGGCCGACCGAAAGTATACGAGATGACCGTCAGACGCCCGGACGAGAAGACGCCTCTCGATGCCAACCACGCCCGAACGGCGCCGTTTCCGCCGGCGCCTGCTGACGTGGTACAAGCGTCACGGCCGCGATCTGCCGTGGCGGCAGACCGACGATCCGTACCACATCCTCGTGTCCGAAATCATGCTGCAGCAGACGCAGGTGGATCGCGTCCTGCCGAAGTACGTCGAGTGGCTCGACCGGTTCCCGTCGCTTGAAGCGCTCGCCGCCGCGCCGGAAGGCGAAGTCACCGCCGCGTGGTATCCGCTTGGCTACAACATCCGGCCGCGCCGGCTCCAGACGATCGCACGCGAGGCCGTGGAGCGATACGGGGGGCAGCTTCCGGCGGACGAGGAAACGCTGCTGTCGTTCAAGGGGATTGGCGCGTACACCGCCGGCGCGATCCGCAGCTTCGCGTTCCGTCAACGAGCCGCGATTCTCGACACCAACGTGGCGCGCGTGCTGTTCCGCGTGTTCGTCGGCAAGGGCGACTTGAAGAGCCACGCGATGAAGCGGCACCTCTGGGCCGTCTCGGAGGCGCTCGTGCCCCGACGCGATGTCTTCGACTTCAACCAGGCGCTGATGGACCTGGGCGCCATGGTGTGCGTGGCCCGCAACCCGAAATGCCTGGTGTGCCCGATGGTCTCGGCGTGCCGCTCTTCCCCGTCCGCGGGCCGCAGCGCCGAATGATCCGCCTCGTCGTCGCCGCCGCCGTCATCGAGCGCGAAGGCCGCATTCTCGTGACGAAGCGGCCGGAAGGCGTCCACCTCGAAGGGCACTGGGAGTTTCCCGGAGGCAAGTGCGCGCCGGGCGAAACACTCGAGCAGTGCCTCGTGCGCGAGCTTCGGGAAGAACTGGCGGTCGACGCCGTCGGTCGAATCCGAGCTGCTCGTCGACCAGCCACGACTACGGCGACCGGCGGGTCGAGCTGCACTTCTTCAGCTGCCGCTGCGAGGCGAGCCGCGGCCACAGCTCGGTCAGGAAATGCGGTGGGTGGACCGGCGCGACCTCGCGGCGCTGCAGTTTCCGCCGGCCGACACGGAGTTCATCGCGCTGCTGACTCGCCAACCTTAGACGCTATCTCAGAAACGAGCTGCGTCGCGAGCGAGCGCGCGAGCGAGCTACGCGAACGGAGCGCGCCGACACCGCGGCGCGCGAGAGAGCGTGGGGAGTCCGAGCGCGTAGCCCCTCGGATAGACTAGACGAACGGAGTGGGTGTGACGATGGCTGGCGTGTCATTCACCGAGACTGCCGTCCCGGCGGCCACGTAGTCGCGGTGGACGTAGGCGAGTGCGATCGGCTTCTCGAGAGCAGGTGACACGGCGCTGCTGGTAATCGATCCGATGTCCCGACCGTCCGCTTGCACGGGCGATCCTGGTGAGGGTGCAGCCGTTCCTTCCAACGTGAGCCCGACCAACCGCCTGGCGACGCGTCCATGGCCGCGATGCAGGACCCGGATGATGACCTCCTGCCCGACGTAGCATCCCTTGGTCATGCTGATCGCGCGCGCTTCGATACCGGCCTCGAGCGGAATCGTCTCCTCGTCCATATCCAGGTGGAACTTCGGCACGCCGCCCTCGATGCGCAGCGCCTCGGCGACGGCCGCATCGGCATCGACGACGCCGGCTGCGTGAAGCCGCTCTCGCAGCGCGCCTGCATGCTGGGTCTCCACCAGCACGTCGAACCCTGGTTCGCCGGTGTCGGTCGTCCTGAGCACGATCGCCGGTTGCCCCTAGAAGTCGATACGCACGTTGCCATGCTCCGGCAGTTGCGCCAGTCGATCGACCGGGGTGCCGATCGCATCCGCGACGACGGCGGCGGCGCGAGGTCCGACGATTGCCGTCGCGGCGAACGTGTCGCTGACGTCGCCCAGCTGCACATCCTCGGTGAAGATGAACTGATCGAGCCTGGCAAGCACGGCCGGCTTGACGTCGCGCGGTCATCGACAGGAGAAGCACATCGCCCAGCTCGTACACCCAGAGGTCCGCAATCATTCGGCCCTGAGGCGTGAGGTACGCGGCGTAACAACCCTGGCCCGCCTCGAGCGCCGCGATGTCGTTGGTGAGCAGCCCATGCAGGTACGAGCGCCGATCGGCTCCAGACACGACGACCCACGCCCGGTCGGAGCGGTCGACGATCGCGGCCGCACTGCGCGCTTGGTGATAGCTGTTATGCTGAGGCATGCCCTCGCTTCATTCTAGCCGCGCTCTCTGCGCCGTTCTGGCGGGAGCGATGGCCGTGTGCGCGGGCATCGCCAACGCTCAACCGGCGGGCACACAGGCAGCCGCGCCGGCAGCTTCCACGTTCACGATCTTCGTCCGCGCCATGCCGGTCGGGACCGAACAGGTTACGGTTGCACGCACCGCGAGCGGATGGACGATCTCGGGAGACGGCCGCCTCGGGCCGCCGCTCGACGTCATCACGCGCAACCTGGAAGTGCGGTACGACGCCGACTGGAAACCGCTCAGCCTGTTCATCGACGCCACCACGCGCGGCCAGGCGACGACGCTGAAGACCGTCGTCACGGCGACAACGGCCCGCAACGAGATGACCTCAGCGGGCACCGGATCGGATCAAACCCACACGATCGACGAATCGGCAGTCCTGCTGCCGAATCTCGTCTTCGCGCCGTACGAAGCGCTCTCGGCCCGGCTTCACGGGGCGCAGCCAGGCGCGAAACTCCCGGTCTACATTGCCCCGCTGGGCTCGGCGTCGATCACGGTCGGCCCGCCTGTTGAAGAGCAGATCCAAACCGTGAGCCGCGTCATCAAGGCACGGCGGACGCCGATCACCCTCGAGGTGCCGGCCGGTCCACCGGTCGCCGGCGAAATTTGGGGCGACGAATCGGGACGCCTGCTGCGGGTCAGCGTTCCCGCGCAAAGCCTGGAAGTCGTCCGCGAAGACATCGCGTCGGTCTCATCGCGCCGGGTGACGGTGTCGCGCGCCGAGTGACGAGCAGGTGCGCGTCCAGGCGAATGGCTTCTCGATCGCCGCGACGCTCTCCAAACCCCCGGACGCCGACGGCAAGCCGCGGCCGGCGGTTGTGCTCATCAGCGGCTCCGGCCCGACCGATCGGGACGAAACCGTCGCAGGCATCCCGATCTTCGGCCACATCGCCAGCGCCCTTGCCGATGCCGGGTTCCACGTCCTTCGGTACGACAAGCGCGGAGTGGGCCAGAGCGGCGGCCGCCCCGAAGCTGCCACGCTCGACGATTACGCCGAAGACGTGCGCGCCGCCGTCCGCTATCTCGGCAGCCGGAAGGACGTCGACCGACGCCGGATCGCGGTCGTCGGCTATGGCGACGGGGGGCCGGTGGCCCTCATCGCGGCATCGAAGGAGGATCGGATTGCCGCGGCTGCCTTGATCGCCTCGATCGGGACGAAGGGTGCCGAGGCCAACCTCGCGCAAGTGACGAGGTCGCTCGAGCAATCGACGCGCCCCGAAGCAGAAAAACAGGCCGCACTGGCGCTGCAGAAGCAGATTCAAAGCGCCGTCATGACCGGCGACAGGCTGGGAAGGCGTCGATCCCGACGTTCGCCGGCAGGCCGAGACACCGTGGTTCCACAGCTTCCTGACGTTCGACCCGGCCAGGATCATGCGCGACGTCGAACAGCCGCTCCTCGTCATGCACGGCGAGCTCGACGGGCAGGTGGCGCCCATCGAACGCCGACAGCCTCGAGCAGCTGGCGCGCGCGCGCCGCCGTGGCTCGGTCGAAGTCGTCCGGGTTCCGGGCGTCAACCATCTGCTGGTTCCCGCAACCACCGGCGAGATCGACGAGTACGGCACCCTCCCGGACCGCACGGTGAGCGCTGCCGTCACCGGCGCGCTGGCGACCTGGCTGCAGAAGACGCTGCCCGCCGCCGCTCGCTGATTCCCACATGTGGATCCTGCACGCCGCCGATTCCGAAGCCGGACCGATTACCTTTCGTGTGTCGCCGGGCGCGACGAAGACGGTCGGCCGCGCGCCGCGCGCCGATTTCATCCTGGAGGCGGCGCTTGTCTCGCGGCTGCACTGCCGGCTCGAAGCGGGCCTCGATAACCTGGAAGTCGTCGATCTCGCCAGCACCAACGGCACCTACGTCAACGACAAGCGCATCGAGCGCGCGCGGCTGACGAGCGGCGACCGCCTGCGGATTGGACGCGTCGAACTGAAAGTCGAGAAGGCGTTGAACGCCTGACGGGCGGCCGTCGTCGCGGACCTTAGGTCCGCTCACTTCCGACTTCGGACTTCAGAAACGGATTGCGTCCGGCGTTCCTCGCCGATCGTCGTCGCAGGGCCGTGCCCCGGATACACGCGGGCGTCGTCGCCAAACGCGAACAGCACGGTCCGGATCGACGCGATGAGCGTCGCGTGATCGCCTCCGGGAAAGTCGGTCCGCCCGATCGATCCGGCGAACAGCGTGTCGCCCACGAAGAGGTCCTTGCCGGCCCCCTGCTTCAACCCGATCTGCAGGCAGACGCCGCCGGGACAATGGCCCGGCGTGTGATGCGGCGTGGCCACGCACTCGCCGAACGCGATGACCTCGCCGGGCGCAAAGAACTCATCGATCGGCGGCTGAGGTTCGACAGACAGTCCGAACTGCCGGCCCATCTCAATCGCCCGCTCGTAGAGGAACAGGTCGTCGCGATGCAGGTGGACCGGCACGCTGAGCGCGCGCTTGGCGGCGGCGACACCGGTCACATGATCGACGTGGCCGTGGGTCAGGAGGATGTGCCGAATCGCGAACTTCCGCCTGCCGGCGATGTCCAGCAGCTCGGGAACCTCGTCGCCGGGATCGATGAGTACGGCCTCGCCGGTGTTCGGGCACGCCACCAGGAAGCCGTTCTTGAAGAACGGCTCGACCGCGCGCGTCTCGATTATGATCACGAGGTGATTCTAGCAATCCTCGACGATCTGATGTTCACGTCGAAGGTCAAGGCGGCCGCCGCCCATGTCGGTGTGCCGATCACGTTCGCGCGATCGTCCGATGCGGCGCTGGCCGAGATGCGGAGCTCGCCTCCACAGCTGGTGATTCTCGACCTGAACAATCCGCGCACCGATCCGCTCGGCACGGTCGGACAGATGAAGGCCGACCCCCAGCTGACCAAGATCCCCATCGTCGGCTTTGCGTCCCACGTTCAAACCGACGTCATCGAGGCCGCGCGCAAGGCCGGCGTGGACGACGTCCTGGCGCGTTCGGCGTTCACGCAGCGGCTGCCGGAGATTCTCGCGAGAGCGCTTGTAGGGCGGACCTCTCAGGGCCTCTTAGGTCCGCCTATGTCCGCCTGCAGAAGTCCGCCGCTACATCCGCGCAGCGAACCAGATGAGCGCCGCTATGGCGGCAAGGATCGCCAGCGGCCGCGATCCAGCCTGCCTTCGACGAGCGCTGCGACGCACGAACCGGTGCCGGCGGCGGTGCGGCAGGGCGCGCCTCGAGAATCTTCGAGACGGCTCGCAGCTCGGCGGCCGCAGTCGCGGCCGATTCGTAGCGCTCGGCCGGGCTTTTCGCGAGCATCCGCTCGACGATGGCGTCGACCTCGGCAGGCAGCGACTTGTTGAGTGTCGTCGGCGGGACGAGCGGACCGTGGACCGCTTCCTGCGTCACCTCCGTCGCCGCGGACGCCAGGAACGGCACGCGGCCCGTGAGCATCTCGAACAGCACGACGCCGAGCGAGAAGATGTCGGTGCGGTAATCGACCGCTTCGCCGAGCGCCTGTTCCGGCGACATGTAGGGGGCCGTGCGAGCCACGACTCCGTCCTGCAACGCCGTCGTCGTTGTGGCGCGTCCCGCTCGTGCGCGGGCCGCACCGCCTTCCGTCCAGACCGCGAGCCCCATATCCAGGACCTTGGCGTTCCCTTTGGGCGTGATCATCACGTTGTCGGGCCGGAGGTCGCCGTGGATGATCCCGGCAAAGTGCGCCTCCGCGAGCGCGTCGGCAATCTGCGCCGCGAACGCGAGCGCCCGCCGGGGATTGATGGCGTGGCCGCCAATCGTTCCCCGGAGCGTCTGGCCGGGTACGTACTCGGACGCGAGGAACAGCCGGCCCTCATCGACGCCGGTTTCGAACACGGTGGCGATGTTCGGATGGGAGAGCGCCGCGGTCTTCCTGGCATCCTCGAGGAAACGGGCGAAGCGCTGGGCATCGGCGACGAGGTCGTGCCGCACCACCCTGAGCGCGACCGTCCGTCCATGCTGGGTATCGCGGGCCCGATACAGTTCGCCGACACCCCCGGCCCCAATGCGTTCGAGGATCTTGTAGTGGGCAACCGACTCGAGCATTGATCGGAGAGAATTATAGTCGCGCGTGAATCCCTATCTCGCTCTCCTCAGGGAGAACCGGAACTTCCGTCTCCTCTACGTCGGCCAGACGATCTCGCAGCTCGGCGACTGGTTCAACACCGTCGCCGTCTTCGCGCTGGTCCTCGACCTGACCGGCTCGGCGACGATGGTCGCGTGGATGCTGATCGTCCAGTTCCTGCCGGTGGCGCTCGTCAGCCCGGTGGCTGGCGTGGTCGTCGATCGCTTCGACCGGCGCCGGCTGATGATTGCGGCCGACATCCTGCGCGGGCTCCTGATCCTCGGGCTGCTCCTCGTCCGCAGGCCGGACCAGGTGTGGATCGCATACGTCGTGATGGCGGTGACCGTCGCCGCCACGTCGTTTTTCGAACCCGCCCGAACCGCCACCATTCCGAACATCACGTCGCAGCGCGAGCTGATGCCGGCCAACGCGCTGTCGAGCGCGACGTGGTCGGCGATGCTGGCGCTGGGCGCGTCGATCGGCGGCCTCGTCACGGCGCTGGCCGGCCGGAACGTGGCGTTCGTGATCAACGCGCTCTCGTTCTTCACGTCGGCGTACTTCATCGCGCAGACGCGCTACGACTCGACGCCGCCGCCGGCGCCGCCGTTGTCCGGATGGTTCGCGCTGACCGGCATCCCGGACCTGCTGGAAGGTCTGCGATACGTCCGCGCCCGGGCGCACGTCGCCGCGCTGATGTTCGTCAAGGCGGGTTGGGGGCTGGCGGGTGGCGTCCTTCTGCTCCTGTCGGTCTTCGGCCAGCGGGTGTTCCCGGTCGGCGGCAGCACGGCGGCCGGGATCGGCGTGCTCTACGGTGCTCGCGGCATTGGCGCCGCGCTCGGGCCGATCGCGCTGCGGTGGATCCTCGGCCAGCAGCCGGACGGGCTGCGTCGATCGATCGGCCCGGCCTACTTCATCGTTGGCGCCTTCTATATCGCGCTGGCGTTCGCGCCGACGCTGCCGCTGGCGGCGCTCTGCGTGCTCCTCGCCCATTTCGGCGGTGCGATCCTGTGGGTATTCAGCACGGTCCTGCTTCAGCTCGAGGTACCGGACCGATTTCGCGGCCGGGTGTTCGCCGCGGAACTGGCACTCGTGACGCTCACGTCGTCCGCGTCGAGTTATCTCACCGCGTATGCGCTCGACCAGGCCGGCTGGAGTCCGCGACGGATGTCGTTCGTGCTCGGGGCGCTGTTCTGCCTGCCCGGCGTGATCTGGCTCGTGATCGAGTCGCGGTGGGGACCTTCAACAGCTCCAGTCGCAGACCCCGCAGTCGCAGCGGTGGAAGAGGAAGTCCTGGAAGACCGCATCCGATGACGGGCGTAGTGCGGGCCTTCAGGCCCGCCTCGTCTTGCATCTCATCCATCGCGCTCTGTACGAGCTGCTTCGCATCGTCCAGCTGCTCGAGCACCATCGCAATGTCCATCTTCGGCTTTCCCGGAAAACGCTCGCTGCGGCAGTAGACGCCGTGCTGGCCGACGAGCGCCAGCGAATCGGTCAGGAGGTCGAGCGCGACCGCAAGGCGACCGCGCGCGCTGCCCATCATCGTTTCGTGCTGTTCGAGCGTGTCGCGGTGCTTCTCGAATACCGACATAACACCTCAAGAGGACATCATTTCCGCGGTTTTGACGGCCGCAGCTCGACGCGGCTCGGCAGGCTGCGCGGGTTGTGGCGGAGAAGGTTGAGAACGACCTCCGCTACTTCGTCGGGCGAAATCTTCCAGTCGGATCCGCGCGCCTCATCGTTCCCTGAAAACCCTGTTGCGACCGATCCCGGCATGACGGAACTCACCCGGATGTTGTCGTAGCGGACTTCCTGCATGAGGGCTTCGCTGAACGCGTTCAAGCCCGACTTCGAAGCGCAGTACGCGGATCCTCCGGTAAAGGCATTCTTGCCGGCGAGGCTGCTGATGTTGACGATGAAGCCGCCGCCGCGCTTGCGCAGGTGCGGCAGCGCCGCATGGCACGCGTAGAAGACACCCGTGAGATTCGTGTCGATGACCCGCGCCCATTGCTCGGGCGTCATGTCGGCGACGTCGGCAAAGACGCCAACGCCGGCGTTGTTCACCAGGTAGTCGAGGCCGCCGAACCGCGCCACGGTCGCGTCGACGGCGTGCCGGACGTCGTCGTACTTGCGCACGTCGGCGCGAAGCGCTTCGACGGATCCGGGGCCTGCACCCTCGAGCTGACGCCGTGCCGCCGACAGGTGCGCCTCGTCGAGCCCCGTGATGGTGACCTGCGCGCCCTCCGCCAGCAGCGCGCGTGCGATCGCCAGACCGATCCCGCGTGAGCCGCCGGTGACGAACGCCGCTTTCCCCGTCAAGGTTTGCATGACGTCTCTATGTTAGATCCTGTCGTTCGTGCGTTCGTCGTTCGTCGCGCGTTCGTCGACGAACGCCGAACGTCCCCCGAGAGCACGCGAACGCCGAACGGCGCCACATCAGGTACAATACGCGGACCTATGCGCGACGTCGTCGACGTCGTCATCCTCGGAGCGGGCGAGCTGGGCGGCACGCTCGCCCACATCCTGGCGCGCTCGGAGAGCGCTTCGATCGTCCGCCTGGTTGACGATGCCGGACAGGTCGCGGCAGGCAAGGCGCTCGACATCATGCAGGCGGCGCCAGTCGAGCAATTCGCGACGCGTGTCAGCGGGCACACCGATCTCGCAGCGCCGCTGGCAGGCCACGTCATCGTGCTTGCCGACCGGGTGCGCGGCGGCGAGTGGCAGGGCGACGAGGCGCTGCTGATGCTGAAGCGCCTGCGAGGGACCGCGGAGCGCAGCGTGGTGATAGCCGCAGGGGCGTCCCAGCGGGAGGTCGTCGAACGCGGTGTCAGGGAACTCGGTTACGCGCGCGAGCGCCTGTTCGGAACGGCCCCCGAGGCGCTGGCATCAGCGGTCCGCGCGCTGGTCGCCCTCGAAGCTGACGCCTCACCGAAAGATGTCGCGCTGACTCTGGTCGGGATCCCGCCGGCCCAGGTCGTCATCCCCTGGGACGAGGCAACGATCGGCGGTTTCCTGGCGACTTCCGTCCTCGACCAGGCTGCACGACGAAGAATCGCCGCCCGTGTCGCGCCGCTCTGGCCGCCAGGTCCCATCGCACTCGCGGCCGCTGCCGCCAAGGCCATTCAGTCGGTACTGGGGAGCTCTCGTCAGTCGATCACCGCATTCATCGCTCCGGACGACTCGAAGGGCCGTCGATTCAAGGCGGCCGCCCTGCCCGTGCGGCTCGGGCCTGGCGGCGTCGCGCCGGTCGAAACCATGACGTTGAGCGCGCACGACCGCGTCGCCCTCGAGAACGCGATGACGCTGTAAGTGCTTGAAATTTAAGATTTATGATTTCAGATTTAAGATTTCAGATTGGCGAATGGCGCTTCGGACTCGGCGGCAGCAACTCAAATCTTAAATCTGAAATATCTTAAATCTTAAATTCCGCGATCAGGCCGCTCGGTGCAGTTCCAGCCCGCCGGCGAAATCCGCGAGCTGCCGGCGCAGGATCAGGCGGCCGCGATGCAGGCGCGACTTGAGCGTCTGATCCTTCACCCGCAGCCGCGCGCTCGCCTCCTCCGTGGACAGCCCCTGCAGATCGCGAAGCACGACCGGCGCGCGGTAGATCACGGGCAGCGCGAGGATGGCGCGGAGCACGCGCCGCCGGAGCTCGGCTCGGAAAACGCGCTCGTCCGCCAACTCCGACCAATCCGCGGGCTCCCGCTTGATGCGGCGGCCGCCGTCGATCGTCACCGGCTCGTCCGACGGAAGGGTTTGATGCTTCGCCGGTGCGCAGCCGCGACATGGCGGTGTTGAACGTGATCCGGTAGATCCACGAGGAAAGCGCCGAGTCGCCTCGAAACGCGCTGACCTTCCGGATCACCTTGAACAGCACGTCCTGGGTCACCTCTTCCGCGTCTTCCCTGTTCCTGAGGTACCGGAATGCGAGCTGGTAGATTCGCTGGCCGTAGGTATCGACCAGCTCGCCGACGGCTCGCTCGTCGCCGGCCTGCAATCGATCTAAGAGTGCGTTGTCGTCCCGCATGAGATGGCCTTTCGCTGCGGGTATAAACCCCTCGGCGGGCCGGAAAATTCCGACCAGCCAGGTCCTATTGAAAGTGGCCTGAAGTCAGTATGTTACGGTCGAAGGCTCAGGAAACCAGCGTCCGATCGAAGACGGCGAGGAAGTGCCCGGCGATGCGGTGTTCTACCTCATCAATAGTGCCCCGCCAGCCCAGCTGTTGGAGCGACGTGACCGCCCCGATCGGCAATCCCGCACGGCACGATGAGGTCGAAAAAGCCCAGATCGGTTGACGCATTGAAGGCGAACCCGTGGCTCGTAATCCAGCGGGAGATCCGGACGCCGATGGCGGCCAGCTTCGCGCGGCGATCCGGTCCCGTCCAGACGCCGGTCAGCCCTTCAACCCGGCCCGCGTCCACGCCGAAGTCGGCGGCGGTCCGAATCAGCACCTCTTCCAGATCGCGCACGTAGCGATGCACGTCGCAGCGATCGGGACGCAGATCGAGGATCGGGTATCCGACGATCTGCCCCGGCCCGTGATACGTGATGTCTCCGCCTCTTCCCGCCTCGTGAATCTCGACGCCGCGGGCGGCCAGCATGTCGGCGCTGGCCAGGACGTGCGAGCGTCCGCCGTCGCCTTTGACACCGAGGGTCAACACGTGGGGATGCTCGACCAGCAGCAGGACGTCTTCGATGCGGCCGGCCCGCCGCTCTTCGACCAGCTGCCGCTGCATCGACAGCGCTTCGGCGTAGGGAACGAGTCCCAGCTGACGAACTTCTAGGCGTCGTTCGGATCCCACGTTTCCAGGATCTTCTTGACGTGCGACAGGAATTCGTCGGCGACGGCGCCGTCGATGATGCGGTGGTCGTAGCCGAGCGACAAGTACGCCATCGGCCTGATGCCGATCGCGTCGTCGACAACCACCGGTCGCTTTTCGACCGCGCCGACGCCGAGAATCGCCACCTGCGGCTGGTTGATGATGGGCATGCCGAACAGCGCGCCGAACACGCCAGGGTTGGTGATCGTGAACGTCCCGCCCGCGACCTCGTCGGGCTTCAGCTGCTTGCTGCGTGCCCGGTTCGCCAGATCGGCGACCGCCCGGCTCAAGCCCAGGAGGTTCTTCTCGTCGGCATTCTTGACGACGGGCACGATCAGTCCCCAGTCGAGCGCGACGGCGATGCCGACGTTGATCGCCTTGTGGTAGACGATGGTGTCGCCGTCGACCGAGGCGTTCACGATCGGCACGGCTCGCAGCGCATCCACCGCGGCCTTCAGGATGAATGACAAGTAGGTCAGCTTCGCGCCCGCACGTTCGTACTCCGCTTTCTTCGCTTCGCGGATCTGGGCCACGCGGTGGAAATTGACTTCGAACACCGAATGCACGTGGGCCGACGTCCGCCGGCTCGCGATCATGTGCTCGGCGATCTTCTTGCGCATGACCGACATCGGCACGCTTTGACCGGCCAGCGCAGCGGCCGGCTTCTGCGCAGCCGGAGCCGCGGGCCGCGCGGACTCCCCACCGGCCGCTGGCGCCGGCCGGCCAGCCTCGGCGGGCGTGCCAGATGGGCCGCCGCGCGCGATGAAGCCGAGGATGTCGTCCTTCGTCACACGCCCTGCGATGCCAGAGCCCTGGATTTCCGAGATGTCGACGTTGTGCTCCTTCGCGATGCGACGGACGAGCGGAGACGACCGCTGGCGCAGCGCCTCCTCCGACGACTGCGGGGCTGCAGCCGCGGCTGGTCTCGGCTGCGGCGACTCTGAAAGGGTCGCCCTACCGACGGGTGGCGGTTCGGGCCGCGACGGCTGTGGCCGTGCGGCGGGCGCGGGGGCCGCGGGCGCCGCCGACAACGGCGCCGAGCTGCCGTCGCCCTGTTGCTTGGCGGGCGGCGGAGCGGACGCTTGAGCTCTTGGTGCGGCGGGAGCGGGAGGTGCCTCAGCCTTCGCACCGGCGGGCCCAATCACGGCGACGACGCTGTTGACCGGGACCGTTTCGCCTTCCTTGTGACGGATCTCGGTGAGCACGCCGGCAGTCGGCGAAGGGATTTCGGCGTCGACCTTGTCCGTGGAAATCTCGAACAGCGGCTCGTCGCGCTCGACCTTCTCGCCAACCTTCTTGATCCAGCGGACGATCGTGCCTTCGGCGATCGACTCGCCCATCTGCGGCATCACGACATCGGTCATGGCATATCTCGCTTGTCGGGATCGAGGGTCGGCCCTGGTAGTCGAGGGCTCAACTCGTCGACGGCGGGCCTGAAAGGTCCCGATTACCCGTACAAAGTGTATCGCCGCCCCGTGGGTGGCATGCGCAGCTTCGCCAACGGCCTCCGCCATCGTGGGATGCGCGTGGATCGTCCGGATCAGCTCTTCCACGGTCGATTCGAGACCGAGCGCCAGCGTCGCTTCTGCGACGAGCTCGGTCGACCGCGAGCCAATCATGTGAACGCCGAGCACCTCGTCGTATTTCTTCTCCGCGACGATCTTCACGAAGCCGTCGGTTTCGCCGGCCATCTTGGCCCGCCCCAGCACGCCGAACGGAAACGTTCCCACCCGGACATCGTAGCCCCGCTCCTGCGCTTCCTGCTCGGTGAGGCCGACGCTGCCGATCTCCGGGTCGCAATAGGTGCAGCCCGGCACGTGATCGTAGTTGATCGGCCTGACCTCGTGTCCCGCGATGCGCTCGGCCGCGACGATGCCCTCCGCCGACGAGACGTGAGCGAGCTGGGGGTGCGGCGCGCTGCCCAGCGTGATGACGTCGCCAATTGCCGAGATCCCGGGGACGTTGGTCCGATACTGAGGATCGACCTTGATGTACCCCTTCTCGAGGTCGAGCCCCACGCGCTCGACGTCGAGGCCATCCGTCACGGGTCCGCGGCCGGTTGCGACGAGGAGATACTCGGCACGGATCGTCTGTGTGCTGCCGTCCTCGAGCTGCGCTCCCACCTCGACGAGATCCCCGGCCACGTTCGCGCTCGTGACGCGTGCGCCGGTGTGCGCGGTGATGCCCTGCTTCCGAAACGACTTTGCCAGTTCCGCCGACACCGCCGCGTCTTCGACGGGCACCAGCCGGGGCAGCAGCTCGAGGATGGTGACCTCGCTGCCGAACCGCCGGAAGATGGAAGCGAATTCGACCCCGACGGCGCCGCTGCCGAGGATGGCGATCGACTTCGGCACCTCGCGCAGGCCGATCGCTTCGTCGCTGGTGATGATGCGTTTGCGGTCGATCCGAATGCCGGGGACGCTGCGCGGCGCCGATCCGGTGGCGACGATGATCTCCTTGCGTGCGCGCAGCCGCTGCGCGTCGCCTTCGAAGACCTCGACGCCGCCGCTTCCCGTCAACCGCGCCGTGCCCTTGATCCAGTCGATCTTGTTTTTCTTGAACAGGAACTCGATGCCCTTGGTCAGGCCGTTGACGACCCGGTCCTTGCGCGCCTGCACCTGCGGCATGTCGAGGCGAACCCCGTCGCCGGGAATCGAGATGCCCCACTCCTTTGCGTGCTGGACGATCTTCAGCGCGTGGGCGTGCTCGAGCAGCGCCTTCGTCGGGATGCAGCCCCAGATCAGGCATGTCCCGCCAAGCGCCTTCTGCTTCTCGACGACCGCGACCTTCAGTCCCAGCTGGGCGGCGCGGATCGCTGCCACGTACCCCCCGGTGCCCGCGCCGATCACCACGACGTCGTATTCGTTCATCAGCGGTTACATGTTGTGCGAACCGTCAGGTCCGCTTGATGGATGAGAGCGGCACAAAGGCGGTGGCGCCTGACGGCACCGCGGGGTCGGCTTTGCCTTGGAGTTGGTCGATCTGCGCGCGCAGCTGGCCGTGCTCGTATCGCAGCTCCCAATACGATTCCACCACCTGGTCGAGCCGCCGGCCGATCCGCCGCGCGCGCGCCAGCGCCGCCACGGCGATCACAACCGCGAGCAGGGTGAACACCGCCAGGATAGTCAACGAAACCCACCTTATCGAACGGCTTGCAACAGTGTCAACCGCCTGCGACAATACGGCTGCCTCCCGGGACATGAGCCACAAGCCGAAGTCGGTTCTCATCGTCGACGACGATGAGGGGATGCGCGACACGCTCACGGCGATCCTGAAACGGGACTACCGGGTGCTGCGCGTCGCGAGCGGCGAGGCGGCGCTGCCGATTCTCAACCGAGACGACGTCGACCTCGTCATGCTCGACGTCCGCCTGCCGGGCATCAGCGGCTTCGAAGTCCTGCGGATCCTCAAGGAGAACTACAGCCTCGTCGAAGTGATCATCATCTCGGCAATCACGCGACGTCGAGACCGCCGTCCAGGCGATGAAGCACGGCGCCTACCACTACGTCACCAAGGACTTCGATTACGACCAGCTGCGATCGCTCGTGCGCAACGCCAGCGAGCGGCAGGACCTCAATCGACAGGTGATGATGCTCTCGGCCCAGGTCGCCGACCAGACCGAACGCGAGTTCATCGTCGGACCGAGCAAGGTCACGCGCGACATCGTCGACCTCGTGCACAAGATTGCAAAACTCTCGGCGACCGTGCTGATCCTGGGCGAGAGCGGAACGGGCAAGGAGCTGCTGGCGCGGCTCGTTCACCGTGAGTCCGGGGACGCCGACGCGCCGTTTATCCCGGTCAACCTGGCCGCCATTCCGCGCGAGCTGGCCGAAAGCACCCTGTTCGGCCACGAGCGCGGGCGCCTTCACCGGCGCTCACCGGCAGCAGCTCGGCAAGTTCGAGCTGGCGTCCGGCGGCACCCTCTTTCTCGACGAGGTGGGCGACTTGAGGCTCGACCTGCAGGCCAAGCTCCTGCGGGCCATCCAGGAGGGGGAGATCGAACGGGTGGGCGGCACCAAGCCGATCAAGACCGAGTTCCGGTTGATTGCGGCCACCAACGTCGACCTGGAGAAGGCGGTCAAGGAGGGGCGGTTTCGCGAGGACCTCTACTACCGGATCAACGTCATCCCGATCAAACTGCCGCCGCTCCGCGATCGGGCCGATGACATCCCGCAGCTGGCCGACTTCTTCCTGCGCCGCTACAACACCCGCTTCCGGAAACGCATCCAGGGAATCACCGAGCAGACGATGACGCTGCTCCAGAAATACTGGTGGCCTGGCAATATCCGCGAGCTCGAAAACCTGATCGAACGGCTGGTGGCGGTCAGCGACAAGGACTACATCTCGGAAGAGGACCTGCCGCTGGAGTTCCATTTCGCCCAGCTCGAGCCCCAGGGGCCCGGACCGAGAGCCTGTTCGAGGACGCCACCAATACCTTCGAGCGAAACTTCATCCTGCGCGCCCTCGAGAAGAACGGATGGAACGTGACCGGCACTGCCGAGTACCTTGGAATACCTTTGAGTACGTTGAAATATAAGATGGACAAGCTGGAGGTCAGGCAACTAGCTCGGCGGTTACGCGGCGCTGATCGAGTAGAAAACTGGCCACGCCGGCCAACCGGTTGACCACTCTTCGCAATCCTCTGACTCACCGACAGTAACTCCCTCGAGCTCGCAGTCCGGGCCACCGAGGTCCCAGACAACGCTGCTGTCCGAGCCACACGGGCAGACGATCCACCCTCATGACGGAAGACCGTCACGCATCAGTAATTTCCTTTAGCGATCCCTGGCGATCTCTCGCGCGCGCCCCGGTGGAACACGCGTTGCAATCTGACCTGAGCGAATCTCGAGCGCGCTCGCAAACAAGATTCAGTCCGAGCAGTTTGGAGAGGAATGCAGCCTTCCGTTTTCAACGTCCGTGTGCCTCTTCCGAACCGCGACGACGTGTTCCTGATGAACACGTTGACCGATGCGCAGCTGCTCGTCTCCCCGACGTCACGGCGCTCCTCGATCGGCTCGCAAGGTCTCCAGTCGTTCGACGCCCTCACCGGCGACGAGCGGGAGACCGCTGACCTGCTGCAGGAGAACGGCTTCCTCGTCGCCGACCGGCAATCCGACCACCGGGCCCTCGATCGCTACTTCGCCAGCGTCACGAGCGATTCGTCGGAGCTGCACATCACGGTGCTGACGACGCTCCAGTGCAATTTCGCGTGCGATTACTGTTTCCAGGGCGACCATGGCGACTACAACAAGTTCGCCGAGAAGATGACCCTCGAGACCGCCGCGCGGACGGCGGCGTGGGTCGAGCGCGAGATGGATCGCGTCTCGCCCGGAACACGTCACGCTGATGTTCTTCGGCGGCGAGCCGCTGCTCAACCTCCCGGTGATGTACTACCTCTCCGAGCGGCTGCACCGGTCGGCGGCGGCGCGCGGCATCGATGCTCGGCATCAGCATCATCACCAACGGCCTGTTGCTCACCGCGGACATCGTGGACCGCCTGCTGCCGTTCGGTCTGCGCGGCGTGAAGATCACGCTCGACGGCGATCGCGACACCCACAACCGGATGCGGCCGCTGCGCGGCGGCCAGGGCACCTTCGATCGCATCGTGCAGAACATCCAGGCGCGTCGCCGACCGCGTGGCCGTGGCCATCGGCGGCAACTTCGACGAGTCGACGGTCGACAGCTATCCGGCGCTCCTGGATTACCTCCGGGAGCAGGAGTTTGCCGACAAGCTGGTGAAGGTCAATTTCAAGCCGATCGTCCGTGGTCCCGAACCGGCCAGCGCTCGCGGCGGCCTCCAGGACGGCATCATCCCGCTCACGCCGTGGCGTCGAACGGCGGACGGCTACAAGCCTCTCGGCGGCACGTGCATGACGTCGGTCGGCGAAGGCTTGTCGCCGGCGGGCGCCTGCGACTCGTGCAATTTCGCCGCGGAGAAGATGGCGTTTCTCCGCGAGGAGACGGTGCGGCGCGGGTTTCCCACTCCGGACGGGCTGCACAACGGCCCGTGCCACGTGCATTCGAAGCACGCGCACACGATCGGCCCGGATGGGTCGCTCTATGCGTGCCCGGGCTTCACCGGCGAGAAGGGGCTGTCGACCGGCCACATCGACGGCCGCCACGAGGCGTGGCGCGAAACGGCGCGCGAGAAGTTCGAACGGCTGCATCCCTGGAAAGAGTGCGGGGACTGCGCCTTCATCCCTGTCTGTGCCGGGGGATGCCTGGTTGCATCGCAGACACAGCTTGGTGACATGAACCTGCCGACGTGTCACAAGCCCAGCTTTGAATCGGCGCTCATCTCGCTGGCGCATACTGCGGCCGGCGTGTCGTAGGAGAGACTAGAATGGCAAAGATCACCGTCATCAAGAAGGCCACCGCCAAGGCGAAGCCGCAGGGCTATTGTCCGATCTTGGTCGACGACATCCCGATGGCCGAAGAAGTAGCCTCAGCCCGGATGAGCCGCGATCTACAAGGCTGCAATCGCATCGTCGCCGTGCTCGCGACGGCGGCCGTGATTGCAGCCTTGTTCGCGGCTCGTTCGGCGTGCGAGCAGAAGCCACTCGCAACGACGCGCGATCAGAACCAGCGACGCTGACCATCGGGTTCGGCTTGACGCTCCGGGCGGAAGCGCAGAGCCGGCATCCGGAAGCCGTTAGAACATCTCGCCCTGAGGGTCTGATCGTCTTTGGCACGGACGGCCGTGCGCAACGGCAGGCTCGCCGAACGGTGGAACGTATCGCGACAGACGGCCTGCACGTGGCCGCATAGAGTTGCGCCAGGACGTTACGTTTCACGACGGCACTCCAGTCACCGCAGCAGCCGTTCGGACATCCTTGCTGGGACGTAACTTGCCCGAGTACATGGGCCCGGCCTTTGACGACGTCGAGGAGATCAGCGCGACTGTCCGATCATCGAGATCGAGTTCAGACTGAAGCGGCGTTCCACGTTCCTGCTCTTGGAGGGTCTGGAAGCCACCATTCAAGCGGCCCGGCAATCCATCGATCGGCACCGGTCCCTTTCAGGCTGAAGTAGCCATGGACGCCAGCGAAGTGCTGATGCGCGCCAACGAACGCCATACCTGGGCAAGCCGCTGATCGACCGATTACGTGCGCAAGTCGTACGACTCGATCGCGCCGGCCTGGGCCGATATGCTGCGAGGCCGAGTGGACATGCTGTACGAAGTCGGGTCGACGCGCTCGACTTCGTCAAGCGTTCAACAAGGCCCAGGTCTTCACCTTCCGACGACCCTACACGTACATGGTTGTCCTGAACACACAGCGACCGCGTACTCGCCAGCGATCCGAGTTCAGGCGCGCTCTGAACGCCGCGATCGATCGAGCGACGCGATCGTCGCGGGGGCGCTGAACGGTCAGGGGCCAGCTGATGGAGGCCCTGTTGGCCTCTCATTGGGCGTACGATGCGTCGGCTGCCGGGCTTCGTATACGACCGCAGGAAGCTCTGCGACCTCGACCAGATCAAGTTTACCTGTCTCATCTTCGGACCGCTCGCACGAACGCCTTGCGCTGGCTCGTGCAGCAACAGCTTCAAGCGGTCGGCGTTGACATGGTCCTGGAGATATGTCCGAGAGGGTGTCTTCGATCGGACTTACAGAGCGGAGACTTCGACGCCTCGCTCGCGGACGCTGCCAGCGGCCCGACTTTGTTGCGCCCGTATCTGTTCTGGCATTCGGACGGTCAACGTACAATTGGGGCAAGTACGCCAGTGCCGCCACGGATGCCGCGCTCGATAGGATTCGCACGCCGCATCGACGACGCGGAGTACAAGGCGGGCGTTGCCGCGTTCCAACAGGCCATCGTCGACGACCCTCCGGCGATATTCCTTGCCTGGAGTCGACGCGCACGGGCCGTCAGCAGGCGTTTCGAGGTTCCAGCCGAGCCCGGACGCGACATTCTCAGCACGCTGCGCTCCTGGCGGCCGGCGGCCGATAAAGCGATCGACAGGCCCCAACTGACCATGGCCCGCCCCCGAATCAGCGGCATCCGCGGCCAATTCGCGCTGATTCTGGCGCTGGCGGCCGTTGTGCCGCTGATCGGCTACGGCCTGGTCTCGATCGTCTCTCTCCGGAGTGGCACGCGTGAGTCGGTCGTCACCGGCAACAGGGGGGTCGCGACCCGGGCGGCCGAAGAAATCCGCCGCTATGTGTCCGGCCACGCCGAGATCCTGAAGGCGCTGGCCTCTCAGCTCCAGAACACCGGCCTCGAGCAGTGGCAGCAGACCACGATCCTCCGGAACTACGTCCTGCAGTTCCACGAATTCCGCGAACTGACGCTCTTCGACGAGAACCGCACGCTTGTCGCCTCGAGCCGCGTCGGCGCGCCGGACGTCTCGGTCCCGACCGACGCTCCGGTCCTCTTCGAGCGGGTCGCGATGGCGCCGATTCGGGTCGACGACGACCTGCTGCCGACGAGCGTGTTCGCGGTGGCGCTGACGCGCCTCAACCAGCCGTCCGGCTGGCTGGTCGGCGAGCTCAACCTCGAGGAGATGTGGCGGGTCGTCGACAACATCCGCATCGGCCAGCGCGGGTTCGCGCTCGTCGTCGCGCCCGACGGCGCCCTGGTGGCGCACGGCGACCCCGACAAGAAGGCCCTGGTGGCACAGGCGCGCCAACATCAGCGACCATCCGCTGATCGCGGCCGGCCAGGCCGAGCCGCACTGGCCGCAGTTCACGGACGAGACCGGCACCGAACTGCTCGCCGTCGCCGCGCAGGATCGAGCCGCTCGGCTGGACGCTGATGGTCGAGCAGCCGACCAGCGAGGCCTACGCGAGCGCGCGGCGCCTGCAGCGGCAGCTGTCGATCGCCATCGCCGTCGCGCTGATGGCGATGGTCGCGGTCGGGCTGGTCTTCGGCCGCCGCTTCATCGCGCCGATCTTCACGCTGCAGCGGGCGACGCAGGCGGTCGCGGCCGGCGATCTCGAGACGCGCGTCCACATCCGCGGCGGCAACGAATTCACCGACCTCGGGCGCGCCTTCAACACGATGGCCGACCGGCTGGTCGAGCTGCAGGAAGACGTGAAGCGGCAGGAGCGGCAGGCGATGTTCGGGCGGATTGCCGCCGGCCTCTTCCACGATCTGTCGCATCCGATCCAGAACCTCGGCAACAGCGCGCGCCTGCTCGCCCGCGAGGACATCGACGCCGAGTCGCGCGAAACCTTCCAGCGGACGATCGAGCGCGAGGTCGCCGCGCTCAAGCGCTTCATGGACGACCTGCGCAACATCGCCCGGCCGAAGCCGATCGAGCGCTTCGCCATGGACGTCAACGGCACGGTCGCCGAGATGGTCGACTCGATGCGCCCTGAGGGAGAGCGCAACGGCATCGCGGTCGAGGCGCGCTACGCGGACAGCCCGCTGACGATCGACGGCGATCGCTTCGCGCTGGGGCGCGTGTTCAGGAACCTGATCACCAACGCCATCCAGGCGACCGAGCCGGGCGGGCGCATCGCGATCGAGACCACGCGCGCCGGCGATCACGTGCAGATTACGGTGGCCGATACCGGGTCGGGGATTCCGGCCGATCGGTTGTCGAAGATCTTCGACGATTTCGTGACGACCAAGCGCCGCGGCCTCGGCCTCGGCCTGGCCATCTCCAAGCGCATCGTCGAACAGCTCGACGGCACGATCTCGGTCGAGAGCGAGGTCGGACGGGGCACGACGTTCACCCTGCGGTTTCCGGCGCGCGACGTGCAGTCGCAGGCGGCGGCGAGTTGATGGCGGATAGGCGAAGCAGCGAAGGAAGAAGGACGCTTATGTTCAGAACGCTGATCAAAACAGACGTCGTGGCGGTCGGGCCGCGGAATTACCGCGTCCGGTACTTCGAACAGGAAACCGACCGGGGCGCGGTGCGCTACGCCGCCGAGATTCTGCTCGCGCCCGGGGATCGAATCATCCTGGATGGCGATTCGCTGGCCAACCTCGAAGCCCGCACCGCGCGGCTGGTGCCGGCCACGGTCTACAGCCGGTGGCTGGCGCGGGTGACGGCCGCCTGAGGGGTGTCCGGCCGAACGCCGCGCAGCGGCGACGGTCGTCGCCGCCGCGCGGCGTCTGAATGCACGGTCAAGTGGGGAGCTGGGGGTCTCGCGCGCTGGTCAAGCCGGGCGTGCGCGTTACTTCCGCGGCAAGACAGCGTCCTTGAGCTGCTTGGCGATCCGGGCCTTTACGACGGTCTTCGCCGGAATCTTGATCGCCTCTCCGGTGGCCGGGTTGCGGCCCATGCGGGCCTTCCGCTTCTGCACGACGAGCTTCACCATCCCGGGCAGCACGAACTCGCCCGAGCGCTTCAGCTCTTTCTCCGCAAGCTCCGTCAGATAGTCGAAGTATTCCCGGGCCTGCGTCCGCTTCACTTCGAAGCGTTCGGCGAAGCTCGAAAAGAGCTCCGATTTGCCCATCCTGCGGGCGTCAGCCATGCTTCCCCCTTCACTTGACGCGCGTCATTTCTCCCGGCGATCCGCGGGCGCGTAACGGCGGCGATCGCGGTGATTCACGGAAAAACGCCGTATGCTAGCGCGCCCTTCTCGCCAGTGTCAAACGAGCGCATACCGACAAAATCAGTGGTTTTCCGGCCTGATTGCTGTAATTCTGACCGCATGTCAAGCGCGACGATTGAGACCTTCCCGAACCCCCGGCCCGAGCGCGACTTCGAGATCGCCATCAGTTGTCCCGAGTTCACCTCCGTCTGTCCCAAGACCGGTCTGCCCGACTTCGGCGAAATCCGCATCACCTACGTGCCCGACACCCGCTGCATCGAGCTGAAGTCGCTCAAGTCCTACATGATCGAGTTCCGCAACCGCGGCATTTTCTACGAGCACGTCACCAACCAGATCCTGGACGACCTCGTCGCCGCGATCGAGCCGCGCCGGATGACCGTCGTCGGCGACTTCTCGGTGCGCGGCGGCATCAAGACGGTGGTCACGGCGACGTACAGAAGACCTGAAATTTACAAGGAAATTTACAGGAATTCCAGAATTCCATTGTAATTGCGTGGAGCCCGTCCGCATTCCGATCGAACGCGAGCTCGACCTCCATTCGTTTGCGCCACGGGACATCCCCTCGGTCGTCGAGGAGTACGTGACTGCCGCGGGCGAGGCGGGAATCAGCGAGGTGCGGATCGTTCACGGCCGCGGGCGAGGCGTGCAGCGCGGCATCGTGCAGGCTGCCCTCGAGCGGCATCCGCTGGTCGTGGAGTTCTGGGACGATCCGGCCGCGCACCTGGGGGCGACCATCGCGCGGTTGCGGCCAGAAGCGTCAGATCGTGGAATCGTAGCGAATGCGGACTTTACGGAGGACGTCGCCACGTCCGCCTGAAGCGGCGCTACGCTACGCCGCCCAGAGCGGGCGTCGGCCGGGCTCGGCCGTCAGGTAGACACGATCGCCGACGCGCAGGGCCCCGTCCTTGAGCGTCCCGGCGGGAAACTCGATCGCGGTCGAGGCGAAGAAGGCCCCGGCCATCCGCCACGGCCCGAGATCCTCGACCACCTTCTTCACGATCCCCGACGAGTCGACGAACGCCACGTCGATCGCAAAGCGCATCCAGAACGTGTCAACGCGGCGCACCGCGTGATGACGAGCGCCGATCGGGCGTCATGGCGTCGCGGCCGAGCAGCCTTCGGCGCGCTCGGCGCTCGTCATCGCCAGTTCGACGAGTTCGCCAGCGGTGCGTCGGTGCGCGCGTTCAGCAGCATCAGTGCACCTCGAGGCGACTGGGCGTCTGCTTCGACTCCGCTCGTCGCGCCTGATCCCTCCGGACTCGATGCCGCTCCACGAAATAGGCGCGGCAGGCCGCGTCAATCATCTCGCGTGTGATGACCGGCTCATGGCCGCGATAGCGGGACAGCGCCATCACCTGATCGAGGATGTCGCGCGGATGGCAGGCGCGCAGCGGCCGGCCGTTCGGCGTGTAGTGACGGCGGATGCAGATAGGCCACCATCACCTGGTGGAACCGCAGGCCGCGTCCGCTTGCAGTTCAGCTCGAAGATCCGCGTGAACTGGTCCATCGTCGGATCCCCGATCGCAATCTTGTACGGGATGCGGCGGAGGAACGCCTCGTCGGCCAGCGACATCGGATCGAGGTTCGTCGCGAACACGATCAGCACGTCGAACGGCACCTGGAATTTCTTGCCCGGTGTGGAGGGTCAGGTAGTCGACGCGGCTCTCGAGCGGGACGATCCACCGGTTCAGCAGATCCTCCGGCCGCATCCGCTGGCGGCCGAAGTCGTCGACGAGGAACACGCCGCCGTTGGCCTTCAGCTGCAGCGGCGCTTCGTGGAACTTCGAGATCGGGTTGAAGGTCAGGTCGAGCATGTCGAGCGTCAGCTCGCCGCCGACCATGACGACCGGCCGGCGGATGCGGACCCACCGCCGATCGCGCGGCGCGGTCGCGCACGATGCGCCCTCGTCCTGAGCCGTCGTCGGCTCGAGCGACTCGTGGTTGACCGGATCGAACACCGTCACGATCTGGCCGTCGACGTCGATCGCGTACGGCACGTACATGTCGCCGCCGAGCGCGCGGCCCATGCCTTCGGCAATCACTGTCTTGCCGTTGCCGGGAGGGCCGTAGAGGAAGACCGCCTTGCCGGCGTTGACGGCCGGACCGAGCTGCTCGAGCAGCTCGTCGGCCGACGATCAGGTGCGAGAAGCCGCGCGCAGCCGCTCGCGGTCGATGTAGCCGCGCGCCGCCGAACGCGCGCATCGTGCTGCGCACGTAGGCTTCGAGCGGCACCGGCGCGGCGCCGACGTACTGGTTGGCGTCGAGGATACTGCCGCGCGCGATCGCGGCCGAGGTCGGTCAGCGCGTAGCGATACCCGGCGGCGCCGGCTGCGCGCGTCCCGCGCACCTCGATGAGCTGCTCGCGCGCGCAGCAGCTTCGACCAGCGGCTCGAGGATCGGGTACGGCAGGCGCAGCCGTCGGCGAGGCGCGAGGCCGGTCGCTTCCCCGTGTACAGCGTCTTGAGCAGCAGCTGCGTCAGGCGGTCGGCACGTGAGGCCCGTGTCGCTCGACCGTCACCGGCGCCGGCGGCACCGGCGCCGTATGCAGAGTCGTGCTGAGTGCGAGGTCGCGTTTGCCATGGCTCACTTGTTCGGCCATCGGGGCGAGGACCTCGACGAACTTGATGGCCGCCGGTCCGATGGTCACGACCCAGATCGCCGGGAAGATGCAGAACACCAGCGGGAACACCATCTTCACGCCGGTCTTCGCCGCCGCTTCTTCGGCCCGCTGCCGCCGCTTGGTCCGCAGCGTATCGGAGTGCACGCGCAGCGACTGCGCCACGCTGGTGCCGAACTTGTCGGTCTGGACCAGCATCGCGACCAGCGAGATCGATGTCGTCGACGCCGGTCCGCTCGCCAAGGTTCTGCAGCGCTTCGGCGCGCGCCTTGCCGGCGCGCAGTTCGAGGTTGACCAGCCGCAGCTCGTCGCACAGATCGGGATGGGCGAACGCCAGCTCCTCGCCGACGCGCTGAATCGCCTGATCGAGGCCGAGGCCGGCTTCGACGCTGACGACCAGCAGGTCGAGCGCATCGGGCAGCCCGAGCCGGATCCGTGCTGCCGCGCCTTGCGCCATCCGCGCCAGCACCATGCCCGGCAGCATGTAGCCGAGGACGGCAGCCGACCAGCGCCACGGCAGGTTCGGCCGCATGAAGAGCGGCGTCGAGAGCAGACGCGAAGACCAGCAGCGCGAGGCCGACGCGGATGCCGAAGAAGACGAGCAGCGCCTCGCTGCGCCGGTAGCCGGCGGCGACCAGCCGCTGCTGCAGCTTGCCCATCTCGCGACGGCCGACTTCGGCGCGATGTTGCCGAGCCGCTTCAACGAGTCGACGACCATCTTGCTCGTAGCCGCGGCGTCGGCGGCGCGTCTGCATCGCGGCGCCGGTGACCTCGCCGAGCCGCTGCTCGATGCGCCGCCGAGCGCTCGGCGCGAACGCAGTAGCGCCGCGCCGCGACCAGCAGCGACGCAAACAGGAACGCCAGCAGCGGAAGAAGCAGCGTCACGCTACACCTCGATCTTGATGACTCTTGCGAATCCAGAAGAACCCGATCGATCTGCATGACGATGGCGACGATCAGCATCATCTGGCCCATCGCGCTCGCGTGAACAGCAGCTCCATGTGCTCGGGGTTGATGAACGTGAGCGCGACGCCGAGACCGGCCGGCAGCGCCAGCAGCACGACGCCGGTGAACCGGCCGTGCGCCGTGTGGGTCCGGATCTGCCGCAGGATCTTGAACCGCTCGCGGACGACGTGCGCGAGGTTGTCGAGAATCTCCGCGAGGTTGCCGCCGGTCTCGCGCTGAATCAGGACGGCGGTCGACGAAGAACCGGACGTCCATCAGCGGCATGCGCTCGGCCAGCTGGAACAGCGCGTCGCGCAGCGGCAGGCCGAAGTTCTGCTGGTCGAAGGTCTTCCTGAACTCGGGACCGACCGGCTCCGTCAAGCTCGTCGGCGACCATGCCCATCGAGGTCTGAAACGCATGGCCGGCGCGAAGCGCGCGGGACAGCAGGTCGAGCGCCTCGGGAAACTGCTCCTCGAACTCGCTTCATGCGCGCGCGACTCGCCGGAGCATCAGGACCAGCGTGGGCGGCGCGCGCCCGCACGAACGCCGCGCAGCGGCAGGAACGGCAGCCGGTGCAGCATGATGTCGGCGACGCCAGCGCGGCGAGCGCATGCCGAGCGCCAGGCTCATGACGATGACCGCGCTGGGCGTGGTGTTCACGCCGGTCTGCTCGATCAGCCTCGACAGGCCGACCGGCCTTGCTGCCTGCGACCATCTTGTCGAGCGCCGGCAGCGGGCCCGTCCGCGGCGCGCTTGACGAGGCTCTCGTCGCTGCTCGGCCGCCGATCGGCGTCGAGACGTCGCGCAGGCGCTGGTCCAGCCGCCGCGGCGCTCGAGCGCTGCCGGCAGCTCGATGACGCGAGCGCGTAGCCGCCCATCACCACGCCGACCCCGACGAAGAACATCAGGATGGCGAAACCCATCATCGCACCTCCGTGACGCCTTCGAACATGTCGCCGGCAGGTGGATGCCGGACGCCTTGAGGCGCTCGCAGCACTTCGGGCCGGACGCCGGTGGCACGGAAACGGCCGATGACCTTGCCCTCCTGCGTCACGCCCATCTTCTCGAACACGAAGATCTCCTGCATGGTGATGATGTCGCCTTCCATGCCGGTGATCTCGGAGACGCTCGTGACCTTGCGCGAGCCGTCGCTCAGGCGCGTCTGCTGGACGACGAGCTGGATGGCCGACGCGATCTGCTGCGCGCATCGCCCGCTCGGGCAGGTTGGTGGCGCCCATCGCGATCATCGTCTCGATACGGGACAGCGCGTCGCGGGGCGTGTTGGCGTGCACGGTGGTCAGCGATCCGTCGTGGCCGGTGTTCATCGCCTGCAGCATGTCCAGCGCTTCTTCGCCGCGCACCTCGCCGACGACGATGCGATCGGGACGCATACGCAGCGCGTTGATCACCAGCTGCCGCTGGCGGACCGCGCCCTTGCCCTCGACGTTCGGCGGCCGCGTCTCGAGCCGCGCGACGTGCTCCTGATGAAGCTGCAGCTCGGCCGCGTCCTCGATCGTGACGATGCGTTCCTGCTCGCCGATGAAGCCGGACAGCACGTTGAGCAGCGTGGTCTTGCCGGCGCCGGTGCCGCCGCTGATCAGCATGTTCATCCGCGACGCGGACGCAGTGCGACAGGAAGTCGAGCATCGGCTGGGTCAGCGCCTGAGCTGCACGAGGTCGTCGGCCTTCAGGCGCTCGGCCGGAAAGCGGCGGATCGAGAGCAGCGGACCGTCGACGGCGAGCGGCGGGATGATCGCGTTGACGCGCGAGCCGTCCGTGCAGCCGGGCGTCGACCATCGGCGAGCTGTCGTCGATGCGGCGGCCGACGCGCGCTGACGATCCGATCGATGACGCGCAGCAGGTGGCCGTCGTCCTGGAACGTCGCGTCGACCCGCTCGAGCATGCCGCGGCGCTCGACGTAGACGTGCTTGTACGTGTTGACCAGGATGTCGTTGACCGACGGGTCGCGCAGCATCGGCTCGAGCGGCCCGAGGCCGAACACCTCATCGATCAGCTCGCCGAAGAGCGAGATCGCGCTCGCCCATGCTGAGCGGCATGCTCTCCTCGCCGAGCAGCTCGTTGACGAGCGTCTTGATCTCGCCTTCGGCGCGGGCGCGCTCGGCGCTGCGCGAGCGCTTCGAGGTTGAGGCGGTTCAGCAGCTTGCGGTGAACGTTGGCCTTGAGCTCGACGTAGCCGCGCGGCGGCTGGCGGCGGGGCGCGGCGCAGCGCGGCAGCGGACGGTCGGCGGTCGGATCAGGGCCATCGACTCGGCGAGCGGACCTCGGTCCGCCTCCTCATTGTGGCGCGGTACCAGATCGCCTGCAATCTTCCCGAGCGAGCAGATCCGATCGATTCAGCAGCCCCTCGGCCGCCGTATCGCCGCCCGCGCCCGGATCGAGCACGCGGCGGACGAACAGGTCGAACTGCGCCGCGATCTCCGAATCGCCCGCCAGCGACAGCGGCACGCCGGAGTTGAGCGCCGTCGACACCGTCTTGTAGTCGCTCGGAAACATGTGGTGAATCGGGTGTCCGAGCGCGGTCTCGATCTGCTTCGGCGGAATCGGGAACGGCTCGGCCGCGCGGTTGAGCAGCAGCCGCACGCGATCGCCCGAGGCGCCGAGCTCGCGCACCCGCTCGAGCAGACGCTGCGCGTTGCGCACCGACGGCACGTCGGGGTTGGCCGACAGGAACATCCGGTCGGCGGCGTAGATCGCGGCGACCGAGCACGGGTTGATCTGGCTCCCGGCGTCGATCACGATGTAGTCGTACTGCTTGGCCAGCAGCCGAAGCAGCTCCTCGATGGCGCCGCCGTCGGCCACGCCAGGCCGATCGAAGTTGTCCGAGCCCGCCGAGGATCTCGAGCCCCGACTTGTGCTTGACGACCAGCTCTTTCAGGAACTCACGATCGAGCCGGTGGAGGTTGTCGATCGCATCGAGGATGCTGTAGCGCGAGCGCACGCCCAGGAACAGCGCGACCTCGCCCAGCCCGGGCTTGAGGTCGATCATCAGCGTCGGCCGCTTGCTGAGGCGCGCGAGCTCCACGCCGCAGTTCACCGCCACCGTCGTCGTGCCGGCGCCGCCCTTGGCGCCGAAGAACACGAATGTCTGCGCGGTCGTCCGCGCGCCCTGCGCGGTCTCGCGGCGCGTCGCCATCCGGCGGATGGCGCCGTGGAACGTCTCGTCGCGGGCGGCCAGATGAAGAACTCGTTCGCGCCCGCGCGCATCGACTGCAGGATCAGATCGGGATCGGCGGCCGTGGCGACCGCAAAGATCGCCGCGGCCGGAGCCGTCACCCGCAGCCGCTCGATGCTGGACAGCCCCGACGCGGCATCGCCCCGGATGTCGACGACGACGAGCTCGGGCGGAGCGCCGTCACGGATGGCGTCGACAACGCCCACCGGGACGGGGCTGGAACGCATAAGGCGGCCGACGTGTTTCTTGAACGCGTCGTCCGCCGTGACAATCAAACCTGCGATATGGGCCATGTGGCGCCTGCTGCCTATTTAACGAGTCGAATCGCCATTCGCAAACGAGCTGGCGGTCAGCGACGGGTTGCCCGATCGCTTCCGCGCTGATCGGGTGCACGCGCGCGATCACCTCGTTGCCCTTCATGCCGACGACAAACACGCCTAGGAAGCTCACCATCTTGAAGTCCGGCGTTGCGGCCCGTCTGCATGCCTTCCTCGTAATTGTCGGGGTCGTAGAGCGGAATCGGACGAATCCGCGGGCTGATGCCGAACGCGGCTGCCCTTGACGCAATTGCACCGAAAGTCCCAGCGCGCGTTCGGATCCTGGCCGACCAGTCCATCGATGCCTTCGGGGTCGGGCCCGACCATGTTGCCGGGCTCGAGCGTGATGTGCTCGCCGGTCGCATCGTCCCGTCCTGCAGTCCGGCGATCGCTATCGCGGTAGTCGTCCGCACCCGTGCTGCCCGGGATCGCCCACGGGTTGATAGACGCTCGGCGAGACCTTGCTGCCGTCGCCGGTCTTCAGGTCGATGAGCGTGCCCTTGTCGCGTCGGACGTATACCCGGTTGCTCCGTTGCGGAGTCCCGGCCGGTAGAGATCACGCGGGTTCAGAACTGACGCTGCCGTTGCCGCTGTCGTACATCTCGAAGTACGACTCCTCGTCCCATGGCGGAGTCGGTCACCTCCCGCCACTTGTCGGGAAGCAGTGAACGGCAGCAGGCAGCGCGCCGCGTTGGCCGGCGAGGCCTCGGCCTCCGCATAGGCCTTGCTGTCCATCGTCATCATCCCGAACATTCGACCGAGGATCGTCGGAATCTGCCGATCGACGCGGACGCCGACGCGGTTGTTCAGCCCGGTCGGACCGGTCGGAAAGGTGACGTCCTCGGGACCGACGTCCACTTCGCCCAATCCGACGTCGTTCTCCTTGGCCGAGTTGATCGCGCTGGTCACCGCGGGGCCGTTCGAGGAGCGGTTGTTGAAATCGTTGAACACGAGCGCGACCGCGCCGGCGAGCGCGCCGGAGTCCGCGGAGTTCTGCGCCTGCGAGCGGGCGACGACCCACCAGCCGACGTCGAGCGCCAGCGTCGTCGCCGCCATGAACCCGACGAACCCGAATCCGATGAGCATGTTGGAGATGCCCCGCTCGTCGCGGCGAAGCGTCGTCAGTCGGTTGTGGATGCTAGTCATGGGCTGTTCACCTTTTGGGGCCCAAACCCCACTGCTGAAAATGCCAGCCCGCGCGCGCTCCTCCGGCACGCGCGGGCTGGAGTGTGTCGCTCCGGCGCTTACTGCTTGTTCTGGCGCGCGACCTCGGACTGATACGCCGCCTCCGCGGCCTTCAACCGTGCCGCCGCCTCGTCGATCTGCTTCTGGCGTTCGCGGTCGATCGCCGCCTGCTTCTTCGAGGCTTCCGCGTCGCGCTTGGCCTGCTCCTTGGCCGCCTTGTCCTGCTTCACGCGCTCTTCGGCGATGCGCTTGCCTTCGACGGCCTGGGCCCGTGCGTAGGCCTGGGCCTCGGCCCGCGCGCGCTTCTCAGCGTCTTTCTGTTCCTGCTCGGTGAGCTGACGGGGCGGCGCCACGGCAACGGCTGTCGCGGTTGCGGCGTTGGCCGGGGCCGCGCCGGTGGGGTTCGCGACGCGCGGGCGGCCGGCGTCAGTCCCGACACCGCCGCGGCGGCCGACTGCGCGCTCTGGTCTGTCCGGCGACGGCACTCGGGCACGGCGGCGACCGGCGCCGGCGTGGGCACTGGCATCGCCGCGAACGGCGGCGGCGGCATCGGCTGCGTGCGGCGCTCCGGCAGCGGATCGATGAAGCGCTCCGGAGCCCGCGGCAGGTTCGGCGTCACGCCGCGCGAGTTGTTCGGCAGAATCTCCGGCGTGATCATCACGACCAGCTCGGTCTGGTTCTTCTGCGCGGCCTTGCTGCGGAAGAGGAGCCCGAGGATCGGGATATCGCCCAGACCGGGGATCTTCTGCATGCTCGACAGCATCGTGTTGTTCATCAGGCCGGCGATCGCGAACGTCTGGCCGTTGTTCAGCTCGAGCTCGGTCTCCGTCCGGCGCGTCGTCAGCGACGGAATGCGGAAGCCCCACAGGACGACCGAGTTGTTGAAGTCGAGCGCGCTGACCTCGGGGCGAACCTTGAGGTGGACCCGGTCGCCGTTCACGGTCGGCGTGAAGTTCAGGCGGATACCGAATTCCTTGAACGTGACGCTGACGCCGATGTTGGCGCCGCTGCCCTGGGCGATCGGGATCGGGAACTCGCCGCCGGCCAGGAAGCTCGCTTCCTTGCCGCTCTCGGCGACGAGGTTCGGCTCGGCGAGGCTCTGGAACAGGCCCTTATCCGACAGCGCCTTGACGACCACCGCCAGCTGTTCCTTCGAGTCGAAGAAGAACAGGTTGAGGAAGTCGCTGAAGACGAAGCGGCCCTGCTCATCCCATTCCGGCGCGGCGTACTGCTGCGTCGTCGAGCGGCCGAAGTACCGGCCGTCCTTGGCGCCGTTGGCGGCGAACGACACGCCGAGCTCGGTCATCGCGCTCCGGCTCACCTCGGCGAACCGGACGCGGAGCAGCACCTGGTTGGTCGCCGCTCCCTGGCCGAGCTGCAGCAGCGTGGTGACTTCTTCCTTCTTGTCGACGTAGCCCGCGGCGACGTTGACCGCCTTCTCGATGATGTCCTTGCTCGAGACGCTGCCACTCAACACCACGTTCTTGCCGTTGGCCTGGACCGAAATCGGCTCGTTCGGGAACAGCTGCTTGAGCTGATCGGACAAGAGGCCGAGATCGCGCTGGACGATGAGCTCGTAGCGACGCAGCGCGCCGCCGCGATCCCAGACGAACATCGAGATGCTGCCCGGCATCTTGCCGTGAATCAGCAGCTGGCTCGGCGACGTGACCAGCGCGTCGGCGATCTCGGCGCTGGTCAGCGAGACGCGGGCGATTGGCGTGCCGACGTCGAGGACCGTCGAGCGGCCCACGGAAAGGCGCACCGAGTTGGGCTCGGCGTCAACGGCTGCGCCGCTGTTCGGCGCGGCGACGGCGCTCGCCGAGAGGACGGGTGACTGGGCCCAGACGATCGACCCGGTCTGGGCAAGGGCGACCAGCAGGATTCCTGCGCCGGTCCAGACGAACTTGTGTCGGAGGCTCATGTTCAGTGACTCCTGCTAGCGCACAACCTCGTGCGCGCGTTTGTCTCCGCGGATGATTTCAACCGTCGCCCCGGACACTTCGGCCGGAAGGGCTCGTGCGACGGTGGCAGCAGCGCGCGGTGACGGCACGACGCGCGTGGCAGGTTCGCTCCCCAGCAGGACCGCCGGGCGCACGCCGCGAGTGGCGGGGGCGCTCCGGTCGAGCGGGTTGCGCAGCGCGAGCTGAATCTTGCCCTCGCTCGACGCGAGGGTGAGCCGCTCCGCTTCATCCGGGTTGACGAGCAGCGTCACGACGCTGACCGGAACCGGCTTGTCCTTGTCGGTGGTGTTGTCGATCTTGGTGCCCGCCGCCAGGACCTGCACGTCGGTCAGGATGACCTTCGACGTCATCGTCGTCTGCTGCTGGCCGGGGTTGATGGTCGTCAGGACGTCGACCCGCGTGCCGGGCACCACGTAGCCCGCCACGCCGATGACCTCGTTGACGCGCACCGACACCGCGCGAAGGCCTGGCGGAATCACCGGCGGCAGTCCGGCACCCGCCTCCTTCGAGGCCAGCTTCAGCGGCAGAATGGGCTCGTACTGGATCACCGGCATCACCAGCCCGCGTCCGATCACTTCCTTCGGATCGCTGATGGCCTCTGCCGGCACCGCGCTGGCCGGCCACTCGATGACGCTTGACGTCATCGGCGGTCAGCTCCGCGCCGAGCGGCAAGGTCGGACGCCGCCACGACCACCGGCTTGCTTGGAATAGCGGACGCCGACGAGACGCCTGCGACGTGCTCTGAGACGTAGTTGTATGTGCCCATGCCAGCGCGCCACCCGCGGTGAGCGCCAGCAAGAGCACCAGAAATACACGCATGCGGGCCATATGTTCCTCTTCAGTTCGCGATTCGTTACGGCGCTTCGTTACGCATCAGGGCTGACGCCGTCATCGTGATCGGCGTGCCCACGGCCGAGCCCGGTGCGATCAGCTGCATCACCGGGTTCAACAACATGAACGAATACGGGATAGGCGATCGTGATCTGCGACGCGCTCACCGGCGTCGCCGCTCATGTTGATCTCGCGCGTTGCTCGACGATATTGATCTGGTTGCGCGCGCGGTTCTCCAGACCGCCGGCGGCCATGTAGGCGAGCACGCGCTCCCTGCACGCCGTCCGGCGTTGGCGCCGGGCAGCACCGCCACGCGCGCGCCCTCGCGGGCCGCGTTCGTCAGCAGCTGCCAGACCTGCAGCGCGCGGCCGAACTCGAAGATGCTGATCGAGATCACCAGCACGATCGGCAGCGTCAGCGCGGTTTCGATGAGTGCCTGTCCCCGCTGGCCGGCAATGCGTCGGACGAGCGATCGTTGTGTTTTCATCTCAAAGCCCAAGCGCCGCCACCAGCGTTCCGACCGCGATGGCTGGCGCATATGCGAACCGGTTGTTGCTCGTCGGGTGCTCGATCGCCGCGAGCGTTCTCGCCGCCGGTTCGCACCAGGACCGCGGCGTTGCGCATCGTTTCCTGCAGGCGCCGCCGCTGCAGCGCCACCACGACCGCCAGGACGCCTCCGGCCAGCAGCGTGTAGAGGAACGCCTGCACCGTCGGCCACGGCCCCAGGAAGGTCCCGAGCGCCGCAAACAACTTCACGTCGCCGCCGCCCATCGCGCCGAACATGTACGGGAGCAGCATCAGCCCGACGCCGACCGCTGAAGCCCAGAGCAGCGGCGGTCGCCACGCTCAGGCCGCTCACCGCGTGGCGGCGAGCACCAGGCCGGTGGCCGCGATCCCCAGGGTCAAGGGGTTCGGCACGCGCCGCGTTTGCATGTCGATGAGCGCACTCACCAGTGCCGCTTCCCGCGACGGCCGTGACGATCGGGACATTCAGACTCTCAAACATGGTTCGGCCTACTCACACCGGAAGGCTGGAAGCATCCCGCCGATCTCGCTGCCAGAACGTGTTGATGAGCGCTCCGCTCAACCCTGCGTTGTCCCGACGACAGTCGCCAGGCGATGAGGCCCGCGAGCAGCGCGTACTCGATCAGGTCCTGGCCCGACTCGTCCTGAATCAGCGCACGCATTCGAAATGTCCAGGTCATCCGACTCTCTCCTGATCTATTGCTCGCGGCGCCAGACGATCTTCTCTAAAGCGTGTGAGGCGGGCGCTCGCGGCCCGCCTCACGATCGAGCTGACGACGCGGTCTAGCCAACCGGAATGGCCTGCAGCATGCCGACGATGGCGTTCCCACACGCCGCGTTGACCTGCGTCTCCAGCGCCTGGATCACGCGAGCACCGACGCGAGCGCGATCAGCGCCGCGAGGAACGCGTACTCGATCAGGTCCTGGCCCGAGTCGTCGCGCACGAGCGCGCGCAGTCGATTGATCAGATACATCTGGATCCTCCCGCGCGTCGGTTCCCGACGCGCCTGTCCGTGTTACGAAATTCGATCGCGCGTTCATCGCGCCATCGGTGGACGCGCTCGACAGGGCAACGGCTGTGCCACGGCGGCCGGTTCCGGCGCTCGAATCTCCGGCAAGCACCTGTGCGGTCCGGCGTTTAGCGCGGCTCCACTCCGCCTCATCCGAAGCGGTGCGGAGGCCCTGCGGCGCCCGCACCTGGCGCGCACATTCGTAAGCGCCGCTTCGAATTTCGTGGGCCGTTCTCGTTGTGGCGAAATGGAACAACCAAACACACATCTGTCGCGGGCGCGAGTAAGTGGCAGACAGATCGTGAGTTACACGTTCCGCCGGCGCGAATGACAAATCCGGAATGCGGTTTGCGACAAACAACGTTGCACATGCAAGGAACGACCGCGCGAAGACCGTCGATGATGGGCGGATTCACGGCCGTCGCCGGCGCAGGCGCGCTCCTCCTCGGACTCGCGATCGTCGACGAGCGCGTCCGCACGCAGTTGGGCCGCGTGGTGAGCGGACGGCCGCCGACCGAGGAGATCGCGTCGTTCGGCGCGCAGATCCAAGAGCTTCCTGAATGTCCTGTGGCAGGCGGTTCAGGACCAGAGCGTCGAGAATGCGCCGCTGGTGATCTTCTCCGTCGCCGCACTCGTCCTCGTCGTATGGATGACGCGGACGTGACATGCCGCTGATTCTCGCCATCGAACCCGACCGCAGGCAGGCGTCAAAAGTCGCGGCGATCGTCAAGAACAGGCTTCACGCGGAGATCGTGTCGGGCGACACCACCGAGCACGCCGTCGAGGCGCTCGCCGGGCGGGTGCCGGACCTGATCCTCACCTCGCTGCTCCTGTCGCGGAAAGACGAAGCCGCCCTCGCCGACTGGCTCCGTGAAAGCGATGAGGCCGGCGCGCACGTCCAGACGCTCGTCATTCCCGTGCTGGGGGGCGGCTACGGCGACTACCGAGGAAGAGGGCAGCGGCCTGCTGTCCCGTCTGCGCGGACGCTCGAGCGACGCGACCGATGGCTGCGATCCCGAGATCTTCGCAGAGCAAATCCGTGAATATCTGGAACACGCCGCGGAAGAGCGCCGCCATGCGGCGTTGCGGCTGGAGGACATGAAGGAGGCCGCCGCGGCGGCAGCGGCCGCCGAAGCCAGGTCCGTCGAACCGGCAGCCGACGAGCCGGCAGCCGACGAGCCGCCACCGGCGGGTACGACACCTTGCCGGCCTTCGACACGCCGTCGGCCGACGCCGCCGACAACCCCGAGCCGGTCTTCTTCGAGGTCGAAGCCGTCGTGCCGATCGATGCGGCGCCCGTCGGCACCGATTCGTTGCCGGAATCCGAGCCGGCCGACGACGGCGATGCCTGGTCGGAAATCGCCCTGGGCGGCGAAGAGACCGACCGCGGCGGCCGAAAACGCGGAGCGGCCCGCCTACTCGTTGGAGGAGAGGACGACGCCGCCAGCCTCGAGCTCACGTCGGAACCGATCGATCTGCAGCGCTTCGTCGAGGAGCTGACGAGCCAGGCCGCGATCGAGGCGCCACCGCCGCAGCCCCGCGCGCAGGGCGACGATGTGCTCGCCGAGTTCGAGGAAGCGCTCGACGTGATCGCTACCGACGACCCCGAACCGAATCGTCCCAACTCCACTTCAGAGGCCGACAGCGAGGTGCTGACGCCGCTGGTGGGCGCGACGGCATGGCCGCATCTCGACAGCACCGTCGCGAAGGTCCCGCCCGGCAGCGACGGTGCCGCGACCGAAGAGGCCGCCGCAGGCCAGTCCGGCCGCCGCACGTCCACGCTCGAGAAAGAAGGCTCGCGCGGCGTCTCCTCAGGAAGAGTGGAGCCTGTTCGATCCCGAGCAGTGCGGCTTCTCGGACCTTCTCGCCAAGCTCGACCAGATGTCCGATTGACGCGGTTTGTTATGATCGCGTCCCGACATTGACTCGAGGACGCAAAAGACTTCCCGGTTTACGCAGTCGATCCTGGCCGCGCTGTGTGTTTCGGCCGCGGCAGCGCAGGTCCTCGCTCCCGTTCTCACTCCCGAGGCGCACTTCGGGTTCCGCATGGGCGCCGATCGGCAGCTGGCGTCCGCGGAGGCGATCGATCGCTACTTCGAGCAGGTGGCGGCGGCGTCCGATCGCGTCGAGCTCGTCGACCTCGGCCGCACGACTGAAGGCAACCGGACCGTCGCCGCGATCATCAGCGCTCCCGAGAACATCCGGAACCTCGCGCGGATCAGGACGACGAACCAGCGGCTGGCCGATCCGCGGACGCTGCCGCCGGAAGAGGCGCGGGCGCTGGCCGCGACGCACAAGGCAGTCGTCGCGATCGGCGCCAGCATTCATGCCACGGAGGTCGGCGGCACCCAGGCGGCGAACGAGCTGCTCCATACGCTTGCCGCGACCGACGACGCCGGGATCCTCGCCGTCCTGCAGAACGTTGTCGTCATCCTGATCCCGTCGCTCAATCCCGATGGCCATCGGCTGGTCGTCGACTGGTACCTGAAGCAGAAGGGCACGCCGTACGAGGGCGGGCCAATGCCGTGGCTGTATCACAAGTACGCCGGCCACGATCTCAATCGCGACGCGTTCATGATGAACATGGCGGAGAACCGCAACCTCGCGCGGTTCTTCTACACGCAGTGGCACCCGCAGGTGTTCCTCACGATGCACCAGATGGGCGCGAACGGTCCGCGCTTCTTCGTGCCGCCGAACGTCGACCCGATCGATCCCAATTACGATCCGCTCCTGTGGCGAACCGCGGGGCTGCTCGGAAGCGCCATGGCGCTGGAGCTGCAGCGCGACGGCAAGAGCGGCGTCGTGTCGAACGCGATGTACGACTACTACTGGCCGGGATACGAGGATTCGGCCCCGCTCGGCCACAACGTCGTCTGCCTGCTGACCGAAGTGGCCGCCGTCAAGGTCGCGACGCCAGTGACCGTGGCGCCGGCGGACTTGCGCGCCGGCGTCAAGGGACTGCCCGACTACCGGCCGCAAATCAACTTCCCTGATCCCTGGCCGGGCGGAGACTGGACGCTTCGCCACATCGTCGAGTACGACCTGACCGCCGTGCGGGGCCTGCTGTACGCGGTGTCCGCGTACCGCGAGCCGATCCTGCAGAACTTCTACGAGATGGGACGGCGTGCGGTCGAGGCCGGGCGGCGCGGCGGGCCGTTCGCGTTCCTCGTTCTTCCCGAGCAGCACGACGCGCTGGCGGTCGCGAAACTCGAGGAACTGCTGATCCAGGGCGGGGTCGAAGTGCATCGTGCGCTCGAACCGTTCCGCGCCGATGGCGAGCCCTATCCCGAGGGGACCGACATCATCCTGATGTCGCAGCCGTTCCGCGCCTACGTCAAGACCCTGCTCGAACGGCAGCAGTATCCGGGCCGGCGCCTCGCGCCGGGCGGCGCTCCCGAGCGGCCCGTACGACGTCGCGGGGTGGACGCTTCCCTACCAGATGGGCGTCAACGTGCTCACGGTCGAGCGGTCCTTCGAACCGCCGCCGATGTCGCGGCTGCAGTCCGCCGCCGTGCCCGCGGCCAACGTGTGGGGTGAGCGGCGCGCCGACTACTACTTGATCGACGGCCGCGGCAACGGCGGCGCGATCGCCGTCAACCGGCTGGTGGCGGCTGGCGCGGCGCCGGCGTGGATGACGGCACCGATGGCGGTCGGCGGCTTCCGCTACGAACCCGGGGCGATCGCCGTGCCGAACGTCAAGGGCCTCGACACCGTCGTCGCCGGCATCGCGAGTGAACTCGGCCTTCGCGCCGACGGGATGCGCGGCAAGGCGCCGCCCAACACCCGGCCCGTCGGCCGTGCCCGCGTGGCGCTCTACAAGCCCTGGGTCGAGAGCATCGACGAAGGGTGGACGCGGTGGGTGCTCGAACGGCACCAGTTCCCATTTGCGACGCTCGCCGACGCGCAGGTCCGGGCGGGCGGACTGCGATCGCAGTTCGACGCGATCATTCTTCCCAGCGCTTCCGCCGAGCGGCTCACGATGGGCCATGCGGCGGACGCGGTGCCGGCCGAGTACGCGGGCGGCCTCGGTCAGGCCGGCGTTGATGCGTTGAAGGCCTTCGTGCAGGAGGGAGGGACGCTGGTCTGCCTCGATCAGTCGTGTGAACTGGCGATCAGCGCGCTGAACCTCGATATCCGCGACGTGGCACGCGAGGCGGGCGAAAAGTTCTTTTGCCCGGGTTCGATCGTGCGCATCGAGCTGAACACCGCGCACCCGCTGTCCTACGGCATGCCGCGCGAGACCGCCGGATTCTTTGCGTTCAGTTCCGCGTTTCGCCCGTCCGCCGGGGCCGAGACGGTCGCCACCTATGGTCCGAAAGACGTCCTGCTCAGCGGCTGGATCGAAGGCGAACAGGCGATCGCCGGCCAGTCAGCAGTCGTCGAGGCCAAGGCCGGCACCGGACGCGTCGTCCTCCTCGGCTTCCGCGTCCAGCACCGCGGCCAATCGCTTGCGACGTTCCGGCTGCTGTTCAACGCGCTGCTCACCGCTCCGGCCGAGCAGGCCGTCAAGACGCGTTAGCGCTACTATTCAGTTCACATTTCTCGGTTCACGGTTCTCGGTTCGTGTTCAAGTTCGGTTCTGTGTTCGGGGTTCCGATGTTCGCGGTTCGCGGGTTCGCGGGGTTCGCGGTTCGCGGGATTCGCAGTTCGCAGGAGCTCGAACCGGTTCGCAGGGTTCTGCAATCATGCGAACACCGGAACAGGGAACCTGAGAACCTGGAACCGAACGTGAACACGAACCGAGAAGCGAGAACTGAGAAGCGTGAACTGAGGTAGCACCTTGGCACCCGCCACCCGGCACTTCGTGACCTGCACCCTCTGCGAAGCCGCCTGCGGCGTCGCGGTCGAGGTCGACGGCAACAGGGTCGTTTCCATTCGCGGAGACGCAGACGATCCCTTCAGCCAGGGATATATCTGCCCGAAAGCCGCGGCGCTTGCGGACCTCCACGACGATCCGGACCGCCTGCGGCGCCCGCTCGTCCGCGTCGACGGCTCCTGGCGCGAGTCGTCATGGGATGACGCATTCGATCGGGTCGTGCACCAGATCGATCGGATCCGCAAGGCACACGGTCCGGACGCGATCGCCGTCTATCAAGGCAATCCCACCGCTCACAACCTCGGCCTGATCACCTTCGGTCAGCTGCTCCTGCGAAAGCTCGGAACGAAGAATCTGTATTCGGCCAGCTCGGTCGACCAGCTTCCGCACATGGTGGCGGCGCACCACATGTTCGGTGACGGCTTGCTGATGCCCGTACCGGATCTCGACCGGACGGATTTCTTTCTCTGCATTGGCGCCAACCCGCTCGTATCCAACGGCAGCATCATGACGGCGCCCAACATGCGCAAGCGGCTCCACGATCTGCGCGCCCGCGGCGGACGCGTCGTCGTCGTCGATCCACGCCGCTCCGAAACGGCCTCGGCAGCCGATCGGCATCTGTTCATCCGGCCCGGTACGGACGCGTTGCTCCTGCTGTCGATGATCCACGTGATCTTCGCCGAGCATCTCGAGCGGCCGGGCCGTGTCGGGTCGTTCACGGCTGGCGTCGACGACCTGAGAAACGCCGCGCTGGAGTTCGCTCCGGAGACGACCGCAGCGGCGACCGGAGTGCCGGCCCAGGAGCTGCGCGAGCTGGCGCGCGCATTTGCCGCGGCGCACGGCGTGGCCTACGGCCGCGTCGGAATCTGCACCCAGGAGTTTGGCGCGGCGGCGTCGTGGCTGCTCTACGCGCTCAACCTTGTGTGCGGGAGGCTCGACGAACCCGGCGGCATGATGTTCACGACGCCGGCCGTCGACCTCGAGATGCTGGCGAAGCGGGTCGGCCTGGCCGTCGGGTTCGACCGCTGGCGCAGTCGTGTGCGTGGGCTGAAGGAATATGGCGGCGAGCTGCCCGTGGCCGCGTTGGCCGAGGAAATCGAGACTCCGGGACCGGGCCAGGTGCGGGCGCTGCATCGTGTCGGCGGGCAATCCCGTTCTCTCGACACCCAACGGCACTCGCCTCGATCGCGTGCTCCCCCGCCTCGAATTCATCGCCGCGATCGATCCGTATCTGAACGAAACGACGCGCCATGCGCACGTCATTCTTCCCCCGACGTCGCCGCTGGAGCGATCCCACTACGACGTGGCCCTCAACAGCTACGCCGTCCGCAACGTCGCGAAGTTCTCCCCTCCGGTATTCGAGCGGGGCCCGGATCAGCGGCACGATTGGGAAATCTGCCTGGAGCTCTGGACTCGCCTCGGCTTGCCCGGACTGCCACTCGGACCGCTCGGCAAGCTCGCGGGTGGCCTGACGAAACGCGCGCTCCGCCGAATCGGCCCCGAAGGCTTGCTCGACGCCGCATTGCGACTGGGTCCGCACGGCGTGCGCCGCGGGCGCCGCGCCCTCTCGCTTCGAACGCTTCGCGACAATCCGCACGGCGTCGACCTCGGGCCGTTGATGCCGCGCCTTCCCGGGCGGCTCCGCACCAATGACCGGCGTATCCGGATCGCGCCGCCGCTCTTCCTGGAAGAAGTGCCGCGTCTTCGCGCTCGGACGGCGGTTTCTTCGCCGGAGCTCGTGCTGATCGGACGACGCCATCTGCACTCGAACAATTCGTGGTGCCACAACGCCGGCCGACTCGTGAAGGGAAAGCCGCGCTGCGTGCTGCTGATGAATCGCCGCGACGCGGACATCCGCCACATTGCGAACGGCGACAGGGTTTCCCTCGTGTCGCGCACGGGCCGCATCGACGTGCCGGCGGAGATTACGGACGACATCATGCCCGGCGTCGTGAGCCTGCCGCACGGATGGGGCCACGACCGCGACGGGATCCGCTTGCGGATCGCGGGGCGTACGGCGGGCGCCAGCGTCAACGACATCACCGACGGCGAAGCCATCGATCCGGTGTCGGGAAACGCGGCATTCTCCGGCTTGCCGGTCCGGGTCGAGCGAGTCGACTGTTAACACCACCGCGGCTCCGGACGTTCTATCAGCAGCACGTCAACCAGGAGAGCCGCATGCCCGAGATCATCATCGTCCCTGCCCTCTTTGCGACGATCGCCTTCGTCGTGTGGACTATCGCCTCCAACTGGCAGAGGAACCGTCACTTACGTGAAATGACCGCCTTCCACGCGCGCATTATCGACCGCATGGGCTCGATCAAGGACTTCAACGACTTCCTCCAGACCCCGGGCGGCATGCAGTTCATGAACGCGATCACGGCCGACAAGGGGCCGACCGGTCCGCGCGAGCGCATCCTGCGGGCGGTCCAGACCGGGATCGTCCTCAGCTCGGTGGGCGGCGGCTGCCTGCTTCTCTCGGACATGTTCCAGTACCGAGGCGTCGGACCTCTTCACCGTGGCCGGGGTCATCCTGCTGTCGCTCGGGATCGGCTTCCTCGTCGCGGCCGGCGCTGCCTACGGCCTGAGCAAGCGGCTGGGCGTGCTCCCGGCAAACCTCGAGGCAGATCCACACGTCTCTACGCGATGAGGATGGCTGCCGAACCCATTGCCGCCGCCGGCCTCGTGAGCGAGTCGGAAGCGCCCGCGACGATGGATGAGCAGGCGTTTCATGCCTGCTATCGGCGCACGGCGGGACCGCTGCGCGCGTATGTGGTGCGCGTCATGGGCAGCGTGTCCCAGGCCGACGACATCGTCCAGGAAGCCTATCTGCGGCTGCTGCGCGTCAAGCGGCCGCCCGACGATCCGGCGGCCCAGCGCGCACTGCTCATCCGCATCGCCAGCAACCTGATGGTCGATCATTGGCGGCGAACCCGGCACGAGCGCTCAGAAACTGGCGCGGCCCCGGAGAGCGCGGCCAACAGCCCCGACCTCAGTCTGCGGTTGGACATGGCGCGGGTCTTCGGGGCACTGCGGCCAGAGCAGCGTCAGCTCGTCTGGCTCGCCTACGTCGAGGGCGCAAGCCACAGGGAGATCGGGGCCGCCATCGGTGTCCGGGAGGGCAGCGTCCGGGTCCTGCTGCACCGGGCGAAGCGAAAGCTCGCGGGACTGCTCGGCAAAGCCGGGTTCGGTGGCCTTCGGCGTGGCGGAGAAGCGTGATGTGGAAACCACCAGTGGACGCTGAAGTCGAACAGCATCTCGCCCAGTGGATGGAAGCGCTGGCGGCGGAACCGATTCCGCAGCCGCCGGCCGCGACTGCCGCCGAGATCTGGCAGAAGGCCGAGCTGCTGCGACGATGGGACGCGCAGCGCAAAGCGGCCGCGCCAATCGAGGTTGGCGAGCGCGCGCAAGTCGGGATCGGTCTTGTCGGGGCGCTCTTCCTGCTGGTGTGGGTCTCGCGTCAGCTTCAGCTGGACGCGATGTCGCCGACGCTGGCCGCTGCGCTCGTCGCAACCGTCCTCTTGATCCTCTCCGTCACTGTGTTCGGCATCTGGGCCCTGCTCTCTCGGGAGTGAGTTAACGGAGACGGCGGAGGAAACGGATTAACAACGGAGAACCGGAGCAACGGAGGCAAAACGGAGAAGAATTCAAAACTAATGATGTCTTCTCCGTTCTTTCTCCGTTGCTCCGCTGCTCCGTTGTTAATCCGTTCTCTCCGTCACCTCCGTTTCGAACACCAAAACGACCACCCCAACAGACCCGGCATAACCGTTGCCGGTTCATCGCCGGCTCGATAGCGCCTCGCGCGTTTGTCGAGCATTTCCGATCCCGCGTGCAGTTTCTGCACGCGCTTCAGGCGGCGGCGATGATGATCCAGCAATCCCTCCACGTCGGCGACCTCGTCTTCACCCGGCGCCAGCGCTGGCGCGTCGTATCGATCCGTCCATACGCTGCGTGCAATGTCGTGGCGTTGTCCGGGGCCGGCCTGATGAATGCGGGACGCGCGGCACACGTGATCACCCCCTTCGACGATGTCGAAGCCGCGACGAAGCCGGGGGCGATTCGACTGGTCGGCGCACGCGGCTGGCGGCGCCGCTGCCGCTGGCTGCTCGCCTCGCAAGGGCCCGCGGACCGGCTGCAGACTGCCAGCACGCGCGCATCGAGCTGCTGCCCCACCAGCTCGAGCCGGCGCTGGCGATCGTCCGCGGGCTTGCCTGCCGTGTCCTCATCGCCGACGAAGTCGGTCTCGGGAAGACGATTCAGGCCGGCTTGATCGCGTCGGAACTGAGAGAGCGCGGAATTGCGGACCGCATCCTCATCCTCACACCCTCGGGCCTCCGCGAGCAGTGGGCAGACGAGTTGAACCATCGATTCGATCTCGACGCGGCGGTCATCGACGCGGTCAGCATCCGCAGACGCTCGGCGATGTTGCAGGTCGGCGTCAACCCGTGGACGACCGTCGCGATCGCGATCGCGTCGTTCGACTACGTCAAGCGTCCGGAGGTCGGGCCGGCACTGGCGGCCTGCCGGTGGGACCTGGTCATCGTGGACGAGGCGCACGGCGCCGGGCCCGGGAGCGATCGACTCACGGCCATTCAAGCCATCTGCGGCCGGGCGTCGTACGTCGTGCTGCTCACCGCGACGCCCCACAGTGGCAGCAGGCCCGCATTCGAGGCACTGTGCGAGGTCGGCGCCCACGGCGGCGATCGCCTGTTGATCTTCCGGCGCACCCGGCAACAGGTCGCACTGAGCGCGGGCCGGCGCGTGCACCGCGTCCTGCTCGAGCCAAGTGCTGCCGAGCGCCAGGTGCACTCGAGGCTGGCCGACGTGGCCAGGGCCGTCGCGAGCGAGCGCGAGTCGTCTCGCGACGCGTGGCTCACCGTGGCCGTTTTCCAGAAACGAGCGTTCTCGAGCACCTTTGCCCTTGCGCAGACGGTGGCCCGGCGGCTCGACGCGATGGAACCCGCGGATTTGGAACCGGGCCAGCTCATGCTGCCGCTCGAGGATGCCGGAGAGCTCGATCCGGCGGACGAGGCGCCCGGGTGGCTTTCACCGGTGCTGCGCGATGCCCGGGCCGAACGCGTGCTGCTGAAAGGCCTTCTGGAGAGCGCGGCTGCGGCCGCGTCGCGAGAGACGAAACTCGGGTACCTCGAGCGGTTGCTCCGGCGGCTCGGACGGCTGCACGAACAGGCGATCGTCTTTACCGAGTACCGCGACACCCTGCTTCATCTTCGTCAGCATCTCTCGTGCGACTGCGCGGTTCTCCACGGCGGCCTGACCCGCGACGAACGGCGGATGCAGCTCGATCGCTTCACGACCGGCCGCTGCCGCGTGCTGCTGGCCACCGACGCGGCCGGCGAAGGACTCAACCTCCACGAACGTTGTCGTGCGGTCGTCAACCTGGAGCTCCCGTGGAATCCGATGCGGCTCGAACAGCGGATCGGGCGGGTCGATCGGATCGGGCAGACGCGGCGCGTCCATGCCTTCCACCTCGTCTCCCGCGGAGGCGGGGAACTGCGGATCCTCGACTACCTGAGGGCGAAGCTGGCGCGCGCCCGCGCCGACATCAGCGCGTCCGATCCGCTCGGGTTCGACGACGACGCGATGGCTGCGCGCGTCGCCGCCGGCCTGCAGTGGGTCGGGGACGCGACACCGATCGCCAGTCACCAGCCGACCGATCACGCCGAGCGATTGGTCGTCGGCCATCTCGAACCCGAAGCGGCGGACGAATTCCAGCGCCTGCTGACGGCGCGGCGTCTGTGGTCGCGCGATTCACGCCCTGTCGTCGTGGCGGACGACTGCCTGGCCACCGCGACACGGCGGACACCGACGCGCACGCGGCTGAACGGCAGGCTGCTGGCCGTCTTGCGGGAGGAGGTCACCGATCCTTACGGACGGCCAATTGCAAGGCGCGTGTTGCCGCTGCTCGTCGCGGTCGCCCGACATCATCTCTCTCACGACATTCGAAGCCATCTGGCGGCCGTTGCAGCGGCCATCGAGAGCGAGGCGCGTCGGATCGACGACGAACGCTGGTATCGAGCGATGCGGGAAAGCCATGCAGCCTTTGTCGAAGCGCTCCGGCAGCGCGCTGCCGCGATCCTCCTGGACCTCGAGCGCCGGCCGCCGCCGATCGCGCAGGCCGGTTTGTTCGATCGGCGCGCGCTGCGCGCGGTCTCGGAGGAGGCGGATCGCCTCGCCGAACGGAAAAAGGATCTCGAACGGTCGATGGCCGCCGCCTCGACGCCGGCACACCGCATCGTTCGCACGGCGCTGCTGATGGCGGGTCGATGGTAGCGGGGCACCTCGTTTCGGGCGCCTTCCTGGAGCAGCACCTCCAAAGCCGTCCCGACGCGCATCATTTCGCCGAGCGCCGTCCGCTGGCGCCGTGGCGCGCGCGCTGTGCCTCGCTCGGCCCGGCCGCCGGCCTGCGGGCGATGGTCGAAATCGGGATCGACCCCCTCGTCCGCCTCCTCGGTTTTTCCGGCCTGCAGGACATCCGGTACGGCGATCGGACCGCTGGGGCCACGCTCGGCGGCGAGCGGCTGGTCGCCGCGATCATCACGCCGTGGGCAGAGCCGCTCGATGGCCTGTGGCGGACCGCCGTGGTCGAAGCACAGCGCCGCGGCGCCGAGTGGTGCCTGCTGTTCAACGGCCTTCAGCTGCGCCTCGTCGACGCACGGCGCGTGTACTCGCGGCGCTACACGGAGCTCGATCTCGATGCGGCGGCAGACGAGACGGCGGTAGCCGCCGCGCTGTGGGTGCTGTGCGGCGCAACGGCGTTCGGGCGCGATGGCCATCGCAGCGCCGATCGGGCGGATTGTGGCGGCATCCGAACGGCATGGCGCCGACGTGTGCCGAAGCCTGCGCCACGGCGTGCTCGAGGCGTCCCAGGAGGTGATGCAGGCGATGATCGCGCGGCGACCGCGCGATCCGTCAGGGACATTCGAACAGGCGCTCACGGTCGTGTACCGGATCCTCTTCCTGCTCTTCGCCGAGGCGCGGGCGCTCGTGCCGATATGGCATCCGATCTACCGCCAGAGTTACAGCGTCGAGGCGCTGCGCGAAACGGCCGAGCGGACGCCCATGTCTCCCGGCCTGTGGGACACGCTGCGCGCAATGAGCCGAATGGCCCACGCCGGGTGTCATGCTGGCGATCTCCGGGTCAGCGCCTTCAACGGCCGGCTGTTCTCGGCTACTCGAACCCCGCTCGCCGAGCGGCGCGACCTGGACAATCTGGCGATCGGCCGGGCGGTGCTCTCGCTGGCCACACGTCCCGCGCCAGATCGCGCCGGGCGCGAACGCATCGCCTACGGCGACCTGGGCGTCGAGCAGCTCGGCGCCGTCTACGAAGCGCTGCTCGACTACGAGCCCCGCGTGGAACAGGCTGGACGGGTCTCCCTGCAGCGCGGCTCGGTCCTGCGAAAGGCGACCGGATCGTTCTACACGCCCCAGCCGCTCGCTCACTATCTCGTGCGACGGGCGCTCGCGCCGCTCGTCGACCAGGCCAGCCCCGAGCGAATTCTGGATCTGAAGGTCGTCGATCCGGCGATGGGAAGCGGCGCGTTCCTCGTCGCCGCCTGCGACTACCTGGCGCACGCGTACGAGACCGCGCTGGTTCGGGCGGGAGGCTGCCATCCAAGCGATCTCGGACCACCGGAGCGGGCGTCGATCCGTCGAACAATCGCGGAACGGTGCCTGTTCGGCGTCGACCTGAACCCGATGGCCGTGCAGCTCGCGCGGCTGTCGCTGTGGCTGCCTGACGCTCGCCGCCGACCGTCCGCTCACGTTTCTCGATCACCACTTGCATGGCGGGCGACAGCCTGTTGGGCGCGTGGCTGGCCAACCTCCGTCATGCGCCGCTGCGACGCCGGTCCAGGCCGTCGGACACGCTGCCGCTGTTCGACACGCCTGCGCTCGGCGACGCGCTGCGGCAAGCGCTGCCCGCCAGGTTCACGCTTGCCACGGCGGCTGCCGACTCAGTTGAACATGTACGCGAGAAGGAACGGCTTCTCGCGGCGCTCACGAGCCGGGATGCCGCCTTGACCAGATGGAAACGAGTGGCGGATTTGTGGTGCGCCAGCTGGTTCAATGGCCACGACGCACCTCGGTCGGCTTTTGGCGCCCTTTCAGATCGAATCCTGACCGGAACGAGCACGCTGTCCGGCGCGGTGGCCGAACCCCTCCTGCACCGGGCGGAGGAGGTGGCCGCTGCACGCCGGTTCTTCCACTGGGAGCTCGAGTTTCCCGAAGCGTTCTTCGACCTGCGGGGCAACCGGCTGGCGGCGCCCGGCTTCGATGCCGTCATTGGCAATCCGCCGTGGGACATGATCCGCGCGGACTCGGGGGCCGCACCCGAACGGTCGCGCGCCCGGCTCGATGCGAACGCCGTCGTCCGCTTCACACGCGACGCCGGCGTCTACGCCGCGCAGTCGGACGGCCACGCCAACCGCTACCAGTTGTTCCTCGAACGCGCGCTTCACCTGACCCGCCGCGGTGGACGCCTTGGGCTGGTCCTGCCCTCCGGCGTCTTGTCGCGATCACGGGAGTGCCAGGCTGCGGCAGCTTCTGCTCTCGCAGAGCAGTGTCGACGCCATCGTCGGGTTCGACAACCGTGCTGGCGTCTTCGCGATCCATCGGAGCATCCGCTTCGTGCTCCTCACGGCCACGAGTGGGCAGCCGACGAATGAAATCGCCTGCCGCCTTGGCGAGCGGAACCCGGCCGCCCTCGAGACGGGTGGCTCCGAAACCGACGACTCCTGGTATCCGGTGCGGATCACGCCGGCGGTGCTCGAGCGCCTGACGGGACCTGACCTGGCGCTGCCCGAGCTCACCTCCCGGATCGACCTGACGATTGCCGAACGTGCCGCCGCGCTCTTTCGTCCGCTTGGCGATTCATCCGGGTGGGAGGCGCGCTTCGGCCGCGAGTTGAACGCGACGGACGATCGCGGATACTTTCGTCAAGCGGACCTAAAGGTCCGCACTAGGCGGACCTAGGTCTGCACTCCACGGGCGGACCTGAAGGTCCGCACGACACTGGGCGGCGGTCCCGGCCTGCCAATCATCGAGGGCAAGCAGCTCGAACCGTTTGGCGTCGACCTCGCGCGCTCGCGCTGGCGCATCGCGCCGAAAGACGCCGATCGCCTTCTCGGAACGCGGCATCGGCACTGGCGCCTCGGGTATCGCGACGTCGCCAGCGCGACGAACCGGACGACGCTGATTGCCGCGATGCTGCCGCCGGGGACGGCGACCACCCACACGGTGTTCTGCTTGCGAACATCGCTGCCGCGCGAAGCGCAGAATTTTCTGTGCGCCCTCTTCAACAGCTTCGTCGTCAACTATCTCGCGCGGCTGCGCGTCACGACGCACGTGACGACGGCCATCGTCGAACGGCTGCCGATCCCGAGGTTCGATGAAGTTCCCGATGCGCCGGAGATCGCGCGGATCGCGACGGCATTGGGAAACGTCCGGCTAAAGCCGGACGCTACGAAGCCGGACGCGACGAAGCCGGCACGACGACGTCGTCGCCCGTAGCGTCCGGCTTTAGCCGGACGTCCGAACTCGCCAGATTGAACGCCCTTGTCGCCGGCTGGTATCAGCTGACCGAGGCCGAATTCCGGCACGTGCTCGGCACCTTTCCGCTGGTGCCACTCGAAGAACGCGAGGCGGCGCTCCGTGAGTTTCAGAACCGCCGCGTTTGAGCAAGGTAACGCGTCGCCTTCTCGAGCGCGCGCTGCTCGGCCTCTTCCGGGTCGATCCGTCGGCGCGCGCGAAACGCGCGCCGGGATCGGCGTTGTAGATCGTCGTGTGATACACGTCGCCGAGCCGGTAGGTCTCGATCTCTATTTCCCAGCCGCCCAGTTCGGCACGGCGCCGCGAATAATCTTCGGCCCTGGCTTCGCCCCTCGACGCTCTCGTCGCTCGCGGCGCGGTCAGCTGGTTCAGGCTTCTCTACGGCCGCGCCGACGAGGTTGCCCCACTCGGTCCACGAACCATCGTAGTTCCGCACGTTCTCGAACCCGAGCAGGTACTTCAGCACGAACCACGTATGGCTCGAGCGCTCGCCGATCCGGCAGTAGGCGATGACCGGTTTGTCGGCCGTGACGCCTTGCGCTCCGTACAGCGCCTTCAGCTCCTCGTAGCTCTTGAACGTGCCGTCGTCGTTGCACGCCTTCGCCCAGGGAATGCTTTTCGCGCCAGGGATGTGGCCGCCGCGCTGGCAGGTTTCGGGCAGTCCGGGCGGCGCAAGAATTTCGCCGGTGAACTCCTGCGGGCTGCGGACGTCGACGAGCGAGGCCGACTTGTTCTTCACGACCTGCTGCACTTCCGGCAGGAATGCGCGCAGCGACATGTCGGGACCGCTCGCCTTGTAGGTCTTCGCCGGAAACGCCGGCTGGTCGGTGCTCAGCTCGCGCGCCTCGGCGATCCATTTTTTCCGCCCGCCGTCCATGATGCGGACGTCGTCGTGGCCGTAGATCTTCAGCTGCCAGAAGGCCCACGCCGCGAACCAATTGTTGTTGTCGCCGTACAACACGATCGTCGTCTTGTTGTCGATGCCGGTTTGGCCGAGCAGCTCCTCGAGCTTCTTCATCGGCACGATGTCGCGGACGAGCGTGTCGCAGAGCTCGGTCGTCCAGTTCCAGCCCGCCGCGCCCGGCACGTGCCCCTGCTCGTAGGCGGTGGTGTCGACGTCGACTTCGACGACGCGCACGCCGGCGTCGGTGGCGTGCTGGGCAACCCAATCGGTCGTGACGAGTACATTCGGAATGGTGTAAGGCATGTCGCCCTCGCTTTCACGGTCGTTGCTTGCCGACCGTAGCTCACGCGCGTTGTTGGCAAGCGTGAGCGAAGGCCGGGTCAAGCCGACAATGTTGCCACGGATGGCGAACCGGCGGCATGTGGCTTCAGGACGGCGTACAGCGCCGCCATGATGGGCACGCTCACGTTGTGCCGCTGAGCTCTGCGGCAGAGGGCGCCCAGCAGCGCTTCAACCTCAATGGGTTTGCCCTGCTGCAGGTCGATGAGGAGCGAGGACCGTGTCGTTCCCGGAATGTCGTCGATGTAGCCGGCGACGCGTCCTGCCATGCCTTCCGGGACCTGGACCCCTTCGGCGCGCGCGACCGCCTCGACTTCGGCCACCGCTTCGACGAACTGCTGGCGGATGGTCGCATCGGCCCAGAGCGGGCCGATCGGCACTCGCGCCGCACCGGTGAATCCGGCGAACGGCGCAAGGTAGCAGAACTTCTCCCAGATCGGCACGTGCGCATCGGCGACCGGCTCCGATACGATGTCGGCGGACGCGAACGCTTCGTGAAGCGCCTGGACGCGGGGCGAGACGCGCGACGTGTCGCCGGAGACCTCGCCGAAGACGATCCGCCGGTGCGTCCCGGTCTGTTCGATCACGCCTGGTGCAGCAACTGCCGTCGCGATGTAGGTCGAGCCGCCGATCACCTTCTGCGCGCCAACCGCCGCGGCCAGCTCATCGACGCTGTCGACGCCGTTCTGGAGGGTCAACGCGATCGCGTCGCCGCGCACGGCGCGCTCGAGCAGGCCCAGCGCCTCGCCGTTGCTGTAGGCCTTCACGGCGTAGACGACGACCTCGGCCGCCGGCGCGGCGGCCGGATCGCTCTCCGCGCGGGCCCGCACCGGGAAATCGCCGAGCGGACTCTTCACCGAAAGCCCGTCCCGCCTGATCGCGTCGAGGTGCGCGCCGCGCGCGATGAACGTCACCTCGTGACCTGCTCGCGCGAGCTTCGCGCCGTAGTAGCCGCCGACCGCGCCCGACCCGACAATGGTGAACCGCATCGGTGGAGTATAGTGTCCGGCTGCGACTTCGATGGTGCGGTTCTCTCCCAAGGCGCTCTCGTTCCTGCGCGCGCTCAAGCGCAACAACAAGCGCGAGTGGTTCAAGGCGCGCAAGGATCAATACGACGCGCTGCTCCGGGCGCCGATGATCGAGATCATCGAACGGCTGGCCATCGACCTCCGGTCGTTTGCGCCAGACCTGGTCGCCAGCCCGAAGGTGTCGCTGTATCGCGTGTACCGCGACACGCGATTCTCGGCGAACAAGGCGCCGCTCAAGACGCACGTGGCCGCGGTTTTTCCCTGCCGCGGCCTGCAGAAACACCAGGGCGCCGGCCTCTACTTCGAGGTCTCGCCGGGCTGGGTCTGGGTCGGCGGCGGCATGTATGCGCCCGAGACCTCGCAGCTGCAGGCCGTGCGCGAGCACATCGCCGCCAACCACCGGCGGCTGCGAGCGATCGTCGAATCGCCCGGGTTTCGCCGCGAGGTGGGCCGTCTCGAGGGTGAGCAGCTGCAGCGGATGCCCCGCGGCTTTCCGAAGGACCATCAGGCCGGCGAGTACCTGAAGTACCGGCAGTTCCTCGCCGGCCGGGAATTCCCGGCGGCGTTCGCCACGAGCGCGCGCTTCTACCCGGGCGTCGTGCAGGTGTTCCGGCAGATTGCGCCGCTCACACGGTTTCTGAACGAGGCATTATTGAAGTCCGGCTAAAGCCGGACGCTACATGACGTCCGGCTGAAGCCGGACGCTACGAAGTCGAACCATGTCCTTCAACGGTCACCGCCGAGTCCCTCTACCTGTCAACGAACCGATCCGGTCGTACGCGCCCGGATCACCTGAACGCGCGTCGCTGAAGGCGCGCCTCGCCGCGATGGCGCGCGAGACGATTGAGATCCCGCTTGTCATCGGCGGCAGAGACATCCGCACTGGCCAGACCGAGCGATCGGTGATGCCGCACGATCACGCTCATACGCTCGCCACCTATCACAAGGCGTCTGAAGAGCACGTCGTCCAGGCGATCGACGCGGCGCGGGCGGCGCACGTGGAATGGTCGAGGTGGGCCTTCGACGATCGGGCCGCGGTGTTGCTCAAGGCGGCCGAGCTCCTGACGACCACCTGGCGCGACACGGTCAACGCCGCGACGATGCTGGGGCAGTCGAAGACCGCGTTCCAGGCCGAGATTGATTCCGCCTGCGAGATCATCGACTTCTGGCGGTTCAACGTTCACTACGGCCAGGAACTGCTCGACGAGCAGCCGATCAGCGATCACACGATGTGGAACCAGCTCGAGTATCGCGCGCTCGAGGGGTTCGTCTACGCGGTGACGCCGTTCAATTTCACCTCGATTGCCGCGAACCTGCCGACCGCGCCGGCGCTGATGGGCAACACGGTCGTCTGGAAGCCGGCATCGAGCGCGATGTTCTCGGCGCACGCCATCATGCAGCTGCTCGAGGAAGCCGGACTACCGCCGGGGGTGATCAACTTCGTCGCCGGCGACGCCGCCATGATTTCCAGGGTGTTGCTCTCGCACCGCGACCTCGCCGGCGTGCACTTCACCGGCAGCACCAGCGTCTTCAACGACATGTGGAAGACGATCGGCGCCTCGATGGCGAGCTATCGATCGTATCCACGGATCGTCGGCGAAACCGGCGGCAAGGACTTCGTCGTCGCGCACCCGTCGGCCGACCCGGCGGCGTTCGCGACGGCGGTGGTTCGCGGCGGGTTCGAGTTCCAGGGCCAGAAGTGCTCGGCGGTCAGCCGCATCTACGTGCCGCGATCGCTCTGGAACGACGTCCGCGATCGGATGACGGCGATGATGGCCGACATCCGAATGGGCGACATCCAGGACTTCCGGAACTTCATGGGCGCGGTCATCGACAAGCGCGCGTTCGACAAGATTTCCGGCTACATCGACGCCGCGCGCAAGGACCAGGACGCGACCATCGTCAGCGGCGGGGAGTGCGACGACCGCGAGGGCTACTTCATCCGCCCGACGCTCGTCGAAACGAAGAACCCCGGCCATCGCCTGCTCTGCGAGGAGATCTTCGGGCCGGTGGTCACCGCGCACGTGTACGACGATCGTCAGTGGCACGACACACTGGCGCTGATCGATCGGACGTCGCCGTATGCGCTCACCGGGGCCGTCTTCGCGCAGGACCGGAAGGCGATTGTCGAGGCCAGCGCGGCGCTGCGCGACGCGGCCGGCAACTTCTACATCAACGACAAGCCCACCGGTGCCGTCGTCGGCCAGCAACCGTTCGGCGGCGCACGCGGATCCGGGACCAACGACAAGGCCGGGTCGAAACTGAACCTCGTCCGCTGGGTCAGCGCGCGGACGGTCAAGGAGAACTTCAATCCGCCAAGGGATTATCGATATCCATTCATGGACGGAGGAATAACACTCTGCCGTTCGACGTTCTCGGTTCTGCGTTCGTCGGACGAGATGAACGCGAACGTAGAACGACGAATCGTCAGAGCGGAGGGGCTGTTTTTCGCTTGGGATTGAAGAATGGAGTCTTGACGACCCTTGCCTGGACAAGATGGCGTACCGCCTCGATGGTGATCTCGAAATCGAGCAGCGTTCCTTCGTCGAAGTACGGCGCATCGATCGTCGCCAGCGCGATCAGCTTTTTCTGCACCGGCGACCACGCGGTAGTGGTGGCCCGGCCCACCTGGTCGCCGTTCTTGTAGACGGGCACCGCCACGCGCGACGCCGCGGCGGCAATCTGCGGCGCCATCCCGAGGTGTTCGTACAACTGCTCGATCGACGGCCAGTCGATCTCGAGACCGACCACCTGGCGTTTCCACCCGGCACGTGCCTCGTCGACGAGCGCCTGGCGGCCGACGAAGGCGCCGGCCTCGAGCTGCACGAGCCGGCCGAGGCCCATTTCGAATGGCGAATAGGTTTGCGCGTCGATCAAGGCCTTCTTGCAGCTCTGGAAGTCGACGTCGATGAGGAGCAGCCCTGCTTCGATGCGCGCCACGTCGAGCGCGAGCATGCCCGCCGGCCGGATGTCGAACGGACGCCCGCCGGCCATGAGCGCGTCCCAGACCTCGACCGCGCGATCCCAGGCAACCCAGATCTCGTAGCCGAGGTCGCCCGTGTATCCCGTGCGGGAAATGTCGACCGGCACCCCGGCAATCGATCCGCTGGTCATCCGGAAGTATTTGAGGTTGCGGATATCGGCATCCGCAACCGCGTTCAGCAGGCGGCCGGAGGTGGGGCCTTGCAGGGCCAGGGCGGCCACCTGCTCTGAAATGTCCTCGATGCGAACCTCCAGCCCGGCTGCGTTCTGGGTCAGCCAGCGCAGGCTCGGATCGGCAGCGGTCCAGCGGAACCGGTCTTCGGCAAGCCGCGTGACCGTGCCGTCGTCGATGACCTTGCCCCGTTCGTCACACCAGGGCGTGTAGTAGACCTGGCCGGCGGCGAGCGCACGTGCGTCGCGGGTGATGACTCGATCGACCAGGGTCACGGCGTCGCGGCCGGTCACCAGGTACTTGAACAGCGGCGAGACGTCGATGAGCGCCGCCGCGTTGCGGATGGCGTTGTACTCGTGCTCGTGGTGCGCCTCATATGCGCTCACCGCGTAGTAGCCGGACCACTCGCGGTAGTTCAGGCTCTCGCACAGCGCAAACGTCCGCTCGTGGACGGCGGTTCCGATGGGCATCACGGCGATTATAGTCACGCCACGAAAACACGATCAGAAGCCACGAAAACACGAAAACGAAGCTAGCCACGAAAACGCGAAAACACGAAAAACGCTTAATGAGATATGGTTGCTAGCCGTGTCTGGCGCATGAGCCATCTTCTTTTGTGCTTTCGTGGTTAGAAGGTATCTCCAAAAACAAGTAGTTTGCGCAGCGAGTGAGCGTGCGGGGAGTCCGAGGGGCGAAGCCCCTCGGGTAACTAATGCGTTACGACGCGATCGTCATCGGCGGCGGCCACAACGGCCTGACCGCGGCCGCGTACCTCGCGCGCGCCGGGCGCAAGGTGCTCGTGCTCGAACGGCGGCACGTGCTCGGCGGGGCGGCGGTCACCGAGGAAGTGTTTCCCGGCTTCCGCTTCTCGGTCTGCTCGTACGTCGTCTCGCTGCTGCGGCCCGAGATCATCCGCGACCTCGACCTGCCCCGGCACGGCCTCGAGATCCTGCCGCTCGACGGCACGTTCACGCCGATGGCGAACGGCAACCACCTGTGGCGCGTCAACGATCACGCGAAGACCCGGCGCGAGATCGCGCGTCACTCGCGGCTCGATGCCGAGGCGTACGACGAGTACGGCAAGGCGATGGTCGAGATGGCGCGGTTCGTCAAGCCGATCCTGAACATGACGCCGCCGGACCCACTGTCGCTGAACCCGCGCGATCTGGGCAAGCTCCTCTTCCTCGGCAAACGCTTTCGCTCCCTGGCAGCCCAGGATCGCCGCAACCAGCTCCAGCTGATGACGATGAGCGCCGTCGACTTTCTCGATCAGTGGTTCGAGACCGACGTGCTCAAGGCGACGATGTCTGCGTCGGGGATCATCGGCACGTTTCTCGGCGTGCGCTCGCCGGGGACGGCGTACGTCCTGCTCCACCACTACATGGGGGAGATTGACGGCGCGTTCCGCTCATGGGGATTCTCACGCGGTGGCACCGGCGCGATCTCGAACGCGATCGCGTCTGCCGCGCGCGAGGCGGGGGCCGAGATCCGGACCAGCACGAGCGTCGCGCGCATCCGGTCGAGCAACGGTACGGCGACTGGCGTCACACTTGCGAACGGCGACGAGCTCGATGCCACGCTGGTCTTGTCGAGCGTCGATCCGCGGCTGACGTTCCTGAAACTGCTCGATCCGCGCGATCTGCCGACCGACTTCGTCGACGAGGTGCGGCGCTTCAAGTTCCGGGGCTCGTCGGGCAAGGTCAACCTCGCGCTCGACACGCTGCCCAGCTTCACGTCACTGCCGGGTCCGGGCCCCCATCTGCGCGGCGCCATCTCGATCTCTCCGAGCGTTGATCACATGGAGCGGGCGTACGACCAGGCGAAGTACGGCGCGTTCTCGACCCGGCCCTACATCGACATGGTGATTCCGACGCTCACCGATCCGTCAGTGGCCCCGCCAGGCAAGCACATCCTGTCCTGCTTCGTGCAATACGCGCCGTATGCGCTGGCGAACGGCACGTGGGACGAGCAGCGCGAGGCGTTTGGCGACGCCGTGATCGACACGCTCGCCGAGTTCGCGCCGAACATCCGCGACATCATCCTGCACCGGCAGGTCCTGACCCCGCTGGACCTCGAACGCGAGTTCGGGCTGTCGGAAGGCAACATCTTCCAGGGCGAGCTGACGCTGGAGCAGCTGTTCTTCCTGCGCCCCGCCCCCGGGTGGGCGCAGTACAAGACGCCGATCCGCAACCTGTGGATGTGCGGCTCGGGCGCGCATCCAGGAGGGGGATCATGGGAGCCCCTGGGCGAAATGCAGCCCTGAAGATCCTGAAGCAAATGATGACGGTCAGCGTTCGTCGTTCGTTCGTTCGCTTCGCGATCTACGTTCGCTCGTTCGCTCGTCGCTGGTCGTTCCAGCGAGGATGACGGCGGGCGAATGGAGATACGTTCAGGCCATTGGAAACTTGCAGTGAGCGAACAGCGAGGACTATGCCTTGCGATCTAGTCGGCGCGTGAAGTGCTTCGTTCGACTCCATCTGGAGACAGTCCTGATCTCCATGACGGATCCGATGTGAAATCCATGAATTGTGCAAAGTCTCGGCTGGAATCGTCCGAATCCTTCGGAGATGTTTCGTGTCGCGGACGACGCGGCGATCGCGAATCTGGTTGCAGAATTTAAAGTCCTGAGAGGCCGGACCTGTGGCAGTTAATGCGTACACCTCCAGCTCGCAATTCGTCCGCGACCTGCCAGGCATCGAGATCCTCGAACTTGTCGCACCACCATGCGACGACTGCTATCAACAACCGTGCCTTTAGCAACTGATTCGGCGTATGCCCGACGGACGCCGAACGAAGAGCGAAGAGCGCGAACGACGAACGAGCAGCCGCGACGCTTTATGACCCCCTGCGACATCGTCGTGATTGGCGCGGGCGTAAACGGTCTTGTGACCGCGACGCTCCTGGCGAAGGCGGGCCGCAAGCCGCTGGTCCTCGAGGGGGCGGAGCACGTTGGCGGATGCGCGATCACGTCGGAGATTGTGCCGGGCTTCAGGTGTCCGACGCTGTCGCATTGGGCCGCCATCGACGCCGCGCTCGTGCGCGAGCTCGGGCTCGAGCGGCACGGGCTGCAGATCGCGGCCGGCGAGGCGCTGGGGTGCGTGCCGTCCATCGATGGCCGCGCGCTCACGATTTGGCGCGACCAGGCGCGCGCACGGCAGGATCTCGCGGCAGTCTCGGCGCCAGACGCGGATCGATATCCGAAGTTCGTGGCGAGCGTGAGCGCGGTGAACGGGGTCGTGCGAAAGCTGACCGCCGCACCTGCTCCGTCGATCGACGCACCAGGCGCCGCGGATCTGATCGGCCTCTTGAAAACCGGCCGCAGCTTTCGAGCGCTCGGCCGGAAGGATGCGTACAGCCTCCTGCGCTGGCTGCCGATGCCCGTCTCGGATTTTGCGGAAGAGTGGTTCGAACACGCCGCGATGCGTGTCGCCGTCGCCGGGGGAGGCGTCTTCGGATCGCACCTCGGCCCGCGATCGGCCGGCAGCACGGCGATCTTCCTGCTGATGTCGGCGCGCCACCGCGAACCGCTCGCCTCCGGGTGGACGGCGCGTGGCGGCATCGGCGCGGTCGGCGACGCGCTCGCCGCCGCGGCTCGACAGGCCGGCGCGGAGATTCGGACGGGTGCACGCGTCCGCCAGGTGATCGTCAGGGACGAGCGCGCGCAGGGCGTCGTGCTCGACAGCGGCGAAGAGATTCAGGCCCGTGCGGTCGTTTCCAGCGCCGATCCCCGCCGAACGCTGCTCACGCTCGTCGATCCGGTGCACCTCCCGCCGGACTTTCGCGAGGCCGCACGCCACATCCGGATGCGCGGCACGCTCTCCAAGATCAACTTCGCCGTGTCCGCGCTGCCACGATTCTCGAGCCTGGCCGTCATGGACGGCGCCGGCCAGGCGGCTGCGCTGTCGGGATGGATTCGGCTGGCTCGCGACGTCAACGCGATCGAGCGTGCGTTCGACGCGGCCAAGTACGGCGCGATTGCGGACGAACCGTTCATCGAGCTCGCGATTCCATCCCTCGCCGATTCGAGCCTTGCGCCCGCGGGACAGCACGTCGTGTCGGCATACGTGCAGTTCACACCCGCGGAGCTGCGCGGCACGACGTGGGACGTCGAACGCGAGCGTCTCGGCGACCGTGTCGCGGGGGTCATTGAGAAGTACGCGCCAGGTTTCGAGCGCCTCGTGCTCGGGCGGCAAGTCATCACGCCCGCCGACCTCGAACGGCAATACGGGCTGACGGGCGGCCAGATCTTCCACGGCGAGCTGGCGCTCGATCAGCTGCACCTGGCCCGGCCGCTGCTAGGCTGGGCCCGTTATGCGACGCCCGTCCGCGACCTCTATATGTGCGGCTCGGGGACCCATCCCGGCACCGGCCTCGACGGCCGAAGCGGCGCCCTGGCGGCGCGCGAAATTCTGAAGGCCATACGCGGCTGAAATAGCGTCTAATCTGAGTAGACACAAGGAGCTCCGTCGATGTCGCGAGTATCCCCCCTTCTCGTGGCCTTCGTCGTCCTTGCATCGATCGCACCCGCACTCGCCCAGGTCCAGGGCGGCGCCACCCCCGGTGTGGCGATTCCACCGCAACTGCCGCCGGGACCGCGGCCGTCGCCACCCCGGGATCAAGCCGCCGACAGCAACCGGCACGGCAAGAATTCGCGGAGTCGTGGTTGCCTCGGACGATGGCCGGCCGCTGCGCCGCGTGGTCGTGCGCGTCAACGCACCGGAACTGCGCGAACCGCGCAGCGCCACGACCGATCTATCGGGACGCTATGAGATCGCCGACCTACCGGCCGGCCGCTACACCGTCAGTGCGTCGAGGGCCGGCTTCGTCTCGATCAGCCATGGCCAGACGAGGCCAAACGAGATGGGACGACCGATTGAGGTGCGCGACGGACAATCCGTCGAGCGGATCAACTTTGCGCTGCCGCGCGGCGCGGCGATCACTGGTCGGGTTGTCGACGAATACGGCGAGCCGGTGGCGGGCGCTTCCATTCAGCCGATGCAGATGCGTTACACGAACGGCCGGCTGCAGCCGACGATGACCGGCGGTGGCGGGGGCATGTTTCAGACGCCAGACACCGGGGAATTTCGTGTTTGGGGTCTGGCGCCTGGCGAGTATTTGATCCAGGCAAACGTTCAAAGCGGCAGACCGTTCGAAACCGACGATCGCGCGGGCTATTCGACGACCTATTACCCGAACGCTTCCGTTCCGTCCGAAGCGCAAGTGGTCCGAGTCGAGATCGGCCAGACGATCAGCGGCATCGAGATCATGTTGAGTCCGATTCGCACCGCTCTTATCAGCGGGACAACGATCGACTCGCGCGGTCAGCCGCTCCGCGGTGGTCTCGTCATGGCGATGCCACAATCCAGCGACGGAGTCCTGGTCATGCGAAGCCAGCCCGGCCAAATCAAGCCCGACGGGACATTCACCATTTCCGGCTTCGCCCCGGGCACGTATTCCTTGCGCGCAAACTCACCGCCCGCGGCGGGCGCCACTGTTCCGGAAACGCTCGTCGCCACGGTCACGGTGACCGGCGGCGACGTCAGCGGCGTCGTCCTGATGCCCTTGCAGCCGGCCACAATTGCGGGACGAATCCTGTTCGACCCGCCCACGCAATCCCTCGAGCCGTCGATGCTTCAACTGATGGTCTCGCCCAAGAATCCTCGCATGATGATGGCGTTGCCTGTGCCGGGCCAACCGGTTATCAACGACGACTTCACGTTCGAAGCGAAGGCAGCGCCGGGCGAGACGATCGTGCGTGCGTTTGCCAAGACGCCTGGATCGCAGTGGGCGATTAAATCGGTCACGCACGACGGCCGTGACATTACCGAGGACGGGCTCAGCCTGGCATCAGGAGCCGCCGTCAAAGGCATCGACGTCGTTCTCACCAACCGCCTCCAGTCGATTTCGGGCGCGGTCACCAACGATCGTGGCGAAGTCGTGACCAACGTCACGGTCTTCCTCTTTCCGCAGGACCCTGACCGCTGGTTCCCGGGTCCGATGTCGCTGGCTTCGACCGCTGTCGCCAGGCCGGATCAGAACGGCCGGTATTCAATCCGGACGCGCTTGAAGCCGGGCGACTACTATGCCGTGGCCGTGGAGTACCTGGACCAGAACCGCCGCGGCGGCGACCGCAGCTACCTGGAAGAACTGAGCAGGCAGGCGGTCCGTTTCAGCCTTCGCGAAGAAGAAACGAAGGCCCTGGACCTGAAAATTGCTACGCCCCGCTGAGGGCATTAAACGTTCCGTCGGGCGGCCGGTCTAACCCGTGGTGAGGCTGCTGATGCGGAGACCAGCCGTTTTCGTCCCGATTCTCGTCGCCGCGCTCGCGGTGATGCCGTCCGCCGCGCCGTCGCCGGCCGACGACGCGTCAATCGTGCACGTGCTGAACCGGATCGGCTACGGCCCGCGCCCGGCCGACGTCGAGCGCGTGCGGCAACTGGGCATCCAGGCAGTACATCGAGCAGCAGCTGCATCCCGAGCGCCTCGCCGACGAAGGCATGCAGGCGCGTCTCGACAGGATGACGACGCTGACGCTCTCCACGAGCGAGCTGCTCGAACGGTACCAACAGCCGAACGTGCAGGCACGGCGGGCGCGTCAGCAGGCAGCGGCCAACAACCCGTCCGGAGCGCCGCCGGAACGGCCGATGCGCGACCCGAACATGCAGCCGCCGAACCTGCCGCTCGTGGAGTTGTCGGAGCAGAAACTGCTGCGCGCGATCTACAGCGATCGGCAGCTCGAGCAGGTGCTCACCGACTTCTGGTTCAACCACTTCAACGTCGACGCGCGCAAGGGTCCGGTGCGGATGATGCTCACCGAGTACGAGCGCGAGGCGATCCGGCCGCACGTGCTGGGCCGGTTCCGCGATCTCCTGGGCGCCACTGCCAAGAGCCCGGCAATGTTGTTCTACCTCGATAACTGGATGAGCGCGGGCGAAGACACGACGAGGACGCAGAGGGAGCAAAGGACGCAGAGGCCGCCGCAGAGGCCGCAGAGGCAGCCTCTTGGACCTCAGCGTCCTCTGCCACCTTTGCGTCCTCCGGCCGCGCCGCAGGCGCAGCCGAGGCGCGGCCTCAACGAAAACTATGCGCGCGAGCTGATGGAGCTGCACACGCTCGGCGTCGACGGCGGCTACACGCAGAAGGACGTCACCGAAGTGGCGCGCGCGTTCACCGGCTGGACGATCCGCAATCCGAGAGTGCGCGGCGACTTCGTCTTCGAGTCGAGGATCCACGACGACAAGGAGAAGGTCGTTCTCGGCCACAAGATTCGTGGCGGCGGCATGAAGGACGGCGAGCAGGTGCTCGACATTCTCGCCGAGCATCCTTCGACCGCCCGGTTCATCTCGACGAAGCTGGCGCGCCGGTTCGTCAGCGACACGCCGCCTTCCGCGCTGGTCGAGCGGATGTCGGCGCGGTTCACGGCCACGCGCGGCGACCTGCGCGAAGTGCTGCGGACGCTGCTCACCTCGCCCGAGTTCCTCGCGCCGGCGCTGTACTCGACCAAAACGAAAACGCCCTTCGAGTTCGTCGTCAGCGCCGTCCGGGCGACCGACGCGCCGCTGAACGACATCCGCCCGCTCGTGCGATCGCTGCAGGACCTCGGGATGCCGTTGTATCAGTGCCAGCCGCCGACCGGTTACAAGGACACCGCCGACGCGTGGGTCAACACTGGAGCACTCGTCGGACGCATGAACTTCGCGCAGAGCCTCGCGAGCGCGCGGTCGTTCGGCGTTCGCTCGGATCGCGATCGTTCGACGTTCGACGCCTCGACGAACGCCCGAACGAAGAGCGCAGCGCCCGAACGACGAACGACAGAAGTCGATCCCCTCTTCGGCCTGACCGTCTCGGAGACGACGCGCTCGACGATCGCGCGGGCGACGACACCGCAGCAGGCGCTGGCGCTGACGCTCGGCTCACCCGAATTCCAGAAACGGTGACGTATGGTTTCCCGCAGAGTGTTCCTCAAGGACGGCGCCTTCGCGATGGTGAGCCTCGGCTTCGCGCCGTCGTTCCTGGCCAGGACCGCGTTCGCGGCGGCGCCGTCGGGCCGCCCGCGGCAATTGATCGCGATCTTCCAGCGCGGCGCCGTCGACGGCCTGAACGTGGTCGTCCCGTTCGCCGACGCCGACTACTATCGCGCGCGCCCGAGCATCGCGATCGCCCGTCCCGGCCGGAGCGACGCGGCCATCGACCTGGACGGCTTCTTCGGCCTCAACCCGCGGCTTGAACCACTGAAACAGTTCTGGGCCGATCGCCGGCTGGCCATCGTTCACGCCTGCGGGTCGCACGACTCCACGCGCTCGCACTTCGACGCGCAGGACTTCATGGAAAGCGCCACGCCTGGCGTGAAGTCCACGGGTGACGGCTGGCTGAATCGCTATCTCCAGGCGAGGCGCGTCGAGAACGCCGGTTCGTTTCGAGCCGTGTCGCTCACCCAGCAGCTGCCGCGGGCGCTGCAGGGCGTGGCGCCGGCCGTGGCCATGAGCCAGTTGTCGCAGTTCGGCGTCCGCGGCGACCGCGTCGGCGCGTCGTTCGAAGAGCAGTACGCGGCGGCCGCCGATCGGGTCCTGAATGGCACGGGTCGCGACACCTTCGACGCGATTCGCACCCTCAAGGCTGCCGACCCGTCGCGGTACCAGCCCGAGCACGGCGCCGACTACCCGCGCAGCCCGTTCGGCCAGGCATTGAAGCAGATCGCCCAGCTCTCGAAGGCCGGCGTCGGACTCGAGGTCGCCTTCGCGGAGCTGGGCGGATGGGATACGCACGTCAACCAGGGCGGCGCGCAGGGACAGCTCGCCACGAGGCTCGATGACTTTGCCCGGAGCATCGCCGCGCTCGTCACCGATCTCGGCGACCGCATGGAAGACACCGTGGTGCTGACCATGTCCGAGTTCGGCCGCGCGGTCAGCGAGAACGGCAACCGCGGCACCGATCATGGCCACGGCAACGCGATGCTGGTCATCGGCGGCAGCGTCCGCGGGGGCCGCGTCTACGGACGCTGGCCGGGCCTCGCCAGGGAGCACCGCTACGACGGACGCGACCTCGCGGTGACCACCGACTTCCGCGACGTCTTCGGTGAGATCGTCACGCGACACCTCGGGCTCGCGAACCCAAGCACGGTCTTCCCCGGTTACCCCATCAAAACGTCAGAACTTCGCCGGATTGTTCGCCTGAAGATCGGAAGATCGGACGTTCGTCGTTCGCGAGGGTGCAGTCTGTCGTTCGACGTTCGCGTGGATCGGGATCGTTCGACGTTCGACGAGTCGACGAACGCCCGAACGATCGCCGAAGCCGAGCGAACGACGAACGGTACCGCGTGGTAGCAGTACCCGCGATGGCTGAGAAGCGCGAGCTTGGCGACGCGTTGGGGCTGGTCGAAACCCGCGGGCTGGTCGGAATGATCGAAGCGGCCGACGCGATGGTGAAGACGGCCAACGTCGTGTTCGTCGGCTGGCAGAAAGTCGACGCCGGACTGGTGACGGCCATCATCCGCGGCGATGTCGGCTCGGTCAAGGCCGCCACGGATGCCGGCGCCGCGGCCGCACGGCGCGTCGGCGAGCTGGTGGGCGTCCACGTTATCCCGCGGCCGGCCGACGACCTCGAGAAGATCTTCCCGATTTCCTAGGGCGGATCTTTCCGCCAAGCTCCTTCAGCAGCGTGGCGTTCCCCCAGTACTCAATGTCCAGCAGCGGCTGGTCTGGCGCTTTGAGCAGGTTGTAGAACTCGCCCCGGTTTGTCCGCGCGTAAATCTCGTGGCCATCCGTCAGCAGCTGCACCGCCCCGCCTCCACCGGTAGCCTCGAACAGCCGCGTCGAGAACTCCGATTTCAACGCGTCGAGCATCAGGTGCAGCTGATGAACCGTGAATCCGCGCCGGCGCAGATCGGCGAGGACCATCAGCTCGATCAGTTCGATCGGCGTGTAGCGGCGCTCGGTGTATCCGCCGGCTGCCGTCCGGTGTGAAGGGATCGCGGGGGACAACAGTCCCCCGGCATCCCAGATTTGCAGCTGGCGGGCGGTGAGACCGGTGAGAGCGCGCGACCTCGCGCGAGCTATACGTTCGTTTGAGCCGCATGGGCTACGCGATCGGCCATGGCGGCCCCGGTGAAGTCCTTGTCGGTCAGGCCCCCTTCGCTGTGGGTCGAATAGGTCAGCGTCACGCGCTTGTAGTTGATCTGGATGTCCGGGTGGTGGTCCGCCGCTTCAGCCTCGGGCACGAGGCCGTCCACGAACCGGACGGCCTCCGGGAAACCGGCGAAGGTGAACTGCTTGGTGATCTGATTCCCTTCAAGCCGCCAGCCTGAAAGTCCCTTCACGCGCTGTTCCGCATCCGACGCGGATAACTTCGGCATGATCTACTCCGGTTTTCTGGCGCGCACGTCGTCCAGCCGCAGCCGCGCCGCTTCGACGGCCTTGAGGCCGTCCTTCTGCATCTCGATCGGCGACGGTCCCTCGGCCGGAGCCGTGAAGGCGCTGCCGGCGATCGTTCGATGATAGTCGTGTTCCGCTTCCTGAAGCGCGGCGAGCGCAGCCATGTGCTCGCGCTGCCACTCGAGCCACCGGGTCAGCCGCGCGATGGCTTCGGCTTCCGTCGAGGCCGCGCACTCAATCCCGAAGCGGCTCCCGTCGTCGACACGTTCTGCCCAGGCAATCCAATCAGCCCCCCGCGAGAGCGTGCGAATCCGATAGCCCGCCCCGCCTGTCGTTCGACGTTCGTCGTTCGGGCGTTCGTCGTCAGTCATACATGTCAGAGCATCGTCGAACGCCGAACCTCGAACGTCGAACGGCAGCGTTAGAGCCCGAAGCGTCAGAGCCCAAACCGCTTGGGACTGGTGACCTCGAGAATCGGGTCGAGCTTGTTTTCGAGCATCACGTCAGCCACCAGCTGGGCCGTCAAGGGTGCGAGCAGGACACCGTTGCGGTAATGCCCGGTCGCGTAGACGAGGTTCGGCACGACCGTCGACGGACCAATGACGGGGATCTCATCCGGCGTCGCCGGCCGCAGGCCGGCCTTCGCGGCGATGAACCCTGCAGTCCAGGTGTGCGGCACGATTTCAGCGGCGGCTTCGATGAGGTCCCGGACTCCCGCCGTCGTCGTCCTCTCGTCGAAGCCGGCTTCCTCCACTGTCGCGCCGACCAGCAGCGTTCCATCGTCCCAGGGGACCAGGTAGCAACGCTCGGACCAGATGACGCGTCCGAGCCTCGGCCCGATCCACGCCAGCTGTAAGAGCTGGCCCCGGACGGGGCGGACGGGCAACCGGACCTCTGCACCCTCGACGAAAATCTGCCCGGACCAGCTGCCGGCCGCCAGCACGACACCGTTACCCGACAGTGACCCGCGATCGGTTTCCACCCTCAGATCACTGCCCGTGCTGACGATTCGCCGCACGCGCCCCTGCTCGATCAGCTGGGCGCCGTGGCGCCGTGCTGCGGCAGTGAGCGCGCGCGTCAGATCGGCGGCCGCGACGAATCCGTGCGACGGCACGAGCAATCCGCCGACCACCGCTTCCGAGAGGTGTGGCTCCTCGCTGCGCGCGCCTGCCGCGTCCAGCAGCCGCGCGTGGACGCCTTTGCCGGGAAGCGTCAGCGCGGCGTTCTCGAGGCGCCGCAATCCGTCGGCGTCGAACGCGACTTCGAGGGTTCCCGTGCGGCGATACGGGGGCATCACGCCGCCCACTGCGCCGATGCGCGCGATGAACTTGTCGTAGAGATCCAGGCTGCGAACGGTGAGCTCGAGGAGCGGATGGCCCTCGTGCGCCTCGATGTACGGCGCCAGCACACCCGCCGACGCCTGCGTCGCGCCCATCCCCGCGGGCCGGTCGTCGACGATCTGTACTGATGCGCCGCGCCGCGCCAGTTCGTAGGCGACCGCGCAGCCGACGATTCCCGCGCCGACGACAACGATGTCGCTCGGAGCTGCCACGTGTGCGCGACATCTTACCAGCCAACGGACCGCCGTCTGAGATCCGGTAAGATCCCCGGTTACGGTTCATGAAAAAACTGCTCGTTGCCAACCGCTCCGAGATTGCGATCCGCTGCTTCCGGGCCGCCACCGAGCTGGGCCTCCGCACCGTGGCCGTCTACAGCCATGAAGATCGCTTCTCGCTGCACCGGTTCAAGGCGGACGAGGCGTTTCTGATCGGACCGCCCGGCGGAGGCGAACCGGTCCGGTCGTACCTGAACATCGAAGGCCTGATCGCGGTCGCGCGGCTGCACGGCGCAGACGCCATCCACCCGGGATACGGCTTCCTGGCCGAGAGCGCGGCCCTCGCGCGCGCGTGCGAGGAGGCGGGCATCCGCTTTGTCGGACCCACCATCGAACAGCTGGAAGTGTTCGGCGACAAGACGGCGGCGAAGCGGGTGGCGGAGAAAGCGGGCGTCCCGACGATTCCCGGCAGTGCGCAGGCGGTCGAGCGCGGCGACGACGCTCGCGCGCTGGCCCAGCGGATTGGCTATCCGCTGATGATCAAGGCCAGCTTCGGCGGCGGCGGGCGCGGGATGCGCGTCGTCCAGGGTCCCGACGACCTGGATCACAAGCTCGACGAGGCACAGCGCGAAGCGGGAGCCGCATTCGGGCGGCCGGACGTCTTCCTCGAGCGGTACATCCCACGCGCCAAGCACATCGAGGTACAGATCCTCGGCGACGCGCACGGCGACCTGGTGCACCTCTGGGAGCGCGACTGTTCGGTCCAGCGGCGGCACCAGAAGGTCGTGGAAGTCGCGCCGAGCGTTCTCGACGATGCCCTTCGCGGCCGGATTTGCGACGCGGCGGCGCGCTTGTGCCGGTCGGTCGGCTATCGAAACGCGGGGACGGTCGAGTTCCTGCTGGACGTCGATCGCGGCGAGTTCTATTTCATCGAGGTCAACCCGCGTATCCAGGTGGAGCACACGGTCACCGAGGTCGTGACCGGCATCGACCTGGTGCGCAGCCAGCTCCTCGTCGCCGACGGTCACCGGCTGCATGCCGCGCCGCTGAACATCCCGCCGCAGGAGGGCATCGAACGGCGCGGCGTCGCCATGCAGTGCCGGATCACCACGGAAGATCCCGATCGGCACTTCGTGCCGGACTACGGCCGGATTACCACCTACCGATCCGCCGGTGGATTCGCGGTGCGACTGGACGGCGGCAACGGCTTCGGCGGGTCGGTGATCACGCCGTACTTCGACTCGCTGCTGGTCAAGGTGACGACCTGGGGCGGCACGCTGGAAGAGTCGGCGCAGCGGGCCGATCGCGCGCTGCGCGAGTTCCGCATCCGCGGCGTCAAGACCAACATCGCCTTCCTGCTCAACCTGATCGATCACCCGACGTTTCGATCCGGCCAGGCGACGACGACGTTCATCGACGACACGCCGGAGCTGTTCCGGATCCGCGCGGCGCGCGATCGCGCAACGCGCATGCTGTCGTACCTCGGCGACGTCATCGTCAACGGCCGGCCGGACGTCAAGGGAGCGATCGCAGCGGACCGCAACCTGCCGGTCCCGCCGGTGCCGCTCGTCTCGAGCGTCGATCCCCCGCCGGCGGGCACGCGCCAGAAGCTCCTCGAGCTCGGGCCGGAACGGTTCGCGGCGTGGGTCCGCGGCGAGCGCCGGCTCCTGATGACGGACACGACGCTTCGCGACGCGCACCAGTCGCTGCTGGCGACGCGCGTCAGGACTTACGACATGCTCGCCGTCCGCCGACGCCGTCGCGAGGCTCATGCCCGGCCTGTTCAGCCTCGAGATGTGGGGCGGCGCGACCTTCGATACATCGATGCGGTTCCTCCAGGAAGACCCGTGGGAGCGGCTCGTCGAACTGCGGCGGCGGGTGCCGAACATCCTGTTCCAGATGCTGCTCCGCGCCAGTAACGCCGTCGGCTACACGACCTACCCGGACAACGTCGTGCGGGCGTTCATCAAGCGCAGCGCGGAAAACGGCATCGACGTGTTCCGGATCTTCGATTCGCTGAACTCGACCGACAACATGCAGCTGGCGATCGATGCCGTCCGGAGCGACACGCAACGCCATTTGCGAAGCGGCGATCTGCTACACGGGCGACATTCTGGATCCGGCGCGCACGAAGTACTCGCTCGACTACTACGTGCGGATGGCGAAGCGGCTGGTCGGCATGGGGACGCACATCCTCGGCATCAAGGACATGGCCGGGTTGTGCAAGCCCTACGCGGCGTACGCGCTCGTGAAAGCGCTGCGTGACGAGATCGACGTGCCGATCCATTTCCACACGCACGACACGAGCGGCATCAACGCGGCGCAGCATCCTGCGCGCGGCCGATGCCGGCGTGGACATCGCCGACGCCGCGATCGCCTCGATGAGCGGCATGACCAGTCAGCCCTCGCTGAATGGCATCGTGGCGGCGCTTCGGCACACCGAGCGCGACACCGGCCTCGATCAGGAGGCACTGGACGGACTCAGCCGCTACTGGGCAGCGGTGCGGGAACTCTATTACCCGTTCGAGGAGGGACTCCAGGCGCCGAGCGCCGACGTGTACCAACACGAGATGCCGGGCGGGCAATTCACCAACCTCCGCCAGCAGGCCAGGACGCTCGGTCTCGAAGGGCGCTGGGCGGATGTCTGCCGCGCGTATGCCGAGGCCAACCAGCTGTTCGGCGACATCGTCAAGGTGACGCCGTCGAGCAAAGTGGTCGGCGACCTCGCACTGTTCATGGTGACGAACGACCTGACCGCGAACGACATCCTGAATGCCCGCGGCGCCGCTGAACTTTCCGCGCAGCGTCGTCGAGATGATGCAGGGCCTGCTCGGCGAGCCGGAAGGCGGCTGGCCGAAGCGCTTCCAGGAAATCGTCCTGCGGTCTGCGCGCGTCCAGCCGATCGCGGGCCGTCCGGGCGCGGCGCTGCCGCCAGCGGACTTCACGGCAGCGGCCGCTGAGATTCAGAAGAAGACGAAGCGAGAGCCTCGCGAAGAGGACGTGCTGTCGTACTTGTTGTACCCGCAGGTTTACCTCGAGTACGTCGATCACTGGCAGAAGTACGGGGACACGTCGACGGTCCCGACACCGAGTTTTTTCTACGGCCTGCAGTCGGGGCAGGAGATCTCGGTCGAGATCGAACGGGGAAAGACCCTCATCGTGCGGTATCTCACGACGGGCGAGGTGCGGGAAGACGGCACGCGGACCGTCTTCTACGAGCTCAACGGACAGCCGCGCGAGATCCGCGTGCCCGATCGATCGGTCGAGGGGCTCCTCAAGCGCCACCCCAAGGGCGACCCCGACAATGCGAACCACGTCGTCGCGCCGATGCCCGGCAAGATCTCCGCGGTCCCGATTCGCGCCGGCCAGGACGTCCAGGAAGGCGAGCGGCTGCTGTCGATCGAGGCGATGAAGATGGAGACGGCTGTCTACAGTCCGCGCACCGCGGCCGTCGAACAGGTGCTCGTCGCCCCGGGAGCCGTCGTCGAAGCCCGGGATCTGCTGGTCGTCCTGAAATAAGCCTCGTCGAGCGTCGAGCCCGAGTCCCCAGCCCGGGCCCCAGTCCCGAGCCCCGAGCCCCAGCCTCGAGCCTCGAGCCAGAATGCCCAGATTTTCCTCAGCTACTTGACTAGACTGACGTGTCAGTCTAGACTGAGCCCGTGCCCAAGCGCCGAACCGTTCTCCCACCCGACGAACGCCGCCAGCAGCTGCTCCTGGCGGCAACCTGGGTGTTTGCGCGAAAGGGGTACCGCCGGGCGGCCATCAGCGACATCATCGAGCGCGCCGGCGTCGCCCGGGGCACCTTCTACCTCTACTTCGCCAGCAAAGAGCAGGTCTTCCTCGCCATCGTCGAGGACTTCCACAAGAAAATCTCGGCCGCTATCACGACGACCAGCGAGCCGCCCGCGCAGCCCGTGACCGACCCGGAAGCGATGCTCAGGATCAGCTTCCGCCGGTGGCTCGGCTTCTTTGCCGCGAACCGCGACGCCACGACGGTCATCTTGAAAGAGGCCTCGTCGATCGATCCGCGATTCGAGAAGGGGTTCGCGGAGCTCCGGCGGTCGGCCGTCGACTTCTTCGCCGCTCGCTACCGCCGGTTCCAGGAGCTCGGGATCGTCCGCGCGTCCATTCGTCCCGTGCTGATGGCGCATCTGCTCATCGGCATGTTCGACGAGCTGCTCAACGCGTTCGTCCTTACCGACCCGGACGCCGACCTCGATGCGCTGGCTGCGCAACTGGCCGACTTCGAGTGGAACGGCATTCGTCCCCACTGAAAGGCGCAGCATGCCAGCCCATTACGTCCATCACATCGATCCGATCATCGCCACCATCGGCGGCGTGCACCTCTGGTGGTACGGGCTCAGCTACTCGCTCGGCTTCCTCAACGCGCACCTCTTCCTCCGCCGCAACCGCGATCGGCTCGGGCTGTCACTGGCCGACGTGTACGAGCTGTCCTTTCTGCTGGCGTTTGGCGTGCTGGCAGGCGGCAGAGGGCTCGTCGCGTTCCGACACGAGTGGTCGTTCTACAGCGATCACCTCGCGCTCGTTCCGGCGGTCTGGCTCGGCGGACTCGCGACCCACGGCCTGATCATCGGCGGCTTTGCGGGCGTGACGCTGTTTTGCGTTCTTCGGCAGCGCCCCTTCCGTCCGATCTTCGACGCGCTCGCCATGCCCGCGGCCTTCATCCTCGGCTGCGGCCGGATCGGCAACTTCATCGACGGCCAGATCGTCGGCAGCCTGACCACGCTGCCCTGGGGTGTGCAATTCCCTGAAGCCGAGGGATTCCGGCATCCGGTCGTTCTCTACGACGGTCTCAAGAACTTCCTCATCATCCCGATACTCTGGTCGGTGCAGCGCCGCGGTGTGCCGCCAGGCCGCATTGGCAGCCTTTTCGTGCTGCTCTACGCCGCGCTGCGCATTCCGATCGACCTGCTTCGCGAGTACCCGATCTCGTTCCTGTTCCTGCCAGCCGGCCAGACCTTCAACGTCCTGATGGCGCTGACCGGGCTGGCGTTGCTCATCAAGAACGTGTGGTGGCCCGCCCCAACCGCTCCAGTGATTCAGGCACGAGCGACTGCGGGCGGCTCGTCCCGGCCGTACCGTCTGCCGCGCGCGGCATTCGCCGCACTGGTCGTGCTGGCCCTCGTCATCCCCAGCGACGCGACACGCGACATTCCCGCTCGCTACGGGCATCGGCACGAAGGCTTGTCGTACTCCTGGCTGTACCCACGAATCGGTGTCGAACCACAACAGGCTGAGTCGGCCCTTCAGGCCGACAAGGAGTCGCACGATGTGGCGCACACTGCTGGTCCTGATCGTTCTCACGGCGGTCCCGTCGGCCGCTGATGCGCAGGCACGCCGAATCGACGTCCGAATCCCCGACGATTCCAGTGTGATTCAGCTCCTGGCGACGCGCGATGGCTCGCAGGTGTACGGACGCGTGGAAACGATCGGCGACGACTCGATTGAGTTCAGGACGATCGACGGCGGACTGTTGACCATCGAGGTCGATGACCTCGTCGAACTGCGCGTGGTCGAAGGACGGGTCGTGAACGGAGAGGTTCGGCTGCGCGACCCTCACGGATCGCGGCTGTTCATCGGCCCCACTGCCAGGAGCCTTCGTCGCGGCGAAGGCTACGTCACCCTTCACCAGTTCATGATGCCTTCAATGCAGGTGGGCATCACGGATCGCGTGTCGATCGGCGCCGCAACACCGCTTTTCTTCTTTGGCGAAGCACATCCCTTCGTCGTCACACCCAAGGTTCAATTGCTCGCGCGCGAGAAGCTGCAATTCGCGGCCGGGACGATCCATCTCCTGAACGTCACCAGTGACGCGACCGGTATCGTCGTACGGCGTCGCGACCGTCGGCTCGCGGGACCACGCCGCGACCGTCGCGCTGCGGCTATGCCTTCAGCGGGGGCGAGCGCCGTCCGATCGTGATGCTTGGCGGCCGAAGGCGGCAGAACCGACGCGTCAAGTGGTTTGCGGAGAGTTGGCTTCTCGGGCGGACGATGCCGGCCTCGTCACCTGTCGGGGCCCGACTGCTCCGCGAGCGGTATTCGACCGACCTCGGACTCGTCGTGCCGCTCGGCCCATACGGCTTTGTGATGCCGATGATCAATCTGACTTGGAGCTTTTGAGCGGACGCAAGGAGACTGATGATGAGTAAAACGATCCGGATGGCGGCTCTGGCGGCGCTGCTGTTCACGCCTGCCGTCGTGCAGGCGCAGGAACCGCTCGGCGGCTGGCAGGGTCTCAAGCTCTCTTCTCTCGAAACGGTCTATGTCACCGACGACGCCGGCCGGCGCACGGAGGGCAAGCTGCTCAGGTTCGACGCGGATTCCCTGGTGATGCTCGTCGACGGAATGGAGCAGCGGTTCGACGCGACGCACGTCCTGCGCGTCGACAAGCGCGGCGATTCGCTGAAGAACGGCGCCCTGATTGGCGCCGCCCTCGGCCTCCTCTTCGGGTCGATCTCGGCAGGGATCTCCGATTGTCCGGGTGAGGATCCGGGCGGCGAGCTGCACCGGGTTCAAGGTCGCGACCTTCGCAGGCGCGTTGGGGATCTACACAGCCATCGGGACCGCCGTCGACGCGATGATCGTCGGACGCACTCGTGTGTTCGACGCGGGCCGGCAGGTTGCGGATCGCAGCGTCCCGGCCGGCCCGCAGTTGGCGGTGCGCGTGCGCTGGTAGGCCGCCGTCAACGTAGCGTCCGCCTTCAGGCGGACGTCAAAACGTCCGGCTGAAGCCGGACGCTACGGACGTCCTGCATCCAGGTCGTTCCAGTTCATGATCGCGTTGAAGCCGAGCGTATAGGTGCCGTGCGTCTGCCACCGCCAGAACGGGCGGATCGCAAACATGACGAGGTGCCCGTCGCCGAGGCGGGCATCCACCACCGCGGCGCGATTCGCCAGGAACTGACCGTTGGCGAGGGTCCCCGACAACAGCAGCTCCCGCGGCTCGGATCCGAACTGGATGACGACGCGCGGGCGGAGGGCATCGCGCGCGGCCGTTCCACCCTGGGCGCGCTCACGGACCTCCGCGGTTTCTTCAGCTCGGGGCCGCTCGTTCGGCTCGGCGTCGCGCCGATTGCCGGCATCCGCCTCAAACGGTGAAATCTGCGGCGGCACGGCGTTCGGCGTGATGATCTGACCGAGCCCGGCGTTCGGATTCTGTGGCGGCGCCGCCCCCCGGCCGCCAATCCCCCCGGCGTTCAGCACGGGCGCCTGGTTGAAGTAGATCGGGACGTCGGATCCTTCGTAGCCGTACGCGATCGGACTGAGGCGATCGGCCAGGCGGCCGCGCAGAATCGAACCGCGGACGAAGAGCTGCGCCGGTTGTTCCACGGTCACATCCGCAACCAGTCCGTAGTCCGGGAAGATCGCGGCCGTCGAGCCCTCGGTGATCAGCGTGCCGCCTTCCCGCACGAACTTCGCCAGCTCCGCGAGACCTTCGAGCCCCATCCCGCCGCGGATGTCGTCGCTCGAGTCGAGGAACCCCAGGTTCGGCGTCTCGTCGGTCTTCCTGTAGGGAAGCGGCGTCTTCCCCGTCAGCGCCATCCCATTCACCTGCGACACCGACGAACCGCCGACGTGCGGGAACAGGATCACGTCGTACTTCGCCCGCAGGTTGCCTTCGCGCAGCTTCTGATCGGCGAAGTACGTGTACGGCACGCCGTAAGCGTCGAGCGCGGCGCGCCACCAGCCCTCGTCCTGGGTCCGTGTCCAGCTATGGACGTAGCCGATCCGCGGCACGTCGAGCTCGTGCGTCTTGACCTTCGGCGCCGTCGCGCACGCGCCCAGGCCGAGAGTCCGAGCGCCTCGAGCGATCGGGCGAGCGTCGCGCGGTCGCCCTCCGGGATCACGATCGATCCCGCGCGGAACTTGCGGCCGGCGAGCTCGAAGTCTTCCTCGGTTGCGAGCATCCGCACGCCGGCGTTGCGGAACCGGAAGGTGGCCAGCGACGTATCGGCGGTGTGCTCGACGACGAGCACCGGGCCCGAGCCGTCGACGCCGCCGGGCGCCTTGATGTCTTCGCCAACCAGGGTCATCTTCTGACTGAGCAGCGCCTTGTCGGTGACCGGGAGGATCCGGATATCCCGCATCAACTGGAACGTCCAGCCGGTATCGTCGTAGGGCGACGGATTCTGCGGCGCGTAGTTCTGCACGGAGAAGTACATCTCGGCCAGTGTCCGGAACGGCTGATCGCCGCGCACGATGAAATCGCCGGCGCGAACGTCGACACCCCCAGCCCGGAACGCCGCGGTCGCGCGGGAGATCTCGAGGCCCTGGCGGCGCAGATCGTTCATCGCGATCGCGACATCCGCCTTGCGCCGCTGCCCCGCCGGGACGACCCAGCCGTGCACCGGCCCTTTGACCCCTTCCTCGATGGCGCGCTTGTTCTTCAGCCAGTAGTTCTCGAGGTACATCCGCCGGTTCTGCGCCACGTGCTGCAGCGAGAACAACACCGCCGACTGCTGGATGTTGGTGTTGTTGCGCGGACCCCACCGGATGAACGGCAGCGGCGGGTTCGGGCGGTACCACTCCTTGCTCAACTGCGTCGCGCCCGGGCGGACGTCGTAGGGTCCGGGCCCGTACCCCTGCACCTCGTAGAACCGCCCCGTCGCGTTGTGGCTGTGCGCGATGAAGATCATGTAGTTCGGCACCCAGCCGTCGTAGAACCCGTAGGTCCACACGCCGGGCACGCTGCGCTTCGTCATCTCGAGCACGTCGTTCTGCGCGAGCATCCACCATTCGCTCACGGTGATCGGATCGAGCGCGTCGTTGTACGGGCCGGTGCCGGTCGACGAGTACAGGTAGGTCTGCGCCTCGTGCAGGTCGTGCAGGATCGTCGGATGCCAGGTCAGCGTCACGCGCGTGATCGCGCGCGTCAGCTCGAGCAGCTGTCCCATCCCGTCGCGGTTGTTGTCGTGCTGCACGTACTTGCCCCAGTACATCAGCGGCAGCCGCGCGTCGCCCTGCGCGCGCTTCTTGTTGAAGTAGTACGTATCGACCTGCTTCTCGCGGCCGTCGACTTCGATGACCGGCGTGATGAGCGTGATGACGTTGCGGCGGATGTTCTGGATGAAGGGCGTTTCCTCGACGATCAGCCGGAAGGCGAGCTCGATGAGCATCTCCGGACCGCCGTTCTCCGGCGAGTGCATGCCGCTCACCAGGTAGTAGATCGGCTTTCCGGTCTCGAGCAGCTTCTGCGCCTCGGCGTCGCTCGTCCGCCTGGGATCGGTGAGCGCATCGAGCGTCGCGCGATGCGAGTCCAGCGACGCGATCGTCGCTTCGTCGGCGATGGCGAGCGCCACGATGTCGCGGCCTTCTTCTGTTGTGCCGATGGTCCAGAACCTCGCGCGCGGCGACGCGGTGGCGAGCGCCTGGTAGTAGCGGTGGATGTCTCGTGCGTAGGTCAGCTCGCCTGGAGCGCCGACCGCACGTCCGAGAAACTCCAGCGGCGAAGGCACCGTCTCCGACGCCGGCAGGTGGTCCACGAGCTCCGTCGTGATCCGCGGATCCTGCAGGTACTCTTTGATAAGCTCCGTGTACTTTTCATCGATCGCCTGGCCGCTCTGCGCGCCGAGCGCCAGAGTGGAAGCCAGGGTGCAGGCGAGGACGGCGGCGGCCGCAAGGCGCATCGGCATAGGCGGATTGTATGCTCTCCCTCAAGGACACATTCGCGAACAGGGGACAATCGGCGGCTGGCGGCTGTTGGAGATAAGTGGCCTTTTTACAATCATTTACGAGGCTCGTCCGTCCGTCGCGGCAGGTACGCGGCTTGCGTTAGGGGGACCTGAAGCAAGGAGTATCAGCTCTCATGAACCCGACTCGATTCGCCCTGGCCGCGCTCGGCTTTACCTGCGTCGCGGCGGCCGCCGGTGGCGGATATCTCGCGACGCGCCAGAACGCGGCGGTGCAGCCGGCAGCGGCGGCGACGGTCGCGACACACGCGCACCCGCGCCCGACGCCGCGAAGGCTGCCGTCCCGGAAACCGAGGCCATCGTCGGCGACGTCAAGCCGGCCGACGTGGCGGCACCACGTGCGGCCAGCGAGCGGCCGGCAGCACCCCGCGCCTCGTCGTCGCCGCCCGGCCCGTCGCGCCGAAACGTCCTCCGCGCGGACAACGTCGCAGCCCGCCTCTGCATGGCCGGTCAGCGTCCCTTCGGGGTTCCCGACGGAAACCACCACGCCGCAGCAGCAACCGCCAAGCGACCCGGCCGCGGCCAACGCGAGCGATAACACGACGACCGAAGCGGCTCACGCGCCCGAGCCGCCGAAGGCTCCGGAAAAGGAGTTCGAGGAGCTCGTCGTGACGGCGAACTCCGTGATTGGGCTGCAGCTCGACGGCACGATCACCAGCGATCGCGCCAGCGTCGAAGACCGCGTCGAGGCACGCGTCGTCCGCGATGTCCGCGTGGGGAATGAGGTGGCGATTCCTGCCGGCGCGCGGGCGCTGGGATCGGTCACGCTCGTCGAGCGCGGCGGCAAGTTCAAGGATCGCTCGCGCCTCGGCATCCGGTTCCATACGCTCGTGCTGGCGGATGGCACACGGCTGCCGATTACCTCGGAAACGATCTTTCGCAACGGCGACGCACCCGGCAACGCCAGCGCCGCCAAGATCGGCGGCGGCGCGGTCGCCGGCGCCATTCTCGGCGCGATCATCGGAGGCGCGAAGGGCGCCGCGATCGGCGCAGGAGCCGGGGCGGGCGGCGGCACAGCCGCGGTGATGGCCAGCGACGCGAAGGCCGCGACGTTCCCGTCAGGGACCGAGGTCACGGCCCGCATCCTCTCGCCGGTTACCGTAACCGTTGAGCGATAAGTCCCAGCGGAAAGAACAGGCGCCCAAGCAAGAGCGCCTGCGGCCATGCCGAGCCCGAGGACACCAGCGCAATCCGAGGCGAGGCATCAGCGTAAGTTCGCGGCGGGGGTGGGGCCCCGCCGCCAGTGAAAAAAGTTGACCAGTCGGCGGGAGTATGTGGCCCGCCGTTTTGTTTGTACGGACGGTATGATAGGCCTCTGAAAGTGAGGACCTCTCATGCACAAGCAGCTCAGCGTGCTCATCGCCGCTGCCCTCATCGCGTCTGCCGCCATCCTCGGTGCGCAGCAAGTCACGAAAGAAGAAGTCGCCGGCATCCGCAACCTGAGCCGTCTGGAAACCACCGTCGCGTGCGCGGGCGCGACCGAGATCGAAGCCATCCCGAACGTCAAGAAGATGGGCTTCGTGTCGATGATCAACCTCCGCCAGGCGTCGGAGCCGGGTGCGAACGTCCCGCAGTCCGAGGCAGCTGCGAAGGCGGCGGGGTTGAAGTACATCCACATTCCGTTCGATGCCAGCGCGCCCGACGCGGCCGTTGCCGACCGCTTCCTCGAAGCGATCAAGCAGCCGGGCAACCAGCCGGCTTATATCCACTGCGCCAGCGCGAACCGCGCCGCGGCGATGTGGTTCATCAAGCGCGTGCAGGTCGACCGCTGGGACAGCGATCGAGCGATGAAGGAAGCTGAAGCGCTGGGCCTGGCGAGTGCGCCGCTGAAGCAGTTCGCGACCAGCTACGTCAACAGCCATAAATGAACGGCGAGGCATTCCGGCGCCACGGGCATGTGCTCGTCGACTGGATTGCCGATTACCTCGAGCACTCGGATCGCTATCCGGTTCTCGCCCGGGTGAAACCGGGCGAGATCGCGGCCGCGCTGCCCACCCACGCACCCGAAGAGCCCGAACCGTTCGACGCCATCATGGCCGACGTCGAACGGATTCTCGTCCCGGGGCTGACGCATTGGAACCACCCGCGCTTCCTCGCGTATTTCGCCACCAGCGGGAGCCCGCCCGGGGTGCTCGCCGAGTTTCTGTCGGCGGCGTTCAATCAGCAGGCGATGCTCTGGCGGACGTCGCCGGTGGCCACCGAGCTCGAATACGTCGCGCTCGCCTGGCTGCGTCGCCTCATTGGCCTGCCGGACGCCTTCGAGGGGGTCATCTACGACACGGCGTCGATCGCGACGCTGCACGCGCTGGCGGCGGCCAGGCATGCGGCGGTTCCCGGCGTCCGGCCTGAAGGGCTCGCGGGGCGTCCCGACGTGGGGCGGCTGGCCGTCTACTGTTCCGAGCAAGCGCACTCGTCGGTCGACAAGGCGGCCATCACGCTCGGCCTCGGCGATACGGCGCTTCGCAAAATCGCCGTTGACGACGAGTTCCGCATGCGGGCGGATCGCGCTCGACGAAGCGATCCGCCGACGATCGTGACAGCAGGTGTCCTTCCGGTCGCCGTCGTCGCAACCGTCGGGACGACGGCCACGACCAGCATCGATCCGGTGCCCGACATCGCCGCGATCTGTGAACGCGAACGGATCTGGCTTCACGTGGACGCGGCGTACGGCGGGGCGGCGGCGATGCTGCCGTCGCATGCTCACGTACTCGATGGCGCGGCGCGGGCGGACTCGCTGGTCGTCAACCCTCACAAGTGGCTGTTCACGCCGTTCGATCTCAGCGCGTTCTACTGCCGCCGCATGGATCTGGTTCGATCGACCTTTTCGGTGATACCCGACTTCCTGCGCACTCCCGAGCCGGAAGCACAGAAACCTGATGGACACCGGGATCCAGCTGGGCCGGCGCTTTCGCGCGCTCAAGCTCTGGATGGTCCTGCGATCGTACGGAGCGCGCGGGATTCGGGAGCATCTGGACCGGCACTTGCACTTGGCTCGTCTGTTCGCGGCCTGGGTCGACGGCGACGCCGATTTCGAACGCGTCGCCCCGGTGCCGTTTTCCGTGGTCTGTTTCCGGTGGAATCCCGCCGGACGGAGGCTGTCCGACGCCGACGCCGACGCGGCCAACGAACGGCTGGTCGAGACGGTGAATCAGGACAGGAGAGGTATTTCTTTCCCACACGCGGCTGCGCGGCCGTGTCGCGATCAGGATGGCGATCGGCCACCTGCGTACGCAGGAGGCGGACGTCCGCCGGGCGTGGGAACTCCTGACGGATCACGCCAGCAAAGGAGCCGACTCGTGAAGACCTATCGACTGACTACTGCGTTGATCCTGGGTGTCCTGCTCTGGCTGACGCCCGCTTCCGCCCACGCTGACGGGTTGTTCACGCCGTGGCTCGGCGTGAACTTCGCCAACGAACCTGCCGATGGCCGGACGAGTTTCGGTGTCACGGCGACAGGCATGGGTGCCGGCGTCATCGGCGGAGAATTCGACTTCGGCTACTCACCGAACTTCTTCGGAGAGGAGAGCGTCTTCGGCAGCAACAATGTGCTCACGGTCGTTGGCAACCTGGTCCTGGGCATACCGCTCGGCGGCTCGAGAGGGTTCGGATTCCGGCCCTACGGCACCGTGGGCCTTGGCCTCATTCGAAGGCGAGGGTCGACATCCTCGAGCCCGATTTCTCGAGCAACGAATTCGGCATCAACGCGGGCGGCGGCGCCTTCCTGTTCTTCGGCGACCACGTCGGCATGCGCGGCGACTTGCGGTACTTTCGCGCCGGATTCGACGACTTGAACTTTCTGAACATCGACGAGGTCGACTTCTGGCGGGCGTCGATCGGGATCACGTTTCGATAACCGAACCTTCGGCTGGAGGGTACTGGAGGACCTTCGGTTTAGGGTGCTCGGAGCCTTCGGCTGTAGGGTGCTGGAGGCCTTCGGCGGCAGGGTGCAAGACGCCTTCGGCTTCAATGCGCTGCGCGCGCAGAAAACGCGCGCGCCTGCACCCTCAGCGTCAGCTCAGAGCACTCCGTGCGCGTCCGTGTTAGAGCACCCTGCTGCGTCAGGCAAGCACTGCACGTCGAGCCCTCAGCTATCGAGCCGCCACAGTTCCTTCCACGTCTCCCCGTCGTCGTCGGTCTGAAGCGCGACGATGCCGTGTTGCGGAAAGCCCACGGCGTCGGGCACGAGAAGGCGCAGCAATCCCGGCAGGTGAGGGTAATGGCCGGCGAGCATCATGTCGCGCGGCTCGTGGCGCAGGCGATCGCGGATCCACGCGGGCGGATCATCCGGCTGTAAATCGCGGGCCGCCGAGAATTCCGCCAGCGCGTTGCACGCGCGCCAGAAGATCTCGGCCGTCTGTTTCGCGCGCAGTTTGCCGCTGTGCCAGACCACGGACGGCTCCGCGCCCTTGCTCGCCGCCGCCGCCGCCAGCCGCTCGACGGCGTCGCGGCCGGCCGGCGAGAGCGGACGCCTCGGATCGACCCCCGGGCCGACGGCGTCGCCGTGATGGACAAGGAATAAGCGCATGCAGTCGTCAGTCATCAGTCCAGTCATCAGTGACCAGTCATCAGTCATCGAAGATGTCGACTGACGACTGTTGACTGTCGACTGTCATGGTTTCGGCAACTGACCCGCGTAATCGCGCTCGCCGGCGAGGATTCGCACGCTCAGCCGGTTCTCGGCGGGCGGAATCGGGCACGTCGTGTACGGGTTGAATGAGCAGGGCGGATTGTAGGCCTGGTTGAAGTCGAGCACCGTCGTGCCGTCGGCATTCAGGTCTGAGTACAGGAAGCGCGCGGCCTCGTAGGTTTCCTTGCCGCTCGTGCCGTCGCGGAAAATGAAATACAGCCGGCCGGGCCGAGTCGTCATCGGGCGCATCCTGATCGCCTGTCCGAGCAGCGTGAACTCCACCACCCCTTCGGTGCGATAGACGTCGTAATCACCGACGAGCGTCGGGATCTTCAGCTCGCGCGGGGATGCGTCTTTCACGAATCGCCCGACGACGCGGTATTGCTCGTCGATCGGAAACCACCGGTACCCGGCGAACGCCTTTGCGATGTCGCTCTGTGGATCGTGGATGCGGATCGCCCGCCGGTCGCCGCTCGTGTGCACCCAGAACGACACCTCGCCGATGCGCAGCTGATCAGCGCCGCCGTTGTCACCATCGGACCTGAGGTCGATCGCCTTGTCGACGGGTTTCCCATTGAGCGTCACGCCCGCGCCGGCCGCGGGCTCGAAGGTGACCCGCCCACCGCGATAGACGAATCGGCCTGCCGAGGCCGGGAAGCGCCGCGGAAGAACCACCTGGTTCGAAGGGCTGCTGCCGGCGCTGTTGACGCCGTCCTTGAGAAACGCCAGCCCCGCGAGCGGCACGTAGTCGCGCGTGTAATCAGCCTCATGCTTCGCGCGCCACGCCTCCACCTGCTTCACCCACTCGGGGTCTGCCGCCGCCAGGACAACCAACCCAAGCGCCGCGATTCTGCTCAGCATGACATCCTCTGCGCTTTGCGCTTCTGCGTCCTCTGCTCCCTCTGCGTCCTCGTATCACTTCTTCAGCGACGCCTCTCGTATCGCGCGAACTTCGTTCCCGGCCTTCCACTCTGGAAACTTGTCGGCCTCAGCCACTCGGTAGCCGACGGCGAAGAATACCTTCAGGTCCTCGCGCGCGCCGCTCATGTCCCAGTCGGGCCGGACGATGTCGGACGGCTTGTGGTAGTCGTTCTCGGTGTAATCGTTGCGGACTTTCACCGAGTACTCTGGCGGCTTTCCGACGAAATCAACCCCTTCGTCGGGATCGAGCGCCGGCACGCCCTGCTTCGCGAAATTGAAGTGATCGGACCGGTAGTAGAACCCCTTTTCCGGTTCCGGATCGGGCCGGATCACCCTTCCCTGCTCGCCCGCGGCGTCGCGCACGTAATCGTCGAGATCGGACGCGCCGAAGCCGACCAGCGTCAGGTCCTTCGTCCGCCCGTGGACGTTCAGCGTGTCGAGGTTGATGACCGCCGCGGTTTTCGCGAGCGGATAGATCGGCTGCACCGAGTAGTACTGCGACCCAAGAAGCCCCTGCTCTTCGGCGGTGACGGCGAGGAAGAGCACCGACCGCTTCGGCGGCGCCGGCAGCTTCGTGAAGGCGCGCGCGATCTCGACGATGCCGGCCGTGCCGACGGCATTGTCGACCGCGCCGTTGTAGATGCGATCGCCGTTCACCGCCGGTCCGACGCCGAGATGATCCCAGTGCGCCGTGTAGATCACGTACTCGTTCTTGAGCTGCGGATCGCGGCCTTCGAGCTTCGCGACGACGTTCTGGGAGGCCATCGTGCGCAGCTTGTTCTTGAGGCGGATCGACGCGGTGAGATTGAGCGGCACCGGCTTGAATTCCCTCGTCGCCGCCTGCTTCTTCAGCGTGTCGAAATCCTGGCCGGCCATCTTGAGGATCTCGCGGCCCTGATCGACGGTGATCCATCCCTCGATATCCGCGCGGCCCATGTTCTTGTCGGGCGTCACGAGATCCAGCTTCTCGCCCAGGTTGCCGCCCTGGAGCACCTCGAACGGATAGCCGGCCGGCTCGGTCTCGTGGATGATCAGCACGCCGGCGGCGCCTTTCTCCGCGCCGATTTCGTACTTGTACGTCCAGCGGCCGTAGTAGGTCATGGCTCGACCGCCGAACGTCTTGGGATCGAGTTGCGAGGGGTTCGCCGGATCAGGCACCGGAGGATCGTTGACGAGCATCACGATCGTCTTGCCCTTGACGTCGACGCCCTTGTAATCGTCCCACTCGAACTCCGGCGCGACGACGCCGTAGCCGACGAACACCATCTCCGAGTTCTCGATCGCGGCGCTGTCGGCGACGTGCTTGGTCCAGGCGACCAGGTCGTCGCCCCATTTCAGCTGGTGCTCGGCACCCGAGGCGCTGCGGACGACGAGCGGCGCCCCGTCGGCCGTGATGCCGACGAGTGGGACCTTCTGCACGTAGCTGCCGTCGGCGGTTCCCGGCTTGAGGCCCGCCTTCTTGAACTGCTCGACCAGGTAATTGACCGTCGCCTCTTCGCCCTTGGTCCCCGGGGCGCGGCCCTCGAACTCATCGGAGGCCAGGACCTTCGTATGGGCGAGCACCGCGTCGGCGTCGATGTCGGGCAGGTCGCCGATCGGCGTTCGTTGAACGGTCGGCGTCGGACCGGGAACCGTGTCCAGCCGCAGGAGTGGATTCCGGAGACGAGCACCCGCCGAGCGCGAGGCACAGGGCGAGCCATGGGGCGATCTTCGACATGAAGACTACAATACCCGAATAGATATCGAATGATGCGTGCCTGGCTGTGTGTGGTCCTGCTCGGCTTGCCTGCGTTCTGGTCGGCGCAGACCTGGCCTAGTGCAACAGCCGCGCTCCACCAGACATTCCACCCTCACGGCCGTCCCGGGGATCCGCGTCGGCCATCACACCTTGAGCGAACGGCCGACTGGCTGCACCGTGGTGCTCGTCGACGGCGACGCGGTCGGCGGCGTCTCCCAGCGCGGCGGCGCCCCCGGCACTCGCGAAACCGACCTGCTCAATCCGCTCAACATGGTCGACAAGGTCAACGCGGTCGTCCTGTCGGGCGGCAGCGCGTTCGGGCTCGATGCCGCCACGGGCGTCGTCCGCTGGCTGGAGGAGCGCGGGATCGGCTGGCCCACCGGCGCCGGCCGCGTGCCGATTGTGACCGGCGCGATCCTGTTCGACCTCGGAGTCGGCGGCAATCCGAAGATTCGTCCCGCGGCCGACTGCGGCTATCGCGCGGCGCAAGGCGCCACCGAACGACCGGTGGAAGAGGGCAGCATCGGCGCGGGGGCAGGTGCGACGATCGGCAAGTTCGGCGGCGGCCGATCGATGAAGGCCGGGATCGGATCCGCGGCCATCGTGCTGCCGTCGGGACTCATCGTCGCGGCCATCGTCGCGGTGAATGCCGTCGGCGACATCATCGATCCGGCGACGGGGACGGTCGTCGCCGGCGTCCGCGGCCAGGACGGAAGGCTCGCCGACGCGCGCGTCCTGCTGCGCTCCGGTCAGACGGTGTCACCTCCCCCTGCCGGCGAAAACACGACCATCGGCGTCGTGGCCACAAATGCGCGCCTGTCGAAGGCGCAAGCCAGTCGGATGGCGCTGATGGCCGACGATGGATACGCGCGGGCGATTTATCCGTCGCACACCGAGGGCGACGGCGACACGATCTTCGCGCTGGCCACCGGACGCTGGGACGGAACCGCCAACATCACCACAATCGGTGCCCTTGCGGCAGACGTCATGGCCCAGGCCGTGGTCCGCGCCGCCACTCAAGCGACCGGCGTCGCCGATATTCCCGCTGCGCGGGACCTGCGGCGATGACGGCTGTGCTCTAATTAGGAATTTGGAATTAGGAATTTGGAATTCGTGATCAGCATTCCTAATTCATAATTCCTAATTCCTAATTACATGTCTCACAACCACTCATGACTCACAACATTGCAGTGATCGCCGGTGATGGCATCGGCAAAGAAGTGATCCCTGCCGGGATTGCGGCGCTCGAGCGCGCCACGCGGGGTTCGGGTGTTTCCCTGCAGTTCACCGACCTGCCCTGGGGATGCGATTACTACCTCCGGCACGGGCGGATGATGGATGCCGACGGCTTCGAGCGGCTGTCGAAGTTCGACGCCATCTACCTCGGCGCGATCGGCGATCCGAAAGTTCCGGATCACATCGCGGTGTGGGATCTGCTCCTGCCGCTTCGGCAGCGGTTCCAGCAGTACGTCAACCTTCGTCCGATGCGGCTGCTTCCCGGCCTGAGCTCGCCGCTCGCGAATCGCGGGCCGGCCGACATCGACATGGTGTGCGTCCGCGAGAACTCCGAGGGCGAGTACTCGGGCCTGGGCGGGCGGATTCACGTCGGCACGCCGTTCGAAGCCGCCGAGCAGACCGGCCTGTTCACGCGCACCGGCATCGAGCGGATCCTCCGCTACGGGTTCGAGGTGGCCTCGAAGCGGCCGCGCAAGCTCCTGGCGAGCGCGACGAAGTCCAACGCGCTGCGCCACTCGATGGTGTTCTGGGACGAAGTGGCGGAAGTGGTCCGGAAGGACTACCCGGCGGTCGAGTACCGGAAATACCACGTCGACGCGATCGCCGCGCGCATGGTGACGCACCCCGCGTCGCTCGATGTCATCGTGTGCTCGAATCTCTTCGGGGACATCCTCACGGACATCGGCTCGGCCATCTCGGGCAGCCTGGGCATCGCGCCGGGCGCGAACATCAACCCGGAACGGACATCACCATCGATGTTCGAGCCGATCCACGGCTCGGCGCCGGATATCGCGGGAAAAGGGATTGCCAACCCGATCGGCTGCATCTGGGCCGGCGCGATGATGCTCGAGCATCTCGGCCATCCCGACTTGCACGACAAGGTCCTCGCCGCTATCGAGCGCGTCGTCGCGTCAGGGAAAAACCGGACGCCGGATCTCGGGGGCCAAGCGAAGACGAAAGAGCTCGCGGACGCAATCGCGGGCGAGATCTAAGACAAGCCACGAAACCACGAAAGAAAGCCACGAAAACACGAAGACACGAACAAAACTGGTTTTCGTGTTTTCGCGCTTTCGTGGCTGTTTCCTTCGTGCTTTCGTGGCCCTCAGTGCGCGGCGGTCTTCAAGTGCTCGCGCAGCAGGTCTCTCCCGAAGTCTCCCTGGAAGTCCCGCCACACCGAGTGGATGTGGTTGGCGTTGTTCTGGGTGTTGTCGAACTCGATCAGGAACGTCGGGCCCTGGACGCGGTAGTAGTGGCGCTGGCCACGCGCGGCGTCGCCGGCCCAGGCGAACGTGATCTTCTCGACGCCTGCCTTGCGAATGCGATCGAGCCGCTCGCTGGCGATGTCGGGGGCCATCGCGGACGCGTAGGAGTCGATCACGGCCATCAGCATCTCGCGCTGCGCAGCGGTCAAGCGGTCGACGCCGATGCCGCCGGGCGCGAGCGGCTTGATGTCGAGCGCGTTCATCGTCGAGATGTCATTCGGGCGCGGCGGCGTCAATCACCGCCTGTTTTCGCTGGCCTTCGTCGAGCGCCATCAGGAGCGCCCGGGCGGAATCCTCCTGGGTCGCCAGGATTCTTGTGCCTTTCTTGGGCCCTTCGCCGACCTCCGCCGGGTTCGTCCCGAAAAACGAGGGTGACGCGGCCACGAAGGTGCCGTTGACGACGGTGAAGTTCAGCGAGACGTGGTGGCCTTCCACGCGCCAGCCCCACGCGCCGCGCGCCGAGGGCGTCCCGAAGACTGAAAAGAAGTAGCGAACCGGGTCGCGCACCATGGCGTTGCCGCCGCGGCCGGCTGGAGCAGCCTGCCGCGCAGCACTCTCGATGACGTTCAGCACCGTCTCGAGCTCCATGATCGCGGTGGCCGTCATGTAGCCGCGCTGGCTGAGCCCGGACTGCAACAGCCCGTGGGCGAGTTTCCGCTGCGGCTCGGTCATCTCGCCGACGATCAGTCCGTTGCGCGGAAACATCTCGGTCGGGATGAAGTGCCATTTCAGGCGCTCTTCAGAATCGAAGGCATACGCGGCCTTCTGACGCTGCTCTGGCGTCAACGACGACAGGAACTTCGTCGCCGCATCGGCCATCGACGCGGCCGACTTTTCCGCCGTATACGCGACGCCCATCCACGCGAGCAAGCAGCAAGTCGCGATCAACACCCGGGTAGCACGCACAGCAGGCATGGCCGTTCCTTTCAGTGCCGTAATTTTAGGCCGCCAACTCCAAGGCCACTAAATCTTAAATCTGAAATCTTAAATCTTAAATATCAGGTATGGTGATCGGATGCGGGCGCGCCTGGTGACCGCCGCGATCCTTGCCGCCACCTCAGCTTCGCTGACGGCCCAGCCCTCGACTTCGCTCGGGCCAGGGGCCCCCTCCCGTCCGCCCGACCTCAAAACCGTGCTGGGCAGAGCCGCGGCGTACGTCGATGAGTTCCGCGAGAAGCTCTCGGGCATCGTCGCCGAAGAGACCTACTTCCAGCAGCAGATCCCTGGTGAGCGCCGGGAAATGCGATCGGACCTCCTGCTGGTCCGATCGCAAACGTTCCCGCGGTGGCTGCATTTTCGCGACACCTTCGAGGTCGACGGCCAGCCAGTCCGGGACCGCGAGGAACGGCTGACGCACCTGTTTTTCGAGCCTGCGACGGCGCTGGAGCGGGCGAAGCGGATCGCCACCGAAAGCAGCCGATATAACATCGGCCTGGTCGAGCGGACGATCAACGTGCCGCTCATGCCGCTGGTGTTTCTCGAGCGGAATGTGCAGCCGCGATTCCGCTTCTCCCGCAGGGCCGACGACGAGCGACCCGCCGTCCCCGAGCGCCACGCCGCACATTTCCGTGTATCCACGGAAGTGTGGGTGATCCGATTCGAGGAGCGCGAGCGTCCGACGATCGTTCGCGATTCGAAGAATCTCCGCGATGTGCCGAGCCAGGGCCGATTCTGGATCGAACCTACCAGCGGACGCGTACTGATGAGCGAGACGCGGGCGAATCATCCGTCGCTCCGTGCCGACATTACCGTCAACTACCAATCGGAGCCTCTCCTCAGCCTCCTCGTGCCGGTCGCGATGTACGAGCGATACGAGAATACGCTGCCTGCGCAGCGTCTCCGCGAGCCAGCGCTGGCGTCGCATCGAGGCCATCGCAACATACGGCAAGTTCCGCCAGTTTCAGGTTCACGTCGAGCAGGATGTCGATCTTCCACGATCTCCAATCGACCAACCTTTGACGGGCCCACCCGCGGGCGTCGAACGCCCGAACGACGAACGCCCGAACGACAGATAGGAGACCTATGCCTGCCCGACCGACGTGGAGGGGATACCTGAAGATCAGCCTGGTCAACATCCCGATCAAGGTGTTCCCGGCGACCGACACCGCAGCCACCCTCAGCTTCAACCAGCTTCACGCCGAGTGCCAGACGCGCATTCAACAGAAACGCTGGTGCCCGCACTGCGAGCGTGAGGTGCCCAATACGGATCTGGTCAAGGGCTTCGAGTTCGAGAAGGGCCGCTACGTCATCGTCGAGGAAGAGGACCTCGAAAAGGTCCGTGTCGAGTCGACCCGGATCATCAATCTCGAGAAGTTCACCGACGACACGGCGATCGACCCGATTTATCTGGAGCGGCCGTACTACCTGGCCCCTGACGGACCGGTCGCGAAGGAAGCGTTCGCCGTGATCCGCGAGGGGATGAAGGGCAAGGCCGGCATCGGCAAGGTGGCGCTCTACGGGCGGGAGTATCTGATCAAGGTGCAGCCGCGCGAGCAGGGGCTGATCATGTACACGCTGCGGCATGCCAACGAGATCCGCAGCATGGACGCGATCGACGAGCTTGCCGACATGCCGGCAGCGGTAAAGCCCGCTGAAGTCCGGCTTGCCGAACAGGTAATGGGGACGTTTGCGGGAGAGCTCGACTTCGAGTCGTACCGCGACGACTACCAGGTCGGCCTGCGGGAGATCATCGACGCCAAGATCGAGGGGCGCGAAATCACCGTGCCGGAGGTGGAGGCGCCACCCAAGGTCGTCAATCTCATGGATGCGCTACGCAAGAGCCTGGACAGCATCAGTGCCACGGCGCGGAAGCCTGAGCCGGTCCGCGACGAGGGACGTCCGCAAGCCCGGAAGCGCGCCCGGGCGTGACGTTTCGATCCAACAGGTTGGATCAACCGGCTCTAATCTTTTGGATAATCAGGGCTTCTGGATTTCATGTAATTTCGAACAAACGGTCAAAAACCTTGAAAAAGTGGGGTACAACCCCAACAAATTGCCTATGATTTGCCTGGCATTGCGCGTGCTCTAGCAATTCTGAACAACTGTTCAACACAGAAGAAGGAGACCGCACACAATGAGACGAACGACCTTGCTCGTCGCGGCGCTGCTGGCCGTCATCCTCGGCAGCTTCGCCGCTGACAGCTCCGCGCAGGGCGTCCAGACGGGCACAATTCGCGGTACCGTCACGGACCAGCAAAGCCTTGCAGTCCCAGGCGTCACCGTCACGATTCAGTCGCCTGCGCTGCAGGGCGTCCGCAGCACGGTGACCGCCGGCGACGGCTCGTACTCGTTCCTCCGGCTGCCGCCCGGGCGCTACGAGATGACCTTTGAGATTACCTCGTTCGCGCCGGTCAAGCGCACAGCCGACGTCCTCCTCGGCCTCTCGGTCGAGCAGAACGCCACGCTGACCGCCGCGGGCCGCACGGAAGAAGTCCAGGTCGTCGCCGCGTCCCCCGCGCCGATCGCCAACCCGACCGTCGGCGCCAACTACAAGCACGAGGAGATCCAGTCGCTCGCCACGCCGCGCAGCCTGCAGGGCATTTCGCAGCTCGCGCCTGGCGTCACCGAGAACACCCCGAACGCTGGCCAGCTCGCCATCAACGGCGGCTTCGCGTTCGACAACGTGTTCATGCTGAATGGCGTCGACATCAACGACAACCTGTTCGGCTCCCCTCAGAACCTCTTTATCGAAGACGCAATCGAGGAGACGCAGGTTCTCACGTCGGGCATTACCGCTGAGTACGGCCGGTTTACCGGCGGCGTCGTGAACGCCGTGACGAAGTCAGGCGGCAATACCTTCAGCGGCAGCTGGCGCACGAGCTTCTCGAACCCATCGTGGACGGTCACGACACCGTTCGAGAAGTGCGATCCTGCAGTCACGGCTGCGTCGTGCGTCCCGGCGGCCCCGCGCCTCGACGATCTGCAATTCACGCACGAAGCGACGTTGGGCGGGCCGATCGTGCGCGACAAGCTGTGGTTCTTCGGCGCGATGCGGCTGGCCGAGACCTCCAACTCGACGACATTCTCGTACACGAACATTCAGAACACGCAGACCGACGACAACAAGCGTGGAGAGATCAAACTGACCGCGACGGCCGCTTCCAATCACACGATTCAGGGCGGCTATCTGAACAACTCCACGACGCAGGCCGCCCGGCCGACTTTCGGCTTCACCATAGACCCGATCGGGGCCGGGAACCGAACCCTCCCGAACTGGTTTGGTTACGGCAATTACCGAGGGATCCTGCGGAACGACCTGCTCGTCGAGGCGCAGTTCTCGCAGCGGAAATTCCAGTTCAAGGACTCGGGTGGTTCGGCGACGGCCATCGTCGACTCCCCATTCTTCTCCCTCAATCAGCTCGTGGCGGGAACGACGGCGCACTACAACGCCGAGTACTTCGATGCGAGCGACCCAGAGAATCGAAACAATCAGCAGATCACCGGCAACATCACCTACTTCCGAAACACCGAGCGGACGGGTCGCCATGAGTTCAAGGTGGGGTACGAGTGGTTCCGCAGCCAGCGCACCGGCGGCAATTCGCAGTCGTCGACCGGCTACGTATTCGACTCGGACTTCCTCGAAGACACAAACGGCACGCCGATTCTCGACGCACAAGGGCGACTGATTCCCGTGTTTGTGCCGGGTGAGTCCCTGATCGAGAACTGGCTGCCGGTGAAGGGCGCCGAGCTCAACGTCGACAACAACTCGATCTACGCGCAGGACCACGTGGTCATCAACAACCGCTGGTCGGCCGACCTCGGATTCCGCTTCGAGCGCGTCCGCAGCGAGGCTACCGGCGGCCTCGTCGGCGTCGATACCGATACCTGGGTGCCCCGGCTGGCGACGGCCTACGACGTCCAGGGCAACGGCAAGCACATCTTCCACGTGACGTACGGCTGGTACGCCGGCCGTTACAACGAAGCGCAGGTCGGCAACAACAACAACGTCGGCAATCCCAACCTGCTGCTCGGGGATATACACAGGTCCGGCCGGCCAGGGCCGCAGCTTCGCTGCGGGCTTCAATCCGGCCAACTACGTGACGACGTTCGGGCAGTTCCCGACCAGGAACATCTTCTTCGAGGACGGTCTGTCGTCGCCGACGTCCAAGGAGTTCTCGGCGTCGTACGGCGCCGACCTCATGAACGGCCGCGGCTACGCGGAGGCCACGTATGTGCACCGCGATCTCGCGAACGTCATCGAGGACTTCATCGACATCGACAACGGCACCACGACGTGATCGTTGACGGGTTCGATGTCGGCACGTTCACGAACATCGTGTATCGGAACACCGATGCCGGCTGCCGACAGTATCGACGGCATGCTGTTCCAGGGCCGCTACAACATCACCAACCGTTGGACGCTGAACGGCCACTACACGCTGCAGCTGAAGAACGACGGGAACTACGAAGGCGAGGGCGCGAACACGCCAGGCGCCACGGGCCGCATCGGCGACTACCCCGAAATCTTCACGGCGAACCGTCACTTCCCGGAGGGCCATGTCGACGATTTCCAGCGCCACAAGACCCGCCTTTGGACGATTTACAACCTGGGCATGGGCGGCTTCGGCGACGCGGCGCTGTCAGCGCTCTGGCGCATCGACGGCGGCAGGGTGTACAGCCTGTCGGCAGCCGATCAATCGATCACCCCGACGCAGCGCGCCAAGCTCGCGGCAGCCGGATATCCCGACGCGCCCCGGCAGCCAGACCGTTTTCTTCAGCGAGCGCGGAGCCGAGGCGTTCAAGGGCTTCCAGGTGTGGGACCTTGGCGGCGACTTATAACATCCCGGTGTTCCGTACGCTGAAGCCATACCTGAACCTGGCGATCTACAACGCATTCAACAACCAGAAGCTGTATCCAGTGGAACACCACCGTCAGCCAGGACACGACCACGCCAGTGGACGAGAACGGTCTGCGCACTGGCTACCGGCCGGGCGCGAACTTCGGCAGGGCCACGGCCAATACCCAGTTCCCGGTTCCGTCGATTGGCGGAACGGGCGGCCGCACGTGGCGCATCGCGGCCGGCTTCCGGTTCTAGCGAGGTCTGTAGGGCGACCCTCTTAGGGTCGCCTTCGAGTCGAGGGCGGGTAGGGACCTCCTACCCGCCCTTTTTTCGTCCCGCGCGGACGACCCTCCAGATCACCACCCCGAACAGCAGCGCCACCGCAGCGAGCATCGAGGCAAACAGGATCAGCGTGCGGTAGAGAATCGACCGCGGCTGCATCTGCACTTCGAGCTCGAGCGGCTCGCCCCGCAGTCGATCCTGCAGCGCCTGCTCCCAGACGACGATGTTGCCGCGGCGCAGGTTGTCGGGACCGGCATTGTGGTATTCGACGACGCTCGGCACATGGACGCGGAAGGCGACGAGCTCGTCTCCGGTCCAGTCCGCGGTCCGGTCCTGGTGCGGTGACGGAGACTCCACCCGCCACGGTCTGCTTGTAGACCACGGTTTCGCCCGGCCGTGCGAGCGAATACGAGGACCACGAAAATGGGCCGGCGGCGCCGAGCGTTCGCACGTCATCAGTCTCGAGACGGACGTGGACGTATTGCCGGCCGAGACGGCGGGACGTGGTGACGCGCATGACCCGAGTGGAAGGGGTCGTGAAAAACTGGCGGACCGCCTCGCGATCGATGCGCGCACTCGGCCGCGTATCGAACGAGGTCCCGCGGAGCGCATTCAAGGCAGCGATCGAACTGTTGACGTAGATCGTCGCGCTCCCGTCGAGCGACAGATACATCTCCTCTTCGTACTCGGTACTGCCGGAGAGCCGCCGCCGGTGGTGTTGCATGCGGCGGCGGCGCTAACGAAGACGCAGAGGATGAGAAACCGCACAATTTCGGATGATATAGTAGAGGACGCAGAGGGAAACAGCCTTGCGCTCTGCGCCTCTGCGTCCTCTGCTCCCTCTGCGTCCTTGAAACCTGTTCTGTACCTCGTCGACGGCAGCTCGCAGATGTACCGCGCGTACCACGCGCCGATCAGAACGGCCGAAGGCACGCTGCTGCGCAATTCGCAGGGCATCCCGACCAACGCCGTCTACATCTTCGTCACGATGCTGCGAAAGCTGCTGAAAGAACAGCAGCCGGAGTACATCGCCGCGTCCTTCGACCTCCCGGGACGGACCTTCCGCGACGACATCGTGTCGGACTACAAGGCGAATCGCCGGCCGATGCCCGAGGAGCTGGCCGGGCAGATTCCGCTCGTGCACCGCGCCTGCGAAGCGCTCGGCGTGCCGATCCTCACGCACGAACGATATGAAGCGGACGACGTGATCGGGACGATGACCGAGCGGGCGGCGGCCGAAGGGTACCGCGTGGTGATCGTCACCGGCGACAAGGACTTCTTTCAGCTGGTGCGGGACGGGATCCGCGTCTACAACCCTCGCGACGAGGGCGCCTGGTACGACGCGGCCGGGGTCAAGGAGAAGTTCGGCGTCTCGCCCGATCAGGTCGTCGACGTGCTCGCGTTGATGGGCGACACGATCGACAACGTCAAGGGCGTGCCGGGCATCGGCGAGAAAGGCGCGCGCGATCTCGATTGCGGTCTACGGGACGCTCGACGCCCTGCTCGACCGCGCCGCCGAAGTGCCGCAGAAGAAGTATCGCGAAGCGCTCCTCGCCCACGCCGCCGAGGCGCACCAGAGCCGGGAACTGCTGCGGATCCACACGAACGTCCCGGTCGAGTTCGACATCACCGCCTTCCGCTATCGCGGACCGACGCGCGAAGCCTGTTACGAGCTCTTCTCGGAGCTCGGCTTCCGCTCGCTGGTGATGGAGTACGCGCCCACCGCCGATACCACCGCCAAGGACTACCAGCTCGTCACCACGCTCGACGGCGTGCAAAAGGTCGCGGCCGAGCTCAAGTCGGCTGGCCGATTCGCGATGCGCGTCCTGCCCGACGCTCCCGCCGCGGTGCGTGCGGGCATCGTCGGCGTCGCGTTCTCAATCGCCCCGCGCCAGGCGTGGTACGTCCCGATCGGGCACGTCGAGCCGTCTCAACTGCCCGCCGCGGAATCCGGTGCCGACCCTGAAAGGGTCGGCCTACCTGGCAACCTGTTCGACCTGCCGGCCGATGACGTCTCAGCGCCCTGCGCGCTCTGCGCTCTGCGTCCTCAGCTCCCTCTGCGTCCTCTACTCCCTCGGCGATCCTCGACGCACTCAAGTCCATCCTGGAGGACCCGGCGGTCGAAAAGATTGGGCACGATCTGAAGTTCGACACGATCGTTCTGGCGCGCCATGGCATCGAGCTCGCCGGCGTTGGCATGGACACGATGCTGGCGAGCTACCTGCTCGACTCGACGCGAACCGGCCATCCGCTCGAAGCCACCGCCCTCGAGCACCTGAGCTACAAGGCGCTCACGGAAGAGGACGTCTGCGGCCGGGGCGCCAAGGCGGTGAGCCTGGCCCACGTCTCTCCCGAGGCGGCCCTGAACTACGCCGGCGAACGGGCCGATCTCGCGCTGCAGCTCGCCAACCGGTTGTCGCCGATGCTGACGACGGACGGGCTCGACGCGCCATAGCTCTATCAGGACATCGAGCGGCCGCTCATCCCGGTCCTCGCGCGCATGGAGCAGGCGGGCGTCCGCCTCGATGCGCGAGCGCTGGCGGCGCAGTCGAGTCACATCGAGCGCGAGCTGGCCAGGCGCAGCGAGCAGATTTACGAGCTGGCCGGCGAGCCGTTCAACATCAACTCGCCGCCCCAGCTCTCGAAGATTCTGTTCGACAAGCTGCAGCTGCCGGCGCTCAAGCGCAACGTCAAGACGAAGACGGCGTCCACCGCGGTCGAGGTGCTCGAGGAGCTCGCCCTCGCGCACGAGCTGCCGCGGATGATCCTCGAATGGCGCGCGCTGCAGAAGCTGAAGGGCACCTACATCGACGCGCTGCCGCAGCTCGTGAATCCGGAAACGGGCCGCGTGCACACCTGCTTCAACCAGGCGGGGGCCGCCACCGGGCGCTTGAGCAGCAGCGACCCGAACCTGCAGAACATCCCGATTCGCACCGAGCTCGGCCGCGAGATTCGCCGCGCCTTCATCGCCGATCCCGGCCACGTGCTGATCTCGGCCGACTACTCGCAAATCGAGTTCAGGGTGCTGGCCCACCTGGCCGACGAGGACGTGCTGATTGAAGCGTTCCGCGGCGGCGCGGACTTTCACGAGCAGACGGCGCTGCAGGCTGTTCGGCGAGAACAGCGGGCGCGATCCGCACCAGCTGCGGGCGACGGCGAAGATGGTCAACTACGCCGTGCTCTACGGCAAGACCGCGTTCACGCTGGCGAAGGACATCAACGTCCCGACGCAGGCCGCGCAGGAATTCATCGACGCGTACTTTGCCGGGTTCCCGAGGGTGCGCGCCTTCATCGACCGAACGCTGGCCGACGCTCGCGTGTCCGGGTTCGTCCAGACGTTGTACGGACGCCGCCGCCTGGTACCGGAACTGAACAGCCGGAACGGGCAGATGCGGTCGGCCGCGGAGCGAGCCGCCACCAACCATCCGATCCAGGGGACCGCCGCCGACATCATGAAGCGCGCGATGATCGACGTCGATCGGGCGATCGCGGCGATGAAGGACGTCCGGATGATCCTCACCGTGCACGACGAGCTGCTGTTCGAGGTGCCCCGCGGCCGGGCGGAAGATGTCGCCGCCGTCGTGCAGGACGCGATGCAGCATGCGGCAGCGTTGAAGGTGCCGCTGATCGTCGACGTCGGGATTGGCGAGAACTGGAAGGACGCGAAGGACTAGCGTGCGCGGCGACCCTGAAAGGGTCGCCCTACTTCGCCCAGCGCTCCTTGAAGAGCTCCCACTCGTCGCGCAGGCGCTCGTCCGGCTGCGCCGTCGCCTTCGCGCGATCGGGGATGATCGCCGCGAAGCACGAGCCGATCGATATCGCCCCGCAGGTCCGCGTTCTCGTCCAGGCTGAGCCCGGCGCGGACCCAACCGGCGAGCGCCGCGTCCCATGCGACCGTCAGGTCGCCCTGGCCCCGGGCGGCCGCCGCCAGCCAGTACGAAGCCGCCGTGCTCGACGGATTCGCACCGACTTCGACTTCCATGCGATCGAGGATCTTCTGGTACATCGCCCGGCGCTCGATATCCGCCTGCCGCCGGGCATCTCGGTCGATCGCGCTCGCCCACCAGTCGAGCAGACCGTCGCGCGCCGCGGGTGTGAGAAAGTCGGGACCCGCCAGGACGGCCCCGAAGATGGCGGCGGCCGCGCCGGGCGCGCCGTCGAAGAACAGGGTCTCGCCGAGACCGATGACGTATTCCACGCGCTCCGTCGGACTGAATCCCGCGGTGTTCAGTTGTCTGCAGACGGTCCCGCGCGTTCGTCAAGTCGTCCGAGGCGGCGCTCTCCCGATAGCGCTCGAGATACGCGCGGGCGGCAATCAGGTTCGCGCTGTCGGCGCGCGCCGGCGTCAGCGGCGGCCTCCTCTGCCGCCGAAACGGCGTCGGTGAACTGCCGCTGGTTGTACAGGATCCGCGCCCGTTCGAGCGGGTCGCGCGTCTGGGCGGCAACGACCGGCCCGGCCAGACAAAAGGCCAGCGCAAGAGCCCCGGACGAACGGCTGACGACGCGCATCGCGCCATCGTAGCACATCATCAGCTCGACTAACCCCCTGAAAACACAGGTACTTGCGCGCTCGAGGCACGATGGTTTTGGTACAATGGCCGCGATGAGGGAGCCGCGCGTCATCACGCGCGCCGAGCACACGATCTCGCGCCGCGACATCGACCCGGAGGCGTTGAAAGTTCTCTATCGCCTGCGGCAGTTCGATCACATCGCATATCTCGTCGGCGGCAGCGTCCGGGATCTGCTCCTCGTCGCGGCGTCCCAAGGACTTCGACATCGGCACTTCCGCGCATCCGTATCAAGTCAAGAAACTGTTCCGCAACTGCTGGATCATCGGCCGACGGTTCCGGCTGGCGCACGTCAAGTTCGGGCCGAAAGTGATCGAGGTCGCGACCTTCCGGCGGCAGCTCCAGCCGGGCGAAGAAGTCGCGCCCGGCCGCGCCGGCCCAGCCGCGGGAGACGAAGTCGCGGCGCGCGCACCACGACAACACCTTCGGAACGCCTGAGGAAGACGCGTTCCGGCGCGACTTCACGATCAACGCGCTCTTCTACGACATCGCCACGTTCTCGATCATCGACTACGTCAACGGCATGGACGATCTGCACGCCGGCATCGTCCGCTCAATTGGCGATCCGGAAGTGCGCTTCAAGGAAGACCCGGTGCGCATGCTGCGCGCGGTGGCGCTGGCGGCACGGCTGAACTTCACGATCGATCCGCCAGTCGTCGACGCGATTCGCGTTCATCGCCATGAGATCGCGCGCAGCTCGCCGGCGCGGCTGCTCGAGGAGTACTACAAGATCCTCCGCAGCGGGTACGCGGAGCGGATCTTCCGAGGGCTCGCGGAGGCTGGCCTGCTGGAGCCGATCTCCGCAGAACTTCACCGGTCGGCCGGCGAGACCGCTCTGGCAGTCGCTCGCGGCGCTGGACAGCTATCGTGCGCGATTCGCGAGCGTCCCCGAGACGCTCACCAACCCCGTGCTCCTCGGAAGCCTCCTCGTCCCGGCCGGCTTCCCGCTCCCGGGACGCACGGCGCGACGATGCGGCCGCCGGAGAACGCACGCGGCCCGCGGGCCCGCGGCTGGGCGAGCTCCCGCTCGCGCGGCGGGACGTGGAGCGGCTCAGCCAGATCCTGCAGCTGCAGCGGCGTCTTGGTGACCTGGGCGCGAATCCCCGCGTGCAGAACGCGCTGACGCACCGCAACGTCTTCCGCGAGGCGCTCACGTGGTTGGATGTACACGGCAACGGCCAGGCGCTCGTCGCGCACTGGAACGCCGTCGCCGAACAAGGGGGCAACCAACCGGCCGACGCTGAAGGCCAGGGCGATCGACCTCCTCGCAAGCGCCGGCGAAGGAGACGCCGGCGCTACCGTCCCGCGCCCTCCTGAAACCTGTCGTTCGGCTCCTTCGCCGATCGTTCGACGTTCGTCGTTCGAACGACAAACGACGAGCGAACGCGAACGACGAACGACGAACGACGAACGACATGAATCTTCAAGACAAGGCCGCGCTGATCACCGGCGGCAAACGGATCGGGCTCGTCGTGGCCGAGGAGCTCGCGCGGCGAGGGGCCGACGTCGCGCTCTCTTACGCCCGCTCGCGTGGCGAAGCCGAAGAGGCGGCCAGCCGGGTGCGAGCGGCCGGCCGCCGATCGGCAACCCTCCAGGCCGATCTCTCGTCACCCGATGGCTGCCTCGCGGTCGTCAAGGGCGCCGTGGATGCATTCGGCCGGCTCGACATCCTGATCAACATGGCCTCGGTGTACGCGCGGAAACCATTCGCCGATCTGCGCGTCGCCGACTGGAACGGCCCCCTGGAAGTCGACCTGCGCGCGTCTTTCCTTTGTGCTCACGCGGCCGCCCCGCACATGCGCACCCAGGGCGGCGGCCGCATCATCAACTTCGCCGACTGGATCGCGCGGAGCGGACGTCCCCGCTACCCGGGTTTCTTGCCGTATTACGTCGCCAAGGCCGGCGTCGTGGCGCTCACCGAGGGGCTCGCGCTCGAGCTCGCCGGCGACAGGATCCTCGTGAACGCGATCGCGCCAGGGCCAATCCTCGCGCCGCCGGCGACGAGCGACGAGGAGATCAAGGCGGTGGAAGACGCGACGCCGCTCGGCCACTGGGGCGGCGAGTCGGAGATCGCGAAAGCCGTCGTCGCGTTGATCGACAGCGACTTCATCACCGGGGAAACGATCCGCGTGGACGGCGGCCGCCACCTCAGATAGAACTGAGGAGCTGAGGAACTGAGGAGCTGAGGAACTAAGGAGCTCCTCAGTTTCTCAGTGCCTCAGTTCCTCAGTTTCCGAGTTGATGCCCGCCTTGTCGAGGATGGCGGTCAGGACTGCCGGCGCCCGGCCGATGGGCAGGTTGCTGATGTAGAAGTGGCGCGCGCCGGCGTCGGCCAGCGTGCGAATCGTCCGCGCGCAGATATCCTCGGCGGTATCACCGCCTTCGAACTCCCGCGTCAGCTGCTCCGCCGGCACCGGCAGGAAGGCGCTCAGCGCCTCCAGCGTGCGCGGATTCGCGCTCCGGTAGTAGAACACACCGAACACGCCGGGCAGCGCGACGCCGCGATGGTGCGCCACCTCGACGAAGCGCTCCACCTGCGCCGCATGATGGTGGCTCACCACCTGCGTGAGGTAGAACTCCGCGTTCAGATTGCCGGCCGTCAGGAAGTCCGCCTGGCGCTCGGGATCGGCGAGCGGGTTGGCCCACCCGCCGAGCGCGAGCGTGGTGTCGCGCGTGCGGATCATCTCGCGCAGCTGCCAGGCGTGCTCGACGCAGCGCGGTATTCCGAGCGCCTTGTCGCCGCCCAGGACGACGAGATCAGGAAACCCGTTCTGACGCGCCCGCTCGGCGTACGACAAGCAGTAGTCGAGCGTGTGCTTGACGGTCATGAACGGGACCACTCGCTCGCGCGGAACGTCTCGACCGAGGTTGATGACCAGGTGCCTGAGGTTATCTTCCTCATCGGCGCCGACCGCGCTGTCGGTGAGGAACACGAACGTTCCCCGCCGAGTGAGCCGCTTCACGGCATGGTAGGTATCGATCCAGGCGTCCATGCCCTCGCGCGCCGCCAGCTCCGCCCGGGGCGGCCGCAGCTCCGCCGCAAAGACGGGCGAGCCGGAGCGAAGGGCGGTCAGGAGGTCGGGGGCCGGGACAGACACGTTCAATTAGGAATTTGCAATTGAGAATTTACAATGGCCGCAGTCGCGCGCCCGCTCCGGCATTGTTCAATTTCCAATTGTAGACTGTAAATTGGGCGATTTTTCTGCCCGGCGCTAGCCTGCGCGGCCGTGAGTCTTCAAGACTTCGTCGATCAAGAAGAGATCGGTGAGCAGCGCCCGCAGGTGGATCGAAGCGTTCAGGTTGTCGACCAGCGGTGAGCTGATCGCCGGCTGCGCCAGGACCAGTTGCACGGCGGCCCGGGCGTCGAGGGCATCGCGTTCGAGCACGGCGATGAAGGCGGAGTACGGGGCTGGATCGACGTTCAACTGCGCGACGAAGCGCGTGAGAAACGTAGCTCAGGTCCGCGAGCGCCTGATCGCACTTGCCCAGGAACTCGCGGACCTGACTGTTGCCCTGATCGCTGACGAGCCCCTGTGCCGCGTAGGCCAGCAGGAACTCGTAGGCCGATTCGATCGCGTCGCAGCGCCTCTTGAGCTCGGAGCGGGCCTCGTCGAGCGAGGCCGGTTCCGCTGGCGTACTCACGCGCGGCTCGCGGGCTGCGCTTTATCCGTCACCTTCCAGCGCTGCGGATCGTGGTGCTCGAGATAGAGCCGCCGCGGGATCCACCCGAGGATCATCCCCTTCGTAATCCACCACTTGTCGGGTCGGACCGCGAAGTAGACATGCGCGATGACCAAGCCAACGAGGCCGACGCCGGCGAGGCCGTGCAGCACGTAGGTGAGGCCCCAGGTCGAGTCGGTCATGTAATACGGATCGCGCGTGAACAACGGCGTCCGGATGCGCGGCATCATCAGAAGCCCGGTGATCACCGCAGCGAAGCCGACGACAACGATCGCCAGGTGATAGAGCTTGTTGCCGAGCGGGTACTTGCCCGGCCGGTAGCCCGGCACCTCTCTGCCGAGCTCGAGCATGAGCTCCGACTTGAACTCGGGGATGTCCTTGGGACCGACCCAGATCGACCAGAAGTCGAGCCAGAAGGTGGCGTGCACGATGTGGTAGATGATGGACGCGGTCAGCACCAGCCCCGCGATCCAGTGCCACGTCACCCACGGGAACCTGAAGCCCGCGATGGGCAGGAACGCCGTGAACAGCAGCACGAACATCGACGCCGCCATCACCCAGTGAAACACCCGCGCCATGAACGAATGGCGCTCGATGTGGTCCGGAAGATCCTTATGCGACGCCTCGAGCGCCGCCGTCTCCGCCTCGCTCCGTTTCCGGTGCGCCGACAGCACCATGTAGCTGGCATGCGCGACGAGGAACATGACGCCCGCGAGGAGGGACGCCCACAGCAGGTCCCACGAGATGTGCGTGAGGACCTGTTGTCCCCAGGGATTTTGTCCCCATGTCAGGAAATCCATAGTGGCCCCTTGAATGACTGGAGTTGATATCTAAACGTGACGAGGACGCGAAGGAAGCAGAGAACGCAGAGGCGCAGAGGGACACGGCCTCGGCGTCTCTGCTTCTCTGCGTCCTTTGCTTCCTCTGCGTCCTCGTCTTATGTCGTGCGCGCCGCGCCCGTCCCTCGAATGGCGCGCTTCACCAAATTCCGCATCAGCGGGATCTTGTAGCCGTTGTAGCGCAGCGGCTGCGCGCCCTGGATCGCCAGTTCGCCGGCCCGCGTCGCCGTCTCCTCGCTGCGCGGCTGCCCCGCAATCGCCTGCTCCACCGCCGTCAGCCGCAGCGGCCGCGCCGCCACCGCCCCCACCGCGATCCGCGCCGCCTGAATCGTGTTCCCCGACGTCTTGATCGCCGACGCCACGTTCACCAGCGGGAAGTCCCACACCTGCCGGTCCCGCACCTTCTCGAAGTAGAACTGCGCCCCGGCCCACGTCCCCGGGATCCGGATCGCCGTCAGCAGTTCGCCCGGCCGCAGCACCGTCATCCGCATGATGTTGATGTCCGGCCCCACGAAATACTCTTCCGCCGGCACCGTCCGCTCGCCGCCCAGGCTCCGGATCACCATCGACGCCTCCAGCGCGATCAGCGCCGGCGCCGTGTCCGACGGGCTCACCGCCACGCACCGGTCCGCCTGCAGAATCGCGTGCTCCCGGTTGATCGCCGTCGGCGTGTCCGCGTAGCAGATGTTCCCGCCCGCCCGGTAGCACGTCCACCCGCTCCGGTAATACCAGCAGCGCGTGTCCTGCGACACGTTCCCGCCCAGCGTCCCCTGGTTGCGGATCTGCGGCGAGGCGACCAGTTCCGCCGCTTCCATCAGCAGCCCGTAGCGCTCGCGCACCACCGGATGCTTCACGACTTCGGTGAGCGTCGTGAGCGCGCCGATCTCCAGCCCGCCGTCGGCCTCTTTGATCCCCCGCAGCTCGTTCACCTGGCTCAGGTCGATCACCACGTTGGTCCGCTTCGACCGGTCCTTCAACCAGTCGAACGTGTCCAGCCCGCCCGCCAGGATCCACGCATCCGACCCGTGGCGGTCCAACAGCGCCAGCGCATCGTTCACATTCGCCGGCTGGAACAGCTCGAACACCGGCATCACGTCACGAATTACGGCCATATCTCTGAATCTCTCAGCCTCTCGTCCAGCCCGTCCCCGAGTTAAATGTGAGCCGTCAACCCTTCAGTGGTGCGGCGCCCGAACTCGAGCGACGTCAGAATCATGTCCGCGTTCACCGGTGCGCGCCTGAACACTTCGTCGCCGACCGCGGCGGCAATCGCGTTGAGGATCGCGCCCAAGCCCGCGCCCACCGGCGGCTCGCCGATGCCGCGGACGCCGACCGGCGTCTCCGGGTCCGCCACGTCGAGCGCGGCGAACTTGAATTCATTCGGCGCGTCGAGAATCGTCGGCGGCTTGTTGTAGTGGAACCGCTTCGCGAGCGGCACCCCGTAGTGCTGGTCGTAGACCCACTTCTGACCGATCGCGTGGCCGATGCCGAGCATCAGGCCGCCGAAGGTCTGGCCCTTGAGGCTCCGCGGGTTGAGCACGGTGCCGCAGTCGGCAACCGCCGCGAACTCGAGGATGTCGTAGGCACCGGTCTCGACGTCGACTTCCACTTCCGCGAAGCCGGCGACGAACGACTGGCTCGCGCCGTTGCGCGGGTAGTTGTCGCGTGCCGCGACGACGAGTCCCTGGCCGGCCAGACCAGCGACGGAGCGCTTCGTGAACGCGTTGATGTTGTTGTCTTCCGGCGACCTCGTGGCCGTCGTAGGTGCCGCCCAGCTCGATCGCCTTCTTCGCGGCATCCGCGAACGACATCCGGCCGACGCGCCCGTTCGAGACGGGATAGCTTGCCGGACTGCCGCCGTAGGTCTTCGCCGCGACTTCCTGCAACCGCGCCTTCGCGGCGGTCGCCACCGCGTGCGCCGCGCGCGTCATCGCGTGGGCTGTCTGGCTGCCAGCGGAGATGCAGCTCCACGGCAGGTGCTTGCCGGTGTCGCCGTAGACGACCTCGAACTGTTCCCACGGCGTGTCGAGTATTTCGGCCGCCACGCGATGCACGTCGAACATCGAGTGCGTGCCGAGGTTGCCGATGCCGGACTGGACCTGGATCTTGCCGTCAGGCCGGAACACCAGCAGCCCGTCGAAGCCAATCGAGCCGGCCGTGTACGAGCTGACCGCGACGCCCGAGCCGCGCACCTTGGTGCCGACACGGCGGCCGCTGCGCGCCTTCTTCTCCTCCCAGCCGAACAGCTCTGCGCCCTTGGTGAGCGCGTCCTTGAGGTGGGAGTCGGTGACGCGCTGCCGCTGTCCGTTGGCGCCGGCGGCGCCGAACGGCGCGCGGCCCTCGGGCGCGTTGATCCGGCGGATCTCCACCTGATCGATCCCGAGCTTGTTGGCGGCCTTCGTGATGACCGGCTCCATCAGGCCGTTGCCCTGCATCCCGCCCGGTGCGCGCTGCGACGTCTTCGGCGGCGTGTTGGTGAGCACGGTCACTGTCCGCCACCGCATCGCCTCAGGCTGATAGCACAGCGAGATCGTCTGTCCGGCAGAGTTCACGTCGCCCTGCTGGTTGTAGGGGCCGTTCTCCTGGATCGCAAACCCGTCGATCACGACGATCTTGCCGTCTTTCCGGAAACCGACCTTGACGCGCGACGTGAGGCCCGGCCGCGCGCGGCCGACGTAGTGCTCCTCTTCGCGGGTGATGCGCATCAGCACCGGCGCGTTCGCCTTCTTCGAGAGCAGCGCCGGAATCGCGTAGAAGATCGCGCCCGGGATCTTGCTGCCGAAGCCGCCGCCGGTGTACTCGCTGATGAGGACGACATCCTCGGGCTTGATGCCGACGCTGGTCGCCACCGACCCTACAGTCTGAACGGTGCTCTGCGTGCCGGCGTGCATGTAGAGCTTGCCGTTCTGCCAGTACGCCATCGCCGAGCGCGGCTCGAGTGGCTGATGGCCAGTCGAAGAACCGAGGAACGTTTCGTCGAGGACGAGATCGGCTGACTTCAGCGCGGCCTCGACATCGCCGTAGACGAATTCACCCGTGTGCTCGCCGAGCGGCATCTGCCCCTCTTCGGCGGCATCGAACACCTGCTGCGTCCACTTAATTTCAGCAACCTGCGGTCCGCCGCCGCCGCCCGGTCCGCCGCGACCGCCGCCGCGTCCACCTTCGGCGCCGCGTCCTTCCGCGCCACGGCCTTCGCCGCGGCCACGCGCGCCTTCCGCTCCGGCTGGCGCTTGGGCGCCGGCCGCGCCTGCTGCTGCGCCGCCAGCGGCCGCTGCACCGCGCTCGCCACGTCCTTCACCGCGACCGCCGCCTGCGCCTGCCTCGGCCGCGCCGCGCGCTCCCTCGCCGCCGCGCGCACCGCGCGCCCCTTCCGCACCTGGTGCCGCAGCCGGTGCACCTTGAGCAGCCGGTGCACCCTGGTGCACCCCGAGCCCCTTCCGCCCCGCGCGCGCCCGCCGCGGGCGCCGCTCCAGCCGCCGCTCCTGCAGGAGCGCCGCCGCGAGCGCCGGCGGCAGCCTGCGGCGCAGGTGCGCGCCACGTGTTGCCCTGCAGCCGCGCGTTCGGACCACCCGGACGCAGACTGACCAGCGGATCGACGACGAAGGGCAGCGGTTCAAATTGGACCTGGATGGCTTCGATGGCTTCGGCCGCCGTGTATTCGTCGACGGCCGCGACCGCGAGAATCGGCTCGCCCTCGTATACCGGCTCCATCGTCAGCGGCCGCTCGCCCTGTGCGGCGGTCGAGACGACGCCTTCGCCGAGGGTCTGCCCCCCCTGGGCGCCAGGAAGATCGTCTGCGGTGAGAATTGCTTTGACGCCGGGCATCGCGAGCGCCGCGCTCGTGTCGATGTTGACCACGCGCGCGTGCGGCATCGGGCTCAAGAGGAGCTTCGCGAACAGCATTCCCTCAGCGCGAAAATCCTCGGAGTACTTGGCCTTGCCCGTGACCTTCGCCACGAGATCCGCCGTCGTGTAGTTTTGTCCGACGAGTTTAGTGGCCATTGACTCAGCCTTTCCGCATCAGTTCGGCGCCGTGCATCATCGCCGTAAGAATCTTGTCGTAGTCCTGGCACCGGCACAGGTTCCCCGAGATGCCGTGCGCCAGTTCCTGCCGCGACGGATTCGGGGTCGTCTTCAGGAACCCGACCGTCGCCATCACGAATCCCGGCATGCAGAACGCGCACTGGAATCCTTGTTCCGCGACCACGCCCTGCTGCACCGGGTGCAGCGTGCCGTCGGCCGCCGCCAGCCCCTCGATCGTCGTGATCTGCTTGCCGCGCACCGAGTGCGTCAGCGTCGAGCACGAATACCGCGGGATGTCGTCCACCAGCACGGTGCACGCGCCGCACTCCGCCCGGTCGCAGCCGAGCTTTGTGCCCGTCAGCCCCAGCTTGTAGCGCAGCGTCATCGCCAGCGTTTCCTGCTTCATCACGTCGACGCGCCGTTCCTGGCCGTTGACGGTCAGCGTGAGCAGCCGTTCCACGGCGCCCGGCGCCGACGTCTGCTGTCCGAGCAGCGGACTGCCCCGGAACACATACGCCGCCGACGACACCGCGGCCCCCGCCGCGATCACTCCTTTAATAAAGTTGCGTCGCGAGACGTCATGGGATGTGTCGTCCATCATCTTTAGGTCTTCCATTGCAGGATCACCTCTCAGCAGATCGAGCGGAACTGGCGCAGAAATTGAGTCGACAAGATAATCCGAATACCCGCTGCGGTTCAATATTGTTTACGTTCGCAGGCGGTCAGCGCCCAACCGGACGCCCCCGGACCTTCCGCGCAGCCATAAACTATAGCATACAGGCCATTTACGGATGTCTACCCTGACCTTCCTCGGCGCCGCCGGCACGGTAACCGGCTCGAAACACCTTCTTGACGCCGCCGGAGTGCGCGTCCTCGTCGACTGCGGACTCTTTCAGGGCCTGAAGGAACTGCGCGAACGCAACTGGCAGCCGCTGCCTCTTGCCGCCAGCAGCATCCACGCGGTGGTCCTCACGCACGCCCATCTCGACCATTGCGGCTATCTGCCCCGGCTCGTCGCGGACGGATTTCGCGGCCGTGTCTTCTGCACGCCAGGCACGCAGGATTTGTGTTCGCTGGTACTCCCCGATTCCGCACACATTCAGGAAGAGGATGCACGCGAGGCCAACCGGCAAGGGTACTCGAAGCATCACCCGGCGCTGCCGCTGTACACGAGCAACGATGCCGCGCGCGCCCTGATGCAATTGCAGCCGGTCGGATTCAACCGCGAAGTGCCGGTCGCGCCCGGCATCGAGCTCGACTTCCTGCCGGCCGGCCATCTGCTCGGCTCCGCGTACGCACGGATCAAGTGCGAAGGAAAAACCATTCTGTTCGGCGGCGATCTTGGCCGCTACAACCGACCCGTCCTGCCCGATCCGTCACCAGTGCATTCGGCCGACGTGCTGCTCCTCGAAGCCACCTACGGCAATCGGCTGCACGAACCCGATGACGACGGCAGGCGGCTGGCCGGGATCGTCAGCGACACGGCAGCTCGAGGCGGCAAGCTGATCATCCCGGCGTTCGCGATCGGCCGCGTGGAAGAAGTGATCTACGCACTGAAGAAGCTCGAGGACGCCAAGCGCATTCCAGTGCTGCCCGTCTACGTCGACAGCCCGATGGCGGCGCGCGCGCTCCAGTTCTACGCCGGACGGACCGACGAACTCGACGGCGACATGACGCCAGCGACGCCGGGCGTGAAAACGTTCGCCACGACGCGCATGACGACCGTGACATCCGCTCAGCAGTCGATCGAGCTTGTCGCGTCGGCCAGGCCGGCCATCGTCATCGCGTCGAGCGGAATGGCCACCGGCGGCCGCGTGCTGCACCACCTCGCGGCGACGCTCCCCACCCCGAAGCACACGGTCCTCTTCGTCGGCTATCAGGCGGCAGGGACGCGCGGCCGGCTGCTCGTGGACGGGGCGAAACTGGTGCGCATCAAGGGGCGCGACGTCCCGGTCGCCGCGCGAATTGAACGCATCGATTCGATGTCAGCGCACGCCGACGCCGGCGAGATCATGCGGTGGCTCGACGCTTTCGAGCATCCGCCGGCCATGACCTACCTGGTTCACGGAGAAGCGGCCCCCCTCGAAGCCCTGCGCGCGCGGATCTCCACGGAGCGCCAATGGCCCGTGCACGTCGCCCGACACCACGAGAGGGTGGAGATATAAACTGAGTTTCTGTCGTTCGGCGTTCGACGTTCGTCGTTCGACGAACGCCGAACGTCGAACGCAACACGAACGACAGGCATTAGACATGAAAAGGATCCTGACTTCGATGTCACTGATTGCCGCTTGCGCGTGCAGTTCGCCTGTACCGACCGGGACCGTGCCGCCTGCCAGCACCGCGACCGAGCGAAAGTACCTGCTCGAACAGATCGACGACGCGGCGGTGGTGCAGATCTACGCCGACGGTTTCAGCAAGCTGCCCGTGAAGGAGAAGGTGCTCATCTGGCACCTCTACCAGGCGGCGATCGCCGGACGCGACATCTTCTACGACCAGCGATACGCGCACGGCCTCGAGATGCGTGACGTGATCGAGGCGATTCTCACGCACGCCGACGGTGTCGACGCCGCGGCGCGATCGGCGATCGAGCGCTACGCAAAGCTGTTCTGGATCAACAGCGGGCCTTACAACAACCTGACGGCGCGCAAGTTCGTGCTGACGACCACGCCCGAAGCTCTCGCGGCCGCTGCGCATGCGGCCGCGAAGGCCGGCGCGCAATTTCCGGCGAAGAATGGCGAATCGCTCGATGCGCTGTTGACCCGCCTCCGCCCGATGTTCTTCGACGCCGCCTTCGAACCGATGGTGACGGCCAAGACGCCGCCGCCGGGTCAGGACATCCTGACGGCCAGCGCCAACAATCTGTACCGCGGCGTCACCATGAAGGACCTCGAAGGCTTCCGCGACCGGTTTGCCGTGAACTCGCGGCTGGTCAAGAACAATGGCCGCCTCGAAGAGCAGGTCTATCGTGCCGGCGAGGGGGGGCTGTACAGCGCTCCGATTGCCGCCGTCATCGGCCATCTCGAGGCCGCCATTCCCTTCGCGACGCCGCCGATGGCCGACGCGCTCCGCGCGCTGATCAAGTCGTATCGCACGGGGGAACCGGCCGACCGGACGGCCTACGACGTCGCGTGGGTCAAGGACACGCAGTCTCCGGTCGATACGATCAACGGCTTCGTCGAGGTCTACCTGGACGCACGGGGGGTCAAGGGCGCCTGGGAGGCGCTGGTGTTCTACGTGAACCACGACAAGACCGAGGACATCCGGAAGCTGGCCGGCGGCGGCGCAGTGGTTCGAAGACCGCATGCCGTGGGACCCCCGCTATCGCAAGCAAGGCGTGCAGGGCATCACGGCGAACGCGATTGACGTCGTGATCGAAACGGGCGATTCGGGGCCGGTCACCCCGATCGGCATCAATCTGCCGAACGATCAGACGGTCCGCGAACGCTACGGCAGCAAGTCGGTCTCGTTGACGCAATGTGAACGAGGCCTACGAGCAGTCACAGCCGCCGGCGTTCCGCAGCGAGTTTTCGTGGACCCCCGAGGAGGCGGAACGCGGCCGCAAGTGGGGAGCGTTCTCCGGCGAGCTGACGACCAACATGCACGAAGTCATCGGCCATGCATCGGGCAAGGTGGCCGAGCATCTCGAGGGCAACCCGCAGCGCGTCCTCAAGGAGCACTACTCGGCGCTCGAGGAATCGCGCGCCGACCTGGTCGCGCTCTACTTCCTGCCCGACGCCAAGCTGGTCGAGCTGGGGCTGATCGGCGCCGCCGATCACGCCGACATCGTCCGCGCTGAATACGAGCACTACGCGCGCAACGCGCTGGTGCAGCTCCGTCGCGTGCGCGAGGGGACCCAGGTCGAGGAAGACCACATGCGCAACCGCCAGATGATCGTCCACTGGCTGCTGGCGAACACGAAGGCGATCGAGAAGCGCGTTCGCGACGGCAAGACGTATTACGTCGTGGTCGACGTGCAGGCATTTCGCGACGGCGTCGGCCGGCTGCTGGGGGAAGTGCAGCGAATCAAATCTGAGGGCGACTACGCGGCGGCGCATGCGCTGTTCGAGACCTACGGCATCCATTTCGATCCCGCGCTGCGAGACGAGATCGTCGCCCGCGTGAAGGCGCTCAACCTCGCGTCCTACACCGGATTCGTCATGCCGAAGCTCGAGGCCGTCAAGAATCCCGCGGGCGAGATCACGGACGTCACGATTTCCTATCCGATGGACCTGACCAAGCAGATGCTCGAGTACGCGGCGGCGACACGACATCTGCGCTGAGAGTGCACGGAGTGTTGCAGAAGACCCTCTCTGTCGTCGCGGTGTTAGGCGCGGTCATGGCGGCACCGCCCGATGCCGCCGCACAGCCCGGCGCCGTCGTGCCGCCGGCGCGGCTGGCGATCCTGCAAGCCGAGGAAAGGCGCGCCGCCAGACCGGTCGATCTCATCACCCTGCGCACGGGCATTCGCAGCCGCGATCCGCTGACGGCGATTCTCGCGATCCGCGCCGTCGGACGCCTCGAGCGGCCCGCGCTCGTCGCCGACCTCCTTCCCGCCCTTCGCTTCGCGCTGCCTGAAGTACGGGCCGAAGCAGCGAATGCGATCGGCCAGGCCACACAGGGTTGGAGCGGGACGCCGCGGCCATCCGGCGCGCCCGACCTCGGGTCCGTGCTGACCACCTTGATCGCGCAGCTCGATGACGAGGAAGAGGCGAGCGTGCGCGCCGCGCTGTGCGAGACGATCGGCCGGCTTCCCTATCAATCCGACGACGACGTCGCCCGCGCGGAGGCGGCGCTCGTCGCGCTCGCCGGCGAGGCAGAAGACGTCGCCGACCGCCTCGGCGTCACCAAGGGTCTCGAAGCGCTGGTCCGGCGCCAGCACGATCGGCGTGCCCCCGGCGTCGCCGGCCGTCGACACGCTCCGGACGCTCGCCGGCATTGACGAAGACGACGGGAACGGAAACGTCGACCGCCTGCGTGATGCCCGGGTGCGGCGCCTGGCGCTCGACGCGCTCATCATCGCCGGCGCGCTCGACGAACCGCTGGTCGTCCATGCGGCCACCGACCCCGATCCGCAGGTGCGGCGTCTTGCCATGCGCGCCGCCGCAGCCAGTGGAAAGGGCACCGGCGTGCTGGCGCGCGGTCTGCAGGACTCGACGCCGATGGTGCGCCTCGAGGCGCTCAAGGGATTTTCCGCGCGGCGCGACGACGGGGCGTGCGACACGTTCGTGGCAGCGGCGGCCGATGTCGAGGTGCAGGTCGCCCTGGTTGCACTCGATCAACTCGCCGTCTGCTCCGGACACGCGGCATCCGTCAAGCTGCTCGAATCGACGGCCAACGATCTGTCCAGCGCCGGGTCCGCGCGCGGCTGGCATCGCGCGGCGCATGCGATCGCCGCTCTCGCCGGCGCCGCGCCGGAGCGGGCCGCGGCCGCGCTCGGACAGTTCGCGGCATCAACCCGGTGGCAGCTCCGCGTCTACTCGGCGCGCGCCGCTGCCACGCTCGGACATCGGCAACTCCTCGAGACGCTCGCCACCGATGTCCACGACAACGTGGTCGAGGCCGCAATCGAGGGGCTCGCGAAGGTTGCGGGGCACGAGCAAGACGCCCTCTATATCAAGGCGCTGTCGCGCACGGGATATCAGGCGATTCGTGCCGCTGCGCTCGCGCTTGATGGGACGCCGAGGACCAACGACGCCGTGCCGGCGCTCAAGGCAGCGTGGACGCGGCTCGCCGAAGAGAATCGCGCCAATTCCTCCGACACACGCGCGGCAGTAGGGGCCACGCTGACCAGGTTGGGCGCGCCGCCTCCGGCGGCAAAGCCGGCGCCGCCCGCCGCGGACAGCGCATTATCGACAGCCGAGCTCAGGCGGCTCGCCGCGCCACGCGCCCGCGTGACGATTCGCGACCTCGGAGCTTTCGAAGTCGCGCTGTTCACGTCGGAGGCGCCACTCACGGTCCTCCGCTTTGCCAGCCTCGCCGAGTCGGGCTACTACAACGGGCTGACCTTTCATCGCGTGGTGCCGAACTTCGTCATTCAAGGCGGCAGCCCGGCGGCCAACGAGTACGTGGGGACGTCCGAGTTCATGCGCGATGAAGTCGGCCTGTGGCCTCACGTCAGAGGGGCCATGGGCATCTCGACGCGAGGCCGCGACACCGGAGACGGGCAGTTCTTCATCGACCTCGTCGACAACCCGCGATTCGATCACGAGTACACGGTCTTCGCCCAGGTCCTGAACGGCATCGAGGTGATCGACCGGATCCTCGAGGGAGATGTCATCGAGCGCATCGAGATCATCCCGTGATCTGGTCGCACCGTGTCGACGCCAACCTTGCGGCCAACCGACTGACGACGACCCTTCAGGCGCTTCGGGCCGAGGGGCGGCCGATTCTCGACCTGACCCTCTCGAATCCGACTGCCGCCGGGTTTCGCTATCCACACGACATGCTGAGGCCGCTTGCTGATCGGCGCGGCCTCGTCTACCGGCCCGAACCGCTCGGACTCGCCGCGGCCCGCGAGGCGATTGCGGCCGACTATCGCCGCCGCGGCGTGAGTGTGCCAGCCGGCCGCATCGCGTTGACGGCCAGCACCAGCGAGGCGTACTCGCTGCTTTTCAAGGTGCTGTGCGATGCGGGGGCGGAGATCCTGGTCCCGCGGCCCAGTTATCCGCTGCTCGATCACCTCGCGCGCCTCGATGCCGTCGGCTGTCCGGTTCTACGATTTGGAGTACCACCGCGGCTGGGCGATCGATTTCGCGTCGCTGGAACGCGCCCTGTCGCCTGCCGCGCGCGCCATCGTCGTGGTCACACCGAACAACCCGACCGGGTCGCGCATCAAGCAGCCCGAGCTCGACCGCCTGGCGGCGCTGGCCTCGAGGCACGGGGCGGCGATCATCGCCGACGAGGTGTTCGTCGATTACGAGCTCGCGACGGACGCAGAGAGCGAGCCTGGCACTCCGCTCGCTGGCGGACCAGCGCTCACGTTCAGTCTGGGCGGCCTGTCGAAATCGATCGGTTTGCCGCAGGCCAAGCTGGCGTGGATCGCGGCAGGCGGGCCCGATGCGTTGGTTGACGAAGCGCTGGCGCGGCTCGAGTTCGCCGCCGACGCCTACCTGTCGGTGTCGACGCCAGTGCAGGAAGCGGCAGCGGAGCTCCTGGACGCGGGCTGCATCGTTCGGGAGCAAATCCAGTGGCGTGTGGCCACCAACTACCACCACCTCGTCCAGAGCGTCCCGGACGAGTCTGGCTGCACGGTGCTCCAGACAGAGGGAGGCTGGTACGCCGTGCTGCGCGTGCCGGCGATCGCCTCCGAGGAGGAACTGGTCCTGTCACTGCTCGTGGACGACGGCGTCCTGACACACCCTGGATACTTTTTTGACTTCCAGAGCGGCGTCCACGTCGTCGTCAGCTTACTGCCGGCGGAAGAATCGTTTCGCGACGGTGTCTCGCGCGTGCTCCGGCACTTCGCTTGCAAACCTGACCGCGCATGACAGCGCCCGCCGGCCGCCGGCGCACCGGTCTGCTCGTCCCGCTCTTTTCCGCACCGTCCACGGTCAGTTGGGGCATCGGCGATCTCGGCGATCTCGCGCCACTGAGCGCCTGGCTGGCCGGCGCGGGCTGCCGCGTGCTGCAGCTGCTTCCCTTGAACGAGATGGCCCCCGGGGCGCACTCGCCGTACTCCGCGCTGAGCGCGATGGCGATCGACCCGCTGTTCATCCGGCTGCCCGAGGTCGAGGAGTTCAAGACGGCCGGCGGCGAGTGCGCGATGACGTGCGCCGCGCGTCAGACCCTCGAATGCGTCAGGCGATCACGGCGCGTGGACTACGCCGCCGTTCGAAGACTGAAATACGAGGTGCTGACCGAGGCGTTCACACGCTTCCACGAAGTTGAGTGGAGCCGCGACTCCGACCGCGCGCGGGCGTTTCGCGAGTTCGTGACGCGGCAGGCGTGGTGGATCGAGGACTACGCGCTGTTTCGCGCGATCCACGCCCACGAGGGCGAGCGGCCATGGACTGAGTGGCCCGAGCCACTGCGCCGTCGCGACCCGCCGGCCATCGACCGCGTGCGGCGCGATCTCGCGCGCGACGTGATCTTCTACCAGTACCTGCAATGGCTCGCGTCGTCGCAGTGGCGGGACGCACGCAGCGCGGCGGGCCGGCACGGCGTCGCGGTCTTCGGCGATCTGCCATTCATGGTCGATTGCGACTCCGTCGATGTCTGGGCCCGCCAACATCAGTTCCGCCTCGACGTCTCGCTTGGCGCGCCTCCGGATGCGTTCAGCGCCGCGGGCCAGGACTGGGGAATGCCCGTCTACCGGTGGGACAGCACTCGCGGCCGACGACTTCCGGTGGCTGCGCGATCGCGCGCGGCGCGGCGCCGACCTCTACGACGGCCTGCGCGTCGATCATCTCGTGGGGTTCTACCGCACGTTCGGTCGACCGCGCGACGGCGGGGAGCCATTCTTCACGCCGGAGGACGAAGGCGCACAGGTTGCGCTCGGCGAACGAGTGATGGCGGTCTTCCGTGAGCCGGGGGCGGAAATCATCGCGGAAGATTTGGGCACGGTGCCGGATTACGTCCGCGACTCGCTCGGCCGGATCGAGATGCCGGGATTTCGTGTGCTCAGATGGGAGCGCTTCTGGCACCGCGTCGGCCAGCCGTTTCGCGATCCGCTCGACTACCCCGCGGCGTCGGTTGCGACCACGGGCACGCACGATACCGAGCCGATTTCGGCCTGGTGGGACGGCGCGGATGCCGCCGAGCGCCGCAAGGTCGCGGAGATCCCGTCCGTTCAGCGCCTGGACACCGGAATCGCCGACCGGCCGTTCGACGCGGGTGTCCGGGACGTGCTTCTCGAGCTCATGTTCGCCTCCGGATCAGACCTCGTGATCCTTCCGATTCAGGATGTGTTCGGCTGGCGCGATCGGATCAACGAGCCGGCCAAGGTCGACGACCAGAACTGGACCTTCCAACTCCCCTGGCGATCCGATCGTCTAAGCGATAGGCCTGAAGCGGCGGAACGGCAGCGATTTCTTCGCGCCTTGTCGGAACGGTATCGCCGCATATAATCCGACGCGCCAACGTGATGCGAACCCGCTGGCTCATCCACACGCTTCCGCTCCTGATCGTGCCGGCCTTGACGGCCGCAGGCTGCGCGCCTGCCGCGGAGCCGACTGCTGAACTGGCCGTGCGAGCCGCCGACATATACCTACCGGTCGATATCCAGCTACTTCCGGCCGAGATCCTGGTGTCCGCGCAGGTCCTGCCCGGGACGACGATGGCGTCGTTGCTGAGAGCCCATCAGGTTGGCGAGGCCGAAGTCGCCGAACTCGTCGCGCGCGCATCCGCCATCTTCGATCTGCGGCGCTTCCGCGTCGACCAGCCGTATCGGTTCGCGCGCGCCCTCGACGGCGCACTGCGGTGGTTCGAGTACGAAATCGACGGCGATCGGCTGCTGAAGATCGCCCGAACGGGCGAGGAGCGAGCGCTCGTCGCGGAGATCCTGCCCATCGAGAAGACGGCGCAGACCGTCACCGTGCGCGGGGCGATTGGCGCCGAGGCCGACTCGCTCGTGGCGGCGATGGATCAGGCCGGCGAAACGATCGACCTTTCCCTGGCACTCGCGGGAATCTTCGGCAGCGACGTCGACTTCAACGTGGACCTGCATCCCGGCGATCGGTTCGAGCTGGTGGTCGACAAGCTCTTCCGTGAGAACGGCGCGTTTGCCGGCTACGGTCCGATTCTCGCGGCCGAGCTGCACAACGACGGCCGCCACCTGCGCGCCGTCCGATTCGAGCCAGAAAGTGGACCCGCGGGATACTTCGACGAAAACGGCCGATCGCTTCGCAAGTTCTTCCTGCGCTCGCCGCTGAGGTTTGAACCCGTCGTGACCTCAGGGTTTTCGCGCCGCCGGTTCCACCCGGTGCTTCACCAGTACCGGGCACATCAGGGAGTCGATTACCGGGCCCCGACGGGCGCGCCGGTCGTCGCCGTGGCCGCGGGAACAGTCGTGTTTGCCGCCTACAACGGCGGATCGGGCCGCATGGTGCACCTCCGACACGCCAACGGTTTCGAGTCGCAGTATCTCCACCTCTCGTCGATTGCCGTTCGTGCCGGCGCACGGGTCGATCAGGGCGACCTGGTGGGGCGCGTTGGCGCAACCGGGCTCGCCACCGGGCCACACCTGCATTACGCGCTGAAGAGAAACGGTGCCAACGTCAACCCGGTCAGCGTCCACCGTGCGATGCCGCCCGGAGACCCTATCCCATCCGCGGAACTGCCGCGCTTCGCCGAGACGCGCGACCGTGCGTTCTCTGACCTCGCCACTCCGGATACGGACGTGGCATCCGACGTGTCGGATCTCCCGACAGCGTCGCGCTAGCCGACACCTGACAACCCCGCCTCGGCGACCCGGCTCGATAGAAACGGACGCGTAACAACACCTGCGTGAAAACTGGCGCGACTTTGGCAACGCTCCCCGCATGCTCAGCGGCGTCGACAGCGTGAGCCTGGCCGGCCTTCGGGCGAAAGGCGTCACGATCACGACCAGCGAAGCGCTGGCAGTGGCGCAGTCGCTCTTCGAAAGCGGCGCGGACGACGCCTGTCCGCCCTTCGGGCCGCTGTCGCGCGAGAACATCGTGCTGCGACGCGACGGCTCGGTCACCTCGACGGCCTGCGCCGCAACCCCAACCGTGCTCGAAGCCGCGGTCCTCGTCGAAGAGCTGCTGCCCGAGGGGCATGCGCTTGTGCCCGGGGCGTTGCGATACACGCTCGGCCGGGCGCTGCATGAAGTGGCGGCGCCGCCGTTCGACTCGCTGGCCGATTTCTCGCGAGCGCTGCGTCGTTTTGAAACCGGCGGACGCGCCACGATCGTGCGTGCGTTGTATGCACGTGCGGAGGATCCGCCGCCGGTCGTCGAAAGTGCGTGGCAGGCGGTCGGCCTGCCGTTCGCCGCAACGCTCGTCGCCGGTATCGCCCTGATTGGCGCGGGCGAAGCGATGCACATCAGTCGACCGGTACGCGTCTCGGCGATCGCCGCCACCGCGAGACCGGCGATCGATGCGCGGCCGATCGTCTTCAATCCGCCGCCGCTGATCGTGCGTGTGCCGGCGGCGTCGGTCGGTGCGACGCCAACGCCCCTTCGTCACCGGGCCGTGGCCCGCCGCGATCCCCAGCCGCCGCCGCCGCGCCACTCCGGCTTCCCCTTGCGCTTGCTCGGCCGCATCAAGATCAGGTTCGACGAGCTTTAGTCTTACCCGAGGGGCTGCGCCCCTCGGACTCCCCCACACGCTCTCTCCCGCCTTCGCCAAGGCTACGGCGGGCAAGCGCGAGTATCCTTCTCACAGTCGGCCCGCCCGTCTTGGCCGCCATAGCGCGCTAGCGTTTCAAGCGCGAAGGCGGCTCGCGTTGGCTCGCTCGCGCGCTCGCTCGCGATGCAGGTCAGCCGGTTCATGAGATGGCTTCTCGGCGAACCGGTACGCCGTGCGATAATTTGAGCCCCTATGGCGGCCCTGATCCCCTTCCGTGCGCTGCGCCCGCGGCCGGCCGACGCCGCGCAGATTGCGGCGGTTCCCTACGACGTCGTCAGCACGAGCGAAGCAACGGCGCTCGCCGACGGCAACCCGCTCAGTTTCCTGCGCGTGTCGCGCGCGGAGATCGAGTTGCCGCCCGGCACGAATCCCTACGCCGACGAGGTCTATGCGCGCGCACAGCAGAATTTCGCGCGACTGAAGGAACGGTCGATGGTCGTGGAGGCGGAGCCATCGCTGTACTTCTACCGGCTCCGAATGGGGCCGCACGAGCAGACCGGGCTCGCCGGGTGCTTCTCGCTGGACGAGTACGACCGCGACATCATCAAGAAGCACGAACGGACGCGCGCTGACAAGGAGGACGACCGGACCCGCCACATGATCGCCCTCGGGGCGCAGACCGGGCCGGTGTTTCTCACCTACCGCGCGTCGACCGAGGTCGATGCGATCGCCGGTCGCGTCGTCAGCCAGGAGCCGCTGTTCGACGTCGAGGCACCCGACGGCGTGCGTCACACGGTCTGGACGATCCCGCAACGTGAGATCGCGGCGCTGGTTGCAGCGTACCTGCGGATTCCGGCCCTGTACATCGCCGATGGCCACCACCGGGCGGCCAGCGCCGCACGCGCGCGTGCGGGTTCGATGGGCGACGCCGCCGACATCAACACGGTGCTTGCGGTCGCCTTTCCCCACGACCAGGTCCAAATCCTTCCGTACAACCGCATCGTCAAGGACCTCGGGCGGTTGTCTCCGGCGGCGTTCATCGAAGTCGTCCGCGAGCACTTCACGGTCGACGCCGGCCCGCCGTCGCCCGCGCGGCGCGGCGAGATCGCGATGTACTTCCAGAAGGAGTGGCGCACGCTGCGCCCGCGCGTCCGGCCAGATGCGCATGACCCGATCGGTTCGCTGGACGTCAGCGTTCTCCAGGATGTGCTGCTCTCGCCGATCCTGGGCATCGCCGACGTCCGCACGGACAAGCGGATCGATTTCGTCGGCGGCGCAAAGGGCACGACAGAACTGCAGCGGCTGGTCGACACGGGCCAGGCTGCGGTCGCCTTCTCGCTCTTTCCGGTCAGCGTCGGCGATTTGATGGCGGTGTCGGATGCCGGCGCCATCATGCCGCCGAAAAGCACGTGGTTCGAGCCGAAGCTGCGCGATGGGTTACTGATTCACATGATCTGAACCGCGGGACGCGGACAGCGCGGGGAGCTTCCTCCGCGTCCCGGCGGCAGTGATGAGTCGACCTCGTGAAGGTACTGATCGCAGACAAGTTCGAGCAATCCGGGATCGACGGTCTCGAGGCCGCCGGCTGCGAGGTGCTGTATCAACCGGATTTGAAGGATGCCGCGCTCGCGGAGGCGATCAGGGATAGCCACGCGGAGGCCCTGGTCGTTCGCGGGACAGCGGTGAGCGCCGCGGCGCTCGAAGCAGGACAGCTGGCACTCGTCGTGCGGGCCGGGGCGGGCTACAACACGATTGACGTCGCGGCGGCGTCGCGCCGGGGCATTTACGTCTCGAACTGCCCGGGCCGGAATGCGATCGCCGTCGCGGAGCTGACTTTCGCGCTGATTCTCGCGCTCGACCGGCGTGTGCCGGACAACGTGGCCGATCTTCGCGCAGGACGCTGGAACAAGAAGGAATACTCGAAGGCGCGCGGCCTGTTCGGCCGCACGCTCGGGCTGATTGGCTATGGAAGCATCGGGGCGGAAGTGGCCCAGCGGGCGCACGCCTTCGGGATGCCGGTCGTGGTCTGGAGCCGCCGTTTTACGGGCGGTCATATCGATGTGGCGATGCCGTTTCGCGTCGTCGAGTCACCGCAGCGCCTCGCCGAGATCTCCGACGTGGTCAGCGTGCACCTGGCGCTCACGAAAGAGACGCGCGGCTTCGTCGACGCGTCGATTCTCGGACAGATGCGGCCGGGTTCGTATTTCATCAACACGGCCCGCGCCGAAGTGGTCGACTACGATGCGCTGACGAACGCGGCTCGCGATGGCGGCATCCGCGTCGGTCTGGATGTGTTCGCGGCCGAGCCGGGTTCGGCCACGGCGGACTTCAGCGACCCGTTGCTCGCGCTGCCGAATGTCTACGGCACCCATCACATCGGGGGCTCGACCGATCAGGCCCAGGAAGCGATTGCGGCCGAAACCGTCCAGGTCGTGACGGCCTACAAGACCACCGGCCGCGTACCGAATGTCGTCAACCTCGCGGCCAAGACACCCGCGACGCACCGCCTGATCGTTCGCCACCGCGATCGACCCGGGGTGCTCGCCCATGTGTTCGATGTGTTGAGGACCGGCCGCGTCAACGTGCAGGAAACCGAGAATGTGATTTTCGAAGGCGCCGAGGCGGCCATCGCCCGAATCAGCATCGACGCGCGGCCGTCCGACTCGCTCATTGCCGCAATCCGCGATGGCAACAAGGACATCCTCGACCTCCATGTGGTAACAATCTAGTCTACGAGGGGCTCGCCCTCGGACTCCCCGACACGCCTCCGTTAAGGGTGAGGACATTTCATGGCAACGACAGCGGTTCATCGGGTCTTCAACTTCGCCGCAGGTCCCGCCGTCCTGCCGGTTCCCGTGCTGGAGGAGATCCAGCGCGATCTGATCGCGTTGCCGGGCGTCGGCATGTCCGTGATCGAGATCAGCCACAGGTCGAAGACGTTCGAAGCGATCCTGGCGCAGGCGGAGTCTGACATCCGGACACTCGGCGCCGTGCCGGCCAACTACAAGGTCCTGTTTCTCCAGGGCGGCGCGAGCACCCAGTTCTCGATGGTGCCGATGAACCTGCTGGACGCCGGCGCGACGGCGGACTACATCGACTGTGGATCGTGGGCCGAGAAGGCGATCAAGGAAGCGCGGAAAGTCGGCATCGTCAACGTGGCCGCCTCGACGAAAGACGCGAACTACACGCCGGCTGCCGCGCCAATCGGAGCTGCGCCTCACGCCTGGCGCGGCGTACCTGCATGTGACGTCGAACAACACGATCGAGGGAACTCAGTACAAGTCCCTTCCGGAAACAGGCAGCGTCCCGCTCGTCAACGACACGTCGTCCGACATGTTCAGCCGGCCGATCGACGTCGCGCGGCACGGGCTGATCTATGCCGGCGCGCAGAAGAACATGGGACCGGCGGGATTGACCATCGTGATCGTGCGCGACGATCTCCTGCAGCGGTCCGTCGCCAGGAAGGCCACGCTCCCGACGATGTTGAACTACGCGGTGCACGCCGAGAACAACTCGCTGTACAACACACCGTCGACCTTCGCGGTCTACGCGCTCGGCCTGGTGATGAAGTGGCTGCTGCAGCAGGGCGGGCTGGCGGGAATGGCCGCTGTCAACGAGCGCAAGGCCGCCAAGCTCTATGCGGAGATCGATCGGACCGGGTTCTACCGCGGGACCGCCGCCACGGACGATCGATCGCTGATGAACATCACCTTCCGGCTGGCGAGCGAAGAGCTCGAAAAACGCTTCGTCAAGGAGTCGACTGCCGCCGGCCTCGACGGCCTGAAGGGCCATCGCTCGGTCGGAGGCATGCGCGCCTCAACCTATAACGCCTTCCCCGAGGAGGGCATCGACGCCCTGGTCGCGTTCATGCGCGATTTTGAGCAGAAGAACGGGTAGTAGGGTCGAGCGCGTCGATCAATTCTGTCAGGGCGGCAATCTCGTTCCGCGCCGCGTAAATCACCGCGCGCCGCTCCTGCAGCGTCGGCTCCGACAACTCGGCCTGCCCCTCGTAGCGCAGCCGTCCGTCGGACGAAACGTCCACAACGGTGGTGTCCATCGGCTCGACGTACAGGTGCATGGGTGACCTCGGGGCTCGGCCTGCCCGCCGTAGCTCGCGTTAGCGAGCGAAGGCGGGGGCGCGAATTCCTAATCCCTAATTCCAAATTTAGATTCCCGCCGCCGCGGCGGCGCGAAGGGCGTTTTCGACGCCAATGACGATTGCCGCGCCGCCGAGGGTTTCCGGCGCCGTGCCATAGGCGTATTCCACGTTGACGCCGGCGCCGGCGACGAGCTCGAGCACGGGCACGAGAGCGCCCGGGCCGATGCCGACACTTGCCATGACGACTTCACGCTCGCTCACCTGGTGATGGCGCTCGCGCAGCGCGCCCGCGGCGCGCACGTGGTTGTCGACCACGAGCCGCAGATGACCGCTCGGTTCGACCGACAAGGCGACGATGTTCACGCGCTCGTCTGCGAGCGTGCGGCAGACGGCGGCGAGGGCGCCAGGACTGTTGGGCAGACGAAGATTGAGCTCGGTCCGGATCGCCATGGCGGGAGAGATTACCAGAGGAGGGCCCGGAAGTCGTCAGTCTTCAGTCCTCAGTCGTCAGTCCGTCCGACGTCTGCCAGCTTTCAGTCCCCCAGTCTTGACCGCGGCTGGCGAACGCGACTGGCGACCGACGACTGAAGACTGTCGACTGCGCGACTCCCGGGTGCGGGGCAACTACGCGAGGACTTTTACCACCACCCGGCGGTTCTGCGCGCGGCCGTCCCGCGATCTGTTGGGCGCGACTGGCTTGTCTTCGCCGTAGCTGATCACGTTGATCTTGTGGAGCGGAATCTGGTGCTGCTCGTACAGGTACCGCTTCACCGCTTCGGCGCGCTCGAGCCCGATCTTCTGGTTGGTGAGGGGCTCACCCACGTTGTCGGTGTGCCCTTCGATCTCGAAGTAGGCACCCTTCGGATCGGCCTTCAGGTCGGTGATCAGCTGATCGAGGCGGGCCTTGGCTTCGTCCGGCAGCTCGGCCTTGTTGAACTTGAAGTTGCCCTGGTCCTCGCTCAACACGACCTCGAATACCAGACGCCGCGACGCCGCCTCGATCCGATCGGCCTTGGAGCCTGCCGCACTGGCGGCCGTGTTCGCGGCGTTGGCCGAGGTCTGCGCCTCGGCGGCGGCGGTGTTCGCCTTCGCCGCAGACTGCTCGGCGGCGCCGGCGCGCTGATCGACTTCCGTGATGCGGCCTTCGTTGCGCCGCGTCCGCTCCTGCGTGTCCTCGACCGATCGACCGAGCGAGTCGACCTTGTCGTTCACTTCGCCAACGTTCTGGCGAACGAAGCCCTTCGTCGCGCACGCCGTGGATCCGGCTGCAAGGACGACGATTGAGCCAGCGACGATGACCTTCCGGAACATGACGATCCTCCTACGAAATCGGGCGAGATTGCCCCGCGTGATACCCACTCCGGGCTCGAACGATCAGGCCCTTGCCGCGCGCACGGACCTCGAGCGGATGCCAGCCCGGCCGGCCGCTCGATGCAAACGCGATGAGGTACAGCTGGCGCAGCTCGTCGACGATCTGCCGCGCGGCCGCGCTGCGTGTTGCTGGAATGCTTGCGACGAACGTGTGGCCGCCGGTCCAGGCTGCGAGATCGGCCAGCGCGCCCGACAGCGGCGATGGCGTCGCGCTGATCAAATTGTTCTCGAGCGTCGGGTTGTCGATTCCCGGAACGACGGCAAAGATATACACAGGCACGTCGATCGCGCTCGCGACCGCCGAAACGGCTTCTGGCGTTCGACGGCTCGCCGTATCGACTCCGTCGGTGAAGACCACGACGGCGCGGCGCAGCCCCGGTCGATCCGCAAGCCGCTCCGCCGTCTCGCCGATGGCGTCGTGCAACGACGTCGCGCCGAATGGTTCGATCGTCTCCAGCCTGGACGGCAGGTGCTTCAGGCCGGTCGTGAACGGCACCACTTCGGCCAGTCTCGTATCGAACGTGAAGACCGCCGCCTCGTCCTGCTGGGCATCGAGCCAGCTGAGGACATGCCGGGCCGCATCGCGCGCGTCCTCGAGCCGTGCCTCCATGCTGCCGCTGACGTCGAAGAGGAGGGCAATGCTGATCGCGCCCGTGTCCTTGCGGAACTCGGTAATCGGTCGGGGAAGCCCGCCGTCGAAGACCTCGAAGTCGCGCACCGTCAGGTTCTGGACGAACCGGCCTTTCTTGTCGCGGACGACGGCGGAGACGCGAACGAGATCGACGCCCGACTTGAAGGTGGCGACAGGACGTTCCTGGGCGGACGGGATCGCGGGGAACGACAGCATCAAAGCTGCCGTAACACCGATAGTTAAGGATGAATGTGCCCCGCACCATCGCAGGAACGACTGTTCCAAGTACGTTGCCAAACGGTGAAGTCGCGTGATTCCAACTGTTTAGAGTCCTTCATGCTGAGGTCAGATACCATGTCAACTGTAGGGGAAAACCGTGTAAACATTACACGGTTACTCTGCCATTTCTCGAGGGGCGTAAGATGGCTGGCGTGACGCCCTCGAACGTGTTGCGCCCGCCCTCAATCCCGGTTGCTGCTCGCGTCGGCAACTTCTCGTACGCCATCCGCAATATCGTCGCCGAGGCCCAGCGAGTCGAGGCCGCGGGGACGCGCGTACGCTACCTGAACGTCGGGAATCCCCCACCATTCGGGTTTCAACCGCCGGCCCACATGGTCGACGCGGTCGTTCGCGCCATGCGCGACGGCGAGAACGGCTATTGCCCATCGCCCGGGATCGCATCGGCCCGGGAAGCGGTCGCCGCCGAATACACGCGGCGCGCCTGGCCGGTGACTGCCGATCGCGTGCTCATCACCGCGGGCACCTCGGAAGCGATCGATCTCGCGTTGAGCGCGCTCATCGACGTGGACGGCGAGGTCCTGGTGCCGATGCCGACCTATCCGCTGTACACCGCGGTGCTGGCCAAGCTCGGGGCGCGCGCGCGCTTCTATCGAACTGACCCGGGCAACGGCTGGGAACCCGACTTCGACCATCTCGAGGACGCCGTCACCGCCGCGACTCGCGCGCTCGTGGTGATCGATCCGAACAATCCGACCGGCGCTTCCTACTCCGTCGCGGCGCGGCGGCGGCTGATCGCGTTCGCCGAACGTCACGCCCTGGTGATTCTCGCAGACGAGGTGTACGGCGATCTGGGATACGACGGGCCGATCCCGCCACTCGGCAGCCTCGAACCCGACGCACCTGTGCTGTCGTTCTCGAGCCTGTCGAAAGGGTATGTCGCGCCAGGCTGGCGCACGGGATGGGTGGCGGTGGGCCAGTCGCCGCGCCTCGACAACCTGCTCGCGGCGCTGAAGAAGCTCGCGGACGGCCGCCTGTGCAGCACCGCGCCGATGCAGTACGCGATTGCGGCGGCCCTGAACGGCGACCGGACGCATCAGGCGACGTTCCGCGCGGCGTTGCGCGAGCGCGCACAGGTCACCGTCGACATGCTGCGCGCGATTCCTGGCGTGACGTGCAGCGCGCCGGCGGCGGCGTTCTACGCGATGCCGAAAGTGGATCTGCCGGCCGGCCGGACCGACGAGGATTACGTGCTCGGACTGCTGCGCGCGACGGGCGTGCTGTGCGTGTACGGATCCGGTTTCGGGATGCCGGCCGCCGAGGGTTTCCTTCGCATCGTGTTCCTGGCCGCTCCCGACGAACTGCGCGAGATTTACGGGCTGATGGCCACCTTCACCTCGGCATACCTTGCCCGATCGTAGGCTGACGAGCGCCTTCGCACCGGCCGCCCAGGCCGTCGCGGTCGCCGCGCTTGGCGTGGTCGTCGTCTGGACGCTGTATCTCGCCCGCGGCGTTCTGCTCCTTATTTATGTCAGCGTCCTGCTCGCCATCGGGTTCGGCCCGATCGTTCACGCGATCGAGCACCAGCAAGTTGTCCCCGTGGGGCAGCGGCTGCCAAGGTGGCTGGCGATCCTGGTGGTGTACATCCTCATCGTCGGTACGTTCACCGTCGTCGGGTTCCTCGTGATCCCTCCTCTGGTCACGCAAGCGCAGGCACTGTGGACGGCATTGCCCGGCCTTCTCGATCGCGGCCAGTCGCTGCTGATTCGCTACGGGCTGCTCGATCATCGCATCACGCTCGAGGAAGCGCTTCGCCGGGCGCCGGCCGCCTCGGGTGATGCCGTCGGCACCGTGGCGATGGCGGCGACGAGCGTCGTGTCGGGCCTGTTCGCCCTGCTCACGGTTCTGATCCTCACGTTCTACCTGCTGATCGAGAGCGATTCGCTGTTCCGTGGTTTTGCGCGCCTCTTTCCACGCGCCGAGCGCCCCCGCGTGCAAGAGGCCGCCGCGGAGATTTCCGTCAAGGTCAGCGCGTGGCTGAGCGGGCAGCTGTTCCTCGCGGGCGTGATCGGCGTCAGCGCGGCGATCGGGCTGTATGCGCTCGGCGTCCCGTACTTTTATGTGCTGGCGCTCGTCGCCGCAATCGGCGAAATGATCCCCGTCGTCGGACCGGTCCTCGCCTCCATCCCCGCCGTCGTGGTCGGGTTCACGGTTTCTCCGCAGACCGGGCTGTTCGTGCTGATCTTCTTCCTCGCGCAACAGCAGATCGAGAATCACTTTCTCGTGCCGAAGGTCATGTCGCGGCAGGTTGGCGTGAGCGCGGTCACCGTCATCATCGCGTTGCTCGTCGGCGGGTCGGTGCTGGGAATCATCGGCGCCCTGCTGGCCGTCCCATCCGCGGCGATTCTCCAGGTCGTGATTCAAGAGCTTCTCGACGAGCGCGACCGGCTCGAGGAGCGAGCCTCACGCATCACCTAGTCGCACGGGCACCCGTTTTGATCCGCCCATCGGCAGAGGGCGGAAATGGAACGGCTGTGCCGATCGTGGGACGCCGCAGACGACCTTTATGGCAACGCGCTGGTCATCGGGTTCATGCTCGTACAGTGCCTCGACGGCGTCTTCACCTACATCGGCATCGCGACGTTCGGCTTGTCCATTGAGGCGAATCCGCTGGTCAGCTCAGCTGTGGCCTTCGCAGGTCCGGGCGCAGGACTCACCGCGACGAAACTGCTGGCCGCGTTCTGCGGCATCATCCTTCACCGGCTGCGCGTCCACGGCCTCGTCGCCGCGCTGACGCTGTTCTACCTCGCCGTCGCGATCTTCCCCTGGGCCGGCCTGTTTCTCCTGACGCCGTAAGATGCGGTGAGGTCCGGCTGAAGCCGGACCCTACGTCGGTCGCACTTCGCGTACTATCGACTCTTCATGCGCGCCGATCCGCTGTCGTACCTGTCGCTCGAACTGGGCGCGCTCAAGGAGGCCGGGCTCTATCGCCGGCTGCGGGTACTCGAGGACGAGCAGAAGGCCTCCACCAGCTTCGATCACCGTTCCGTCGTCAACCTGTCGTCGAACAACTACCTTGGCCTCACGACGCACCCGAAGCTCCGGGCACGCGCGATTGAGGCGATCGAAAAGTTCGGCGTCGGATCCGGATCGGTCAGGACAATCGCGGGCACCATGGCGATCCACATGGAGCTCGAGCGCCGCCTGGCGGAGTTCAAGAACACCGAAGCGGTGGTCGTCTTTCAGAGCGGCTTCACGGCCAACGCCGGAACGGTCTCGTCGATCCTGACGAAGGACGATGTCGTTGTCTCTGACGAGCTGAATCACGCCAGCATCATCGACGGCTCGCGTCTCAGCCGGGCCGAGATCAAGGTCTTTCCGCACAAGGATGTCGACGCGGCGCGCCGCGTCCTGAAGTCGCTGCCTGCGTCGCAGCGGAAGATCCTGATCTCGGACGGCGTGTTCAGCATGGACGGCGACCTGGGCCCGTTGCCGGCGCTCTGCGACCTGGCGGAAGAGTTCGGCTGCATCATGATGGTCGACGATGCGCACGCGAGCGGGGTGTTCGGCGCGAACGGGCGCGGGACGATCGATCATTTCCACGTCCACGGCCGCGTCGACGTGCAGGTGGGAACGCTGTCCAAGGCGATCGGCGCGCTGGGAGGATACGTCGCCGGCACGCGGGCGCTGATCGAGTTCCTGTACCATCGCGCCCGGCCGTTTCTCTTCTCGACCTCCCACCCGCCGGCGGTGGCGGCGGCGTGCATCGCGGCGATCGACGTCCTGCTCGAGGAGCCGCAGATCATCGATCAGCTGTGGGACAACACCCGCTTTTTCAAGGCGGGCCTGCAGCAGCTCGGGTTCAACACCGGCATGAGCGAGAGCCCGATTACGCCGGTGATCGTCGGCGACGGCGCGCTGGCCATGCGGCTCTCGGATCGGCTGTTCGATTCGGGCGTCTTCGCACAGGGCATCGCGTTTCCGACCGTGGCCAGGGACAAGGCGCGGGTCCGTACGATCGTCACCGCGACGCATACGCGCCAGCAGCTGCAGTTCGCGCTCGACGCGTTCGCCACAGTCGGCCGCGAGCTGGGGATCCTGACATGACCCAACACCGCCACGGCGGATTCTTCCAGGACTACACGCGCGATCTCACGACCGACGACCTGCATCGGCTGTTCACGCGCGACACGCGCGACGCCTACCGGTTCTTCGCGCGACACATTGATTTCCGTCAGTTCGCCAACCTGCCGTGGTATCGCCGGCTCCCGGCCCAGGCGCGTGTGCTGTTCGTCGCGTTCACCATGCGGTTGTCGCCGGCTCGCCGCGCCCTCTACGCGTTCGCGCTCACGGCCATGCTGGTGGGCCTGCTCAATCAGTTCGGCAGCGATCGCCTCGCCGATGGCACGGGCTGGCTGCTGCTCGCGTTCGGCCTGGTCAACCTGCTCGTGCTGCTGGAGGTGGCCGACCGGCTGACGCTCAAGAACGATCTCGAAGTCGCGCGCGAGATTCAGAATGCGATGCTGCCGGCCGGGCCATACCGGGCGCCGGGCGTCGAGGTCGTCGGGATGACGAGGCCGGCCAACACGGTGGGCGGCGATTTCTACGACATCCAGCCGCTTCGCGACGGGCGCGTCGTGATCGCCCTGGGCGACGTGTCCGGCAAGGGCAGTCCGGCGGCGCTGCTGATGGCGCTGCTGCTGGCGATGTTCCGCACGCTCGTCCCGTCAATCGAGGACGAGAACCTCGAGGCCGCGGACCTGGCGGCGCGTCTGAACGTCCAGGTGTCCCGGCACGCGCCGGGCAATCGCTTCATTACCCTGTTCTGCGGCGTTTTCACGCCGCTCACGGGCGAGTTGCGCTACGTGAGCGCCGGGCATACGCCGCCGCTGGTGCTGCGGGCGAGCGGCCGCACCGATCGACTCGCCGACGGCGGCATCGCGCTCGGGATGTTCGCGCAGTCGGCCTACGCGACGGGGCGCGCGCTTCTCGAACCCGGGGATCTCCTGGTCGTGTACAGCGACGGGATCACCGAGGCAGAGAACCCGACCGGCAAACCGTTCGACGAACGCGGGCTCGAGGCGGCGCTGCCGAAGGATCCGTCGGCCGGCTTGGCCGACCTGGTGCAGGGCGTCGTCCGCGCCGTCGAAAGTCACACGGGCGAGGTCCGTCTTGCCGACGATCTCACGATTCTTCTGCTTCGCCGATCGACCGCCGCAGCGGTCTAATATAGGGGCCGGAATCTTCCGCTCATCATGAAGGCCAGGGCCCTCGCGGCTGCCGTCCTCTGCGCGGTACTCCTCCCGCAGGGCGGGGCGGTCGCCGTCCAATCGGACGACGAAGGGCGCATCCGCGCGCTGCTGACGGGGATCGAGCGGGCCATCCGTTCGAACGACAGCGCCGCCTATCTTGCGCTGATGGCGCCGTCGGCCGACCAGGCTCGGACGCAGAACTTCGTCGCCCTCGAGTTCCGGCCGGGTGTCACCCGCGCGGTGGTCATCGAACGCGACCGCCAGCAGCTCGTCGGCACGCTGCCCGGGTTCGGCCATCGGATCCTGGTCGACGCCTTCATCGAATATGGCGATCGCGCACGCGTCGCAAGCTGGCAGCTCGACGTGAAGCGCATCGACGACGTCGAATGGCGGCTCGCGGATCAGGAGCGCGTGTCGACGGTCGAAAACCTGTATCGCCTGTCAGTCAACACGACCCGTCAATTCCGGGCCAGGAACTTCACGGTGCGCTCGGAAGATCTCGAGCTGCGGCTGCTCGATGGACTGGTCTTCACCGTCGATACCGACCAGGGCGTCACCGGCCTGGTGCTGATGGGGCGCGGCGAGATGCGGTTCGAGCCGGCACCGGAGACCGAAAAAGGCCAGGTCCGCATCTTCGCCGGCGACACCAAGATCGAGTCGCGGTTCGATGCCGCGTTCGTCCGCGTGGGCGATCTCGCCCTGCATGCCAACCCGAACGAGCTCGTCGCCGCCACGGTCGACCCTCGGGAGTTGCGGCGGGCGGATGAGATCTTCCGCGTCGAATCAGGCAAGAGCTACGCGCTGGAGCTGGGCGACCTCACCGCCGAGACCTGGTCGCTGAACCCGGCGGCCGGCGATTTCGTCGCGGAAATGCGGACCAGCCGATTCGAGACGCTCACCTATGTGCGCAGCCGCAGCGAGGCCGAGGACATCAGCGTCTTCAACCGCCGCCGCGGCCGCAACATCTCGGTGTACTCGTCGGCCGAGCGGCTGGCGACACGCGGACCGTTCTACAACGAGGACGACCTGGCCGCGTATGACGTCCTCGCGTACGAGATCGATCTGAACGCCACGCCGACGCCGGAGCGGCAATGGCTCGAAGGCCGCACCACGCTTCGCCTGCGGGTGCGGGCCAACTCCCTCTCCCAGATCTCGCTGCGGCTCGCCGATTCGCTGAACGTGCACTCCGTGTTCAGCCTGCAGTACGGCCGGCTGTTCAACCTCCGCGTGCGGAACCAGAACACAGTGCTCGTCAACCTGCCTTTCACGCTGTTGCGCGATGCGGAGTTGACACTGACGGTCGCCTACAGCGGCCGGCTGGCGCCGCAGGCACCCGAGCGCGAGACGCTCGCCGCTGCAGGGGCCGCCGCAGCGCGGCAACGACCAGCAGGGCCGGGTGCTGGAAGTCACGATCCCCACCGGCGAACGCAGCTATTTGTACAGCAGCCGCAGCAACTGGTATCCCCAGCCATCGACGTCCGACTATGCCACCGCCCGGATCCGCATCACGCTGCCCGTCACGCTCACCTGTGTGGCGACAGGCGAACTCGAGGGAACGCCGGTCGTGTTGCCGCCGCAAACCGGCGCGCCGCCGCGGCGCCAGTTCGAATTCGTCGCGTCGCGCCCGGTCCGGTACCTCGCGTTCATGGCCAGCCGGTTTGCCCGGGCCGACCGCGTCACGGTGGCCTTCGACGGTTCGGGACCCACTGAGGGAGGACGAGGCAACCCACGCCTGACGTCCACCGCGCCGTCGATCTCGGGCGCTGTCTACGAGAGCCTGGATCTCACCGTCGAGGCCAACCCGCTGCAGGTGGCCCGTGGCCGGCAACTGATCAACGATGCGGCCGACATCGCGCGCTTCTACGATTCGCTCATCGGGGACGCGCCGTACGGGAGCTTCACGCTGGCCCTCGTCGAGCACCTCCAACCCGGTGGCCACAGCCCCGCCTACTTCGCGGCGTTGAACCAGCCGCTCCCCAACACGCCGCTTCGCTGGCAGACCGATCCGGTGAACTTCGAGGGGTTTCCGGAATTCTTTCTGGCGCACGAAATGGCGCATCAGTGGTGGGGGCAGGCCGTGGGGTGGCGCAACTACCACGAGCAGTGGCTGAGCGAAGGGTTCTCGCAGTATTTCGCCGCGCTGTACGCGGAGTACCGGTACGGCGACGAAGTGTTCGGCGAGATGCTCCGGCAGCTGCGCAAATGGGCGATCGATCGATCGGATCAGGGGCCCGTCTATCTCGGCTACCGCCTCGGCCACATCCGCAACCAGCCGACCGTGTTTCGTGCGCTCGTCTATAACAAGGGTGCCGCGGTCCTGCATATGCTCCGGCGCCTCGTCGGAGACGACGCGTTCCTGCGCGGCCTGCGGCGCTTCTACGTCGGCGCCCGCTTCTCCAAGGTCGGTACCGAGGACTTCCGGGCGGCGATGGAGGCCGAAACCGGCCGCCCGCTCGAACGCTTCTTCCAGCGATGGATCTACGGCGCGACCCTGCCGCGCATCACCTTCACGTCGCGCGTCGAGGGTGGGGCGGACGGCGGCCAGGAAGTCGTCCTGCACTTCGAGCAGGAGGGGGACATCTTTGACATCCCCATTGCCGTGACGCTCCAGTACACGGATCGCCGGGTCCAGAACGTGCTGGTTCCGTTGACCGATCGCACGGCAGAGATGCGCGTTCCGCTGACCGGGGCCCTCCGCAGCGTGGTCATGAATACCGACGACGGGACGCTCGCCGAGATCAAGCGCAACTAACTCAACCCGAGGGGCTTCGCCCCTCGGACTCCCCGACACGCTCTCTCGCGCGCCGCGGCGCCGGCGCGCTCCGTTCGCGTGGCTCGCTCGCGCGCTCGCTCGCGACGCGGGTCAGCCGGTATAAAATCGTTCAGTTATGGACACCGTCACGCTGACGATCGATGGCCGTCAGGTCACCGTCGACAAGGGCAAGACCGTCCTGCAGGCCGCGATCGAGGCGGGCATCACCGTCCCCTACTACTGCTATCACCCCGGCATCGGCGTCGACGGCTCGTGCCGCGTCTGCGTCGTCAAGATCGAGAAGATGCCAAAGCTGCAGACGTCGTGCTCGACGATCTGCGCCGACGGCATGATCGTCTCGACGCGCACCGACGAGGTGGTGGCGGCGCGCGCCGGCGTCTTCGAGTTCCTGTTGATCAACCATCCGCTCGACTGCCCGGTCTGCGACAAGGGCGGCGAGTGCCCGCTCCAGGATTTCTCGTACACCTTCGGGCCCGACCAGAGCCGCATGGAGTTCCCGAGAAGGGTGTTCGACGGCGAGGGCGTGCGGGGAGATGTCGATTTCGGCCCGACCCTGATGCTCAACCGGCAGCGCTGCATCCTCTGCACGCGGTGCGTGCGCTTCATGCGCGAGATCGACGGCGACGCGCAAATCAACATCATCGACCGCGGCTACGGCAGCGAGATCGCCACCTTCCAGGAGGAAGGCGTCCACTCGCTGATTTCCGGCAACCTGATGGACGTCTGCCCGGTCGGCGCCATCACGACGCGCGATTACCGGTTCAAATCGCGGCCCTGGGACAACCCCAACGCGGTCGACACGATCTGCACGCTCTGCTCGAAGGGATGCAGCACGACGGCGTGGATCAAAGCGAAGCCCGAATGGGCGAAGGGGTCGCGCCTGATTCGCTTCACGCCGCGGCTCAATCCGGATGTGAACGGCTACTGGATGTGCGACATCGGCCGCTTTGAGTATCACTGGATCGAAAGCGACGATCGCGTGACCCGGCCGCTCATGCGCGGCGAAAACGGCCTTCAGACGCCCGTCGCCTGGCACGACCTGATCGCGAAGCTCGTCGACCGGCTGGCGGCCGTCGGGCGCCAGAATCCGGACGGCGTGCGGTTTCTCGTGTCGGCGCACGCGTCGCACGAAGAGATGTTCCTCTTCCGGCGCCTGGCCGAGGCGTTGATCGGCGGAGGCGCGGTCGCGGTGACGTGGCGTGTGACCCCGAAGGCTCAGCCTGTGGAGACGAAGTTCGTCGTTCCACCCGTCGACGCGCCAAACGTCAGCGGCGCCCGGCTGCTCGGACTCGTCCCCACCGCCCCAAGCGATTCTCCCGCCGGGCCCGATCTGAGCGCACTGCGGGCCGCCGTCCAGGCGGGCCAGATCTCTGCCTTGTACGTGTTCGATCCCGGCCCGGCGGGTTCGCTGGGCGACGTCCGCTGGATCCTCGACGCGCGCGCCGCCGGCAAGCTCCCGTTGCTCGTCGTCCAGGGCGTACTCATGACCGACCTGGCGCGCGCCGCCGATTTCGTTCTGCCGGGCGCATCGTACGTGGAGAAAGAAGCGTCTTATACAAACGACCAGGGCCGCCTGCAGGGGGCCGCGCGCGCGATCCCGGCTCCGGGAGAGGCGATGGAGGACTGGCAGATTCTCGTCAATTTGAGCGCCGCGCTGGGAGTGCCGTTCGACTACACGAGCCCCGCGCATATTCGAGCCGACATCGCTGAAAAGGTCGGCGTCGGGTTCGAGGGGATCACGGCGCTGGCGTTCGCGACGCCGGTCACGGCGCGCCATTGGCTGCAGGCGAGCAACCCGTCCGAGCGCTGGAAGTGGGACTTCATGTTCCAGGACCTGCCGCCGGTGAAGGGCGCCGTCGACACGACTGCCCTGCCGGGCCTGATACCGCTGAGAGAGGTGAAATAGTTCGCGTGGGCCAGACATCACGCGTTGCCGGCGCGCTCGCACTGGCGGTCCTGACCGCCTGTGCGACCACCTCGCCCGCTCAAATCCGCCGGCCGTCGCCCGCCGAGCTGACTCCGCTCCTCGAAAACGACGGCGTTCACGCGGGCTCGACGGCGCGGGCCGCGCTGGTGGTTCGACTCCCCGACGGACTTCACACGAACTCCAACAAGCCGCGCGATCCGCTGCTTATCCCGATCGTCCTGTCGGTCCAACCCTCTCCGGGAATCACGGCGACCGAGATCGTGTATCCCGAGCCGCAGGATCTACGCCAGGAAGGGGCCGATCAGCCGCTGGCGGTCTTCGAGCGGGAGTTCCTCATCGGTGTTCAGCTGGCCGTGGGGCCGGACGTGCCCCCCGGCGACGTGGCCGTGCCGGGCTCATTGCGCTACCAGGCGTGCGACGAGAAGGTGTGCTACCCGCCTGTCACGCTGGCGACGACAGTGGAACCTTCGGGTTGTGCCGCGATCCGCCAAGGTCACGGCGACCAATGCCGCCAGGATGAAGAGGATCCGCTTTGGCCATGGCGAACCGCCGCCACCGCCGGCGGGGACCGCTATCCTGCTGCCACCGCCATCGGCGACGACTTCCGCCACGCCCGCGCCCGAAACGGTGGCGCGGATCGAGGATTTTTCGGTCAGCGGCACCGCGAACTACATGGGCGCCGCCGACTTCCTCCAATTCATCCGGAACGCCGAGGCCGGTATCAAAGAGAAGGGCATGTTCGAGGATCGCGGCGTCGCGGCGATTCTCCTTCTTGTCCTGCTCGGCGGGCTTGCCCTGAACCTGACGCCCTGTGTCCTGCCCATGATTCCGATCAACCTCGCGATCATCGGCGCCGGCGCCCAGGCCGGGTCGCGAACGCGAGGGTTCTTCCTCGGCGCGACCTACGGGGCCGCGATGGCGCTCGTGTACGGCGTTCTCGGATTGATCGTCATCCTGACGGCCGGCACCTTCGGGACCATCAACTCGAGCCCCTGGTTCAACCTCGGCATCGCCGTCCTCTTCGTGATCCTGGCGCTCGCGATGTTCGATGTGCTGGTGATCGATTTTTCGCGGTTCTCCACGCGCTTCAACGTCGGCAACTCGGGGCGCGGGACATTTCTCGTCGCCTTCAGCATGGGTGCGGTCGCGGCGTTGCTGGCCGGCGCGTGTGTGGCCCCGGTCGTCATTCAGGTCGTGCTGTTCTCGAGCAACCTCTACTCAACGGGCACCACAGCCGCCCTGGCGCTGCCGTTCTTGCTCGGGCTCGGGATGGCCGTGCCGTGGCCAATCGCCGGCGCCGGCATCGCCGCCTTGCCTCGGCCCGGCGCCTGGATGGTTCGCATCAAGCAGGTCTTTGGCGTCGTCATTCTGGCCACCGCCGCCTATTACGCCTACACGGCCTACGGAATCCTGTCGAATCGGTGGGTCGACCCCGAACAGGTGGCGTCGAGCGTCCAGGAGAAGCTCAAGGAAGGCTGGCATTCGTCGATCAGCGCCGGACTGGCCGAGGCCAAACGCGATCGGAAAGCCAGTGCTCATCGATTTCTGGGCCACGTGGTGCAAGAACTGCCTCGTGATGGACAACACCACGTTGAAGAATCCAGAGGTCATTGCTGCGCTGGAACCCTACGTCAAGATCAAGCTCCAGGCTGAAGACCCCGACGCGTCCCCCGCCAAGGAACTGCTGGACTACGTCGGCGGAATTGGGCTACCGACCTACGCGATCCTCAAAGTGAAATGAAATTTAAGATTTAAGATTTCAGATTTAAGATTGTGAGCGGATCCGATCCTCGTTTCAGTCGCCGCCAATCTTAAATCTTAAATCTACAATCTTAAATTTCATGATCCGTGTGGTACTCTGTGCGCACAGCTCCCCGACCTTCGAGGCGGATTGATGCGATCACGTGCGGTCCGATTGACGTTGAGCGCGATGGCCGTTGGCGTGCTCGCGGCCGCTGGCTTCTTCGTTTTCAAGACTGAACAGCAGATCGACAGTCGTCGCGCTGCCGCGCGCCGTTTCGAAGAGCGCGTGCGCGCGGTCGATCGCGCCCTGTCTGATCTCCGGATGGGTCAGCACGCGTACGTCGCCGCTGGCCAGAGCGCCGACGCCTGGATGCCCAAGGTCGTGAGCATGTCTGGCGAGGCGGCCCGCGGCGTGGACGATCTCCGTTCGGCCGCTGCGACTCCCGACGCACGCTCATCGTTGATGGAGGCGGCCGCCACCATCGTCCAGCTCGGGCAGGTGGACCGCCGCGTCGTCGACTACCTGAAGAGTGGACAGGATGTGATGGCCGCCGACGTCGTCTACGCCGAGGCGGGCCAGACCGTGGCGCTCGCCGCCAACCAGGTGGACGCGGCGCGGGCGCTCGAACAGCAGGGCGTCGATGTTGCGGAACGTGAAAGCCGCCGGCGGCAGCTCTACGCGCTCGGATCCGCGGGGGCGATGAGCGTGGTCACGCTGCTTCTTCTCGGCGTGGCGCCGGCCAGCCAGCCCAGCCTGAATCTGAAGGGCAAGAAGGTGGACGCTCCCCTACCTAACGACGACGAACTGTCGTTCAAGGTCCGGACGGAGGCGCCCCGTCATTCAGCGCCGATCATGAAGGCGGCGTCCGAGATCTGCACGGAGGTCGGCCGGGTCAACGACCGGGCGGACCTCGACAAGCTTCTCGGCCGTGCCGCTGACTTGATGGATGCGAGCGGCGTCATCATCTGGATGGGAAACGGTGCGGGCGGTGACCTGCACCCGGCGCTCGTCCACGGCTATCCGGCACAAGCCGTGGCGAAGATGCCAGCGGTGCCCAAAAACGCCAACAACGCGGCAGCCGCCGCCTACCGGACCGGAGCCCTGCAGATCGTCCTGGCGCGTCCGGGCACGTCGAGCGGCGCGCTGGTCGCCCCGCTCCTCACGCCCGACGGTTGCATCGGCGCGCTCAGCGCCGAAATCAAGGGGCGCGGCGAAACGTCCGATTCGACCCAGGCGCTGGTCGTCCTCTTCGCCGCTCAGCTCGCCTCCCTGCTCGCCCCTGCGTCGGCGGTCGAAGCGCCGGCCGAAGCGCGGGCCGATAGAATCGCCTCCGCATAGACAGTCGACAGTCAGCCGTCGACTACACAGGTGTTCGAATTGGACGCACCTGACGCTGTGGCCGCGCACGCCGATCCGCGGGTGTCTCGATCTTTGCGCTGATCGTGCTCGGTTTCTTGTCGCGCACGATGCCGAGGGCCACCTCGCCGTCGCTCGAGGAGGCGCGCACTTCGCGTGCGAGATCGCCGGCGGACGTGACGCTACGCCCGTCGACCGACGTGATCACGTCGCCCGCCCTCACGCCCGACCGCGAAGCGGGTGAATCGGCCATGACTGACGAAACGAGCACACCGTCGCTCGCGCCGAAGTACTCCGCCAGCTCCGGCGTCAGTTCCTGCACGGTCACGCCGAGCCGCGCCCGCGACGCCAGATCGGGAAACTCGAATCTGTAGTCGAACGGCCGGATGCGCGTCGAGAAGTCCTCGATCTGCTCGCGGAGGCGATCGGAGTCGATGCTCAGATCCACCTGCCCGCCAGCGACCGGCGTCACGGTGAGCTCCTGCCGTTTGCCGTCCCTGAGCACGGCGGCCCTGACGGATCGGCTCGGAGGTGTCTCGCGCACGAGCCTCGTAAACTGGCGCAGGCTTCTCACGCGCTCGCCGTCGAACTCGACGACCACATCGTCGGCGCGCAAGCCGGCTTTGGCGGCAGGGCCGTCGGCCGTGACCGTTTCGACGAACACGCCCCCAGCAACCTTGAGCCGCTCCAGTTCCGCCGGCTCGAGTTCCCTGGCGGTGACGCCAATCCGCGAGCCGGGGCCCTCGAGAATCGTCAGTTGCTGGAACCAGTCACGGTCGCGCCCCTGACCGCGAGCGGGCGAGGCGAACGCGAACGTGAGCGCGGCGACAGCCGCCGCGACGGCAACGATCAACAGGGCGTCTTGAGCTTCATCGTGTCCCCCGTAGAAGAGTCCCGATCGAGTGAGACGGGCGAGCCGGGGGAAAAGTTGGTGCGCTGGTAGAATCTCGGGCCATGCGAAAAAACCGGCCTGATGCCGCGGACAGCCGTCAGACCAAGGCCCAGATCCTGGAGCGCACCGAGCGCGAGAAGGTCAAGTTCCTGCGGCTCCAGTTCACCGACATCCTCGGCACCATCAAGAACGTCGAAATTCCGGATCGCCAGTTCGAGGAAGCGCTCGACGGCCACATCATGTTCGACGGCTCGTCGATCGAGGGATTCGTCCGGATTGAAGAGTCGGACATGTACCTGAGGCCGGATTTGTCGACGTTCCGGATCTTCCCCTGGGCCGGACCGACCGGCGAGACGGTCGCCCGGATGATCTGCGACATCTACACGCCCGACGGGAATCCGTTCGCGGGCTGCCCGCGCACCACGCTGAAGAAAGTGATCGCGCTCGCGGCCTCAAAGGGCTACCGGATGAAGGCCGGGCCGGAAGCCGAGTTCTTCCTGTTCCAGCTGAAGAACGGCGTGCCGACCACCGAGTCGCACGATTCCGCGGGCTACTTCGACTTGAGCCCCGTCGACCTCGGCGAAGACGTGCGCCGCGAGATCGTGCTGGCGCTCGAGGCCATGGGATTCCACGTGGAAGCCGCACACCACGAGGTGGCCCCCGGCCAGCACGAGATCGACTTCCGCTACGACGACGTGCTGACGACAGCCGACAACATCAGCACCTTCCGGTTCGTCGTGAAGAACGTCGCGACGAGAAACGGCCTGCACGCGACGTTCATGCCGAAGCCGATCTACGGCATCAACGGGTCCGGCATGCACACCCACATGTCGCTCTTTTCGAGCAACGCGAACATCTTCTATGACGCGAAAGCGCCGATGCAGCTCAGTCAGGCGTGCCTGAACTACATCGGCGGCATCCTGCGCCACGCGAAGGGATTCTGCGCCATCACGAACCCGCTGGTGAACTCGTACAAGCGGCTCGTCCCGGGCTATGAGGCGCCGACCAACATCGCGTGGTCGGAGAAGAACCGCAGTCCTCTCGTCCGTGTGCCCGCCGCGCGAGGCACCGGCACGCGCATCGAGCTGCGGATGCCCGATCCCTCGTGCAATCCGTACCTCGCGCTCGCGGTCATGCTGCGCTCGGGCCTGGACGGCATCGACAAGAAGGTGGACCCGGGTCCCCCGATCAACAAGAACATCTTCACCATGAGCCATCGCGAGCGCCGCCACCTGCGCATCGACGAGCTCCCCGGCAACCTCAGCGAAGCCCTCGACGAGCTCGAAAAGGACGACCTCGTCCGCGACACCCTCGGCGAGCACACGTTCGAGCACTTTCTCGCGGCCAAACGCGAGGAGTGGCTCGACTACATCAAGCACGTCTCGCCATGGGAAGTTGACCGATACCTCGGGGTGTACTGAATGAAGCCTGTAGGGTGCTCGGTGGATCTGCAGGGTGCTCGGTGGATCCTGCAGGGTGCTCGGTGGATCGTACAAGGTGCTGTCGCGTGGTCAGGTCATCCGTGCGTACTCCGCGCAGGACGACGGCACGTGAATCGACGATTTCAGGCCTGTTTTTGGCGGTTCGCACGCGGGCACGCGATTTGATGTGACAGGGGACGAGTCGCGTCGAATCACGGGATACGTAACATCAGGCAGGCGCTGGCATCGCCGTATCCCGCACTCATCCACGATTCGGCGCGGCTTTTTGTGTCAGCGGGAGATGCTCATGACCAAGCACCTGTCACGGCTCGCCGTCGTCGCTGCGATAAGTGCCCTCGTTTCGGGCTGCGCGCTGGGGCTGGGCAACCCGAACATCTCGGAGCTCAAGAGCAATCCCGGCCGCTACTACGACCGCACTGTCAACATCGACGGGGTCGTCACCGACTCCTGGGGCATGTCCCCGCTGCCGTTCCGGATGTACAAGGTCGACGATGGAACCGGCGAGGTGACGGTGCTGGCGAACAACAGCCGCCGGATGCCGAGCCGCGGTTCACGCGTGCACGTCAAGGGGAAGGTCAACGAGGTTGCGGTCTTCGGCGGCCAGTCGGTGGGCCTTCACCTGCGCGAGGAAAAACTGGACATCCGCGGGGCAACTGAGGATCTCATAGCTCGCACTTTGATCGCCACCGCCGTCATGTCGTCGTTCGGCGTGGCGTCGCCGCGAAATTCCTGAACAGCCGCAAAGATCGCGTCGACGACTTCGCGCGAGGACCGCTCGCGGGTCGCCTGCACGACGTCCGCGAGCCTTCCCGCGCCGAACTCCCGCCCGTAACGCATCGAACGCCTCGGAGATGCCGTCCGTGCAGAACACGAACAGATCGCCCGGGGCGAGGTCGTAGGTCACCTCGTCATAGGTCGATCCAGCGAACGACCCGAGCGGGACGCCGGGAAGCTCGATTCGGGCGGGCCGTTCGGCGCCGTCGGACGGCGCGACGGAACGAATCGGGTACGGCAGGCCGGAATTGGCGAGGACAACTGTTCGCCGCTTGAAATCGAACACCGCATAGCACAACGTGCAGTAGTACTCCTCGAGCTGCCGCTCGTAGAGGATCGTGTTCATCGAGGCCAGCACGCCGGCCGGGCTGAAACGTTCGGGGGCGTACCGACGCCGGTAGGTCCGCGATCGCACCAGCTCGCCGGCGAACGCGCTATAGAGCGCGGCCGGCACGCCTTTGCCCGAGACATCACCGACCGCCACCACCAGCGTGTTGGGCTCGGGGGTGACGAAGTCGTAGAGATCGCCCCCGAGCTCGCGTGCCGGCGCGAAGCGGGCCGCGACGTCGACGCCCTTGATCCGTTTGGGGAGCTCCGTCGGCAGGAGCGCGGCCTGGACGCGCTGCGCGAACCGGACTTCCTTCTCGAGCCGCACCTCGTTCGCGCGGATCTCTTCGTACAACCGGGCGTTCTCTATCGCCACGGCCGCCTGGCTCGCCAGCAGCGTCAGGATGCCGACATGATTCTTGGTGAAGGCGTCGAGCTCGGGGCTCTCGAGATCGAAGACGCCGATGCAGCGATCCTTCACCAGCAGGGGGATCACCAGCTCGGATCGCGCATCCTCGACGATCTTGATATAGCGCGGATCGGCCGACACGTCGGGCACGAGCACGGCCTCCTTGTGCAGCGCGGCGTACCCGACGAGGCCGCTTCCGAGCTTGATGCGCGGCAACGCCACCATGTCGCCGTATCGCACCGCCACCTTCATCTCGAGCTCCTGCGTGTCGTCGTTCAGCAGGAGGATGCCGAACGTCCGATAGTCGATCACCCGGCGCGCGAGGTGCGCAATCCGCGTGAGCAGCTCGTCGAGGTGCAGGATCGCGCCGAACTCGCGCGCGATCTCCGCCAGCGCTTCGAGCGTGGACGTGTACTCGCGCTCCTGCTCGAACAGCCGCGCGTTTTCGATCCCGATCGCGACGTGCGCGCCGAACTGCCGCAGGATCATCACGTCGGTGTCGGTAAACTGCCCCGGCGTGTCGCTGAGCACGTTGAGGGCGCCGATCACGCGGCCTTTGCGCCGGAGCGGCACGACCAGCTCGGCGAGCGATCCAGGAACCGCTTCGACGTATCGCGGATCGTCGCGCACGTCGTTGACCAGAATCGGCGCGCCTTCCGCGACGGCGGCGCCGACCAGGCCTTCGCCGACCTTCAGCCGCAGCGTACGAGCGCAGTCGGCCGGGTATCCGACCGAATAGGCGATCTGCAGCTCCTCGCGGGCCGCGTCGAGCAGGTAGACGGCGAACGCGTGGAATTTGATCAGCCGGGCGATCAGCTGGGGAATCTTCTCGAGCAGCTCGTCGAGATCCAGGACCGACGTGACCTCGCGTCCCAGCTCGAACAGCGTGATGACCACCTCACGGATGTGAGGAGGCGCCGCGGCAGAGAGGGAGGTGCTGGTCGTCGGCGTGTCGGACACGGGATGCCTACTATAATGCGGGACGAATGAGTTCGCAGGCCGCACCAGGCGGCGCCATGGATCTGTCGCTGCCGCTCGACTACGCGGCGATCGAGCAGATCCTGCCGCATCGCTATCCGTTTCTCCTGGTCGATCGCATCATCGAGCTCGAGGTCGACAAGCGGATCGTCGGCATCAAGAACGTCTCGCTCAACGAGCGCTACCTGTCGCACACCGGCCGCGGCACGCCGGTGGTGCCGCCGACGATTCTCACCGAAGCGATCGCCCAGGTCGGCGCGATTCTCGTGCTCGCCGAAACCTGAGAACCGGCAGCGCCTCCCCTTCTTTGCCGGCATCGAGCGCGTGCGGTATCGCCGTCCGGTGCGACCGGGCGACGTCGTCATGATCGAAGCCACCGTGATTCGTCTCCGCAGCCGCATGGGGCTGCTCAAGGGCATCGCGCGCGTGGACGGCCAGCGCGCCGTCGAAGGCACGATGACGTTCGCCCTTGGTCCCGCCATCACGACACCGGCTCAACCGTAGCCCGGCACTTGTGTTGCACTGCCGAGCGTCGGACCGGGCGGCGGCACACGCCGCGCCCAAGGAGGAACTGCCGTGTTGGAGACGATTGCGATCATTCTTCTGGTGCTGTGGCTGCTCGGCGTGGTCAGCGGCTACACACTCGGTAACTTCATCTACGTTCTGCTGGTCATCGCGATCATCCTCTTCCTCGTGAGGCTGGTCTCGGGCCGGCGCGTGCGTGTAGCGGGAGCGCTGACATTCGCCCGACTTTCATGTGCTCCTGACTATCGCGGTGCCCGCGAGCACGACGGCGCATGCCACGGCGATTCGTGCGCTGAACGGCTCGCGGAGCACGACGGTCCCAAGCAGGACGGCGATCACGGGATTGATGTACGCGTAGAGCGAGACCGTCGCGATGGCAGGTGTTTGAGCGCGTACGCGTACGAAAACCCCACGATCGACCCGACCAGCAGTAAATAGAGAACGCCGTTGACGTGCGCTCGTTGAATCGGAGCTGCCCATTCCCCGGGCAGCGCGACCCCAGGCACGCGGTCGCCACATCTGGGGCTGGAATCGCCTCCTCGGATCAAGGTAGCCGGCAGTCCACCGAATCGCCGATGGAAGGCGGATCGTTCAGACAGGCGATTCTGCGAGTAGCCGGGCCCGAGGACGCTACACGGATTTCGGTATCAACGCGGTGTCGGCCCGCGTAGGCGACATATGGGCAAGAAGAAACGATCACGGAATGCTCCCGCGCCAGCGGGCAAGGCGGCGAAAGCACGGCCAAGGCATCCAAAGGATTCAACCCGTGGATTGGCGGCGCCATCCTCGTCGCCGTCGTCGGGGTCGGCTGCGACTCGTCCTGAGCGGCGGAACTGACGAGGCCGCTTCGCCAGCCGCGACGCAGGCGCCGGAGGCCGACCCGCGGGCCGTCGCCCGTGCCGCGGCAACCGCCGGCCTCGGGCCGCGCAAGCACGCGTCCTTGCCGCCGATTCCATTTCAGGGATATGCTCCGCCGCGCCCGACGGAAGTCATGACCGCGGCGTACCAGTTCGCCGCCGAGCACCCCGAGATCCTGAGCTACGTGCCCTGCTTCTGCGGATGCGAGCGCTCGGGCCACGGCGGCAACCACGACTGCTTCGTGAAGTAGCGCGCCGAGAACGGCGACGTGATCGAGTGGGACGAACACGGCGTCGAGTGCGCCGTCTGCATCGACGTCGCGAACCGGTCGCGGCAGATGTATCGGTCGGGCGCCTCGGTCCGCGACATCCGCGCGGCCATCGACAAGGAGTTCGGGGCCAACGCTCCGGGCGCGCACATGCCGACGCCGACAGCCGCCGCACGGCTGGCGCGCACGGCGCCCACTGAGCGGCCGCGGCTCGAGATTCGGGCGCTCGTGGATAGACGCGCCGCGGCCTTCGCGCGGCTGTTCGAAGCCGTCCACGAGGGCGTCTACATCGGGACGATCGGCCCCGAGTCGACCGCCACGATCGCCGCCAATCCTCACCTCAAGCTGATCTTCGGCTACGCCAGCGAGACCCCGGAAGCAGACGTCCGGCCGTTCGATCGCGATCGCTTCGTCGATCCGCAGGCGCGATCGTCGCTTCATCGAGCGCCTGACGACCGACGGCGCCGTGGCCGACTACCTGCTGCGCCTGCGGCGCGCCGACGATACCGCCGTGTGGGTCGAGGTCACCGGGCGCGCCGATGCCGCCGGCGGACGACGGCAGCCTGCGCATCGAAGCGCTCGTCCGCGACGTCAGCGAGCGCAAGAAGCTCGACGACGAGACCCGCGACATCTATCACCAGCTGCTGCAGGCCGAGAAGATGGCGGCGCTCGGCCAGACGATCTCGGGCGTCGCCCACGAGCTGAACAACCCGCTCGCCACGATCCTCAGCTGGGCGGAGCGGCTCACCGAGCGGGAGACGCTGGATCCGCGGTCCGCCGCGGCCTCGACACGATCCTCAGCGAATCGGAGCGCGCGGCGCGCATCGTCCGCAACCTCCTCACGTTCGCGCGCAAGCGGCAGACGACGCGCGCGATGGTCGACGTGAACCAGGTCGTCCGCGAAACGCTGGCGCTGCGCGCCTACGAGCAGCGCGTCTCGAACATCACCGTCATCGACGCGCTGGCCGCCGGCCTTCCGCAGGTCTTCGCCGACGGCCACCAGGTTCAGCAGGTGCTGCTGAACCTGATCATCAACGCCGAGCAGGCGATGCTGTCGGCGAACGGCCGCGGCATCCTTGTCGTGCGGACCTGGCACGACCCCGCGCAGGAAGCGGTCGTCCTCGAGATCAACGACGACGGGCCGGGCATCCCGGACGATCTGCAGCCGAAGATCTTCGACCCGTTCTTCACGACGAAGGAAGTCGGCCAGGGCACCGGACTGGGACTGACCGTCGCCTACGCGATCGTGCAGGAGCATGGCGGCCGCATCCGGCTCGAGTCGCGGCTGGGAAGAGGCGCGTCGTTCTTCGTCGAGCTGCCGGTCAGCGGCGCCGAGCCACGTCCCGGACGTGACGACGACGCGAACGGCGCAGACGCATCGGACGAACCGCTTCGCGGAGGCGCGATTCTGGTCGTCGAGGACGAAACGGCGCTGGCGGCGGCCGTGACCGACGCGCTGCAGCGATGCCGGGCTACGTCGTCGAGCATGCCGCGGACGGCGAAGAAGCGCTCGCGCTCGTCAAGCGGCAGCCGTTCGATCTGGTGATCTGCGATCTGAAGATGCCGCGGCTCGACGGCCAGGCGTTCTATCGCGTCGCTCGTGCAGGCCGTACCCGGCGCTCGCCAGCCGCGTGATCTTCGTGACCGGCGACGTCGCCGGCACCGAGGCCGAAGGTTCCTGAAGGATCAGCGGCTGCCGCTGGCTCGCCAAGCCGTTCCGGCTGGCCGATCTGCTCAAGGCAGTCCGCGAAGGGCTGTCGGCTGCAGCTAGCGCGCGACGCGCGACCGCCGGTCGCGCGGACGCGGCGACCGCAACCTTGAGCGCGCCGCCGGCGCGGACGCGGGCAGCGGGCGCTTCTCGGCCGGCTTGTACGGCAAGCACCACACCCTGCGCGGCGGTCTTCGTGTTCGGCGGGCCTTTGCCATCGCTCGGCTTCTGCGCGTGAACGCCACGAGCGCCTGGCGCATCTCGGCCATCTGCTGCCGGGCCCATCTCGCCGAGCGCCTCGCGCAGCCGGCGAATCGCGCGCGCGTGGAGCTGCGACACGCGCGACTCGTTGACGCCGATCTCGGCGCCGATCTGCTTCATCGTCACTTCGCCGTAGTAGTAGAGGCCGATGACCTTGCGCTCGCGCCAGGGCAGCGACGGCGATTGCGGCGCGCACGCGCTCGCGGGTCTCGAGCTTTCTCGTACGCGGCGTCGGGCGCATCGGGCTCGGACGGCACGAGGGCGGTCGGCAGCGAGCTCTCGTCGAAGTGTTCGCCGGTGGCCAGCGGCGACGTCGCCTCGATCGTGTTGATGCGGACGATCGTGCGGCTCAGGCGCTTCTCGTCGGATCCCACGCGGGCGGCGAGGTCGGCCATCGACGGCTCGTGGCCCAGCTCGCGGCGCAGCGCTTCGCGCGCCGCGTCGAGCTCGCGGCGCTGGCGGCGGACGCCGCGCGGCCAGGCGTCGCGGCGCAGCGCGTCGATCATCGCGCCGCGCACGCGCCGCTCGGCGAACGTCTCGAACTTGATGCCGCGCTCCTCGTCGAAGCGGTGCGCGGCGTCGATCAGGCCCAGCACGCCGTCCTGCACCAGATCGCCGATGTCGATCGAGTTCGGCATCGACGCCGCCATGCGGCGCGCGAGCGCCTCGACGAACGGCAGGCCGGCGACGATTCGGCGGTTCTGGCTGGCGGCGACGGGCTGGGCGCGCATCTGAAAGTCTCCTTTTGCGCTCAGGGGTCCGAACTGGAACGCTGCTGAGCGTTGCGCATCATCGCAACGGCGGTACCAATTGCCGAGCCTGTGTACCCTGGCGAGTCACACTCGCAGTGATTTCTGCGTGCAAGTAACTGATTGAAAAGGCTGGTGTTGTCAGGAATGGCCCGAATCGACGCAACACAGATTTACAGGGTGTTGCACCGCAATTCTCGTCAACTTTCTTGACGATTGCCAACTGATTGCCGTCAAAAATTTGACGCGTGTACTACGTTATTGGTAGGTGAACGACGGTTCTGGCAGGGGCGAACAAGCGGCGGATCAGGGCTGCGTCAAAGACGTGATCCGGCGAATTTCCTTGGCGGTGCCCATGGCTTCGAGCGCGCTCGCGACGACCTGCGCGGCGCGCGCGCGATTGATCTCGTCGGTCGCTTTCGCTTCGAGCAGCTCCGCGTGGGCCAGGATGATCCCGAGCTGGTTGTTCAAGCGGTGGAAGAGCAGACGCAGTTCGGGCGATTCGTCCATCGGTCCTCGCGACAGCAATTCCTCGACGGTCAGCGGACCGGCCATCAGGCCGGCTTCCGCTCTTCCGCGTGCCACATCGCCTCGACCGCGGGCCGATCGGTCCGATTCGGATCGCGCCACAGCGTATCGACGAAGATGCGCACCGAGCCGCCCGCCGTGCGGACTGTACTCGATCTTCCCGGACGAGAGCCAGTTGTAGATGGTCCGGCGGCTGACGCCCACGAGCTCGCACGCCTTCATGATCGAAATCGTTTTTCGTTCCACCACGAGTTCCTCCAGTGGGTATCGGTATCGGTTGAATGGCCAGGCGACTGCAGGGTCGGCGCGAGCCGCGAATCGCGCCGCGCAGCGCCGTGAGTCCAGATGTGTCAAAATGTTGGCGCGCCGCTAAATGACTGACCCAGTGAAACATCTGCTGCTCGTCGAAGACGAGGCCGCGCTGCGCCAGGCCATCGCCGAGCAGCTGGCCGACCGCGGCTATCAGGTCGAGCAGGCCGAGCTCGGGCGAAGACGGCGCTCGCCCGACTCGCCGAATTCGCCTTCGACGTCATCATCACCGACCTGCGCCTGCCCGGCATCGACGGCGCCGCCGTCGTCGACGCCGCCGTCGAGCGCTATCCGGAGATCGTCGCGATCGTGGTCACCGGCTACGGCACCGTCAAGGAAGCGGTCGAAGCCATCAAGCGCGGCGCGTGGGACTTCGTCAGCAAGCCGTTTCAGATCGACGAGCTGCTGCACGTGCTCGACGCGGCGCTCGAGCAGCGCCGCCTCAAGTCCGAGAACGCCTACCTGCGCGCGCAGCTCGACGAGCGCTATCGCTTCGAGGGGCTCATCGGCAAGAGTCCGGCGATGAAGCGGCTGTTTCAGCTGCTCGAGACGCGTCGCGCCGACCACCAGCACGATCCTGATCACCGGCGAGACGGGCACCGGCAAGGAAGTCGTCGCGCGCGCGATCCATCACAACAGCCCGCGGCGCGATGCACCGGTTCGTCGCGCTCAACTGCAGCGCGATTCCCGAGACGCTGCTCGAGGCGGAGCTGTTCGGGCACGTGCGCGGCGCGTTCACCGGCGCGGTCGGCAACCGGCAGGGCCGCTTCGAGCAGGCGCACAAGGGCACGCTGTTTCTCGACGAGGTCGGCACGATGAGCCCGGCGCTGCAGATGAAGCTGCTGCGGGCGCTGCAGGAGCGCGAATTCGAGCGGGTCGGCGACAGCCACACCATCAAGGTCGACGTGCGCGTCATCGCGGCGACCAACAGCGATCTCAGCCGCATGGTCGCCGACGGCAGTTTTCGCGAGGACCTGTACTACCGGCTGAACGTCATCCCGGTGCAGCTGCCGCCGCTGCGCGAGCGCAAGGAAGACATCCCGCTGCTCGTGCAGCACTTCCTCGACAGCTACCGGCCTGCCGACCCGGCGCGTGCCGGCTGGCGCGCCGCGGCGGCAGAGCCGCCGTTGACCGTCTCGCAGGAAGCGATGCGCCGGCTGATGTCGTATCACTGGCCGGGCAACGTCCGGCAGCTCGAGAACGCCATCGAGCGCGCCGTCGCGGTCAGCGCGGGACGCGTCGCAGATCGACGTCGCCGACCTGCCGCCCGAGATGGGGCACCCGACGCGATTCCGCGTGGCGACGTCCGTCGCGCTGCCCGAAGACGGCCTCGATCTCGACGCGTTCATCGCCAGCATCGAGCGCGACCTGATCCAGCGATCGCTCGAGCGGACCGGCGGCAACAAGGGCCAGGCCGCGCGGCTCCTCAACCTGAAGCGCACCACGCTCGTCGAGAAGCTGAAGCGCCTCGCGAAATAGAACGAGCGCGAATCCCCTGTACAATGATCGCGTGCCGCCGCGATATGCCTACTGGACGATCCTGATCGACAACCGGCCGACGGCATTTCGTGCGCGCGAACAGGCGGAGCTGCTGCCGACACTCAATCAGTTGAAGCGAACCAACCCGAACGCCGAGATGAAGTGGTTCGCGCGCGGCAAGTTGTGGGACACCCCAGAGCAGGCGCAATGGGCGAGCAGGAACCTGCCGAAACCCGCCGAGCGGCGCGGCCGGGACTGGCGGCCGGGCGGTGAGCACAAGGACCCGCGGGCCGAGCGACCCGGAGCGGCCACGCCGCCAGTGGAAGGCCGAAGGCGCAGAGAAGAAGGTGTGAGCGCGTTCGTCTCGCACATGTTTTCTTCCGGCGGGGCCGCGCTCGTCCTTGTCGTCGGCGCGCTCTGGATCTGGCGGCGTCCCGGGTCGTCGCCGGCGCGACGATGGCTGATCGCTGGCGCCCTCGTGTACGCCGGCCTCAGCTGCTACGCGCTGAGCTACGCCACCGGCCGGCTGCTCTGTGCCGGGTTTCGGCCACTCACATACTCCGAGGTTCCCTCAGGCCCGACCGCGATCGTCGTGCTCGGCTCGGGCTCTTATACGGCGCGGGACTGGGACAATACTCGCTATCCTGTCCTCGATCGGGCATCAGCCACCCGAGTGCTCGAGGCCCTTCGCGTCTTCAAGATGACCGACGCGGCCTGGATCATTGCTTCGGGCGGATTGCCCCGGCCAACCGAATTCGACGAGCCGAACGGACGCACGATGCGCGACGCCCTGGTCCGATCGGGCATTCCCGCCTCGCGTCTGCTCCTCGAAACCGAGTCCAGAAATACCCATGACGAAGCGGTCATCGTCGCGAAGCATGCTTCGCGACGCTCGACGCACAGCATGTCATTCTCGTGACGTCCGAGATCCACATGCGGCGCTCGCTCGGCACGTTTCGCGCCCAGGGAATTCATACCGTGCCCGCGATCGCTCGCGAGCCGAGGCCTTCCATGCCGTGGATCGCATGGTTTGTGCCGACCGAAGGCGGTCTCAATCTCGCGTCCGACGTCTGGCACGAGATCATCGGCCTCGGTTACTACGTCGCCCGCGGCTGGTACCGCTGACCGTGCTCTGGCACCTGGTTCTCCTCAAGCCACGCGCCAACCTGACGACCGCCGAGCGCCGTCGATTCGGCGACGCGTTCCGTCAGGCGATGTCCGTGATTCCCTCGGTTCGAGCGGTCCGTTTCGGCCGACGCGTGACCCACGGCGCGGGATACGAACAGGATGCGCCGGATGCAGCGGCCTTCATCGCGATCGTCGAATTCGACGATCGTGCGGGCTTGCGGGCCTACCTCGGGCACGCGGCGCACGACGAGCTTGCCGCGCACTTCGGACAGTTTCTGTCGGCGGCGATCGTGTACGACTTCGAGATGCTGGTGGAGAACGGGGCAGAGCTTCGCGGAGCCCTCGAGCCGTTCATCGAGGAATCGTGAGGCTACGCTTCCGCAGGTTCCTTCAGACCGAGCAGCCGCAGCACGCGTGTCATCATGCCGGGCGGCCCCTCGGAGTCCTGGATCTCGCTGAGGATATCCAGGCACCGGCCAACCGATCGGACGACGCCGATGCCGAGACGCCGAACGGCGTCCGGAAGCTGGCTGTCCTCGTTGCGCCAGACGAGAATCGCGCGCGCCTTCGAGTCGGTTGCGACGTCGAGGCAGTTTTCGGGTCGGTCATCGATGACGAAATCCAGGGCAAGGGCGGCGGCAATCGCCCCTCTTGAACCCTGCACGACATAGACGCTCGGAAGCGCGAAGCCATGGGCCTCTAGCCACCGCTGCGTCTGCAACTGAGCGGTGACACCCTTCGTCGCCGGGCGCTTGGTGAGGAAGATGACCTCCCAGCCGCGACTCGATGGCCAGCGCATTCAGCCTCGCGACCATGCCCGGTTCGATCTCAGGCAGCGACTCCCAGAAGTTTTCGATCGCCTTGACGCGCTCCCACAGGCGCCGCTCCTGCCGCGGCGTGATCCGGGGCTTCGCCGTCCGGCGTTCATCGAGAGCCGGCTCGGCGTCGTCGGGCGGCTCGCCGAACAGCCGCGCCGTCTGCTCGGCGAGTGCAGCCTCCATGTCGGCCAGAACGCCGTCCATATCGAACGCCACGCGGAGAGGCATGAAACTGTCGATTCTATCGTGCCCCGTGCACGGTGCCGCTCATCGTCCGTATGTCAGGACCGCACCGTAGCGCAGCCCGTCGTAGGCACGGTCGGCGAGATCAGAGGTCCGCTCATGGTGATCGACGTTGAAGCCGATCCGGAGATCACGTCCGATGCGATAGCCGACTCCGCCGCCGTAGATCCGCACGCGGTCGATGCGATCCCCTGTCGAATCGAGGTCGCCGCGCACACGGTACGACAAACGCTGGTTGCCCAGTCGCGCCTCGACATCGACCGGACCATAGATCCGCTGCGCTACCGATGCCGTGAAGCCCGACTGGAGGTAATACGGTTGTGCCTCGTCGTACAGAGTACTCGACATCACGCATTGCCTGGAAACCGAAGCGCGTGGACTCGAGTGCCACGTAGGTGATGTTGACGGACGCCGTGACGCCTGAATAGCCTGCGAGATCGGTCGCAGCGGGATCGAAGTCACGGTAGCCGACGCGGGCGGTTCCGCTGAGAAGCGTGTACGGATCGAATTCCAGACCGGCCTCGACGCGGCGCGTGTCGGAATCCCTGAGCGTCGAGAACAGGAATCTATCCTGTTCGCCCGCCACGTCGACGGCAAGGGTCGTCAGCGGCGTCAGCTCGTGGCGCATCACCAGGGCGAAGGCGGTGTTGGTCCGGCTCAACTCCTCGCGAAGGTCGACGCCGTTGAAGGTTTCCCCTTCTTCGAATGCGTATCGCCGCCGCTCGCCGCGAACGCCCAAGCGGGTCCGCGGGAACGCCCGCACTTCGGCGGCGCCGGTCAGGTCGCGCTCGTGGCGTTCGGCTCGAGCGTCAATCTCGTAGCCGGGACGCTCCCGCGTATGCGTCCACCCGGTGCCGATGTTGAACGCTAAGCGGTTCAGGGGCACGAGCCATCCGACGCGCAGCACGCTGTTCAGCGAACGCTCGCTGACGAACTCGTTGAACCACACGATGTCCTCGCGGACGCTGCCATAAACCCATGTCGGCCCCGCCCGTAGCCACAAATCAGCAGATGGTGCCAGGGTCAGGGTGAAGTCGCTCTCCGGACCGTCCGCGTCAGGGACGTTGAAGACGTTCGTGTCGATGCCCGCGTTGCTCAGCGCCAGGCGCGGGTTCACCAGGAGCGGGCCAAGATGGACTGGAATCGCTTCAGGGTCGGGCGGCGTCATGGTTTGCGCCGCGAGAGGGGAGCCCGTCGACAGAAGAGCGGCGAGGCACCCGAACGCCCACAAGCCAACGCGGCGCGAATCCGTCCCTTTCCCGACGCCGTTCAGGCCCGTTCTCCTCCCCGTATCCACCCCGCCGTTCTTATCGGAGTCGTCGGGCAGTCGCTGGAGGCCTAGGCCAAACGCCAGATTCTATTTCTGGCTATCGCCCCAATCAGACGGTCTGAAGCAATTCTGGGTTGGTTTCAGAGAAAAACGCGGCAATCAGCCCGCGAAGTTCGTCCAGCGTCTCTGTGGAATTGATGGAGGTCCGGAGCCGCGAGCCGTTGTCGAGCCCCTTCGTGTACCAGGAGGCCAGCGCCCGAATCTTGTTGATGACCCACCGGTCGTGCCGGTCGTCGGCCGCCCGGGATTCCATCCGGCCTGCACGGTGACGAAACCCTTCCGGCTCGTGAACCCGCTCGGTCATGAGCAGCTCGATGTACTCGAGGAGGAAACGTCCCCTGGCTTCCGAGGTGACCTCGCGCGCGGGGCGGCCCGCAGCAATGTCGGCCGCTTGCGCGAGGATCCATGGGTTCCGGAGAACGCCTCGGCCGACGAGAACCCCGTCGACGCCTTCGTTCAGTCGATCGACGATCTGGTGCGGCTCGACGCAGTCGCCGCTGCCGAGCACCGGAATCGAAAGGTTCTGGGCGATTTCCGCGACGAGGCTCCAGTCGGCCGACCCGCTGTAGCTTTGCGCGGCGGTCCGGCCGTGGACGGCGATCGCGGCGGCGCCGGCATCCTCGACCATCCGCGCCAGCGTCGGTGCGTTCCGCTCGTCGTCGTTCCAGCCGGCGCGCATCTTGACGGTCACCGGGATCTTCACCGCCCTGGCCATGCTCCTGATGACCGACGCCGCGTGTGCCGGCTCTCGCATCAGGCTGCACCCGGCGTTGTGCTTGGCGATCTTCGGCACCGGGCAGCCCATGTTCACGTCGACGATGTCGGCGCCCATGCCTTCGACGATCTGGGCCGCCGCGGCCATTTTCTCGGGATCGCCACCGAAGATCTGAATCGAGATGGGACGTTCTTCCTCGGTGTATTCGGCGTATTCGAGCGTCCGGTCGATCCCCCGGACCAGTCCCTCGGAACTGACCATCTCGGTCACAACCAATCCGCACCCGCCGTGCCGCTTTACCAGGCGGCGGAAGGCCGTATCGGTCATGCCGGCCATCGGGGCCACGGCAAACGGCGAGGGAAGTTCGACCGGACCTATCTTCATGCCTGTTCACCGACTCCTCTCGACTACCGACTCTCGACTACCGACTAATAGGGTTTCACGTCCGCCGCGTCGACGTCGACGCTGACCGCCTGGCCGATGAGATCCACGGCCAGCACGAGCCGTGCGCGCGCACTGTCCTTGCGCATCAGCCGGCCCACGACTCCCCGCAGCGGGCCATGGACGACTTCGACCATCGCGCCCTCTTTAATGTGGGGGCAGGGATCGAAGTGCAGGTCGCTCGCGACCAGCAGCCGAATGCTGTCGAGCTCGTAATCGGGAATCGCTGCCGGCTTTCCATCGAACGATACGATGCTGACGACGCCGGAGCACTTCAGGACCGCGAGCGCGTCGTTTGGATCGAAGCGCGCGAAGCAATAGCCCGGGAACAGCGGCCAGTCGATCCTCTTCTTCCGATCCTTCCAGCGGCTCCACTTGGTGATCGTCGGCAGGAACGCGTCGATCTGCTTCGTCTGGAGCTGCTCGCGGACGACCTGCTCGTGCCGCGAGCGCGTCCAGACCGCGAACCAGCTCTCCAACGGTCCGATCAACCGCGCGCAGCCTGGCTGCCCTGCTTTTTCAACTCGCCGAGGCCCCGCTCGTACGCGCGCTTCAGTTCGTCGTTCTTCCACTCGATGATCGCCTGGCCGCGGAGCCGCTCGAGGAACTTGTCGTACTCCTCGCGCCGCTTGTCGGTGAACACGCGATCGCTGATCTGTTCCTTCGCCTGCTCGAACGGCATCGTTTCGGGAGGCGTCGACGTCTCGAGCTTCAGCAGCTGATAGCCGCGCGGGGTGCGCAGCGTCTCGCTGATCTGGCCCGGCTTCATCGACTCGATCAGCTTCCGCAGGTCGGGGGAGAGTTCGCTGAGGTTCAAGGGGCCGATGAGTCCCGCATTCGCTTTCGACGGCGCATCGGACATGTCGACGGCGAGCTTCTCGAAGTTCTCGCCGGCGCTCGCGCGCTGCCGAATCTGGCTGGCTTTCTCTTTCGCCGCCGCGTCCTGGGCAGGCGTCGCGTTCTCCGGCATCGTCACGAAGATTTCCCGCAGCGTAATGCTCTGCGGTGTCGTGAACTCCGAGAGGTGCGCCTGGTAGTACTCGCGCGCTTCCACTTCCGAGACCGCGATTCGGCCGAGGATTTCGTTCTGCTCGACCCGCGAGACGAGCATCCGGCGCTCGACGTTGCGGCGGAGGTCGGCCACCGTCATGCCCTCTTGTTTGAGCGCCGCCTGGAACTGCTCGTCGTTGTCGATCTTGTTCTCTTTCTTGAGGTTGTCCAGGATGCCGGCGAACTGCTCGTCACCCAGCTTGTAGCCCAGCTCTTTGCCCCGCTGCACGAGGAGCATCTCGTCGATGACGCCCACCATCAGTTCCGGTGTGACCTGATCGAGCATCTTCCGCAACTGCGCGTCGTCCAGGTTGGCGGTCGTCGGATCGAGCCGCTGGCCCATCTCGCGCAGCGCGACAATCTGGCGCGTCTCGAGATCGGTCTTCGTGAACAGCTCGCCGTTCACGCGGACGAGAATCTGCTCGATGATCTCGGCCCGGCCGGCGGCCGCGAGCAGTGACAGAAGGACGGGAGTGGCTATCAGCGCCTTGGCGAATCGTGGATTGAGCATGATAAATCTTTGCAAAACAATATCTTACACTCGGCCGGCGAGCTCCCTCAACAGGCCGCCCAGACGCTCGAGCACGCCACCGGGCGCGCGCGGGTCCTCCTTGGCGGGCTTCAGGATCTCTTCCTTGGTGAATCCCGGAGTGACCTCGCCGGTCCGGGCGCGGGTCGTCCACCAGCTGGGCGCAGCATTCGCGTACCGGGAAGACCCCTTCGCGGGACTCGGCGCTCGAGGTTCCGGCCTGGGCGCGCTTCTATCGGTCGCGTTGCGAACCCCGAGCCCCGAATCCCGAACCCCGTCGAGATTCAGCTTGAGAGCCGCAGGCGGGACGAGGGTGAGGTCGGGACGCTGCCGCACCAGCGCCACGAGCCGCACCGGATCGACCTTCGCCTGCGGTCTGAACTTTAAGACGACGGCGCGCCCTTCACGGTCGATCGTGTCGATGCCAAGCTGATCAGCCATGATTCGAACCCGTCCGTAATCGGCCAGGTTCAGCACCGAGGTCGGAGGCGGACCGTACCGGTCGGCGGCCTCCTCCAGGACGCGGTCGATTTCGTCCTGCTTGCGGGCGGCCGCGATCTTTCGATACAGCATCAGCCGCTGGTTCATGTCCGCGATATAGGCCTCGTCGATCCTCAGATCGACTTTCAGGTTGACCGTCGCCCGCGTGTCGTCTTCGAGCTCCTCGCCTTTCAGCTCCCTGACCGTCTGCTCGAGCAGCTGCATGTACATCTCGAAGCCGACGGTTTCGATGTGGCCGCTCTGCTCTCCGCCGAGCAGGTTGCCGGCGCCCCGGATCTCGAGATCGAGCGCCGCCACGCGGAATCCGCTGCCGAGATCGCTGAATTCCTTGATCGCCGCCAGCCGTTTTTTCGCCACCGGCGACAGGTTGTCCTCGGGCGGAATCAGCAGGTAGGCGTACGCCGGCCTGTCCGATCGGCCGACGCGGCCGCGGAGCTGATAGAGCTGCGACAGGCCGTAGCGGTCGGCGCGGTTGATGATGATGGTGTTGGCGTTGGGGATGTCGAGTCCGTTCTCGACAATCGTCGTCGCGAGCAGCACGTCGAACTTCCGCGCGACGAAATCGAGCATCGCGCGCTCGAGCGATTCCTCCTCCATCTGTCCGTGTCCGACGACGACCTTGGCCTCCGGCACCAGGCGCTGGACGAGGTTGCCAATCGAGAAAATCGATTCGACGCGGTTGTGGACGAAGTACACCTGCCCGCCGCGTTCGATTTCGTGGCGGATCGCACGCCCGATCACCTGCTGATCGAACTTGACCACGTTGGTCTGAATCGAGAGCCGATCCTTGGGCGGCGTCTCGATGATCGACATGTCGCGGATACCAACCAGCGACATGTTCAATGTCCGCGGAATCGGCGTCGCGCTCATCGTGAGCACGTCGACCTTGCGGCGGAGCTGCTTGATCTTCTCCTTGTGGGCGACGCCGAAGCGCTGCTCTTCGTCGACGACCAGCAGCCCGAGATCCCGGAACTGGACGTCCTTCGACAGCAGGCGATGGGTGCCGACGATGATGTCGACCTTCCCGGCCGCCAGGTCGGTCAGGGCCTCCTTCTGCTCGGCCTTCGACCGGAAGCGGCTGACCATCTCGATCCTGACCGGAAAGCCCGCAAACCGTTCCCGCAGCGTCTTCTGATGCTGAAACGCCAGCACCGTGGTCGGCGCCAGGACGGCCACCTGCTTGCCGTCCATCACCGACTTGAACGCCGCCCGCATCGCGACTTCGGTCTTGCCGTACCCGACGTCGCCGCACAGGAGCCGGTCCATCGGGGTGGCCGACTCCATGTCGCGCTTGATGTCGCTGATCGCGCTCTGCTGATCCGGCGTCAGCTCGTACTCGAATGCGTCCTCGAACTCCTTCTGCCAGTGCGTGTCGGGGCTGAACGCATGGCCAGGGACCGCCTTGCGCGCGGCATACAGCCTGAGCAGCTCTTCGGCCATGTCGCGCATGGCCTTCTTGATACGCGTCTTCGCGCGCTCCCACGACGTGCCGCCAAGGCGATCGATCGGCGGCCGTGAAGCGCCCGTGTACTTCTGGACGAGATCCAGCCGCTCCACCGGCACGAAGAGCTTGTCCTCTCCGGCGTAGTGGAGCTCGAGGAATTCCTGGAGCGCGTCCCCGATCCCGATCTGCTTCAGGCCGACGAACGCGCCAATCCCGTGATCGACGTGAACGACGAGGTCGCCGATTTTCAGGTCCCGCAGATCGGAGAGAAACGCCTTCGTCGCCGATCGGCGGCGCTCCGGTGCGCGCCGGTCCTCTTCGAACACGTCGGCTTCGGCGTAGATCTGGAGCGATGCGTCCGGCAGCCTGAAACCGCGCGACAGCCTGCCGATCGCCACCAGCACCGCCGCATAGCGCGCATCGTCGGCGCGTTCGACAGGCACCGCGAAGAGGTCGTACTCCTTCAGCAGCTCGATGGTGCGTTCGGCGCGGCCGGCCGTGGCGGCGACGAAGAGCGTGGTTTCGCCCTGTTCGCGGAGGCGGCGAATCTCGTTCACCCAGTCCGCGACGCGTCCTCGCAGCTCGACCGCCGGCTGACAGCGGACGTGACGAATCCCGGGACCTTCGTCGAGCGCAATTTGCGCAAGGCTGGTCGCGTGGGCGAGCCGGGATTCGACATCAGGCCAATTGGCAAACAACGCATCCGGCGGACGGAGGGGCGAGCGCCGCCCTCGTTCCTCGCTCCCGCTTCCTCGTAGCTGCGCTGGACGCTGTCGAGAAGTTTCTGTGAGTGCGCGTCGACCTCGTCGCGCTCCGACACGATCACCCGCGATTCCTTGACGCGCGCCAGGTAGTCGAAGAGCGTCGCCGCCCGATCGTCGCCGAGCACATCGCGCAGCGGGATCACGGTGAGCTGATCGATCGGTTGAATCGATCGCTGCGACGCTGGATCGTAGGTACGCAGCGATTCGATCGTGTCGCCGATGAATTCGAGCCGGACCGGCGGCGCCTCGCCGGCGGGATAGATGTCGACGATACCGCCCCGAATCGCGAATTCGCCGTGCTCGTCCGCCGGATCCTCGCGCGTGAAGCCCGCTTCGATGAGCAGTTCGCCGAGGTCGATTGGGGCGATGTCCTGGTTGGGTCGAAGATCGACCGATGCGTTCAGCAAGCGCGCCGGCGGGCTGACGCGCGGCAGGACGGCGGCCGCCGACGCCACCACGATTCGGGCCGAGCCGCTCGCGAGCGCATGAAGGGCACGCGCCCGCTCGGACGTGACGCCGACGTGAGGCGTCATCCCACGGTAGGGATCGATCTCATGCGAGGGGAACGGCAGGACGGCCTGGTCCGCCGCTGAGTCGGACAACCCCTCCAGCGCGGCGAGAAAGAACCGGGTGTCGCCCACGGCCTGCTCGAGGTCGCCGTCCGTGGGCACGATGTACAGGACCGCCCCCTTCGGCATCGCCTGGGCAGCGGCGGCGACGAACAACGCGTTGGTGGAAGGCGTGAGGCCCGACACCACCCGGGCCGGAGCGTTCAGGCCGCTCCGGACGACGGCGGTCTTGAGCACGGCGCGAAGGTTCAGGGAGGTGGAGGTGGTCACCGGTGGTCCGACCTCCAATATTAGCGGGCCTGACGAATCTTCTCGATGATCGAGCTCGTCGAATACCCGGGCTCGACCGGAACGCGGACGACGACACCCCCGCGCGCCTCCACGATGTCGCGGCCGACGATGCCGTCCTCGGGCCAATCGGCGCCCTTGACGAGGACATCGGGTTGAACCGCGCCGATGACCTCGTGAGGCGTGTCTTCGTCGAACACGACCACCGCGTCGACCGCCTGCAGGGCGGCGAGCACTTCGGCGCGCTCGGTTTCGGCGTTGATCGGCCGGCCGTCGCCCTTGTTGGATCGCACCGACCGATCCGAATTGACGCCAACGATCAACGCGTCACCCAGGCGGCGCGCCTGGTTCAGATATCGGACGTGGCCTGGATGGAGCAGGTCGAAGACACCGTTCGTGAAGACAACCCGCCGGCCTTCACGCCGAAGCCGTTCGGCCACGCGGCCAATCGCGTCTCTCGCGACGATCGGCACGGCTTCAGGACGTCTCCTTGAACGCGATGCCGGGCGAGAACGACCAGTGATGCTTCGGCCGGTAGATGCCGACGTCAGGCGTCCGCGACTTCATGCGGAACGTGTAGAGCAGGCGGTGGTAGTCGTACGGATAGCCGTCGCACGTGTGGACCGCCACGTCCAACTTGTAGGTGCCTTCGACCAGCTCGAGGCTGTCGATTTCGAAGGCGACCTCGACCTCGCCTTCCAGCCGCAGCGGGTCCATCTGTTCGATGTAGGTGTTCGTCCCGTAGCAGCACACGCCGTCCGCATTGAAGAAGCTGACCCCGAAGACGAAGTCGGTGGCGGGCGCGTGGGCCACGATCGTCATCGCCACGCGCATCGGCTCGCCTGTGTGAAAAATGAAGGATTCCCCCTCGCGGCCGGACAGCGTCACGCGCGTGATCTCGATCTGCCGCGAGCCCCAGCGGCCCTCCACCGCCTGGAACAGGTTCTTCAGCTCGCTGTGGTCAGGCATCGCCGTGACCGGCTCCGCGGGCGCGGGCGCCACCGCGGCGACCGCCTTGGCGGTCGTCGTCGCCAGGAGGGCGTCCTCCGATTTCTCGACGGCCGCCAGGTAGGCGTCAACGACGCGCTTGGGATCGCCGTGCAATCGCATGCGGCCTTCGTCGAGCCAGATCGCCTCGTCGCAGAAGCGCTCGACGAGTCCGAGCGAATGCGTCACCAGCAGGATCGTCTTTCCCGATCCGGCGGAACTCCGCGAACTTGTCCAGGCACTTATGGGTAAAGCCTTCGTCGCCGACCGCGAGCACCTCGTCCACCAGCAGGACGTCGGGATCGACGTGGATGGCGACGGCGAATCCGAGGCGCATGTACATGCCCGAGGAGTAGGTCTTGACCGGCGCCTCGATGAAGTCGCGCAGCTCGGCGAACTCGACGATCTCGTCGAACCGGCGCTCGACCTCGCGCCGCGACAACCCCAGCATGATGCCGTTGATGAAGACGTTCTCCCGCCCGGAAATCTCCGGATGGAAGCCGGCGCCGAGCTCGATGAGCGCGGAAATCCGGCCCTTGACCGTCACGGTCCCGCTGGTCGGCTTGGTGATGCCGGCGACCAGCTTCAAGGCCGTGCTCTTCCCGGATCCGTTTCGGCCGATGACCCCGCAGGTGCGGCCGGGTGCGACCGCAAACGAGACGTCCCGCAGCGCCGGAAACGTTTCGGTCGGACTCAGCTCGGTCAGGATGCTGCGCTGCAAGAGAGCGCTCTTGAGCGTCGCGAACTGGCGGCCGCTGTACTTGCGGTAGATCTTCGAGACATTCGCCAGCGTGATGGCGGTGGCGTGGTGTTGTGTTGGACGAAGGCACTACACGACCTCCGCGAACGAGTCCCTCAGGCGGTCGAACAGCCAGTAGCCGGCGGCGAACACGGCGAGTGCCGCCGCGCCCGAGCACGATCAGCCACTTCCAGTGGCCGAACGGGCCGTTGAAGAACAGGATCTCCTGGTACGAGATCGCGAGGTGGGTGAACGGGTTGAGGTTGAACAACCACTTGTACGGCCGCACTTCCACCTGATCGTAAAAATAGATGATCGGGGTCGTGAAGAACCACAACATCAGCACGTTCGTGAGGATGTCGCGGATGTCGCGGAAATGCACCGTCAGGGCGGCCAGCGCCAGCGCCAGCCCGGTCGTGAAGATCAGCTGGATGACGACGACCACCGGGAACCAGAGGAGGCCGGCCGGGTCGGGCCAGTGCCGGTAGGCGAGCAGGACTCCCACGACAATGGGCAGCGCCAGGAAGAAGTGCATCATGTTCGCGCGATACGGCCACGATCGGCAGCACTTCGGCCGGAAACAGCACCTTCTTGATCAGGTTCCCGCCGGCAATCAACGAGCCGGCGGCCTCGTTCAGCGACGTCGAAAACCAGTTCCACGGCAGGATGCCGCAGAGCAGGAACAACGCGTAGGGCTGCAAGCCTTCGGCGCGGTTCGGCATGATCGTCGTGAAGATGAACGAGTAGATGGCCAGGAGCAGCAGCGGGTTGATGAACGACCAGAAGAACCCGAGGACCGAGCCGCGGTAGCGCGCCTTGAGCTCGCGCGCCACCAGGCTTCCGATCAGCCCGCGGTAGCGGAACAGTTGCGAGAGGTTGGCCAGCAATTACGAGCGAATTTTAGCCCGACTCGCGACCTGCAGCCTGACCAGCGCCTTCATCAGCGCGATGCGGGCGCGCTCGAAATCCATGTCGAGGGACGGCGACGCCAGCCGCTGTTCGGCGCGCTTCCGGGCGGCTTCGGCGCGCGCGACGTCGATCTCGTTCGGGCGCTCGGCAAGCTGCGCGAGCACCGTGACACGGTCGGGCAGCACCTCCGCAAAGCCGAACGCGATCGCCAGGTAATGCTTCTCCTGGCCCTGGCGGTACCAGAGTTCTCCCGCGCCGAGCAGCGCCAGCAGCGGCGCATGCCCGGGCAGCACACCGAAGTAACCGTCGGCGCCCGGGATCTCGACTTCGTCGACCCGCTCGTTCACGAGCGAGCGATCGGCCGAGACGATCTGGAGCTGCAGATGCGTTGGTAACGCCATGTCGTCCATGGCGACCCTGAAAGGGTCGCCCTACAAAGCTGTGAGCCGACCTACGCGGCTTGCCGCTGGCGGAACTTCTCGATCACTTCGTCGATCGTCCCCATCATGTAGAAGTCCTGCTCCGGAATCTCATCGTGCCGGCCTTCGACGATCTCCTTGAAGCCGCGAATCGTATCGGCGATCGCGACGTACTTGCCGTCGAGACCGGTGAACTGCTGCGCCACGAAGAACGGCTGCGACAGGAACTTCTGGATCTTGCGGGCGCGCGACACCGCGAGCTTATCGTCCTCCGAGAGCTCGTCGATGCCGAGAATCGCGATGATGTCCTGGAGGTCCTTGTAGCGCTGCAGGATCTGCTTCACCTGGCGCGCGGTCTGATAGTGGTCGGCGCCGATGACGCGCGGGTCGAGAATGCGCGACGACGACGCCAGCGGATCGACGGCGGGATAGATCCCCAGCTCCGAGATCGCGCGCGACAAATTGGTCGTCGCGTCCAGGTGCGCGAACGTGGTCGCCGGCGCCGGGTCGGTGTAGTCGTCGGCGGGCACGTAGATCGCCTGCACGGAGGTGATCGAGCCCTTCTTCGTCGACGTGATTCGCTCCTGGAGGTCGCCCATCTCGCTGAGCAGCGTCGGCTGGTAGCCGACCGCCGACGGCATGCGGCCGAGAAGCGCCGAGACCTCCGAGCCCGCCTGCGTGAAGCGGAAGATGTTGTCGATGAAGAGCAGGACGTCCTTGCCCTCGGCGTCGCGGAAGTACTCGGCGACCGTGAGCGCCGACAGGCCAACCCTGAGGCGCGCGCCGGGCGGCTCCGTCATCTGTCCGTAGACGAGCGCCGCGCGCGACTTCGACGGGTCGTTGATGTCGATGACGCCGCTCTCCTGGAACTCCAGCCAGAGGTCGTTGCCCTCACGCGTGCGCTCGCCCACGCCACCGAACACCGACACGCCGCCGTGCTTCAGTGCGATGTTGTGGATGAGCTCCATGATGACGACGGTCTTGCCGACGCCGGCGCCGCCGAACAGTCCGATCTTCCCGCCCTGCAGGTACGGCTCGAGCAGATCGATGACCTTGATGCCGGTCTCGAACATCTTGAGCTCGGTCGATTGATGCTCGAGGTCGGGCGGCGGACGGTGAATCGCCCACCGCTCCTTCGCCAGCACCGGGCGATCCGGGAAGTCGACCGGCTCGCCGAGCACGTTCATCACCCGCCCCAGCGTCGCGGGTCCGACCGGCACCGAGATCGGTTCGCCCAGGTCGACGGCGGTCATGCCGCGCTGCATGCCGTCGGTCGGCTTCATGGCGACGGCGCGCACGCGATTCTCGCCGAGGTGCTGTTCCACCTCGCAGATCACGTCGATCTTCTCGCCGGCGGCGTTGCCCTCGATCCTCAGCGCGTTGTAAATCTGAGGCAGGTGACCCGCCTCGAACTCGACGTCGACCACGGGGCCGATCACCTGGACGATGCGTCCCACCTGTTTCTTGTCAGCCATAAAAGTCCATTCCTGAATCTGGTGATCGGGGAATCTGCCCGATTGTCATAGCGCCTCGGCTCCCGACACGACCTCGATGATCTCGCGCGTAATCGCCGCCTGGCGCACCTTGTTCATGTACAGCGTCAGGCTGGCGATCATATCGGCCGAGTTCTTGGTCGCGGTGTCCATCGCCGTCATCTGGGCGGCAAAGAATGAGGCGTTCGACTCGAGCAGCGCGCGGTAGACCTGCACTTCGACATATCGCGGCAGCAGCTGGTTGAAGATCTCCTGGGGCGATGGTTCGTACAGGTACTCGGTGAGATTCACCACCTGGCCGGGGCGACCAGCCGATTCGGCCGCGCCCCCTTCGACTTCTCCCCGCGGGATCGGCAGCAGCGTGTCGACGACCAGGCGCTGGGTCATCACCGACTTGAACTCGTTGTAGACGATGGCGACCCGATCGAACTGCCCCGACGTGAACGACTCGATGGCCGTCGCCGCAATCGATCGCGCATCCTCAAAGCGAAGCCGGTGAAAGATGTTCACCTGTTCCAACAGGACGGTGAACCCGCGGCGGCCGAAGAAATCGCGGCCCTTGCGGCCGATCAACCCCAGCGAGCAGGGTTGAGGACTCGCGGCGACGAACGCACCCGCGGCCTTGATGACATTGGTGTTGAAGCTGCCGCAGAGGCCCTTGTCGCCCGTGACGACGATCAGCAGCGTGCGGCCGTCGGCTGACGGCTCACGCGCGCTGAGCAGCGGGTGAGCGGACGCATCGACCCGGCCGGCCAGGCTGGCGAGGACGTGCTGCATCTGTACCGCGTAGGGGCGCGCGCCCATGATCCGTTCCTGGGAGCGGCGCAGCTTCGACGCCGCGACCATCTTCATGGCCTTGGTGATCTGCTGCGTGTTCTTGACAGAACGCACGCGCCGGCGGAGATCGATAAGCGAGGGCATCGTCGATCAGGCGGCCGTCGCCTTGCTCGCCTGGAACGTCGCGGCGAACTCCTTCACGGCTTCGTTCAACGTGCCTTTCAGCTGATCGTCGAGCTGCTTCTTCTCGGCGATGCCGCGGAAGAGCTGCGAGTACCGCGTCTCGATGAATTGGTACAGGCCCGTCTCGAATGCCCGCATGTCAGACGTGGCGATGGTATCGAGGTAGCCGTTGGTTCCGGCGAAGATGATCGCGACCTGCCGCTCGACCGCCAGCGGTTCGTACTGAGGCTGCTTGAGGATCTCGACCAGCCGGGCGCCGCGCGTCAGCTGCGCCTGCGTCGCCTTGTCGAGGTCGCTGCCGAACTGCGCGAACGCCGCCAGCTCGCGATACTGCGCGAGGTCGAGCCGCAACGTGCCCGCGACCTGGCGCATCGCGCGAATCTGGGCCGACCCGCCGACCCTCGAGACCGAGTTGCCGACGTTGATCGCCGGGCGAACCCCCTGGTTGAACAGATCCGACTCGAGGAAGATCTGGCCGTCGGTGATCGAGATGACGTTGGTCGGGATGTAGGCCGAGAGGTCGCCGGCCTGTGTTTCAATCACCGGCAGCGCCGTCAACGATCCGCCACCGAGCTCGGTCTTGAGCTTGGCGGCGCGTTCCAGCAGGCGCGAGTGCAGGTAGAAGACATCACCCGGATACGCTTCGCGTCCCGGCGGGCGCCGCAGCAGCAACGAGATCTCGCGATACGCCTGGGCGTGCTTGGAGAGATCGTCGTAGATGCACAGCGCGTGCTTGCCGATGTCGCGGAAGAACTCGCCCATCGCGCACGCCGAGTACGGGCTGATGTACAGGAGCGGCGCCGGATCGGACGCCCCCGCCGCGACGACGATCGAATAGCGCATCGCGCCGGCCTCTTCCAGCGTCCGCACCACCTGGGCGATCGTCGACTGCTTCTGGCCGATGGCGTTGTAGATACAGATGACGCCGGTTTCCTTCTGGTTGAGGATCGTATCGATCGCGACGGCGGTCTTGCCGGTCTGCCGGTCGCCGATGATCAGTTCGCGCTGGCCACGGCCGATCGGCACCATCGCGTCGATCGCCTTGAGGCCGGTCTGGAGCGGCTCCTTGACGGGTTGCCGGTCGACGACGCCCGGTGCCAGCCGTTCGATCGGCGAGAACTGCTTGCTGCTGATCGGGCCCTTGCCGTCAATCGGCTGGCCGAGCGCGTTGACGACGCGGCCGAGCATCTCCTCGCCGACCGGCACCGAGATGATGCGGCCGGTGCGCTTGACCGTATCGCCTTCCTTGATCTCCGTGAACTCCCCGAGCAGAACCGCGCCGACGCTTTCTTCCTCGAGGTTGAGCGCGATCCCCATCACGCCGTGAGGGAACTCCAGCATCTCTCCGGCCATCGCGTTCTCGATGCCGTGAATGCGGGCGATGCCGTCGCCGAGCGAAATGATGCTGCCGACCTCGGCCACGTCGACGTCGACGGCGTAGCTCCCGATCTGGTCGCGGATGATTTTGGAGATCTCTTCGGCTTTGATGTCCATGTCTGTTCCTGCGCGGCCCTAGATGCTTTCCACGAGCCGTTGTTTCATCTTCTGGAGGTGCGTGGCGATGCTCGCGTCGTAGACGGTGCTGCCAATGCGCGCGACCACGCCGCCGATCAGCGACGGGTCGACCCGCAGATCCATCTGCACGTGGCGGCCCGATGCCTGTTCGAGACCGCGCTCGACCGCTTGGGCCCGTTCCGCGGAGAGCGGCTCCGCGGTCACGACCTCGGCCCGCACGATTTTCTGGAAGTCGCGCACGCGCTGGCGGAACGCCTCCAGGAGATCGGGCAGCAGGATGAAGCGATCTCGCTCGGCGAGCAGCACAAGAAGTTTCGCCATGGCGGGGGACAGCTTGGCCTGGCTGATCACCGCCGCGACGGCGGCACGCTTGCGTGGCGCCGGGACGGCGGGATTCAACAACACTTTCCCGAAGGTCGCGTGTTGCTTGAGGAGATCGATGAACTCGGCGAGCTCGCGATCGATCGTGGCGAGGTCCTGCTTCTCCTTGACGGCGACATCGAAGAGCGCGCGTGCGTATCGATTCGCCGCGGTGCGATTCGTCATGAGTGCAGCCGGTTTCTCCGGAGCTTGCGCCCGATTTCACAAGCTCGCGGCGACCTGACGACCCCGTTGAGAGATTCGCGAATCATGTGTGTGTGAGGAGATCCAGGCCTTTTGGGGCGTCGCGACGAAACAGCAATTTTATACCACGCGGACGCGGGTATCGCCAGCGGGCAAAAGGATCCGACCGATTCGCGATCCCTTTACACCCGCGGCCTCGAACGCAGCTCCGGTCGCGTCGGCTGCGGCTTCTGCAACCGCAACGAGCAGTCCTCCAGAGGTTTGAGGGTCGAACAGTATGTGAACCAGCTCGTGGGGTACCGACGCGCCAACGTCGACCCCGCCTCCAAAATGATCCTGGTTGCTGACTAACCCGCCCGATCGGTTCTGTCCGCCAATTTCCACAACCCCTTCAAACACAGGCACATCGACAGCGCTAATCTCCAGCGTGGCTCTGCTGGCGGCGGCCATCTCGCTCGCGTGACCCGCAAGGCCGAATCCGGTGATGTCGGTGCAGGCGTGAACCGCCGATGGGGGAAGGGAGGCGAGCGCCTCGGCGGCGGCGCGATTCAGCGTTCGCATCGACTCGATCGCCGGTCCTGCGGCACGCGGATCAATCCGGTCGAACTTCAGCGCGGTGGCGACGATGCCGGTTCCGAGCGGCTTCGTGAGGAAGAGCACGTCGCCCGGCCGGGCGCCGGCGTTGGTGAGTATGCGCTCGGGATCGATCGCGCCGGTGATCGCGTACCCGAACTTGATCTCCGGATCCTGCACGGTGTGGCCGCCGAGCAGCGCGACGCCCGCGCGATGCAGCTGCTCGAACCCTCCCTGGAAAATCCGTGTGATCACGTCGCGCGCCAGGCCTTCCTTCGGGAACCCGGCGATGGCGAGCGCGGTCAGCGGCCGGCCGCCCATCGCGTACACGTCGCTCAGGGCGTTGGCCGCCGCGATCTCACCGTATGTGAACGGGTCGTCGACAATCGGCGTGAAGAAGTCGACGGTCTGAACAAGTGCCGGCCCCGCCTCCCACCGGTACACACCAGCATCGTCCGCAGTCCTGAAGTCGACGAGGACACGGTCATTCAGTGCGATCGGAATGGCGCTCAGCACCTGAGCGAGCTCGCCGGCGGCGAGTTTGCTCGCTCAACCGGCGCAGGCGACCATGTGCGTCAGTCGCAAGGTTCTCCTTTCCTAGTGAGTGAGTTGATCGTAGATACGAATCAGCTCGTCCTCGGATCCGAATTCGATCTCGATGCGGCCTCGCGTGCCCTGCCGGACGATGCGGACGCGCGTGCCGAGCGCAAGCCGGAGACGATCTTCAGCGGCGCGCGTGTGCACGTCGGCCGGCTTCGCCGGCGCAGGCTCCTTCGACTTTGCAGCCTCGCTGATCTTTCGAACCAGCGCCTCGGTCTCGCGCACCGAGAGATTGCGTGCGATCACGTCGCGCGCAATGCGACGCTGATCGCCCTCGCCGGTGAGCGAGAGCAGCGCTCGCGCGTGTCCCATCGACAACGTGCCCGATGCCACTTCGGCCTGGACCTCCGCGGGAAGCCGGAGCAGGCGCTGGAAGTTCGCAACGGATGCGCGATCTTTTCCGACCGCCGCGGCAATGTCTTCCTGCGTGAGATTGAATTCCTCGCTCAGTCGACGGTAGGCGAGCGCCTCGTCGATCGGGTTGAGGTCTTCGCGCTGGATGTTCTCGACCAGCGCCATCTCGAGAAGCGATCGATCGTGGCCCGCTGTCACTTCCCGGACGACGACCGGCACGCGCAGGAGACCCGCTTTTTGCGCGGCGCGCCAGCGGCGCTCGCCGGCGATGATGTGAAAGCGATCGCCCTCACGCCGCACCACGATCGGCTGGATGACGCCGTTCGCCTTGATCGAGCGTGCGAGATCCTCGAGGCGTCCGTCGTCCATCTGCCCCGCGCGGCTGGAAGCGGTTCGGCACGATGCGATCGATGTCGACCTCCAGCGTCGACGCGCGCGGTTCGGGGGCGTCCGGGATCAGCGCGCTGAGACCTTTTCCAAGAGCGGGTCTTTTTTCCATACGTCTTTACGCCGCGGTTGCCGCGCTGCGTTCCATGACTTCCCGCGCGAGCGCGAGGTAGGCCTCGGCGCCACGCGATTTCACGTCGTACAGGATCACGGGTAACCCGTGGCTCGGGGCTTCGCCGAGTCGGACGTTGCGGGGAATCACCGTGTGAAACACTTTCTCTTTGAAGAAGCCGCGTACGTCGGTCGCGACCTGCTGTCCGAGATTCGTCCGCTCGTCGTACATCGTGAGGAGCACACCCTCGATATCCAGCCCTGGGTTCAGCGCGGCGCGCACACGGCGCATGGTGCTGACGAGATCCGCGAGCCCCTCCAGCGCGAAGTATTCACAATGCAGGGGGATCAGTACGGTGTCCGCGGCGACAAGCGCGTTCAGCGTCAGCAGTCCGAGCGAAGGCGGGCAGTCGATGAAGATGAACGAGTACTGGTCCCGCAGCGGCGAGAGGAGTGCGCGCAGCCGTTCCTCGCGGCGCGGCAGGCGTCACCATTTCGATTTCAGCGCCAGTGAGGTTGCGGTCGGCAGCGATCAGCGAGAGCCCGTCGACCGGCGTTTGAATCACGAATGGGACAGGATCCTCGGTCGGTTCAGGCGTGGTGAGCGCGTTGTAGATGGTGCCGCCGGATCCGGCTTGTCCCTTCTGGCCGACACCGCTGGTGAGGTTGCCTTGCGGGTCGACGTCGACCAGCAGGACTCGCTGCTCGGCCAGCGCGAGCGAAGCGGCCAGGTTGATGGCGGTCGTCGTCTTGCCGACGCCCCCTTTCTGGTTGGCAATGGCGATGATGCGGCCCATTGATTTGGCGAAACGCCCTATGGATGAGGCTTATCCCAAGATGCTGCAGTAGGATACGGCGGGCCCTGCAGCCGGTCAATCCTTTGTTCCACGTGGAACAACGACCTTGATGACTGAGCCCGTGGCCGGAACGGACAGGCTCTTGATGAGCTTGAAGCCCTCCAAGTCGCGTTCCTGGTTAGCCGTTTCGAAGAGAATCATGCGGCCCGCTGGGCGCAGAAGCCGTAAGGCACTGTCGGACAGGGCTTTGTCGGCGCGGACAGCGCGGACGGTAATACAGTCCGCGGCGGCGGCCTGACGAAGCGCGACGTCCTCGAACCTGCCTATCGCGACGTCAGTCGCCGCAAGTCCCAGACTTCTCACGACTTCACGTAAGAACGCGCCTTTTCTCGAGCGGGACTCCACCATGGTGAGGCGCGCCGCGGGATTGACGACCTTGAGCGGGACCGCCGGCGACCCGCCACCCGAGCCAAGGTCGAACCATGCCACCGGCGGTGGGGGGATCAGTAACGCCGCCATCAGAGGCTCCACGATAAGGCGATCGATGCTGTGTGGAGGAGAGCCCTCAAGCGGAATGGACGTGAGATTGATCCGCGAATTCCAGCGCTCGAGGAGACGCCAGTATTCTGCGAGCAGCTCGATCTGATTCGACGGCAAGGAGAGCCCCGCCTCTGCGAGGCGCGAGGCGAGGCTGTCCCGAAAGGCAAGTGGCGTCACATCGTCGGCCGGAGCCGGCCAACGAAGGTTGAGAGAACGGCGACAGCGGCGGGCGTCACACCCGGAATGCGCGACGCATGCGCCAGGGTATCCGGGCGCACCTGCGACAAGCGGTGAACGACCTCTCGTGACAGGCCGGGAACACGATCGAAGGGAAAGTCGGCCGGGATGCGGCGCCGCTCATCGCGGCGGGCGCGCTCGATCTCGCTTTCCTGGCGCCGCAGGTAGCCCGCATACTTCACCGCTGTCTCCGCGCTGGCCAGGTCGAGTGTCTTTGACGCGGGATCGACATCGAGCGTCACCTTCGCGTCGCGAACGAGCGCGTCGAGCCGCACCTCGGGCTGGCGAAGAAGCTGCGCAGCTGGGACGCGATCTCCCGTTTCAGTTCTGACAAGCGATCGGTTCAGCGTCTCGAGATTGCGCCGGAATCGTGCCTGTCGTGCCTCGAACCTTTCCCACCGCTCGTCGCCGATGAGACCAGCTTCGCGGCCGCGAGGCGTGAGACGCAAGTCGGCATTGTCGATGCGAAGCAGCAGTCGATGTTCCGCGCGCGACGTGAACATGCGATACGGTTCGAGGCAGCCTTTCGTAATGAGATCGTCGACGAGGATACCGACGTAGGCTTCATCACGTCGCAACTCGAACGGCGGCTCGTGCCGCGCGTAACGCGCCGCATTGATGCCGGCGACGATCCCCTGGGCCGCTGCTTCCTCGTATCCCGACGTGCCGTTGATCTGACCGGCGAAAAACAATCCCGCCACACGCTTCGTTTCAAGCGTACGGCGCAGCTCGGTTGGCTGGACGAAGTCGTACTCGACCGCGTAGCCGGGACGAAGCATGACGGCGTCCTCGAGGCCGGGCAGCGCATGTACCAGCTCCGCCTGGACCTCCCGCGGGAGGCTCATCGAGAACCCGTTCACGTAGATTTCCGGCGAGTCGATCCCCTCAGGTTCGAGAAAGATCTGGTGCCGCTCTCTGTCGGGAAAGCGCACGATCTTGTCCTCGAGCGACGGGCAGTATCGAGGACCGATGCCGCGAATCTGCCCGTTGAAGAGGGGAGAGCGATCAACGTTCGCGCTCACGATCGATCGAATCCGATCGTTTGTGTGCAGCAGGTAACACTCGATCTGCGGCCGATTGATCGCGCTCGTCTCGAACGAGAACGGCACCGGCGGATCATCTCCACGTTCCGCGGCGAACGTCCCCTCCGCGACGCGCCGCTCGAAATCGATGCTCGCGCGATCGAGCCGCGGCGGCGTGCCGGTCTTGAGGCGGCCGCAGTCGAATCCGACTTGCCTGATCGATTCCGCGAGCTCGCACGACGGCGGCTCTGAGGCTCGCCCTGCCGGATGCTGTTCGGAACCAATGTGAACGAGGCCATTCAGGAACGTCCCGGTTGTCACGATCAGGGAGGAGCAGGGAAAGCGATCGCCGTCCTCCATCGCGAGCCCGACGATCCGGCCGTTTTCGATCAGGATCCGGCCGGCCTTTCCGAACAGCCATTCGATGTTTGGCTCCGACTCCAGCGCCGCGCGGACCCACGAGCTGTAGATCCGCTTGTCCGCCTGGGCGCGCGGCGACCAGACGGCCGGTCCACGACTGCGGTTCAGGAGCTTGAACTGGATGCCGGTCGCATCGATCGCGCGACCCATGAGACCGCCCAGCGCATCGATCTCGCGAACGAGGTGCCCTTTCGCGGTTCCGCCGACCGCGGGATTGCACGGCATATGTGCCACGGTTTCCGCGGACAGCGTGCAGACGCCAACGTGCATGCCGAGGCGGGCAGCGGCGTATGCCGCCTCGACACCCGCGTGTCCGGCGCCGATCACGATCACGTCAAACCGCATTGATCCTTGTCCCGGCTACTTGCCGATACAGAAGCGCGAAAAGATGTGCTCGAGGAGTTCATCTGACGTCCGCTTGCCAGTGACTTCCTCGAACGCGGCCCGCGCATCCTGAAGATCAGCCAGCACGAATTCCTCAGGCAGCGCTTGATCAGAAGACGCCGCGCCTCTGGCCCTGATCAGGTTCACCTGCGCCTGCTCAACCAGGGCGATGTGCCGCACGTTTGTGATCGCGGGTCTGTCGCTGAGAGTCTCGACGTCAAGCGCAGAGAGGATCCGTTCTCTCAGCTTCTCCAGGCCCACTCCGAGCGGAGCGGCTACTGGAATCGCTTCGTCTCGCCTCCACGCCGGCGGCAAGTCCGCCTTGCTCGCAACCAACAACTGGCAACCTATATTCGGAGATCCGAATATCCATCCCTCCCGATCGGGCCAGGGGCTGGATTGGTCTGCCACGACGAGCGTGAGATCGGCCGTCTTCGCTGCCTGGTACGATCGCGCGACACCTTCCGATTCGATGACGTCCGCCGTATCGCGCGCGCCCGCCGTGTCGACGAGCGTCACGCGAAGGCCGTCGAGGTCGATGGTTTCGGTCACCAGGTCACGCGTCGTCCCGGGAACGTCGGTGACGATCGCCCGGGCCGACCCCACCAGTGCGTTGAACAGGCTCGACTTCCCGACGTTCGGTTCTCCGACGATCGCCACCTGCAGCCCTTCTCGAACGACTCGGCCGGCCTGTGCGGATGCCAGCAGGGCCCGGGTCCGCGCCAGGATGCCGTCAATAGCCGTCGCGACCGAACCGGGCTCGATGAAGTGGTAGCCCTCGTCAGGAAAATCGACCGAGGCTTCGAGCCTGGCGATCAGGTCGAAGAGCGCGGCGTCAATTGCGGCGATCTCGCGCGTCAGCGTCCCGTTCAACTGATCGAAGGCCGCCCGCGCCTGAAGCGGTGTGACGGAGTCGATCAAGTCCGCGACCGCCTCGGCCTGCATCAGATCGACCCGGCCATGGACGAACGCGCGCAAGGTGAACTCGCCTGGCTCGGCGAGGCGCGCGCCAGCGGCCATCGCGCCGGACACGATCGCTCGCAGGATGACCGGGCTCCCGTGCGCGCTGATCTCGACGACATCCTCTCCGGTGTACGAAGCCGGCGACGGAAAGTACGTCACGATCACGTGATCGAGCGCGCTGCTCGCCGAGTCACGGCGCAGATCGAAGGTCGTGAAGGTGGCGCGCCGTGGCTCGAACGGCTTGCGCCGGTTCGTCAGACGCTCGGCAATGGCGCGCGCCTCGACGCCGCTCAGCCGCACGACACCGATCCCGCCGCGTCCGGGCGGCGTCGCGATCGCAACGATGGTATCGGCAGTGGAAAACACTTCAGCCGATCGCTGACTGACGACGGTCGACTGCTGATTGTCGACAGTCGACTGCTGACTGTCGACTATTTCCGTACGGAAATATGGACGGTCTTCGAAAACGCGTCGCCGACGCTTTCGGTGGTCACGCCGGGAATTTCGGCGACGGCCATATGAACGATGCGGCGTTCGTACGGGTTCAACGGTCCGAGCTGCTGGTCGACGCCGGTCTGCTTGGCCTTCTCGGCGAGAAACTTCGCCATGTGCTTCAGCTCGATGTCCTTCCCCTTGCGGTAGCCGAGCGCATCGACGAAGACCCGCTGGTCGTCTGGCAGTGTCCGGCCGAACGCCATGTCGACGACGTGCTGGAGCGCTTTCAACGGCTCGCCCCTGTGCCGCGCGAGCAGTTCCGCGTCCTCGCCCGCGAGGTTCAAACGAGGGCCGTCTGGCGACTCCTCCACTTCTACGGTCGTCTTCAGTCCGAGGGCTTCGGTGACGCGCGTCAGGAACTCGACGATCGGTTGGATAGCGTCTGCCATGCTACTTCTCCGCGGCGGCGTCGGTCTTGCCGGATCCTACCTTCTTCATCCGCCGTTCAGCGGGAGGACGAGCGGCATGAATCTTCGGCGGACCGATCAGATACGATGTGAGGTACTGCTGGCCGATACCCCACAGGTTGCTCACGAACCAGTAAATCGCGACGCCTGCCGGCGCCCACAGGAAGAACACCATGAACATCACCGGCATGAACATCATCAGCTTCTGCTGCGCCGGATCGACGCCGGTCTGCGGCGTGATGCGCTGTCTGCCAGACCTGGGTGATGCCCATCAGCACGGGCGTGACGTAATACGGGTCGTAGCGGGAGAGGTCGTGAATCCAGCCGATGAACGGCGCGCCGCGCAGCTCGATCGCGGTCGACAGCAGCGAGTAGAACGCGAGCAGGACGGGCAGCGTCAGCAGCATCGGGACGCAGCCGCTCGCGGGGTTCACGCCCCGCTCGCGATAGAGCGCCATCAGCTCCTGGTTCATCTTCTGCTTCGCCGGATCGGTCGATTTCACGTTCTTGTACCGATCCTGGATGGCCTTGGCTTCCGGCTGAATCTCCTGCATCTTGCGCATGGAGACGACGCTCTTGTGGCGCAGCGGGAACATGACGGCGTTGATGATGATGGTCAGGAGGATGATCGACCACCCGTAGTTCCCGACGAAGCCGTTCACCCAGTTGAGCGCGCGGAGCAGCGGCACCACCAGCACCGCGAACATGCCGAAATTGATGGCCCGGACGAGACTCCGATCGACCGCGGCGAGCCTGTCGAAATCCTTCGGGCCAACGTAGAACCGCAGCGGTTCGCCCTGCTTGCCCGGCTGCAGGATGAAATTCATCAACGGACGACCCGTTTCCTCGCCAGGAAGGACGGCCCCGGTCACCGGCTGAAACGTCACCGTCGACGTTCCGGGATAGAGTGCGGTCACAAGGAAGTAGTGATCTTCGATGCCCGCGAATTGAAAGTCGCCCTGGCGCGTTGGCTGCTCGGCGACCGAAGCGGCCGGAATCCGCTCCTCGTCGTCCGCCACGGAAACGATGCCCTCGGGTTGAAGAATGTAGTTGCCCGACGCTGAAGGCTCTTTGCCCAGGCCGGGGCCCCATTCGATCGCCGGAGCCAGCACTCGGTCGTCCTGCTGCAGCTGAACCCTCAGCCTCAGGACGTACGAGGTGGGCTCGAATTGGAACTCCTTAACGACGCGGAGGCCCGCGCTGTCTCCGGTACTCGAACACGATGGGAGCTGAATTCGAGACCGCTCCTGACGGTGGGGAACTTCGCACCCTGTAAAGGGCATCGTTCAGGGTGCGCGTCACCGTCGCGTCGTCGACCCGCAGGGAAAAGGGAAGAGCCTGCGCGGCCGTCGCAGGATCGACAACAAGCTCGAATGGCTTCCCGACTGAATCCAGGTGCTTCTTGAAACGCCAGCTCTTGAGCCGCCCGCCGCGGTTCGTGAACGTCGCGATCACGTCGTCCGTTTCGACCTGGATTTCCCGCTCTGCCGACTCGCTCACGATCGGGCTCGACGCTAGCCTCGGCGACCGGCGGCGTGGTTGGCTCGGAGGGGGGAGGCGAGGGCGTGGAACCAGCGTCGGAGCCGGGCGATACCGCCGGCGCGTCGGCGGTCGCTGGCTTCGGTGGCGGCATCACAAAGCGCCTGCCACAGGTAGAGCGTTAGAAAGGCGAGGAAAATCGCGAGAAGAACGCGCCGTTCCATGTAATCAGGCGGGCCTAAAGGCCCGCGCTACACCTGTCCGGCGGGGTCACCGCGGACACATCGGCCGGCGCAGGGACCGGATCACAGCCGGCAGGTCCAAGCGGATGGCACTTGGCCAGGCGCCGGATCGCCAGCCAGCCACCGCGCAGTGCTCCATGACGCAGGATCGCCTCCTGCGCGTAATCGGCGCAGGACGGGAGAAACCGGCATGAACCCGCAAAATACGGAGAGATAAGGAGCTTATACGCTCTTAGGAGCGCCAGCGCCAATCCGGCCGCGACGGAAGGTGCGCTCGAGAGTGTTTCGATAATCGGTTTCAAGGGCCGTCAGACTGGTCTCGAGCAGCTCGCGCTTCGGGATGACGACCACATCGAAGCCCTGAGCTACCTTGTTTCGACGAAAAACCTCTCGAATCAGGCGTTTAGCTCTGTTTCTCTCGACCGCGTCGCCCAGCTTTTTCGTCGCGGCGATTCCGAGCCGACCAATCGGCAACTGATTGGCGAGAACGAACACCGTGCTGTAGCGGCCGTGCACGCGCGCGCCTTTCCGGTAAATCTCCTGAAATTCGGCGCGGGTCTTGATCCGTTCATGGGACCGGAACGAAGCCAATGCCTATCTGGTACTTACGGTCAGCCGTTTGCGCCCCTTCGCGCGCCGCCGCTTCAGCACCAGCCGCCCGTTCTTCGTGCTCATCCGCACGAGAAAACCGTGTGTTTTCCGGCGCCGGCGCGCGTTCGGCTGAAACGTCCTCTTCCCCTTCATATCCCCTCGCTTGGAAACGAACCGTCAATGTTAGCGTCCGTGTTTGGAAGGTGTCAATGCAGAGTGGTTTGTGCTACAGTCCCGTCCCTTCAGCGGCTGAAATCACCCCTTCAGAGCGCATGTGCGTTTGGTCTCTCCCCAAAGTTTTCCACACCTGTGGAAAAAACTGTGGAAATTCGCCGGATTTGATGGCCGGCGAAGCTATATCGAAGGATGACACGCAGGCGAAATGAACCTCTGGGACCAGATTCTTTCGCGTGTCGAAACGAAGGTAAATCGACACAGCTTCTACACCTGGTTCAAGCCGACCAGCTTCGTCGGTGAAGACGCCGCCGCCATAACCGTTCGAGTTCCGAACGGGCTGTTCAAGGACTGGCTGACGAAACACTACTCTGGCGTGATCAGCGAAGCGCTTGGCGAGGTTCGCAAGGGAAGCCTGGCCGTGAACTTCGTCGCTGATCCCCCGGCCGATCCCGCCGCCATTTCGCTCGGCCCCGATGAAGCGGCGACGCTGGACCCGGTGCCCGCGTCGGTGCCCGGGCCAGCCGGCCTCAACCCACGCTACACGTTCGATACGTTCATCGTCGGGCCATCGAACCAGTTTGCTCACGCCGCATCCCGTGCGGTCGCTGAAGCGCCCTCACGCTCGTACAACCCCCTGTTCATCTACGGCGGCGTGGGACTCGGGAAGACGCACCTGATGCACGCGATCGGCCAGTACGTCCTGCAGCACGATCGCAACATGAAGCTGACCTACATCTCGTCCGAGCGCTTCATGAACGAGATGATCAACGCCGTCCGCTACGATCGCGTCATCGATTTCCGCGAACGGTATCGAACGGTCGACATCCTGCTCGTCGACGACATCCAGTTCCTCGCGGGGAAGGAAGGTACGCAGACCGAGTTCTTTCACACCTTCAACGCGCTCTACGACTCGCAGAAACAGATCGTGCTGAGCAGCGACTGTCCGCCCCACGAAATCCCGTCGCTCGAGGAGCGCCTCAGGTCGCGCTTCGAATGGGGCCTGATCGCCGACATCCAGTCGCCGGATCTCGAGACAAAAACCGCCATCCTCAAGAAGAAAGCCGAAACCGAGGCGGTTCCGCTGCCCGACGATGTCGCGATTTTCATTGCCGGGCGGATCAAGTCGAACGTGCGCGAACTCGAGGGATCGCTGATCCGCCTGATCGCCTACGCCTCTCTGACGGGACAGGAAATCTCGCTGTCGCTCGCGCAGGAAGTGTTGAAGAACATCCTCGATCACGAGGAAAAGGCGGTGACGATCGAGATCATCCAGAAGTTCGTCGCCGACTACTACAACCTGAAGCTGGTCGAGCTCAAGTCGCGGAACAACTCGAAGTCGGTCGCGATGCCGCGGCAAATTGCGATGTATCTCTGCAAGTCACTGACGCATGCTTCGCTCCCGGAGATCGGCCGCAGCTTCGGAGGCAAGCACCACTCGACCGTCATTCATTCCATCCGGAAGGTCGAGGACATGCGGAAGAGGGACTCGGATTTCAACAGCCTGATCGGCAACTTTCTGCAGGGATTCCGGTAGCCCACGCAGGCTCATCCGGCTTTTCCACAGCCCCCTCTGTTGAGCCCTGCGGATGGATTGTGGGCTCCCGTCAGGCCGCCAGATCCGCGGTCCGGCAGGGCTCGAGCAACCACGTTTTTTGCACAACGTAAATTATTCAAGAACAAGGAGTAATACGCCTGTTTCCCTTTTCAACACACCCTCTACTCTTATATAATTTCTTATTCTCGAATCTCTCCTGTCCCTAGGGGATCGCGGGCGATCGCACCCCCGCCCATTTCGAGGTCAGCACAGCCATGGAACTTGTCGTCCGTAAGAACGACCTTCTGCGAGAACTGCAACTTTTCCAGGGGATCGTCGAGCGCAAGAACACGATCCCGATTCTCGCCAATGTGCTGCTCGAGGCCAAAGGCGACGAAGTCAAACTGCTCGCAACCGATCTCGAAGTCGCGCTGCGCAGCCGATGCAAAGCGACGGTGAGCAAGCCCGGGTCGCTGACGCTACCGGCCAAGAAGCTCTACGAGATCGTGAAGAGCCTGCCGGAAACCGACATCCGCATCACCGAGGAGAAGAACGGCGTCAAGGTGGCCGCGGAACGGTTCGACTCGCGCATGCAGACGCTTCCCCGAGAGGATTTTCCAACGCTGCCCGAGAGCGCCGGCGGGCCGGCGGTCGCGCTGGCGCCGTCCGCTCTGAAGGAGATGGTCGCGAAAACGCAGTTCGCGATCACCGGTGAGGACACGCGGTTCTTCCTGAACGGCGCGCTGTTCGTGCTGCGGAGCGACTCGATGAGCCTGGTCGCGACCGACGGTCATCGGCTGGCGCTGGTCAACGTGAATCGCAACGGCAAGTCGTCGAAGGACGAGAGCGAGGTCAAGGCGATCCTGCCGAAAAAAACGCTCGGTGAGCTGGCGCGGCTGCTGGCCGAGGGCGAAAGCGACATCAACTACGAGCGAGGCGAGAACCACCTGTTCTTCAACGTCGGCGACCGGGTCCTGATTTCGCGGATGATCGACGGCCAGTTTCCGGCATACGAGCGCGTCATACCGAAGGGGAACGACAAGCACATCGAGTTCGAACGCGATCGGTTGACCAACGCCGTGAAGCGCGTGGCCCTGCTCTCGAACGAGCGGTCCCGGGCGGTGAAGTTCCAGATCGACAAGGGCAAAGTCGACGTGACGTCGAGCAGCCCGGACATTGGCGAGGCGCACGAAACGCTGCCGGTGGAGTACACCGGGGCGCCGATGCAGATCTGCTTCAACGCGCAATACGTTCTGGACTTTCTCGCGGCCGTCACGACCGACGTCGTGGCCCTCGAGTTGAAGGATGAGGTCAGCCAGGCGGTGATGAAGCCGGTTGGCGCCGAGGGGTACGACTATACCTACGTCATCATGCCGATGAGGGTCTGACACTGGACTCGGGACACGACCTCGGGAGTTCGAACAAGAGCGGAATGGAACACAGCGAGAAGGACAATCTCGGCGACACGACGCGCCCGCAGGCACCTGCCGATCCGCAGAAGACGCAGAGCGGCGGGGCTGATCAGCGGGCGCAGGAGGTTCCAGCCGGGAACAACGGGCACGGGACTGCGGCTGATGTCGCGGCCTATTCGGCCGAGAGCATCAAGGTTCTGGAGGGACTCGAGGCGGTCCGCAAGCGGCCCGCGATGTACATCGGGTCAACCGGGCCCACCGGCCTCCACCATCTCGTCTACGAGGTCGTCGACAACGCGGTCGACGAAGCCCTCGCCGGCTTCTGCGATCAGATCAACGTCACGGTTCATATCGACGGGTCGGTCACGGTCATCGACAACGGCCGCGGCATCCCGGTCGACCAGCACACGAGCGGCAAGTCGGCCGCCGAAGTCGTGATGACGGTGCTGCACGCCGGCGGCAAGTTCGACAACGACAGCTACAAGGTGTCGGGCGGTCTCCACGGCGTTGGCGTCTCGGTCGTGAACGCCCTGTCGGAAACGCTGGAAGTCGAGATCTGGCGCAACGGCCAGGTCTATCAGCAGACCTACGAGCGCGGCACGCCGGCACGGCCGCTCGAGATCACCGGCACGACGAAGCGCCGCGGGACGAAGGTCACCTTCAAGCCCGACGCCCAGATCTTCGAAACCCTCGTCTTCAGCTTCGACACCCTGGCCCAGCGGCTGCGCGAGCTGGCCTTCCTGAACGGCGGGATTCTCATTACGCTCGACGACGAGCGCGATGGCAAGACGCACAAGTTTCACTACGAGGGGGGCATCGGGTCGTTCGTCCAGCACCTGAACAAGAACAAGGCGGCGGTCAACGAGAAGCCGATCTACATGCGAGGCGAGAAGGACGGGATCGAAGCCGAGATCGCGCTCCAGTGGAACGACGGCTACGTCGAGACGATCTACTCCTTCGCCAACAACATCAACACCCACGAGGGCGGCACGCACCTGTCCGGCTTCCGCTCGGCGCTGACGCGCACGGTCAACAGCTACGCGACGAAGAACAACCTGGCGAAAGACCTGAAGGAGAGCGTCAGCGGCGACGACATCCGCGAGGGCCTCACCGCGGTGATCAGCGTCAAGATCCCGCATCCGCAGTTCGAAGGCCAGACCAAGACGAAGCTGGGAAACACCGAGGTCAAGGGGATTGTCGAGGCGATCGTCAACGACCGCCTCGGGGCGTATCTCGAAGAGAACCCTTCGGTCGCGCGCCGGATCGTCGGCAAGGCGATCGACGCCGCCCGTGCGCGCGAAGCGGCCCGCAAGGCGCGCGATCTCGTCCGCCGCAAGGGCGCGCTCGACGGCAGCTCGCTGCCGGGGAAGCTCGCCGACTGCCAGGAGCGCGATCCGGCGCTGAGCGAGCTCTACATCGTCGAGGGCGAGTCGGCCGGCGGGTCAGCGAAGCAGGGACGCGATCGGCGCTTCCAGGCGATTCTCCCGCTCAAGGGGAAGATCCTCAACGTCGAGAAGGCGCGCTTCGACAAGATGCTGGGCAGCGACGAGATCAAGACGATGATCGCGGCGCTGGGCTGCGGGATCGGCGCCGAGGATTTCGATCCGGAGAAGGTCCGCTATCACCGGATCATCATCATGACCGATGCCGACGTCGACGGCTCGCACATCCGCACGCTGCTCCTGACGTTTTTCTACCGGCAGCTGCCGGCGCTCATCGAGCGCGGCTACATCTACATCGCGCAGCCGCCGCTGTTTCGCGTGAAGCGCGGCAAATCGGAAACCTACATCAAGGACGAGCGCGATCTCGAGGCATACCTGATCAAGCGCGCCGCCGAGGCGCGCGTCGTGCGGTTCGAATCGACCGGCGCAGAAGCGTCCGGAGCCGAGCTCGAGAAGCTGCTGCAGAAGATGATCGGCCACCAGAAGCTGCTCCACGTGGTGGAGCGGCGCGGGCACCCGCGCGAGATCGTCGAGGCGCTCGTCGCCGCCGGCGCCGACCGCGAGTATTTCGCCGACAAGGAGAAGCTCGAGCGGCTCGCCTGGATGATGACGACGCCGATCCGGACGGTGACGGTCCAGCGCGACGAGGAGCACAACCGCTACCTGCTGCAGGTCGACGATCGCTCGAACGGCTACCCGCGGCACCATGTCATTGGCGTCGACTTCGTCACGACCGCCGAGTACCGCGCGCTCCTCGCGAGCCGCCGCGACATCCCGGCCGTCAGCGGCGAGATCGTCGTCACCGCGACGGCCGATCTGGTCGACGAGGTCGCCGAGCCAGACGTGCCCGCGGCGACGACTGACGGGACGGCGATTGGCGGCGCGCCGGCCGACGAGGCGACCAAGCTCGCGGCGGAGCCGAAGGAGCGGCAGCGGCCCGGGCGGCCGACGGCTCCCGGCAAGGACGTGCGCTTGAAGACGCTCGACGACCTGGTCGACTACTTCATCACCGCCGGCAAGAAGGGCATCGCGGTCAACCGTTACAAGGGTCTTGGCGAGATGAACCCGGAGCAGCTCTGGGAAACCACGATGAACCCGGAGGTGCGCACGCTGCTGCAGGTTCGTGCCGAAGACCACACCGAGGCCGACCTCATGTTTACGACGCTGATGGGCGATCAGGTCGAGCCGCGCCGCAAGTTCATCGAAGACAACGCGCTCGACGTCAAGAATCTCGATGTGTAGGGGCTGGAGGCTGGGGACTGGGGACTAGAAGCGGTGCGCGCTTCGCGCGGGCTTCTCTACACTCCGTGTCCTCCGATGTCTCTACCCAGCCTCCAGCCCCCAGCCCCCAGTCCCCGAACCTATGACTGATTTCGCCGCCTCCCAGCACCCCGTCAACATCGAAGACGAGATGAAGCGCTCGTACATGGATTACGCGATGAGCGTAATCATCGGACGAGCGCTGCCCGACGCGCGCGACGGCCTCAAGCCGGCGCACCGCCGCGTCCTCTACGGGATGAAGTCGATGGGGTTGTCCGCGACGCGCGGCTACCGCAAGTGCGCCAAGATCGTCGGCGAGGTGATGGGCAATTTCCACCCTCACGGCGACGCGTCGATCTACGACACGCTCGTCCGCATGGCGCAGGAGTTCAACATGCGGTATCCCCTGGTCGACGGCCAGGGGAACTTCGGGTCGATCGACGGCGATCCGCCGGCGGCGATGCGCTACACGGAAGCGCGGCTGCAGGCGCTCGCCGACGACATGATGGCCGACCTCGACAAGGAGACCGTCGATTTCAGCCCCAACTACGACGAGACCACCGAAGAGCCGACCGTCCTGCCGGCGCCGTTTCCGAACCTGCTCGTCAACGGTTCGGCGGGAATCGCGGTGGGCATGGCGACCAATGTCCCGCCCCACAATCTGCAGGAGGTGGTGGACGGCTGCATCTGGCTGATTGAACAGACCTACCTGAAGCCGGCCGAGGACGCAGAGGAAGCCAAGGACGCAGAGGTTCTCACCCGTGGGACGAAGCTGAAGGAGCTGATCAAGCTGATCCCGGGCCCAGACTTCCCGACCGGCGGCTTCATCCTCGGACGGAACGGCATCGTCCAGGCGTATTCAACCGGCCGCGGCGCGATTCAGATGCGGGCCAAGTCGCAGATCGAGACGAACAAGAAGGGCGACAAGATCTCGCTGGTCATCACGGAGATCCCGTATCAGGTGAACAAGAAGAACCTGATCGAGCGGATCGCCGACCTGGTGCGCGACAAGGTCATCGAAGGGATCTCCGACCTGCGCGACGAGTCCGATCGCGACGGCATGCGGATCGTCATCGAGCTGAAGCGGGGCGAAGTGCCGGAGGTTGTGCTCAACAACCTGTACAAGCACACGCCGCTGCAGTCCAGCTTCGGCGTCATCATGCTCGCGATTGTCGGCGGCCGCCCGAAAGTCCTCAATCTCCTCGAGCTCGTGGAAAGCTTCGTCGAGTTCCGGCGGGAGGTGGTCCGTCGGCGCACCGAGTTCGAGCTGAGGAAAGCCGAGGCCCGCTATCACATCCTCGAAGGCCTCAAGATCGCGCTGGATCACCTCGATGCCGTCATCAAGCTGATTCGCGGGTCGAAGACGGTTCCCGAGGCGCGCGAAGGCCTGATGACGAACTTCGGCCTCTCGCAGGTCCAGTCGCAGGCCATTCTCGACATGCAGCTGCAGCGGCTGACCGGCCTCGAGCGCCAGCGGATTCTCGACGAGCTCGCGGAGCTCCTGAAGACCATCGAGCGTCTGCGGGCGATTCTCGCCAGCGAGCGGCTGCTGATGCAGATCATCGTGGACGAGCTACGGGCGGTACGGACCAAGTACGGCGACGAGCGGCGCACGACGATCATCGAAGGCGAGTCGAGCGAGCTGAGCGTCGAAGACCTGATCGCCGAAGAGGACATGGCGATCACCGTCAGCAACACCGGCTACGTCAAGCGGACCGCCATCTCCACCTACCGCAACCAGCGGCGCGGCGGCAAAGGCCGGATCGGCATGCGGACGCGCGACGAGGATTTCGTCAGCCACCTGTTCGTCGCCTCGACGCACGCCTACATCATGATCTTTTCCGATCGCGGGCGGGCCTATTGGCTGAAGGTGCACGAGATTCCAGACGTCGGACCGGGCGGCAAGGGCAAGTCGATCGCGAATCTCGTCTCGATGGAGGAGGGCGAGAAGATCGCGGCGCTGGTCGCCGTCAAGGAATTCGACGACGGTCATTTCGTCGTGATGGGCACCCGAAAGGGCGTGGTGAAGAAAACCGCCCTGTCGGCCTTCAGCAACCCGCGCGCCGGCGGCATCATCGCGATGGGCGTCGAAGAGGGCGACGCGGTGATTGCCGCGGAAGTCACCGACGGCTCGGCTGAGGTCTTCATCGGCACACGGCACGGGATGGCGATTCGGTTCCCGGAAACCGACGTCCGCCCGATGGGCCGGACGGCGTACGGCGTCCGCGGGATATCCCTGCGCGACGAGGATTACGCCGTCGCGATGGCCGAGGTGCGGCCGGGCGGAACCCTGCTGACCGTCACCGAGCACGGCTTCGGCAAGCGCACCGAAATCGAGGAATACCGCGTGCAGTCGAGGGGCGGCGTCGGTATTATCAACATCGCCACGAGCGAGCGTAACGGCGAGGTGGTCGGCGTCGCCTACGTGCAGGAGGGCGGCGAACTGCTGCTGATCACGCAGCAGGGCATGATCCTGCGGATGCAGACCAACGACGTGCGCGCGATCGGCCGCGCCACGCAGGGTGTGAAGCTCATCGAGATCGAGGGAGAAGATCGGGTCGTTTCAATCGCCAAGCTGGCGGAGCGCGACGACGAGGACGTGACCAACCCGTAGAACAGGAGGCCGTATGCGCGGGACGATTTGCACGTTCGCGATTGCTCTGACCTCACTCGCGGCATGTTCGAGCGCGCCTGAACAACCGATCCTCCAGCAGTTCTTCCGCGCCTCGCGGCTCAACGACGTCACGTCCCTGGCCGGATTCGCCACGACCAGCTTCCAGCCGCAGACCCAGGGCACCGTTGCCAGCTTCGACATCGTCAGCGTCTCGCCGGAGCAGCGCGAGCCGCTCCGCTTGTCCGCTGTGGCCGAAGAGGTCGAGGCGATCCGCGCCGAGGAGGCCGCGTTCACCAAGCGCAAGGATACGTTCTACGTGGCGAACCAGGAGGCGATCACGCGCGTGCTGAAGGCGGAAAGCCTGAAGGCGTCAGTGGGCGGCAAGGACGCCGAGATCCAAGCCGAATGGAGCAAGCTGCGCGAGGAAAGTTCGCAGCACGCCCGGAAGGTTGCCGAGGCGCAGCGCAAGCTCAAGACCGAGAGCGGGATGGTGCGCTTGAGCCTCGACAACGCCGCCAATCCTGTCGACCCGACGAAGCGATCGGGCGAGCTGGTCACCAAGGAAGTCACCCTCAGCGCCCCGGTCCGGACGCCTGATGGTTCAAGCGCTGATCGCACGCTCGTCGTGACCATGCAGCGAGCCATCCTTCAGGGCGAGCCGCCGGTCGAGGGGAAGTGGATCATCACCAACGTGCGCGACGCGACGTCGCCGGCCGGGACAAAGACGTCCTAGCGGACCTGAAATCTTAAATCTGAAATCTGAAATCTTAAATTTCACGGTTCACATCACGCCGGCTCGAGCTTCGCGTACCTCGCGCGGAGCGTCTTCTGGCCGACGGCGGCGAATCGCACCACCAGCTTCGTGTCGTCGTCCAGCGCCTCGACGCTGAGCACGGTGCCGACGCCGAACTGCGGATGGCGGACCCGCATGCCGAGCTTCAGCGCCATTCCGGTCGACTGATCCTCGTCTTCATAGGCGTAGGTCCGCCCCTCCTCGCGCGCCCGGCCGCCCCGGCGGCCGCGTCCATACGGATTGGTCCGGAACTCGTAGTGCGGAAAGTTGCCCTGGTAAGACGATGCCGAGTAGCTCGGCGCCACCCGCTCGACGAGATCCGCGGGCACCTCGTCGATGAAGCGCGACGGTTCGCTTGATTGGTATTCGCCGAAGATCCGGCGGCGCGCCGCACCGGTGAGGATCAGACGCTGACGGGCGCGCGTCATGCCGACGTAGCACAGGCGACGCTCTTCTTCGAGTTCCTCTTCGTCCTCGCTCGATCGCGAGTGAGGAAACAGGCCTTCCTCGAGCCCGGCCAGGATCACCATCGGAAATTCGAGCCCCTTGGCGCTGTGCAGCGTCATCAGCCAGATGCGGGCGTCGCGGGCGCCCTCCTCTTCGTCGACATCCGACAGGAGCGACAGGCGATCGACGAACCCGGTAAGCGTCGGCTCGGGTTCGCGGCTCTCGTACTCACGCGCCGCCGACACGAGCTCGGCAAGGTTCTCGATACGCCCTTCCGCGTCCTCGGAGCGGTCTTCGCGGAGATCCTGCAGATAGCCGCTGCGGTCGAGCATCTTGCCGATGGCGATCGACACCGAATCCTGGCGCGCGATGTCAGTCAGGCTGATGATCAGGTCGCGGAACACGGCGAGGGCCGCCGCGGCACGGCCGCTGAAGGCCCGCTGCTCGAGGCCGCGCACCACGCGCGCCCAGAGCGAGTTGGCGGCGAGCGCCGGCTGCAGTCCGGCGGCGAGGAGAGGGAAGTCAGCGGCCGCGTCTGGGTCGTCACCGGGGGCGAAGTTCTCTACGGCGTCCATGACGCCCTTGCCGATGCCGCGCGCCGGCACGTTGATCACCCGGCGCAGGCTGACGTCGTCGTGCGGGTTGATGACCAGCCGCATGTAGGCGAGCGCGTCCTTGATCTCCTTGCGCTCGTAGAAGCGCACGCCGCCGACGATCTTGTAGGTGAGCCCTTCGCGCATGAGCGCGTCCTCGATCGTTCGCGACTGCGCGTTCGTGCGGTATAGCACCGCGACGGTCGCCTCGACATCGTCGGCCAGCCCGCCGCGCGCGGTGCGGGTGATGAAGTCCGCCTCCTCGAGCTCGTCGCCGCCGCGGAAATAGAGAATCCGGGCGCCGCCCTTGCGGTCGGTCCAGAGGTGCTTGTCCTTCCGGTTGCGGTTCTGGCTGATGACGGCCGACGCGGCGTCGAGAATGATCTGCGTCGATCGATAGTTGCGCTCGAGCTTGACGATCGTCGCCTCGGGGAAGTCCTGCTCGAAATCCAGGATGTTCCGCAGGTCGGCGCCCCGCCACTTGTAAATGGACTGATCGGGGTCGCCGACCACGCTCAGGTTGCGGTGCGTTTCCGCCAGGCGTCGGATCAGCAGGTACTGTGGCCGGTTCGTGTCCTGGTACTCGTCCACCATGACATAGCGGAACTGGCCGGAGTACTTCGCCCGCACCGTTGGCGCCGTTTCAAAGAGGTCGACCGTCCTCAGCAGCAAGTCGTCGAAATCGAGCGCGTTCGCCTCGCGGAGGGCGGTCAGGTAGAGGCCGTAGATCTTCGCGATCTGCTCGTCGCGGCGGTTCCACCCGACGGACGCGGCCATCTGCTCGGGCGATTCCATCCGGTTCTTCGCGTGGCTGATTCGCGACAGCGCGGCCCTCGGCTGCACGAAGCTGTCGTCGACGTGCAGGTCCTTCAGCGCTTGTTTGACGACGCTGAGCTGATCAGAGGAGTCATAAATCACGAAGTCGCGGCTGAGCCCGATCGCCGGCGCCTCGCGGCGAAGCAGCCGCGCGCACAACGCATGGAAGGTCGAGATCCACATGCGGCTGCAGTCGGTGCCGACGAGCGATTCGACACGCGTGCGCATTTCCTCTGCCGCTTTGTTCGTGAAGGTGACCGCGAGAATCTCCCAGGGCTTGGCATGGCCGTCGCCGACCAGGAACGCGGCGCGGCTGGTGATGACGCGGGTCTTGCCGGAGCCGGCGCCGGCAAGGATCAGCAGCGGCCCCTTGACGTGGAGGACCGCCTCGCGTTGTTCGGGGTTGAGAGATTCCAGGAATTGCATCGGGGCTCGGGACTCGCGACTCGGGCTCGGACGATCCAGCTTACCATCGTCCTCCGACCGATCCCGAGCCTCGAGCACCGAGCCCGAGTTATTCGACCGTGACGCTCTTCGCCAGATTTCGCGGCTGGTCGACGTCGCAGCCGCGGCGCACGGCGATGTCGTAGGCGAGCAGCTGCAGCGGAACGACCATCACGATCGGCGTGAGCAGATCGGGCGTCCTGGGCACCTCGATGATGCAGTCTCGTTTCGCGTCCAGGATCGAGGCGAGTTTGTCGTCGCCGCGGGTCGTCAGCGCGATGACCGATCCCCCGCGCGCCTTGACCTCCTGCATGTTGCCAATCATCTTCTCGAACACGTCGTCGTGCGGCGCGATGGCGACCACCGGCATCTGCTCGTCGATGAGCGCGATCGGTCCGTGCTTCATCTCGCCGGCCGGGTAGCCTTCGGCGTGAATATAGGAGATTTCCTTCAGCTTGAGGGCACCCTCGAGAGCGATCGGATAGTTGATACCGCGGCCGAGGTACAGGAAGTCCGCCCGCGTGTGAAAGCGGGCGGCGATCTCCTCCAGCTCGGGCGCCACCTTGAGCGTCTGTTCCAGCAGCAGCGGCAGCTGCAGGAGCGCGTCGACGTGAGGCCGTGACTGCTGTGCAGACAGGGCGCCCCGCGCCTGGGCGAGGCGCAGGCCTAAGAGGTACAAGGCGACGAGCTGCGACGTGAAAGCCTTGGTCGAGGCGACGCCGATTTCGGGTCCCGCGTGGGTATACACGGTGCCGTCGGTTTCCCGCGTCGCCATGCTGCCAACGACGTTGCAGACGGCGATGCTTGCCGCGCCGTCGCGCTTCGCCTCGCGCAGCGCCGCCAGCGTATCGGCCGTCTCGCCCGACTGGGTAATCACAATCGCCAGCGTGTGCGGTGTGACGATCGGGTGGCGGTAGCGGTACTCGGACCCATAGTCGACTTCGACGGGCACACGGGCCAGCTGCTCGATCATGAACTTGCCGACGAGCCCTGCGTGCCATGACGTGCCGCACGCGAGAATCGTGACCCGCTCGACGGCAGCGAGCTGGGCCTCGGTGATCTCCATCTCCTCGAGGAACACGCGGCCGGTGTCCTGCGAGACCCGCCCCAGGATGGTTTCCCTGGCGGCCGTCGGCTGCTCGAAGATCTCCTTCAGCATGAAGTGCTTGTAGCCGGCCTTCTCGGCCATGACCGGGTCCCACAGCACGCGCTGCGTCGCCTTCGAGACCGGCCGGCCGAAGAAGTCCGTAAACGAGACCCCCGCGCGCGTGATGACCGCCATCTCCTCGTCGCCGAGGAACACGACGTCGCGCGTGTGGCTGAGAATTGCCGGAATGTCGGACGCGACGAAAAACTCTCCATCGCCGAGGCCGACGACAATCGGCGGCCCGTTGCGGACGGCGACGATCTTCTCGGGATCGTCAGCCGAGATGAGCACGACCGCGAACAGGCCCCGCATCAGCAGCAGCGCCCGTCGAACGGCGTTCTCGAGCCCGTCGTCCTTCATCTCTCGCTCGACGAGGTGGGCGACGATTTCCGTGTCGGTTTCGGTGACGAAGAGGTGGCCCTGGCCCTGCAGTTCGCGCTTCAGATCCAGGTAGTTCTCGATGATCCCGTTGTGGACGACGACGATCTTGCCGGTGCAGTCGCGGTGCGGGTGCGCGTTCTCCTCGGTCGGCCTGCCGTGCGTCGCCCAGCGTGTGTGGCCGACGCCGTAGTCGCCGGTGATCGGATCGGTGCCGATGACCTGTTCGAGATTCGACAGCTTGCCGGCGCTTCGCCGCAAGTCGACGGCGCCGGCGCGCACGACCGCGACCCCCGCCGAGTCGTAGCCGCGGTACTCGAGCCGCCGCAAGCCGTCGATCAGGACGGGAACGACGTCCTTCGGTCCGATGTAACCGATGATTCCACACATAGGCTTGATCCTTAATTACTTCTTCTTTCTCTTCTCCACCCAGCCTTCGATGTTCCGCTGCTTCCCGGCGCTGACCGCCAACGCACCGGCAGGAACGTCCTCGCGGATCGTCGTCCCGGTCCCCACGTATGCCTCCCGGCCGACGGTCACCGGCGCAATCAGCTGCGTGTCGCTGCCGATGAAGGCGCCGTCTTCGATCGTCGTGGTGGATTTCTGGACGCCATCGTAATTGCACGTGATCGTGCCTGCCCCGATGTTGACTTTCGATCCGATCACGCCGTCGCCGAGATAAGCGAGATGTGCCGCCTTGGACCCGTTGCCGAATTTCGTGTTCTTGACCTCGACGAAATTTCCGACCTTGGTGCTCGAGCGCGATCGCCGACTGCTTGTGCACGTGCGCAAAGGGACCGATCGACGCGTCGCTGCCAATCGTGACGTCGGTGATCACGCTGTGGTTGAAGAGTTGGGTGCGGTCGCCAATCGAGGCGTTCACCACCCGAACGCCGCTATGGATCACGCAGCCGGCGCCAATCACGGTCTGCCCCTCGAGCGACACGCCCGGATGGATGACCGTATCGGCCCCGATCTGCACGGTGTCGTCGATGTAGGCGGTGGCGGGATCCTCGAGGGTGACGCCGTCCGCCATCAGCTGTTCATTCTTGCGCTGCCTTATGCAGCTGCTTGCTGGCGGCGAGCTCGCTGCGGCTGTTGATCCCCAGCACTTCTTTCGAGTCAGTGACCGTCATGGTTTCCACCAGGCGCCCGCGACGCCCATAAAGTTGGACGATATCCGGCAGGTAGTGCTCACGCTGCGCGTTTTCCGCGGCGATCTCGCGCAAGGCATCGAACAGACCTTCCACCTCGAAGACATAGATCCCGGCGTTGATTTCCGTAATGGCTTGCTCGACCGGGCTGGCGTCCCGCTCCTCGACGATACGTGCAATCCGTTCGCCGGCCCGGACGATGCGTCCGTATCCGTGCGGGTTATCGACCACGGCGGTCAGAACCGTCGCGGCCGCCGCGGTCCGGACGTGGCGATCGACCAGTTGGCGAAGGGTTTCCGCGGTGAGCTGCGGTACGTCGCCCGAAAGCAGCAGGAGCGAGCCCCGCGCTCCCCGCAGAAGCGGTTCCGTCACCTGCAGCGCATGTGCGGTTCCAAGCTGTGGCTCCTGAACCACAAAACTGAGTCCGCTTTGCCGCGACAGGGCGTCGCGGACCTCTGCCGCGCCGTGACCGACGACGACGGTGGTGGACTCGGGATTGAGGTCCCGGGCGGTCGAAAGAACCTGTTCGATCATCGGGCGGCCGCCCACCCGGTGCAAAACCTTCGGCAGGCTGGACTTCATACGCGTGCCCTTGCCCGCGGCAAGGATCACGACGTGGACAGCGGACACCAGTTGATTATCGCCCCGATTTGGTGCGGAACGGCCGGCGCCGGTCCAGCCGGGGTGGAGAGGCCGCGTTCGGCGCCGCATCGAGCGTTGCCCGGAATGACTCGTCCTGGCGCAACGGTTCGAGGTCGGCATCGCGTCGGGCAAGCGCGCGGTTTTCGGGGTTCAGGGCGATGGCGCGCTCGAGATGTGCGATCGCCTCGGCGTGCTCCCCGCGCTGCGCATGGGCGACGGCGAGCATGTAGAGCGCGTGGTCGTTGTCCGGATCTTCGTCGCGAACAAGGCGCAGGTGCGAGATCGCCTCGTCGTACCTGCCGCCGTTGATCGCGAGCGTCGACGCGTAGAGGCGTTCCTCGACCGTCTGCGGAGTCGACTCGCGGGGTGTCGCCTGGCGCCTGCAGATGTTCAGGTACAGCCGCACCCGCTCGTGAAGCTCGCGCTCATCGGGGTATTGCCGGAGAACCGATTCCAGGAGATCGACGGCGGCCGAATAGTCGTGCCGCTGAATGGCCTCGAGCCCGCGCTCGTACAGCGCCACGGCTTCGATAGATGTTGAACGCCTCTGAGATCGATCCTGCGGCGGTAGCCCGGCCGGAGGGCGGCGAGCTCTGCCGCCGAGGTTCGGGCTCCTGGGCTCTTGCTTTAGGAGTTGGCCGCTGCTTGGCCATGGGTAGATGATGGAAGCGCGATACGCTAGCAAATTGGGCTTTCAGCGGTCAAGCGACGGAATCCGCGCGGAGTCTTCGCCGTGAGCATATTCTGTCATTTAACAGAATGGCGCGCCCGTTCGATCGCCGCATACACCTCTCTGAGCTGGCATCCTGTATCGTCTCGCCAGGGCAGAGATGGCCGCGCGCCGTGTTTTCTCCTCAGAATTGGTCAATTCACAGAATTCGGCATTGATCTCCGTGTCTCCGGGGGTTTCGGCTGGGCTAAAATCTGTCAATCGGCCAATATCAATGACGACCGTATATTCGCCACGGGGCTCTCCAATGGCCTCGAGGACGTCAGATATTGGTCCTCTGACCAATTCTTCGTGGACTTTCGTCAGCTCACGACCAACGGCAACGGGGCAGTCGCCGAGAGATTGGAGGAGATCCTGGAGCGTCTGCCGAATCCGGTGCGGCGCCTCGAAGAACACCACCGTTCGCCCGGCTGACCGGACGTCTGACAACCACCGTTCACGGTCTGATGACCTAGTTGGGGGAAAGCCGAGAAACGTAAACGTATCCGTTGGCAGGCCCGACGCGGCGAGAGCCGCCAGCGCCGCACTCGGCCCTGGAATCGGCTCGACGCGGATGCCGGCATCGATGGCGCTGCGGATCAGCTGCTGTCCGGGATCAGAAATCGTCGGCGTGCCCGCGTCCGAAACCAGGGCAATCGAGTCGCCCTGCTGCAGGCGTTCGACGAGGGCGGCGGACTTCCTGCCTTCGTTGTGCTCGTGGAGGCTCGTTGTGGGTGTCGTGATCGAAAAGCGCGAAAGGAGCTGAGCCGTTCGGCGTGTGTCTTCCGCGGCGATGAGCGTCGCCTCCCGCAGAATCCGCAGCGCGCGAGCGCTGATGTCTTCGAGGTTGCCGATCGGCGTGGCGACCACGAAGAGCGTGCCGGGCATGAAACCGGGGCGTTTATTGTACCATTGGCGGATCGTGGCGGTTAGGTGCGAGTCCAATCCGTCCTCTGAATCGCTGTTGTGGGAGCTATGCCCGTTTCCGAACCTCTGCCGCACTTCGTCGACGATCTGCTCGGCTATCTGCACGAGACGCATCCCACCCATGCGACCCTCGACGGCATCCACGCGCACGATGATCTGCTCGAGGATCTGAGTCGCTCGGCGATCGAATCCGAGGCGCACGCGCTGGCCGGCTACCTGCGGCGCCTCGACGAGATCGCGCCCGACGGACTGACCGACGTCGAGCGGCTCGAGCACCGGATGCTGGCGAGCCACGTTCGCGCCCGCATGTTCGAGCTCGAGGAAGTGCGCACCTGGGAGAAGAACCCCCAGTTCTACGCCGACATCGTCGCGTCGAGCCTCGCAGGACAGGCGCTGTTCACGCATGCGACCGCGCCCGACCGCGCACGCCGCGTGCTGTCGAAGCTGCGCCAGACCCCTCGGCTGGTGCAAGCGGCGCGCGACAACGTCAAAGATCCGCCGGGCATCTTCGTCAAGGTCGGGTATCGAGACCTTCCGCGGCGCGCAGAAGTTCATCGACCACGATCTCCCGCGCGCCTTTTCGAGCGTCGACGACATGCATCTGCTTGCCGATCTGGCGGATGCGCAGACCGAGGCGTCGCACGCCATCGGTGCTTACGTCGAGTACCTCGAAACCGAGATGGCCCCGCAGGCACGCGCCTCGTTCAGGCTCGGCCGCGAACGTTTCGAGCAGAAGGTCCGGCTGGACGAGGGGGTGTCGTTATCGGTCGATCGGCTGCTCGCCATCGCCATGCGCGAGCTGAAGGCGACGCAGGAAACGTTCAAGACCGTGGCGAGCCGGAAGAACGGCGGCGATCCCCTCGAGACCTGGTCTCGCACCAAGGCCGAGCACCCGGCGCCGGGAGAGCTCGTCGATGTCGGACGGCAACAGCTCGACGAGCTCCGCACGTTTCTCGAGCGGCAGTCGGTGATCACGCTGCCGCCGGGAGAACCGATCACGGTGGCACCGACGCCCGACTTCTATCGCTGGTCTTTCGCGAGCATGTGGACGCCGGGGCCCTTCGAAACCAAGCCGACGCGCGCCTACTACTACCTGACCGACGTCGATCCGGCGTGGCCGGCGGATCGCCAGCACGAATACCTGCGCGACTACAACTACCCGACGTTGTGGTCGATCTCGATCCACGAGGTCTACCCCGGTCACTTCCTGCATTTCCAGCACCTTCGAAAAGTCGAGTCGAAGGTGCGCAAGTCGATCATGTTCGCGCCCGCGTCGTTCGTGGAAGGCTGGGCACATTACTGCGAGCAGATGATGCTCGAGGCCGGTTTCGGGCGTCAGGATCAGAGCATCAAACTCGGACAGCTGGCCGAGTCGCTGATTCGCCTCGTTCGGTTCATCGTGGGAATTCGCCTGCACACCGAGGATCTCTCGGTCGAGCAGGGGGTCCGCATGTTCCGCGAGGAGGCGTACATGGAAGAGGCGAGCGCCCGGCGCGAGGCCGAGCGCGGCACGTTCGATCCGACCTATCTCGTCTACACCGTGGGAAAGCTGATGATGCTCAAGCTGCGGCAGGACTGCCGCCAGCAGCAGGGCAAGTCGTTTTCACTCAGGAATTTTCACGACACGCTGCTCGGGCACGGCACCGCGCCGATCTGGCTGCATCGGCGTCTCATGCTGGGCGGCGACGAAGGAGACCTGCTCGAGTAAGCGTTGCCATGCCTCTTTACGAATACGAGTGCGACGCCTGCGGCCATCGCTTCGAGACGATCCGGAAGTTTTCCGATCCACCCATCGAGCGTTGCCCGAAGTGCGGCGGCGTGGTCCGCAAGCTCCAGTCGGCGCCGGCATTTCATCTCAAGGGCAGCGGCTGGTACATCACCGACTACGCGCGCAAGGATTCAGGCGGCGCCGGCGACGAGTCGAAAAGCGACACGAAGCCCGGGGAAACAACGACCGACTCGAAAACTGAGACGAAGTCCGACTCGAAGTCCGAGTCGAAGTCCGAGTCGAAGTCCGACGTCGAAGTCTGAATCGAAGTCGAGTCGAAGTCTGAATCGAAGGGCGAGTCGAAGCCCCAGTCAGCGCCGCCTGCCTCCGACACCAAGGCGAAGTAAGCCCGCTCAGACGTTGGTCTTCTCGGGAATCCCCAGCGACGTCAGGTACGCCGTGAACTTGTCGGCGAGGTCCTGCGCGCTTGAGCGCGAAGTAGACGACCGCCTTCAGGAAGCCCAGCTTGTTGCCGGTATCGTGCCGGACGCCCTTGACCTCGCAGGCGTAGATCGGGCGCGTCTTCAGCAGTTCGCGCAGCCCGTTGGTGAGCTGGATTTCTCCGGTCCGGTCGCTCTTGATCGCCGCCAGCGCCGGGAAGATGTCGGGAGTGAGAATGTAGCGGCCGATGATCGCGAGGTCGGACGGCGCTTCGGCCACCGGCGGCTTCTCGACCAGGTCGAGCACGCGGTACACGCCGTCGCCGAGTCGCGCACTGCGGTCCGGAGCGATGACGCCGTAGCTCGAGATCTCATCCCGCGGCACGCGCTCGACCGCCAGCACGGGACCGTTCACCTTCTCGAAGACATCGATCAGCTGCCGGAGCGCCGGCGGGTCAGCGTCGATCACGTCGTCGCCCAGGATGACCGCGAACGGTTCGTTGCCGACCAGTTCGCGCGCGACGAGCACGGCGTGCCCGAGCCCGAGCGGCTCGCCCTGGCGGACGTAGGCGAAGTTGATCAGGTTCGAGATCTTGCGAACCTCGTCGAGCTGCGCCCGCTTGCCGCGCGCTTCGAGAAAGGTCTCCAGCTCCACCGAACGATCGAAATGGTCCTCGATGGCGTTCTTGCCGCGGCCGGTCACGAGAATGATGTTGTCCACGCCGGACGCAACCGCTTCTTCGACGCCGTACTGAATGATCGGCTTGTCGACGAGCGGCAGCATCTCCTTGGGCTGTGCTTTGGTCGCCGGAAGGAACCGTGTGCCGAGGCCTGCCGCGGGGAAGACGGCCTTGCGGATCGCGTTGCCCACACGAGATCGTAGCATCGGTCGCTGCGAGACGGGGCGAACCAGTACGCGCAGTCCGAGCTCGAAGGTAGAATTGAGGCTCCATGCTCGATCCCGCGTACGTCCGTGATCACATCGAAGAGGTCCGCGCAGGCCTGCGCAACCGTGGGCTCGATCCAGACAAGGTGCTCGAGGAGATCGCGACGCTCGAGACTGCCCGGCGCCGGATCATCCCGGAGCTCGAGGCGCTGAAGCGGCAACAGAACACGTCCGGCGACGAAATTGCGCGCGCGAAGCGCCAGGGTCACGACACGACGCCGATCCAGGAGGCGAACCGCGCGCGCGCGCAGCAGATCAAGCAGCTCGGCATCCAGCTCGATTCGATCGAGCATCAGCGCGAGGCGGCCCTGCTGACGCTGCCCAACCTGCCGCACCCGACGGTACCGGTCGGGAAGAGCGCCGACGACAACCGCGAGGTGCGCCGCCACGGCGAGCCGCGGGCGTTCGATTTCGAGCCGAAGGCGCACTGGGATCTCGGGCCCGAGCTCGGCATCCTCGACTTCGAGCGCGGCGTCAAGATCGCCGCCGCGCGCTTCACGGTCCTGTTCGGCGACGGCGCCCGCCTGGCGCGCGCGCTCATCAACTTCATGCTCGACCTGCACACGCGCGAGCATGGCTATCGCGAGGTGGAGCCGCCCTTTCTCGTCAACAGCGCCTCGCTGACCGGCACCGGCAACCTGCCGAAGTTCGAAGCGGATCTATTCAAGGTCGCAGGAGACTGGGACCTGTACCTCGTTCCCACCGCCGAGGTGCCGCTGACCAACCTGCACCGCGGGGAGATCCTCGACGGCCGCGATCTGCCGATCTCGTACACGGCGTACACGCCCTGCTTCCGCAGCGAAGCGGGTTCGTACGGACAGGACGTGCGGGGCCTGATCAGGCAGCATCAGTTCGACAAGGTCGAGCTGATGAAGTTCACCACGCCCGAGCAGTCGTACGACGAGCTGGAAAAACTCACCGCACACGCCGAAGAGGTCCTCAAGCGCCTCGAGCTGCCGTATCGGACGATGGCCTTGTGCACGGGCGACCTGGGATTCGCGTCGGCGCGCACCTACGACATCGAGGTGTGGCTGCCGAGCCAGAAGATGTATCGAGAGATCTCGTCCTGCAGCAACACGGAAGCGTTCCAGGCGCGGCGCGCGGGCATCAAGTTCCGCGCCGGCGGAACCGGGAAATCGGATTTCGTGCACACCCTGAACGGTTCGGGCCTCGCCGTAGGCCGCACGCTCATCGCCATCCTCGAGAACTATCAGGATAAGGACGGTTCCGTCCGCATCCCCACGGCGCTGCAGCCGTACATGGACGGACGACAGACGCTTAGTCGGTAGTCGGTAGTCGGGAGTCGGTAGTCCGGAGTCGGGAGAGTTTCGGCTACGCGGCGCTGCTGCCCTTCAGCAGGCGATCGATCACCGAGAGCAGCGTGCCGCGCGACATCGGTTCGGTCAGGTACATGTCGGCGCCGCCTTCCTCGAGGCAGTGGAGCTGATCCAGCGGGGCGCGGACAGAAGCCGAGACCTGCACCACCTTGATGTGGCGTGTCTCGGCGTCTGCCTTGATCAGGCGGCACACTTCCAGGCCGTCGATGTCGGGCAGGCGCACGTCGAGCAGCACCACATCGGGCTGATGCCGGCGCACCGCCTCCAGCGCGCCGCGTCCGGTCTGCGCCTCGATCGACGTTCCAGCCTTCCTTGCGAAGAATCGACGAGCGCGCGAACAGCGCGGCCTCGTGATCGTCCACGTTCAGCACCGTGATCGGCCGCGACGCGCGATCGGTGTTCGGCCGCTTCGATGGCTGCTCGAAGACGTCCGTCGCGCGGCGCAGCAGTCCTTCGACCAGCGTCCGTTGATCCGGCTGCAGCGCGTCGAGATAGCGATCGATGGCGTCGGCGAGCACCTTGGCGTGCGACAGTCGCTGAACCGTCGAGGCCGCGCGCAGCTTGCGCAGCGTCGCGCGCGGCACGCGCACCGACAACTGCGGGTAATCGACGACGCGCTCGCCCGGGTTGTCGCCGCCGGGAGGCCGGCCGCGCTTTTTTCGATCGTTCATCGGAGGAGCCGCGAGTATACCGCACGCCGCGGTTCACTCGGTTGTAGTTCCGTCGGGGGTTGACGGTGTAGCATGAGAGTTTCCACCAGAGGGACTCGATGGCAAAGACAGACACGGCGTTGCTAGCAGATATTCTTCGCCGCGATCAGCAGGCGATTCTGTCGGAATGGGCGAGACTGCAGCTCGACAGTATCGTCGACACGACGCGATCTCATGAACGAAGCGGAGCTCGCACAGCAGTCGCGCGATTTTCTGTCCGTGTTCACGACCGCCGTCGGCACCGACGAGCGAGTTGACGCCAACGGCCCCATCTGGGGACCGGTCCGCGAGTTCCTCGCGCGCATCACCGAAAGCCGTGCGCGCCAGGGATTCAGCCCCGTCGACACCGCGATGTTCGTGTTCTCGCTGAAGGAGCCAGTGTTCAACCGGTTGCGCGGCGCATCCAGGGACGCCGACGACGATCGCGGCCGAGGTCTGGAAGACGACGCTGCTCCTGGACTCGCTCGGCCTGTATACGACCGAAATGCATCAGAAGAGCCGTGACGCGATCATCCTTCGCCAGCAGCAGGAGATGCTGGAGTTGTCAACGCCGGTGGTCACCCTGTGGGACGGGATTCTCGCGCTGCCCCTCATCGGCACGCTCGACAGCGCGCGCACCCAGGTCGTCATGGAGAACCTCCTGCAGCGCATCGTCGACAGCGGCTCCTCGATTGCCATCCTCGACATCACCGGCGTCCCGACCGTTGACACGCTGGTCGCCCAGCACCTTCTCAAGACCGTGGCGGCCGCGCGCCTGATGGGCGCCGACTGCATCATCAGCGGCATCCGGCCGCAGATTGCGCAAACCATCGTCCATCTCGGCGTGGACTTGAACTCCGTCACCACGAAGGCCACGCTGGCCGACGCGTTCGGCACGGCGCTGCGGCGGCTCTCACTGACGGTCACGAAGACGGCGCCGGCCGCCGCCGGCACTAAAACTCCCACGGCATCCTTTCAGTAAATGGAACGCATCCCGATTCTCAAGCTCGGCGACTGCCTGCTCGTCTCGATCCAGGTGGACATGCACGATCGCCTTGCGATGCAGCTCCAGGACGATCTCACGGGGCGGATTGCCGCGACCGCGGCGCGCGGCGTACTCATCGACATCTCGGGTCTGGAGATGGTGGACTCGTTCATCGGCCGCATGCTCGGGAACATCGCCGCGATGTCCCGAGTGCTCGATGCCGAGACGGTCGTGGTCGGGATGCGTCCGGCGGTGGCGATCACCCTCGTCGAACTCGGGATGTCGCTCCCGGGCGTCCGCACGGCGCTGAACGTCGAGAAAGGCATGGAACTGCTCTCGGCGGCGACCACCGCGAACGGGGACGGCAATGGTTCTGCTGTCGGCTGACCGGCTGCCGCTCCACACCGACGAACACATGGTGATCGTGCGGCAGGCGGTGCGGAACCTGGCGATTGGTCTGGGCTTCAGCCTCGTGGATCAGACGAAGGTCGTCACCGCCGCCAGCGAGCTCGCCCGCAACACCATCCAGCATGGCGGCGGAGGAGCCGCGCTCCTCGAAACGATCAACGACGGACCTCGCCGCGGACTGCGGCTGACCTTCGAGGACGATGGTCCTGGCATCGCCGACATCGCGCAGGCGATGAAGGACGGGTTCACCACCAGTGGCGGGTTGGGACTCGGTCTCTCTGGAGCAAAACGGCTGACGAACGAGTTCGCCATCACGTCGAGCCCGGGCGCCGGAACCCGGGTCGTGATCACGAAATGGAAATAGCCGCCCACGCGTCCCTTCAGGTCGTCGAACCGAGCCAGCCGTCGGCCGTGCGGTTTGCGGCGCGCGCGCTCGCCGATCGGATCGGCTTCAGCGAGGCGGACTCGTATCGGGCGGGGCTGGTCGCCACCGAGCTCGCAACGAACCTCGCGAAGCACGCGCGTGCCGGCGAGGTCCTGCTCCGGACGACGCCCGGGACGGAAGCGGAACTGGAGGTCCTTGCCATCGACAAGGGGCCGGGCATCGGCAACCTTCAGGCGGCGCTCGAGGACGGACGGTCCACCGCAGGAACGACGGGCATCGGTCTGGGGGCCGCGCGGCGCATGTCGGACGAGTTCGACATCTACTCGAGCGTTCCGCACGGAACCGTCGTGCTCGCACGAATCCGGCCCAACGCGGCTCGTCGCCGGTCTCTCGTGTTCGACGTATCGGGTGTGTCCGTCGCCAAGGCCGGGGAGGCGGAGTGCGGCGATGCCTGGACGCTCGATATCGGCCGCGACAGCTTCTCGGCGTTCGTCGCCGACGGTCTCGGTCATGGGCACTTCGCGGCGCAGGCGGCGAACGCCGCCATCGCCGCCGCCGCCCTCGGCCGCCGCCGCGGCAGCTGTGCGCAGACGCTCGCGGTGGTCCACGACGGCATTCGTCACACGCGCGGCGCCGCTGGCGCAATCGCCGAAGTGACGCTGGCGCGCCAGGTCGTGACGTTTGCCGGCGTCGGCAACATCGGCGCCTCAATCGTCAACAACGGCTCGGTACGCCACGCGGTCTCGCACAACGGCATCCTCGGGCATCAGGCGCGGATCTTCCGCGAATACAGCTACCCGTGGCAGAAGGATTCGCTGCTCGTCATGTACTCCGACGGCCTCGGCACGCACTGGTCGCTGGCCGGCTATCCCGGACTGTGGCAGCGCCATCCCGCCGTCATCGCCGGCGTTCTGTACCGCGACTTCAACCGGGGCCGCGACGACGTGACGGTCGTCGTGGCAAGGGAGGCGGCATGACCGATCCCCTGCTCTCGGTCGCGCTGGCACGGGAGCACGACGTCGTGCTGGCGAGACAGCGCGCGCGGCAGATCGCGAGCGCGCTGGGGTTTGACATCACGGAGCAGACCAGGATCTCGACGGCCGTGTCGGAGATCGCGCGCAATGCGTACGCCTACGCCGGGGGCGGCCGCGTCCTGTTTTCGATCGAGGGCAAGCAGCCGCCCCAGGTGCTGACGATCGCCGTCGCCGACAACGGGCCGGGAATCGCGCGGCTCGACGAGGTACTGTCCGGCTCCTATCGCTCGGAAACGGGGATGGGCCTCGGCATCGTGGGCGCGCGGCGGCTGATGGACTACTTCACGGTGGATTCGTCAGCGGCCGGCACGATTGTGACCCTGAAGAAGCTCCTGCCGCTGCGGCGGCCGGCGCTGACGGCGCGCGACCTCGAGCGGCTGCACGCCGACCTGATCGCCGAGCGGCCCGACGGCCTGATCGGCGAGGTGCAGCGCCAGAACCAGGAACTGCTTCGCGCGCTGGGCGACCTGAACGCGCGCCAGCAGGAGCTGGTTCGACTGAACCGCGAGCTCGAGGACACGAACCGGGGCGTCGTGGCGCTGTACGCCGAGCTCGACGAGCGCGCCGATCACCTCCGGCGCGCCGACGAGATCAAGACGCGATTCCTCTCCAACATGACGCACGAGTTCCGGACGCCCGTGAACTCCATCCTCGCCCTGACGAACCTGCTCGCCGAGCGACTGGACGCCCATCCCGACGAGAAGGACGAGCTGTTCTTCATCCGCAAGTCGGCGCAGCAGCTGTCGGATCTCGTGGACGACCTGCTCGATCTCGCGAAGGTCGAAGCCGGCAAGATCGACGTGCGGCCGTCGTCGTTCGAGATCGGCGGCCTGTTCGGCGCGCTGCGCGGCATGCTGCGTCCGCTGCTGGTCAATCAGTCGCTCGCACTCGTCTTCGAGGAGCCGGAAGGGATTCCGCCGATTTATTCGGACGAGAGCAAGCTGTCGCAAATCCTGCGGAACTTCATCTCGAACGCGCTGAAGTACACCGAGCGCGGCGAAGTGCGCGTCGCCGTGCGGCTCACGCCGGCGCGGGACGAGGTGGAGTTCACCGTCGCCGATACCGGGATTGGCATCCCCGAGAAGGACCTGTCGCGGATCTTCGACGAGTTCGCCCAGATCGAGAATCCGCTGCAGCGCCGGGTCAAGGGCACCGGGCTCGGTCTCCCGCTGTCGAAGCGGCTGGCGGAGTTGCTTGGCGGCCGGATCGGCGTGGTCAGCACGCACGGTGTGGGATCGACGTTCTCGTTGAACGTGCCTCTCGTCTACCGCGACCCGCTTCAGGTCGATGCCGCGCCGATCGCGGTCGATCCGCAGCGCGTTCCCGTGCTGGTCGTGGAGGACAGGGACGAAGACCTGCTGCTGGTCAACCGGGCGTTGTCGGGAACGCGTTATCAGGTGCTCCACGCGCGGACGCCAGGCGCCGCAGAGGCGATACTCGGCTCGGTCGCGGTCGGCGGCCGTCGTACTCGACATCCGCCTGCACGGGGCCGAGGCGTGGGATCTGCTCGCGCGGCTCAAGCGCGGCGCCGGCTCGCCTATCCGACCGGTGATCGTGGTGTCCGCGATCGACGATGCGCGGAAGGGCTACGCGCTGGGCGCCGACGCGTACTTCGCGAAGCCGATCGATGCGGCGGAGCTCGTGCAGACCCTCGACCGTCTCGTCGCCGCCCGCGATGCGGTGCGCGTGCTGACCGTGGACGACGAGGAAGCCTCACGCTTCATCATCCGCCAGCTGCTGAACGATCACGAGCACGAGTTGGTCGAGGCGGCGTCGGGCATCGACGGGCTCGCGAAGGCGCATGAAGCGCCGCCCGACGTCATCCTGCTCGACCTGCGGCTCACCGACATGACCGGCTTCGATCTCTTCGAGCGGCTTCGGCAGGATCCGGCGACCGCCCGTGTCCCGGTCGTCGTGGTCACGTCGCAGCGGCTGTCCGAGGACGACCAGCAACGCTTGTCCGCGGCGAAGGCGGTCCTCTCGAAGTCCACGCTGACGCGAAACAGCCTGCGTTCGGCGATTGCCAGCGCGGTGATGCCCCAACCCCGGCTGTGACACCCATGCAGGTTCCAGCCACCGTCCTCGTCGTTGACGACAACGACGCCAGCCGCTTCGCGAAGTGCACGCTGCTGCGGAGGGCCGGTTTCTGCGTGGTGGAGGTCTCGACCGGCCGGGCTGCCCTGGAGGCGATGCCCCGCCAGCCGATCGATCTTGTGCTGCTGGATATCAACCTGCCCGACATGAGCGGCCTCGAGGTGTGCGCCCGCATCAAAGCCGACGCGCGCTACGCCACGGTGCAGGTGCTGCAGAACTCGGCGACGGCCGTGTCGGACGAGGACAAGATTCGCGGGCTGGACGGAGGCGCCGACGCCTACCTGGCGGAACCGACGCACCCCGACGTGGTGCTGGCGACGCTGCATGCGCTGCTCCGCGTGCGCCGCGCGGAACAGGAACGCGCCGCCGCGCTCGAGCGCGAGCAGGAGGCGCGCCGGCAGGCGGAGCGGGCCAACCGGATCAAGGACAATTTTCTCGCGACGTTGTCACACGAGCTGCGCACGCCCCTGAATGCCGCGATCGGGTGGATCGCGCTGCTCAAGGGCGGCTCGCTGGATGGCGACCGCCAGGCCCGGGCCATCGAGGCGCTCGAGCGGAGCGCCCGTCAGCAGTGGACGCTCATCAACGAGCTGCTCGACGCCGGCGAGCATCCAGCAGCAGAAGATGCACCTCGAGATATCGGCGGTCGATCTCGATGCGGTCGGCGCGGCGGTCGTCGAGCTGTACGGCCGGAAGCCGCGCGCAAGGGCGTCGAGCTGGCGGCCTCGATCGAACCGGCGCGCGCCACGGGTGATCCGGCGCGACTCCAGCAGGTCGTCACGAACCTCCTCAACAACGCCGTGCAGTTCACGGACACGGGAGGGCGCGTGACGCTCAGGATCGGGCGCGACGGCGACGAAGCGGTGATTCAGGTCGAGGATTCCGGCATCGGCATCGATCCGCGGTTCCTGCCGCACGTCTTCGAGGAATTTCAGCAGGCGGAGGGGTCGGGCACGGGCAAGGGCGGGCTCGGGCTCGGCCTGGCCATCTCGCGCCACATCGTCGAGCTGCATCGCGGCAGTATCCAGGCGGCCAGCGCCGGCCTCGGACACGGCGCGACGTTCACCGTGCGCATTCCCGCCGCGGAGCGCCGCGACGAGAAGCCGGCGGCGGCCGTTACCGGATAGCCGCCACGTCGCACCGCGTGTTGGACGCGGTGAACAGGATCCAGTTGTGTCCGAAGGATCCTTCCCAGTTCAGGATCGCCTCTTCCTCTTCGCCATCCGGCATCCAGTCGCATCGCCGCGTTTCGATGATCACCCTGGATGCCTGAGCTTGGAAGCGGTTGTCGTCGAGCCGCTTGATTACAACCTTGTACTGCGCGGCTCCGACGGAGGCGACGCTGGCCAGGACGCAGACGCCGGTGAGGAGGGCTGCTCGGGGGAGCATATGCCTCATGGCAGGCAACGATAGTGCCGCGCGCGCTTCTTCTCAAGCACAGCCAATCCGCGAGAACTTCGAGCCGGACGCCGCCGTACGGCGGCACGCGCGCAGGACATTTGTCTGCCGGCGCGACGTCTTCGCAGGGCTGTTAATTCCCGAGGACGCAGAGGTAGCAAAGGACGCAGAGGACGCAGAGGTAGCAAAGGACGCAGAGGCGCGGAAAGGCGGCGGCCGGTCGGTCCGGCCGCCGCCGCGTCCGCTAGTTGGACTCGGCGGGTGCGCGAACCAGGACGGCGTCAAGGTGCAGGTCGCCGTCGATCATCATCTCGAACATCTGGTTCTCGTAGCCCTCCTTGGAGACCATGAACTGTGCGGCGCCGGCGCGCTGACCGGACAGGGTGTAGGCCCCGTTGCCGTCGGTGATGGCTGATTCCTCGGTGGCCCAGTTCACGACCCGCGCGCCTTCGAGCGGCACGCTGCCGGACTCAGTCGCCTCGGAGATGGTCCCGGATACCGAGAACGTGGGGGCCGGTGGCGGCGGCGGCGTACCACCTCCGGGATTCGGCGATGGGGGCGTGACGCTGTCCCCGCACGCCGCAGTCACGAGCGCCAGAGCGATGCTTGCCGCTGCGAGCCTGATCGTTCGAATGTTGGTCGTCATGAGACCTCCTCTCTTTCCTCCATCTAGAGAGGCGGTAAAAACAGCCGCGGGCTGTAACAGGGGCGGAAGGAAGGGAGGTTCGACCGGTGTACCATCTTGCTTCGAAAACGCATGTCGCTTCTCCACTGAAGGAGAGAAGGTGTGGCACCAAAGCCAATCGACCCCGCCACGTGCAAATGGGCACAACCCTACGGTGTGATCGGGTATACGGCCGCGCGGCAGATCGAGGCGTCGGAAATCAAGGGGCTGACGCAGGCGCTGTCAAAGCCGTCAACCGATCAACTCGATGCCATCATCAAGGCCAGCTTCAAGACGCTCCCGACGGTGTACTACAGGGGCGGTCACGCGACGCTCGATCATGAAGTCTGGGACAACATCGGCTTCGAGGGCACGAATCGCCAGTGGTTGTTCTTTCAGAATGTCCCCGCTCAAGGCACCGATCACGGGAGCATGAAGGCGCGCACGCAGGAGATCCAGGAGCAACTCGCGACCGACCCGGCATCATTCTTCAGCACGCCGACGAAACTCGATGAGATCTGGCGTCAACGCGCCGAACGCACCAAGGGCGCGCCGGCGAAGACCGCGCGCGTGTTCTTCGCCAAGGAGCTCTTTGAAAAATACGGGACGTACTGCTGGCTCGAGCTCTGGACCCCCGAGCCGATGCGCGTCCCCGGCGCGGATTCGTCGCCGCCACCCCCGCCCCAGCGGTTGCTGGAAGTATTCGAGGAGAGGAACAGCCTCTTTTTTCATCCATCGCGCAATCCTTTCCATGTGGCCATGGCGACGGATCTGAGAGAGGCCCTGCATGCCCTGGCCATTTCCCCCGCGATGAAGAGGTCGCGTGCCAAGAGGAAACCGAAACACTAGGAGTCATGGCATGAGATGTCATCTCAGCAGCACCGCAAGAGATGGGCAATACTATGCCCTGCGCAGAGCGACGGTCGACTGTTGAGCCAGTAAGTTTGGGAGCAGCACTATGCGGTGGATCATTGGTGTACCGCTATTGATCGTCGGCGCGATCCTCGTTCTTCAAACGCCGATTCAGGCGCAGACTGACGACGCACACTTGCCAGTTTCGATGGAGCGGATTCGCGCAGCCCTGAAGGAACAGCCGCCGCTTTTGCGGGTTCCTGCACCGTCAGGCGACATGCCGACGTTCTATGTGGAAGTCCGGGAGCGACTGCCTGTTCTGCAGCCAGTTGACGAGAACCCATTCGATCCAACATTCGGATTGCCCTCGGTCGGGGAATTGGTGATGGGCGGCATCGAGAAGATCCGATCCGCCGTCGTCAACTACCAGCGCGGTCGCGCTGAGCGTCGAGCGCGGAAGGAAGTGGAAGATGCGCTCGCGGCATTCTGCGCGACCCGCGGCTGCCCAACGTCCACAACCAACAAGTAACAGCGTCGTCGATCGACAGCTCCCCGTTCGGCCGGATCAGAAGGCGGATTGTCGACGCACGGCTGTCAGACAGTCGGTGTGAAATGCCAGACCTTCGCCACGGACAGGTCATTCACGTCAGACATCGCTCACTTCATGCGCGTCAACGTCAGCGGTTCTTTCACCCCTTCGATGGTCAGCTCGATCGCATCGCCCAGATGCCGACCTGTGCCGTCGACTTTATGGCCGTCGATCGGGCCTGTGGTGAGCGCGAACGCGTCGCCAACGACCTTCCCTTCGACAATGTTCGCGGATTGCTTTCCGACCGTCAGTCGACCTGTCATGCGCTGCCCCTGGACTTGAAGTTGGAGCACGAGCTGGTGTCCAGACACGGTGGTGCCTTGCCATCTGCCATTCCACACATTCCCGGTGTTCTGGCCGGCGACCAGCGTGAGGGCGAAGCTCGGGGCGCGTCGCGCGAGCGGCATGTCGACGGTCGTCGCGATCGGATGACCGGCCCCGCAGATGATCGCGATCGTCGCGATTGCCAGAGTACTTTTCATCTCGACACCTCTGTGTTTCGCATCCTTCGTGGCGCCAAACAGTATGCGGCGCAACGGTATGCGCCCGGCAAGCCAGCCCGGCCGGCTCGTCGTTGAGAACCCGGCCACGGGATATGCACGAGCCGCGCCACCGAGAGATGCGCGTCGGAACGTAAAGCACAGGCGCGTTTGATGTGACACGAATTGATGGGTCAGGTAGATTCCTTGCCCGGCGTAGCGTTATATCCGCAAGCCGAGTGCGCGCTTAAGCGTGACGCAGCGGCATTGAATTTATTCGCGCAGTTCGTCGATATCGCAGACGAGCGCCTTCATCCTTTGGCCGCGACGAGCTCGTCGATGAGCCTCTGAGGACTGGGTGCGGGAGCGGCCGGCGCCTGCGCCTGGAAGGGAACGGCGATCATCGCGAGCGCCATGGCCGCGATTTTCTGGCTGCCCCGCGTTTTCGCGAGCACGTTCATCATCGTGGGCGTCACAACCGACGGGAATCTATCGCGAACAAGGCGGCGAGGCGCGATTACTCATTCCGAATTGAAAAATTAACGTGTCAGAACAGCGTCGCGATGAACGTGGCCGTCCATGAGACAAAACCGCTGTACCGGTGGCGCTGCTATCAGTTAGCCTCCGAGGATGTCTGCACGGCGAGAACGGTTACACTCAGCACGACAGTAAGTCGTCTCGCCGCCGCGCGGCGCAGAATCCTAGGAAAACCGCATCGGAGGGATGGCCGAGTGGTCGATGGCGGTGGTCTTGAAAACCACTGAACGGGCAACCGTTCCGGGGGTTCGAATCCCTCTCCCTCCGCCAAATAGTGATTATCAGCCAATAAATACCCGAATACTCTCCTCAGCCCACATTTCAACCCACAATATGGAGTGAGTCGGGCGGCCGGTTCGTCGGCGTGGAATGTCTCGCAGGCGACCGCTCCAAATCGAGCGTGGGGGCTGGCCGTAGAGCCGTTCATCCCGGATCAAACCGGAGATCAATACTCCAGTGACCCACGACGGCGATCCCGACGTTCGTGCGCATGTCAACTTTCCACCGACAGCTTACTGTGCCTCGCGTGGAGGGATATCACATTGGAGATACCGCCGCGTTCTGTTGAAGCTGCACGCGGCAGCGTGTCGGCGCTACCGCAGCTCGATTGGCAGGACGGCTTCCGAGCCGTCAAAAGGTTGGCCCGACCAAGCGCGCCGATCTCGATCAGCAGCCATCGCGAATCGTGATTGACCTGGGAATAGTCGTAGGCGGCGCAAGACCTGGATACGACCGTCCTTGAACTCCGCCAGCGCACGGCCGAGGGTGCGCACGTTGTCGAACTGCTTGTTGACCGTACGGGTCTGCGCGACCAACGAGTCAGCTGCGGCGACGAGAACGACGGCGGCTGACGTAGGTTGATCGGAGCATTGCCTTTCTTCTCCTGATCAGTTCAGGCGGTGGCGCTGTGCGGACTCTAGCAGGTCGTCCCCAGCCGTGCGGACGTTGTCGAACCTAAACGCGCGAGAGGATCCAAGTCCTGTATATTCACGTATGCCCGTCATCACCTACGACATGCCGTTCATCGACCGGAAAAGCCGACTCGCCATGTTCGGCGCGGTGTTCTATGTCGTGCTCGCCGGCAGTCTCGCCTACATGATGTCGGAGCGCGGCGGCGGGCTCTCAACGTTCCAACTTGTGCTGATCCCAGTCGCACTCCTGGTTCCTCTGGCAAACGCGCTCTACACCGTGCGCCAGCTACACACGCTCGAAAGGCGATCGCTGCTGACGCAGCCGGCAGCCAGCCAGCTTTTCAGGGCGGCGCTGACGCAGCTATCGGCCGGGTATGCGACAGTCGTGCTCCTACTTCCGGTACTCAGCTAGAGCCCGATCTTGGATGAAAGTCGGAAAGCTAGTCAGACGTGCCGCTTCTGAAGGTCATCCGGCGCCTTACTTCGAAAGGATCCTTTCGGAGAATCTACACGCCAAAGGTTTCGGTGATCGTTCCGTTCTATAACCCGGGCGCATTTCTGGAGGAGGCGGTCGAAAGCGTTCGACGGCAAAGCCTGCACGATTGGGAGTTGATACTGGTTGACGATGGGTCGACCGATCAAAGTGCAGATTATGCCAAGCGACAGGCATCTGCCGACCACCGGATTCGGGTCGTGTCGCATTCAGGGCGCATCAATAGAGGTGCGCCAGCATCACGGAACCTTGGGGCGCAGCTGGCAAAAGGGAAATATCTCGCAAACCTTGATCACGACGACATTTTCGGCGACGCCGAAAAACTCGAGAAGCAATGCAGAATTCTGGATACGGATGAAGATATCGGCATGACGTTCGGGCCGTGGAAGGAATGGGCCAGCTGGGAGCCCGAAGCGGTCGTGCACGATTTCATTCAACAATTCACGTTTCCACTGGATGCCGTCTTCGAGCCTCCCCGGTTTGTACCATTACTGTTAAGCGGAAAAAATGATCCGCATGGCTACCTCGTTCGGGCATCATGCTTTCACGCCGTTGGAGGCTATGATGATCGCGTCCATTTCTGCGAAGATTGGGTGCTGTATTTCAAACTCGCGTTGCGGTACAAGATCTTCGTATCGCGGGAGAATTCTTACTTTCACCGACGACATCGCCTGCAGACCGTTGCTCTGGCGCTCAGCGATCTGAGCTTCTTCGCCCGGTTCGACGACTTCTTCAGGTTCGCGGAACTCTGGCTCCGCGACCACGATTCGAACGACACCGCGATTCTCAATGAGATTCGCCGAGCGCGAGGGTATTTCCAGAACCTCGACCGGAAATCCAAAGAGTTAGGGCGTATCGTCGAGTGGTAAACAGGCCGACCTGTATGTCTCTCTGGCCCCTTTTTCTCAACCACGACAAGCGCACGATCTCTAAATGGAGGCACTATTTCCCAATCTACGAGCAGCACTTCAGCCGCTTCGTGAACCGGCCATGCCTCATGCTCGAAATTGGTGTCTGGAAGGGTGGCTCGCTTCAGCTCTGGAAGTCGTACCTCGGGCCGCACGCCCAGATCGTGGGTCTCGACATCGATCCCGAATGCCATGCGTTCGAGGAGGATCAAGTCGCGGTCAGGATTGGTGATCAATCCGACACGAAGTTCCTCGCTTCCGTGATCGACGAGTTCGGAACGCCCGATATCGTTCTAGACGACGGCAGCCACCTCTCGCAGGACGTGTTGGCGAGCTTCTCGTTCCTCTACGGGCGGATGTCGCCGACGGGCGTCTACATGGTTGAGGATCTGCACACGGCTTATTGGCCGGACTTCGGAGGCGGATTGCGCCGTGAAGGCACGTTCATCGAAACGGCGAAGGGGCTCATTGACGAGTTGAACGCCGATCACGCGCGCGGCGCGATGGAGCCAACCGAATTCACGCGCTCGACACTCAGCATGCATTTCTACGATTCGGTCTGCGTGTTCGAGCGTGGTCGGCATCTGGCCAAGAGCATGGTCGATGCCGGTAGCGGCTAGCTCGCCAGCGCCTTGGCGCAGACAAGGCCTTGATTCGATCTCTCGGATCGGATGCGCCCGGATGGAAGACGTCAGGCTAGCCAGCGCGAGTTGGCACTGCGCTCGAACTGGCGGATCAGTGACACGCGATGCGTCCAGGTGCCGTGCGATGTCCAGCGGTTGTGCATGGGCGACCGAGCCCATTGCGAGCCGCGCTGGAACTCCAACCTGGGGGTGTTGAAGCTTTCGCTCACGCTGCTGCGGGCATCGGTAAGGCGAAGGGTTTGAGCGTGCACCCGACGTTCGACATCGCGGGCCACGCGCTCGCGTGCGTCGACGTCGCCGATCTCCAGGTCGATTTCGACGCGCGAACGCTTCGAGGAGAAATGGAAAGCGCAAAACACTGCCGCCTGGGCCGCCGCCCGAACCACAACATCGTGTTGTCCCGTAGTAAAATCGCCTCCCGCGTCCGACGCCCGAATCTAGATCGTCTTCACCCAGTAGGAGCCAGTATGAACCTCCGTCCGGTCGTGACGATCCTCCCGATGCTTTCATTAGCCGTGGTAGTTGCCGGCCAGGCGCCTCCCAATCCACCCGTCGCGAAAATCGATCCGAAGGTGACCGTCCTTCACAATGAAAAACTGGTCGACAACTACCACTGGCTGCGCGACAAGGGGAGCGCCGAGGTCACTGCTTATCTCGAAGCGGAGAACGCGTACACGGAGGCTGGGACCAAACACACCGCCGCGCTTCAGGAAAAGCTTTACGCAGAGTTGCTCGGCCGCATCAAGGAAACCGATGCGAACGTTCCCTACCTCGATGAACGGCTACTGGTATTACACGCCGTACCGAGCAGGGAAAGAGCGTATCCGATTTTCTGTCGCAAGAAAGGGAGCCCTCGAGGCGCCTGAGGAAATCGTCCTCGATCAGAACGAGCTGGCCGCCGGCAAGAAGTTTCATGCGCTCGGCGGAATGGATGTCAGTCCCGACGGCTCGAAGCTGCTGTATCTCGAAGACCTGACGGCGTTCCGCGAATACACGCTGCTACGTCAGGGACCTGGCGCAGGGACGCAACGATCGAGTCGATCCCGAACGTCTGGAACGGCACCGCGTGGGCTGACGACAACCAGACGTTCTTCTACATGACGGCCGATGCGGCGAAACGGGGCAATGCCGTATGGCGCCACGTCATCGGCTCGCCCCGCGAGCAGGACGTCAACGTCTTCCGCGAAGACAACGATGCTCTACAACGTCAGCCGTGCTGCCGCTCGCGGAGCGGGAAGTTTATCTTCATTCCGGCTGACGGCTTCACCTCCTCCGAATGGCGGGCGATTCCGCGGCGGCCCCCGCCGTTGACGCCGCAGGTCATCGCAGCCGCGGCGCCCGAATGTCGAGTACGCGGTCGAGCACGGCGGCGGGTTCTTCTACATCCACACCAACGATCAGGCGCACGAACTTCAAGATCGTGCGCGCCCCCGACAGCGACCCCGCAGCGATCAAGCTGGCAGGATTGGGTGCCACACCGTCCCGACAGTGTTCGTCGAGGGCGTCGAGGTCTTCAAGTCGCTTTGCGGTGGTCATCGAACGGCGCGGCGGGCTGCGCCGGCTGCGGGTGGTCGAGCCTGCAGGGATACGCCTCCCACGATGTCGCGTTTCCAGAGCCCGCCTATGGTGTATTCCCCGACCAACAACGCCGGAATTCGACACGCGACCTGTTCCGTTTCAACTATTCGTCGCTGGTCACGCCGTCGTCCGTCTTCGACTACAACATGGCGCAGCCGGCAGCGAGAGCTGAAGAAGCGCAGGAGATTCCCAGCGGCTTCGATCCGTCGCGGTATGAGGTCCAGAGGCAGCATGGCGCGTGCCCGCGACGGCGTGCAGGTGCCGGTGTCGATCCTGGTGCAGAAGGGAGCGCGCGCTCGACGGTTCGCAGCCCGCTGCTGCTGTACGGCGTACGGCTCATACGGCGCGACGACCGAGCCGACCTTCAACGCGAACGTGCTCAGTCTGGTGGATCGCGGCTTGGTCTACGCCATCGCACACGTTCGTGGCGGCCAGGAGATGGGGCGTCAGCTGGTACGACGACGGCAAGATGATGAAGAAGATGAACACGTTCAGCGACTTCATCGACGTGGCCGACGTATCTCGTGAAGAGCGGCTACACGCGTCCGGATCGGCTGGTGGCCAACGGCGGCAGCGCCGGCGGGCTGCTGATGGGCGCCGTCGCCAACATGCGTCCCGATCTGTTCCGGGCGATCGTCGCCGACGTCCCCTTTGTCGACGTGATCAACACGATGCTCGACGCTCGCTGCCGCTCACCGCCCAGGAGTGGGAGCAATGGGGCAACCCGCATCGAACGCGATCACTACGTCTACATGAGCAGCGTACTCTCCCTATGACAACGTCGAGCGGAAAGCCTACCCGTGGCTGCTGGTGACGACCTCGATCAACGACTCGCAGGTCATGTACTGGGAGCCGGCGAAATGGGTCGCGAAGCTGCGCGCGATGAAGACGGACGGTAATCCGCTGTACTTCAAGATCAATCTGGCCGGCGGCCACGGCGGGAGCTCCGGCCGTTACGATCGGCTGCGCGAGATCGCCTTCCGGTACGCGTTCATGCTCGACGCCGTGGGGCTGGCGAAGAGCCGGAGCTGAGACGGGGGGAGCGGTCGCGTCCTCGAACATGAACCGCAGGCGTGCATCGCCCAGCACGATATCGTCGCTCGATTGATTGAATTGGGCGATGGACGAACGGTGGGGCGCATATCGGGGGAACCGGCGCCGCTGTGAACAATCACGGCAATCCGGCGGACGGCCAATCCGACCTTCGCCTACGGTTGCCACTTGCGACGTGAGCTTGTCGCCAAGCAGGCGATCCTCCCTGACCCTCGCGCGCAGACAGTTCAGACGAGCGACGTTCGACGCTAGGCGGTGTGCGTGTGCACTGGTCTCAGGTGCCGGTGCGCCGTGCCGGTGCGGCGCCGCCGACGTAGATCTGAAAGGGTCCCCAGTAGTACGGATTCGCGAACGCGCCGCCGGCCTCAATCAGGGCGAGCTTGGCCTGACGCAGCGCGCCGGCGGGCGAGTCGCCGGCCTGAAGGCGCGCATACAGTGTCTCCATCAACTGCGCGGTCGATCGATCGCTCACGTCCCAGAGTCCCGCGATCACGCTGCGTGCACCAACCTGAAGAAACGCCCACACGAAGCCGACGAGACCCTCGCCAGCGTAGACGGTGGCCCCCGCGCTGCGACAGGCGGAGATCGTCACCAGTTCAGCGGCCAGCCCATGCGTGAGGACGTCGCGCGCCGACAGCATGTGACCGGCGGCATCGGGCGACAGCACGACACTGGAATCGAGCGGGCTGTCGCGATTGGCGGTGGCGTGCGCCGCGAAGTGGATGATCGAGAAGCGCTCGGGTCGGGATGCTTCGTAGGCCGCCGGCGTCGCCCCGGCTCCGGTCAGGACGACCGCATCGCGCGCGCTGAATCGCTCCCGAATCGCCGAAATCTCGCGGGCGGCATTCGGCAGTCTGGGGAAGTCGGTCCCCGCAGGCTCCGGATCGCCGATGAGAAGGAGCGGGCCCGGTTCGCGCAGGCGCGGCCATGTCGCCGCGCCGACCAGCGCGAGCGACGGCGCGACGGAGATCGTGACCTCCTGAAGGACGTAGTGCGGCGTCCCCTCGAACACCGGCAGGGTCTCGAGATTGAGTGAGTACAGCGGGCCGTCAGGCACGACGACGACGTGCGAGCCGGCGGGGATGAGCGATCGGGCGGGCGCCAGCAGCATCTCGTAGAGCTGGCGCGCCGCGGCAAAGTCCGTCGAGATCGGATCGCGAACACTCGTGTCGATGAACGTCCGGTACGCGTCCACCAGACTTGCGATGCGATCGCGCCCGGGCAGCTCCAGCCGAGTGAATGTCTGGCCGCTGACCACCCACAGGAACGAGCGCCGGGGCGCCAGCCAGTACGACAGGAAGACCACGTTCAGCTGCCTGGCCGTCTGCTGCAGGCCGGTCCTCGTGACCGAAGAGCGGCTGCTGCCGGCGAGCTGCAGGTGTTCGGACAGGAGCAACGCGCGGCTCGCATCCGCGACCTGCAGCGCCTGCTCGTCGGCGCCGCTCGCCACGAGCACCTCGACGTACTGTTGATAGAAATGAATCAGGCGCGAGAAGAACGTCAGCTTGTAATCGACCCGCGACAGCCGGCCGCGTGCGGCATCGATCGACCGGAGGCACCGCTCGAAGAACTCGCGCGCCCGCTGCGGCGAGCCGAGCTGATTGTAGACGTCGCCGAGACCGGCGTTCGCATCCCAGGTGAGCTCGGCATTGTCCCCTGCCAGGGCGATGGCTTCTTCGTACAGGCGGATCGCGTGTTCGTGCTGGCCGCGGCCGGCGGCGATCACTGCCGCGTCCAACGCCGAGTAGGCGGCCGAATCGCGATCGCCGGTCTGCTGCAGCTTCAGCGACTCGTCGGGCGAAGTGCTTCCGCCTGGTCCCAGTTTCGGAGGTCCGTGTGCGCGCGCGCCAGATTCCCGGCCCATTCCGCCGCGTCCCAGGGCGCGTTGGCCCGGGCCAGCGTTAGGGCGCGCTCGTAGAACGCAATCGCGCGATCGGCATGCCCCTGCATCATGTGCACGTTGCCGACTTCGCCGAGGCTCGACTGAAGGCCGGCCATCGCCCCGATCCGTTCCTGACTGCCGGCCGCCTTCTGCAGATAGGCGAGCGCTTTGTCGAATTCTCCAACGCGGTAGTAACACGCGCCGAGGTTCGCGAGGCTGGCAGCTGAAAAGCGCTGGGCTCGAACTGAATCGGCCGCCTTCAGCGCCTGCTCGAGGAACGGAATGGCCGCGTCGTAGCGGAAATTGCGCATCCGTTCGATGCCCAGATTGTTCGCTGCGGCCGCCTGCCAGTAGGGATCACCCTGCTCGATGGCCCGCGCCAGGGCGGCGCGGGTGACCGCCTCGCCGGCCGCCTGTTCGTTCGTCCGAATCAGCAGCAGTCCGCGGAGAACGTCGAGTTCGAGACCGAGGCGCGGCAGCGCCGCGGCTTCGGCCTTCTGCGAGGCCTCGGCGAACCGGCCGGCCGCGTCTTCGTAGCGGCCGAGATTCAGCGCGGCGTGGCCGAGAATCTTCAGCCGGCGCGCCTCGAGCGGCAGCGTGTCCGCGTCAACCGCCAGCGGCGATTCGACGCTCGCCAGCGCCTCCGCGGCTTTCCCCTGGGCCAGCAGGATCTCGGCGGTCAGCAGGCGGAACCGCCAGTGCCACGGCGACCGCGGCGCATCTGCCACTCCTGCCCGCTCTCTCTGACGCGCCGCTCGGCCTGCGGCAGGTCCCCGCGCTCCAGATCGGCGACGATGCTGTCGTGCGCCGAAGCGGCACGATCGGCCGGCGGCGCGCATGACGCCGCTCCCATCAGCAGGAGCAGCATGAGCGGCCGGCGGGCGATCACGGCAGGCCTTGAGTGCTCGTTTGGACGTCGGCGATTTCCATGCTGCGCTTCCAGCGGCGAACCCAGCTCCAGCCGCATCATCGTCAGGCGCCGGTTGAAGTGGGAGATCAGCATCTCCCCGAGCACGATCTTGCCGAAGTCGGGCCAGACGATCACGTGGCTGTCTTCGCTCACGTCTGCACCCTTCGGCAGCTTCCCGTCCCATTCGATCCGCCCGACCAGCGAGTAGACGAAGCATCCCTTCGCCGCCCGGCCGTCTTCGCCGTCCCACAGCGACAGCAGTCGTTTTCCCTGCGTGTCCTTGAAGTGCTTGTCATGCATCGCGGCGTGATGGAAGTCGTGGCACGTGGCCAGATTGGTCACGGTATCGGCGGCGATCGTCACGTTGAAGCGAACGCCGTCGATCACCAGTCCCTCGATGGTGGCTTCGACCGGTGTGATCGTGGGCTGCGGGTCGCCTTCCTGATAGACGCTCTTGAGGTACGCACTCGCGCGGGCGAGAAACAACCGGTTGCCAACCGATAGGTCGGTGATGCTCGACTTCGAATGGACGGTTTGGGTGGGCCCCTTGCCGTTGCCGTCCTCGCGATGATGCCAGGTCTTCACCTCGGCCCCGCCGAACGAGACGACCTTGTCGCCGCCATCATCGGACGAGAAGAGCGTACGGACCGGGTTTCATATCGGACATGCCGCCGAATGAGGCGGACGCCGATGGGACGGCCAGGTTATGGCGGATGACATTGTCGTTGACACGGTGAACGTAGCCGCCCAGCGCGACAGCGCGGCCGTCGGTAATCACGCGCGGTACGAATTTCATGGGCCTCTCCGGGGCCGTTCCATGACGCGAACGGCTGAGCTGGTGGTGTCGTGTCTCGCGGACTGATTCGGTGGCGCGATTATGCGCGAAGATTCGGGTGCGCGACACGCTGAAGTTGACAGTGGCCTGAGCTCTGTGTTCTCCTGACCTTCCGATGAAATTCACCTTCGTCCCGGAATACCAGGTGCATCTGATGCTCGGCATCGGTGCCGGTATCAACGTACGCAGGTGATGTAGGTCACATTCCCCGGGTTTTCACCGAGGGCCATCACCTGGACACAGGTGATGGCCCTTTCCTTTGTACGTCGTGTTTTTCGTGAATCGAGCGCGTCATGGCTGAAAACCCGGAGAGAGAAGACCGGCTCGGCGCGGCACTGCGGTTCGTGCTGCGCCGTTACCTGGCCCAGGTCCGCCGTTGGCCCCTCATGGCCGCTGGCGCGCTGCTGCTGCCGGCGGTCGGTGACGTGCTGACGCTCTACGCGCCGGCGCTCGTCGTCGCGAGGCTGCTTGGCGCATTCGCCAACAACCGTCAACTGACCGCTGACGAGCTGCGCCCCTACATCTTCACCTTCATCGCGCTGTGGGTGTCCGGCCAGATCGCGTGGCGCGTCGGCGTGGCGATGATCATGCGGATCGAGATCCGCTGCCTGGAAGCCCTGTACATTGAGGCGATGGACGAGCTGCTCGCGAAGGATCTCGCGTTCTTCCACAACAACTACGCCGGCTCGCTCACCAAGCGCGCGCTCGGCTACGCGCGGCGTTTCGAAGACGTGTTCGACGTGATGGCGTTCCAGGTCTCGGCGAGCTTCCTGCCGCTCGGCTTTGCCGGTGTCGTGCTCTGGCAGTACTCGCCCTGGCTCATCATCGTGCTCGTCGGACTGCTGCTGACCACGTTCGCGCTGATGGTGCCGCTGATTCGCCGCCGCCGGCGGCTGGTTGATATCCGCGAAACCGCGTCGAACGTCCTCGCCGGTCATCTGGCGGATTCGATCGCCAACGCGGAGACGGTGCGCGCGTTCGCGCGCGAAGCCGAAGAAGCGGCGATGCACGAACAGAACGTCAGGGATTTCGGCGCGAAGGTGCTGCGGTCGTGGGACTACCAGAACACACGCGTCGACATGCTGGCATCGCCGATGTTCGTGCTCACGAACCTCGGCGGCCTCCTCGTCGCGCTGGCCGTTGGCAACCGGACCGGCGCCAGCCTCGAAGCGGTGTTCCTGACCTTCAGCTACTACGGCAGCGCCACGCGGGTGATGTGGGAGTTCAACCGCGTCTACCGCAACCTCGAAAGCTCGCTGACCGACGCGGCGCAGTTCGCCGAACTGCTGCTCGATCCGCCAAGCGTCGCGGATCCGGCCTCCCCGCAGCCGTTCCGCCCGGCGAGATTTCGGCGTGGAACTGCGCGACGTCAACTTCAGGTACAGCCCTGGCCAGCCGCTGCTGCTCGAGCGGTTCTCGCTGTGCATTCCGCCCGGGGCACGCGTCGGCCTGGTCGGCCGTTCGGGTGGCGGCAAGACGACGCTGACCCGCCTGCTGTTGCGCTTCGCGGACGTCGAGAGCGGCGCGATCCTGCTAGGGGGCCAGCCGATTGATCGCGTGCGCCAGGAGGACCTGCGCAAAGCCATTGCATATGTGCCGCAGGACCCGTCGATGTTCCACCGAAGCATCGCGGACAACATCCGCGTCGGGCGGCCGGGCGCGAGCGACGACGACGTGCGTCGGGCGGCGCGGCTGGCGCACGCCGCCGAGTTCGTCGAGGCGCTGCCGAACGGCTACGACACGCTCGTTGGCGAACGCGGCGTGAAGCTGTCGGGCGGCCAGCGTCAGCGGATTGCCATCGCGCGCGCGATCCTGAAAGACGCGCCGATCCTGATCCTGGACGAGGCGACCAGCTCGCTCGATTCCGAGGGCGAGGCCCTCATTCAGGAAGCACTGTGGACGTTGCTCGAGACGCGCACCTCGATCGTGATTGCCCACAGACTGTCGACCGTCCGTCGGATGGACGAACTGATCATTCTCGATGCCGGCCGCATCGTCGAACGCGGAGCGCACGATGACCTGCTATCGAATGGAGGCGTCTACGCGTCGCTGTGGGCCCATCAGTCGGGAGGGTTCCTGCCGACGCTGGAGCCAGCGGAACTGGTGGAGCAAGGGGATGCTTGACGTCATTCAGGCGAGTCCATAAGCTTCGCACTCCCACGTGACAAATAGACGGGGTGTCGCCATGAACGATGTTCCGAAGCGCCTGCCGGTTCTCGCCGTGTGGTCTGCGGCGGTCTTGTGTACAACTTCTCGGATTGTCGGTCTTGACCGAGCCTTGGCTCGGCGCGCAGCCGAAGGACAGGCGCAACCGGCTGATCGAGGCGCTCGAGAACGGGCGCACGGCGATCACCGGCGACACCTGGGCGTTCGTCGATCGGGAGCACCGGCCCTACGATGTCACCGAGCTGCGGGCGACGCTCACGAAAATGTTCGCGAACAAGAACGCACAGGGTCAGCCGGCGCTCGCCCCGATCGTGCGCATTCCCGCTGAAGGCGATCAGGACGTGCGCTGGATCATCAAGCAGGTGCTGGAAAGCGGCGCGATGGGCATCATCGTTCCGCAGGTCGACAACGCCGAGCAGGCGCTGAAGGTGATTCAATCGATGCGCTACCCGCAGCTCAAGACCTCGAAGTATCAGAACCCGCCGGGCAGGCGCGGGTGCGGATGTTCGGGCGGCGCCGGATGGGGACTGCAGAACCCCGCGGATTATGTGGCGCGCGCCGACGTGTGGCCTCTCAACCCGGATGGGGAGCTCATCGCGTTTCCGATGATCGAGAACCCGGAAGGGGTCAAGAATATCAATGCGATCCTCGACGTTCCCGGCGTCGGCGGCGTCCTCATCGGTCCGACCGATCTGACGATGAACTACGGCGAGGGACGCTGGGCCAATCCGGCCGACAAGAAACCGGGGACCGAAGCGGCGATTCAAACCGTCGCGAAGGCGTGCGTCGCCAAGAAACGGGCGTGCGCGATGGTGACCTCGAACGACGCCGAGACGAAAAGTATGTCGGCGACGGGTTCCGCATCATCTACGCCACGTATCAGCCGAACTCATCGTCGTAGCCGCCAGGTGTTGACCGCGCGCCATTGGCGGTGGGTCTGAAAAACAGGTACTTTGCGCCGATCCCATCGTGTCGCGCCGGCCGCGTTCCTCGTCGCCTATACGTGTTCCGGCGTCGCGGGCCTCATCTACGAAGTCAGCTGGACACGGCTTCTCACCCTCCACATCGGACACACGACGGCGGCCGCCAGCGCCGTCGTTGCCGCGTTCATGGGCGGTCTTGCGATCGGCGCGGCGGTTGCGGGTCGACTCGCGGCGCGCTTGACGCTCCGCCAGTGTCTGTACATCTACGTTGCCCTCGAGGTGTCGGTCGCGGCGCTCGCGCTCATCCTGCCCGTCGAATTGCGCACGACAGCGCCGGTGCTCGCCTGGGCCTACCGGAACGGCGAACCAGGTCTGTTGTTTCCGATCGTGCGGCTCGGCGTGTCGTTCCTGTTGATCCTGTACCCGCGGTTGCCCTGGGCGCGACATTTCCTGTGCGCAGTACGGTGGTTCACGGCGCGAAGCCGTTGGCCCGCGGCGCGTGCGGCCGGCGCGCTTTACGCGTGGAACACGGCTGGCGCGGCAGCGGGCGCCCTGCTCGCGGGATTCGTGCTCATCCCCACTGTGGGCGTTTCCGGATCCGTCCTGATCGCTGTCGGCGCCAGCGCCTCGGCGGCGGCAGCGGTTCTTCTCGTCGCCAGGGCCGAAGACAACATGCCGCTCGATGAACCGGCAGCCGAAATCAAGAGACCGGCGAAGAAGACATGAAACGCGTCGAGCCGGTCATTCCGCCGCTGCCGCTCTGGCTCGCGGCCGTAGCGCTCGGCTTGTCCGGGTTCGCGGCGCTGCTGTTCGAGATCGCCTGGACGCGTGTGCTGGCGATGACGATCGGCCCGACGACCTACGCCTTTGCCGCGACGATTGCCGCGCTGATCCTCGGCCTCGCGATGGGTTCGGCCGCGGGCGCGTGGATGGCCGGGCGCGCACGGGAGCCGGCGGCATGGCTGGCGATCTCGCTCGTGTCGGCGAGCACGGCGGTCGCCGCAGCCTCGTATCTCGCCGGCGGAATGCTTCCTCGCGCGGTCGCCGAGCGGTTCGCGGCTGCTCCAGGGCAGTACGCGAGCCTGACCTCAGGCGGCGTCATCCTGGCCGCCACTCTCGTGATCCCGGCCGCGATCTGCCTGGGCGCGGCTTTTCCTCTCGCGCTCGCGACGCTCCGCGCGCATGCGGAGGCTGCTCCGGGCAGGTTCGGAATCGTCTACGCGGTAAACACGGTGGGCTCGGTTGCCGGATCGCTTGCGGCCGGCTTTGTCGCGATCCCGCTGCTCGGGTTGCAGCGTTCGATGACGCTCGTTGCCGGGATGCTCGTGGCCGCCAGCGTGATCGTCGTCATCGGAGGCCGTTTGACGACCCGGGCCCGAGTCGCGAGCCTGCTGGGTGCCGCCGCGGCCCTGTTGGTGGTGTTTCTGTCCCCCGCGTGGGATCGGCCGCTCCTGGCCAGCGGCGCATACATGTACGCGCTGTACGTGCCCGGGGATCTCGATTTGATCACCCAGCTCAAGGCCGGCACCCTCGTCTACTACCGCGAAGGCGCCGCGGCCACCGTGTCGGTGAAGAGGCTCACCGGCACGCTCTCGCTCGCGATCGACGGGAAGACCGACGCGTCGAACCGCAGCGACATGCTGACGCAGCGCGCGATCGCCCACCTGCCGCTGCTCTTGCACGGAAACCCGAAAACCGTCTTCATCATCGGGATGGGCAGCGGCGTGACGCTGGGCTCGGCGCTTCGTCATCCTGTCGACCACATAGACGTCGCCGAAATTTCCCCGACGTCGTCGAGGCCTCACGGCACTTCGCTGCCGAGAATCACGACGCCCTCGCTGATCCCCGCACGCGCATCATCGTCGCCGACGGCCGTTCACACCTGCAGCTGACGCCGGCGAAGTACGCGTGATCGTGTCGGAGCCGTCGAATCCCTGGATCGCCGGGGTTGCCGCACTCTTCACCCGGGAGTTTTTCGAGGCGGCACGCGCCCGCCTGGCGCCGGGCGGCGTCGTCTGCCAGTGGGCGAACATTTACAACATCAGTGACCGCGACCTGCGTTCGATTGCCGCGACCTTCACGTCGGTCTTTCCCGGCGGCACGATCTGGCTGATCGGCGAGAACGACGCGCTGTTTGTCGCCAGCGACGATCCGATCGTCGGGCGCATCGGGATGATCGCGCGTGGCTGGTCGAACGACCGCATCGCCGGGGACCTGGAGAGTGTCGGCGCGGTCGAACCGTTTTCGCTCCTCTCGCTGTTTGCCGGCGGCCCGGCCGAACTGGCACGCTATGGAGAGGGCGCCGCCATCCTGGACGACGATCGCATGACGCTGGAATTCTCGGCGCCGGGTGAGGTCCATGGCAGCGCGGCGCGAGAGAATGCGTCGAACATCCGGCGGCTGCTCGCCGACGCGGATCGGCCTCCGCCGATCCGGGCCGCCTTCGACGCCGCCACAGCCGTCCAGTGGCGGAATCGCGGCGCCATGATGTTCCGGTCCGACTTTTTCGCCACGGCGTACGACGATTATCTGAGGGCGCTGGCGCGCGATCCGTCAGATGCCGCCGCGCTCGACGGGTTTGCTCGCGCGGCCATCATGGCGCGGCGCGCGGCTGACGCGCTCGCCGACTTGAAAGAGAGACCCACCGCGACGCCGGCCTGGTCCATCGCTCGCTCGAAGCTGCTCGCGGCGAGCGGGGCGATGGATGCGGCCCTGGCCACCGCGGAGCAGGCTTCGTCGATGCAGCCGGTTCAAGTTGCCGCGCTCGAGCAGGAAGCCACGCTGGTCGCGGATGCCGGCGATGCAGTCCAGCTCGGGCTCGTCGTCGAACAGCTCAATCGCATCGCGCCGCAACGCGCGGTGACGCACTACTTCGGAGCGGTGTCGCGATTCCTGCGCGGCGACGCCGAGGGAACCGTCAGGTTGGCGGAGCGGGCGGTCGCGGCGGATCCTGCTTACGCACCGACCTACGATCTGCTTGGCGCCGCGCAGACCAAGCTCGGTCAGACCGCCGCCGCCCGGAACGCGTTCGAGACGTCGCTGCGCCTCAACGCGCACGACAGCACCGCGTATACCAATCTCGGCGTGCTGGAGCTTGCGCAAGGCAATCGAGCCGCCGCAGCGGGATTCTTCGCCGAGGCACTGTGGCTGGACCCCGCGTCTCAAACCGCTCGCCAGGGGCTCGCCGAGGCCCGCCGTTCCGGTTCGTAAGGGCGAGAAGCGTGCTGGGGGCCAATGGTCCGAGGGGCGAAGCCCCTCGGATGAATGGACGCGAATTTGCAGTGGGAGCGGCGTGCCGCCGAGGACGCACCATCCCGATCCGCATTTCGTGGCAGACTACGCGAGTGGCTCGCTGCCGTTCGTCCCGCTGACCGTCCCGCTCGCTGAAGCCCGCCGTCTCTTCATGACCGACTTCTCCGAACCTTCGTCTGTGCGGGTGTTCGGAAAGTCGCTGCACTGGCTTGCCGCCGGCTGGACCGTGGCGATCTTTTGGCTATGGCTCGCGAGCCTCAATCAATCGTTGCTCCGCCGCGGCGTCATACCCGACAACTACGGAGCGTCGATTCTCGTCGCCGGTCTGCTGTCGGCGCTCGCGATCGAAGCGGTCGCCATCCCGTTCGTGCGATGGACCGGCCGCGCGCCACGCCCAGGCCTCGAACGCCGCGAATGGCGCATTGCCTTCTGGTGGTCGGCCGTGCCCAATGCGCTTCTGTTCCTGACTGTCTACGTGATGATTGAGGCAACGAGGTAAGTGCGGGGTGCCAGGCACCCGGCACCCGCCTTCGCCCGCCGTGCTCGTGCCGGGCTTCGGCGCGGCAGGCCCGCACCCGTCCGATCAAAATCGATCCGCGATAATCCCCACGCTGACCGTTTGGCGTCCATCGCGTAAACCGCGCGCGTAATCGGCGCGGACGAGGCCGTTGCCGGCGCCGGGCAGCCGCAGGCGAATTCCGATGCCCGCGTCGACGTGCGTCATGGTCTCGTCGCCCTGAAGCCGGCGCGACGCGCTGGCCACGTCGGCGAATCCGGCGATGCCGAGCCTGATCAACGCCGGCGCCGAAAACCAGCGTCGGCTCTCCGCTGTCAGGTGCATCACCCTCCGCCCGAACACAGGGCCGCTTAACACGTCGCCGACGAGCAAGGGGTGCGCGCGGAGCAGATGCGGCCGCGCCATGCCTTCGCCGGCGCCCGACCACAGGGCGAGCGGTGCGTCCGTGCTGCCGACGTCCAACCCAGCGTCGATCGTGTGGACGAGACCGGAATCGCGGCGGGATGTTCGATAACCGGCCGCCAGCGATCCGGTGGAAAAGCCCGGGCCGGCCGAAAGTGGCGCGAAGTATTGGCCGCCGGCGGCAAGCGCGAGGCGATCGTTCAGAAGACGTCTCTCGAGGCGGGCTCCGAACGAAGCGGTCCGGTGCGAACCGTTCCACGAGTCGACGCCGAACGAGAGCTCATACCGGAGGTCGGGGGCGAGCCAGTCGGCGGTCGCGAAGCCGCCGTGCAGCCGCGTGACCTCGCCGACGGCGTAGGTTTCGCGTTCCCATGATCCGGATGCCTTCGAGACGCCCCGCAGGAAGCCCACCCGGGGCGCGGTGAAATCCAGTCCGACTCGAGGCCGGTTCGACCACCACCGCCAGCTTGCGGTCCAGACCTCGCCTTGCCCCGCCCATCCGGGCAGGGTCGCGCGCACCTCTCTCCCGATCGCCGCGCGGGCTCCTACAGTCAGCCAGTATGGCCGTGCCGCCCGTTCGGCGACCGCGACAGCACGGTCGCGAACCCGTCGGCTTCCGGCGTGTAGCCGACGCGGACCGCAAGCTGATCGGGCAATTCGCGCAAGCGCCGCTCCGCCAGCCTGATAGTCGCGCGCCGTCAGCGTCG
>CAVVPE010000022.1:0-106855 GCA_963750035.1 uncultured Acidobacteriota bacterium | reverse complement strand
CGGCCGATTGCGGGCGAAGTCTCCAGCGTGCATTGAAGCGAAACCGCTTTCCATTGCGAACGCCGCCTACTTCGCCGGCACGTCGTCGCTGGCGCTTGTCCTGTCCGGCGGCGCAGTCCTTCTTCAATACCTCACAGGATTTTGTGACCGACGTCATCTTCAACGAAGCCTACCCCTTCGACACGGCGACGTTTTCTTCGGCAACGCTGGGACGTGGCAAAGAGGCGAAGGTCGGTTTCAATGTTGCGGGAGATATCGGTTTCAAGCTCGGCGCGTCGTGGGGTGTCGGCGGACTCATTGCCGCTTACTCGCGAGCCGAGGTGCCGTTCCACGGTTAACAACATCGATGTCGGCAGCGTCCGCGTCGGCGGGCTGCAGGCCGCTGGAGAGCTACGGATCTTCTTCTAAGTCCCAGAGCCGACTAGTCAGCATCAGCTTGCTGGCTAGAAGCTATCTCGTAAACCAGTTGATCCGTCGCGAGCGAGCGCGCGAGCGAGCCACGCGAGCCGCCTTCGCGCTTAAAACGCTAGTGCGCTATGGCGGCCAAGACGGAGCGGGCCGACGGTGAAAAGGATCGCGCGCTTGCCCGCCGTAGCCTTGGCGAAGGCGGGAGAGAGCGTGTCGGGGAGTCCGAGGGGCGAAGCCCCTCGGGTAATTAATGTCCTGGGACGAATTCCGTCAGCGGTTCGGTGAATTTCTCCGCGGCGCCGCGTTCGGCCGCTACGAGCAGGATCTCGTCAGCAGACCGCGACTGAACGATCTCTTCCTGTTGCTCTGCTTCATGGAAGCCGCGGCGCTGCCCAACCCCGCGACGCTCTATCTGCTGGAGGTCTATCCCCTACCTCCTCGAACATTTTCACCAGTGGCACCGCCGGATGGGGATCGAGCATTCGCCGATCGGCAGCCTGCCATGCTGCTGACCGCTCCCGACTGCGAGCGCACAGGTCGTCTTCTTCGGCGGGAAGGGCGGCGTCGGCAAGACGACCTGCTCGTCGGCGTTCGCGCTGGCGGCGAGCCGCCGGCGGCCGCGCGTCCTGCTCGTGTCGACCGATCCCGCCCACTCGACCGTCGGACATCTTCGAGCGGAAGATCGGCCCGCGAGCGCGAGTCGCGCCGCGGCTCATCGGCGTCGAGATCGACGCCGAGCGGAGGCGGCGCGCTACATCGGCGACGTCAAGCGCGACATCGAGCGGATGTTCAGCCCGAAGGTCATCCGGCAGGCCCACCGGCAGATCGACATGGCGGCGGCGTCGCCCGGGCTGGCCGAGGTCGCGCTGCTCGATCGCATGATCGACCTCATCGTCGGGCGGGAGGCGCGAACTCGACCTGATCGTCTTCGACACGGCGCCGACCGGCCACACGTTGCAGCTCCTGCGGATGCCGGAGGCGATGGCGACGTGGATCCAGGCGCTCGTCCGGCATCGCCGCGCGCTGGTCGAGATCGATCGCGGCGGCGAGCAGAGCCCGGTAGCGGCCGCGGAGGCCGATCCCGTGCTGGCGCGCTCGAGCGCCGGCACGAGCGGTGGGACGGCTGCGCAGCATCATCATGGATCGCCGGCGCACGTCGTTCGTGCTGGTGACGCATGCCGGAACGGCTGGCGATCGACGAGACCGCCCGCGCCGCCGAACTGCTTGGCGACACCGGCATGGACGTCGGCGGCCTGATCGTCAACCGCGTGCTGCCCGACGATCTCGAGGGCGAGTTCTATCGCTCGCGCAAGGCGCAGGAGCGCACCTACCTGGATGAGATCGAGCGGCGGTTTAAGCGGTTCGCCCGCGTCAACGTGCGGCAGCTGCCGCGCGACGTCTACGGGACGGAGCCCCTCACGCACATCAGCGATCAGCTGATGGCCAAAGGGGTGGGATCTCCGGGAGCTGAGGAGCTGAGGAGCTGAGGAGCTGAGGAACTGAGGAACCGCCTCTTGCTTCAAGAGGATCAGGACGGCCAGTAGAACGAGCGCGCCAAGAGTCCATTCACGGTGTCACGAACAAGGCCACGTTTCGCAGTCTTCACCGATTGAACAAAGATCGCGCGAAGCTCACGCGCTTCCCGAAGCAGCCGGTCCGTCGCTTCTCGCGGCGACAGATTGCATCGAAATAGCGCTTCTAACCACAGCTCCGCCTCGTCCGCCTCTTCGACGACCACGCCCAGCTTCGCGATGAATTCTCTTCGTGATCGCGCACGGCCCGCCGCGCGATGATTGGCACATACGCTCGTTCCGGCGCGAATCAACTGTCGGGCGATGGCGTCAGCCGCGAGATTGCGCGGCATCACTTTGACAAGGTCGATCACCGCAAACGCAAACTGTTTGGTCCTGTCGCGAAGTTCGTCGAAACTCTCGGCCATGCCGCGGCCAAGCAGCATTCGGCATGCCGTGAACCTTTGTTCCTGAAATTCGAAATTTTGTCGACCGTCAGGGCAGATCCTGCACCCCCTCCGGTCGCCCGAAAGCGGCAGATATTGCCAGGGGTCCCGTTCTAGTTCCCCGGTTCCCAGTTCCCAGCTTTTCTCCTAGTCCACCCCGGGTGTATCATCCAAAGTGATGGCTCAGGGCCTGGATCGTCGGATCCGGCGTTTCGCCCTGCTCGGGGTGGTGCTGCACACGCTGTTGGTGGCCGCAGCGCCCTTCGAGCACCACAACCTGATCTGCCACCTCAAGGCCCCGCAGCACTGCACCTCCTGCACTTCGAGTCCCGTCGGGTCGAGCGCCGAGACGCATTCGACGCCCGGCGCTGCCGTCCTCAGCGACGCGGGCTCGGCTGCGGCATCCGATCCGATTTCGGAAAGCGCTCTCCTCGCCGCGGCCAACAGCGGCCGTTCGCCGCCCGTTTTCGCCTGAAGGCTCACCACCAAGCGATATTCCGTTCGCGGCGACGCAGCCGCGGACGCTGATCGACGTTCCCGCGCGGCGCATCACGCCCGTGGGGTCGCTCCACGCGTCTCGGCGTACCGCGGTCGGTCCCTTTAGTCGAATCAGGTTGTTGAACGTGGAGGGTTTATGCGGGCAGCTCTTTCAATGTTCGCTAGCGTCGCGGTGCTCCTCGGCGTGTTCGCGATCGAACCCGCGGCAGCTCAGGGCTTAGCTGGGTTCAAAGGTCGATTGATCAACTCGGTGACTGGAATGACAGTGGCGGGCGCCACGATCCGGATCGACGAACTGCGACGCGAAACGGTGACCGCCGAGGACGGCACCTTCACGTTCGAGAACGTCCAGCCAGGCTCGTACCACGTATCAGTCCGTTCCCAGGGTATATCGTCGCGGCGAAGCGAAATAACGGTGGGGCCCGGATCGGTGGCTCAGGTTGATGTCACCGTCAATCCCGAACTGCACTACCACGAGACGGTATCGGTCAGCCCCGAGCCCCGCAGCCAGTTTGAGGCCTACCAGCCGACATCGGTCCTCGTCGGGCAGGAGCTGGGTAAACAGTTGCAGATGTCGCTGGGCGCGACGCTGGAGAACCAGCCTGGCGTTGCGGCGCGCAGCTTCGGTCCGGCGCCGTCCCGGCCCGTCATCCGCGGCCTCGACGGCGACCGCGTCCAGATCCTGCAGGACGGTCAGCGCATGGGCGATCTGTCGAGCCAGTCTGGCGACCATGGCGTGGCGATTAATCCGGCGGCGGCCAAGCGGATCGAGGTCGTGCGCGGGCCGGCGACGCTGCTGTATGGAGCAAATGCGATCGGCGGATTGGTCAATGTCATCACTGAGGACATTCCGACGCGCGCCATAGAAGGCGTGTCGGGCGACGCGACGTTCGACCTCGGATCGGCGGCCGATGAGGGCGGCGGCGCCGGCTCCGAAGAGTTTCGCGCGGGCAACGGTCGCGTTGCGGTACATGCAGGCGCCGGGGGGCGCCGGTCCGGCGACGTGGCCACGCCGGAAGGCGACCTGGTCAACTCGCAGTCGCGCAACGGGTTCGTGAACTTTGGCGCATCGTGGACCGGAACCCGCGGATATCTGGGCGGCAGCTACGGCTACGACGACACGAAGTACCAGATCCCCGTCGTCGAGGAAGGCACACTGCAACTCACGCCTCGACGTCACAACGTCACGTTCCGAGGAGGCGCCCCGGATCTGACGGGTGCCTTCGAGTCGTTCCGCACCACCCTGGCGATCCGCCAGTTGCAAGAACACGAAGAGCTCGAAGGCGAGGAGATCGGCACCGCATTCACGAACAACACGACGGATCTAGAGGTTCTCGGGTCGCACCGCGCGTACGGACGGCTCGAGATCAAGGTGGGCGCCTGGTTCATGGGGCGCGCGTTCGATGCCGTCGGCGCTGAAGCGCTCTCGCCGGCGGTCAATCAAATGCCGACGGCGCTCTTCGCCTACGAAGAGCTGACGTGGCCGCATGTCACGGTCCAGCTCGGCGGACGCTTCAATCACGCGCATTATTCCCCCTTCGAGGAAGACGACCGGTCGTTCGACACTGGCTCGGCATCGGCCGGGTTGCTGTTCCGTCCGGCGGCGGCTCGTGATGCCCTCACGTTCGTGGTCAGCCTGGCGCGGGCGGCGCGGTATCCGGCCCTAGAAGAGCTGTTTTATTTCGGTGTGCATCCTGGCAATTTCGCGTTCGAAATCGGCAACCCCGGGCTCGAGCCGGAACATGCGCTAGGGTTCGACGGACGGGTTGCGCTGGCGTTCGGCCCGTGCATCCGGCGAGATCACGTACCTCCGCAACGACATCGCCGATTACGTGTTTCGCAATCCGCTGACCCAGGAAGAGTTCGAAGCGCGCCTAGACGAGTTTGCGGAGCGCTTCCCCGGGCGCGACATCGAGGCAGAAGAGAGCGAGTTCCCAGTTCTCCATCGTCCGTCAGCGCCAACAGCGTCCTGCAGGGGATCGAGGCGCATTCGGACTTTCAGATGACATCGCAGCTGGCCGCGGAGGTCGGGTTCGATTACGTACACGGCAGCCTGAAAGACACGGACGACCCATTGCCGCGCATTCCGCCGTTCCGGTTTCGCGGCGGGCTTTCGCTATGTGGTCAACGCCTTCCAGGCCGGCGGCGATGTCACGTTCACCGCGAAACAGGATCGGGTCTTCGGAGCGGAGACGCCGACCGACGGCTCTGAGCTGTTTTGTCTGTTTGGCGCTTACTCATTCAGACTCAGGCCGAGGGGTGAACACGATCACGGTCAGGCTCGATAACGCGACCAATGAGCTCTATCGGAATCACTTGTCGTATCTCAAGGATCTGGCGCCGGAGATCAGACGGGATTTCAAGGTCCTGTTCGGCGCCCCGGTCCCAGCGCCCGAGGCAGCGGCGGCGGTGCGGCGCAGGGGAGGTCGTCGTGAGAGCGAGCACGCTCGTGTGGACCTCGGTCATCCTGTGCTGCGTCGGCATCAGACCTGCAGCGGCGCAGCAACAATCTGCGGCGAATGCCGCCGCCGCCCAGGAGCTGCGGGCGGAAATCGACGAGATGAAAAACGATTTTTCGGCGCGTCTCTCCGCTCTCGAGTCGAGGCTGGCGGCGATGAGTGGTGGCCAGCCGCCGCCACCGGGCCGGCGCCTCCGCAGGCGGCGGGCAGCCGGTGCACCGCCGACCGCGGACGTGCCGCCGGGCGCCGAGGGCGCCGGCGGACCGAGCGGCGGCTGCCGGTCTACGGCAACGCCACCGCCGCGTCGAAGATCTTCAACCCCGACATCGCCGTGATCGGCAACTTCCTCGGCGCGGCGGGCAAGAACGACGTCAGCCCGAGCCGGCGCTGGAGATGCACGAGTCCGAAGCGTCGTTCCAGGCGATCGTCGATCCCTATGCGCGCGCCGACTTCTTCATCGCGTTCGGCGAGGAAGGCGTCGAGCTCGAGGAGGGCTTCATCACGTTTCCCGACGCTTCCCGGCGGCCTGCTGACTGAAGGTCGGCAAGATGCGCGCGGCGTTCGGCAAGGTCAACACGTTGCACAACCACATGCTGCCGTGGACCGACCGGCCGCTCGTCACCGACAATCTGCGTCGGCGGCGAAGAAGGCATCGCGCGACGCCGGCATCTCGGTGGCGCGGCTGATTCCCGAACCGCTGGTTCTTCCTCGAGGCGACGGGCCAGGTGTTCCGCGGCGACTCGGGCGACATCTTCACCGCGAGCGAGCGCGGCGATCTCAGCTATGTCGGCCACCTGCGCGGCTATCACGACATCACCGAGTCGACCAACATCGACCTCGGCGGGTCGTGACGCGCGGGCATAACGGCGCCGGCGTGCTCGACGGCGCGACTTCGGACCGTCACACACGACGATCTCTTCGGCGTGACGCGACGTTCCGGTGGCGGCCGCTGCAGCGCTCGATCTACCGACTCGTTCGTCGGCCGGACCGAGGTGGTCTGGAGCCGGCGCGACCAGCCGGACGGGCCAGCATCGACAGCGCCGGGTTCTTTGTGTCGGGCGACTACCAGTTCGCGCGCCGCTGGTTCGCCGGCGTCCGCCTCGATCGCTCGGAGCGCGCCGACGACGCGATCCTGCGCGACAAGGGCGGATTCGGCGCTGCTGACCTTCTGGCCGAGCGAGTTCAGCCAGATGCGCGGCCAGTACCGGCGGACGAACTACGCCGACGGCCGGCGGCCAACGAGTTCCTGTTCCAGTTCCAGTTCTCGATCGGCGCGCACGGCGCGCATCCGTTCTAGCCGTGCGAGGAGATGTGATCAGTCGAGGAAGTCGGTCATCGGTTCCGGAGCAGTGAATGAGGCCATGACATGAAGACTATCGCTTTGCTCGCGCTGCTCGCTGGTGCTGCGGCCCGGTCCACGCGCAGGGCAAGCTGAACGTCATCACGACGACCGAGGATCTCGCCGCGATCGCGCGCGAAGTCGGCGGCGACCGCATCACGGTCGAGTCGATCGCGCGCGGCTACCAGGATCCGCACTTCGTCGAAGCGAAGCCGAGCTTCATCCTCAAGCTGCAGCACGCCGACCTGCTGGTCGTCGTCGGCCGCGAGCTGGAGATCGGCTGGCTGCCGCCGCTCATTCAGCAGAGCCGGAACGCGAAGATTCAGCCGGGCGGCGCCCGGCTACCTCGACGCGTCGCTGCAGGCGCGCATCCTCGACATCCCGCAGGGCAGATCACGCGGGCGATGGGCGACGTGCATCCGCTCGGCAATCCGCATTACTGGCTCGATCCGGAGAACGGCAAGGCGATCGCCCGGGACGATCGCCGACAAGCTGTCGGAGCTGCGGCCGAACGACAAGGCGTATTTCGACCAGCGGCTCGCCGACTTCTCACGGTCGCCTCGACGAGGCCGAGAAGCGGTGGCTGGCGGCGATGGCGCCGTACAAGGGGATGAAGGTCGTCACCTACCACCGCTCGTTCACCGAACTTCGCCGATCGCTTCGGCCTCGACGTCGATCGGCTACGTCGAGCCGCGGCCCGGCATTCCGCCGACGCCGCAGCACACGCTCGATCTGATCAACGAGATGAAGCGGCAGAACGTCAAGCTGGTCCTGGTCGAGCCGTACTTCGATCTGAAGACGCCGAACGCGATCGGCCGCGCAGACCGGCGCGCAGGTGCTGGTGCTGCCGCCGTCGGTCGGCGGCACGAAGGAAGTGACCGACTACTTCAAGCTGTTCGACTACGACGTCAACCTGCTGGTCGACGCCATCAAGCAGACCGGGGCGAAATAGGACGCCATGGACACCGCGCATCGCTCGAGTTCCTGGCGGCGCCGTTCGCCGCCAGCCTGATCCTGACCGGCATCCACGCCTACCTCGGCGTCCACGTCGTCGAGCGCGGGCGTGATCTTCGTCGACCTGTCGCTGGCGCAGATCGCGGCGCTCGGCGCGACGATCGCGCTGCTGCTGCCGATCTCGGGCGGCGACCCGCACGCGCCGGTCGTCTACTGGATCAGCCTGGCGTTCACCTTCATCGGCGCGCTGGTCTTCTCGACGATCCGCAGCCGGCGCGCGCGCATCCCGCAGGAAGCGATCATCGGCATCTGCTACGCGGTGGCGTCGGCGGCGGCGATTCTGGCGATGAGCAAGGCGACCTCGGAGAGCGAGCACCTGAAGGACATGCTGGTCGGCAACATCCTCGCCGTGTCGTGGGCCGAAGTCGGCAAGACCGCGCTCCTCTACGGCGCGGTCGGCGCGTTCCACTACGTCTTCCGCCACCAGTTCCTCGCGATCTCGATGGATCCCGAGCGGCGCCGAGGCGCGCGGGGCTCTCGATCCGGTTCTGGGACTTTCTGTTCTACGCGTCGTTCGGCTTCGTCGTCACCTCGTCGGTGGCGATCGCCGGCGTGCTGCTGGTGTTCTGCTACCTGATCGTGCCTTCGGTGGCGGCGATGCTGTACGCCGACTCGATCGGCAAGCGCCTGGCGATCGGCTGGTCGATGGGCACGCTCGTGTCGGCGCTCGGCGTCTACCTGTCGCTCGTGCTCGATCTGCCGACCGGCGCGACGATCGTGTGCACGTTCGGCGCTGGTGCTGATCATGATGGCCGTGCGTGCCGGTCCCTCAGCGCATCCAGCGCTCACGGCGCATGCAGTGTCGTCAGTGCGGAACCGAAATCGCCGACAAGGCGCTCATCTGCTATCGGTGCGGCACGGCGACGACCGAGGCGAAGTTCAAGGCCCGGCGCCCGTCGAGAGCCGCGCCGGCTGCTCGATGGGCTCGTGATCACGCGTCGCTGACGCGCGGCCGCGGTCGCTCGCGGCGGCGCGTGCTCGTCGCTCGCGTGCTCAGGCGTCAGTGCACGCCGTGAATGTGCGAAGTTGGAACTCTGACGACGTCAGTTGTCAGACTCAGACTTCATGACCGCACTGCTTCGCCACGACTGGACCCTCGCCGAGATCGAAGCGATCTACACCGCGCCGCTGCCCGATCTCGATCTTCCGCGCGCAGACCGTGCATCGCGCGCATCACCGCGCCGACGAGGTGCAGGGCTGCATGCTCCTCAGCATCAAGACCGGCGGCTGTCCGGAGGACTGCGCGTACTGCCCGCAGTCGGCGCACTACCAGACCGACGTCGCGCGCACCGATCTCGTCAGTCTCGACGAGTTGACGCGAGGCCGCGACGCGCGCCCGCGAGCAGGGCGCGACGCGGTTCTGCATGGGCGCGGCCTGGCGCGACGTGCCGGACGGCGCGCCGTTCGAGCGCGTCCTCGACATGGTGCGCGTCGTCGCGGGCTCGGGATGGAGGCGTGCTGCACGCTCGGCATGCTGACCGCAGGAGCAGGCCGACGCGCTCGGCGCCGCCGGCCTGACCGCCTACAACCACAACCTCGACACCTCGCCGGAGTTCTACGGCCGCATCATCACGACGCGCACCTATGACGACCGGCTGCAGACGCTCGCGCGCGTGCGGCGGGCGGGGATCACGGTCTGCTGCGGCGGCATCATCGGCATGGGCGAGGATCGGCGCGTCGCGCTACCGGCTGCTGCAGCAGCTGGCGGCGCTCGATCCGCATCCGGAAAGCGTGCCGGTCAATCTGCTCGTGCGGGTCGACGGCACGCCGCTCGGCGGATCTGCCGCCCGAGGATCCGCTCGAGCTGGTCCGGACGATCGCGACGGCGCGCATCCTGATGCCGGCGTCGTTCGTCCGCCTGAGCGCCGGCCGCCTGTCGCTCACCGACGAGGCCCAGGCGTTGTGCTTTCCTGGCCGGCGCCAACTCCGTCTTCCTCGGCGATCGCCTGCTGACCACGCCGAACCCGGGCCAGACCCACGACGATCAGCTTCTGGCGCGGCTCGGCATGCGGCTGACGCCGGAACGGGCCGTCACGGCGAATGCCAGCTGACCGAGGCCGGAGTTCGCCTCGCCGGCTTCCTCTGGCTGCTGTTCGCGTTCGTCGTCTGGAACGTGGTCTTCGATCGCATCCTCGTCATCGAAGGGCGGGAATACGTCTACGCTGCCGCCGTGGCCGCGCTCGAAGTCGTCGCCGTACGTGCTCGCGTTTCCGTGGATGCGTGCCGCCCAGTCGCGTGCGCTTCTGGACCGCGACTGCCGCGGCCGGTGGCGTTCTGGCGATCGGCTTCGCGGTATTCGCGGTCGCGCTCCACGCACGCTGAACGCCGAACACCGCAGGTCGAAATCTTGAAATCTAAATTCTGAAATCTTAATTCTGAAATTTCACTGCCTGCTCGTCCATCCGCTGATCTACGACTGGAACGCCGACGACGCGCGTCCGCGGGCCGGCGGTGATGCTCGACGACGAGACGCTGCGCGACGGGCTGCAGTCGCCGTCGGTGCGCACCCCGACGATCGACGAGAAGATCGCGATCCTGCATCACGATGGACGCGCTCGGCATCGACACGGCCGACATCGGCCTGCCGGGCGCCGGGCCGCACGTGGCGCGCGACGTCGAGCGCCTGGCGCGCGCGATCGCCGACGGCCGGCTGAAGATTCGCCGCCAACTGCGCCGCGCGCACCGTCGTCGCCGACATCAAGCCGATCGCCGAGATCGTGCAGCGGACCGGCGTGCCGATCGAGTGCTGCGCCTTCATCGGCTCGAGCCCGATCCGCCAGTACGCCGAAGGCTGGACGCTCGACTTCCTGCAGAAGACCACCGAAGAGGCGCATCGACTTCGCCGTGAAGGAAGGCCTGACGGTGATGTACGTCACCGAGGACACGACGCGCGCCGATCCCGGCTTCGCTGCGCGCGCTGTTCACGACGGCGATCCGCGCCGGCGCGACACGGCTGTGCATCGCCGACACGGTCGGCCACGCGACGCCGGACGGCGCGCGGGCGGTCGTCCGTTTCGTCAAGAACGCTGATCGACGAGCTCGGCGTCGAGTCGGCATCGACTGGCACGGCCACCGCGACCGCGGGTTCGGCGTCGCCAACGCGCTCGCGGCGCTCGAGGCGGGCGCGACGCGGCTGCACGGCGCCGCGCTCGGCATCGGCGAGCGCTGCGGCAACACGCCGATCGATCTGCTGCTCGTCAACCTGGTGATGATGGGCTACCATCGAACACGATCTGTCGACGCTGCCGGCCTACTGCGAGGCCGTCGCGCGCGCGTGCGACGTGCGGATCGCGCCGAACTACCCGGTGATCGGCGCCGACGCCTTCCGCACCGCCACCGGCGTGCACGCGGCGGCGGTGGTCAAAGCGTTCCGCAAGGGCGACCGCGCGCTGATGGACGCGGTCTACGCGGCCGTGCCCGCCAGCCTCGTCGGCCGCGCGCAGCAGATCGAAGTCGGCCCGATGTCCGGCCGGTCGAACGTCGTCTTCTGGCTGGAGAGCCGCGGGCTTACCCGCCGACCGACGAGATCGTCGACCGCATCTTCAGCGCCGCGAAGGCGTCGAACCGCACGCTGACTGCGAACAGATTCAGAAGATCGTCGACGAGGCCAACTCGAAGCGGTCGTAAGAAAAGCGCGCACGGAAACACGAAAACACGAAAAAAGCGCTGACATGGATACGAACTGCGCGACCAGCGGGCCGGCGAGCCGGCCCAGCTCGGCGGCCGGAGGAACGGCAGAATTCACAAGCTATCGTGCGAGGGTTGAGGCTTGTGAATTCTGCGTTTCTCCGCCCGAGCGCCGCTGCGCGGCGCTGGTCGCAGAACAGACACGGTAGGTTCGGACGCCGTCCGTGATCCCGTTCGTGTCCGTCGTGTCCGTGTTGAAGCTTCTCGCGGAAGTATTACTTGGCGCGAAATGTTCAAGTATTTGTTCGAAGAAGTCCACCGCGCGGGGATCCTTCGACTGGCCCAGCCAGAACATGGCTTGCCGGCGGACCTCGGGCACGCGGTGGTTGCGGGCGAGATCGATGAGTATCGGTACTCCCTCGCCGCGGGGCAGCTGGCTCAGGGCGAACACCGCGCGCCGCTTGACCTCGATCTCGGGGTCGTCGCTCACGGCGCTGCCAATCGTCTTGAGGGCTTCGTCGCCGGCGCGCTGCGAGAGCCAGAACAGCGCCTGGCTGCGGATGCGCGGCCGCTGATCGCTCCGCGCGAGCGCGATCAGGACCTTCCCGGCCGCGTCTCCGGGATGCAGGGCGAGCGCTGAAAGAGCCGGCATCTGCACCGTGTTGAGTGTGGGTTCTGCCCGAATCAGCGCTGTGAGCCAGGCTACGCTATCGTCCGCGCCGATCCCGGACAGCGTCGTCACGGCCACGCCGTCGGCGTCGACGTCGCAATCGAGCGAGAAGATCCGCAGCCGCGTGACCGACCGGTTCTCGATCCGCGCGAAGACGCGCATTTCGGACGGTGGCTCGACGACAATCCGCGCCGCGGCAGGCTCGGGTTGAGTGCTGTTGTTCAGCACGACCCCGTCGCGGCCCTCGAGCCGGCAGCGGCCGCAACAGTCGGCGCCGCGCGGCGCGGCCGAATCGAAGCAGCACATCCGCCGCGATCCGCCCACCATCGGCACGCGGTACTCGACCCACGTGACGCCACCCTTCGCTGCGACGGCGTCGATCCGCTGTTGCAGCGTCTGCGCCGCCGCCGCGTCAGCGGCGAGCACTATCGTGATGGCCGCCAGCACCCGGATCACGAGCACCCTCAGTCCACCAGCACCTACAGGATCCACCGAGCACCGTCATTTCAGCAGTTCCAACATGTAGTCCGTGGCTTCCTTCGACTTCATCGTCGACAGCCGCTCGACGATGCGCCGCTTCAGCGCGGCGTCCTTCTCGGCGCGGGCGAGCGTGACGAGCAAGGGCGCGTTCTGCTGAATCATCAGCGCGTCGATGACTTCCATCTTGACGTCGGCGTTGCTGTCGCTGGCGTAGATCGATCGGAGCGTCTCGCTGGTCTTGGACGATCCCATCGCGCCCAGATTGCGGATGGCCGTCCGCCGGAGCGCGGGGTCTTTTTCTGAAGTGGCGAGCTTCGTCAGCGAACCGACGTTGCCGCTCGACATCATGCCGCGGATGATCTGGTTCTTGACCTCCGGCGACGTCTCGCGCTGGTATAGCTCGTCGAGCTCGGCGGTCGCGTTCATCGCGCCGAGCGACCGCGCCGCTTCGCCGCGCAGCTCGGGCGCGGTCTCCGACTTCGCCAAGGCGAGCAGTCGTTGACGATCTCCGGCCGCGTTGAAACTGCGGATGATGGCGCGCTTCACGGCCACGTCGGTCGTCGCTCGATACGCATCGTCCAGAACCTGACGGTTCTCGGGACCGCCGATCGCCCCCAGGTAGCGGATTGCTCGAAGCTGCAAATCGGGGTTGAGGTTGCCCTTGGCGGCCCCCGCGATGATGTCGCGTGCGCGCGCGGAGCGGCTCTGGCTCAGCACGAACAGTGCGTTCTCCTTGACGCGGACCGTGCTCGGGCCGGCCAGGATCTGCTCGATCATCGGGATGGCCCGGTCGGGATCGCTGTTCATCAGTCCCCGCAGCGCCAGCAGCTTCAGCTCCTCGCTCGACTGGCCGTCTGGCGAAACCTTATCGCCGGACCTCTGACGGATCTCGACGTCGAGCGCCTGGGCGTCCTTCGCCCAGCGGCTCTGCGGAAAGCGCTTGCCCATGTCCGCGAGCGTCGCGAGCGCATCGGCGCGCTGATCCAGCTTCCACTGCGCATAGGCCTTCCAGTACAGCGCCGCGTCTGCCCGTGTGCTGTCCGGCGCGGCCGCCACACGATCCAGTGCCTCGAGCGCCCGTTCGTACCGGCCTGAATCGATCAGCTGACGCGCCTGTTCGTACGCTCCTTCCGCGTTGCGCTCGATGACGACGCGCCCCGTCCGAGGTGCGGGTGCCGGCCGCGGCGCGGCTGGGGGCTTCGGCGCCGGCTGGTACAGGAAACCTGCGTCGAAGTCATTGAAGTCGAAGTATGGACCCGGGGGCAGCGGCGGCAACGCCGCCAGTGGCGGCATTGCGGCATGGACAGCGGCGCGACCGGGACCGGCGGCATCGGTGGGAGTTCCGGCAATGTCGGCATCTCGGGCAGCACCGGCAGCGGCGGAACCGGTGGCAGCACAAACGTCTGCGGCAGCACGGGCATCGGCGGCAGCACGGGCATCGGCACCGGCTGTGCCGACGCGGCATGGCCGGCAAGGACAAGCGAGGCTACGACGGCGGCGGTAATCACTCTGCTCATATCGTTTTCCTGGGTATTGGTGGTGCGAGCTCGCGCTCGCGCAATTCTTCGGAGAGGACGCGTACCCGGAACAGCAGGGCCGCAGCGTCCAGGCGGAGACGAACTTGATCGAGCTCCCGAGGCGTCAGCGTCGCGGGTCCGTGGACGAGTTCGAGGAGGCTCCGTTCGAGCTCGTCGAGCACCGCGGCCACCGTTTCGTCGCCGGCAGCAGTTGATGCATCGCGATACAGCCGGTTCGTGGAAATGAGATCGGACGCGAATTGCTGCTGAGAGCTCACGTCGGCCGGTTGGTCGGATGTGCCGTACGCGTTGACGAAATCGAGGAGCACCCGTTCCGACTGCTCGAGGTGATCGCTGACCATCGCCAGACGCACGCGCTCGCCCGCATCGGGATCTGACAAGACGTCGGGGGCCGCGTTGGTTGTCTGCACCTGACGATCGGCGCGCGGCCACGAGAGCCCGGCGACGAACGCGGCCAGCAGGAGCACCGCCGCAGCGCCAGCCAGGGCCAGGCGATGCGGCCGCGTCCACACCGCCCACCACGGGGCTTCCTGCTCGGGCAGCTGGTGGCGGATGCGCTGCCAGACCTCGAGGCCGTACTGATCGCCGCGCGCGGGGACTCCGGGATCGGCGACGAGCGCCAGGCTCGCCGTGATGTCCTGATAGAGCGCGCGGCACGAGCCGCAATCCGCCAGATGCTGCTCGACACCGACGCGCCGGCGGTGCTCGCCGTAGTAGTAGAGAATCAGGTCGTCTTCGGTGTAATGCATGTTGTTCCGCCGGACCTAAGAGGTCCGGCCTACGTACGGGTCAAGCGCCACCCGTAGTTTCTTCACGGCGCGAAACACCGCGTGCTTCGAGGCGCTCGTGCCCAGCCCGAGCGTGCGGCCGATCTCCTCGATGGATCGCCCCTCGTGATGCCTGAGCGCGAACGCCGCGCGCTCGAGCGGGCTCAGCGCGGCCAGCGCGTCGTCCACCCGTGCCCTCACCTCGCCGCTTTCCGCCAGCCGCTGCGGGTCGGGCGTCCCTGCCTGGATCGGCGCCGCCTCGTCCAGCGGGTCGCTGACCTTCTGCTGCTTGGCATGCCGGGTCCGCATCACGTCCACGGCGCAGTTCGCGACGATGCGGTGCAGCCAGGTCGCGAAGTTGGCCCGGGCTTCGAAGCGTCCCAGCTGCCGGTAGGCCCGGAGAAAGCTTTCCTGCACGACATCCTCGGCATCCTGCTCGTTGCGGGTCATCCGGAAGGCCAGCTGAAACGCACGCCGGCCGTGCCGCTCCACCAGGACGCGGAAAGCCTCGCCGTCGCCCTGCTGAGCGCGGGCGAGGACCGCTGCTACGTCGCTGGCGTCCATCCGAACAGATTAGACGGGCTTACGGGACAAGGGGTTAGGGGACTGGAGGCTGGGGGCTGGGGGCTGGGGGCTGGGGGCTGGTGTCCGGCTCTTAGGCCCGGCGCGGTGGATGGCGGACTGAAGGCGGACCTAATCGATTTGACGTCAAAAGGCGATGGGGAAACGGTTGGGGACTTTCTGGAAGCGGCCAACATAGAGATGGCGGCGGGCGTTTATACCGGCATGACCGGCGAGGCGGTCGCCCTTCCGACGAAGGCGGCGAACGCGGCCGCCGAGACGGCAGAGTGCCGGATCGCGCGGCTGTTCGATGCGCACCATCAGCGCTTGTACCGGCTTGCCCGGCGCATGGTGTCGACGACCGAGGACGCCCGCGATCTGGTGCAGGAGACATTTCTGCGGGCGGCGCGGTCGCCGAATTCGGTGCCCGAGGGTGCTCAGCCGGAAGAGGCCTGGCTCGTCCGCGTACTCGTCAACGTCTGCCGGGACGGATGGCGGAAGCGCGCGACGCGGGCCCGGCTGGGTGGCGAGTCGACACTGGGTGTGCTGCCGGGCAGCGATCCGGAGCGGGCCCTGATTGCACGGCATACGGTCTGGGCGGGTCTGAACCAGCTGCCGCCGCGGCGGCGCGCCGCCATCGTGATGTACGAGCTCGACGGGTTGCAGATAGCCGAGATAGCGACGCTGCTGGGCGTTTCGGCGGTGACCGTTCGTTGGCACCTGTCGCGCGGGCGGCGCGAGCTGGCGAGGATAGTCGGGAGTCGGTAGTCGGTAGTAGCGTCCGGCTTTAGCCGGACGTGGAGCAAAGATGACGAACCTGGGGAAACAACTGCGCGACGGCGATCCACTTGCCGACGCACCCGCGCTGCCGCCGATTGACCTTCAGCGGATCAAGCGGGCGGTCATTGCGGAGGCCGGCCGGCCGGCGCCTCCGTGGTCGCCCCGGCCGCTGATGGTCGGCGTCACGGTCGCGGCGACGCTTGCGGCGGGCGTGCTGATTGGCCAGCGGTTGCCGCGCCAGGCGCCGGGCAGCACCGAGCGGCCGGAAGGCGAAGTCCGGCGGCAGGTGCAATTCGATACGCCGGGTGGGACGCGGATCATCTGGGTCATCGATCCAGACTTCGACTTGTGAGAACGACCATGAAGAAACCGTTAGCGGCGGTCGTGGCATGCGCCCTGTCCTCGGCGGCGCCGGCGCTCGCGCAGGATTTCGAGCCGGCCGTCCGGGCCCTCGACTCCGCCCGGGCCAGGGTCCTGCTCCAGGAGTCGCACCGCGTCGTCGAAGTCGTGAAGCAGCGCGAGATCGATCGGGCGATTGCGAAGATCAAGGAGGTCGAGGCGGAGACGCAGCGCTTCCGCGAGGAGAAGAGCGCGAGCCACGGGTTCAGCGTGATCCTGGCGGTCGGCGACCTCCAGGGCGGAGCCCCGACGCGAGACCTGCCCCCGGCCGCGAGCAAGGCGCTCGCCGACATGAGCCAGTTCCTGCCCTACAAGAGCTACGAGCTGCTCGACGCGCGCTGGATTCTCGGATCGCCCCGGTCGACGTCGCTCATTCGCGGCCCCGAGAACCGCGAGTACGAGCTGGAGCTGCGGACCTCGGCGCGATCGGACAGCGAGGTGCAGATCGACTTCAACCTGCGCGATCCCAGGCAGGCGTTCCCATTCGTCACGGGCCGCGGCTTTCGCACCGGGGCCGGCAACGGCACGGTGCGCATCGTGAAGCATCCTGGCCGCATCATCGACACGACCTTCAACATGGATGTCGGCGAAACAGTCGTCGTCGGCACCTCGCGGCTGCAGGGCGACAAGGCGCTGATCGTGCTGCTCACGGCGGTGGGAAGTAGGCCCGAGCTTTAGCTCGGGCGTGGTCAGGCTCGGGCCGGCCCCAGTCCGCCAGCCTCCAGACCTAAAGTCCTCAGTGCCTACTGGAGTTTGGATTCAATCTGCGGCAGCGCGGCGAGCAGCACGTCGCCGACGATCTGCAGGCTGCGCGCGCTGACGGCGTCGAGGGTGTCGCCGGCCGTATGCCAGGCCGGGAACTCGAAGTCGATCAGGTCGACCGACGGCACGCCGGCGGCGAGAAACGGCAGGTGATCGTCTTCGAGCGCGAGCGGGGGACCGGCGAAGTAGGAGCCGAGCTTCTGCGCGTTGGCCGTGCTCCTGATGATGCCGTCGAGCCATGGCGTCGAGTGGGTTTCGCGCGTCAGCTGCAGATCGCGGTCGCCAATCATGTCGACCAGGACGAACGCCTTGGCCGTCGCCAGCGATCCATCCTGCCGCGCGGCGGCGACATAGTGGCGGCTGCCGTAGGTGTTGTCCGTGCCAGTCCACTCCACGACGGCCTCCTCGCCGTCGAGGAAGAGCAGCTCGATCGTCAGCGCGTTTTTCCGGGCCTTCAGGACGCGCGCGAGCTCGATGAGGAAGGCCGCGCTCGAACCGCCGTCGTTCGCGCCGACGAAGCGGAATTCGCGGAAGCGCTTCGTGTCGTAGTGCCCGCCGATGATCAGGCGATTTTTCGATGCGCCCGGGATGGTCGCGATCAGGTTGACCATCTTGATCGGCCCGGCCGGCGTCCGGTCCTCCCAGGACTGTTCGACCGCCGATACGCCGGCGGCGGCAAGCTGCGCCTTGATGTAGCCGCGCGCCTGATCGATCGCCGGCGAGCCTGCCGGCCGTGGACCGAGTGCGACGAGCTGCCGCAGGTGCTCCCAGGCCCGGCTCGAGTCGAACCCTGCGGCGGGCGCCTGCAGCAACACGAGCGCGAAAACCAGGGCCAGGCGCACTACTTACTGTCTCTGCTCGCGCGGGACGTAGGCGCGCCGCGGGGCGCCCGTGTAGATCTGCCGCGGGCGCGCGATCTTCTGCTCGGGATCGAGCAGCATCTCTTCCCACTGCGCAATCCAGCCCGCGGTCCGCGGGATGGCGAAGAGGACGGGGAACATCTCGACCGGGAATCCCATCGCCTGGTAGATGAGGCCGGAGTAGAAGTCGACGTTCGGATACAGCTTGCGGCTGACGAAGTAATCGTCCTCGAGCGCGATGCGCTCGAGCTCGAGGGCGATGTCGAGCAGCGGGTTCTTGCCGGTGACGGTGAACACGAGGTCGGCGATCTTCTTGATGACCTTCGCGCGCGGGTCGTAGGACTTGTAGACGCGGTGGCCGAACCCCATCAGGCGGTCCTTGCCTTCGCCCGACTTCACCCGCTTGATGAAGTCCGGCACCCTCGACACCGACCCGATCTCGTTCAGCATCCGCAGCACCGCCTCGTTCGCGCCGCCGTGCAGCGGGCCCCACAACGCCGCGGCGGCCCCGGCCAGCGCCGAATACGGATCGACGTGCGAGCTCCCGATGTTGCGCATCGTGCTCGTGCTGCAGTTCTGCTCGTGATCGGCGTGGAGGATGAACAGCACGTCGAGCGCGCGCGCCAGCACCGGGTTCGGGTGGTATTTCTCGGCCGGCATGCTGAACAGCATGTTCAGGAAGTTGCCGGTGAAGCTCAGATCGTTGTCGGGGTAGATGTAGGGCCGGCCGATGCTGTGGCGGTAGGCGTAGGCGGCGATGCTCGGCACCTTGGCGATCAGCCGCTGCATCTGGCGCAGGCGCGACGCCTTGTCGAAGATGAACTTCCGCGTCGCGATTGACGGTCGACAGCGCGCCGACGGTGCTCAGGAAGATGCCCATCGGGTGGGCGTCGTACTGGAAGCCCTGCATGAACGTCTTGACGTTCTCGTGCAGCATCGTGTGCAGGGTGATGTCGCGCGTCCACGCCTGGAGCTGCGACGAGGTCGGCAGCTCGCCGAAGATGATCAGGTACGCCGTCTCGAGGTAGTCGCTGTGCTCCGCCAGTTCCTCGATGGGATAGCCGCGATACAGCAGGACTCCTTTGTCGCCGTCGATATACGTGATGGAGCTTCGACAGTTCGCGGTGTTCATGAAGGCCGGGTCGTACGTCATCAGCCCGAAGTCGTCCTGGCCCGCCTTGATCTGCCGGAGGTCCATGGCCCGGATCGTGCCGTCCTGAATCGGCAGCTCGTACTTCTTCCCGGTCCGGTTGTCGATGACGGTCAGCGAGTCGCTCATAGAAGTCTGAGGTATGAGGTCGGAAGCCTCAGGCGATTTCAATTCAGCCATCGGACTTCTCCGTTTCCGGGTCGGCGGCCGGTTCGCCCTCGACCCTATACGTCCCATCGGCCCAGCGGGCCAGATCCCGGGTTTTGCAGCGTTCGCTACAGAACGGGCGCCAGGCGGGGTCCACCGGCCGCTTCCGGCAGAACACACACAGCCCCTCGTCCTGGGCATCGGGCATGAATTCTATTCTATCGGGGCTGGGGCCGGTGGGCTCGACGCTGGGCGCTGGGCGGCTGCAACGATGGCGGATGCTGAGCCTTTACGCCCCTTCCCGGGCGTGGTGGCGGACGTCCCGGGCCGAAACGATGAAGATCACGTCCTCGGCCACGTTCGTGGCGTGATCGCCGATCCGCTCCAGGTGGCGCGAAATCAGGATGAGATCCAGGGCGGGCTCAATCGTGTGCGGGTCCTGAAGCATGTAGGTCAGGAGCTCGCGGAAGATCTGGGTCTTGAGCGAGTCGAGCCGGTCGTCCTCGTTGAGAACCTGCTGCGCGAGCTCGGTATCGCGCCTGACGAAGGCGTCCAGCGCGTCGCGCAGCATCGTCTGCGCGATGGTCGCCATCCGGGGGATGTCGATCAGCTTCTTGACCGGCGCGTGCGCGACGTAGCGGCGGGCCGCCTCGGCGATGTTGACCGCCAGGTCGCCGACCCGCTCGAGATCCGTGTTGATCTTCACGGCCGCGACGATCGTCCGCAGGTCGGCGGCCATCGGCTGGTAGAGCGCCAGCAGCGTGAAACAGCGGTTGTCGATCTCGATGTGCAGCGAGTTCAGCGGGTCGTCGCCGGTGAGCACCTGGTCGATGAGCGCCTGGTCGCGGTCGACCAGCCCCTTGACCGCCGTTCGCACCTGTTCTTCGGCAATGCCGCCCATCTCGAGGAGCCGGGTCTTCAGCTGCTCGAGCTCGTCCTGGAAGTGCCGTGCGACGCGTTCGACCGGCTCCATGCGATTAGCCAAAACGTCCTGTGACATAGTCCTCGGTCAGCTTTTCGGCTGGAGCCGTGAAAATCTTTTCGGTCCGGCCGCATTCGACCAGCTTGCCGAGCCAGAAGAACGCCGTGACGTCCGACACGCGCGCCGCCTGCTGCATGTTGTGCGTCACGATGACGATCGTATACCGCGTTTTCAGCTGGTAGATCAGCTCCTCGATGCGCTGGGTGGCAATCGGATCGAGCGCCGACGCGGGCTCGTCCATAAGGATGATCTCGGGCTCCACCGCCAGCGCCCGGGCGATGCAGAGGCGCTGCTGCTGGCCGCCCGAGAGCGCGAGCGCAGACGTATGCAACCGGTCGCGGACCTCGTCCCAGAGCGCCGCGGCCTTCAGGCTGTCCTCGACCCGCGCCCGCATGTCGTCGCGCGACGCCGCCAGGTTGTTGATGCGGAGGCCATAGGCGACGTTCTCGAAGATCGTCTTCGGGAACGGGTTCGACTTCTGGAACACCATGCCAACGCGCCGCCGCAGGGCGACGACGTCCACGCCCGGTCCGTAGATGTCCTTGCCGTCGATGAGGACCGCGCCTTCGACCCGGGCGCCCGGGATGATGTCATTCATCCGGTTCAGCGACCGGAGGAACGTGGACTTGCCGCATCCCGACGGGCCGATGAGCGCCGTGACCTGATTCGGATGAATCTTGAGGTTGATGCTCTCGAGGACCCGGTTGAGGCCGTAATAGAAGTTCATGCCCGTCACGTCGATCTTGGCGGGCCGAGGGGAGCCGGCCGGAGCCGGAGAAGACGCCGCAGGCACAGGACGCGGCACGGCCGGAGCGTCAAGGCGCATCTCCCTGCAGACTATCCCAGCCACACGCCTCGGCTTGTTACGCCCGTGTAAAATCCGGCACGCAGCGCCTGCGGCCCTGCCGAGCCGAGGACAAGCGAATCCGAGCCGAGGCATCAGCGTACGTTCGCGGCGGGGGTGGGGCCCCGCCGCCAGTGGAAAGCGCCGCGGCCCTGCCGAGCCGCGGACAAGCGAATCCGAGGCGTGGCTTCAGCGTAAGTTCGCGGCTAGGGCGGACCCCACCGCCAGTCAAAAAGCGCCTGCGGCCTCGCCGAGCCGCGGACAGCTAATCCGAGGCCGAGGCATCAGCGTCAGTTCGCGGCGGGGGTGGGGCCCCGCCGCCAGTGGAAAAAGAAGACCTGATGGACCAAGGACTCCACTTATGCGATCGTGGTTGCCACGACACTGATTGTGGTCGCCGGCTCGACCGCACGCGGACGCTCGCAGAGCCCGGCGTCCACCCGTTGGATCACCGCCTGGGGCACGTCGCAGCAGACGGCCGCCAACGCCGCGCTGACGAACACGACCGTGCGGCTCAACGCTCGCGTCACGATCGGCGGCGACGCGGTGCGCATCCGGCTCGACAATGCGTATGGCAAGAGTGCCGTCAAGATTGGCCGCGCCTATGTCGGTGTGCGCGCCCGCGGACCGGTGCTCGTCCCCGGGTCGAACAAGCCGGCGCTCTTCAACGGAAGCGAGACGGCCACCATCCCGGCCGGCGGGACCGTCCGCAGCGATCCCATCGTCATGAACGTCCTCGCGATGCAGGATCTCGCGGTCAGCCTCTACATCCCCGACGCGGACGTTCGGGCCAGCCAGCACACCGGCGCACTGTCGACTTCATACGCCGCGACCGTCAATGCGGGCGACCATGCGGCGATGGAGGGCGGCGATCCGTTCACGGCCACGCTCACCACGATGCCGTTGCTGAAGGCGATCGACGTGAGCTCCAGGACAGCGCCCGGCGCGATTGTCGCCTTCGGCGACTCGATCACCGACGGAACGTGCTCCACCCTTGACGCGCACGACCGGTGGGTGGACTGGCTGTCGGTGCGGCTCCGGCTCGACAGCGCCCGGCGCGACGCGCACAAGGCGGTCGTCAACGAAGGGATCGGCGGCAACACGCTGACCAGCGAGGGCCTTCAGCCGCCGCCCGACAGCTCGCCCGGGCTCGAGCGCCTCGAGCGTGACGTGCTGTCGCACGCAGGCGTGACGGACGTGATCCTCTTCATGGGCACCAACGACATCCGCCGCGGCGCGTCCGCGGCGCAGGTCATCGACGCCATGACCCGGATCGCCGCGGCCATCAAGGCGCGTCGCATGAAGAGTGATTGGCGCCACGATCATCCCGCGGCACAACGTGCCGCCGTCCGGCACGAACACCGGCTGGAACGACGCCAAGACGGCGATTCGCCGCGAGGTCAACCAGTGGATTCGCACCCGGGCGCCGTTCGACGGCGTGCTCGACTTCGACGCCGCCGTGCGCGACGCGTCGAACGGCGATTTGATCTCCGCGCCCTTCAACTGCGACGGCATCCACCCGACGCCGCGCGGCTACTTCGAGATGGGTCAATCGCTGCCGCTGAACGTCCTGACCCGCTGAACGTCCTGACTCGCTGAGTCTGTTACCATTGCAGTACGACACGCCTAAGCGCCCGTACCGGGCGCGCGGGGGACCCACAGGGCGGCACGCCGCCCCGGGGCGCATTCGGGCGCGCAGAGCGCACGCCCGATAGAGGACTTCCAACCTCGAGCCCGTCAGCTAACCCCGTCGGCGGTTGGAGGCCCTCATGTTCGAGGAAGGGTCGCTCAGCTCCCAGCTGAAACGACTGCTGGTCGGCAAGCCCATTCCGTCGCGTCTCGCCCACCACGAGCGCCTGTCCCGGCCGGTCGGGCTCGCTGTTCTTTCTTCCGACGCGTTGTCGTCGGTCGCGTACGCCACGGAGGAAATCCTGCGCGTGCTCGTGCTCGGCCGGCGCCGCCGCTCTTGGTGCTGGCCAGCCCGATTGCGTTCGTCATCGCGGCGATTCTCGCCGATCGTCGTCTTCTCGTATCGGCAGACGATCCACGCGTATCCGAGCGGCGGCGGCGCCTACATCGTGGGGCGGGACAATCTCGGCGAGACGCCGGCGCTCATCGCCGCGGCCGCCCTGCTGATTGATTACGTCCTGACCGTGGCGGTCAGCATCGCGGCCGGCGTCGCAGCCATTACATCCGCCTTCCCGAACTGGCACGTCAACCGCGTGGAACTCACCCTCGCATTCGTGTTCGTTCTGATGGTTGGCAACCTGCGCGGGATTCGCGAGTCGGGCCGTATCTTCGCCGTGCCGACGTATTTCTTCATCACCACGATGCTGGCGTTAATCGTGGTGGGGATCTGGCGCGTCGTCAGCGGGGGCGTGCCGACGGCGGCCAGCGCCGAGGTGACCGCCGCGACCGCGCAGCCGTTGACGTTGTTTCTCCTGCTGCGGGCGTTCTCGAACGGCTGCACGGCAATGACCGGCGTCGAGGCGGTCTCGAACGGCGTTCCGGCCTTTCAGCCTCCCGAATCGCGGAATGCTGCCGCGACGATGTTGATGATGGCGGCACTGTCGGTGACGATGTTCGTCGGTATCACGCTGCTCGCGCACGCCTATCACATCATCCCGAACGACCAGGAGACGGTCGTGTCGCAACTGGCGCGCGGCGTCTTCGGCGAGCGGGGCGTCCTCGTACTACGCGGTCCAGGCCGGGACCATGCTGATCCTGGTGCTGGCCGCGAACACGGCCTACGCCGATTTTCCTCGGCTCGCGTCGATCCTGGCGCGCGATCGCCATCTGCCGCGTCAGTTCATGAACCAGGGCGACCGGCTGGCTTTTTCGAACGGTATCGTCGGCCTGAGCGTGCTGGCGGCGATGCTGCTGGTCGTGTTCGGCGGCGACACACACGCGCTCATCCCGCTCTACATGATCGGCGTCTTCCTGTCCTTCACGATCTCGCAGGCCGGCATGGTCGTGCGGTGGCGGCGGCTCGCCGAACCAGGTTGGCGCGCGCATGCGGCGATGAATGCGGTCGGAGCGCTGGTCACGGGCATCGTGCTGATCGTGGTCGCCGTCACCAAGGCAGACGAAGGCGCCTGGATCATCATGCTGCTGATTCCGGTCCATGTCCTCGTCTTCAAGAAAACGCGTCAGCACTATGACGCCGTGGCCGCAACAGCTCACCTTGCGCGGGTTCGTGCCCGATGGATTGCGGCGCCGACGGAACACGGTGCTGGTGCCGATCAGCGGCGTCCAGCGCGCGGTGGTCGAGGCGGTGAGCTATGCGCGGACGTTGTCCAGCGATGTCCGCGCCCTGTATGTCGACGTCGACCCCGTCGCCACCGAGCAGCTGAAGAGCGAATGGAGCAAGTGGGGAGGCGGCGTGCCGCTGGTCGTGCTCGAGTCGCCGTATCGATCACTGATGGAGCCGCTGCTCGAGTACATCGAGCAGGTCGATCGCGAATCGCCGGACGACTACGTGACCGTCGTGCTTCCCGAATTCGTGCCCGCGCGCTGGTGGCACCATCTGTTCCACAATCAGCGGGCGCTGCTCATCAAGGGCGCGCTGCTCTTCCGCCGCAACACGGTGGTGACGAGCGTGCCGTTTCACCTGAGCCACTGAGTTCTTCGCTGTGCCAGAGGTTACGGAGAGACGCTGAGGTTGACTCGTGTTGGCGCGATCGCATCGATGGAGGATCGGTCGTATGCTGATCGAATGATCCGCATGCGGCGCAGAATGGCTCTGCCGGTGGCTGTCGGAGTGCTGACGATTCTCGCAGCGTTGGGATATTACCTTGCCCGTGGCGGCGAGCCGATCGACCTGACGACTGCGGAGGTCACCAGCGGCGACATCGTGCGCAGCATCATGGTGACCGGCACGGTGCAGCCCGCGCGAACCGTTGCGATCGGTTCGCAGGTCTCCGGAACGATTCGATCGATCGACGTCGACTTCAATGATGCCGTCCGGGCGGGACAGACCGTCGCCCGACTCGATTCAACCATCTACGAAGCGCAACTCGCAGAGGCGTCTGCGCGGCTCGCTCAATTGCGGGCAGAGCATGAGCAACGGCAGACGGTCGTCGACGACGCTCAGACGAAGCTCGCACGTGCGGAGCAGCTCGCGTCGGCTGACGTCATTCCGGTGGCCGAGCTGGAGGCGGCCCGGCTGGCGGTGAAGGAGGCCTCCTCCGCGCTGAAAGTGACCGCCGCCGACATCGCGGCGGCGCAGGCGGTCGCCGCCGAGGCACAGGTGAGCCTGAAGTACACGACGATCCGTTCGCCGATCGACGGCATCGTGATCGGCCGTCACGTCGATGTCGGCCAGACCGTGAAAGCGGCCGTCCAGACGCCGGTTCTGTTCACCGTTGCGGATATCCGCCGAATGCAGCTCCTTGCCGAGATCGCGGAGTCGGATGTGGCCAGCGTTCGCCCAGGATCGAAGGCGGCCTTTCAGATCGAGTCGATCGGGAACCAGAGCTTCGACGGGACGGTATCGAGTGTGCGTCTGCAGCCACTGCTGCAGCAAGTGGCTGGGCCAGGCGCCGGAGGGCCAGCGACGACGGTGCCGCAAGCCGTGACGTCGCCGCCGATGGCGGTCGGGAACTCGCCGACCCAGCCGTCGATCGCGACTTCGCCTGCGTCGACCGGAACGTCCGGAACGGCAGATCCATCCGCAAGTCAGTCGACGCGGCCGGTCGGTTCGATTCCACCACAAACCTCCGGGACGCAGTCGATGCCACAGTCCGCCACTCCCGGCCGTGCGGAAAGCGCCGCTCCGGCAACACCTGCCCCAGCGCCGGGTTCGTCAGTGCTCCCCACGGCGAGGGGTGTCGTGACCTACCTCGCGGTGATTGATGTGAACAACGCGAGCGGATCGGTGCCGCCAGGAGGCAGTGCGATTGTGTTTCTTCCGGGGCAGGAGCGCCGAAACGTCGTGCGTGTCCCGAACAACGCCCTCACGTTCCGGCCTTCCACCACGGCGCTTGCGGCGGTGGCCCAGGATCCGCCCATCCTGGACTCGCCTCGACCGGAGCGCGAACAGGCACGTCGCGGCGTGCGGTTCGCACATGTCTGGAAATTCGAGAACCGGCGCTTCATGCCGATCGCGGTCGAGGTCGGGGTCTCCGACGACTCTTGGACCGAGATTGTCGGCGGCGCGCTTCGATCCGGCGATGTCGTGGTGACCGACGCTGTCCCGGGTGTCGAACGGCGGCGAGGGGAGCGCTGAACAAGTCGAGGCCTCGCGCCGCGCGGCGACTTCGAGATGGGTCAATCGCTGCCGTTGAACGTCCTGACCCGCTGAGTCTGTTACCATTGCAGTCCCACAAGCCTAAGCGCCCGTACCGGGCGCGCGGGGGACCCACAGGGCGACAAGCCGCCCCGGGGCGCATTCGGGCGCGCGAGCGCACGCCCGATAGAGGACTTCCAACCTCGAGCCCGTCAGCTAACCCCGTCGGCGGTTTGGAGGCTACCTGGCGAGGCCCGTTGCCAGTTCGCGCAAGCTTCTCCCGGTCACTCTGACTGCCCTCGGCGTCGTCTACGGCGACATCGGCACCAGTCCGCTGTACGCGATGCGCGAGTGTTTCTTCGGCTCGCACTCGGTGCCGGCGACCCACGAGAACGTGCTGGGCGTCCTGTCGCTCATCATCTACTCGCTGTTGCTCGTCATCTCGGTCAAGTACATCGCCATCGTCATGCGCGCCGACAACCAGGGCGAGGGCGGCATCCTCGCGCTGACGGCGCTCCTGCCGCCACCGCGCAACGGGAACCGGATCGGCTTGTCGGTGCTCGTCCTGATGGGCATGTTCGGCGCCGCGCTGCTGTACGGCGACGGCATGATTACGCCGGCCATCACCGTCCTCGGCGCCGTCGAAGGCCTGAAGGTGGCGACGCCGCTCTTCGATCCGTATGTCGTGCCGGTCGCGGTCGTGATCCTGGTTGCGGTGTTCGCGATCCAGCGGCACGGCACGCATCGGGTCGGCCGCCTGTTCGGACCGATCATGGTGGCGTGGTTCGTCGTCATCGCGGTGCTCGGGCTCCTGTCGCTCCTGCGCAACCCCGTGGTGCTGACCGCCGTCGATCCGCGTCATGCCGTGGCGTTCTTCGCGAGCATGGGTGGCATGGCTTCGCCGTGCTTGGCGCCGTGTTCCTCGTCGTCACCGGGCGGCGAGGCGTTGTACGCGGACATGGGGCACTTCGGCAAGCGCCCGATTCGAGTCGCGTGGTTCGCGCTCGTGTTGCCGGCGCTGCTCCTGAACTACTTCGGCCAGGGCGCGCTCCTGCTCGACAATCCGGCGGCGGCCGAACAGCCATTCTTCCTGCTCGCGCCGAGTTGGGCGCTCCTGCCGCTCGTCGTCCTGGCAACCGCCGCGGCGATCATCGCGTCGCAGGCGCTCATCTCGGGCGCGTTCTCGCTGACGCAGCAGGCGATCCAGCTTGGCTACTGCCCCCGCCTCGACATCGATCACACGTCGCACGACGAGATCGGGCAGGTCTACGTCCCGCAGGTCAACTGGGCGCTGATGGTCAGCACGATCCTGATCGTGATCGGGTTCGGATCGTCGACCGCTCTCGCGGCCGCTTACGGAATCGCCGTGACGCTGACGATGGTCATCACGGCGGTGCTGCTGCAGGTGGTCGCGATTGAGCGATGGGGATGGCCGCCGGCGCTTGCCTACGCCGTCACCGGCGTCTTCCTGACAATCGATCTGGCGTTCTTCGGCGCGAATGCCCTGAAGATCACGCACGGCGGCTGGCTGCCGCTGGTCATCGGCGGACTGCTGTTCACGCTGATGACGACGTGGAAAACGGGACGGCAGCTCGTGGCAGCGCGGCTGACGGCGCGAGCGGTGCCGATCGAACAGTTTCTCGGCGCAGGTTGACAGCCACTCGCCCGCGCGCGTGCCCGGAACCGCGGTGTTCATGACCGCGAAGCCGACGGGGACGCCGCCAGCCCTGGCGCACAACCTCCGCTACAACAAGGTGCTCCACGAGCACGTCGTGACGCTGATGGTCACGACGCAGCCGGTGCCGCACGTCGCCGCCCAACCAGCAGCTCACGGTCCGCCCGCTGGGCCACGGCGTGTTCGACGTCGTCGTCCGCTACGGGTTCATGGAGGATCCCAACGTTCCCCAGGCGCTCGCCCGCGCCGCGTCGCAGGGGCTCGAGCTGGACGAGGGCGATGTGACGTACTTTCTGGGCCGCGAAACCCTGATCGTGACGAAGACGCCGGGCATGGCGCTCTGGCGCGAACGGTTGTTCGTGCTGATGGCGCGAAATGCCGTGCGCGCCACCACCTTCTTCAGGCTGCCTCCTGAACGCGTCGTCGAGCTGGGAGTGCAAGTGGAGATTTGAAGCCAGGGACGGGCCTCCGCATGGATGTGGCGTCATGAACTGGTCGGCGCGTTCGGAACGGGCACAGTTTGCCGCGGCGCTCGTCGCCGTCGCCGCCGTGACGGCGGTCTTGAGCCGCTGGCTGCGCGTCTCCAACGCGACGACCGTCTCGACGACCTACATGATGGTCGTGCTCCTGGTAGCGGCGACATCGCGGCTTCGCGTCGCGGTCGCCACCTCGATCGCGTCGCTGCTGTGCCTGAACTTCTTCTTCCTGCCGCCGGTCGGCACCTTCAGGATCGCCGAGCCGCATAACTGGGTCGCGCTCTTTGCCTTCCTGGCCGTGAGCCTGGTGGCCAGCAACCTGTCCGCGGCCGCCCGTGCGCGCGCCAGGGAGGCCATCGACCGCCGTGACGAGCTGGCCCGGCTGTTCGACCTCAGCAGAGACGTGCTGCAGATGACCGACGCTCCCGAAGCACTCGCGGTGCTGGCGCGGTCGGTGGCGCGGCGATTCGACCTGGAGTTCGTGGCGATCGCGCTGCCGCATGGCAGCGACTGGGTGCTACACCACGCAGGCGCCCGATCAATCGAGCTCGATCGGCGCCAGCTGTCGGGCGCGTTCGCCGCGGCACAGGCAACGCTCGAGTTCGACGCGCACGCGCGGACCTACGCCGGCCACCGGACGATGACGCTGGATGGCGACGTGGTCCGGCTCGTGCCGCTTCGCGTCGGGACGAAGCCGATCGGCATCCTCGCCGCCAGCGGCCGGCCGGTCGAACCTGGCACGCTCGACGCCCTCGCCGGCGTCGTGGCGATTGCGATCGAGCGCGCGCAATTTCTCGAGGAGCGCAAGGCCGCCGAGCTCACGCGGCAAAGCGAGCAGCTGAAGACCGCGCTGCTGGCTTCCTTGAGCCACGACTTGCGTACGCCGCTGACCGCCATTCGCGTCGCGGCCGGCAACCTCGACGCTCCGGAGCTGGCTCGCGAAGAACGTCTCGAGCAGCGCGATCTGATCCTGTCGGAGGTCGAGCGCCTGACGCGACTGTTCGACAACGTCCTCGAGATGGCCCGCATCGACTCGGGCGCGATTGCCTCCGAAGCGCGGTGGGCCCATCCGTCCGAAATCATCTCGGCGGCTCGCGACCAGGTCGAGCGGACGCTGCAGGCCCACAAGCTGGAAGTGGTCATCGATCCCGATGTGCCGGTCCGGCTGGATCCGCGCCTGACCGCGACCGCCCTGGCCCATCTCCTCGAAAACGCCGCCCAGTACTCACCGCCGGCGTCGACGATTGACGTGACCGCCCGTGTCGCGGACCAGGGGCTGACGATCCGAGTGCGCGACCATGGACCGGGCATTGCCCCCGCGGACCTGCCCCACCTGTTCGATCGCTTCTATCGCGGCACGGCCGCGAAGACACGGACCTCGGGAACGGGCATGGGTTTGTGGATTGTGAGAGGCCTGCTGGCAGTCGAGCAGGGACGTGCGTGGGTCGAGAACAGCCCTGGCGGCGGCGCTCAGTTTACGATCGCGGTGCCGGTGGCCGTGAAGGAGCTTGCGGGTTCGCCTGACCGATGACCTATCGCCCCCGAATCCTGCTCGTCGACGATGAGGCGGCGATCCAGCGCGCCGTGGGTCCGTTGCTGCGGTCGCGCGGGTACGAGGTAGACATCGCGGGGACGGGAGCGGAAGCGCTCGAACGGTTCGTCCAGCAGCCGCCCGGGCTGGTCGTGCTCGACCTCGGGCTGCCGGACCTGGAAGGGACCGAGGTGTGTCGCCAGTATCCGAGCGAAGTCGGACGTGCCGATCATCGTCCTGTCCGCGCGCGGGAGTGAGGCCGACAAGGTGAATGCGCTCGACCTCGGCGCCGACGACTACGTCACCAAGCCGTTCGGCCCGGAGGAGCTGCTGGCTCGCATTCGGGTGGCGCTGCGTCGAATCTCTTCGGAGGACGAACCGGAGACCGGTGTCCTGCGGGCCGGCACCCTGACGATCGACTACGACCGCCGGCGGGTCGTCCGCAACGATGAGGAGATCCGGCTGACGCCGAAAGAATTCGAGCTGTTGTCGCTGCTGGCGCGCAACCACGATCGCGTGCTGACGCATCGCGCCATCCTGAAGGCGGTCTGGGGACCGAACGCCGTCGAGCAGCCGGAGCACTTGTGGACGCTGATCGCGCAGCTTCGGAAGAAAATCGAACCGGATCCCGCCAACCCCAAATACCTGTTGAGCGAGCCCTGGGTCGGGTATCGCTTCGCGACCGATGAATCGTGACGGTCGGCGCGCCGTTATCGCGTAGCGGAAAATTCGTGCGTGGCGATTGCCTGCTCGAGTGCGCGCAACTGGTCTTCACACTCCGCAGTCACCGTGCGTTTCCGGCCGAGGGAGAGGGCGAGCGAACGGACGTTGCTGTTGCGGCGTGAGAGCTTGACGATCTCCTGGTTGATCGCGACGAATCGATCGAGCTGAGCGCCGGCGTCGGCAGCGTGCGGCGCCCCTCGCAGCTGGTCGAGAGCCTGCCGGGCGGTCCGGACCAATTCAGACATTCGCGCTTCCATCCGTGTCATCGCGGCGTCGTCTGACTCGGCGATGTGCGGCGCCTGCAGGACCTGGATCTCCAGGACGGCGATCCGCGCACGCGCCGCGATCGGCTCGGCCACGCGCCCGCTCTTCACCGCCCCTATCGAGCGCGTGGCCAAAGGCTTCCGCCGCCTCACGACCGGGACCAAACGACAGGCGCTGCGCTTTCAGGTTGGTGTTTTCCACCGCCAACGGCAGGATCTCGTCGTCGAGTTGTCGATACTCCGCGAACCGCTTGTCGAACGCGTCGACGAGCTGCACGTCACTGGCATAGCCCAACGACTGCAGCGTCCCGCGCAGCGTCTCGATCGTCTGCTCGACCGTCTGCGTCGCGCGCCTTGCTTCATCCGCTGCTGCCGCGGAGGCCTCATCGGTGTCGGCCATCACCGCCCGGTTCGCAGCCTCCGACCCCTTCGTGAACTGCACGTGGAGCTCTGAGGCCAGCTGGCGCGCTTCCATCAGTTCAGTCAGGGCCGCCTTCCTGGCGCACGCCGAGCCCCCTGCGGCGGCAGCGCACATCACGACGATCACGCAGTTCGCTCGATGGCCGACCATCCTTCGACGACTGTAAGCCGCCCGCCCCAACGGATGCCTGAGAAGTGCCTGAAGAAAGCCTGAAACGGCGGCTTCAGGCATTTCTCAGGCACTTCTTGGCCCGGTTTCAGGCGTGCCTTCCTACGCTCATCTCATGGAGTTCCTGCTGGATGTCGTCTTCGTGAGTGTCGCAAGCGCATTCTTCGCGCTGGCCATCGGCTACGTACTCGTCTGCGACTGGCTGATGAAGTGAGCCCTGATCAGTGCCGACGATGGCGATCAACGTCGGCCAGCTACCGCCAGCGCGAGGGCCTGGAGCCGGCGCTGATTCCCGAGCGCGTGATGGTGTGCATGAGCTCGAATGCGCTGGCGCCGCGCGTCATTCGGACCGGCGCCCGTATCGCCGGCCGCCTCGGTTCGAAGTGGTATGCGGTGTACGTGGAGACGCCCGAGGAGCAGCCCGACCGCATCAATTCGCGCGACGCCGACGCGCTCCAGCAGAACATCAAGCTTGCCGAGAGTCTCTGGAGCGACGGTGGTCAGGGTCAAGGCCGACCGGCCCGCCGACGGCCTGGTCGCGTTCGCGCAGCGCGAAGGGGTGACGCACGTCATCTTCGGACAGTCGGCCAGGTCGCGGTGGGAAGTGCTCTGGCGGGGATCGACGCTGGACAGGTTCTTGAGCGCGGTCCCCGACGCGGCCGTCCAGGTCGTCCCGCTTACAGAATCTTGACGCGGAAGCGCCGAACCTACGTAGGCCGGGCCTCTTAGGCCCGGCTTCTCCCGGACCTGAAGATCCGCATCACACCCCGGCGGACCTAAAAGGTCCGCCCTACAGGCCGGATATGATGAGCCAATGCGAAGAACCCGGGTGCTCGCCGCGATGCTGCTGCTGGCGATTGTCGCGGCCACCGCGTCCGCGCAGCGGTATCGCCTGCCGGAAGGGCCCCAGGTGCCGCCGCGATTCCCGCCGGCGCGCTTCGCCGACGGCGCGTTCACGCACTGCAAGCTGATGTACAACAGCGTCCGCGGCGAGGCGAACGGCATCGGCTGGGCGACCGACTACCCGTACGCCGGCATCAACCTGATGACGCGCGTCGCCGAGCTGACCAAAACGCCGATCAGCAGGGATAAAGAAGGCGAGCCGAACTACTGGGTCGTGACCGCACTGGACGACACGCTGTTCCAGTGCACGTTCACGATGGCCACCGACGTCGGGACAGCCGGGTTCTCCGATCAGGAAGTGAAGCGCCTCCGCGAGTACCTCTTGAAGGGCGGATTCCTCTGGGTGGACGACTTCTGGGGCACGCGCGCCTGGCAGGAGTGGTCGGCGCAGATGCGGCGCGTGCTGCCCGAGTACCCGATCGTGGACGTTCCCGTGGAACACGCCACGCGCCACATGATGTTCAGCGTCGAGAAGATCCCGCAGGTCACCAGCATCAACTTCTGGCGCGGCAGCGGCGGCACGACCTCGGAGCGCGGGTCCGACAGCCCGCACGCCAACTTGCGGATGATCGCCGACGAGCGCGGCCGGGCGATGGTCCTGATGACGCACAACACCGACATCGGCGACTCGTGGGAGCGCGAAGGCGAAGACCGCGAGTTCTTCCTGCAGTTCTCCTCGGACGGCTACGCGCTCGGCGTCAACGTCGTGCTGTACGCCATGTCGCATTGATTGACGGCTTGCCACGAAAGCACGAAAACAACAGCCACGAAAACACGAAAGCACGAAACCTCAATAGGTTCTGTTTTCGCGTTTTCGTGATTTCGTGGCCGGTAGTTCTTCTTCGTGGTTTCGCGTCTTCGTGGCTTGAGCTGTTCCTGTGATACAAACGTTCGGCTAACACGACGTTATCGGGAGGTTCTGTGGAAGTCGGCGTGGAGCCGCGCGCCCGCGAGTCGTGGACGCGGCGCGATCTGACGACGCTCGGCGGGCTGGCGCTGGTGGCGGCGGCGGCGATTGTCATTGGCCTGGGAGGCGCGACGCGTGTCCAGCCGATCGCCGGGCTGGCGCTGATTCTCGCGATCGCCTACTGCCTGTCGGCGGCGCGCCACGCGATCGACTATCGCACCGTCGCGTGGGGGCTCGCGCTCCAGGGGTTCTTCGCGGTCATCGTCCTCAAGACGGAGATCGGCCGCCAGGTCTTCCAGCAGCTCGGGTCGCTGATGACGCGGCTCCTGAACTTCACCTACGTCGGATCGGCGTTCGTGTTCGGGCCGCTCGGCGATCCCGCGGTCTGGCCGAGAATCGTCACCGGCGTGCTCGGGGACGAAGGCGCGCAGTACGCGAACATCTTCGCCTTCATGGTGCTGCCGACGATCATCTTCATCGCGGCGCTGTTCGCGATGCTCTATTACTTCGGCGTGATGCAGGTGGTCGTCCGGATCTTCGCGATCATCATGCGCCGCTTCATGCGGGCCAGCGGCGCCGAGTCGCTCAATGTCGCGGCGAGCATCTTCATGGGGCAGACCGAGGCCCCGCTGACGATCCGGCCCTACCTGCCGCGGATGACGCAATCGGAGCTGATGACGGTGATGACCGCCGGGATGGCGCACATCTCGGGCGGCGTCATGGCGGCCTACATCCTGTTCGGTGTCGAGGCGCAGCATCTCCTGACGGCGGTGATCATGACCGCCCCGGGGACGCTGATGATGGCGAAGCTGTTCGTCCCCGAAACCGGTCGGCCCGAGACGAGCGGCACGGTCAAGCTGGAGGTGGAGGAGACGGACGTCAACGTGATCGACGCCATCGGCCGCGGCACCGGCGAGGGACTGCGGCTGGCGCTCAACGTCGGGGCCATGCTGATCTCGTTCCTCGCGCTGATCGCGATGGTCAATGCGCTGCTCGGCCTGGCGGGGCTCAGCATGCAGCAGATCTTCGGCTGGGTCTTCGCGCCGATCGCCTGGAGCCTCGGGGTGCCGTGGCGCGACGCGCCGACCATCGGCAACCTGCTCGGCACCCGCATGGTGCTGAACGAGTTCGTCGCCTATTCGCAGCTCGGCCCGCTCAAGGCCTCGCTCGATCCGAAATCGTTCACGATCGCCACCTACGCCCTCTGCGGCTTCGCCAACTTCAGCTCGATCGGCATTCAGATCGGCGGGATTGGCGCGCTCGCGCCGGAGCGCCGCCACGACCTCGCCCGCCTCGGCGTCCGCGCGATGTTGGCCGGCACGTTCGCCAACTTCGTCACCGCGACCATCGCCGGCATGCTGTTGTGATCTCCTGCCCGGGGCGCTTCGACCTTGCACTGGATTGACTGGACGCTGCTCGGCGTCTTCCTCGTCTGGATCGTTTACGACGGGCTGAGGCGAACCAAGGACAGCCACGAGCTCGACGGCTACCTGCTCGCCAAGCGGAGCATTCCCTGGTGGGCGGCGGGCATCTCGGTGATGGCCACGCAGCTCAGCGCCATCACGATGATCGGCACGACCGGGCAGGGCTACAACGACGGCATGCGCTTCGTCCAGTTCTACTTCGGGCTGCCGCTGGCGATGATCATCCTGTCGGTGACGCTGGTCCCGTTCTTCTACAACTCGGGCGTCTACACGGCGTACGAGTATCTCGAGAAACGGTTCGACGCCAAGACCCGCAGCTTCACCAGCCTGCTGTTCCTGCTCTCGCGCGGCATGTCGTGCGGCGCCGTCGTCGCCGCGCCTGCCGTCGTGCTGTCGCTCGTGCTCGACCTGAACCTCACCACGACCTCGCTGCTCATCGCGATGCCCGCCGTGGTCTACACCATGTTCGGCGGCGTGCAGGCCGTCACCTGGACCGACGTGAAGATCATGGTCCTGGTCGTCTTCTTCCTGTTCGCTGTCATCGTCGCGGCCGTCGTCGGTTACCCGCCAGACGTCAGCATCACAGACGGCCTCAGGATCGCTGGCGCAACCGGCCGCCTGCGGACGTTCGACTTCAGCTTCGACCTCACCAATCAGTACACCTTCTGGTCGGGCACGATCGCGGCGCTGTTCCTGTTCTGCTCGTACTTCGGCACCGATCAGAGCCAGGTGCAGCGCTTTCTCACCGCCCGGTCCGTCAACGAAGCTCGCAGCTCGCTGCTGATGAGTGCCTACTGGAAGATCCCGATGCAGGCGCTCGTCCTGCTGCTCGGCGTGCTGGTGTTCGTGTTCCACGTCTTCAACGCGCCGCCGCTCCTCTTCAGCAGCGAGGCCGACGAGCGGTTGAAGCGCGAGGCTCCGGATGCTTATGCGGCGCTCCAGCAGGAGCATGATGCCGCGATTGCCGTCAGGCTCGACGCGGCGCGCCGGTACGCTGACGCAGACGACGACGCGGCGCGTGGCGCAGTCAGGGCCGCTGACGCCGACGTGCAGCAGATCCGCCGCCGCGCGCGCGAGCTCGTTCGGCAGACGACCGGCGATGCGGCGTTCGACGACGTCAACTACATCATCCCGGGGTTCATCCTCGAGCACCTTCCCGTCGGCGTCGTCGGCCTGCTCATCCTCGCCATCCTGCTGGCCGCGACCGACACGATTGCGGGCGAGCTGAACTCGCTGTCGACGGCGACTGTGATCGACTTCTACCGCCGATGGGCGCGACCGGCCGCGACCGATGCCCACTACCTCACGGTCTCCAGGATCGCCACAGGCGTGTGGGGTCTGTTCGCGTGCATGGTCGCCGTCTGGGCCGCCGAGCTCGGATCGCTGATCGAGGTCGTGAACCGCATTGGATCGTTCTTCTATGGTTCCGTGCTCGGCGTCTTCATCCTGGCGATCGGGTTTCGGCGCGCAACCGGCACCGGCGCCTTCATCGGCCTGATCGCCGGCATGTCAGTGGTCGCGTGGGTCGCCACCTTCACGCCCGTCGCCTTCCTCTGGCACAACGTGATCGGTGCCGTCGTCGTCGTCGTGGTCGGCCTCGCTGTCAGTTTGCTGACTCGACGCTGACGCACAAGGCTGCCGTCAGATCGTTCGTCGTTCGCGATGCGATCGTGTTCGTTCGAGCGTTCGATCGCATGCCGTTCGAACGTCCGAACGAACACCATCCACGCGAACCTCGAACGCGCAGTTCTCGCGCTCAGCGGCGGGAACTCCAGGCGAAGTACGCGGGAAGACCGAGGAGCACGATGACGAGTCCGGGCCACGTCGTGCTCGCGCGGTAGATGAACAGGATCGTGAGGATGGTGGCCGCGCCGGCGATGTAGAGGGCGGGCAGCACGGGATAGCCGAGCGCTCGGTACGGACGAGGGACATCGGGGCGGGTCCGCCGCAGGCGGAACACCGCGGCGACGGTCAGGATATAGAAGATGAGCGCCGCCGAAATCACGTAGTCGAGCAGGTTGCTGTACAGGTTGCCGTAGGCGCCGCTGGACGCGTCGTAGGTGCGCGGCAGAATCAGGAACATCGCCCAGATGCCCTGCAGCAGCAGTGCGAACGCCGGAACCTTGGCGCCGTTCAGGACGCCGGCCGGCCGGAAGAACAACCCGTCACGCGCCATCGCGTAATACGCGCGCGCCCCCGCCAGGATCAGGCCGTTGTTGCAGCCGAAGGTCGAGACCATGATCGCCAGCGCCATGATCGTCACCCCTGCGCCCGGAACGATCGCGTCCACCGTCGCCGTTGCGACCCGGTCCGCAGGCGCGCGCTGAATCTGCTCGAAGGTGAGCGTCACCAGGTAGCCGACGTTCGCCAGCAGGTACAACCCGATCACCGTGCCAGTGCCGAGCACGAGCGAAATCGGGATCGTCCGGCGCGGCTCCCGCACCTCGCCCGCGGTGAACGTGATGTTGTTCCACGCATCGGCCGAGAACAGCGACCCGGTCTGCGACACGCACAGGGCAACCAGCAGGCCGAAGGCGCCGGCCGCGGCGAGCGGCAAGCTACCGTCCAGGCCCGGCCGCACCGTCCACAGGTTGCCGAAGTTGTTCGAAACGGCCGGCTCGTTCCAGCCAAACAGCATCGCGGCCAGGATGAGGCCGACGAGCGATCCGGTCTTGGCTGTCGTAAAGATGTTCTGAATGATCCTGCCGTACCGAGAGGCCGCGCGTGTTCGTCCACGTCAAAAGCGCAACGAGCAGGATGCCGACGACTTGCGCCGTGGACAGCGACAGCGCGTAGCCCGACGACAGGTGGATCGGCGCAATCAGGTAGCGCTGCTCGGAGATGGCCGGGACGAGTACACCGAGAAATCGCGCGAACGCGACGGCCACGGCGGCGATCGTCCCGGTCTGGATCACGAGGAACAGCGTCCACCCGTAGAGGAAGCCCCACAACGGCGAGTACGCCTCGCGCAGGTAGACGTACTGCCCGCCAGCGCGCGGCATCATCGCGGCCAGCTCCCCGTAGGCCAGCGCGCCGGTGACCGTGAGCGCGCCGGTGATCAGCCACGCCACGAGCAGCCACCCGGGGCTGCCCAGGTTCCGCGCCATGTCGGCCGAGACGATGAAGATACCGGAACCGATCATCGAGCCGACGACGACGGCCGTCGCGTCGAAGAGGCCGAGGCCACGGGTGAATTCGCCGTCGAGCTCGGTCGACTTAAGCGTGGTGGGAGAAGTCATCGTCTTTGGTTTCGCGAGCTGCCAGGAGGCCGGCCAGCGACAGGCACCCGGCGGCGGACAGATAGTAGCCGACGTACTGCAGGCCGTAATTGTTGGCCAGCCAGGTCGCGATGTACGGCGCGAGCGACGCGCCGAAAATGCCAGCCAGGTTGAAGGTCAGCGAGCTGCCCGTGTAGCGAATCGTCGTCGGGAAGAGCTCCGACAGGACCGTGCCGAGCGGACCGTAGGTCAGGCCCATCAGACCGAGGCCGATCGCCAGCGTCAGGATGGCCCCCGTCGTGCCGCTGACGAACAGCGGCGCCATGGCTGGACCGAACGCGATGATGGCGAGCGTGGCGCCGATCAGGACGCGCCGGCGTCCACCCTCGGCGAGCCACGCCGACACCGGGATCAGCACGGCGAACGTGGCGACGCCGACGAGCTGGATCCAGAGGAACTGCTCGCGCGTGTAGCCGAGCTCGGTCGTTCCCCAGGCCAGCGTGAAGACGGTCATCAGGTAGAAGATCACGAACGTCGCGAGCGACACCAGCGTCCCGATCACCACCGTGCCCGCGTGCTCGCGCAGCACGACGAGCATCGGGATCTTCTCGCGCCGGTGACGCGCCGCTGCGAAGACCGGCGTCTCGGTAATCGTGAGGCGCACGTACAGGCCGAACAGCACGAGCACGGCGCTGGCGATGAAGGGCACGCGCCATCCGAAGGCGAAGAACTGGTCGTCCGACAGGCGGCCGGACAGCGCCAGGAAGACGGTCGTCGAGAGGAAAAACCCGAGCGGTGCGCCGAGCTGCGGGAACATCCCGTACCACGCGCGCTGGTGGCGTGGGGCGTTCTCGACCGCCAGCAGGACGGCGCCGCCCCATTCGCCGCCGAGGCCGAGCCCTTGCCCGAACCGGCAGAGCGCCAGCAGCACCGGCGCCGCGAGGCCGATCGTCTGGTACGTCGGCAGCAGGCCGATGCTCACGGTCGACACGCCCATCGTCAGCAGCGCCGCGACCAGCGTCGTTTTCCGGCCGACGCGGTCGCCGAAGTGGCCGAAGAGCGCGGAACCAATCGGCCGGGCGACGAAGGCGATCCCGAACGTCGCGAGCGACGCGAGCGTGGCCGTGACCGGGTTCGACGCCGGGAAGAACAGCGTCGGGAACACGAGCACGGCCGCGGTGCCGTAGATGTAGAAGTCGAAGAACTCGATCGTGGTCCCGACGAGGCTCGCGAACAGGACCTGGCGGGGACTGTTCAGTCGAGGCGCCGCGATGACAGTCGTCAATCGGGTGACAGGATATACACGCGAGGTGCGGATCGATTAAAGCACTAAGGACACTAAGCAGACAGGGCGCGATTTGCGCTACGATGCGAGGCTTCCGTCCACCTGGAGGTGACCATGCCCGTCAACGAACTCGAACGCTTTCTCGCGACGTGGGACAGAGAAGCGGCCAACACCGCGAAGCTCTTGCGCGCGCTGCCTGTCTCCCAGTACGACTTCCGTCCCGATGCCGGCGGCCGCTCGCTCGGCGAGCTGGCGTGGCATCTCGCGGAGGGCGACGCCTACATGAGCCATGGCGTCTCGCGCGGTCAGTTCAACATGACTGACAGACCGCCGAACATGGAGCGGCCGCGGACCGTCGAGGCGCTCGCGCCCGGATTCGAGCGCATGCACCAGGAGGCCGTTGCGCGGATCCGTCCAGCTCACCGTAGCGGATCTCGATCGCGAGCTGCCGTTCTTCGGGGGCAAGTGCAGATTCGCGAGATCCTGTGGGACATGATCATCTTGCACGGCGTGCATCACCGCGGGCAGCTGGCGCTGATGTGCCGCCTGGCCGGCGGGGAAGCGCCGGACTGTACGGTCCGAACCGCGAAGAGACCGCGGCGATGCGGGCCGCCGCGCCGGCGTAGCGCGGGCTTGCTTCGTTCGTTCGTCCGTTCTCCGTTCTTCGTTCTTCGTTCTTCGCTCTTCGGAGAACGGAGAACGCAGAACGGAGAACGTGATAAATTCCCGACACAATGCAGCTCGACTTCATCTCCGGCCTGTTTGTGTTCATGCTGGCGACGTTCATCGGCCTGGACGTCATCCGGCGCGTGTCGCGGCTGCTGCATACGCCGCTGATGTCGCTGACCAACGCCATCTCGGCGATCGCCATCGTCGGCGCCATCATCATCACCGGCGAGCAGCACACCACGCTCAGCACGGTCCTCGGCGCGGTCGCCGTGTTCGCCTCCACGACCAACATCGTCAGCGGCTTCCTGATCACCGATCGGATGCTGAAGATGTTCAAGAAACGCGAGCCGGCGAAGTGACCGTCGAGCAGCTCACCCAGCTCATTTACCTCGTCTCCGCCGGCGCGTTCATCCTGTCGTTGAAGTGGATGAGCGACCCGGACACCGCGCGCCGCGGCGTCTTTGCGGGCGTCGGGGCGATGGTGCTCGCCGTCGCCGGCACGCTGCTGTACCCGCACATCGTCGCGTATCACTGGATCGCCATCGCGGTGGTGGCCGGCACGCTGGTCGGCGTGCCGCTGTCGTGGGTGCCGCTGACGGCCGTGCCGCAGCGGACGGCGCTGTCGCATGCGTTCGGCGGCCTGGCGGCCGGCCTGGTCGGCACCGCCAAGTACTACACCTGGCTCGACGAAGGGCAGTTGACGACCTTCCGCATGGCGGCGATCGGCGCCGAAGTGCTGCTCGGCTATCTGACCTGCACCGGCAGCCTGATGGCCGCCGGCAAGCTGCAGGAAGTCCTGCCGACGCGGCCGCTGACCTATCGCAACCAGAACGTGATCAATCTGGGCCTGCTCGGCGGTCGCGATCGTGATTGCGATCGTGCTGGTGTTCCGGCCGGCCACGCCGTGGCTGTTTCCGATCGTGATCGTGCTGTCGCTCCTCTTCGGCGTCCTGCTCGTCCTGCCGATCGGCGGGGCCGACATGCCGACGGTCATTTCGCTGCTGAACGCGTATGCCGGCTTGTCGGCCGTGGCGATGGGGTTCGTGCTGGAAAACAAGCTGCTCATCACGGCCGGCGCGCTCGACGGATCGTCGGGCCTGATCCTGTCGATCATCATGTGCCGCGCGATGAACCGTTCGTTCACCAACGTGCTGTTCGGCGCGTTCGGCCAGGTGCAGGCGGTCGCGTGGCGCGGTCGAGCAGCGGACCGCGAAATCGGCGACGCCCGAGGACGTCATGCACCTGCTCGAGAACGCGAACACCGTGGTCTTCATCCCGGGTTACGGGATGGCGGTCGCCCAGGCCCAGCACCGCGTGCGCGACCTGCGCGACGAGCTCGCCAAGCGCGGCGTCGACGTGAAGTTCGCGATCCATCCGGTCGCCGGCCGGATGCCCGGCCACATGAACGTGCTGCTCGCCGAGGCGGAAATCCCGTACGAGAGCCTCGTCGAGATGGACGACATCAACCCGGAGATGCCGCAGGTCGACGTGGCGGTCGTCATCGGGGCGAATGACGTCGTGAATCCGGCCGCGCGCCACGATCCGAAGAGCCCGATCTACGGCATGCCGATCATCGACGCCGACAAGGCCAGGACCGTCATCGCCATCAAGCGCAGCATGAACCCCGGCTTCGCGGGCATCGAGAACGAGCTCTACTTCGCCGACAACACGCTGATGCTGTTCGGCGACGCGAAGGTCGTCATCGGGGAAGTCGTCAAGGAGTTCGCCGGCAAGCAAAGCATCCACTGACCATGCTGGGCGGCAAGCCGCCCGTTGGCCCCGATGGCTCCGTTCTCACCCATCCGGTCCCGTCATCCGATTCGCGTCGTCCTGTCGGCGACGGCGTTCCTGCCGTTCATGTCGGTGCGGAAGGCCGCCGCACTGGCGATCGCGCAATTTGGCGTCGCAGCGTTTTTCATCTCGGGTCTGGCGCGGGCGGCCGTGGGCGATTCCGCCGGCTGGTTCGTGCTCGCCGCCGCGCGTGCTCGCCGCGTTCGCACGATCGATCGACATCGAAAGCTGGTCGCTGCTGATTCCCGGCGGATTCGTCGGCTCGGTGACGCGTGCGTTCGGACCGCGCGCCGCCGCAGTCGCGAAGGCGGCGGCGGTGGTGGAGCGCATCCTGCTCGGCGCGCTGGCGTGCGTCCTGGTCGGACATTACGCCGCGAGCGTGTCGGCATCGGCGATCGCCGGCCGCAGCTTGACCGGATATCTCCGGGCCGAGGATCTGGCGACGCTGATTGCGATGGGCGCGCTTGGCGTGCTGTGGCTGCAGACTCGGCTCGGGCGCGAGATTGGCCGCGACGCGCTCGCGCGAGCGATCTGGATTGGGGTTGGCATCGTCCTCGTCACGATCGTCTGGGCTCTTGTCACGCTAGCGCGTCACGGCGCCTTGTCTTCGTCGCTCGTCCTGCCGGCGCCAGTGGCGAGAACCGGATGGTTTCCGGCTGATACGGCGTTGGCGTGGCTGCTCGGATTCGCCCTGACGCTGCCGGTCGTCGGCGGCGGGGAAGCGCTCTCCCACGCGGCCCCCGAGCTCCCGCCGCCACGCGTGCAGGCGCTGCGACGAACCGCCATCGCCGCGGTGCTGTTCACCGTCGTGGCGACCGTCGTGGGAACGTTCCTCTTCGTCTGGCTCGTCCCGGCCAGTGAACAGCAGGTCTGGGCCAATGCGCCGCTGGCCGGGCTGTCGCAGCATCTTGCGGCCCCGGCGCCGGTGCGGAACCTCATCGCGCTCGCCCTGGCGCTGGCTGCGGCGCTGGTGCTGCTGCCGGCCGCTCACGCGGCAGTGAGCGACGCCGAGCAGATGCTGCATCGCTTCTCTGCGGAAGGCACCCTCCCCCCAGGTCTCACGTCGCTGCACAGCCGCTTTGGCACGCCGGCACGCGCCATCGACATCACGGTGATTGCGACGACGTTCGCGGTGCTCGCGAGCGGTGCGCGAGTGTCGTGGCTGGCACAAGCCTATGGCGTGGCCATCGCGACCACCCTGGCGCTGTCGATTGCCGCAATCATCCGCCTCCGCCGCGTCCGCCAGGGGCCGACGCCCTACACCGCGCCAGGCGACGTCCGTGTCGGCCGCCGGCACTTCGCTGCCGGGCTCGTCGTCGCGCGCGCCGTGGCCGTAGCCTGCGCGGTCGGGATGATCGTCGCCGGCGATTTCGCCGCGATCGCCGCCGCGGCGGTGATGACGAGCCTCGCGTCGTGGTTCACCGTGGCGGCTCGCCACCGGCCGCCAGTCGATATCGGCACCGATGAAACCGCGTTCGACCTGATGCTCGCCGCCGAGCTTTCGCCCGACCAGATCGACGCGCGTCCCGGCAGCGTGCTGGTGCCGGTGCGCAACCCGCACCTGCTGGCGCACGTCATGGCGGCTCTGCAGACGCCCGGCGATCGCGACGTCGTCGTCATGACGGCGCGTCTGCTCGACGTCGACGTCAACGAGGAAGACGCGGGGAGGACCACGCCGACCCCGCACGAGCGGAAGCTGCTCTCGGACGTCGTCGCACTCGCCGAACGGGTTGGCCGGCCGGTGCGGCTGCTGATTGTTCCCACCCGCAGCGTGGTCGACGCGATCGTCGGCGCCGTGATTCGCCTTCGCGCGTCGGACGTGTTCGTCGGCGAGTCGGCGACGCTCTCCGCCGGGGACCAGGCGCGCCTGCTCGGCGAGGCCTGGGAGCGGGCCGACAAGCCCGACGCGCTCGACGTCAGGCTGGTCATCCACCACCGCAGCGGCCGATCGGACACCTACCATCTCGGAGCTCATCCCCCGTCCTTCACTTCCGGCGACCTCGATCTGATTCATCGCCTGTGGCTCGACGCCGTCAAGGCTGTCGGTCCGCACGTGCATCACGCCGACGTCGTCAGAGCAGCGCTGAAGCAAATGGAAGAACAGCTTACCGGTCCCCATCGCGAGGACGCGGTTGCGGCGATTCGCGAGATCGCCCGGCCGGCCGAAGAACTCGCCGAGGTGCTGCGGGCGCGCGACTACGCGCGGCTGCGCGACATGCTCCGCAACCGCGAAGCGGGCGATGTCGCCACGTTGCTCACCGCGCTGAGCCTCGAAGATCAGGTCGTCGTCTTTCGGGTGATGCCGCGCAAGGATGCGGCAGCGGTGTTCGAATATCTGTCGCAGGAATCGCAGGAAGCGCTGCTGAAAGGGATGGCGCAGGACGACGTCGCCGAATTGCTGAACAACATGGCGCCGGATGATCGGACCCTGTTCCTCGAAGAGCTGCCGGCCGAGGCGACGCGGCAGCTGCTGGCGCTGCTGACGCCGGCCGAACGTGCGGTTGCGGTGACGCTGCTCGGCTACCCGGAACACTCGGTCGGCCGGCTGATGACGCCGAATTATGTCGCCGTCCGCGAGGAGTGGACGGTCCGCGAGGTCCTCGATTACGTGCGCGCCCACGGGCAGGACAGTGAGACGCTGAACGTGATCTACGTCGTCGACAGCCGCAATCTCCTGGTTGACGACGTGCGCATCCGCGAGTTCCTGCTGGCGCCGCTCGACCGCCGCGTTGCGGAGCTGATGGATCGCCGTTTCGTGGCGTTGAAGGCCACTGACGATCAGGAAGCCGCCGTCGGCGTGTTCCGTCAGTACGATCGCACCGCGCTGCCGGTCACCGACACCGCGGGCATGCTGATCGGCATCGTGACCATCGACGACGTGCTCGACGTCGCCGAAGCGACCACCACCCGCGAGATTCAGCGGATCGGCGGCTCGGAAGCGCTCGACGAGCCGTACATCAGCATCGGGTTCGGGCGGATGATTCAAAAGCGCGCCGGGTGGCTGACCGCGCTGTTCCTGGGGGAGATGCTCACCGCCACCGCGATGGGCGTGTTCGAAGCGGAGATCTCGAAGGCGGTTGTGCTGGCGCTGTTCGTGCCGCTGATCATCTCGAGCGGCGGCAACTCGGGGTCGCAGGCCGCAACCCTCGTCATTCGCGCGCTGGCGCTGGGCGAGGTCGGCGTCCGCGACTGGTGGCGCGTCATGCGGCGCGAGGTCCTGGCCGGATTGGTGCTCGGGGCGATCCTCGGCAGCATCGGGTTCCTGCGCATCAGCCTGTGGTCCGCGTTCTCGGATATCTACGGTCCGCACTGGCTGCTCGTGGCGATCACCGTTTCGGTGGCGCTGGTTGGTGTCGTTCTCTGGGGCACGCTCAGCGGATCGTTGCTTCCGTTTCTGCTGAAACGTCTCGGATTCGATCCGGCGGCGTCTTCAGCGCCGTTTGTGGCGACGCTGGTCGACGTGACGGGACTGGTGATTTATTTCTCGGTCGCGCTCGTCGTACTGCGGGGAACGCTCTTGTAGCTCTCGCTGCCGTTCGACGTTCGATGTTCGGCGTTCGTCGTTCGAACGAGGGCGACAGGCGCGCGAACGACGAACGAAATCGGTTTATCGTTGTTCGAGTCGGGAGAGCGCAATGGACGAGCATGACGACGACCTCGCCTCCGAAGTGATCGAAGGGGAGGAGATCGAAAGCGACACCTTCGAGGCCGAGGACGACGAAGACGTTCCGAGCGCGGAAGACGGCGAGGACAGCGAGGACGAAGCTCCGACCGAGGACGACAGCGAAATCTAGCGCGTCGCTTGCACGGCCGTCGTTCCGTGGCGTTCGTCGTTCGCGCGGCGCACGCCCGTTCGTCGTTCGAACGACGCACGAACAGGATCACCACCCGAACGACGAACGGCAGCGATCAGCGATTAGCGCGCGATCGCCTCTGCGGGCTTGTCGGCCGGTTCGAGGAAGGCGGCCACCTGCTTGCGCAGCTCGTCCTGGATCTGCTCGATCGAGCGCCGCGCGTCGACCGTCCGGAAGTGGAACTCGTCGGCCATCGACGAGTACTCGCGCAGCAGCTTGTTCTGGTACAGCCGGAAGCTGTCGTAGATGTCGTCGGCCGCTTTCATGTCCATGCCCGATTCCCAGAAGTCCATCCCGCGCGCTTCGAGGACGCGGCCGATCAGCGTCTCGACGTCGATCTTCAGGTAGAAGACCATGTGCGGCGCGATCGCGAAGCCGTACAGGCCGCGCAGCCACGGCGCGATCGATGCCGCGGACGCCGGCGCGCGCCAGCGCGGTGAAGATGTAGCGGTCCGACAGCACGACGAAGCCGGCCTTCAGCGCCGGGATGATTTCCTTCTCGAGCCGATCGGCGAAGTCGGTCGCGTAGAGCAGGACGAACGTCAGCTTGTTCAGCGTGTTGCTGGACTTGGCCAGCTCGATCGTCGGCTGCATCAGCGGCGAGCGCGTCCAGCCGGTTTCGACGACGCCGTAGCCCCGCACCTCGAGCCATTCGCGCAGCAGCTGGATCTGCGTCGTGCGGCCGACGCCGTCCGTCCCCTCGATGGCGATCAACTTGCCCGGGTAGCCGTTGATCGGCAGGTACGGGATGCTGCTGCCGTAGTACCTGCCGGCCTGGATCTCGGCGCTGGCTCGCCGGGATCAGACGGGTTGCTCATCGGGGATCTCCTCGTTGGTCATCGCCAGCCGCGGCGCGATCAGCCGCGCGGACGTAGCGCTGCTGCTCGGTGATGCTGCCGACCGCGTCGACGACCTCCAGGCCGAACTCGTCGACGAGGCGATCGTACTCCTCGAGCACCTTGCCCTGGAAGAGCCGGAAGCTCTCGATCGGGTTCGTGCTCCAGCCGAGATCCATGCCGGCTTCGTAGAACTTGAGCTTGACGCGGCGCGCCATCAGGCGATCCAGCGACACGTCGATCGGCACGCGGAAGTAGAGCGCCAGGTCGGGCCGGACCGCGAAGCTGTAGAGGTCGCGGACCCACTGCCGGTCGACGCCGCGCGTCACGTCGCGGGCGAACGCGGTGTAGGTATAGCGATCCGCCAGCACGATCATGCCGGCCTTGAGCGGCGGGATGATCTTGTAGAGCAGCCGGTCAGCGAAGTCCGTGGCGTGCAGCAGGCTGAACGTCATCGGTGTCAGCGCGTTCTTTTTCTTGCCGGTCTTGGTCGCGGCCTTGACCAGGGCGGACGAGTTCCATTCCGTGACGAACACGCGGTGGCCTTCCGCGGCCAGCCACTTCGCGAGGAGTCCCAGCTGCGTGGTCTTTCCCGACCCGTCGATGCCTTCGACGACGAACAGTTTTCCCGGGTACTCGTGCGGCTTTGTCAGGTTGTTCAACATACGCGGTCGTCCTGCTCACCTCGACACGAAGGGGCTTGCCGATGAGTCGCTCGAACGGGACGGCGTGCCGGTTGGCCGCCCACAACTCGAGCTCGGCGTCGCTCTTGGTCCGCAGCTGGAGCAGCGCGTCCTCGCCGCGATCGTGCAGTTCGACGCCGCTGATGGTCTGCGCATGGCTGCGATCGAGGCTTTCCGCGAGCCGCAGGATCGCCGCCAGCGTCCGGATGGTGCGGCGGCGCCGGCCGGAGAACCCGCGCAGCGCGCGTGGCGCTCTCTTCGGCGTGGCGCGCCGATGATAGCGGGCGACCAGCGCGATCGTTTCGATTTCCTCGGGCTCGAACCCGCGCAGGTCGCCATTGCGAATCAGGTACTACGGAGTGCTTGTGGTGGCGTTCGTAGCTGATGTGCACGCCGACGTCGTGCAGGAGCGCCGCGTACTCGAGCCACTCGCGCTCCTTGTCGGTGAGGCCGTGGATCGCCCGCGTCTGATCGAACAGCGTCGTCGACAGCCTCGCAATCTGCTGGGCGTGCTCCGGCCAGTAGCTGCATCGCTCGGCGAGCTCGATGATGCTGCGCCGGCGGACGTCCGGATAGCGATCGGCCTGCGCGATCTCCTTGCGGTGGCGCGCGATGTAATCGAGGACGAGCGCCTTCGCGCAGCGACAGGTCGCAGAGCGTGATTTCTTCGGCGCCGAGGCGGCGCAGGAGGTGTCGAGCAGCACGGCGCCGGCGACGGCGAGAGGTCCGCGCGGCGTGGCTCGAGTCCCGGGCACCCGCACCCGCTTCTCGAGATTGAGCGACGTCATCGTGCGTGCGCACGCGGTGCAGCTGCTTGGCCGAGACGCGGCGGTTGCGCAGCGTGGCGATCCCGCCGCGTCCGTGGTGTCCCGCCGCGATCGCCCCGAGGCTGAGGATCGTGCCGGACGTGCCGACGACGCGGTCGAACCCGGCGCGCTTGATGCGCTGTCGAGGTGCTCATCGACGTCGGCGTCGATGTGCGCGAACCAGCTTGCGCTCTTCGCGCGCCGAGATCGGGTCGGATCTTGACGAAGCGCTCCGTCAGCCGGATCACCCCCAGCTTGAAGCTGCGCCCGCTCTCCATCGTCGGCCCTGCGCCGCGCGTGATTTCGACGCTGCCGCCGCCGATGTCGATCGACCACCAGGACCTCGCCGGCCGCGCCGACGCCGTAGGCCGCCGCCATGTGGATGAGGCGCGCTTCTTCGGTGCCGGATATGACCCGCGGCCGGATCCCGGTCTCCGCGGCGACGGTCTTCAGGAACTCGCCGCCGTTCTCGGCTTCGCGCACGGCGCTGGTCGCGACCGCGACAATGTGGTCGACGCGTGTGCGATTCGGCCAGCCGCCGGAACTTGGACAGGACCTGGAGCGCGGCCTGCATCGCCTCGGGCGTGAGCGCGCGGCCGTCGAGGCCGCCGGCCCCGAGCCGGACCATTTCCTTCTCCCGGTCGATGACTTCGAACGAGAGATCCGGCCGCACCGGACCACGATCATGTGCAGGGAGTTGGTGCCGATGTCGATGGCGGCAAGACGCATATGTGGATGAGCTTAGCGCGAATCGACTATAATTTCCGGTTTCGCCCATCTTAAGCATGTCGGTGTTACCAACTCGTTACGATCTGTTGCGCGCCCGCCTCGAGCGCTTTTCCCGCGAGATGCCAGGCGTTGAAACCAGTGATATCCGAGGCCGTGCACCGGACTCGCGTCGCGTCCCGGCGGCTGCGGGAGCTGCTGCCCGTCCTGCAGCTCGACGACGAGGCGGTGCGGGAAACTGTCACACCAGCTGCGCAAGGTGACCAGGCGGCTCGGCGGTGTCCGCGAGCTGACGTCATGCTGCTTCTGATAGCCGAGCTGCATGAATCGCGCCGTTTTCGGACCCGGCGCTCCGGCTCGTCCGCGACGCGGCCGCTGGCCGAACGCGACGAGGCGCGCGCGGAAACTCCCGGCAAGACCGACGGCGGCTGCCTTTCGGCGGATCGTCGAGAAGCTCGACCGTGCGGCGCGCAAGCTCGACGGTCCCGAGGACGCCCAGACGCGCCGCGCCTGGCGCTGGGCGCTCGACGCGCGCGTCAGCCGGCGGGCGCTCGCGCTGCGCCAGGCCATCGACAAGGCCGGCTCGGTGTACCTGGCCGAGCGGCTGCACGCGTCGCGGATCGCGCTCAAGAAACTGCGCTACGGCCTCGAGCTCGACGTCGAGTCGCGTGGGCTGAAGAGCACGAAGCGACCTCCGCACGCTGAAGCGGATGCAGGAGGTGCTCGGCCGGCTGCACGATCTTCAGGTCCTCATCGACCACGTCCGGAGCGTGCAGGCGTCGCTGACGCCGCCGAGCGTCACGATGTGGCGCGACCTCGACACGGTCGTGATGTCGCTCGAGGAGAGCTGCCGCCGCCTGCACGCGCGCTACGTCGCGCGAGCGGCGACGCCTCGTCGACATCTGCGACCGGCTTGGCCCGCCGCAGCGTTCGCCGCGACCAGCCAGTCAGCGCGCGGCCGCGCGCGCCGGGTAGGACGCGATGCCGGCCGCCTACGAGCTGTACCTGATTCGGCACGGGATCGCGGAGGAACGCGGCGACGCGTGGCCCGACGATTCCAAGCGGCCGCTGACCGAGCGCGGCATCGCGCGCCTGCGCAAGGAGGCCCGCGGGCTCGCTGCGCCTCGGCGTGTCTTTCGACGTCGTGCTCACCAGCCCGCTGGTCCGCGCGCGGCAGACGGCCGACGCCGTGGCCAGCACGTTCGAGCCACGTCCGCCGATCGTCGTCATCGAGTCGCTGTCGCCGGGTGGCACGCATCAGGCCGTCCTGGCCGATCTCGAAAAGCAGTCGCGCCGCTCGCGCATCGCGCTCGTCGGTCACGAGCCTGGCATCGGCGAGCTCGGCGCGCGGCTGATCGGATCGCGCCACCCGCTGGAGTTCAAGAAGGGCGCGGTCTGCCGGATCGACTTCGACACGCTGCCTCCCGCCGGCCCGGGCGCGCTGCGCTGGTTCCTCACGCCGAAGATCCTCCGTAGCCCTCGCAAGTAGTGCGGACCTTCAGGTCCGCCGAGTCCGGCCCCGAGCCTCAGTCCCAGCTCACGCGCGCAGATAATCCGCCTGCCACTCGCGCACGCGCGCCTTGATGTCCTTCTGCGTCGTGAGCGTTCCCGCCGAGCACCTCGCGCACGAGAGCGGGCAGCTCGGCGTCGCTCGCGAACCGCAGCGCGACGAGCTGCTTGTGCGACAGGCCGTTGACGTGGTCCTGCAGGTCGGGCGGCAGCACGCTGCGCAGCCGCAGGCGCATCTCGAGCCGGATCACCCGATCCTGGACGGTCAGCACCTGCACGCGCAGCGAGAAGAACATCAGCAGCAGCGCGATCGCCACCAGGAACGCGATAAACGTCTCGCCGCTGAACGTCCCGATCAATCGGTAGGTTGCCCAAATGAAGTTCGCCAGGAAGGGAACGAACACTCCGACGTGGTACGCCGGGACGATTCGGGCGTGATTCCGGAAATTCTGGGCCGTTGGCATGGCCAATCCTCCATCGAGTCGCGTCGAGCTGGCTGCGTGTTACAAAGAATTTACATCGTCCGGGCCCCGACGGGGTGCAAGATTCCGCCGTCCTCGAGGCTTCCATGTTCGCCCTCACGCTGCGCCAGGCCGATCACGAGCGTCGATATTCCATAGTCCGGACCGGGGTGCTGGGCTGGGAAGTGCGGCTCGAGGAGGACTCGAAGCTGCAGCGGCTCGACCACTATCAGGACTGGCACCGGGTGGAGCGCGCGCTCGCGCTGTTCTGCGCCGTGAAACGTTGCAGCTGCAGGAATCCGGCTGGCGGGTGATCGAACGCTCAGTCGATGAACCGATAGCCGAGGCCGACGACGGTCTCGATCTGCCGGCCCGCCGTCGCCGAGCTTGCTCCGCAGGCGGCCGACGTGCACGTCCACCGACCGCGTTTCCACCTGGCGGTCGTAGCCCCACACCCGCTCGAGCAGCCGGTCGCGTGACACGACCCGGTTCTTGTTCTGACCAGATAGCGGAGCAGCTCGAACTCGCGCCGCGTCAGCCGTATCTGACTCGCCGTCGACGGCGACGGCGACGGCGTCGAAATCGGCGGTCAAGTCGATCGCCGCGGTAATCGAGCGGCGGCCGCTCGTCCGGGCGGCTGCTCCGTCGCAGCACGGCGCGGACCCGCGCCGTCAGCTCCCGCAGGCTGAAGGGCTTGGTGACGTAGTCGTCCGCGCCCGAGATCGAGGCCGCCGACGCGGTCGTTCTCGCTGGTGCGCGCCGTCAGCATGATGATCGGCAGATGCCGTCCCTCGGGGCGTCCGCGCAGGATGCGGCACACCTCGAGGCCGCTCAGCACCGGCAGGTTGAGGTCGAGGATCATCAGGTCCGGCGGCGCGGCCGCGACCGCCTTGAGCGCAGCGTCGCCCGTGCCGACGATCTGCGCCTCGGCCTCGCCGGTGCGCTCGAGGGTGTGCTTGATCAGACCGGCGATGTCGTGCTCGTCCTCGACGATGAGGACACGGTGCCTGGGCATAAGGAACGAGCGCCACGGCGGAGGGCACGGAAGCGTTTGTAGGCCGACCCTTTCAGGGTCGGCACTCGGCGAGGCGATCACATCCCGGATGCCGGGCGCCGCCTGTCGCCACTGTCCGTGACCTCCGTCGTGGCGCTCTGCAAGTGACAGTATCCGGCGGACGTTTCGCCCCCGTATCGAAGGTGTTAAATGTGGGTTAACGTCGTACGACAAAAAAACGCCGGTTTTCCCCGTAAAACGTCCTACCCGACACTCGACTCTCTAAGAATGGTCTTTTCGGAGGCTCCGTCGTCGTGCACTAGCACCGGTGCGCTTCTTCGTCGTTCTTCACCTCGACTACACCCCCACTCATCAGGTGCGTCCCGTCGTAGTTTTTTCGCAGTAACCCACCGTAGGTGCCGGTGATGCGCACGCGGCTGATGTAGGTCGGCATGTCGAAGACCATCGCGCCGGTCCCGGCGCGCGTCCACGGATAGAAGGTGCGCAGCGTGAAGTTGAGCGTGTTGTTGTTGACGAACGTGCCGGCGCGGCGCTCCTCGTAGCGAGGAGACCTGGGAACGGCTGCCGTCGGGCTTGTTCTCACCATTCGCCATACGGCCCGGAGCGGCCAGCCCTTGCTGTAGAGTTGGGTGTCCGCAGGGCGGTCCAAGCGTCGGCCGAAGCGACCCAGACAAGGATTTCGGCGATGAAATTCGTTAAGCCAGAGCGCATCTCGCTGAAGGAGCACCCGCAGCGCAACGAGAAGTGGGTTCAAGACCGCATAGCAGAGGCCCCGTCGATTCTTGGGCTTGGGGATCTCGTCCTGAAGGACCGGGAGCGAAGCGCAACCCCATGCCGGTCGCCTCGACCTGCTTTTTCAGGACGCCGAGGAGGACCGCCGCTACGAGGTTGAACTACAGCTTGGGCGGACCGATGAGAGCCACATCATCCGAACAATCGAGTGACTGGGACATAGAGCGGCGGCGGTATACGCAATACGAACACTGCGCGGTGATCATCGCGGAAGACATCACCACGCGTTTTCTGAACGTGATCGGGCTGTTTAACAGCGCGGTTCTAGCATCGGCGGCATGGATGAACCCACCCTCACGTTGATCTCGCCCAGTACGCTCGACCTGAACGAGCAAGATTGGGCGGATGTAACGGTCTGTCTCACCCTGCAGCTTGCCGGCGGCTCCCTGAAGGGTGTTCAGCAGGTCGAGACTTTCGCGGAGACAGTCACGCCAGTCATCGCCGCCCTTGACCTTCGCGTTGATGGGCAACTTGACCATCTCCTCTTCTGCTACATGGGTTTGACCGCGCGTTGCTGCGCACCAACGAGAGATGACGTCACTTCCACGCGTGGACGATTGCGCGGTTTTGATGTGTATTCAGGCGAAGTCGTCCGGGGAGATCCAACGACGATTCGGAAACAAAGTACTTTGGTGTGGATGTCAGCCGGGCGCGGAAGCGCCGAGCGGAAGGCTTCGAGATCGGTTCAACGCGTCGAAAACCCGCGGCGCGACACAATCCAATCAGCGCGCGAAGATTGGGTGCCCACCAGTTGGACACGTCACCGTTCAACTCGTTCGATTCGTAGAATTCCGACAACGGAACGTGTTCGTACCCCGGAATCACCACGGCTGCAGTCTCGATGATGGCAACGTCTCCAGTAAGCTCGAACACGCGGCGCATTCCCCCCAGGGGATTCTCGAGATGATAGAGAACGCCCAGGAAGAGCACGACATCGAAGGTGCCGAGCGTTGCCGGCTCGAAGGTCATGAAGTCAGCGACCACGACTTCAGCGCGACTGTCGCGGAGGCGGTGAGCCGTGTCGTACCCTCGCTTGCCAGGCAGATCCGCAGGGCGCCAGTGCGGCGTCGAGTGATACGGCTCTGGAACGATGCCTCTCTGCTTGCACTCGGCCCAGTAATGGACGTGTTCCCGCAAATCAAGCGACCACACGTAGTGATCGAGTGAGACGACGCGGGAGGCCCCGCGACGTTCGGCTTCGAACGAGTAGAAACCGTCGTAGGCGCCGATGTCCAAGACGGTCTTTCCGTGGAGGTCCGGCAGTTGAAGCTCGTGGAGCCTCGCTTTCAGGTATTCAGAGGATTGCAGGCCGGGTGTGACGACCCCGTCGCCAACATCGATCGAGTGAAACCAGAACGGCACGCCTTGAACGGCCGCTGCGATCTCATCTTTTACCAAGCTCACCTGTTTCAAGTGAGCAGCGGACATGAGCGAAGTGTACCATACGCGACGGGCGGTCCTGAGTGCAGGGAGCCGTCAACTGTGAACCGACGCTGTACCACCCCTTCGGTTCTGCACGATCCGATTCCTGGCGGATGAATGCGGTAGCTGTAGGCGATGAATTCACCGCCTACCTCGTGGACACGCATCACGGCTGCTGCCGGACAAGTTCATAGTCTCCCCGCCGTGCTCCTTCGCGAACCACCCATCCCGGCGCGGCCTTGACCGTCCAACCGTCGCCGTCAACCGTGATGTCGTCGCGCCGCACGGGTGCCGGCAGACGACGCGAGCGGCCATCGGTCGAGACGAGCACGCCTTTGTCCGCCTCGAGCGCGCCCCACTCTCCGGTCATGCGGTAGGCGCCGAAGTAGATGGTCCCGACGTCCGAATCACCACGGCACCGAGAGAATTCGAGAGACCCCCGCCTCCTCCGGGCATCACGAGCACCGGGCCGTCGACGAACTGCCGGCGCAACTCGGCGAACCGAACATGCGCGGCGCACCCTATCGACACGACATGCGGGACGGAGTGAACGATGAGCGTTTCAGGCCATGTGGGCCGGACGGCACACGCGAAGACAGATCTCCGAAGAGTTGGTGGAATGGAAAGGCTGGAATGTTCGCTCACGCCGTCGCGGCGGCGCTTGACGGGACTCGAGCGACCGCGGCAAGCGACCGCACGAAGAGACCCACCAGACGCTCTAAGAATTCGCCTAATCAACCAAACCTAATCAGACCGAATCAGACCTCGCTAAACGCGATCTCCGTCGGCCGAAACACCCAAAAAACCTCACTAAACTCGACGAAACGGCTCTGAACTACAAAACTGTTAGAGAAATGTGGGTTACACCAGGCCCGGAGCCGGGTTATCCTGCCTGAATCCGTGCGGCCACGCATCGGTCTCGTGATCGGCCTCTGTCTGGCTGCCGGGGTAGCGGCCGGGTTCGAGTTGTCCGCCCAGACGCCGGAATCGCGCTTCCACTCCACGTCGAGCAAGCTGCAGAACATCCTGGAAGGGAACTGGCAGTCGTGCCAGGAGCCGGCGACCGGCCGCTACGGCGAGCGCGTCTACGATCACGTCGTCAACGGCGTCGGACAGTTCGAGGTCCATCTCGGACCGCGCCGTGAGTTTGCAATCTTTCCAGACGTGCAGGACGCGCACCGCGATCACGATTCGGCCGACAACCTCCTGAAACCGTACCGGGTCATCCTCCAGGGCACGCGCGCGACGCAGCGGTGGGAGGTGCCGTCACTGAACCTCGCCTTCACGGTGACGCTCGGCGGCGGTTCGCGAACCGACTGCGAGAGCTGGTTCATCCTGCTGGAGCCGCTCAAGAAGACGTCCTGAACAGGCCCGCGGGTATCTCGACCGCTGGCGTCCGGCTCACGGCTTGCACCATTGGATGCCCATGCTGCCGGCTCACCGACCCCTGAGTTTGCTCCGCGGGCAAGTCCGAACACTCGAGTCGCACCTTGCCGCCGTCCGCGACGGCGATCCCGAAGGCGTGCACCAGGCGCGCGTCGCGACACGGCGGATCCGCGAGCTCCTCCCGCTGATGTCCCTGCGCCGCGATACGGAAACCGCTGACGCGCTCGTCAAGGAGTTCCGAACGGTCGGGCGATCACTTGGTGCGGTTCGAGACGCCGACGTCCAGGCAGCCTTGCTCAGGTCGCTCGAAGCCCACATCCCGACCGCGGCCCCGACGCTCGTCCTGCTGCGCCAGCAGCTGGAGCGCCGGCGCCTGGACCTGATGCGCGAGATCATCAAGGAGCTCGAGCGGATCGAGATCGATCGGCTGCTTCAATCCGTCCAGCACGGCTTGATCGGCGCCAGGCGGCGCCTGTTCGGCGGCTGGGATCATCTCGTGAGACGCACAATCGCCGACCGCGCGGCCGGCGCTCGGGAGGCCATCGTCCACGCCACCGGTGTCTACTTCCCGAAGCGTGCGCATCGGGCGCGCATCGCGATCAAGAAGTTCCGCTACGCGACCGAGATCGCCGCCGCGACGGGCGTATGGAACGCGTGGGGCATCATCCGCGAACTGAAGAAGGCACAGGAACTGCTCGGCCGCCTTCACGATCGCCAGGAGCTCCTCGACACGCTCCCCGATGCCGACGACGCCCCGCAACCGGCGCAGATCCAGCTGCTGACACAGGTTCTCGAGGCGGAGGCCAGCGATCTGCATGGCCGGTATCTCGCGCGGCGTCAGCGTCTGCTCGATGCCGCGAGCGCGGCGCAGCGGGCTGTCGATCCCGTTCGCCGGATGCTCTGGCCAGCAGCGACTGGTGCAGTGGCGGCGTCGTCGACGCTGCTGCTGTTGCGCCGATTGAGTGCGTGAAACCACCGCGATGCGCAGCAGCGCTTTCACGTCGACGTCGTGCGGGTGCGGTTCGAGCGGATCCCAGAAGAAACGACCAGATGTCACCCGGCCGTCATACCGACGTGACCGGATGGTCACGTCGCTCGGCTACCCTTGGGCGCGATGGACGGACCAACCGCCGGATGAGGAGGCCGACGATCACCGCGATCGTCTGCGCGTTCAACGAGGCCCCATTCCTTTCCGCTTGCCTGCACTCGCTCCTGTCTCAGACCCGTCCCGCTGACGAGATCATCGTTGTCAACAATGCCAGCACCGATCAGACGGCCGCCGTGGCGCGCGCCGTCCCGGGGGTTCGCGTGGTGGACGAGCCGATCAAAGGGCTGGTGGCCGCGCGCGAAGCGGCGCGACGCGTCGCCTCGGGCGACGTCCTGGCGTACGTGGACGCGGATTGCCGTGTCCCGCTGCAATGGCTCGAGCGGCTCGAGCGGCGCTTCCTGCGCCGGCCGGGCGTCGTCGCGGTTTCAGGCCCCTACCGCTTCTACGACTGGGACCTGACCGGACGACTCCTCATTCGGGCCTACGATTGGATCGTCGCCCCGCCGACCCACTTCCTCGTGCACTACGCGTTCGGTGCGGGCGCGATCCTGTACGGCGGCAACTTCGCCGCCCGGGCGCACGCCCTCGAGCGGATTGGCGGATTCGATGTGTCGATTGAGTTCCACGGCGAGGATACGAACGTCGGGCGCCGGCTCACGCCGCTTGGTGCCGTCGAGCTCGCGCCCGAATGCTGGGTGTGGACATCTGCCCGCCGCTACCACGTGATGGGGAAGCGGCAGGTCTTTGGCCTCTACATCCGCAACTTCTGGTCGGAGATTCTCCGGCATCGCCCCGCCGACCGCGAGCATCTCGACGTGCGGGCGGAGGTCAACGGCTCGCCGGTTGAAGGCGTCGGCGAAAGCGGGCGGCGCGCGGCTCGGTGATGGGCCGCATCGCGGCCGAGCGGCTGTAGATGTCGTCGTAGAGCTCGATAGGCGTTTGTCAGGTGCAGCGTCTTGATCACGATAGGTCACGGCGGACCTAAAGGTCCGCACTACAACTGGCGGTCACGGCGGACCTGAAGGTCCGCAGCGACATCACCGGGCGGCCGCCGGCCTCGCATCGAGGCGGCCAGCGATGCCCGTGCGGGTGCCGACGCTGCGATAGGCGTCATAGAGCGGCGCGAGGGACGGTTCCCACTTCCGGGTGATGGCATAGGCTCTGGCACGCTCTGCCAGCCGCCCACGCCGTTCCACGTTCCAGGTCAGCTCGGTGATCCGTCGCGCGAAGGCCCGCAGGTCGGCGCAGACATGGCCCGTCTCGCCGTCGAGCATGTGTTCCTGCGGGCCGCCCTCGTCGGTGACGAGCACGGGCAGACCGCTCGCCTGCGCTTCGAGGACGACGTTGCCCGCCGTGTCGGTCCGGCTGGGAAACAGGAAAAGGTCGGCCGAGGCCATGACGGTGGCCACCTCCGCAACGGGAAGGGTGCCCATGAAGACGGCATCCGGGCAGGACGCGGCCAGTTCACGGCGCATCGGTCCGTCGCCCGCGATGATCAATTGGTGATCGATGCCCGACCGCCGCAAGCGGTCGCTGAGCGGGCGCAGCAGATCGAGCCCTTTTTCCTTGGAGACCCGTCCGGCGTAAAGCAGCGCGAGCCGCCGCGGTCCCACGTTCCACCGCTCGCGCAGCGCTTCGGATCGTCTCGCCGGCGTGAACTGCTCGGTCGAGACGCCGCGCCGCCAGATCTGGATCTTCGATGGGTCGATCTTTCCCCGGATGAGCGTCTGGCGCGTCGCTTCGGATGGGACGAAGATCCGCTCGCACCTGCCGTAGGGCCAGCGCAGGTACTCACGCATCAGGCGTCCGAGCCAGGCCGACCCGCTCAGGATGCGCGCGTACGCGGCGAGATCGGTGTGGAAACTGCCGACCATCGGCAGGCGCAACGCCGAGGCGACGTACATCGCCGCGAGCCCGATCGGCCCGGGCGTCGTCAGGTGAATCAGTTCGATGTCGTCGGCCGCTGCCTGGCGCACGAAGCGCCGGACCGGCGGCACATACATCTTCATCTCGCGGTAGAACGGGATGCCGAGGCCAACTCCCTTCATGGCCAGGTAGTCGGCCCGATCGATCCGGTGAGGCTCGCACGTATAAATCCGAGCTTTGACGTCGGCGGGGGCGTGGTCGAGGACGGCGCCCAGGGCCGTGCTCACCCCGTTGACCTTGGTGAAGTCGTTGTCGGTGAAGATCGCGACCTTCATCACGCCGCCTCGACCAGGCTCGTGGCGGCGGTGCGGGCAACCGCGGGACGCGCGACCAGGTCGAGCAGGAGCGATCGGTTGAAGCGCGCCTCTTCGATGAAGTGGACCGCTGCCCCGATGAGCGTGAGCGCGACCGTCGGCAGTGCGCATGTCGCCCCGAGCAGGGCGGCGTGCCGGCGCCAGTCGAGCGGCCGCTCGACCACGCGAAGCGTGTTCTCTTCGTAGAACCGGCCGGCGAACCGCATCATGTCGGACGCCATCGTGAAGTACCAGCCATGCCGCCCTTCGATGCGAGCGCGGCCCGCGCGAAGGCCGGCCATGAATGCCTCGCGCGTGTGCACATCGTCCACGACGGTGCAGGTATGGCCGATCCCGCGGCCCGTGTGTGAATCGCTGCCGCCGATCCGCCATTTCCCCGTCGCCGCGGCGAGCGCATCAGCGGTGCGGTTCTGCATGCGCAGGCGCGATCCGTTCCGCACCTCGAACGCATCGACCCACGGAAGGAGCGAGGCGATCAGCGCCGCGGTGAGGCGGCCGTTCACCTGGGAGGCCACGTGGTTGATCACCGTGAAAATCTCCTGCTGGCGCAGGTACGGCAGCAGCACCGCCACGTCGTGACGCCGCCGGTCGATTTCTGCGTGCTGTCAGGCGTGATGTCGAGCACGCCCAGGTGAACGTCGACGCCGTACCCGGGGAAGTGTGCCGAGACCTCGCAACCGACCACGACGTCGGGGAGGTGGGCCAGCTGCATCGCCCCGTCGACCGTGTCGTGGTCCGTGATGGCCACGAGGTCCATCCCGCGCGCCTTCGCCAGACGGTAGACCCGCTCCGGCGTGTTGTACGACTCCCTGACGATGTACGACAGCGGCCAGATGTGCGTCATGCCCGAGTAATGCGTGTGAACGTGGGCGTCGAGCTTCATGGCAGCTCTCCTGTCTGCGCCTGCGCTCGTCGGCTCCGATGACGAGCAACGGCGGCCAAGCCCACCATCGCTCATAGCCCGCGAACGAGCTACGGTGGGCAGGCGTTACAGCGTCGTCACGCCGGCCGTATATGGGCGGCCGCGGAACACGACGACCCCACTATGCGGCGCTCACATGACGGTCCCAAGTACGCCGCTGAACATTTGGGTAAAAACCCGAGGCTCGTATGACGGCGCTGTAAAAAACTGCCGCCAACGCCCGAGCCAGGTGGCCGGGGGCCCTGCGGTATGCTCGAACCGTGGATGACATCCGTAGTGGCCAGATCGTGTTGTTCTACCTGTTCGACGTCGCCGACACGATCGACTTGCAGGTCATTTCCCAGCTGATCGGCGGCACGACCGCCGCGAAGCTCGCCCCCAAGCAGGCGACGCCCGACTACATCCAGTACCAGACAAGCCGCCCCTGTCGTTCGAAGGGGAGGTGGTCGGCATCGCCGACGTCGACGGTTTCAAGCCGCGTGTGCGTCTGTACGACTACGGCGTTGTGTCGATTGCGATGGCGCGGCCGTTCTGCGGCTCGTGGAACGACCTCGTCGGGCTCGGGCAGACGCTGATCGAGAGCGACGAGTTCGAGCAGCGCGCCGAGGCGATGTGCCGGACGATCGTCGATCGGACGAAACCCGCACTGACCGGCCTCCGCTCGAAGTTCCTGGCGGAGGACTATCTCGTTTACGTGCTGAACGATCTCGGGCGGCCGCAAACCTCGGAGCAGCTGCTCGCCGAACGCGGCGATCAGATCGCCGTCATGCTCCGCGGCGAGCGGCAGACGCTGAGCGATCAGGAGAAGGCGGCGATCCTTCGCCACCGGATCTCGTACCTGGCCGACGACCTGGTGATCCCGACGTGGAATGCGGCGTTCGTCTACGACACGCCGACCGGCGCGCAGGCGGCACTGGAGATCGTCGAGTTCGCCAATTCACAACTGCTCGAGTACCGCTACTACGATGAGCGGCTCGACGACGAGCTGGCGTCGATCTACGCGCGCCTGCAGAAACCGCGGTGGTTCGACGAATGGCGGGCGTCGCGCTACACGCGGGCTGCCCGCCAGGTGCACTCGCTGTTCATCGAAGTCAACGAGGTCACCGATCGCACCGAGAACGCGCTCAAGTTCATCGGCGACATTTACGCCGCGCGGCTGTTCTGGCTGGTCGCCGAGCGGCTGGGGTTGGGCACGTGGAAGGCGGACCTCGAGACCAAGCTCAAGACGCTCGACGACATCTACCGGTTCGCCGTCGAACAATCGGCGATGTCGCGCGGGCAATTCCTCGAGCTGACGATTGTGTTGATCCTCGTGCTCGAGCTTGTGCTGTTCTTCATGGGCGATCATGACCTAGTCAGTCGACAGTCATCAGTCGACAGTCATCAGTCGCGCAGTCATCAGTCCGCGGTCCAGTCGCTTGTCGCCGCGCGAAAGTTTACGCGGACGTCAACCTGTCGACTGAAAACGGTTACATGCGCCCGATACCGTGGCGGCTCGTCACATTCCGCCAAGGAGGAGTCCGCATGACCGAGTTCACCTACGATCGCCGCACGTTCCTGCGTCGCGGCGCTATGGGAGCGGGGGCGCTCTGGGCGCTGTCGCTCGATCCGTTTATGGCCCGCCGCGCCGAAGGCGCCGCGATCCCCAGCCCGTACGGACCGATCAGCCCGAAGATCGACGAGACGACGGGCCTTCCGCTGATCAAGTTGCCTGACGGATTCCGCTACATGTCTTTTTCGTGGACCGGCGATGTGATGTCGGACGGCGTCCGGTGTCCGAACCTGCACGACGGCATGGCGGTCGTGGACGCCGAAGGGAATTCGGGACGCCTGATCCTGGTCCGCAACCACGAGGGTGCGAACGGGACTCCGTACCTCGACAAGCCTTCGATTACCTACATGGGCGACGGCGCGGGCGGCACGACCAACATTATTTTCGACACCAAGCACGGTCGCTGGGCGAAGGACTGGTCGACGCTCGCCGGCACGGTCCGCAACTGCGCCGGAGGCGTCACGCCCTGGCGTTCGTGGATCACCGGCGAGGAGACGTTCGGACCCGGCCACGGCTATGCGTTCGATGTCGATGCGCAGAAAGGTGACCGGCGCCCGGTCGTGGCCATGGGCCGCTTTTCACACGAAGCGATGATGGTGGATCCGGCAACCGGCTACGTCTACGAAACCGAGGATGCGACCCCATCCGGATTCTACAAGTACGTGCCGGACGTTCCCGGGAGGCTCATCGAAGGCGGGCGTCTCTACATGCTCAGGGTGAGAAACCAAAACAACTTCGACTTCGGCCCGCTCCCGGTGTCAGCTGTTGGCACGACATGGGATGTCCAGTGGGTGCCGATCGACGATCCGGACGCCCGCGTGCTGACGACCTACGCGCAAGGCGCATCCGCGCCGCACTTCGGCGCGCAGTTCCGCCGCCTCGAGGGATGCTGGTGGGGCGATCAAACCGGCTACTTCCTGTCGACCAACGGCGGCCCCGCGGGCGAGGGACAGGTGTTCGAGTACAACCCGATCGCCGAGACGCTCAAGCTGATTTACGTTTCGCCGCAGCCGCGAACGATCTCGACAACCCCGACAACATCACGGTCACGCCGCGCGGCGGTCTGCTGCTGTGTGAAGACGCCGCCGGTGATGGCGTCGTCGGGGAACGGTTGGTCGGCCTGACGCTCAACGGCAACACCTTCACGTTCGCCCAGAACGACATCGTGCTGCCGGTGGCGTACAACGACCGCATCCCCGCGGGCAGCTACCGGACGAACGAGTGGGCTGGCGCCTGCTACAGTCCTGATGGCCAGTGGTTGTTCGTGAACATCCAGACGCCGGGTATCACGTTCGCCATCACGGGGCCGTGGGGGTCGGGGCCCCTCTAAACCAGCATGTAGAGACCGAGCGCGAGCACCAGCGCGGAGACGAGCTTCTTGAACAGCGGCGGCGGGATGCGTCGGAGGACGCGCTCGCCGCCGATCGTGCCGGCGACGGCCCCTATTACCGCGAGCGCAATCAGGCCCGCGAGGTCGCCGAGGCGTTCGGCCTCGAGCGCCACGTAAACCGGCATCCTCGCGAGGTCCACCATCAGGGCCGCAGCGGTCGCCGACGCGACGAACGCAGCTGGCCTGCACGTCGAAGCCGAGCAGCGCGGCCGATCGGATGCCTCCCTGGTTGCCGACCAGGCCGCCGAACACGCCCGAGAGCAGTCCGGCCATCCACGCCGCGGTTCGACCCAGGCGGACCCGCTCCATCACGCCGGTCAGGCCGGTGAGGCCGGCAAACACCAGCAAGCCCCCAAACACCATCACCAGCCCGGGGCCGCGAAGGCGCTGCTGCAGCAGTGCGCCGGCCAGGCCGCCGGCCGCGCTCATCACCCCGAACGTGCGGACAAGCCGCCAGTCCACGTGCTGCCGCATCATCGAGAGGCGGAGCGCGGTGGCGGCGAGATGCGGGATCGCCACTGCTGCAACTGCCAGCGGCATGTCGACGCGCAGGGCAAAGACAGGCGTGAGGATGCTGCCGATCCCGAATCCGGCGACCGAGGCAATCGCGCCGGCGGCTATCGACGCCGCGGCGAGCAACGTCATGAAGGACATGTGGTCGTCAATTTTACAAACACGTAACATCGCCGTTCGTTTGGCGACATACGCGTAAACACCAAGTAACTGACACTGACATCGTCGGACGGTCCGACAACGAGGTGGACGGTTGAAAACATCGACGATCCGTGTGCGGGGATGGCTGGCGGCGGGCTTCTTGGCGATGGGGGCAGGAACGGCGGCGGCGCAAGGCCAGCCGGCCGAGAAGACCCCATCCACCTTCGATCGCATCTGGAAGTTCGCCGACTGGTACAGCAACGACGCGAACCCGGTCGTCCAGCGCGTGGTGTTCAGCGGCCGTTACCAGCAGGAATGGGCGACGCTCGACGCCGACGAGGACCACCATTCCGAGTGGAACATCCGGCGCATGCGGCTCGGTCCGCGGGTGACGCTGTTCAGAACGATCACGTTCCACGCCGAGGCCGACCTCAATCCCCAGGAAACCGACCCGTTCTTCGTACGGATGACCGATCTTTACGTGCAATGGACGAAGAGCCCGCGCCTCGCCCTCACCGTCGGCAAGCACGGCGTGAGCTTCACGATGGACGGCTCCACGTCCTCCAAAGAGCTGATCGCGATCGACCGCAGCAACCTGACCAACAATATCTGGTTCACCGAGGAGTACCTGCCGGGGGTCGGCGTCTCGGGCCGGGCCGCCCCGTGGACCTACCGTGCCGGGCTCTACTCATCGGGACGCCGGAACAAGTGGCTCGGCGAATTCGATGGAGGGGTGTTCACCTATACCCTCGTCGGCTACGACTTTGCCCGCGCGCTCGGCGTACGGGAGGCGACGCTCGCTGGCAACTATCTCTATCAGCAGCCTGATTCGAACAACACGTTCACCCGGCCCTTCGAACACATCGCGTCGGTCAATTTCAAGCTCGAAAGCGATCGGTGGGGTGTGAGGGGCGACCTGTCGGCTGCATCCGGGTACCTCGGGCAGAGCGATGTCTGGGGCGCGATGGCGATGCCTTCCTACAATCTCACCAGCAAGCTGCAGCTCGTGGGGAGGTACACGTTCGTCACCAGCGAAGACGTCAACGGCGTGCGGCTCGCGACCTACGAGAACGAGATCGTGTCGGGCCGGGGCGATCGCTACAACGAGGTGTATGGCGGGGCGAACTATTACTTCTACGGCCACAAGCTGAAGGTTCAAACCGGGGTTCAATACGCCGACATGAACGATCGCGCGGGCGACGGCGGCGCGTACTCGGGCACGTCGTGGGTGACGGGCTTTCGGGTGGGGTGGCCGTAGGGTGAACCTGGAATTTAAGATTTCAGATTTCAGATTTAAGATTTACGATTCCAGGCGATGGTTTCGCGGCGTGTCCCGGCACTGCTGGCGTACCTGTTTCTGGTTATCGTCAGCCGGCCCGTATCCGCACAGACGAACACGGGCGAAATCGGCGGCGTCGTGCGCGATGCGGTAGGAGGCGTCCTGCCCGGCGTCGCCGTCTCGGCGCGTCATCCCGATAGCGGGCTCGTCCTGGAACGGGTGACCGACGCCGCGGGGCGCTTTTTCCTGCCGGCGCTTCGGCTGGGAACCTGGGAGATCAGGGCAGAGCTAGCCGGCTTCGCGCCCCGAACCGAGACCGTGGTGCTGGAGATCGGGCGGACGCTTTCGCTCGACATCGCGCTCGGCCTTGCCGGCCTTACCGAGCAGGTGCGGGTCTCTGGAGCGACGCCGCTCCTGCAGATCACGACCGCCGAAATCAGCGACGTCATCAGCACCCAGGACGTCGTGCAGATGCCGCTCAACGGCCGGAATTTCATTGCGCTCGCGCAATTGAGCGACGCCGTGGTCATCCCTCCCGGCGGCACCCGCGGCGAGGCGCTGCAGCAGGCGGGACCGCTGCCGAACGTCGGCGGGCAGCGCTCCGGCCACAACATCTACCTGCTGGACGGCGTGAAGGTGACCGACGAGCTGTTCAACAACCTCGTCATCAACCCTTCGGTCGATTCGATCCAGGAGTTCAAGATCCAGAAGTCGATGTACGCGCCGGAGTTCGGCGGCAAGGCCTCCGCGCTCATCAATGTCGCGACTCGCGCCGGCTCGAACTCCTTCCGTGGCACGCTCTTCGAGTTCCGGCGCGACGACGTCTTCGATGCACCGAACTATTTCCGTCCGCCTGGGTGAACCCGTCCCTCCGCTTCGACAGGACCAGTTCGGCGGGACGCTCGGCGGACCGGTCTTGCGCAACCGCTCGTTCTTTTTCGCCAGCTACGAGCGGCTGCGGATGGAGCGCTCACTCACGCGCGGCTTTTCGGTGCCCTCGATGGCGGCGCGCGCCGGCGACTTCGCTGGTTTCGCTCCGATCTGCGATCCGCTGACGATCCCGACGACCGGCACCTGTACGCCGTTCGCGAACAACCGGATCCCGGAGGAGCGGATCGATCCCGTTGCCGCGGGGCTGCTGGCGCACGTTCCGCCGCCCACATCGAACGCGGAGTCCTCAGACCCTGACCGCGGTCGAGGAGCAGGACCGCCATCTGGATCAGATCAGCCTGCGCTTCGATCATCAGCTGAGCGCCTCCGACAACCTGCTGGCCCGCTTCAGCACGTTCGACGCGGAAGAGATCCAACCGTTCGGGACCAGCGCGCTTCAGGAAGCCCTCGTGCCCGGATTTGGCCGCTCGCTGACCACGAAGACCCGCAACGTCGCGTTGAGCCACACGCGCATTTTCGGAACCGGGATGCTGAACGAAGTGCGCTTCGGGTGGATGACGGTCGCGGGCGGACAGCTCAGCCCGAACCGCGGAAACCCGTTCGCCCAGGAGGTCGGGCTGCTTGGCGTGACGACCGACCCTCGCGACATGGGCTTTCCACAGATATCAACCAGCGGCCGGTACAGCACGTTCGGCGATCCGACGATCTTCACGACGCGCGACAACCAGCACTTCGAACTCTTCGACAACTTCACGATCGACCGGGGCGCGCATCGCGTGAAGTTCGGCGCGTACTACTTCCACCTGAAGCTCCGGCCGGAGCAGCCGGAAAACGCACGTGGCGCGTTCACCTACACGGGACAGTTCAGCGGCAACGCATTTGCCGACTTCCTTCTCGGGTATCCCGCGTCAGCGGTGTCGGGCATCGGCCGCGGCGACGAGAACGGCCGCACCAACTGGCTGCATCTCTACGTGCAGGACGACTGGCGGCCGCGCGGCAACCTGTCGCTCAACTTCGGCCTCCGCTACGAGTTCAACCAGCACATGTACGACGTCGACAACCGGCTGTCGACGATCGATCTGTCGACCCCGGGCGGCCAGTTCGTCATCGCCAGCGACGACATGGGCGCAATCGATCCGAGCGGCGAATCGCTCCTGCCGCTGATTCCGATTCCGTACGTGACGAGCGACGAGGTCGGCTGGGACCGCGGCCTGATGCGGCCGAGCAAGGTGCGGCTGGCGCCGCGACTCGGCTTCGCCCTCTCGCTCGACGACGCCCGCGCCGTCGTTCGCGGCGGCTACGGAATCTTCCTGAATCAGTGGGCGTACAGCGTCCAGACGGCGTTCGCGCGCAACCTGCCGTTCTTCTACACCAAACAGGTCGACGTCCCGCTGACCGATCGCGTGCCGACGCAGCCAGACCGCCGACATCCTGGCGGGCAATGCGACCGGAACGATCGGCGCAAGCATCATGGACTACGACTACGCCGTCGAGTACAGCCAGACCTGGAGCGGAGGTCTGCAGTACGAGCTGCGGCCGACGACCATGGCCGAGGTCTCGTACATGGGAACCTGGACGCTCGGCGCGGACAACGCCACCGTTCGCAATGTGCCGGAGCCCGGGCCGGGATCGATTCAGGCTCGCCGGCCGATTCCACAATTGAGCCGCATCAACGCGATCCGGTTCGACGGCAAGTCGATCTATCACGGCCTGACGCTCAGGCTCGAGCGCCGGTTGTCGAGCAACTATCGCGTTCAATGTCAGCTACACGCTGTCGCACTCGAAAGACGATGCCTCCAGTCCGGGTCCGACCGAGTCCGAGGCGAACGTCCCGCAGAACGTCCGAAACATCTTCGACGAGACGGGGGAGTGGGCGTTCTCGAGCTTCGACCATCGACACCAGTTCATCGCCAGCGGCGTGTACGAACTGCCGTTCTTCAGGGAGGCGACAGGCGTCGCGGGTGCGATCGCCGGCGGCTGGCGCGTCAACGCCGTCTTCATCGCGCAGTCGGGAGCCCCGTTCACCGTGAACCTCGGTGTCGATCGCGCCAACATCGGCGCGGGTCCGGCCCAGCGACCGGATCAGCTGCGGAATCCGAACCTTCCGGGCGGCGAGCAAACTCCCGAGCGCTGGTTCGATACCAGCGCCTTCGCGCTCCCAGCGCAGTACGACTTCGGCAGCGCGCCCCGCAACAGCGTCCTCGGGCCAGGGTTCGCGAACATGGACTTCGCGCTGGCGAAAACGTGGAGCCTCACGGACCGCTCGAATCTCGAATTCCGCTGGGAGATCTTCAACCTGCTCAATCGCGCGAACTTCGATTTGCCGAATCGAGTGTTCGGAAGCCCCACGTTCGGCCGGATTTTCAGCGCCAAGAACCCGAGGGAGATGCAGTTCGGCTTGCGGCTGAGCTTCTGAGACGCCTAGCGCCGCCTCCGCCGAGGCCATTTGATGTCGGCGGCGCGAGTCCGATCCAGGAACGGGGGATGATGCTCCTTCACCAGGTTCGGCGGCTTGTTACGGTCGAGCACCGGCATCGTGAACGGATCATCCGGCCCGAAGGGAACTGGGGGCGAGGGAGCATCCAGCGGGATCGGCTCTGCCCAACCTTCAGCAAGCATCACCGATGCGAGCGTGTTGCCGAGCTGGTACTCGGTCCCGACCTGGAAGTGGCGCAGGTCGATGCCTTCCAAGTCGTCGACGGGAGGCTTCTGCACGATACGAATACGCATTTTGGGCGGATCCGCCTTGCCAGACATACGTTAAGCACCGTTGATGCCAGCATGAATTGATTTGTTGGGGTGTCGACCGAAATGCCGCGACGAACGACGTTCGACGAACGTCGAACGTGAACCGCTTGATGTAACGCCGATTTAACACCCGCGAAACCGCAGCGCATAACGGTTCGAATAGCGTTAAGTGCATGATGCGCACGCTGATCGTGTTCGGGTTGTCGGTGGCTGCGGCGAGCTGCGGCGGAGGGTCGACCGGCGGGGATCTTTCGAGTGCTCCAGTGGTCGAGGTCGATGGTTCCAGCACCGTGTACCCGATCACCGAGGCGGTTGCGGAAGAGTTCCGGCGGTCCACCCGTGCGCGCGTGACGGTCGGAATCTCCGGCACGGGCGGGGGGTTTGCGAAGTTCTGCCGCGACGAAATCGACATTGCGGACGCCTCGCGGCCGATTGCGGCGGCGGAGGTCGAGGCCTGTGGGAAGACGCAGGTGCGAGTACGTCGAGCTGCCGATCGCCTACGACGGCCTGGCCGTCGTCGTGAATCCGAAGAACACATGGGCGACGTCGATGACCGTCGCCGAGCTCAAGAAACTGTGGGAGCCTGCCGCGCAGGGCCAGATCAAGCGCTGGAACCAGGTTCGCGACGGCTGGCCGGATGCCGAAGTCCATCTCTTCGGCGCCGGCGTCGACTCAGGGACCTTCGACTACTTCACGGAAGTGATCATGGGGAAGGCGAAGGCGAGCCGCGGCGACTACACCTCCAGCGAGGACGACAACGTCATCGTCCAGGGCGTCAGCAGCGACGAGAACGCGCTCGGCTACTTCGGCTTCGCCTATTACGAGGAGAACAAGGACAAGCTCAAGCTGGTCGCGATTGACGACGGCGACGAGGCCAACGGCGCCGGCCCGATCCTGCCGTCTCCGGAGACAGTCGGCAACGGCACCTACCGGCCCTTGTCGCGGCCGGTCTTCATCTACCCGAAAGTGAAATCGCTCGACCGTCCCGAGGTGAAGAGCTTCGTCGAGTTCTACCTGAAGCAGGGCATTCCGCTGGTGCGCGACGTCGGCTACATCCCGCTGACCGAGAAGGAATACGACCTGGTGCGCGCGCGCTATCACGGCCAGGAAGACCGGGTCGATGTTCCACGGCAGCGAGGGCGGCAGCGTCACCATCGCGAGCCTGGAGCAGCGGCTGTCGCAGTAGCGATGACGCTCCGTCCGCGCGCGCTCCTCGAATTGGCGATCGAGTGGACGCTGTTCTTCTGTGCCGCCGGATCGATCCTGGTCACCGCCGGGATCGTCGCCGTGCTCGTGTTCGAGACCATCGAGTTCCTGCGCGAAGTCTCGATCGTCGAGTTCCTGTTCGGGACCGTCTGGACGCCGCTCTTTTCCGAGAAGCGCTTCGGCGTCCTGCCGCTCGTCAGCGGCACCGTCCTGACGTCGCTGATCGCGATGGCCGTGGCGCTTCCCGCCGGGCTCCTGACCGCGATCTACCTGAGCGAGTACGCGGCGAGCGGCTCCGGCGTGTCGTCCGGCCGGTCCTCGAGATCCTCGCCGGCATCCCGACGGTTGTCTACGGCTATTTCGCGCTGCAGTTTGTGACCCCGCTGCTGCAGGGCTTCGTGCCGTCGCTCGCCGGTTTCAACGCGCTCGGACCGGGCATCGTGATGGGGATCATGATCCTGCCGCTGGTGTCGTCGCTGTCGGAGGACGCGCTCCACAGCGTGCCGAACGGCCTTCGTGAAGGTGCGTACGCCCTCGGGTCGACGCGCATGCAGACGTCGCTGCGCGTCGTGGTGCCCGCGGCGTTCTCGGGGATCTCCGCGGCAGCGATCCTGGCGGTGTCGCGCGCGATCGGCGAGACGATGATCGTGGCGATCGCGGCGGGCCAGCAGCCGCGGCTGACGTTCGATCCGCGCGTTCCGGTCGAGACGATGACCGCCTACATCGTGCAGGTCAGCCTGGGCGACACGCCGGCCGGGACGATCGAGTACCGGACGATCTTCGCCGTCGGCATGCTGCTCTTCGTCAGCACGTTCGCGCTCAACCTCGTGTCGATCTGGCTGCGCAACCGCTTCCGCGAGGAGTACGCATGATCAGCGCGCGGTACGCGCGGCGATCGGCTGCTCTCGGAGCTTCGGCCTGCTCGTGATGCTGCTCGCGCTCGCGGCGCTTGTCGGTGCTGATCTACGACGTGCTGCACGACGGCCTGGGACGAATCTCCTGGGCGTTTCTGACCAGCGAGCCGTCGCGCCGCGCGGAGGCGGCCGGCATCTACACGGCGATTGTCGGCAGCGTCTACGTCATCGGACTGACCGCGCTCATTTCCGTCCCGCTCGGCGTCGGCGCCGCCATTCACCTGGAAGAGTATGGCGGCCGCGGGCGGCTGTCGCGGATCATCGAGATCAACATCGCCAACCTCGCCGGCGTGCCGTCGATCATCTACGGGCTGCTCGGGCTCGGGCTGTTCGTCCGCGCGATGCGGATGGGACCGAGCGTCCTGGCCGGTGCGTCCACGCTGGCGCTGCTGGCGCTGCCCGTGGTGATCATCTCGACGCGCGAGGCGCTGCGCGCCGTGCCGAAGTCGCTGCGCGAGGGCTCCTACGCGCTCGGCGCCACCAAGTGGCAGACGATTCTGGTACCAGGTGCTGCCGGCGGCGTTTCCCGGCATGCTGACCGGCCTCATCCTGGCGCTGTCGCGCGCCATCGGCGAAACGGCGCCGCTCGTCACGATCGGCGCGCTGACCTACGTGCCGTTCCTGCCCCAGGACATCTGGTCGCCGTTCACCGTGCTGCCGATCCAGATTTTTGCCTGGGTGTCGCGGCCGCAGGCCGCCTTCGCGCAGAACGCCGCCGCCGGGATCATCGTCCTGCTCGTCCTGCTCCTCGCCATGAATGCGGTGGCGATCGTCCTCAGGGACAGGTTCCAGAAAAGACTGTCGTAGCCGTTCGTCGTTCGCCGGGCTTCGCCGATCGTTCGGCGTTCGTCGACGAACGACGAACGTTGAACGAAGGACCGCGAACGATCTCGAAGTATCCCGAACGACAGCTAAGAGCTATTTCCGCGGAAACTGATCCGGATTGTCGGTGAACAAGGCGTCGATGCCGAGCGTGTACAGGTAGTGCGACATTTCCTCGCGAACTGACGGGAAGCGCCCCGTGTTGGCCGCGCGGAACGTGTAAGCGGTGACGGTCAGGCCGACCGCTTGCGCGCGGCGTGACGACGTCGGGCTGCGCTTCGAGGAGGGCCTTGGCCGGCCCGATGCCCGTCGCGAACGTCTTGATGTCGCGGAGGCGCGCGTCGCTCATGCCGGCGCCGAACGATTCCATCAGCAGGATTCTCGGCACCGTCGGCAGTTCCTGGGCTATCCGGCGCACCGTCGGCTCATCGAACGACTGCACGATCATCGGCGTCGTCTTGAGCGACTCCGGCCGATCGAGCCCGTTCTTCTTCACCGACTCGACGAACAGCTTGACCATGTCGACGCCGCGGTTCGTGTAGAGCGGCGGCGACTTCAGCTCGGATACAGGCCGGCCTTGCCGCGCACGAGATCGATCGCCTCCTGCCACGTGACGATTCGTTCGCCCGCGAACTTCGCATTGAACCACCGGCCGGTATCCAGCCGACGTATTTCGTCGAGCGTGAAGTCGTTCGCGAACCATCGCTTCACCGTCCCGCCCCTGCCGGTCGCCGTCGTGGAGCGGTCCGGGAAGACCTCGGCGACGTTCGACGTCCGCTCCAGCGTGTCGTCGTGCAGGCAGATCAGCACGCCGTCGCGCGTCACCGCGAGATCCTGCTCGACGTAGTCCGCTCGCTGATCAAGCGCGAGCTGATAGGCCGCGCGCGTGTGTTCGGGCGCGTACCCCGAAGCACCGCGGTGCGCGATCAGCTGCCTGGGTGTGTCCGCGGCGCGCGCTGCGAATCCTCCGGACAGCGCCGCTACCGCGACCAGAAACACCGAAATCCGCGGATCGCTCAACATGCGCGAATTATACGCGCCGACGGTTGAGGTTTGGCTCTGCGTCCGGGCCTTCATCGTCTATCTGCCGCCGTCAGACGCAGCAGTTCATCCTTTAATATTCGCTAGTCCGGATGAAGCGGATGCAATTCCTGCATGCGGTGCTATATTTGCCGACGCATATTTATGGCTAGGATTCATGAACTTGCGGGGATGTACGGGGCGCTGGCGGATGCGACGAGGCTCCGGATTCTTGGCGTGCTGGCCGATGGCGAGGTCTCGGTAGGCCATATTCACGAGGCTCTTCGGATCCCACAGCCAACGGTCTCGCGTCACCTTGCCCAACTGCGCCGTGCGGGTCTGGTGCGCACTCGGCGGGACGGGCTCTGGGTGCATTACCGCCTGGCCGAGGTGCCGGACCCGAGCGCGCGGGCGGCATTGAGCGCCGCCATTCATGCGGTCGGTCATGCGCCTGCCACGCGCACCGACCAGAAGCGGCTCGAGTCGCGCGTCGCGCGGGTCGCAACCACCGGGCCGCTCCCGGTGGTAGCTTGCTGTGCGCCGGGATGTTCTGGTGATTGGATCCAGGCAGGACCGGCCGGAAGGGCAGGAGCGGCGGGACGGGCAGGAATCAGAGGAAAGGCAGGCGAGTAACCCCCCGGTCACCCTGCCGTTCCTCGTTCCCAGCCCGTCCCGCCCTTCCTGCCCTTCGGCCCTACCACTGTTCAGGGCCGATGGTCGGCCTACACCCTCACTGCACTGCGATCAATTGAAGGTGATAGTGGCTGCAAGGACGGGCGAGTTCCAGATGAGGCAACAGACGAAGAGCGCGAGCGCGCGCGAATGGGTCACGACGACTCCCCGGGTTCGTAGATTGGTGATGGCTGGGGTAGGATCGCTACCCGGGCCGTGGCAGTGCAAGGATGAGCGCAGTTTCAGGAAGTCACATCAGCTCAGTGGTTTGTGAGGATCGGGACGCGTGCGAATTTAGCACGTGTACGCCGATCGAACTGAGCTGTAGGAAGCAAACTACGCAGTACGAAAAAAAGCCCCGCGTTTCGTGATGAAACGCGGGGCGGTTCAGTAGTGTTTGCGAACAGAGCGTCAGTCGGTGGTCAGTAGTCCTCAGTCGGTACGTCACGACACTACTGACTACCCGACTCCCGAATCTAGATTCCACTCTCTAGAACTGGAACCGCAGCGCCAGCTGTAACTTGCCGCGGCGTGCCGAGGCCGACGGTCCGGCCGACGGTGCCGGTCAGGCGGCCGAACGCCGGTCCCGCGGCTGCCGCGGTGTACGCCTCGACCCGGTTGAAGCGTGTTCGCCTGGCCCGGATTCGCCGGAATCGCGGCGTTCAACGTCCCGCTCGGGTTCGCGAAGTTCACCGTGTTGAACATGTTGAACACTTCCAGCCTGAACTCCACGTTGCTGCGGGCGCCGGTCGCGAACTGCTTCGCGAAGAAGAAGTCCATCTGATGGAAGTTGGGACCGTGGACGGAGTTCCGCTCCATGTTGCCGTAGGTTCCCGGCAGTGGTGCGGCAAACGCGGCGGGGTTCAGGTAAATGAGCCCCCCGTCCTTGATGAACGGATCGACGCCCGGAACCAGGTCGGGCCGCCGCACGTTGCGCGACGCTCCACCCCGTGGCGTATTGATCACCGCCACACGGCCGGCGGCGGGACCGGTGTAAAACAGCCCCGTCGCGGTGTCCCGATAGAGGATGTCGGGTCGGGTGACGAGGACGTTGATCGGGATGCCGCTGCGGGCGTTGTAGATGCCGCCGACTTCCCACCCGCCCAGCAGGGCCTGCGACATCGGCGCTGCATTGTTGCCGTATTTCCGGCCCCGGCCGTAGGGCAGCGAATAGAGCAGGCTGATGTTGAACGTGTGGCGGACGTCGAAGTTGTTGTAGCCGTCCTCGTAATCGAACTGCTCCAGCGTCCGCGCGCTGTTGGCGGCGGTATTCGCTTCGTTCGAGCCTCCGGACGTGCCGCGGCTGGTCGCGAACGTGTACTGCATGTTCGTCGCGATGCCGTTGGTGGACCGCCGGTTGAGCGACCACATCATCGCGTTGTAGCTGTCCTTGCCGCCGCTGGTCTTGAAGTCGATCTCCGCGTACGGATTCTGCACGCCGGTGACGTTGCCGTTCGCGTCGCGCGCCACGATCGAGAACTCGCGGATGATGAACGCCGCGTTCGCCGGGTTCGGGTTGGTGACGACGTCGACGATGTTGTTGGCCACGCTGCGCAGGAACAGGTTGCGGCCCTGGCTGCCGACGTAGCCGATCGTCGTGGCGAAGCCGCTGCCCAGTTCCTGCTGCACCGACGCCGTGTACTGGTGCACTTTTTCAGGGATGGCGTATTCCTGCGCGTAGGCGCGCGGCTGGTAGCTCCGGTTGTTCGGGTTGTTCGTGAAGTTGTTGACCAGCAGTTCCTGGTTGATCGGGTAAGCGTTGAACGGTCCGGTGCTGATCGTCGTGTTGACCCGGTCGCTCTCGAGCGGCTGGATGAGGTCCTCGCCCTGTCCCGGTCCGACGAAGATGCCGTACCCGCCGCGCAGCACGGTGCGGCTTCCCAGTGCGTAGGTGGCCGACACGCGCGGCTGGATGCTGTCCTTCTTCGACCCGTGCAGCTGCGTGGTGTTCGGCTCGATCTGGCCGGTTTCGATGTTGAACTTGACGATCAGGTTGTCTCGCTCCTCCAGCGGCGTGTAGTACTCGTAGCGCAACCCGAAGTTGAGGGTGAGGTTCGGCGTGGCGTGCCACTCGTCCTGGCCGAACAGCGTGTAGTACTGCTGGCGCGTGTGCCGCATGCCGGTCGCGCCGTTGTTGAACACGCTCGGCGCGCTGATGTCGCCGGCATACTGAATCTGGGCCGGCGTATTCGTCAGGAAATTCGCGAGGTTGGTATACGAATAGGTCGTGCCGCCCAGCTGGTCGGTCGTCATCCGGATCAACCGGACGTCGCCGCCAATCTTGCTCAGGTGATTGCCGCGCACCATCGAAACGCTATCGGAGAAGGCGATCGAGTACGGGTCATAGATCAGCCCCCGGCCGTTCGTCGCGCTGTTCGCGCGAACGAGCCCGCCGGGGACGACGATGCCTGAGGAAGCGCTCTGGCCGGCGATGCCCGTGTTCGCCACCGAGCCCGTGAGGCTGATCGCGAGACTGCTCATATCGACGCCGGGGACCGTCGGCGCAATACCTGTGACGTCGGCGACCGGCCCGTTGTATCCGACCTTGAACTCGTTCAGCAGCCCGTTGGCGAACGTGCCCTGCAGGTTGAAGATCGCGTTGGTCGGTTCGTTCGTCACGCTCGCGACCCGGCCGCTGATCCCTTCAGGCCGCAGCTGCGTCGCCGCGGTCGTGAAACACGCGGAGATAGGACGACCACTGCGCGTTCATCCGGTAGTCGAGCCGCATGCTGAAGGCGTTTTCTTCCACCTCCTCGAGCCCCTGCAGCTGATAGATGTCGAAGTCGGCGTTGGTGGAGACGCCCGGTATCAGCACCGCGCCGGGCGCCACGAATCCTGGACGCAACGGCTGCACCGCGGGCACCGCCCTCGCCCACGCGGCGTCGCTCGGCGCGGCCTCGACGAAGTTCACGCCGGCGTCCAGCCGGTACCCTTCGTAGCTGCCGAAGAAGAACACCTTGTCGCGCACGATCGGCCCGCCAAAGGATCCGCCGAACTGGTGCTGGTTCAGCTTCGACTTCGGCAGTTCCTCGATGACGCTGCCGTCCGGGTTGCGCGTCGAGTCGAAATAGTTCGGCGCGTCGAGCGCATCGTCGCGGTAGTACTCGAAGATCGATCCGCGCCACAGGTTCGAGCCGGACTTGGTGACGACGCTGACCTGGCCGCCGGTGCCGGTGCCGAACTCCGCCGGGTAGTTGTTCGATTCGACGCGGAACTCCTGGACGTTCTCGAGGCTCGCCTGCAGCTTGAACGGCAAGGCAATCTGCCCGCCGATGTTGCCGGGCGAGGCGTCGATGATCGCCGACCCTTCGACGCCGTCGAACTTGATCACGTTCTGGTTGTTGGCCCGGCCGCTGAACCGGACGTCGTTCCAGGTGCCGGTGCCGGCGTTCTGCGATCCCGGCGCCTGCAGCATGAGCTGCGACATCTGCCGCCCGTTGACCGGCAGCTCGCTGATTTCGCGCTCGCTGACGTTGACGCCGATCCGCGCCGAGCTCATGTCGATGCTTTGGAACTGCGCCTGGACGTTCACCGTTTCGGTGATGCCCGCGGGCGCGAGCGACAGATCGAGGGCGAACTCCTGGGCGGCGACCAGCTGGAGGCCCGTGAACTCGAGCGGCGCCAGCTCGCCGAACGTGGCGCGAATCGTGTACACGAAAGGGGCAGGTTGGGCACGATGTATCGCCCTTCGGCGTTGGACAGGACGGTCCGCTGCTCGCCGGTCCGCTCGTTCTTGACGACGACGGTCGCGCCCGGGATCACCGCCCCGGTCTGGTCGAGGACCACCCCGACGAAGCGCCCCTCCGTCTGGGCGGCTGCCAGTGCTGGGAAGAACAGGGCGAGGGCCAGCACACACGCCGCTGAAATCTTCAAAGTTTTCATACGCTCGACAACTCCTGTGGAATAGCCACGTTTTGTATCGTCTGAGCCTATGGAGCGGGTGTAACAGCGGGATGACGCGCTGGATTCGGTCGGGTAAAAACCGTAGGCTGGCTCCGGCGCTGCGACGGCGCAAGGAGGCTGGTGGAGAAGATTCCGTCAGGTCAAGAATTTACATACATGTAACTCGAAGGTCATGCTACGTTCGTATTACCATGTCTCGCGGCTCGGATTTCGGCTGTTTCGTTGCGCTTGTCGCCGCACTCGCCGGAGCGTTGCCTCGCCCTCGCTCCTCCGTTCTGCGTGCCTCCCCGGCCGCCTGTCCTGAACCTGCGGATGAATCGACCCAGGACTTGCCGCCGTTCACCAGGCTGTCGCTGATGGCGGAAACGCAGTCGATCTGGAACGCGGCCATGTCCGCCTGCGCTGGATCGAGCGCGACGCGGACGCCGGACGGGCGCGCCGTTGCTGCGAGTGCTCGTGATGGCGCGCGTCGTGCCCCCGGCGGGCGACGACGGCCCATTGACGGTCGGTGAACTTGATCCGGCACGAGGGGTCGCCCGCGTTAGCGGTCGCTTCCATCACCGGGGCGCGCCGGATCGTCGACGAGAGCCAGCATTCTGCCTGTTCGACCCGCCGGAAACCCACGACCGACGATCGGCGTCGTCCTCGGCCGCGCCGTCGCGCACGAGATCGGCCACTACCTGCTCCAGACCAACACGCACGCGGTCGACGGGCTGATGCGGGCGCGCATCCTTGCGGAAGAGTTCGCGGACCTGCGGCGGGGAACGTTCCGGCTCGACAAGGCGGCTCGCAGGCAGCATCTGCGCGGCGATCGGCGCCAGTCGCTCCTCAGCCCACGGCGACCTCTCGTACGAGTCGTAATGGTGATCAGGCCGGCCCTTTCAGGATCGGCTTCATTAGAACGATCGGTCCCCGGCCGGATCGTGCCGTCCTTCGGCACGACGATGATGCCGTTGCGGATGTAGTAGCCGTCGCCGTCGGCGTTATCGAGGCCTTCTCGTTGACGAGCCGGGCACCCTCGCCGATGCGCGCGTTCTTGTCGACGATGACACGATCCAGCACGACGTCGGCGCCGATGCCGAGCTGCGGCTGGCCGTTGCGCCCGCCGGCGCGCCGGGATCCTCGAAGTAGTCGGCGCCGAGCAGCACCGAGCGGCGGATCGTCGCGCCGCGCCCGATGTGGTCCGGATGCCGATGATCGACTGCTCGATCGAGCAGCGATCGAGGAAGCAGCCGTCGGCGATGATCGCCTCGCGCACGGTGCAGTCGCCCAGGCGCGACCCCGGCAGGAAGCGCGGGTGCGTGTAGATCGGGCCGGTTGGCGTCGTAGAACTTGAACGGCGCCCCCGGCTGCGTGAGCATGATGTTCGCGTCGTAGAACGACGCGACGGTGCCGACGTCGGCCCAGTAGCCTCGAAACAGGTACGCGCTGACGCTGTAGCGATCGAGCGCCGCCGGGATGACCTCGCGGCCGAAGTCCTTGTCGCTGCCGGCCGCCAGCATCTCCAGCAGCACGTCGCGCGAGAAGACGTAGACGCCCATCGAGGCGATGAACGGCTTGTCCGGGTGTGTCCGCCGAGCGTCGCGCCGGCGGAATGCTCCGCCCGATCTCTTGCAGCCGATCCGGCTTCGGCTTCTCTTCGAATGCGACGATGCGGCCCGATCGATCGAAGCGGAAAATGCCCATCGCGGGCGCATCCTCGATCGTCACCGGCTGGGCCGCGATGGTGATGTCGGCGCGGCGATCGATGTGCGCATCGACCATCTCGTTGTAGTCCATGCGGTACAGGTGATCGCCGGCGAGAATCAGGTAGTAGTCGGCGTCGTGGCGCGCGAAGTGGCGCGCGGCCTGCCGCACGGCATCGGCCGTGCCCTGGTACCAGTTGGGATTGTCGGGCGTCTGCTCGGCGGCCAGGATCTCGACGAAGCCCTGCGCCGAACAGATCCATCCGGTAGGTCTGGTTGATGTGCCGGTTGAGCGACGCCGAATTGAACTGCGTCAGCACGAAGATGCGGCGGATGTCGGCGTGCAGGCAGTTGCTGATCGGGATGTCGATCAGCCGGTACTGGCCGGCAATCGGCACCGCGGGCTTCGATCGGAGCTGTGTGAGCGGAAAGAGCCGGGTCCCCTGGCCCCCACCGAGGATGATTGCGAGGACTTCGTTGTTCACGAACATCGGTGTACAATGCTCACCAGCCAATCGCTACGCGCCTGAACCGGACCTGTCGGTCCGCACGTTGTTCAGCCGGCAATTCGATCGTGAACAGGCGCCGCCACCGGGCGAGTTCTCGACACGCACCTTGCCGCCGTGGAGCTCCACCAGGTGTTTGACGATCGCCAACCCCAGACCGGTCCCCCGGGATCGCGTGCGCGCGACTTGTCCACGCGGTAGAAGCGCTCGAAGATTCGCGCCAGGTCCTCATCCGGGATTCCCGGCCCTTGATCGGCGACTGCGATCGAAGCGGACTCGCCCTGCCGCGGACGTGCACGTGAATCAGGCTGTCGCTCGGCGGTCCATAGGTGCTCGCATTGGCGACCAGGTTGCGCAACGCATCGTGCAGCTTCGAGGGATCGCATTCGATCGTTGCCGCGTTCTGGTCATCGTGACCTCGATTCGCTGGCGACGCTGCTCCAGCGGAACGGCGAGGATCGGTCGATCACCGAGTGCGATCAGGCCGCCCACGTCGCACGACATCAGCTCGAGCCGCCTCCTGGCCGCGCATCGAGGCGTGCGAGGCGGAGCAGGTCCTTCACCAGGCGCTCCATCCGCAGGGTATGGCGCGTGATGATTTCGAGAAAGCGCGCGCGCTCCTCGGAGCTGATGTCGGGTTCCGCGAGCGCCTCGATGTAGCCGCGGACCGCCGTCAAGGGCGTCCTCAGCTCGTGCGAAACATTGGCGACGAAGTCGCGGCGGATTTGATCAGCGCGCCGCAAATCGGTGATGTCGTGCAAGACGACCACCGCGCCGACGGCACCGCCCGCCGCGGCGGTCGGCGCCGCGCGCGCGGTGATGATCCGCATCGGATCGCGCGGTGGCGACAGCTGCACGGCAGGCGGCGTGTCGCCCGCGAGGGCCGCGCCGACGAGATCGGTGATCGCAGGATGCCGGATGGTCTCGACGTAGTGACGCCCGACGGCCAACTCGCTCAGCCGAAGCATGTCCTTCGCGGCATCGTTCACGAGCAGCAGGCGTCCCTGCGGGTCGATGACGACCACACCCTCGACCATACCAGCCAGGATGGCCGCCATCCGCCCGCGGTCGCGCGCGAGCTCGGCCATCCGCCTTCCCAGCGTCTGTGACCGCATCGTCGAGCGCCCGTCCCACCTCGCCGAGCTCGTCATCGTCCATAGATCGGTGCGCGGCCGGACGAGGTCGCCCTCGCCGAACCGGCGAGTCGTTTCGACGATCACGCTCGCGCGCCGACTGATCGACGCGCTGAACCAGTAGGCAACGGCCGCGGCGCGCCGTCAACGACAACGCCAGGGCGATGAAGAGCGAGAAGGCCAGCGTCGATCGGCCGATCCCCTGCCGGGCGAGAGCGGCAACCGCAATGGTTGCGAGCAGCGGCCGCCAGTGCGCAACCTACGGCGCCAGTGATGAACAGTTTCAGCCGCAGGGAGAAACCGGGACATCGTTCAGGCGGGCGGCTCGTCCAGGAGCTTGTACCCGAACTGCTTCACCGTGACGAGCGCGTCACCGAGTGCCGGCAGTTTCTCGCGCAGGCGCCGCACGTGGACGTCCACGGTTCGAGTGCCGCCCGTGTACTTGTAGCCCCACACGTCGGTGAGGAGCACATCGCGCGACAGGACGCGGCCGCGATGCTGCAGCAGGTATTCCAGCAGCAGGAACTCCTTGGCCGTCAGCGCCACCGCCGTGCCCTCGGACGACACGACGTGCCGCTCGGTGTCGACGTCGATCGGCCCGTAGGCGATGTCGCGCGCCTCGGGCTGCCGCTGCGTGCGGCGCAGGAGGGCGCGGACCCGCGCGACGAGCTCGTTGGGGCTGAACGGCTTGGCGATGTAGTCGTCGGCGCCAATCTCGAGGCCGACGATGCGTTCCGACTCGTCCGCGCGCGCCGTGAGCATGATGATGGGAATCGCCGCCGTGCGGGAATTGCCGCGCGCGGCGCGGCAGATCTCGAGTCCGTCGACCTGCGGCAGCATCAGGTCGAGGATCAGCAGGTCCGGCGGCCGCTCGGCGAGCGCCTTCAGCGCGTCGCGGCCGGATGACAAGACCTCGGTCGCGAACCCCGCCTTCTGCAGGTACCGCTCCACCAGCTCGGCGATGTCGCGGTCGTCTTCGACGACGAGAATCCGTGTCATGACGCGGCCGCGCCGGCGGCAACTCCGCTGATGGTAACAACGGGCGCGTCGGCGAACGCGGCGGCGGCCGCACCCACGTCGAACCATGTTTTGGGGAGCCGTCGGGCTGAGACTGTCATCGGAACCGAAGCACCTTCGAAGGGATCGGGCGTAATGGTCAACCGAGCGCCGTCCCAGCACGACTCGAAATCGCCGTGACGCTGCGGCTCGCGCCAATCATCGCAGAATTGCAGCGACAGCAGATCGGCCATCCTGACGAAGAAGTAATCGCCTCTCAGGTCGTCCTCGGTGCGAGGTGCGGCCGCGGCCAGGTTAGCGGCGCGGAGCCGTACCATCTGTTCGAAGAACCCCTGCCATCCGGGATCAGAACGATATTTGTCGAACAGGTGAAGCGCGTGCTGGGCGACAAGCGCGGCGGCGTAGGGAAAGGCCGAAAGGTGTTCGACACCGCGCGGCCAGATTCCCCGGCGAACGTCATCGGGTGCCTGCACGTAGTCCAGCAGGTCTCCGCTCGCCGGATCCACGAGCGGCGCCGCATCCTCGTCGATCCAGCCGTCGTCATGCCGCCGCGTGGCGAAGAGTATTTCGTCGTGCCTGGGTGACTGCGGGAAGCCGCCGCGCCGCCATGCCGCGATGAGGCGCGCGGCCAGGGCCGCATGATCGACTTGTTTGATGAGAAGCAGCTCGTCGCCGCTCGCGCGAATGATCACCCGCACTTATTGTATGACGCGTGTGACCTGAACCCTGGACAGCTCATCCGTGGAAGTCTAAGAAAAACAAGGGTAAACAGCTGGCATCAGGCTTGGTTTGCCTCCTGGCGAGGAGGAGTCCCATGACGAAGTTCCTGGCAGGCGTGCTCAGCGTGATCGCGGTGGGCGTCCTGCTGATCGCTTACGGCCTGCTCAATCCAGCGGTGCCGGCCTATGCGGATCAGTCACCGTTTGCACGGCCGATGCTCGCAAACGAAACGATGATGCTCCGCGACGCTAACATGCCGTACGCGCAGGGCCCGGTGTATGCGACGTACCCGAGCCAGGCCTACGTCTATCCGGCATACCAGCAGGTAAGCGTCCCGGTGGCGGCGCCGGTCCGAACGGTGACGACGGTTGAACAGGCCCCGCGTCAGACCACTCGAGTCGTCGAGCGTGCGCCGCGCCGCGACTGGAAGAAGACCGCCCTCGTGATTGGCGGGTCGACCGCAACGGGCGCGGGCGTCGGGGCGATTTTCGGCGGGAAGAAGGGCGCGCTCATCGGCGCCGCGATCGGTGGGCGGAGCGAGCACGATCTACGAGAGCACCAAGAACTGAGGAACTGAGGAACTGAGGAACTGAGGAACGGTACGAGGACTGAGGAACGCTACGAAGTTCCTCTCAGCTTCCCAGTTCCTCAGCTTTAGGAGACCGCCTCCAGGCCCCACCAGAGCCCAATCGCAACCGACAAGCACCCGACCACGAGCGAAACGCCACGTGCGACGCGGTGGTGTGTTCCCAGTCGGGCGAGCGGCCACCCGAGCAGGCCAGACAGCGCCGCCATGCTGAGGGTGGATCCGACGCCGAACAGCAGCACGTACGTGAGGCGTGCGGTCGCGGTCGGCAGCGTGGCGAGGACGAGCGCCGTCAAGGCTCCGCTGCCGGCCAGTCCGTGCACCGCACCAACGAGCAGCGGGCGCCGCGCGAACGTCCAGGCGCCAATATGCACGTGAGCAGGCACGGCGGCGTGCGTTGCACAATCGGCCCGTGTCGATGCAGGTGCAACGGACCGCCGGGCTCCTTGCTGCGCCGCCTGCCGGATCGCCCGCAGGCCAAGCACGATCAACATCAGCGCGACACCCAGCTCGAAGAGCTCCGCGACCGGAGCAGGGAGGTCGGCGCGGACGATGACCAGAATCGTTCCCACTACTACCAATGCCAGGGTGTGACCGAGGCCCCACCAGGCGCCAAGCAGTGCCGCACGCACGCTGCTTCGCTCGCGGCTCACGAGCGTCGTGACCGCCGCGAGATGGTCGGGCTCGAACGCGTGGCGCATGCCGAGCAGCGATCCGAGACCTGAGCTGGTGATGAGTTCGAGGAAGGGCATGATGTGCTGGAAACTCAACAGGATTGTACGCGAATTCATTTGTGTACGAATTCGCTGCGCGCATTCTCGGTCGGTGGGGTCCCTTTATCGTATATAGTTTCAGCGGTTCGCTGGCTAACTCATGCGCGTACACCTAATTAATCCGAGCCATGTTTCCTTCGGCGTAGCCGTTATCACGCCCCGCTGGCTCTACGTGCTCGCCGCTGCCACCGGCACAGAGTGGGGCGACCCGCACCTGGTGGACGAGACGATCACGCCGCTCGAGCCCAACGATATCAGTCCCGGCGACGTCGTGGGCATCGGCATTCATACAGGAAACGCCTTACGCGGCTACGAAGTCGGCCGGCAGGCGCGTGAGCGCGGCGCCTGGGTGGTCTACGGCGGCATCCACGCCACGCTGTTTCCCGGAGGAACCTCGCGAGCATGGCGCGGCCCACGCCGTGGTCAAAGGCGACGGGGACATCGTCTGGGCCGAAGTCGTGCGTGACTGTATCGCGGGACGCCCGGCGTCCGTGTACGACGCAGGACGAGTGACCGGCGAAAATTTCATCTCCGCCCGCTGGGACCTGCTGCCCGAGGGCGGATACATGTGGGCGTCCGTGCAGACGGTGCGCGGCTGTCCGAAACATTGCTCGTTCTGCTCGGTCTGGCGGACCGACGGTCAGGAGCCCCGGCAACGCACCGTCAACGCGGTCGTCCGGGAAATCGTCGAACTCCGGCGCAAGGGCTTTCGATTCATTGCGCTCGCCGACGACAACTTCTATCCCGTCACGCTGGATGACCTTGCGCAAGCGGCCCGCCGTGCCGACAAGACGCGGCTGCGCGAGCTCGAGGCGCTGCGTCGCGAGCGTTTCGATCTGATGGCCGAGCTCGCGAAGCTGCCGTCTGACATGGTGCTGTACACGCAGATCACGATGGAAGCGGCGGAGGACCCGGCATTTCTCGACGCGATGCGTGCGGCGCGCATCCGCGGCGCACTGGTCGGCGTCGAGGCGGTGACGCCCGAAGGCTTGAAGGACGTCTACAAAGGCTTCAACCTCTCGGGTGAAGATCTGGTCGAGCGGCTCCGAGCGTTCCGTCGTCACGGCGTGCATGTTCTCGGATCGTTCATCTTCGGTCTGCCGAGCGACCGCCTGGAGACTTTCGAGGCGACGGTCAGTCTCGCGGAACGCGCGGACATCACGTTCGCGCAGTTCGTGCTGCTCACGCCGTTTCCCGGCACGATCGACTTCGAGAAGTGGGCGGCCGACTCAGGCGAACCGCGAAACGGTGGTGGACGGCGTTCCGATCACGCGCCACTGGCTGATCCCGCAGCACAAGCGGCCGAAAGTGTATTCGCCGCATCCAACCATGTCGCCTGAAGAAATCCGCGTGCGGACGCAGGGAGCGTGGGACCGCTTCTACAGCTGGAGGCAGGTGTGGGCGCGGTCGAGCGTCGTCAAGACGATCAAGTCGCGCGTGGCGTTCGTCCTGATCTCGAAGCTCTATCGGCAGATGTATGCGAACACGGGCATTGCCACGGACAGCGCGCGCGTGGCACGTTCGACCCGATGGGCGAACCTGCTGGGCCGCGGGTGCCGGCGCCTGTTCCTCGCTCCTCCAATGCCTGAACTAGCGATGCCGAGCGACCCCGCAGGCGGCGCGATCAACTTGCCGTCGATTCCACTGATCACCATCCAGCGGTCGCAATCGTCCCAGTCACATCACACCGCACGGCCGCACTGATCGCCATTCGGCGGTCGCGATCAATCGCGACCGGGCTGGTAGGTGCTGAACCCCCAGAGGAAACCCTCTGGATCGCGAGCCCAGAAATGGCGCGCGCCGTAATGCGTGGTCGCGAGCGGCAGCACGACCGAGCGCCCCCGCCGCCGTGGCGCGGCCGAAGAGCGTATCCGGATCATCGACGTGGACCGAGATCGCTGCATCTGGTCTGCCCCACGCGCTGCCGCCCCTCATCCGCCGTGGAGAGCATGATGACGCCATCGCCGAAGCGCAGTTCGGCATGCACTGTCGTTCCGTCCGGCCCGGGCACCTCGACGATGGGCTCGAATCCAAACGCATCCCGCAGCCAGCCGATGGCGCGCGGGCCGCTCGGGCAGCGCAGTTCGGGAAAGATGTTCGGCTGCTCCGGGCTGCGCTCCCATCTCGTAGGTGCCAAAGCCCCAGAGTCGTCCATCGAGGTCGCGCGCGGAGGTACTCGCGCGATCCGTAGTCCGTGTTCGCCAACGGCCTGACGATGGCCGCTCCGGCACGCTTGGCGCGATCGTGGTGCGCGTCGACGTCGGCAACCCTGACGTACACGCCCTGGCGGACGGACGACCACGGATTGTCCGGGGTTGAGGGACCATCCGAGCTGATGCCGATCACCCCGGCGCCCAGACGGATCTCGGCGTGTGCGATGGTGCCGTCGGCGTTCGCGAACTCGGCCTGCTTCTCGAAGCCGAACGCGCGCGAGAGCCAGGCCATGGCGCCTGGGGCGTCGTGGTAACGCATCACGGGAAAGATGTTGGGTGTCATGTTCCGAAGAGTAATCGGACCGTGACGAGGCGTCTTGGACGAATCTTACGCCTCGGCCGCAAAGCCGCCGTCGGGACGCAAGGTGCGGACGAGCTCGGTCGGCGTGACGCCGGCGAAGGCGCGGAAATCGCGATCGAAGTGCGCCTGGTCGTAATAGCCGCAGTCGAGGGCGACGTCGCTCAGCCGCCGGGACTCGCGTGCTTTGAGCGTTTCGACTGCGCGATGAAAACGTAAGACCCTGGCAAACACCTTCGGGGCGAGGCCGACGTCTTCTTTGAACCGGGCGATGAATCGGCGGTGGCTCCAGCCCAGATCCGCCGAGAGCGACGTCATCGCGACGTGACCCGACGTTCCGAGCATCCGGTCCCAGGTCCAGGCCAGCTCGCGAGACAAGGGGCGCGCGGCGTGCATCCGCCTGGCAATGGCGCGATCGAGCAGGTCGAACCGCGCATCCCAGTCTGGCGCCTCCTGAAGGGCCGCCGTCAGGCCGCGGTCCGCAGAGCCAAAGACATCGTCGAGCGCAATCGCCCGGTTCGTCAGCCCGTCCAGGGGAATTCCGAGAAACTGCCGCGCGCCGAGAATCGTGAAGTCGACCTGGATCCCCCCGGCGCCGGCGTCGGTTTCCACGAGGACGTATGAATCGTAGGCACCGGTCGTGAACGTCCCGAACGTGTCCCACGTGGTCGGGTCCGCGGCGCGTGACACGCGTATCGCAGACCCGAAATTGATGATGAGCGGGATGTAATGAGAGGGCAGCTCGCGGCGCTGCAGCGGCGTCGCCCGCTGCTCGAACCAGCCGGTGTAGCGGACGACATGGGGCCGAAGCGCAGGATGAGGCCGGGCGTCGATCAACTCCCATTCCCCGCGCTCGAGGTCACGAAGAATCGTGAGCGGCCGCGGCATTTCCCGCGATTATAGCTGTCGTAGCGTCCGGCTTCAGCCGGACGATCGTCAATAAAACCGCCGCAGATCCATCCCCTTGTACAACGACGCCACTTGATCGCCGTATCCGTTGAACATCAGCGTCCGTCGGTAGAAGAACTCGCCGATCCTGCGCTCCTGGGCCTGGCTGTGGCCCGGGTGATCTTTGGTGGGATTGACGTTCGAGTAAAACCCGTACGCTTCGGGCCAGTTCTCTTCCCAGCTGCTGCGCGGCTGCCGCCGCACGAAGTCGATTTTCACGATCGACTTGATGCTCTTGAAGCCGTATTTCCACGGAACGACGAGGCGGATCGGTGCGCCGTTCTGCGGCAGGAGGGTTTCACCGTACAGGCCGACCGCCATGATCGCCAGCGGGTTCATCGCCTCGTCCATCCGCAACCCATCGCGATAAGGCCAGCGAAGCACGGGAGGGAAGCGCGGGCGCTGGCCGATCATTTCGTCGGGACGCATGATCGTCGTGAACTCGACGAACCGCGCATTGCCGTTCGGCTCGAACCGGGCGAGCAGGTCGCGAAGCGGGAAGCCGACCCACGGGATCACCATGGACCAGCCTTCGACGCACCGCATCCGGTACACCCGTTCCTCCAACGAGTGTGGCTTGAGGATGTCTTCGAGCGTGTACGCGCCTGGTTTCGCGCATTCGCCGGCGACGGTCACGGACCACGGCCGCGGCTTGAACCGGTTGCCGTAGGTGGCAGGGTCGCTCTTGCCGGTGCCGAACTCGTAGAAATTGTTGTAGGTCGTGACGCCTCGATAGGGAGTCGGCGAATCCGTGGTCGTCACCATCCGGCCGGCGAGCGGCAGCGCCTGCAGGAATTCCCGGCGCCGGAGATAGAGCGGCTTCGGGGTGATCTCCGAAGGCGACAGGTCCTGCGATTTCCGGATGAGCACGCAACACCTCCTTCAGCGTGCGCGCGCGAGCATCGACGAGATCGGCTTGGCGGTGATGGCCCCGACGAGCAGTCCGGTCGTCGCCATCACCGCGAAGCCCACCGCGACCTCGGTCCAGTTGGTTGGCGCATACAAGCCGCGAAGCAGCAGATACAAACCGGGTGTGGAATCGGGATGGTTGCCGAGCGCCTCCATGCCGGCGAGCGCCGACGTCAGCGTGCTTCGTGCGCTCATCACGACGGCTGACAAGCCGCCGGCGCTCGGCAGCACCCACCACGCGGCGCCCGGCAAACGTCCGCGCAGGACGATCCATTGCCCGCCGGCGACGACGGATCCGAATGCGATGGCATACCCGACTGGTCCGGCGACACGAGCGATGGAAATGGCGATTTCCACGCCGAGCGCCGCGCAGCAGGCGGAGGTGACGATCCACAGCTTGCCGAGCGCCAGACGACGGCCGAGCGCGAGCGCCTGCACGAGCGCGAGCCCGGCGCCGAGCATCGCGCCGTACACCCAGGGGACGAACACCGTGCCTTCCAGGTACGGGTGGTAGAAGTAGCTGAACGCCCAGGTCGCCAGGCTGCCGAGGGCGCCGCACGCGGTCGCGCCGGCGGCGCACGCCGTCATCCACCGGCAACGGCTCGACTGCAGAAGGTCCCGGCAAGCGAGGACCCGCTCCGCCGACGCGGCGCGAAGAGTGTCTGCGACCACGAAGAGCCAGAAGGCCAGCGGCCCCCGCGCGGTGTGCTGGCGGAGATCGCAAAAGGCCTCCAGCATGCCCTCGCCGTACTCGCGGCGGAACCGTGCGGGGTACACCGCCATCAGCCGCCTGTACAGCGTCTTCGGCGGTCATGAGGCGGAGGGCAGCAGGCCACGCTTGCGGGCGGCGCGCACCAGCGCCGAGAGTTGTTCGGCTTCGGCCGCGGCGGCGCCCCGGCCCTTGCGGGTGACGCGGTAGCAGCGGCGCCGGTCGGCGTCCGGCTCGCACTCCTCGATGAGGCCGGCGTTCACGAGCCGCTTGATGGCGGTGTAGAGCGTGCCCGGGCCGAGCCGAAGGGCGCCATCGGTCAGTGCTTCGACGTCCTGCATGATGCCGTAGCCGTGGCGCGAGGCCGGGAGCAGGGTCAGCAGCACATGGAACTCGTTGCGGGTCAGCATCTCGTATCGCCCGTCGTTATATCGACAGACGATATACTCCCGTGACGGCGCCGCTGTCAAGCGGGCCATTGACAACGGATGGCCCGGGAGGTACAACCTAGGCCTAGGTTAACTATGCCTAGAGACGACGGTCTGCCGCCCGGCACCCTGGCGATGCTCATCCTCCGCGTCATTGCCACGCAGCCGCTGCACGGGTACGCGATCGCGCAGAAGATCGCGCAACTCTCACGCGACGAGCTGAGCGTCGAGGAAGGATCGTTGTACCCGTCGCTGCAGAAGCTCTTGCTGAAGGGGTGGGTCAAGGCGTCGCCGACCATCTCCGAATCCGGGCGCTCGGTGCGGGAGTACCGGCTCACGCCGAGCGGCCGCCGCCAGCTCGAGATCGAGCGCACCAACTTCCGGCGGGTCACGCAGGCCATTACCGACATCCTGGAGACGGCTTAGCCATAGACACGATCGACATGCCGCGAACACTGCCGATCCTCATGCTTCTCGCCGTTCAACCGAGTCTCCCCGGTCAGGAGGTCGTCGGGTCGGAGTTCGTGTACGAATCGGCCCCGTTTGCGAGCGCACACGCCTCCACGATCGTCGAGGCCGGCAACGAGCTCGTGGTGGCCTGGTTCGGCGGCACCCGCGAAGGCGCCGCGGACGTCGGAATCTGGCTGTCGCGCCGCACGAGCGCCGGGTGGATGCCGCCGATCGAAGTGGCGACGGGACTTCAGCCGGACGGCACGAGGTTCCCGTGCTGGAACCCCGTGCTCTTCGAGGCGGCCGCCGGCGATCTGAGGCTGTTCTACAAAGTAGGACCCTCGCCGCAGCGCTGGTGGGGCATGGAGCTCAGATCGCGCGATTCGGGTCAGACCTGGATGTCTCCCCAGCGTCTGCCCGATGGCATGCTGGGACCCATCAAGAACAAGCCGCTCCGGCTCGCCGACGGCACGCTGATCAGTCCGAGCAGCACGGAGTCGCCCGACCGTCCGAGCACGTGGCGTGTGCACTTCGAACGGAGTGAAGATGCTGGTCGAACATGGACGACAGCGGCGCCCGCGCTGTCGGTCTCAGGATCGGCGATAGAGGCGATTCAGCCGAGCCTTCTCGTGCATTCACGCGGCAGGCTGCAGGCCGTCGGCCGTAGTCGATCACAGCGAATCTTCCAGACCTGGTCTGACGACAGCGGACGCACATGGACGGCGCTGACTCTGGGTGCGCTCCCGAATCCCAACTCAGGGATCGACGCCGTGACGCTCGGCGACGGCCGGCACCTCATCGTGTACAACCACACCGAGAAAGGCCGGTCACCGCTCAACGTTGCGGTCTCGAAAGACGGCGTTCTCTGGGAGGCCGCACTCGTCCTCGAAGCAGAGCCTGGCGAGTATTCCTATCCGGCAGTGATTCAAAGTCGCGACGGCCTGGTCCACGTGACGTACACGTGGAAGCGCCAGCGCATTCGACACGTGGTCATCGATCCGTCGCGCCTGAAACCGGTGCCGATGGCCGACGGCCGCTGGCCCCAGCGGATCGAGCGATGATGTCGGAACTGCTGCGGCGCTTGTCGTATCTCGTCAACCGCGGACGCCGCGACGACGAATTGCGGCTGGACATGGAGGCGCATCGCGCAATGATGGATAAGCCGGGCCGCTTCGGGAGCGCACTTCAATGGCACGAGGCCTCGCGCGACGTCTGGGGCTGGCGATGGCTCGACGACCTGGGGCAGGACATCCGCTACGCCCTGCGATCGCTCGTCGCCCATAAAGCCTTCAGTGCGACGGCGGTCATCACCCTCGCCCTCGGCATCGGCGCGACGACCGCGATCTTCAGCGTGGTGAGCGCGCTGGTGTTCCGTCCGCTGCCGTTCGCCCAACCGGAGCGACTCGTCCAGATTCGAGGCTCGAGCGCGCTCGCGCCGACTGGAGACGCCGTCAACAATCGGGAGGCGTACCGGCGCGCCAGCGCGTCGTTCGAAGCGATCGTGGGCTATGAAGCCGGCGCGCGGTACCTGCGGGCCGGCGGCGACGCCGAACGCGTCATGACCGTCCGCGCCGACGCCGGCTTCTTCGAGATGCTGGGCGTCTCGCCGCTTCGGGGTCGGACGCTCGACGGGAACGATACGTCGGCGGTCGCAGTCATCAGCGAAGGCTTCTGGCGCCAGCGCTTGAACGCCGACCCATCGGCGATCGGGACGACGCTGACGCTCGACGATCAGCCGGTGACGATCGTCGGCATCATGCCTGCCTCGTTTCAGTTTCCGTACGGCGCCGCCTCGCTCCTGTCGGGAGTCGCGTCCGAAGTCCGCACCGATTTCTGGCAGCAACTCGAGCGGGACACGCGCCCGGTCAGCCGCATTGGCAGCGTCACCGGCCGGTTGAAGCCAGGTGTCTCAATCGCCGCGGCCGAGAGTGAGCTGAAATCAATCGCTCGTCGAATCGACCAGGACCTCCCGGAGGCGGCTCGGGGCCGCTCCGTGTATCTCGAGCCGCTGGCTGAAGCAGTCGTGCCACCGTCGATCCGGCGCGTGCTCTTCCTGCTGTTCGGCGCGGTCGGACTGCTGCTGGCGCTCGCCTGCGCGAATGTCGCGAACCTCTCGCTGGCCCGCATGTCCGTTCGCGCCAAGGAGGTCGCCGTGCGCTCGGCGCTCGGCGCCGGACGCGGGCGTCTCGTGCGCCAGCTGGTCACGGAAAGCCTGGTGCTCTCGCTCGTCGGCGGTACGGTCGGCCTGCTGATTGCGACATGGGGAACAGCTCAACTGGTCCAGGCGGCGGCCGCGACTCTTCCGCGCGCCCACGAGGTCGGTGTCGACTGGCGCGTGTTCGCCTTCCTGCTTGCCGTCTGCACGGTCAACGGCATCGCGCTCGGCGTCGCGCCCGCGCTTGTCGCGGCGCGCGACAATGCGCAAGCGACGCAGACGACGCTGCAGCAGACGAACAGCCGCACCACGATGAGCGCGGGGCAGCGCCGCGTCCGCGACGGGCTCGTGGTCGCGGAAGTCGCGATGGCCTTCGTACTGGCCATCGGCGCCGCGATGCTCATCCGCGAGCTCGTCCGGCTTCGCAACACCGACCCGGGCATGCAGACCGCCAGCGTCCTGACCCTGCACCTCGGCCATCGGATGACGCCGAAAACCGACGTCCGCCAGTTCTACGAGATTGCCCGGCGCGCCCGCGATCTGCCGGGCGTGCGGGCCGCCGGCTTCACGCAGATGCTGCCGCTGCAGAACTGGGGCTGGACGAGCAATTCGAGCGACTTCGTCGTCCGCGGCCGGCCGCCCGTCACGCCGGTCTTTCCGATCCAGCTTCGCTACGTCACGCCCGGATACTTCGAGGCGCTCGGCATTCCCATCGTGAAGGGACGCGGCTTCACGGATCGTGATGAACAGGGCGCGACGCCGGTCATCCTGATCAACGAAACGCTGGCCCGCCGCTATTTCGGAGACGCTGATCCGACAGGTGAGGTCACCACGCGCGGAGCGATCGCCGGCGTCATCCGTGACGTCCGTCAGCAGCATCTGGATCGGCCGTCAGCGCCCGAGCTCTACTACCCGGTGGCGCAGAACTGGTCGCAACTCTCCGATCTGGGCATGACGCTGGTGGTCGCGTCGCGCGAGCGCCCTGAAGCGCTCACCGAGCCGCTGCGTGCGATCGTCCGCGAGGTGAACCCCGACCTCGCGATCTTCAACGTCAGGACGATGGCGCGCGTGGTCGACGACTCACTGTCGGACTTCACGCTCTACCTGTCGCTCGTCGCAGGGTTTGCCGTGCTGGCGCTGGTGCTGGCACTGACCGGGACCTACGGTGTCATCGCCTATGTCGCTTCCGCGCGCACGAAGGAGTTCGCGATCCGAAGTGCGCTGGGCGCGGACGCCGGCCGCGTCACGCGTCTCGTGCTTGGCCGCGGCGTCGTGCTGACCGGGATGGGTCTCGCCCTCGGCTTCGCCGCTGCGATGATGGCCACTCCGCTCGTCAACGGCCTGCCGGTCAGTGTCCGACCGCCAAGCGTGACGACGGTCGGTCCGGTGGCGGCCTTTATTGCCCTGGTCGCGATTGCGGCGTGCCTGGTGCCCGCGCTGCGCGCCGCCCGAGTCAGCCCGATGATCGCGCTCAGGGACGAATAGGGACGAAATAGCGATCCGAAATTTACAATTTACAATTTTAAATTGTAAATTTCAGACTTCTCCTACGGTGCGATCCAGCCGCCGACCCTCTCTTGGTCATCGGGCGCAGGCGGACGCGCCTGCGTCAATGCTGAACGACGCGGTTGCCGTCCGGATGCGCTCCTGAATCACGCTCCGATCCGCCGACACTGAACGGGCAGCGATCCGGTCGGCGATCGGATGGAGGAAGCGGGCGTGCCTGGCCAGCGCATGCCGATCGTTCGCGCGCACGGCGGACTCCACGTCTTGTAACAGGCTGGGCGTGATCACCTCCAGGCGGCCGACGAACACGCGGACCGTGTGCGCCGGACGCGGCGTGACGCGCAGTGGCAGGATCGCGTCAACCGCATCCTCCGTCAGCACGTAGAAGAGCCGCGTGCCCTCCTCGAACCACGAGTCGGTCCATGTCGCGACCATTGCCGCCGCCTCTTTCGGGAAGAGGCCGCGGCTCATGAGCATCCGCTCGAGCTCTTCGGTCAGCGCGGAGAGGGTCGCACCCGGTGTCGGCCTGGCGACGGTTTCCGTGCCGACGCCCAGATCGACGAGTCGGTAGGCAAGCGTCCCGCGGCGGTTCTCGAAGATCACGACCTGTCCGATCGGTTGTCGCGTGAGGTTGGCGACCGTCACGTTCTCGTTGGCGTCGACCGTCGCTGAAACGGGCAGAGGAAAGCTGCCGACGCCCCGATAGAAGAGGAACCGCTCGGTCTGCGACCCGACGCGCAGCGGCGCTGCGTCCGTGGCGCGAGCGGCGTAGTAATGGCTGGGGCCGGGCTCGACGGGGAAGCCTGCGGCTCCGCCGGGTGCAACGCGAACGCCCGTCCAGCCGATGCTGCCGCCCCGTACGCGGGCGGCTGGAAAGTGCTCGGTCATCAAGCCGAGCGGGAACCGGACCTCGACGTCCACCTTCATCTCACCCGGCGCGTAGAAATACAGGACGGGCGTCTCCATCCGGACCGTCGCCCACAGCGTCGACTTCTCCGGCACGCTCGGAGCCCGTTCGACGAAGCAGGGCAGATCGTTCGGGCCGCCCAGCGGCAGCCAGCGCACGGGCTGTCCGTCCTCCCCTGCGATCGCTGTAAAGGTGCCCCACTCGTGGACGGTCAGCCGCCCCAGGTCGTCTTCGTCGCTCCGGACGCAGCAGATGCGAACAGGGCACTCGTGGCGAGCAGCGCGCACACCGTGGCAAGACGTTTCATGGCAACCTCCACTGGCGAGATTGGCAGGTCCGGAGCGCCGGAGTCAGTCAGTTGCGGTGACAGGTAACCGTTACATTGGGCGGATTGGCCGCCACCGGTGCGGGCATCTCCCGCCAATCGGCGTCATACTTCACGATGATGGCACCCTCACGCGACGAGATCGGCCTTCAGCTCGAGCGGCTCCTCAGCAGCGAACCTTTTGCGAATGCCGAACGCGCCAGCCGGTTCCTGCGCTACGTGGTGGAGCGCACGCTGGCGGGCGAGGGCGATCGGCTGAAGGAGTTCGTGATTGGGGTCGACGTGTTCGATCGCGGCGATCAGTACGACCCGCGGATCGACTCGATTGTGAGGGTCGAGGCGGGACGTCTGCGAACCAAGCTCGATCACTACTACAGCCGCGTCGCCGGCGACGACAGGGTCGTCATTCGAATACAGCGAGGCAGCTACGTTCCGGAATTCGACTACCGGACACCTGACCGGACCCGATCGCGCCCATCCCGACAGACACCGGACGTCGAGCCTGGCCAATCCGTCGAGCCGCGATCGGTGGAATCGCCCTCCTCGTTGTCGTCGGCGCATGGGCGTCGAGTTTCCTGCCAATCTCGACTCGAGAGTCCCGGGCTCCGACATCCGGGCCACGAGCCCCGTCGCGCCGGACTCACGTCCGGATGGGCGAGGTCAGAATCCTGAGGTGCCTGATCCGAGTCCCGACGTTCGGGGTCCCAGCCCTGTGCGAGACCCGAGTCCTGCCGGACGCGGCACGGATCCCGACGTGCGAGTCGTGCGTTCCCAGCCGCGAACCCAAAGGTCGGAGTCTCGGGCCTCGGAAGGCCGCGCGGTTGGGCCAGTCCCGTCGGTGCCCAGGGTGTCGGTGATCGTGCTTCCGTTCGAGCACTATTCGACCGACCGGGAGACACAGCTGCTCGCCGCGCGATTCACCGACGGCCTGACCGGCGAGCTCGCTCGCATCGAGCACGTCGCGGTCGTTTCTCGCACAAGCGCTTGGTGCGGCTCGACACCGAAGGTCGAACGCTCCGCGATATCGCTCGCGCCGTCGACGCCCAGGTCGTCGTCGAGGGCAGCCTGCTGGTTGAAGGCACGCGGGTCGACGCGGATGTGCGACTGGTGGACACGGTGGTCGACCGCAAGTCGTGGAGCCGCCAGTTCACCGCGGATGTCTCCGAACTGGGCGCGCTTCAACAGCGGGTGGCGGCCGATGTCGCGGCCTTCATCAAGCCGCGGCAGCGCTGACGCTCTGAAATTTACAATTTACAATTTGAAATTGTAAATTTCAGAGTTCTCCTCACTTCCCCCGCGTTGCGCTCCACGCGCGCTCGCCGCCCGAACCCTTCACGCGTCCCTGGATCGTCTCGCCGGTGACGCGGCCGGTGTACTGATTCCCGCCCGCGGTGAACGTGATTTCCTCGCCGCGAAGCCGCCCGCTCTCGATTTCCGCCGCGCCTGACGCGGTCTTGACGGAGCCGGTCACCATCTGGAACTTCTGATCGAAGGTGATCTCGCCATCCGGCAGCCGCCAGTTGCCATGGACTTTCGCCGGCACGATCCAGAGCAAGGCCGAGCACCAGGTCTGGCAATCGGCTTCGAGCTTTTCGGTGTAGTCGGGCTCCCAGCCTGGAATCGCAAAGGTGTTGTCGACGATCCGGGTGCCGGGCTTCAGGTCGAGGAACTTGGGGGTCAGCTTCTCGAGGTTGACGGGCAGCAGGAACAGGACGAGCGCGGTCGCCTTCGAAATGTCGGCCTCGTACATGTCGCCTTCGATGAAGGTGGCGCGATCGGCAACGCCGGCCTTCTTCGCATTCTCCCGCGACAACTCGACCATCTGCGGGTTGTATTCGACGCCGATGGCGCGGGCGCCGCGCTTCGCGGCGCCGATGATGTTGCGGCCGTCGCCCGACCCCAGATCCATGACGAAGTCCTGCGCCGTGATCTTGGCGATGTCGAGCATCTTTTCGACCAGCTGCTGGTCGGTCGGCACCCAGACGACGTCCTTTCCCGCCTGTCCGACCTGCGGCTCGAAGGGCGTCTGCGTCTGTGTCTGTGTTTGCTGCGCGAATGCGGGAGCGGCGTTGAGCACGCTGACGAGCAGTGCTGTGATGAGGGCTATCGACGAACGTCGAACGTCGAACGACGAACGGCAGTCAGACATGTTCAAATCTCCCGGACGCCGTGGCTGCGCACGAGGAAATACGCCGCCACCGCTATTAAAAGCGCGCCATTCAGCGCGATGACCAGGGGCGCGTCGATCAAGGTTGCGAGATAGCCGCTGACGAGGCTGCCGAGCGGCATGCCGCCGCGGAACGCGAGCATGTAGATGCTCATCACGCGGCCGCGCATCTCGTTCGGCGCGATGAGCTGCACGAGCGAGGTCACCGTCGAGAACACGACCATCAGCGCCGCCCCGGTGAGGAACAGAAGCAGTTCGCTCAGCCATAGGACGCGCGACATCGCGAACGCGATGATCAGCAGGCCGTAGACCCCCTGGACCGACAGCGAGGTCAGGCCCATCCGCGGGAACTTGCCGAGCCACGCGACGATCAGCGCGCCGACGACCGAGCCGGCACCCGACAACGCCATCAGTTGGCTGTAGGTCGTCGCCCCTTCGTGAAAGACGCGCTGCGCGAAGAGCGGCAGGAACGTCAGCACGGCAAAGCCCAGGAACGTCGTCGTCGCGGCGAGGACGATGAGCGCGACCAGGTTGGCGTGGTGCCGCACGTACGAGAGCCCGATCTTCATCTCGTCGCGCATGCTGCCGGTCGTGGTCGGCGGCAGGTGCTTCACCCGCAGCGACATGAGCGTGTAGATGACGACGAGGAACGAGAGCGCGTTGAGGGCGAACGCCGCATTCATGGCCTGCGGCTCGTCCCAGCCGCTCGCACGGAAGGCGACCAGCGTGGCGCCGAACAGCGTCGGGCCGATCACGCGCGCGACGTTGAACTGAATCGAGTTCAGCGCGACGGCGTTCGGCAGGTCCTTCTTGTCGACGAGCGACGGGATGAGCGACTGATAGGCGGGCCCGCCGAAGGCCTGCGCCAGGCCGGTGATGAACGACAGCACGAGGATGTGCCAGATCTCGACCGACCTGGAAGTACATGAGCACGGCCAGCGTCGCCGACGTCGCCATCTGCAGGTACTGCGACGCCAGCAGCGTGCGGCGGCGATCGTAGCGATCGGCCAGCACGCCGCCGATGAGCGTGAACAGCATGATCGGCAGCTGCTGCAGAAACGCGTCGAGGCCGAGGAAGAACGCCGAATCGGTCAGCGACAGCACCAGCCAGTTCTGCGCGACGATCTGCATCCAGGTGCCGATGCTCGACGTGCAGGCGCCGAACCACTGGACGCGGAAGTCGCGGTAGGTGAAGGCCGCCAGCATCCGGCGCAGCGTCTTCGACCCGTGAAGCAGCCCGTGGCGTCGGGCATCGGCGCCGCATCGGCCTGGATGGGTTGAACGGGGATGGTATCGGCCAAGGGTGTTTGCGTAAACGAAAGCAGCGCAGGGCTTTAGGTGCCCGCGAACATGGGTCGTAATCTTACCTCAGTGTCGCGCTTGCTCGAGCCCGGGGGGTGGGGTATAGTTTCGCGGTTGGCGAAGAAAAAGCGAAAACGACCATGCCCCTTGCCCGCGCCGACCTCGAATCACTTCTTCGCTCGCGTCAGCTCGATCGCACGCTCACGACCTCGCTTCCGCCGCCTGACCCCGATCCGGAATACGCCTGCAGGCCGACGGGCGTTCCAGTCCTGGATGCCCGGCTGGGCGGCGGATTCCCGCGCGGCCAGTTGTCCGAGATCGTCGGGCCGCGATCGTCGGGCCGCTGCAGCTTGCTTGTCTCGATGATGGCTGCGGCCACGGCGCGGGGCGAGCTCGTCGCGCTGGTCGACGCGCTCGACATGCTGGATGTCGAGTCGGCAGCCGGCGCCGGGGTCGAGCTCGAACGGCTGCTCTGGATCCGCGGGCACGTCGTCTCCAACCCGGGGCTCTGCCGCGACATGAACCAGCGGGCGCTCGAGCAGGCGATTCGTGCGCTCGCGCTGGTCCTGCAGGCGGGCAATTTCGGTCTGGTGGCCTTCGACGCGGGTGAAGCGCCGGCCGATGCGCTCAAGCGCCTGCCGTTCACGACCTGGCTGCGCCTGCAGCGCATGATCGAAGGCAGGCAGACGGTCTGCGTGCTCGTCGGCCGCTGAGCCGATGGCGCGCAGCTCCGCGGGGCTGACGCTGCAACTGGGGCAGGTGGGGCGGGAAGGGCAGGTAGGGCAGGCAGGGCAGGCAGGGCAGGCAGGGCAGGCAGGAGGCAGGCAGGTAGCAGGCAGGGCGCAGGGCAGGTCAGGAGCAGGCAGGACAGGAGCGCCTGCGGCCACGCCGAGGCGAGGATACGAATTTCCGAGCCGAGGCGTCAGCGAAGTCACGCGCCGGGGGTGGGGCCCCAGCGCAAGTGGAAAAAAAGTTGATCACCGACAACGTCCGATTCAGCGATCGCCTCTTCAAGGGACTGGACACCGAAGCGCGGGTGATCCGCGCCCGCGCGCGTGGGGTCGACGATGTTCGCGTGCCTGTATCAACCGTCGCCTGCTGACGCGCGCGTCGCGCTGGCGGCGCTCGCGCAGGAATTTTCGCCGCGCTACGAGCTCACGCGCACCGATCTCGTCACGATCGACATCCGCGGTCTCGAGCGGCTGCTCGGGCCGGCGTCCGTCATCGGCGACGAGCTGCGCGCGAGGCGGCAGTCCGCGGCCTGCGCGCGCACGTCGCGCTCGCCGCCACCCACACGGCCGCGGTGGTCCTGGCGCTCGCGCGCCCGGGGGTCACGGTCGTCGACGCCGGCAGGCAGGCGGCAGCGCTCGCGCCGCTTCCGATCGGCATCCTCGAGCGGATCGTCGAGCACGAATCCCCGGTGGTGTCCGTGCTGTCAAACGTTGGGGCGTCCGCACACTTGGGGAACTGGCGGCGCTGCCGGCCGCCGATCTCGTCGCGCGGCTCGGACGGGGCGCGCTGGCGTGGCAGGCGATCGCGCGCGGCGAGGACATGCGGCCGCTCGTGCCGGCCCTGCCCGAGGAGCGCTTCGAGGGGACGCTCGAGCTCGAGTGGCCGATCGAGGGGCTCGAGCCGCTGTCGTTCGTGCTGACGCGGCTGCTCGAGCCGCTGTCGACGCGCCTCGAGCGGCGCGATCGCGGCGCCGCCGTGCTGCACGTGCTGCTGCGGCTCGGACCGCCCGCCGAGCGCGGCGAGATCCATGCGCGGCGGCTCGAGCTGCCGACGCCGATGCGCGACGTGCGGACGCTGCGGACGCTGGCGCTGCTCGATCTCGAGTCGCATCCGCCGCCCGCGCCGATCGATCGCGTCACGATCGCGATCGATCCGACGCCGGGCCGCGTGCTGCAGCACACGCTGTTCACGCGCGCGCATCCGACGCCCGAGCAGCTGTCGACGCTGCTCGCGCGGCTCGGCGCGTTGATGGGCCAGGACCGGATCGGTGCCGCCGCGACGGTCGATTCGTACCGCCCCGGCGCGTTCGCGATGAAGCCATTTGCGACCGAGCCATCCGCCTTCGCACGGCGGTAAGGCGCCGAGCTCTCGGCGCGACAAGTTCGGCATTCGCATTCGGCGCTCCGCCGCTGCCGCCAGCCCGTGCCGGCGCGCGTGGTCGCGGAGCACGAGCGGCCGGTGCGCGTCACGACCGATCGCCGCGGCTTCGCCGGCGGCTCGGTCGTGCACGCCGCCGGCCCGTGGCGGACGTCGGGGAACTGGTGGGCAGGCGGCAGGCAGGCGGGCAGGCAGGGGAGACCAAGCTGGCAGTCTGCCCGAGCGCAACGGCGCAGGGCCACCTGCGTCACCTGCCCTACGCAGCCCAGTCTGGAACCGCGACGAATGGGACGTGTCGCTGAGCGACGGCGGCGTCTATCGGATCTTTCGGGATCGGGAAACCGACGGGTGGTTCATCGATGGGATCGTCGATTGACGAGGACTCGATTGACGAGGATCAGAGGTCGCAGTGACGCAGAGGTGAGCAGAGGACGCAGAGCGCAGAGGCGCAGAGGAAGCATGTCGTCGTACGTCGAGCTCCATACCGCCTCCGCCTTCAGCTTTCTCCAGGGCGCGTCGCTTCCCGAAGCGCTCGTCGATCGCGCCGCCGATCTCGGGTATTCCGCGCTGGCGCTGCTCGATCGCGACGGCGTCTACGGTGCGCCGCGGTTTCACAAGGCGGCGCGCGCGGCCGGCATCCGGCCGATCATCGGCGCGGAGCTGACGATTGGGGCAGGGAGGACAGGTGGGGCAGGTGAGGCAGGTAGGGCAGGCGGACAGCACCAGCGTACCCGGCCCACCAGTCCCACCAGCCCTTTCTCCTGCCCGTCCTCTGCGAATCCGCCGAGGGCTATCGCAATCTCTGCCGGCTGATCACGCGCATGAAGCTGCGCGCGCCGAAGGGCGAAGGCGCGCTCACGCTCGACGATCTCGACGGCACGACCGCCGGGCTCGTCGCGCTCGCCGGCCGCGCCGCGCTCGACGCCGGCGATTCGGCGTCGGCGGCCTGCTCGATCGCCTCGTCGGCCTCTTCGGCCGCGACCGGACGTACGTCGAGCTGCAGCGGCATTTCCGGCGCGACGAAGAAGCGCGACAACGAGGCGCTCGTCACGCAGATGGCCGCCGCGTTCCGCGTGCCGACCATCGCCACCAACGGCGTCCGCTTCGCGGCGCCCGCGGCGCGGCCGCTGTTCGACGTGCTCACCTGCATCCACCATCACACCGACCTGCTGCAGGCCGGGACGCGGCTGGCGCCGAACGCCGAGCGGTATCTGAAGCCGCCCGACGAGATGGCGGCGCTGTTCGACGATCACGCCGACGCGGTCGCGCGCACGCGCGAGCTCGCCGATCGGCTGCAGTACACGATGGCCGATCTCGGCTATCGCTTTCCCGACTATCCGGTGCCGCCGGGCGAGACGCAGGCGTCGTTTCTCCGCCAGATCACCGAGGTCGGCGCGCGCGATCGGTACCGCCCGTATCACGACCGCGCCCGCGCGCAGATCGCGCGCGAGCTCGATCTCATCGAGAAGCTCGATCTCGCCGGCTACTTCCTGATCGTCTGGGACATCGTCAACTTCTGCCGCCAGCACGACATCCTCGTGCAGGGGCGCGGGTCGGCGGCCAACAGCGCCGTGTGCTACAGCCTCGGGATCACGGCGGTCGATCCGGTCGGGATGGATCTGCTGTTCGAGCGGTTCCTGTCGGAGGAGCGCGGCGAATGGCCCGACATCGATCTCGATCTGCCGAGCGGCGATCGGCGCGAGCGGGTGATCCAGCACGTCTACGAAAAATACGGGCGCCTCGGCGCGGCGATGACCGCCAACGTCATCACCTATCGCGGCCGCAGCGCCGCGCGCGAAGTCGGCAAGGCGCTCGGCTTCGACGCCGCGCAGGTCGATCGGCTCGCGAAGGTGATGAATCAGCTTCGAGTTCACCGATCCGGCCGATACGCTGCCGCGCCATCTCGCCGTCGGTCGGCCTCGATCTGAATGCCGATCGCGTCCGGCTGTTCGCGCGGCTGTGGGACGAGATGCAGGATCTGCCGCGCCATCTCGGCCAGCATTCCGGCGGCATGGTGATCTGCCAGGGGCAGCTCGACGCCGTCGTGCCGCTCGAGAACGCCAGCATGCCCGGCCGCGTCGTCGTGCAGTGGGACAAGGACGACTGCGCCGACATGGGCATCGTCAAGGTCGATCTGCTCGGCCTCGGCATGATGGCGGTGCTCCAGGACGCGCTCGGTGCTCGGTCAACGCAGAGCGCGAGACGCAGGATCGTCGAGCCCGCGTCGCGTCAATCTGCGCCGTCGATCTCGCGCACTGCCGCAACGATCCGGCGGTCTACCGCATGCTGTGCGAGGCCGACACGATCGGCGTGTTCCAGGTCGAGTCGCGCGCGCAGATGGCGACGCTGCCGCGCCTGAGGCCGCAAGACGTTCTACGACATCGTCGTGCAGGTCGCGATCATCCGGCCCGGGCCGATCGTCGGGCAGATGGTGCATCCGTATCTGAACCGCCGCGCCGGACGCGAGCCGGTGCGCTACCCGCATCCGTCGCTCGAGCCGATTCTCGCGCGGACGCTCGGCGTGCCGCTGTTCCAGGAGCAGCTGCTGCGGATGGCGATGGTCGCGGCGGGATTCACCGGCGGGCAGGCCGAGGAGCTGCGGCGCGCGTTCGGCTTCAAGCGATCCGAGCGGCGGATGAAGCAGATCGAGGTGCAGCTGCGCGAGGGGATGGCGCGCAGGGCATCACCGGCGACGCCGCGGAGCAGATCATCACGTCGATCACGTCGTTCGCGCTGTACGGCTTTCCCGAGTCGCACGCCGCCAGCTTCGCGCTGCTCGCCTATGCGAGCGCGTATCTGAAGGCGCATTATCCCGGCGGCGTTCTATACGGCGCTGCTCAACAACCAGCCGATGGGGTTCTATCACCCGTCGACGCTCGTCAAGGACGCGCAGCGCCGCGGCGTCCGGTTCCATCCGATCGACGTGCAGGTGTCCGACTGGGACTGCACGGTCGAAGCCGACGGCGCGATCCGGCTCGGGCTGCGCTATGTCAGCGGCCTGCGCGAGCAGGTGGGCAAGCGATCGCGCAATGTGTAGCGCTTCGCACTCCAGCGATCCGCGCTCACGGCCTGCCCCAGTCGCTGCCGACAGCCGCGCCCTGACCTGCGCTCCGTCTGTCCCAAATGCGGCTGCGACGATGCATCGATGCTCGAGCGAGAGCGCCAGTGGCCCGAGCCGGAGCGCGCTCGTTCTGCAACATCTGCTCGCACGACTGGCCGATGCGGACGATGCCGCCGCGCCGATTCGCGTCGCTGGACGATCTCGTCGCGCGCACCGGCCTGCGCCGCGACGAAGTCGTCACGCTCGCCGACATCGGCGCGCTCAATTCGTTCGGCTACGACCGCCGCTCCGCGCTCTGGCAGGCCGAGCGGGCGGTGCGGCCCGCCGGGGAGCTGTTTCGTGACGAGGACGCAAGGGAGCAGAGGACGCAGAGACGCTCGCAGAGGCTGTCGCACCCTCAGCCTCTGCGCTCGGCAGCCTCTGCGCTCGGCACCTCTGCGCCTCTGCGCTCTGCGTCCTCTGCTCCCTCTGCGTCCTCGTCTGAGTTCTGTCCACTGAAACCCATGACCGAAGCCGAGCGCCTCGTCGCCGATTACGCGGGCATGGGGCTGACCATCGGCCGCCATCCGATGGCGCTCCGGCGCGAGGAGCTCGCGATGCGCGGCGTGCTGCGCGCCATCGATCTGCGCGGCGCGCGGCAGGGGCGGGTCGTGCGCGTGGCCGGGATGGTGATCACGCGTCAGCGGCCGGGCACGGCCAAGGGATTCGTCTTTCTCACGCTCGAGGACGAGACCGGCGTCGCCAACATCATCGTGCGGCCCGACCTGTTCGCGCGCGACCGCCTGGTGATCGTCGAAGAGCCGTTCCTCGTCGTCGACGGCGTGCTGCAGAACCAGGACGGCGTGACGTCGGTGCGCGCCGAGGCCGTGCAGGGGATGCGCGGCGTCGACATCGACTTCGACGCCCATGATTTTTACTAGATTGCCGAGGTGCTTCGCTGCTAGGGTGCTTGCGTCGCAGGTGCCGGGCTTCCGCGTGCTCGCGCTTTGGCGACGGTCCGACTTCGAAGGCCTAGCGCAGCGCCCTAGGGCTCGCGTGCAGGGCAGCGTGGGAGCAGCACGGTCAGCGAAGCCGCAGCACCCTACGGCGGCAGTTCGGAGCACGGTCAGCGAAGCCCCAGCACCCTACAGGATCCACCGGCACCGAAGCCCGCAGCACCCTGCGAGCACCCAGCCCCTAGGTCCCCCGATTTGTAACGTTTTCTCGCCCCGCCTGGTTTATACCCCTAGACACGGTGACTGACGAGATGCTCATGCGGGGGGTCCGGGACGGAGACGTCGCCAAGCTCGGCGTGCTTTTCGAGCGGCACCATGGCGGGCTGTTCGACTTCTTCTGCCGGACGGTTGGCGACCGGCCGGCCGCCGAAGACCTCGTCCAGGAGGTCTTCATCCGCATCCTGAAATACCGGCGGACCTACCGCGACGAGGGGCGGTTCCAGACGTGGATGTTCCATATCGCGCGGAACGTGCGGACCGACTACGTCAGGAAGCGCAGGCCCGACCAGCTGACCACCGACGTGCCGGAACCAGTCACCGACGGCGCCGGTCACGCGGCGGCCATCGAAACCGCCCAGGACGTCGAGCGGTTGCGCCGCGCGCTGATGCGGCTGCCCGACGACCGCCGCGAGCTCGTCGTGCTGGCGCGCTATCGCGGCATGTCGCACGACGAAATCGCCGCCGTCCTTCGCGTCGACGCCGGGACCGTGCGCGTCCGCCTGCACCGGGCGCTCAAGGAACTGCGCGCGCTGGTCGAGACGATGACATCCGAGGAACGAACATCATGGAATGCGAACAAGTCCGGCAGCAGCTTACGGATTTTCTGATCAGCGTGGACGACCCCGAGGTGCGCGAGCACCTCGAGCGCTGCGCCGCGTGCCGGGAGGAAGCCGCATCGCTCGAGCAGGTCTGGAGCGGCCTCGCACGCATTCCGGCCGCCGCGCCGAACTCGGCGGCCATGCGCGCCCGCTTCGCGTCGATGCTCGAGGGCTACGAGCACGGTCGGGACGGCGCCAACGCCTCGGCCCGCTGGGATCGGATGAACGGCTGGCTGGCGCGCTGGTGGCCGCGTCAGCCGCTCGTGCAGCTCGCGGCGGCGGCCGCGTTGCTCGTCCTTGGCGTCGCGGTCGGACGCGCCGGGCGGCCGGCGCCCGCGCCTGACGACATCGCGTCGGTCCGGAGCGAGCTGCGCGAGATGCGGCAGATGGTGACGCTCACCCTGATGCAGCAGCAGTCGGCGAGCGACCGCCTGAAGGGCGTGACCTGGAGCAGCACCCTCGAGCAGCCGGGCAGCGAGGTGGTGAGCGCGCTGCTCGACACGCTCCTCCACGATCCGAACGTCAACGTCCGCCTCGCCTCGATCGACGCGCTCGCGCGGTTCGCCGACGAGCAGCAGGTGCGGCAGGGGGCCGTCGACGCGCTGCAGTCCGCGAGTTCGCCGATGGTGCAAATCGCCCTGATCGACTTCGTCGTCGGCGTCCGGGAAACCAGTTCGATCGAGACGCTCAAGAAGCTCGCGGCCGACCCGTCGCTGAACGAAATCGTCCGCGTGCGCGCGTCGCAGGGCTTGGATCGCTTTGGGGCGAAATCATGACGAGGCTGGCGATTGCTGTTGTCGCGGTGTCTGCAATGATCCCGGCGGTCATCGCTCAGTCACGCTATCCGGTCGTGCGCGAGGAGACGATCAGCCGGACGCTTCGCTTCGGCCAGGGCGCGGAGCGCCGCCTCGAGGTCAGCACGATCAGCGGCAACATTCGCGTCGTGGGGTACGACGAGGATGCGGTCGACGTGGTGGTGCGGAAGACGGTGCGAGCCGAGACCGGCGCCGATGCCGACGCGGCCGAAGCAGCGGTCGGCCTCGAGATTGCGGAAGCGGCGGGCGCCATCCGGCTGCTGGGACATGTCGAGGCGCAGCCGGGCTGCGACTGGGAGACGATCACGAGACGGCGGACGCGGCCGCGATACCACGTGGCCTTCGACTTCGACGTCCGCGTCCCGCGCGGCACACGGCTGCGGCTGTGCACCGTGAACGGCGGCGCCGTGCACGTGGTCGGCACCGCCGGCGACTTCGAGATTGACAACGTCAACGGCGGCATCACCCTCACCGGCGTGCGCGGCTCGGGCCGCGCCGTGACCGTCAACGGCGCCGTGTCCGCCGAGTTCGCCGAGAACCCGAAGGCCGCGGCGTCGTTCAAGTCGGTGAACGGCGATCTCGACGTCATCTTCCAGCCCAAGCTGTCGGCCGACCTGCTGATGAAGACCTTCAACGGGGGGCTGTTCACGGATTTCGACGTCACGCCGCTGCCGGTGCCGGCGGCAGCCGCAGAACGACGCAACGGGATGTCGGTGTATCACGGCAGCCGGTTCACGGGGTTCCGCGTCGGCCGCGGCGGCCCCGAGATCACGCTCGACGCATTCAACGGAGACATCCGGGTCGTAAGCAGTCGGTAGTCGGTAGTCGTAGTCGGTAGTCGGTAGTCGGACCTTGCAGGTCCGTTCATTGAGGGATTCGGCATCATGCAGAAAATATTGGCAGTCGGGCTGGTGGCGGGTGTTATCGGGTCGGTCGCTGCCGGTGCGCAGGGGCAGGGCGAACGGGTGACCGTGAACTTCAGCGATCCGTCGCGCCCGGGCAGTCTGAACGTTCAGCTGATGGACGGCAGCATGACGATCCGCGGCACGGATCGGCGCGACGTGCTGATTGAAGCGGCAGGCGGGGAACAGGATCGCCCCAAGGGGAACGATCAGGCGGCGTCTGGCATGCGTCGGCTCACGCAGCGCGGGGGCTTCTCGGTGGACGAGCAGGCCAACACGATGAGGCTCTCCGGCTCGCAGGGGCGCGGCGTCAACTTCACCATCGAGGTGCCGCGGCGCACGAACCTCAAGCTGAGCGTCGTCAATGGCGACTCGATCACTGTCGACGGCGTCGAAGGCGATATCGAGACCAGCAACGTGAATGGTCCAACCACGACGCTGACCAACGTCTCCGGATCGGTGGTCGCGCATGCGACCAACGGCAGGATCGTGGCGACGATCGCCCGTGTCGCGGCGCAGAAAGCGATGGCCTTCTCGGCGTTGAACGGGAACGTTGACGTGACGCTGCCCGCCTCGGTGAAGGCGAACGTGAAGATGCGGAGCGACCAGGGCGACGTCTTTACCGATTTCGACATCCAATTGACGGCGTCGAAGGAAGCGCCCGTGGTCAAGGATACCCGCCAGAGCAACGGCCGCTACCGGCTCGAGGTCGATCGGTCGCTTTACGGTACGATTAACGGAGGC
>CAVVPE010000021.1:0-170328 GCA_963750035.1 uncultured Acidobacteriota bacterium | reverse complement strand
TGGAAGATGAACCTGCGCCCCGGGCAGAACAGCTGGTGGGCGCCGACGGCCTGGCGGCTCGGCGCGCTGGGTCTCTGGCTGATGAAGCTGCGGAAACTGAACGGCCCGAATTTCACCGCGCCGCTGCTGATGTTCGCGAGCGCCGCACCGGAAGCGATGCTGGACAAGTTGGGCAAGATCTACGTCGGGCGGCCGCTCACCATCAAGACGCGGCGCGAACTGCTCACGACGGTGCGGCCGTCGCAGTGGCGGTACCTCCGCCGCGACACCGGCGACGTGCCGGAAATGCCGCCCGAGGTCGCCGCCGACGCACTGACGGCAGCGGCGCTCGGCTCGAAGAGCTTCCTGCCGCTCACGCCAGTCCACGACAAACGGTACGTAACAGACGTACGTAGCGTCCGCCTTCAGGCGGACCCGTTCACGCTAGAATCCTGCCGTGAACGTCGTCCTCTTCGGCGCGACCGGCATGGTCGGCGCAGGTGCGCTGCAGGAATGCCTGGCGGACGACCGCGTGCAATCGGTCGTGGCCCTGACGCGATCGCCGATCGGCCCTCGACCGGCTCGGGCCAGGGCCGCACGCACCCGAAACTTCGAGAGGTGCGGCGCGACGACTTCTTCCATTACAACGACTGTCGCGCCGAGTTCGCGGCGTGCGACGCCTGTTTCTTCTGCCTGGGTGTGTCGTCGGTCGGCATGGACGAACGCTCGTACACCCGCCTGACCTACGACCTGACGCTCGCCGCCGCTCACGCGCTCGTAACCGCAAACCGGCAGATGACGTTCTGCTATGTCTCCGGCGTCGGCACCGACAGCAGCGAGCGCGGCAGGACGATGTGGGCGAGGGTGAAAGGGAAGACGGAGAACGCGCTGCTGGCGCTGCCCTTCAAGGCGGCGTTCATGTTCCGTCCCGGGTACATCCAGCCGGTGGGCGACGTGCGCTCGCGGACCGGCTGGGTGCAGGCGTCGTACACGGTCATCGCGCCGTTCTATCCAATCCTGAGGCGGCTGCTGCCGAACGCGACGACCACGACCGCGAACCTTGGCCGCGCGCTCATCCAGGTCGCGGCGGCCGGTTATCCGAGGCCGGTGCTGTATTCGCAGGACATGAACCGTCTCGCTGTAGGCCGACCCTTCAGGGTCGGCGATGACTGTGAACTCCCTTAACTGGTTCTGGATCACAATTGCCGCGGGAGTGACCGGCGCTGGCTGGATTGCTCGTCGCCTATCCGATCTGGCGCGTGAACCAGCCGATCCTCGGCAACCTTGCCGGGAGCGCCGTGGTGTTCGGGGCGGCGATCGCGCTCATCATGCGCGAACACGTGGAGCTGGATCGGCAGGTCCAGGCGTGCCTGGGGCAGGGGGTCACCTGCTGGCCCGATCCGTCCGCCTTCACCCGCTATGCCATCTACGCGGGCATTGCATTGATGCAGGTGATGGCGCTATTTTCCATCAGCCTCAAAGTGGAGCACAGGCTGCGGCGCCGGGGTTACGATCCCGAGTGGCGGTAGAGGGTCTTGGGCGGTCTAAATGTCAACCCGAAGGCACGAAGACTCGAAGAAATCTCTAGGATCTTCTTCGCGTCTTCGCAGTCTTCGTGGTTGCATTTGAGCATTGTGCGGAAGCTATCTGGAGGAAGTCGATGATGAGCAGACTATTCCGTGCGAGCCGCTGCGCCGCGTCAATCGCGATCGTGGCGGCGTTGCTATCGGTGGGTGGGTTTGCCACCCGCGCTGCGGCAGCTGAAGTCGAGATCCTGCCGGACCTGATTTACGGCCACAAGGACGGCCTGGCGATGACGCTGGACGTGCTGAAGCCGAAGACCGGCGCGAACGGCGCGGCTATTCTCTACATGGTCAGCGGCGGATGGGTGTCGCGCTGGGCCCCGCCGAAAGAGTCGGCTGATCGCTTCCAGTTCCTCCTCGGCAAGGGCTTCACCGTCGTCATCGTCCGGCACGGCAGCAGCCCTCGCTATCACGTGCCCGACGCGGTTTCCGACGTGCGCCGCGCCGTGCGGTTCGTGCGCTACAACGCGAAGCAATGGGGCGTCGATCCGAACCGGCTTGGCGTGCACGGCGGGAGCGCCGGCGGTCACCTCTCGCTGGTGCTCGGGATGGCGTCCGATGCGGGCGACGCCTCAGCGGAGGAACCGTTCATGCGCGAGAGCAATCGCGTGGCGTCGATCGTCGCGTATTACCCGCCGGTCGATCTGCGCACGATGGCGCGCGGCGCGGTGCCGGCGACGGAAGGGCAGCGGTTCCCGGCGCTGAACTTCGAGAAGGAGAAGGCGGCCGACATCTCGCCGATCCTCTTCGTCACGCCCGACGACCCGCCGACGCTCCTGATTCACGGCGACGCCGACACGACCGTGAACATCAGCCACAGCCAGCGGATGTTCCAGGCGCTGCAGGAGAACAAGATCAAGTCGAACTTCATCACGCTCCCGGGCGCCGGCCATGGCTTCCGCGACGCCGATGCGCAGAAGGCCCAGGCCGCGCTGGTGGCGTGGTTCGAGGAAACGCTGGGAGGGAAATAGCGAAATCACAATTTACAATTTGTAAATTTACAAATCGTAAATTGTAAATGTTCAGCGCTGCGTCAACGCAGCCTGTGCCTGGCGAATCCCGGTCGCCAGCCAGCCGCGTTCGTTGCTGTTCGTGGACGACCGCTCGAGCGCCTGCAGCGCGGCGATCCTTGCCCGCAGGGCGACCCGGTTCGCGCGGTCTGCGGCGAGCGCCATGTCGGTGAGGTAGAGCGCCAGCAGCGGATCAGTCGAGGCGAGGACGTTCGCTCGCTGGGCGACTGCATCCGGTCCGCCCGCCAGCCGCACCATCTCCGGGTACGCCTGGCTCGCCGGGCCGAACATCGTCGACGGGTTGCCGTCGAACCAGCCCACGTAGCCTTCGTAAATCCCACGGACCGACCAGCTGATCTTTCCGTACGACTCGCCGATGTCGAGCGCCGGCGGGAGCTTGATCTCCCGCATCAGCGCGAGGACGTCGACGCCCTCGTTCATGCCCTTGACGGTCTCGTCGTGGACGTAGAGGATGGCGTCGCGGTAGCGCGTGAGCAGGCGGCGAACTTCTGCGGCGCCGACGATCGGCTGCCCGTGGCTCGGCAGCACCAGCTCCGGCTCGAGGGCGAGAACCTTGTTCAGCGAGTTCACGTAGTCCATCGCCCACCGCGGCTGCGTGCCGCGCAGCGTGTAGAGGTTTGGGAACGAGCCGTAATAGTTGTCGCCGACGAAGGCCGCCTTGAACTGCGGGATCCACACCGTCACGTGGTCCGGCGTCTCGCCCGGCGTGTGCAGGACCTCGAACGAGACGCCGCCGACCGTAAAGGTGTGCTTGTCTCCCGCCAGGACGGTCGGTTCGATCGGCGCCGCCGCCCTCGCGCCCGCGGCCTGACCGGCGCGCCGTCGTCACCGCCGCGCCGCCGCCGAATTGCGCGGCGTTCGACCTCGCGAAGTAGCCGCGCAGCCGGTCGAGCACGGCGAGGAACTCGACGCGCGCCTGGTGCGCGATGAGCTGCGTCTGCGGCTCCATCCAGAGCGGCAGGCCTCCCGTGTGGTCGCCATGCGCATGGGTCAGCACGATCGCCCTCGTCGGCGCGGCGCTGACGGCCGACAGAGCCTGGCGGTGGGCCTTGGCGACCGCGCCGCCGCTGGTGTCGACGATCACATTGCCGTCACGCGTGGCGATCATGAACGTGTTGCTCTGCGGGATCTGCACCGCCGTGCCCATTGCGGCGCCGATCGCGGCGTGAATGCCGTTTCCGAGGTCACGCACCTGCGGCGCCTGCGCGAGAAGCGGCGCGGCGATTCCGAGCAGAGCGGTCAGGCCAAGGAACACACGCGCGACAGACCGTCGATCGTTCAGCATGCGCACCTCTCGCGCCGACTATTCCACGATTGCCTGCATCACTGCCGTCTCGTAATCGCGATCGACCTGCCGGTTCGGATTCGATGTCTGCACCAGCATGATGCCGACAAGCTTTTCCCTCGGATCCATCCATGAGTGCGTACCCCAGGCGCCAATCCACCCGTAGCTGCCGGGCGACACGCTGTAGCCGGCGGCCACCGGATCCGTGACCACCTGCACGCTGAGGCCGAACGCGCGGCCGGGCTGCCGGCCCTGGAAGGTATCGGGCACGTGGACGGAACGCATCAAATCGACCGTCCACCGTCCGAGCAGCCGGTATCCGTCGAGCTCGCCGCCGTTCAAGAGCATCTGCCCGAAGCGGACGTAATCCTCCGCCGTACTCACCAGGCCGCCGCCGCCGCCGAAGTACGTGCCGCTCGGCCGCTGCGACGGAGGTGGCTGCGGAACGAGGCCTTTCGCCGTTCGCTGGTAGACCTGCGGGGCACGCATGTCACGCTCCTCGGTGCCGACGAAATAGGTGTCCTTCATCCCGAGCGGCCCGAACATCCGCTCCTTCAGGAACCTGTCGAGGGGCTGACCCGACGCGACCTCGACGATGCGGCCGAGCGCGTCGAAGCCGGCGCCGGGGCTGTACGCCCATCGCGTGCCCGGCTGGAACGCGAGCGGAACGGTCGCGAGCTTCGGCAGGTACGTGCCGATGGTGTCGGTGCGCGCCCGATCGATCTTCGCCGCCTCGCTGGCGCTGACGCCGCCGCTCACCAGCCCGGAGGTGTGCGTGAGCAGATCGCGAATGGTGATCTCGCGCGTGGCAGGCACCGTATAGAACGACGGCGACTCGTCGCGGGCGGCCCCGCCAGGCCCCGCCGCCCGTGGCGTTTCCACCGCCACTTTCAGGTCTTTGTACTCAGGGATGAAGCGCGACACCGGGTCGGAAAGCCGGAGCTTGCCCTCTTCCATCATCATCAGGATGGCGGCGCCGACGATCGGCTTGGTCATCGACATGATCCGGAAGACCGCGTTGGTCGGCATCGGCGTTCTTCGCCGCGACGTCCAGGTGGCCGTGTGACTGCAGGTGCGCGACCCGCCCGTTCCGGGCGACCAGGGTGACCGCTCCGGAGATATTCCCCTCGTCGATGTGGCGCTGAATGGTCGAGTGGATCCGCTTCAACCGGTCGGACGACAGGCCGACGTCCTCGGGCCGCCCGGTGGCCGGCACGGCGCCAATGGACGCTGCGAACCAGACGTACACGAATCCCAGGAGGCCAGCCACCGCGGCCATTCGCGTTCGATGCAGCATGGGAATGTTCTCCTCGAAGCCCGTTGTGGACGGCGGGGACAATTTACGATTTAAGATTGTAAATTGTAACTTTCACGATGCGTCGCATCCAGATCACCCGTCGGCGGTTCGTTCGGGGCTCGATCCGGCTGGCCGTCATCTCTCCGCTGATCCACCTGAAGCCGCTTGACGCGCTTGCCCAGGCGGCGCCGCGCTTCGGGACGGCGGAGCGGCGGACGCTGCGCGCCGCGGCGGACGTCATCATCCCCGCGCAGGATCAGATGCCGGCGGCGTCGGCGGTCGGCGCGGTGCGGTACGTCGAGCGGGTCGCCGGGACGGATCAGAAGCTGGCCGCGCTCCTGCTCGACGGGCTGAGCGCGATCGAGGCGCATGCGGCGACGACGCACAGCGTGCGCTTCGATCTCGTCGCTGCCGATGAGCAGGCCGAGATGCTGGCCCGATTCGAGAAGAGCGATTTCTTCGCCGCGTTGCGCGACCTCGTGTACGAGGCCTACTACACGCAGCCTCGAATCCAGAAGCTGCTGGGCTACAACTTCCGCTCCGGCCGCCGTCGCACGGCGCCGCTCGAGCCGTTCGACGAGGAGCGCGTGGCCCGTGTGCGGCAGATGGCGCCACTCTACCGGCAGGTGAAATCCTGAGCCCGCAGGCGAACAGTCAAGCAAGCCCAGAGCGTGTCGATGTCGTCGTCGTCGGCTCCGGCGCGGCCGGAGCCGCGCTCACGTGGCGGCTCGCGTCGCAGGGCGCATCCGTGGTGTGCCTCGAGCAAGGCGACTGGCTGCGGCCCGGCGACTTCGCGTCGGAGCGGCACGACTGCGAGGCCTCGCTGCGGCGCGGCAAGTACGCGTTGCTCCCCGGCGACCGCCGGCGTCCCGAGGACTACCCGGTCACGACCGCCGGCGACGGGCCGTCGACCATCGTCATGTGGAATGGCGTCGGCGGCAGCACCGTGCACTGGGAGGGGCATTTCCCGCGGTTCCATCCAGCCGATTTCGCCGTTCGCCGCCTCGATGCGGTCGCGGACGACTGGCCGATCACCTACGGCGATCTCGAGCCGTATTACGACATCAACGACGCGATGATCGGCGTGTCGGGCCTCGCCGGCGATCCGGCGAATGCGCCGCGAGCGCGCCGCACCACGCCGCCGCTGCCGCTCGGCCGGTCCGGAGAAGCGCTGGTTCGAGGCTTCGAGAAACTGGGCTGGCACTGGTGGCCCTCCGACAACGCGATCATTTCGCGCGATCACGACGGACGCCTCGGCTGTGACCACCGCGGACGCTGCAACTTCGGCTGCCCGCTCAAGGCGAAGGGGTCGGCCGACGTCGTCTATTGGCCGAAAGCGATTCGAGCCGGCGCGCGGCTCACGACGTGGGCGCGGGTGAAGGACATCACCGTCGGCGACGACGGGCACGCCACCGGGGTGCTGTACTTTGATCGCCGCGGCAACCTGCAGCAGCAGCTCGCGCGTGTCGTTGTCGTCTGCTGCAACGGCATCGGCACACCGCGCCTGCTGCTGGCGTCGACGTCGAAGCGCTTCCCGGACGGCCTGGCGAATTCGAGCGGCCAGGTCGGCCGGTATTTCATGAACCACCCAAGCCGGTACGTCGAAGGCATCTTCGACGAACCGTTCGAGACCGAGTCGTTCACCGGCAACCCGTTCTTCAGCCAGCAGTTCTACGAGACCGATCGCGGGCGCGGTTTCGTCCGAGGCTACTCGCTGATGGTGTATCGCCCTTACGGACCGGCCAGCGTGGCGTGGGGCGATAGCGAGCCGGTGCCCTGGGGACGCGGTCACCACGAGGAGATGGCGCGCCGCTTCGGGCACAGTGTCGGGATCGCCGTGATGGCGGAAGACCTGCCCGAGGCTGCGAACCGCGTCGACCTCGATCCCGACGCGAAGGACTCGAACGGCATTCCCGCCGCGCGCGTGACGTACCGCGCGTCGGAAAACACGATCCAGCTCCTCGCCCACGGCGCGTCGTCAGCCCGTCAAGTGTTGGAGGCGGCCGGCGCCAGCAGGATCCTCGATTCGGGACGCATACAGAACTTCGCGCACTACATGGGCACCGCGCGCATGGGAAGCGACCCGCGGACGTCGGTGGTCAATGCCTGGAACCAGGCGCATGACGTCCCGAACCTGTATGTCGTCGACGGCAGCTCGTTCACGACGTGCGCCGGCGTGAACCCGACCTCCACGATCGGCGCGCTCGCGATTCGCGCCGCGGATGGCATCTGGCTGCGGCGTCGCGAGTGGACGTAACCAGGCCCCGAGCCCCGATCCGAGCCTCGTGGCCCGAGCCCCGACTCATGCTAGCGTATCGGCTCATGCGACGAATCCTCATCCTGGGCTTTTTTGTCTTCATCCTCTTCAACGTCGTCGACGTCGTCCTTAGGGCGGCCGATGGCGACTGGGCGTACTGGCGCGGCGCCGACGCGACCGGCATGGCGCGCGGCGATGCGCCGCTCACCTGGAGCGACACGCAGGGCATTCGCTGGAAGGTCACGGTGCCCGGGCGGGGCTTCTCGTCTCCGGTGGTGTGGGGCGATCGGATTTTCCTGACGACGGCGGTGCCGAACGATGCGGCGGCGGCGAAGCGGGGTCTCGTCGAGCACCGGTTCGCCGTCCACAGCTACGACCGCAAGACGGGCAAGCTGATGTGGGAGCGCGTGGCGAAGACCGAAACGCCGCACGAGCTCGCGCATCCGACCTACGGCAGCTTCGCGTCGAACTCGCCGATCACCGACGGCAAGCACGTCTACGCCTTCTTCGGCTCGCGCGGCCTCCACGCCTACACCGTCGATGGACAGCCCGTGTGGCAGAAGGACTTCGGCCGCCTGCGGATGTTCATGACGTTCGGCGAGGGTGCATGGACGTGGCTCGAGGGCGACACGCTGCTGGTCGTCCTCGATCACGAGGGCGAGTCTTCTCTCGTCGCCCTCGACAAGGTGTCAGGCAGTGAAAAGTGGCGGACGCCGCGGCAGGGCAACACGAACTGGTCGGGCCCATACGTCACCACGGTGAACGGCCGTAAACAGGTGATCGTGTCGGCAACGCGCGAGAGCGTCGGCTACGACCTCGACACCGGGAAGCGCATCTGGTGGGCGCGCGGACTCGGCCAGAACACCATCCCGCAGCCGATCGCCGCCGACGGCCTGGTGTTCGTGATGAGCGGCTACCGGAATCCGAACCTGATGGCGATCCGGCTGGGCCGCACCGGCGACCTCACCGGCACCGACGCCATCGTCTGGGAAAATCAGCGCGGCAACTCGTACACCCCGTCGCCGGTGCTGCACGACGGCATCCTGTATCTCCTCACCGACTCGGGCATGCTGTCGGCGCTCGATGCGAAGACGGGGAAGCCGCACTACCTGCAGCAGCGGCTGCCCAAGCCGTATCAGTTCAAGGCGTCGCCCGTGGGGGCGAACGGCAAGCTCTACCTGGCCACAGAGAGCAGACGATGTCGTGGTCGTGCGGATGGGACCGAAGTTCGAGGTCCTGGCGACGAACACGCTGAAGGACCAGACCTTTATCGCCACGCCGGCCATCGTGGACGGCGAGATCTACCTTCGGGGGCAGAACACGCTTTTCGCCATTCGTTAGCCCTTTTGTCGCATAAGCTCGCTGGGCTCGTGCCACCGAGAGCTCGCGAAGCGGCGGACGGTGGAACGTCCGGCGCCGCAGAAACGGCGTCTAATATCGTGCGAGCGTATGACCGCCGGGCCGCGGAAGTGTGTCGGCTTGTCCTGGCTGATCCTGTCATCGGCGTCATTGCTCTTGCTGTTTCCGTTTCCGGTCTCACAAGGCGACCCTGAAAAGGTCGCCCTGCCGTCCGCTGAAGGGGCCCTACCCCAGCAGCCGACCCTGAAAGGTCCTCCTCCGCCCAGCCCATCCTCCGGCGTCGTGCGATTGCACGGCGTCGTCGAGCCGGTCAGGAGCCACACGGTCTCGACCCCCCGCTTGACGGGCGCCGGCCCCGGCGGTCCCAACCAGCTGATCGTCGTCCGGCTCGTGGCAGCTGGCACTACCGTCAAGAAAGGCGATCTCCTGGTGGAATTCGACCGGACGAATCAGCTGAAGGCCGCGCGCGACCGCGAGGCCGAGTACCGCGAGGCGGTTGAACAAATCAAGAAACGCCGCGGCGAGCACCTCACGGCGCAGGCGCTTCGCGATACGCAGCTGAAACAGGCGCAGAACGATGTCGCGATTGCGAAGCTGGGCGTGATCGGCAATGAAACCGTGGGATCGATCGCCGCGGAGAAGAACGTTCAGACGCTCGAGGAAGCCACGGCGCGGCTCAATCAGCTGACGAAGACCTTCGAGCTTCGTCAGAAGGTGGAAGTCGCCGATATGCGAATCCTCGAAATCCGCCAGGAGCGCGCGAACAACGCCTGGAAGCACGCCCAGGGCAACGCGGAACGCATGCGGATCATCGCGCCGATCGACGGCCTCGTGGTCCTCCGGAGCGTGTTCAGGACCGGAACGATGGCGGAGATCCGCGAAGGCGAGGAAGTGCGCCCGGGCACGCCGATTCTCGACGTCGTGGATCCCTCGGCGATGCGCGTCCGCGTCAACGTCAACCAGGCCGACATCGACGGGCTCGTCACCGGACAGAAGGCGGCTATTACACTCGACTCGTACCCCTCGCGCCAGTTCAATGCCCGCCTCGAGCAGCTGTCGCCGATCGCCTCGACCAGCATGCTGTCGAATCGAGTGCGGACCTTCGCCGCGGTGTTCGCCATCGAAGGCAGCGATCCCCATCTCCTGCCCGACCTCGCGGCGGCCGTCGAGATGGTCCGTCCAGACTGATGAAGAAAGCAATCGCGGCGCTCGTCGTGCTTCTGACCATCGCCGGCGTGGTCGCCGCCGTGGTCGTCGCGGCGCCGCGCTGGTCACGCGCCGCCGCCGGGGCGATTCCGACCGCCGTTGTACAGAAAGGCACCTTCGTCGACTACCTGCAGGTGCGCGGCGAAATCAGGCCGGAGCGCTCGATCGTGCTCACCGCCCCATCGTCGGGCACCGATATGCAGATCGTCGAGCTGGCCGCGAACGGCGCCACGGTGGCGGCGGGTGATGTGGTCGTGCAGTTCGACCCGACGACGCAGCTCCGCGCGATCGAGCAGCGCCGATCGGAGCTGAAGCAGGCTGAATCGGAAATCGATCGCATCGAGACCGAGTCGGCGCGCAGGATTCAGGCTGCCGAAACCGAGCTGGCGCAGGCGCGTTCGGCCGTGGAGCGGGCGCGTCTCGATGCGGCCGGCGCCGAGCTCATTCCGCGGGTCGAGTCGGAAAAGCGCAAGCTGCTGCTCGCCAACGCGGAACTGCAGGTTGCGGCGGTCGCGCGGAAGGTCGAAGGCGAGCGCATCGTCGCCGCCGCCGACGTCACGATCGCCCGGCAGAAGCGCGACAAGGCTCAATACGACATTGCCGAAGCCGAACGGGCTATCGAGTCGCTGTCACTTCGCGCTCCGGCGGCGGGAACGATCTCGCTGCTGCCGAACTTCCGCGCCGGCGGCCCGATGGTTGCGTCGCCGCCGGAGTTCAAGCGGGGCGACCGGGTCTTCTTCGGCGCCGCGATCGCCGAGCTCCCGGATTTGACGTCGGTTCGCATGACCTGCCGCCTCGACGAGGCGGATCGGGCGCGGGTCCAGGTCGGTGCGGCCGTGCTCGTGCGGGTCGACGCGGTGCCGGATCGGGAGCTCGAGGCGCGTATCGCCGACATCGGCATGATGGCGCGGCCTGACTTCTCCTCGTTTCCGCCGGCGCGCAACTTCGACGCGGTCATCGCGATCGACGGGGCCGATCCGCGGCTGCGCAGCGGCATGAGCGCCTCGGCACGTATTGAGATGAACCGCCTGCCCGACGTTCTCCTCGTGCCGGTGGCGGCCGTGTTCCAGGCTGGCGGCGCTTCCGTCGTCTACGTGGTTTCCGGTGGATCTGCCTCGCCGCGCGCCGTCACCGTGCTCCGGCGCGGCCGGGATCAAGTCGCGATTCAGTCTGGCCTCCACGAAGGGGACCGGATCTCGCTTCGCGATCTGGCGGCCGGGGAGTCGAAGTGAAGCGCTGGATCGTGACGGCCGCCGCGGCCATTCTTGCGATCGCCGGCGTGGCGGCCGGCTGGGCGAGCGTCGGACCCGAGCGCCGGCAGATCCCGACGGCCCGCGTGCAACGCGGGCGGGTGGACGTGACGGTGCACGCCAACGGCGACCTGCGCGCGGTCCGCTCGGCGCAGCTCGCCGTCCCGCCGATTGGCGGCCAGGTGACGATCGTGCGCCTCGTGCCGTCGGGTACGGCCGTCAAAGCCGGCGACGTGGTCGTCGAGTTCGATGCGTCCGAGCAGGAGTTCGCGCTCGAGCAGGCCCAGTTCGACCTGCAGCTCGCGGATCAGGAGATCGGCAAGGCGCAGGCCGAAGCCGCGGCGCAGTCGGCCGACGATGAAGTCTCGCTCCTGAAGGCCCGGTTCGAAGCGCGACGCGCCGAGCTCGACGCCAGCACGAGCGAGCTGGTCGGAGCCGTTCTTGCGGCGCAGCACCGGCTGCTCTTCGAAGAGGCGCGCCAGCGCCTGGCGCAGCTCGAGGTGGACGTCAAGAGCCGGCGCCAGGCGGCGGTCGCATCCGCCGCGGTGCTGCGCGAGCAGCGGATGAAGGCGCAGGTGGCCGTCGACGTCGCACGCCGCAGCATCGACAACCTGCAGATGCGCGCGCCGTTCGACGGGTTTGTCACCGTGCGGATGAACATGATGGCGTTCGGCGGGGTCGTGTTTTCGGGCGCGGTGATGCCGGAATACCGCGTCGGCGACGCCGCGAACTCGGGCCAGCTGGTCGCCGACCTGATCGACACGTCGCGCGTCGAGCTGACAGCCAGGCTGGCCGAATTCGACCGCGCCAATGTGGCGCCCGGCCAGACGGTTCGCGTCTCCGTCGACGCGCGCCCCGGCGCCGACCTCGACGGGTCGGTCCGTTCGGTGAGCGGTGTGCCGTCGCGGCAGATGTTCGAGGGCGGCACCCGCCGGTTCGACATCGCCATCGACGTATCCGGCGATACCTCACGGGTCCGGCCTGGCGTCAGCGCGTCGCTCGCGATCGCGGGACCGACCTTCGACGCGGCTCTCATCGTTCCGCGGTCGGCGGTGTTCGAAGTGGGCGGCAAGCGGTCGGTGTTCGTGCGAACCGAGGACGGCTTCGAAGCGCGCGAGGTGCGGATCGTGGCATTCACCGACACGGCCGCCGTCGTCGAAGATCTCGAGCTGGACCTCGAGGTCGCGCTCCTCAATCCGAACACCACGACCGGCAGCAATACTCCGCAGTCCACCCCGCGAGGCGTCCTATGAAGGCGTCGTCGCGACTGTGGGCACCGGAGCTGCGCCGCAGCATCGACAACCTGCTGGTGCACAAGCTGCGCACGCTCCTGACGATGCTGGGCATGATCTTCGGCGTCGCGGCGGTCCTGTCGATGCTCTCGATCGGCGCCGGGGCGCAGCAGCAGGTGATGGCGTTCATCGAGGATCTCGGGCGTCCGCAACATCATCGTCGAGGCGCGAGAAACAACCGACTACCAGGCGAACCAGAAGATCCGGCAGCAGTCTCCGGGCCTCACGTTCAAGGACCTGCGCGCGATCGAAGCGGCGATCCCGGGCGTCGACATGCTGACGGCGCGCAAGCGCTTCGCGCCCGGACGGATGGTCCCCAAGCCCGACACCGACGTGCCGGCCGTTTACGGCGTCGAGCCGAATTATCAGCAGATCGCCGGCCTCCGCGTCACCGCGGGCCGGTTCTTTACCGGCGATGAAGCGGCGCGCGCGGCGGCCGTGTGCGTCCTGGGCGAGGCGGCGCGGTGGCGGCTGTTCGGCGAAGCGGATCCCCTCGGACGCTTCGTGAAGGTGAACGACCAATGGTTCGAGGTGATCGGTGTGGTCGGCCCGAAGGCCGTCGCTCAGAGCGGCGTGGCAGGCCTTCCGGCGCAGGACCGCAATAACATGATCTACGTGCCGACGTCAGCCGCGATGCTGCGGCTGGAAGACAACTACTCGAACGCTCGTGACGAGATCGATGGCATCTTCGTGCGTGTCTCGAACGAAGCCGATATCTCCGCCGCGTCGGCGATCACCCGTGGCATTCTCGACACCAGTCATCGCGGCGCTGCCGACTATACGCTGGTCGTTCCGGCGGAGCTGCTGGCGGAGCAGCAGCGTACCAAGCGCATCTTCGACATCGTGATGGTGGCGCTGGCGTCGATTTCGCTGCTCGTTGGCGGCATCGGCATCATGAACATCATGCTGGCCAGCGTGATGGAGCGCACGCCAGAGATCGGCCTGCGGCGTGCCATCGGCGCGACACGCGTCGACGTGATCCGTCAATTCGTGCTCGAGACCACCTTGATTGCCGTCATCGGCGGGGCAATCGGCCTCGCGGTCGGGGTGCTGATGTCGCGCCTGATCGCCGGCTTCGCGGGATGGTCGACGATCGTCACCCTGTCTTCCGTGCTCCTCGCGTTTCTCGTGTCCGTGATCGTCGGCCTCGTCTCGGGCGTGTATCCCGCCATGAAGGCCGCCAATCTCGATCCCGTCCAGGCGCTGCACTACGAATAGCAATCGAGGCAGAACTCGGAGCAGGCCTAAAGGCCTGCACTACAACTGTCGCTAGTGCGGACCTTTAGGTCCGCTCGTCAGCGTTCGGGGCCGTCTGGCGGCGGAATATACGCGGCGCTGCGCAGAATCGCCGCCATCCATCGAGCGTAAGGGAACTGCGAGTCGACGAGCGCTCGCGGCTTCGCGCTCGATGTCGTACGCGACGCGCCTGATTTCGATCCGGTCTTCGTCCACCACCGCGTACGCGGCGCGTGGATCGCCATCGTACGAGAGGCTCAGGCAGCCGGCATTCGCCAGGACGAAGCCGGGCAGTCGCCGGACGAACGGCCGATGGATGTGGCCGTACACCACGCGCCGGCTCGCCAGCGGACCGTACGTGCGGACGAGGTCCTCGTCCGATGCCTCCGCGGGCGTGATGGCCCACGCGTCGCCGGGGTTTGCATGGACGACCGCCAGGTCGTGCGCCGTCCAATCAATCGGCAGCGCGCGCAGCCAGGCGAGGCGGTCCGGTCCGATGTCCGCGAGCGTGAACGCGATCTGTTGAGCGACGATCTCGCGCATGCGATGAAGACCGACGTTCGCGAGGTACTGGTCGGCCTTGCCGTCGACCCAAAGCATCTCGTCGGTGTTGCCATAGACGCCGGGCCACCCGAGATCGCGGATGCGGTCGATCACGTCCGCCGATCGCGAGCCGCTGCACAGATCGCCTCCGTGAACCACCAGGTCAGGGGCGATCGTCTGCAGGTCCGCAAGGACGGCCTCGAGCGCTGTCAGATTGCCGTGGATATCAGAGACGACGGCGATGCGCATGTGGCTCAGGCGACCCTAAGAGGGTCGCCCTACAATCAGCTCGGTTCGCCTCGCCGTATCTTGTCGATCTTGGAGTCCCTGGCGGACGTGAGGTGCTCGAGCTCGCGTCGGTGCTGCTGGTCGAGCGTGTCGCGCTCGGCGGGATCGAGCGACCGCCGCATCGCGGACTCGTGCAGCACCTTCTGCTCGGCGATCTTCGCCTCGTAGAAATTGCGGACCTCGGCAATCTGCGTGCGCTGCTCGTCAGTGAGCGGGACCACCGTGACGCCCTCGTCCTGGTCCTTCTTGCGCAGGCGCTCCATCGCCAGCTCGTACGCCGACTTCGGGGGGTCGTTACTCATTACTTGTCCAACTGAAACGATGAGAGGAGCTGCTCGAATTGTTTGAGGTTCGCCGCGACGGTCTGCGCCGGGCCGGTGAACTTGACGAAGATGTTGTTACCACCCGGGCCCTCGACGACGGCGCCGAGCAGCCGGTAGTTCGGAATCGCCTTCGAGCTCGCCGCCATGGGCCCGCCCATTCCGGTGTATCCGCCAGACGAATCGACCCGCGTGATGGTCAGCCCCCGCGCCTGTTGCTTGTCGATCTTCGCGGCCACAGGCTTGCCGTCGGGTCCCACGATCTGACCGCGCCAGCGGTCGATGTTGTCCTGCACGCTGCCGCCCTGTCCGCGGCCGAAGAAGAACACGGCGCACTCGCCCGGCTCGCGGTCGCCAGGGGCGGCGGCGACCGTGTACGTCGCGGCGCGCATCGGCCGCTCGGGCTGCGCCCTCCAGCCGCCGGGCATCGTCCATCGCAGGCCCCCGGCGGATTCGGCCGCGAGGGCGGTTGATGACAGAATCAGCGCGAGAAGCAGGAATTTCCGGCGCATTCGGCGAGTATAGATTGAAGGTCCGGCTAAAGCCGGACCCTACATGTCACAAACGATGCTGCCAGGTCGTCTTGCCAGCAGGAGGTCGCGGATGCTTCGCACAGCCGCCACGGTCATCGTCCTGGCCCACCTGGCCGTCAGCCTGCTCCACGGCGCAGCCCATTCTGGTGCGGCCGTGCCGCTGTCCGCGCTGCAGAACGCCTTCGTCTGGATCGTGATCCTTGCCGGCCCGCTGGTCGCGCTCTGGATGATCTGGACCGGCCGGCGATTCGGGCCGGAGCTGCTTGCGCTGACGATGGGCGGGTCGCTGGTGTTCGGAATCGTGAATCACTTCGTGGTCGAGAGCCCGGATCACGTCGCCCACATCACGTCGGAGGCCTGGCGGCTGCCATTTCAGCTCTCGGCCGCCGGCCTGGCGCTCCTGGAAGCGGCGGGAACGGCCGTGGGCATCCGCTGGTGGGCCGCGACCCGGTTTGCGCGGCGGGCCTAAGAGGCCCGCCCTACCTTTTGCGGAGAAAGCGCTCGGCCTTGTCGCACAGCTCGCGCGCGTCGTCGAACGACACGAGCTCGCGCGCTTCGCTGAGGGACTGCCACCGCCGCTTGCGAGTATCTGTCGGCTCAACGGCACGACTGTATCGCACGAGGAAGTACGACACCTTGACGCGGTCCTTACCCGATTCGTAGGTCGAGACGCCAATCGGCTTGATGATTCTGCCGTCGACGCCGCCTTCCTCGCGCATTTCCCTGAGCGCGGCTTCGGCCGCGCTCTCGCCGGGTTCGACATGCCCTTTCGGAAAGATCCACTGGCTCGGATCCTTTTTGGCACTCACGAGCAGCACTTCGGCAGATGCCCCCTGACCGCGGACAACGACGGCACCCGCCTGCATGATGGACGGCACGGAGGAAGACTACAACAAGAGTTGGAGAGTTAGAGAGTTGGAGAGTTCGAGAGTTCGAGAGTGGTTGGCTCCAACTCTACAATTCTCCAACTCTCCAACTCTCCAACTTGGCATTGTAGGACTGACGCGGGCGGTGCGTGTTTCGGAACGGCGGTAGAATTCGGGTTCCGGGCTCGACAATATGCTGACGGCAATCGCTCTCGACAGCGAGATGACGGCGCGCGCGGTGCTGCGGCGGCTGGCACGCAACGGGCTATGGCTGGATCCGGGCCAGGCCGAAGCCGCGGCCCATATCAGCGAGCAGGCGGCCCGGGTGAAGCACACCCGGCCGCTCGACGAAATGGCCCGTCTCCTGTCGCGCGATCCGGCGCAGTTCTCCTGTGCGATCCGGCGGCAATACGTCGCGAACATCCTTTGGTACGGCCGCCCGGCTGCCGACGTGCTCAGGGCGTGCGCCAGCGCGAATCCCGACGCGAAACTGCTGGACGTCCTGAACCTGCACGAACCCGACAGCCGGCCGACGGTGCCGGTCACGAGCGCCGCGCTCGCACCGGCCGACGGCGTCGTCCTCGATGGCTCGCAGCCGGTCGGCACGGGTGCCGCAAGCGTCGAGGAGGGGACCGGTACCGGGACGGGATCAAGGCGCGCAGTGCGAGGGCGACGCTCGGCGACCCGCGGCACCCCTTCGGGCGAGACCGCCGCCGTGCGGGACGTCCGAGCCTGGCCACGCCTTGACGCGCCGGATTACGTCCCTGCCTCGACTCCATTCGATGTCGTCGTCGGCTTTGGCGCGGCGCCGCAGGCAGGTGTCACAGGAGGCCTAATCACGATGGAGGCGCCGGCGGGAGTGGACAAGATCCCGCTCACGGTGTCGCTCGTCTGTGAGGGCGTCGATTCGCCGGCGGGTTGGTCCCAACCGATCGTGGTGGCGGTCGACAATCCGACGGCTGCGACCGTCCGCTTTTCGCTCACCGGCCGTCCACCGTCCGGAGCGATGCCCGTCACGCTGACGATGCTCGAAGCCAGGTTCATCCGCGACGGGTCGATCATCGGCACTGCGTCGCGGCCGCTTGTGATCGGACAGACGGCCGTGACCGTACCGCCCGCTGACATCGGCATTGGCATGCCCTGGCTTGCGCAGGGGTCCACGGCCGCGCCGCTGGCCGCGACCGTTGCCGACGCCGCGGATCTCACGATTGAGCTTGCCAAACCGGATCGGAACGCCGGGAACGGCTGCTACGTGTGCAAGCTGCACTCGCCGCATCGGCTGACGGTCCAGGAAGGTCCGTACCCCGTCGATCTCGGCGACGATGCGAAGACGTTCGCGCGGATGGTCGTCGACCAGGTTCGTCAGTTCAGCGGCGACGCCATCGTCGACAACCTGCTCGAGTCGGTGGGTGATCTCGTCGCCGAAAAGCTGCCCGCCGAAGCGCTCACCGCCATCCGCGAGGTTGCGGCAGCTTCGGCCCCGAGGCCGCCGGCGATCCTGATCGTGAGCGCCGATCCATACGTCCCGTGGGAGCTTGCGCGCCTGAACCCTCCGGTGGATCCAACCCGGCCGCCGTACCTCGGCGCGCAGGCGATCGTCGGACGCTGGCTGCTGGACGGTCAGCGCACGGCGCCCGGTCAGACGGCGCGTCCACCAGCACAGCCGCCGAGCACGATTCCGGTCCGGCACATGGCAGTGATGGCGGGGAAGTATCGCGCGGAGTCAGGCTTGAGGGCGCTGCCGGAGGCAGAGGAGGAAGCGCAGGCGCTCGTTGGCACCTACGGCGCGGTGCCGCTGGCGGCCTCGCTGCAGTCGCTCAAGTTATTGCTCGACGCAAAGCTCGAGCAGAATTTCGAGGTCATCGGCGGCGCCGACGCGGTCCATTTCGCCGGCCATGGCGAGTTCGATCCGGCGAAGCAGGACTCGTCAGTCCTGTTCCTGAGCGACGGCGTGCCGCTGTCGTCGCTGCTGTTCCGGAGCGCGAAGTACGGCGACGAGCAGCAGCCGCTCATTTTCCTCAACGCCTGCATGATCGGGATTGGCGGGCAGCTCCTCGGCGACATGGGTGGGTTCCCGGGCAACTGTCTGAAGGGCGGTTTTGGTGGCGTCGTCGGCGCGCTGTGGGAAGTCGACGACGGCGTGGCACACGCGCTCGCCCTGGAGTTCTGGCAGCGCGCCCTGCCGGCGCCAGGCCAGACCGGCGAGCCGGTCGGCGCAATCCTGAGAGACCTTCGCGCGAAGTACGCCGATCCGAACGGGGTCGAAAGCACCTACCTCGCTTACGTCTACTACGGCCACCCGCGCCTGACGCTGCGGCGCGCCGGCTGAACCGACGAGGTGATCGATGGCGACGCTGACCGGCTCCACGCAGTCGATTCCGCTAGGCGAAGGGTACGCCCTGCGCGCGCCGGGGATTCGCGGTTCGGCGAATCTGGAGCGCCCGCGCACGCAGTCGGAACGCGCGCGGTCGCGTTCGCCGCGCGATGGAACGACGGCGCTCGACGAGGCGCTGCGCGCCACAAACGTAACCGAAGTCCGCGAAATCGAGGTGACGGCCGTGCCCGCCGGGCCGGCTCCCGCGGCGGCGAGAGGCCGCGGCGAAGAACGCGCGGAGACCATCGAGCTGCAGGTCCCGGACCTCGGACCTGACAGCGGGCAGGTCGTGCTTGCCGCCGACGAGAGCGGCGCCATGACATGGCATCTGCCGATCGGCGGCGCTTCACAAGCCGGCACCGGGGCGACACGCGGTGCAGGCGGCGTCAAGCGGTTCGCGATTCCCGCGCCGCGTCCGGCCGCGCCGGCGCCCGGCGAAACCGGGAAGCGCGGATTGATCGGCATCGCAGGCCGCCAGCTCCTGAAGGTCCTCGTCTATCCGCTCGTCGATCCAGTGATCGGCGCGGTGTCGGAAATGTTCGCGGAGCGATGGGAACAGCGGTCGCGTCCGTACGGCCTGCGTAGCTTCACGCCGGACAACTTCAGGATCGCCGGAGCGGGCGCCTTGTCCGATTCGGACTGGACGCGCCTGCGCGGCGGGCGGGCGCTGCTCTTCATCCACGGCACCTTCAGTACTGCGCACGGCGCGTTCGCGCTGATCGAGCCGACCGCCTTCAAGACCCTGTTCGACCGGTACGACGGCCGGGTGTTCGCCTTCAACCATTTCACGTTGTCGCACGACCCGCGTCGCAACGTGGAATGGCTGGTGGGGCAGCTGCCGGGGGGCGCGCCGCTCGACATCGACATCGTGTGCCACAGCCGCGGCGGCCTGGTCGCGCGGACCATCGCCGAACAGCCGTCGGTGTTCGGGCTCGATACCTCACGCTTGAGGGTCCGCCGCGTCGTCTTCGTGGGCGTGCCGAACAATGGGACGCTGCTCGCGCACCCGGATCACATGATGAAGATGATCGACCGTTTCACGACCGCGCTCAACATCTTCCCGAGCGGCGTGGTCACCGAAACGCTCGAGGCGATCATCACGGCCGTGAAAGTGATCGGCCATGGCGCGCTGAAGGGGCTTCAGGGCCTGGCCTCGATGCAGCCGGACGGCGAGTTCCTGAAGAAGCTCAATCAAGGGGCGCCGGCCGGAAGCGGCTACTACGCGATCGCTGCCGACTACGAACCGACGGATCCCGGCCTGCGCGCGCTCGTCGCCGGCTCGGTGGCCGACGGCGTGCTCGATCGCGTGTTCGAGGGCATCGGCAACGATCTGGTCGTACCGGAGCCTGGGGTTTACAGCGTCAACGGCAGCGGCGCGTTTCCCATTCCGGACGAACGCCTGCTGCGGGTGAAGAACGACGCGGGCGTCATCCACACGACGCTCTTCGGTTACGCACCGGCGTGGCGGAAGGTCGCGGAGTGGTTGACCTAGGCTCCGTCCCGAGCGTTCCTGCGGGCTTCTTCCAGGAGAGAGAGGTCGTGCTCGCAGAAGGGATCTCGGACGGGCTTGTAATAGGTCGGATCGAGCGACGAGCAGATCCTCCCACGCTTTGACGGCTTCTGCCCAGTTACCAGCGGCGAACTCGACGTGCGCGAGTGTATCGAGCACTGACGGATTGGTCCGATTGGTGAGCTTCGCCGCCTGTCGCGCCGCCGCCAACCCTTCGGCCCCACGATATTCCAGCACCAGGTTCCAGGCGTAGTCGTTCTGGGCGAGGTAGTCGTCTGGTTTCAGCTCCGCCACGCGATCCAGCAGCTTCAGCGCGTCATCGGTCCATTTCTTCAGCAGGTAATCCCTTGCGGCCTCGGCCAGCGCGGTCGGATTGTTCCAATCCCGGCTCCAGTCGAGCACTTTGAGCTTGAGACCGACGGGCAGGAGGATTGGTGCGTTCGGAAGCGACGACGTTGACGGGCGGGCGGTACGTGACCTCGACACGCGCCTCGGCATTTTCGACGGCCAGCGGCTGCATCTCCCGGCTGGTCGGGTAAAGCGGCATCACGTGGTTGGCCGTGAACAGAGTCAGCGGTTGTGGCTGCGGATACGTGATCAGGCGCTCCCTTGCCGCCTGGCTGCCATCGGTGACATCGGGATGGGTGAACTCGACGCCGTTCACGAGCGGCAGAATTCTCAGAGAAGGCTGCGATGCGTCCTCGGAGAGGCCAATCTCGACCCGGACCGGTACGGCAGCGCGCCAGATGGATTTGCCCTTCGAATCGGTCGCCGGGTCGAGCTGCAGCACAAACGGCGTCCACTGCGTACCGCTCAGCATGACGACATCACCCGCATTCAGGCGAGCGATCGGCGTCACCTCCAGCGCTCCATGCGATGCCTGCTTGGCGCCTTGAGGAGTCGCGGACAGCAGATATCGTCCTGACGGGATGTGCAGCACACGGAAGCCGGTCGCCGCGTCGAGATGTGCCATGTTGCTCGCGGCGCCCTTGACGAGGACGTGGCCTGGCTGAGTGACGATGAACCAACGTGCCGAGCTGTCTGTCGCCACCACTCGGAAGTACTTGGAATCGATGCCCGAGCGCAGCGGAAGATCAACACGGCCGCCCGTGTCCACGTTCGTGCTCGGTGCGGCGAAGGGCAGCGAGTCCAGTCCGAATATGAGCCAGAGCGATAACCCGGCCGCAGCCGCTGCCGCGACGAGCAGACCGCGACCGACTTGTCGCGTCCGCTCCATGCTCGAGAGGGAACGGCCCGATCGGAAAGGCCACCGCCGTCTCACTCAGTACCAGCACGACCATCGTCGCCAGCGCGCTCGCGCCGCCAGCGACAATCCAGAGCACACCCGCGCTCGTCGGCTCGGCAAGACTGACCAGGGCGATCGGGACCGCTGCCGGCAATCCGACCAGGAACGCCCAGAATGCTCGCCAGCCGAGGCCCGTCCGTTCAGGCGGCCAGAGAACCGCGCGTGTCAGGGAGGCGTACAGCGGCAGCACGACGCAGACCGCGGCTGCCGATCCGAGGGCCATCAGCGCAAGCTCTCCGCTCCCGAGCATGCGCCAATCCGCCAAGCGTCAGCCAGGCGACGGCGAGGATCGTGGCGCTCACCCGCAGGATGATCGATTTCCAGCGGCCCTCGACGCCCTTGATGGCGGCGCGCTTGCCCCCTGCCCGCCCCAGCCACCAGCCGCCCGCGATGCCGACGACCGCGGCCACGGCGCCCGCCACGCTGGTCGTGGGGAGTGCCATGAAGAACCACCGGATTTCTCCTGTCGCCCAGGTGGCGATGCAGGCCATCAGCAGTCCGATCGTGGCGGTCCAACCGGCTGACGCGAGGAAGCCGACGAGCACACCGCGTCTGCCCCTCGCGATGATGGTGTTCCGGTTCGCCGCCAGCGTGCGCCGGCGTGCACGCCAGCGCGCCAGGAGTCGCGAGACACGGCCAAAGCGGTCGATCGGACCGCCGGTCGCAGCGAACGTCGCGAGCACGTCGAACGCATGCCAACGTCGGCGGCGGGATTTGAGCGCAGATGCAATCTTCTCGAGGTCTGCCTCTCCGGCATGCCGCGAGAGCACAACAGCTGCCGCCTGGCGGACGCCGGCATCCGGGTCGTCCAGTGCGCGGTCTGCGCACGCACCAACGACGGCCGGCATCTTGCCTGCCAGCCGCGCGGCGGCGTTAGCCGCGCCGTTGCGGGCCTCGGGCGCCGGATGCTCCAGCAGCGCGAGCAGCGCCTGCTCGCACGGTGCCGGCCCGGCCAGCGCGCCCCAGAACTCGATGTTGTCCACCTGTCCGTAGATGGCCGACCAGAGCATCAGCGCCCGCTGCTCGTCGGTGAGCCGCAGCCGCTCGCGATACGGGTTGATCAACCGATCGATCTGCAGGCGGCCGATCAGCGTCTCGAGCTTCGCCGGGTAGGCAGCACGCCGGGCCGCTTCGGCAATCAAGTCGCGCGCGTCGCGGAACTGCGCGAAATCGACGTCGCGCTTGAACCACTTGACGACGCTCGGCGCCAGCCGGTCGTGGGCGAGCTCGTACCACAGGTGGCCGGTCCGCAGATCGCCGCGGACCAGCTTCTGCTGCTTCAGGCAATCGAGGACCGCCTCGAGCTCCTCGAGGGACGCCTTGAAGTCGTCGTTGCCGAGCAGCGCCTCGAACGTGATGGCCCGCTTGGTTTCCTCGGGCGTGATCAGCGCGTCGAGGACGGCGCGGCTCAGGAGAATCATCCCCTGCGGCACACGGCTGATCGCGTTGTCGAGGTACCGTTCGAACAGCCCCTGGATGCCGCCGACGCGATCGAGATCGGCTTCGGTGAGGCGGACATCGTCGCGCTGCCGCTTGATCGCTTCGCGGTACACCTCGCCGCAGGCGATTTGCAGGAGGACCGGATCGAAGTCGACGGCGGCCAGCAGGTCGACGAGCCGCACCACGAGCTGCTGATCGAAAGGAATGCTCGCGAGGACGAGCGGCGCGACGATCGCCTGCCGGGCGCCGAAGGCGGTCAGCGGCAGGAGCCGGTACTGGTTCGACAGGATGTCGGGAAACTCGTCGCGGAATTCGTCGAGCTCGGCGAGGTAATCCTCGCGCAGGCTGATGGTCAACCGGACGTCCCAGCCCGGATTGCGCACGAGGGTCGCGAGCAGATGAATGAATTCGAGGCGCGTCGCCGGCCGGCTGCGCGTGCTGATGAAGAACTCCTCGAACTGGTCGAAGGCCAGGACCAGGCCTTCGGTTTGCGCGAGACGCTCCACGAGGTCGTGCAGGTCGTGTACGGTGTCGGCGCACTTGAGCCCGAGTTCCGAGGCGAGCGCATTGCGGAGATCGACGTCGGGATGCTCGAAGACGCGCACGCGAACGGGGTGGAGCCGGCGATCCCGCAGCAGCGGAAACACGCCGGCGAGCAGCAGCGACGTCTTGCCGAGGCCGGATCGGCCGTAGAGGACGAACGGTTCGTTGCCCGACGCCCGCGCGGCGACCTCGGCGATGTCGTCCTCGCGCCCGGCGAACGAGAAGCGGTCGCTCTCCTGGAAGTAGTCGAGGTATCGGTACGGTCCCGACACGGCGCGGTCGACAGTGGCGGCGACCGTCATGTCGTCGCTCCCAGACCGAGGTCGGCGACGGTCTCGAGGAACGCGTCGAGCGTCATCGGCAGCCAGTGCACGTTGTAGTCGTCCCAGTAGGCGTCCTCGACCGTCTGATCGGGGCTCACGAAGAACATCGGTCCCTGGTTGCGCCCGTTGCCGCGCAGCGCCCTGGTCAGGCGCCGGACGAGCAGATCGCGGGGCGAGACGCCGAGGTACAACAGGGACCGGCCGACGGTTTTCCTCGAGAGATCGGCGACGTGCGACGAGAGGTTCATCATCCGATCGAGCAGCAGCTCCTGGTCGCGCTCGGTCAGGATCAGCGAGTCGCTCTCGCTGTAGACGCCGCGTACGTGGACGACCAGCGTCTCGTCACGGTAGCCGGCGGCCTTCTGGTCGACGCTTTGCAGGACGCGGAAGGTCTTGTGCGCGTCGGTCATCGCCTCGGTCATCAGGCCGTCGAAGTACGCACAGATAACCCCGGGAACGTCCCACGACGCAATCTGGCAGATCGCCGGCGGCGGCGGGAAGTCCTTGTAGGCGCGCTGGACGGCGGTCAACAGCTTCCACCGCTCCTTCTTCCGCTCGTAGTGCTGGCAGACAGCCGGAAGCAGCCAGACGCCGGCCGATTCCGCGTCGGCGTCAGAGCGTTCGAAGAGATCCATCCGGGGAAACTGCGCCTCGCGGGCGAGCTGTTCCGCGAGCTTTCGCGGACCTGGCGGGTTCTTGCTCCGCATCGCCCCGACGGCCAGCAGATCGGGCCCGATCACTGGCACGATGCGGCGCTCCTTGAACGCGTCCAGCAGATCCTGGGGCAGCTCGGTTCGCGCCGCCGCCATGACCGGCTCGTCGCCGGTCCGCCTCACGAACGCCGGCGACCGGCGATCCGCGAGCTCCAGCAGCGTTTCGTGCCCGGGCATCAGGTACAGCACCGGCGTGATGAATGACTGCGGCCGATCCTTCGTCTGGTTCTGGTAGAGGGAGAGCCTTGCGGCGGTCAGCGCGAAATCGATGCGGCCCGGATCGGTGCCTGACAACAGTTCGCCGTAGAACTTCTCGGCGAACTTGATCGCCACCGTGTCTGGAATCTCGTACTGCATCGCGACGACGGCCGGCACGCCGGCGCGAAGGAGAAACGGGCCGAGGCCGCTGAAAGTCCGGAGCGACGCCTGCGAGCCGCCATAGCAGCAGTTGAGAACGATGAGCCGCGGCACGCTGCGGTGAAAGAAGGTCGCGAAGACCTCGCCGTCGACCCATTGATCGGGGTTTTCCGGGTCCTCGCTGTTGAGGCGCACGCGAACGGTGTCGTCGACCACGTCGCCGTGGCCGATGAAATGGACGACGTCCCACGGCTCGGCGTTGGCCCGGTCGTTCAGGCGGTCTGGCGTCACCTCGCCCTGGAGCACCGACAGCTCGATCGCCGAGCCGAGCCTGCTGACGGCCATGTCGAGACCGTGCAGCTCCTTGTCGACGTTCAGCTGCGATCCCTGCGGGATGACGACCAGCATGCGCACCGGCAGCGTCTGCCGCGGCGCCACGATCGCGGGCTTCGAGACCGGGCGTGTCCCGGACGAGAACGTATCGGGCGTCGTTCAGCAGGAAGCCGAAGCCGCGCGCCTCTTCGTACAGACATTCCCAGGGCAAATGGCGCAGCTCGGCCGGCAGGTCCAGGCGAAGCACCAACCGCAGCGGGTCCTGGCCGGCGGCCTCCTCGGCTTCCTTCCGCTCCAGCAGGAACCGCTCGCGAACCTCGCCATACAGCAGGGCTGTGAAGAGGATCGCCCCGACCTCGCGAAGGTTGTCGTAGGTGACGCTCCCGTCGCCGATGGCCTTGACGACCTGGTTGAGGCGCGAGGCGGGATTCAGGTCGAAATAGAAGGGTGCCGACACGGCGGGCCGCGCGGTATCCGACGCGAGGCGAACCGAGTACCCGTCGCCCGTCGAAATGAGCGTGAAGCCGAACGTCCGCGTAAGCACAAGCGTCCCTCGGGAAAGCGGCCGAGCGCGCGACGTGTACTAGTGTCGGAGAGGGGCCGAAAGGTAACACGCAGGGTACGACCGGTCAACGGATGAGAGGCCCGAAACCGGTGCGTGCGCTAGCGCACGGCTGGTGGAGTGCGGCCTTCAGGTCCTGCACTACAGCGAACGTACAGCTGTAGTGCAGGCCTTTAGGCCTGCTGCAGGATCAAGGACTGGTGGTCCGCCGTCCTCCGACATGTTTCGTGATCCAGTCGAACTGGCGCTGCAGGCGATCGAGCTGGTGATAGTACTCGGTCAGCCCGTGTCCGGCGCGCGGGTAGAAGACGAGCTCGGTCGGGACGCCGCGGTCTTTCAAGGCGCGATAGAACTCCATCGGCTGGCCGATCGGTACGCGTTCATCGGCCGCGCCGTGCAGAATCAGTGTCGGTGTCGTGACCTTGCCGGCATGCGTGAGGGCTGAACGCTCCGTGTACAACGGCAGATTGTCGGCGTTCGGCAGCCCCTTGAAGTACGCCGCAAGCGTGTTGGGGATGTCGTTGGTGCCGTACATGCTCCAGAGGTTCGTCAGGCCGGCGCCGACCATTGCCGCTTTGAAGCGGTTCGTCTGGGTCACCGCCCAGGCGGTCATGTAGCCGCCGTAGCTCCAGCCGAGAATGGCGAGCCGCTCAGGATCGGCAATGCCGCGCGAGATGAGCGCGTCGACGCCGCTCAGGATGTCGCGGAAGTCGCCTCCGCCCCAGTCGGGGATGTTGGCCCGCAGGAACCGCTCGCCGTAGTTCGAGCTGCCGCGCGGATTGGGATAGAGGACCGCCCAGCCCTGGCCGGCCCAGTGCTGGCCCCCGTCCCCGGTCGTCACGCGGTAGTTGTCGAGGAACGCACCCGCGGGCCCGCCGTGCACCGCCACCAGCAGCGGGTAGCGTGTGCCGGCGGCGAAGGCGACCGGCTTCTGCAGGACGCCTTCGATCTCGACGCCGTCGCTGCTCTTCCAGCGGACGATCTCGCTCTCGCCGAGCGCAAACTCCGAGGCTTCCGGATTCAACGACGTGAGTTTTCGCGGTGCGGCGAACGTCGGATCGGAGACGAAAAGGTCGGGAGGCGTGCTGGCCGACTCGAACACAGCGGCAGCCCGGGAACCGTCGCGGGACATGCCTCCGAAGGTCGCGATCCGGCTCTTCGTCACCTGCGTGAAACGCCCGCTCGCGATCTCGTACGAGAAGATCTCGCGGTAGACGCCTTTCCCGGCCGTGAACACGGTGCGACGGCTGTCTGGCGTCCACTCGGGATCGCCAACGCTGCCGTCGAAGCCTTCGGCGCTCTTCATCGATCCCGAAGCGACGTCGTAGAGCATCAGCCGCGCATTGACGACGGCCATCGTCAGCGTGCCGTCGGCGATCGGCGCCGAGCTGTTCGGATCGGAGACGAAGGCGATCGAGCGCCCATCGGGCGACCAGCGCGGCTCCGAGTCCGGACCGGGGTTCGAGGTAATCTTCCGCGTCGTCTTCGACGCGATCTCGGCGATGTAGATGTCGCTGCGATCGTCGCGAACCATCGTCGTCGGCGCGGCGGCGAACGCGATCCGCAGGCTGTCGGCCGACCAGGATGGTGCACCGCGGACGGTGAAGGTACGCCCCTCGGTGATGCGATCGGTCGTCTTGGCGTCGACCGAGACGACCCAGATGTGCGCCAGGCGGAACTCGTCCTCGAAGACGCGGCGATCGTCGCCGCGCTTGCGCCGCGCCTCTTCGTCGGCTGTCTCGGGCTCGCGGCTGACGAACGCGACCCGCTTGCCATCGGGCGACCACGCGTACGACGCAGATCGATTCCTTCGAGTCGGTGAGCTTCCACGCTTCGCCGCCGTCCGCGCGCATGACCCACACCTGTGCCCGCCGATCGTCGGCACCCGATCCGCGCGCGCTCAGGAACGAGATGTAGCGGCCGTCCGGCGACCAGGCCGGCTGTGTCGCGCCCGCCTCGTCGAAAGTGAGCTGCCGCGTCGCGCCATCGGCTGTCGCCACGCGCCACACCTGGGTACGTGCTTCCTTGCGCTGAGGATCGCGGGCCGACGTTTCCCACTTGCGCACGACATACAGCACGTGCGCGCCATCCGGCGAGATGACCGGCGTTTCGATGCGGCGCATCGCCATGATGTCGTCGAACGTGACGGGCCGCGCCGCTTCGGCTGCCAGGGGGGATGTCAGCAAGCAGACGACCAGGAGGAACGCGCGCTTCGTCATGCTGGAACTCCTCGCGGCAGATTATAGGCGGGCGCGGCGTTCCGCGGGGCGAGACCAGCGATATAATCCGCGCGGCTCTCCAGATGTCCATCCAGTCGGGAACGAGACTCGGTTCGTACGAGATTGATACCGCCATCGGCGCGGGCGGGATGGGGCAGGTCTACCGCGCGCGCGACACCAAACTCGGACGCAGCGTCGCCATCAAAGTACCTGCCGCCGACTTTTGCCAACGACCCGCAGCGCATCGCAAGGTTCGAGCGCGAGGCGCAGCTGCTCGCCGCGCTGAACCATCCCCACATCGCCTCGATTTACGGCTTTGACGAGTCGGCCGGCACGAAGTTTCTCGTCCTCGAGCTGGTCGACGGACAAACGCTCGCAAACAGGCTGTCGGGGTCGGCGGCTGCCGGCCTGGGTCTGGACGAGTCGTTGCGGATCGCGCGGCAAATCGTCGATGCGCTTGAAGCAGCGCACGAAAAGGGCATCGTCCACCGCGACTTGAAACCGGGCAACATCGCGCTCACGTCGGACGGTCAGGTCAAGGTGCTCGACTTTGGACTCGCGCGGTTCGATGCGGGGGACGTGCCGAGCGCTCTTGACATGGCGCACTCGCCAACGCTGACGTTCGCGGCGACACAGGCCGGTATGATCCTCGGGACCGCGGCCTATATGAGCCCGGAGCAGGCGAAAGGTCGAGTCGCCGACAAGCGCAGCGACGTCTGGGCCTTTGGCTGCGTCCTGTTCGAGATGCTCACCGGCAAGCGCGCGTTCGAAGGTGAGGACTCGTCCGATACTCTCGCGGCCGTCCTGCGCGGCGAGCCGGACTGGAATGCACTCCCCGCCGGTACGCCGCCGGTTGTCCAGCGACTGCTCAGGCGATGCCTCGCCAAGGATCCGCGCGAGCGCCTGAGGGATATCGGCGACGTTCGCTTCGATCTAGCCGAAGCCACGACGCCGGCATCCTCGATCGCGGCGCCGGCCGCGCCGACCGCGGCCGGCGACGACGCGTCTCGGCGGGCTGGCGCGGGCCGTCCCCTGGGCGGTTGCTGCCGTCCTGGCGGTCGTGACGATGGCTGTGCTGGCCGTGACGCGTCCCTGGCGCGCCGGCGAGACGCCGGTGCCGATGACGCTCGACGCGGCGCTCGGCGCTGACGTATCCCTCAACACGCTGGTGGGTGCGAGCGCAGTCCTGTCGTCAGACGGCCAGACGCTCGCCTTCGTCGCCAACGGTCCGGAAGAATCGAGCGCGAAGTTGTATTTGCGCCGGCTCGATCATCTGGCCGCGACGCCGTTCGCCGGCACCGACGATGCCGCGAGTCCATTTTTCTCACCGGACGGTCAGTGGATCGCGTTCTTCGCCGGCGGCAAGCTCAAGAAGATTTCCGTCACGGGTGGCGCCCCTGTGACGCTCGCGGATGCGCCGAGCGCGCGCGGGGGCAGCTGGGGCGATGACAACGTCATCGTTTTTCAGCCCGTCAGCAATCCAGGGTCGTCGCTTGTCCGCGTGCCGGCGGGCGGCGGGATGACGAGCGCGCTCTCGAAGTCGGTGCCGGGGGACATCCAGCATCGGTGGCCGCAAGCACTTCCTGGCGCTCGCGGTGTGCTTTTTACGGCCAGCCCGCCGGCCAACTACGAAGACGCGGATATCGTCGTTCAGCCGCTGCCCGACGGCGAGCCGAAGGTCGTGCACCGGGGCGGCTATCACGCACGTTACGTGCCGAGCGGACATCTGGTCTACCTCCACCAGGGCACGCTGTTCGCGGCGCCGTTCGACATCGACCGGCTGGAAGTGACGGGCCAGGCGGTTCCAGCCGTCGAAGGTGTGGCGACGAATGCGAACTCGGGCAGCTCACAGATTGCGATTTCACAGGCTGGAACTGCCGTCTATCTGCCGGGTGCGTCCGAGACTAACGAGATTCCGGTCAGCTGGCTCGATCGCACCGGCAAGACGACGGTGCTCCGAAGCGCCCCAGCAAACTGGAGCAACCCGGGGTTCTCGCCTGACGGCGAACGTCTCGCGATGGACGTCTCCGACGGTTCGCAGGTCGATGTATGGACCTACGATATCGCACGGGACACGATGACGCGGTTTACCTTCGACGCGGCCGACGACGTCAGACCGGTATGGTCCCCGGACGGTAGACGAATCGCCTTCGCGTCCAGACGCGGGACGAAAGCACCTTTCAGCCTGTACTGGCAGCGTGCCGACGGGACCGGGGACATTCAACAGCTCGTCCAGGGCACGAACGATCTTTTTCCCGGCTCGTTTCATCCGAGCGGGAAATTCCTCGCCTATTTCGAGCTGGATGCGAAGACGGCGGGCAATCTGATGATTCTTCCGATCGAAGGTGACGAGGCGACCGGCTTCAAGCCCGGAACGCCGGTCGAGTTCCTCAAGACGGACCTCATGGAGAGCACGCCGGTGTTTTCGCCGGATGGTCGATGGATTGCGTATATTTCGGCCGAGTCGGGTCGTCCGGAGATCTACGTCCGTCCCTTCCCGGGCCCCGGCGGGAAATGGCAGATCTCGAACGGCCCGGCCGATGATCCGTTATGGTCGCGGACACGGAACGAGCTGTTCTACACGGCGGGGTCCCCGGATCTACGGATGATGGTTGCGCCGTACCGGACCGAAGGTGATTCATTCAGGGCGGAGAAGCCCAGGCTGCTCTCCGACACACGAATTATCGCCAGACCACGTTCGCCGAGCCGTGATGTGGACGTTCATCCCGACGGACAGCGATTCGCGGTCGCGCCGCGCACGCAGAACCTCACGGTCACCAAGCAGGACAAGGTCGTGTTCGTCTTCAATTTCTTCGAACAGCTGAAGCGCCTGACTGGAACGAAGTAGATTTTCTCGGCAGGCCTGAAGGCCTGCACTTCTTCAGTCGTAGTGCTTCAGTCGTCAGTGCGGACCTTTAGGTCCGCGTCGGCTCGTCCCGAGTGGCCGCTCGCCAGAACCAGGCCGCCAGCAGCAAGAACGCGGCGAGCGAGATCCACTGCGCTGCCGCACCCGCCCACGCTGATCCGATTCCTGCAGGCACGCGACCGAGGGAGAAGGCGACGCCGGCAATGGCCACGCCGACGAGCCCTTCGCCGGCGACGAGGCCGGATCCGAGGAGCGTGCCCTGCTCGATCCGCGCGGCCCGGGCTTCCGGGCTCTTCGCCGCCTCCGTTCGGCCAGCAGCCGCAGCAGGCCGCCCAGGAAAATCGGCACCATCGTCGCGACCGGCAGGTACACGCCGACGGCGAAGGCCAGGACAGGCAGTCTCAACGCGAGGGCGGCCAGCGCGATACCGACGCCGATCGCGACCAGCGTCCATGGCAGCACTTTATCGAGGACGCCTTCGATGACCAGCTTCATCAGCGTCGCCTGCGGGGCCGGCAGCTCCGCCGTCCCGAACCCGTACGCGCGATCGAGCAGGACCACGGTGAGACAGACGAAGACCGCCGACGAGAGAATGCCGACGATCTCGCCGATCTGGATGCGGTCGGGCGTCCCGCCGACGAGGTAGCCCGTCTTCAGGTCCTGCGACATGTCACCAGCAATCGACGCCGCGATCGCGACAACCGTCCCGACCGTGAGCGCGCCCATCTTCCCGGCATCGTCGGTCCAGCCCAGCGCGAGGAAGACCGCGGACGTCCCGAGGAGCGCGGCAATCGTCATCCCGCTGGTCGGGTTCGACGTGACGCCGACCAGCCCGACGATCCGCGACGACACCGTGACGAAGAAGAACGCGAAGACGACGACGCACAGAGCCGCCACCGCCCGATGCGCGACGTTGTCGAGCGCGCCGAACGCCTGCGGGACGAGCGCGAGCATCAGGAAGACGGCAATAGCGCCGGCGATGGTGACCGTGAACGGCAGGTCGCGTGACGTTCGCGGCCCTTCGACTTCGCTCAGGGCAGGTCCTGCGCTGTGGGCGGCGCGCTGGCGCATCTGGCCAGCGCCCACCCGGAAGCTCTCGATCATCGTCGGGATGCTGCGAATCAGCGTGATGATGCCGGCCGTTGCGACAGCGCCCGCGCCGATGTACCGGACGTAGCGCGACCAGATCTGGCTGGCGCTCATCTCGGCAATCGTCAGCGCCGTTTCCGGGAAGAACGGCGTCGTCCGCGACGCGCCCCATGTCGCGATGATCGGAATGATCACCAGCGACGACAGGAGGCCGCCGCCGACCATGACGGTGCCGACGCGCGGGCCGAGGATGTACCCGACGCCGAACAGCGCGGCTGAGATCTCGGTGCCGATCTGTCCCTTGCGCACGAACGGCACGTGGGTCTCGAAGCTGTCGGGGAAGATCTGCAGACCGCCGGCGAGGGCCTTGAAGAGCGCGCCGACGCCGAGCCCGGCAAACACCCCCTGCGATCGGGCGCCGCCAGCCTCGCTGGCAATCAGCACCTCGGCGCACGCCGTCCCCTCCGGGTAGGGAAGGGTGCCATGCTCCTTTTCGATCAGCAGCCGCCGCAGCGGAATCATGAACAGCACGCCGAGCAGGCCGCCAGCCAGGGCGAGGAGCGTCATCTGCAGGACGGTCGGGTCGAGGTTCCACAGGAACAGCGCCGGGATGGTGAAGATGATGCCGCTCGCCACCGAGCTCGAGGCCGAGCCGATCGCCTGCGACATGTTCGCCTCGAGAATGCTGCCGCGCCGGCCGGCCGCGGCGAGCACCTTGTAGGCGGCGACGGTCATGACCGCGATGGGAATGGATGTCGAGATGGTGAGCCCGGCGCGCAAGTCCGAGGTAGGCGTTCGCGGCGCCGAAGATGATGCCGAAGAGGATTCCAGGGATGTACGCCTTGAGCGTCGACTCCGGCAGGCGCACCTCGTTGACACGTAGGAACGGGACTCAATCACACGGCCAACGATAAACCGACGGTGGTCCCTTCGCCTAGCTAGGCCTAGACGAACTTGCAGCGAGCACACGAAAAAAGTCGCCCGCCCCTGCACGCGCCGCGTATCATCAAACGAAATCAGCTGACCTGCGCCGCGAGCGAGCGCGCGAGCGAGCCACGCGAACGGAGCGCGCCGGCGCAGCGGCCCGCGAGTGAGCGTGTGGGGGAGTCCGAGGGGCGAAGCCCCTCGGGTAAGTAGAGGGAGTGAGCGTGCCAACTCGAAGAACGTGGCTCTCAAGGGTCATCGGCGTCACCCTTCTCCTGTGCGCTGCGCACTTCCCGACGCAGACGACCGCGCAGCCATCCATCGCCTTCGACCGCGACATCCGACCGATCCTGGAAGGGAAGTGCGTGTCGTGCCACGGCGGAGCGCTGCAGCTTTCGAAGCTCGATCTCCGCACGCGCGAGACGGCGTTGTCCGGTGGCGCGCGCGGTGCGGTGCTCGTGCCGGGGAACGCTGAGCGCAGCCGTCTGTACCGGATGGTCGCGGGACTCGAACAACCGGCGATGCCGATGCAAGGGACGCCGCTCGACGGCTCGCAGCTGGCCTTGCTGAAACAGTGGATCGACGAGGGTGCCAGGTGGGATGGGGCGGTGGACGCTCCGCCCGCGACCGGCAATTCGGCGCTCGCGGCCGTCGAACATCGACCGCTCACGCCTGAGGAACGCGCCTACTGGGCGTTCAGGCTTCCCGAGCAGGCTCCGGTTCCGCAGGTCGACCGCAAGGATTTCACGCACCCGATCGATCGATTCCTGGAAAAGGCGCGGGCGCAGCACAAGCTGACGGCGGCTCCCCGCGCCGATCGGCTGACCCTCGTCCGTCGTGCGTATCTCGATCTGCTCGGCCTGCCGCCGTCGCCCGCGGAAGTCGCCGCCTTCATCGCGGACGACAAGCCGGGCGCCTGGGAGCGGCTGATCGACAAGCTGCTCGCCTCGCCGCACTACGGCGAACGGTACGGGCGGCACTGGCTCGACGTGGCGCGGTATGCGGATTCGGCGGGCTTCGAGTACGACATGCATCGGCCGAACGCCTGGCGCTATCGCGACTACGTGATCCGCTCGTTCAACGCCGACAAGCCCTATGACGTCTTCCTGACCGAACAGATCGCCGGCGACGAGATGGATGGCAAGACCGAGGACAGCCTGATTGCCACCGGTTTTCTGCGGGCCGGCCCCCGGGTGCTGTTCCGGGAAAAGGACAACCCCGAGCGCCGCTTCGATTACCTGGACGAGATTCTCGGCACGATTGGCAAGGGCACGCTGGGGCTGACGATCAACTGCGCGCGCTGCCACGATCACAAGTTCGACCCGATCCGGCAGCGGGACTACTACGCGCTCGAAGCGTCGATCTTCGGATACGTGGAAACCGAAGTGCCGCTGGCGCCGCCGACAGAAGCGGCGGCCTATCTCGCACAGAACGATGCGATCAACGCCAGGCGCGACGAGCTGAGAAAGCAGATCGCCGCCATCGAGAAGCCGCATCGCGATCGGCTGGAGCTCGAGCAGATCAAGAAGAACTTCTCCGAGGCGATTTACCGGGCGGCAGCAAAACCTGAAGCGGAACGGACTCCCGGCGAGAAGCTGCTCGCCGTTCAGGTCTACGAAGCGGTCGGTGTTTCGGGCGCGCAGATCGACCAGGCGCTGACGCCGGTTGAGCTCGCCAGCAAGCAGGAGCTGTCGGCACAGATCGCGGCGCTCGAGAAAGAGCGGCCCCGCCCGCTCCCGATGGCGGAAATCGCGACCGACGGCGATTATCGGTTCTCGCCCCTCGGCGAAGGCGACAACGTCGTCAGCTGTCCGAAGTGCCGCATTCCACCGCCGTTCCCGGGCAGTTATCTCCACAAGGGTCCCGGCCGTTACGAAGTCCCGCCCTCGTACTTCCTGATTCGTGGTGACGTCGAGAGCCGCGGTCCGGAGATGCAGCCGGGCTTCATCGAAGTGATCACGTACGGCACCCCTCCGACCGTGATGCCGCGTCCCGACGGCCGCACCTCTGGCCGCCGCCTGGCGCTGGCCCGATGGATTGGTTCGCCGCAGAACCCGCTGACCGCGCGGGTGATCGTCAATCGTCTCTGGCAGAAGCACTTCGGTCGTGGAATCGTCGCCACGCTCGAAAACTTCGGGAAGATGGGCGAAGCGCCGTCGCATCCCGAGCTGCTGGACTGGCTGGCCGTCGAATTCATGAAGCGCGGCTGGAGCATCAAGCAGATCAACAAGCTGATGATGATGTCCGACGCGTACCAGATGGCCTCGAGCTTCGAGCGCGCCGCCAACTCCGCGAACGATCCGGACAATCGTTACCTCTGGCGATTCCGCCCGCAGCGGCTCGAGGCCGAGATCGTGCGGGACAGCATGCTGGCGGTTGGCGGGAACCTCAATCGCGCCATCGGTGGAGAGCCGATCTTCCCGTTCATCCCGAAAGACATCCTGGCCGGTCAGTTCCGCGGGAAGTGGGAGAACACGCCGGAAGGGCCGGCGTCGTGGCGGCGCGGCGTGTACGTCTACCGGCGCCGGTCGCTCCCGTACCCCATGTTCGACACGTTCGACCATCCGGACATGAACGTCACGGCGGGCGCGAGAAACGTCTCGACCGTCCCGACGCAGGCGTTGACGCTCCTGAACAATCCGTTCGTGTTGTCGCAAGCCGAGCGGCTGGCCGATCGCGTGAGCCGCGAGACGAGCGATCCGTTGGAACAGATCGATCGCGCCTATCGCATCGCGCTTGCCAGGCCGCCGGCAAAGGCCGAAATGGCCATTGCCACGGATTTGATTCGCAAGCAGTCGCTCACTGCGTTTACGCATGTGCTTCTCAACCTCGACGAGTTCGTCTACATGAGGTGATGGGCGCCTGCGGCCCGCGCGAGGAGAGCGAGTCTTCGAGCGCCGCAGCGCGAACGAGCGGGGGTGGGGCCCCGCGAGGAATAAAAAATGTCGCACCGATGCAGCCGGCACTTCTGGGACCGCCGCGAATTCCTGTTCCGTTCGGGCGGCGGAATCAGCGGTTTGGCCCTGGCGTACCTGCTCGACCGCGATGGGTTGTTGGCGACTCCTGCTGCGGCTGACACCTGTTCGGAACCGGCGTCCGGCGTCAATCCGTACGCACCCAGGGCGCCGCACTTCAAGCCGCGCGCGACCGCTGTCATCTCGTTGTTCATGGGCGGCGGCTGGAGCCAGGTCGACACCTTCGATCCCAAACCGGCCCTGACGAAATTCGCCGGGGAACCGATCGACGGCCGGGTCAAGGGTGATGTGATTGTCCGGCAGGGGTTTCCCGGGCCGTTGATGCCCAGCCCGTTCGCCTTCAAGAAGCACGGCCAGAGCGGTATCGAGATCGCGGAGATTTTCCCTTCGCTCAGCCGGCTCGTCGATGAAATCGCATTTCTTCGGTCGGTCTACGGCCGGTCGAACGATCACGTCCAGGGAACCTACGAGATGCAGACCGGGCAGATCAACCTCGGTTTTCCGAGCGTCGGGTCGTGGGTCACCTACGGCCTCGGCTCGGTCGCATCGAGCCTGCCCGCGTTCGTCGTCATGACCGATGCGCGCGGGGGGCCGCTGGGTGGACCAAACGATTGGAGCGCCGGCTTCATGCCCGCCGCCTATCAGGGGACGCTCTTCCGCTCCACCGGCGATCCGATCGTCGATCTCAAGCCGCCCTCCACGCTGACCGCGGAGGATCAGCGGATGCGGCTCGATGCGCTCGCCAGGCTGAACGAGCTCGACATGCAGAAATTTCCCGGCAACAGCGAGCTCGCCGCGCGCATCTCTTCCTACGAGCTCGCGTATCGGATGCAGGGGTGCGCGCCGAGCGCCGTCGATGTCGCCAGCGAGTCGGAGGCGACCAAGAAGCTCTACGGCCTCGACAACAAGATCACCGAGCCATTCGGCCGGCAGTGTCTCATGGCGCGTCGGCTCGTCGAGCGTGGCGTTCGGTTCGTGCAGATCTTCGCCGGTGGCGTCGGCAACCAGAACGTCGATACGTGGGACGCGCACGCCGATATCAAGTCGAATCACACGCAGCATGCGGCCGAGACGGATCTGCCGGCGGCAGGGCTGCTGACGGATCTGAAGGCCCGCGGACTGCTGGATTCAACCCTGGTGATCATGCACTCGGAGTTCGGTCGGATGCCGATCTCGCAGCGCGGCGTCGGACGCGATCACAACCCGGGCGCACAGACGGTGCTGATGGCTGGCGCCGGCATCAAGGGTGGCCAGGTGATCGGCGCAAGCGACGAGTTCGGCTACAAGGCGGAAGAGCAGCCCATCTCGTACCACGACCTGCACGCGACGATGCTGCATCTGCTCGGGCTGGACCATCGGAAGCTCACGTACCGATTCAATGGCCGCGACATGCGTCTGACGGACGTCTATGGCACGCTGATTCCGCAGATCACGGCGTAGCGCCCGCGTCACGCGTGGGCGGGGAGCTATCCAGCGCAATCAGGAGAAGACGATGCCGAGTCGCAGGGACTTCCTCAGAAACGTCGCGGGCGCGACGGCGGGCATGTTGCTCGGCGGCCGACGTGCCGTGACGCCGCACACGGAGCGCAGGCGGCCGCGCCGCGGCGCCGCGTCTCGATTGGCGGCCGCCGCATCACGGTCGTCGACGTTCACGCGCATACGTTTGTCCCTGAAGTCTGGGACGTGGTCAAAGACACGCCGCTTGCCGCGACGGTCAAAGGCAATCTCACCGGAGCGATCGCGCTCGGCCCGGGCACCCCGGCGCGCCTGCAATACATGGACAAGGAGGGGATCGATATCCAGGCGATCAATGTCAACGCCTGGGGCTATTCGGCGGAGCGCGAGCTCGCCCGCGATCTCATCGCCGTGCAGAACGAACGAATCGCAGCGGCGGTGGCCAGGAATCCCGATCGATTCGTGGGAATGGCCACGCTGGCGCTGCAGCACCCCGACCTGGCCGCCGACCAGCTCGATCAGGCGGTCAGAAAGCTTGGATTGCGGGGCGCCGCCATCGGCGGCAGCGTCGAGGGGCAGGAGCTCTCCGACCGCAGGTTCGATCCGTTCTGGGCGAAAGCCGAAGAGCTGGGTGTCATGCTGTTCATGCACCCTCAGCAGGCTTCCGGCACGACTCAGAATCCGCGACTGCAAGGGAAGGGCGGTCTGGGCAACACGATCGGCAATCCGCTCGAGACGACGGTATTCCTCTCGCACCTGATTTTCGAAGGCACGCTGGATCGGTTCCCGGGCCTGAAGATTTGCAGTGCTCATGCCGGCGGCTACCTGCCTTCCTACACCGGTCGATCGGACGCGCTCTGCGGCCGCGGCGGCGGCGCCGATTGCAAGGCGCTCCAGAGAAAGCCCAGCGAGTACTTCAGGCATCAGCTGTACATCGACACGATGATCTTCCGCGAGGAGGGCCTGCGCCACCTCGTGGCGGAGGTCGGTGCCGACCATATCTTCTACGGGACGGACTATCCGTTTGACTGGCCGGTTGGCGTCGACTTCGTCCTCAATGCCACGTCGATCAGCAACGCTGACAAGGAAGCGATCCTGGGCGGCAATCTGGTGAAGCTGCTCCGCATCAATGCGAAGCCTTAGGGACTAGGGGCTGAGGACTAGAGGCTGGAACTCGGAGGACTGGGGACCAGAGCTGGGGACTAGAGGCTGGGGACTAGAGGCTGGAACTCTCCAGTCTCCAGCCCTCCAGCCTCCAGAGAATCACCGCGTCGTCGGCCAGACCGTGCCCTGGTGCGTCCTGCGTCACCGGCGCCAGGCCCTTGTTCACGAACTTCTGGATCCGCTTTCCTTCGTAGGTTTCGGTCGTGTAGATGTTGCCCTGCGAGTCCACGGCGATGCTGTGCACGCCGAAGAACTGGCCCGGCTAGCGGCCGCCGTCGCCGAAGCTGGTGAGCATGCCGCATCGTGTCGCGCTCGACGATGTAGATCCGGTTGTTCTGGCCGTCGGCGACGTAGATGAACCGCTGCTGCGGGTCGCTCGAGAACGCGACGTCCCAGACCGAGCCGGCGGCCTTGGTGTTCTTCGCGATGAACACCTCGCTGACGAACGTGCCGTCGGGACGGAACACCTGGATGCGATTGTTGACGCGATCGCAGACGTAGAGCAGGCCGTCATTCGACAGATCCGCGCAGTGGACGGGGTTGCGGAACTGCTTGGCGGGCGGCGCCGCCGGATCGTAGGGGCCGAGCGGCGTGTCGTCGGGCTTCGCGCCGTACGCGCCCCAGAACCGCTTCATCTTGCCGGTCGCGCGCATCGAGCACGGCGACGCGGTGGTTGAAGTAGCCGTCGGCGATGTAGGCCTCGTTGGCTTTCGGGTCGACGAAGATCTTCGCGACCCGGCCGAAGTTCGTCCGGGTCGTGGCTGTTCGGCGTGAACGTCGGGTTGCCCTCCGCGTTCTTGCCCGCTCGCCGCGACGTTCGGCTTGCCGTACTGCGCGACGAACTTGCCGTCCTGCGTGAACTTCATGATGTGCGAGTCGCCCGGGCCGTTGCCGCCAATCCACACGTTGCCGGTGTGATCGACGAAGATGCCGTGGTTCGACGACGGCCAGTCGTAGCCCTGCCCGGGTCCGCCCCAGCTGCTGGACGAGGTTGCCCTGGCTTGTCGAAGACCAGCACCGGCGGCGCCGCCTGCGCAGCAGCTCGGCAGATCTTCGAGCTCGAGGCCGCGTTCTCGTTGTTGAGAGTTGGCCGACGCCGCGGTGGACGATCCAGACGTTGTCCTGCGCGTCGACCCAGACGCCGATCGTGTTGCCGAGCAGCCAGTGGTTCGGCAGCGGCTTCGGCCAGAACGGATCGACCTCGAAGCGCGGCGCCTGCGGCTTGCCCTGCGCCTGCGCGATCGCCGCCCGTCCGAGGAAGCCCTGCGCGACGAGGAGCGCGCCGAGCAGGGCGCAGGAATGCTGTCCCGATCAACACGTTACGTTTCATACCGCCTCCTCTCGACCCTGCAGGGGTCGCCCTACCGTCGATCAGTCCGGCTGCCGCCTACGCGCGTCGCGCTACGAGCCTGAAGCCGGACCCTACTGCTGCGTCGGAGCGTGTCTCGCTCTGCGGGAGCGCGAACGCCAGGTACTCGCCCGTGTAGTTGCCGCCGCTGACCGCGACGACGATGTACTGCCGGCCGTCGACCGAGTAGGTCATCGGCGACCCGCTCTGCGGCGCCGGCATCAGACCTCGCCGACCTGCTGCGCCGGTCTTCTTGTCGTAGGCGCGGAGCATCGCGCCGCGCGGCCGGTTGCCCGGGTTGGTGACCTGCGGATCGCCCATCACGACGACGCGTCTTCGTCACCATCAGTCCAACGCCCGCGGTGCCGGGCTGCCCGGTCTTCGGGATGTTGAGCCCCTTCAGCGCCGGGTGATTGCGGATGTTGTCGGGTGTGTCGCCGTGCGGCACCTGCCACAGCGATCTCGCCGCGATCGAGGTTGACGGCGGTCAGCACGCCGTACGGCGGCTTGACGATCGGCAGGCCCTGGACGGTGAGGCCCTGCGATGCCTGCGCCGCGAGCTTCGCGGGCTGCGGCGAGGAGCGGCCGGCTTCGCGGCGGCGCCTTCGGCGCCGGGGAGCTCGTCGCGCGTCCGCCGGCCCGAGTCGGCCGCGCAGCAGTCGCCGGGTCCGAAGATCTCGCGGAACGGCTGGCCGCCGAGACCCGAGACGTAGCGGATGTCGGTGAAGCCCTTCGGCGGCTCGACGAGCGAGCGCGACGAGATCGGCACGTTGCCGGCCTGCGCGAACACGGTGTGCGTCTCGGGATCGTACGCGGAGCCCGGCCAGTTGGTCGCGGTGCCAGGTCCGATGGCGCCCAGCAGCGGTCCGTTCACGTTGCCGAGAATCGGCGGGTTGAACGGCGACGGCGCGTACTTGTAGCGCTTCAAGACCTCGAGCGCCTGCTGCCGCAGCTCCGGCGTGAAGTCGATCACGTCGTCCGGCACGCGCATGAAGTTACGCGCGTAGGCGGGCGGCTTGGTCGGGTGCGGCTGCGTCGGCGACGTTTTCTCGCCCGGCACGTCCGATTGCGGCACCGGCCGCTCCTCGATCGGCCAGATCGGCTCGCCGGTCGCGCGGTCGAGCACGTAGAGCCACCCGAGCTTGCTCGGCTGCGCGACGACCTTGCTGCGGCTTGCCGTTGATCGTCGACGTCGGCGAGCAGCGACGCGCAGCAGTTGTCGAAGTTCCAGATCGGGTGGTGCACCAGCTGGTAGTGCCACTTGCGCTGGCCGGTCTTCAGGTCGACCGCGACGAGCGTCTCGGCGAAGAGGTTGTTGCCGGGCCGATGGCCGCCGTAGAAATCCGACGTCGGCGTTTCGATCGGCAGATAGGCGAGCCCGAGCTCCTCGTCGACGCTGATCTGCGTCCACACGCCGGTGTTGCCGTTGTAGGACCAGGAGTTCTCTTCCCACGTGTCGTTGCCGAACTCGCCGGTCCGCGGAATCGTGTTGAACCGCCACAGCTGCTTGCCGGTGCGCACGTCGAAGGCGCGGACCGAGCCCCTTGGTGTTGTTGTGCGTGTTGACGGTCATCCCTTCGCGGAACGCCGCGCCGACGATGACCGACGTTCCCGGCGACGGTGGGCGTGGAGTGAATGCCGATCTCGCCGCTCTCGAGATCGATCTGCTGGTCGGCGCCCCGGATGGCGCCCGACTTGAGATCGACGACGCCCTGGTTGCCGAACGAGGTGATCGGCTGGCCGGTCTTCGCGTTCAGCGCGACGAGCCGATAGCCGGTCGTGTTGTAGAGGATCCGCTCGTCGCCGCGGCCGTCGGTCCAGTACGCGACGCCGCGGCCGGAGAGCTGGCGCGGCGAGAGGCCGGCGCGCTTGCCCTCGCGCAGGCTGTGCGACCAGATCAGCTCGCCGGTTTTCGCGTCGAGGGCGATCACTGAGCGTCGCGTGCCGGCCGTCGTGTACAGCACGCCCTTCACCATCAGCGGCGTCCCTTCGAGCTTGAATTCGGGGAACGGGCCGAAGTTGTCGGTCTTGAACCGCCAGGCGACCTCGAGCTTGCTGAAGTTCGCGCCGTTGATTTGATCCAGCGGGGAGTAGCGGCTGCCGGTGAGATCGGCCGTGTAGTGCGGCCACTCGCCGTTCTTCGTGCTCGGCTGCCCGCTTGCCGCGGTCTGGCCGGCCACGGGGGCCGTCGTCCAGTGAATCGTGGAGACCGCAAGGGCCAACGCGCCGACGAACGAAACCCACAGCATCAGCGACCGATAGCGTGTGATTCTCATCCCGACACCCCCAGGTGCGGAGGATTCTACTCTTAAAACCGTTCGTCGTTCGAACGTTCGAACGTTCGGCGCGGAGACGGCTCGAACCTCGAACGGCGGGGCGAAAAGCCGAGCTAAAGCCGCGCGCCTCGAGCGACGAGAAACCGAACGTGGCAAAGCGCGGGCATCATTCGGTCTACGTGGTGTACCTGCGGAACCCGAAGGGTGACGGCAAGGCCGGTTACTACGTCGGCATGACCGGCCTCTCGCCGGAGCAGCGGTTCGAGAACCACCGCAACGGGATCAAGGCGGCGCGCGTCGTGAGGAAATTCGGGATCCGGCTCGTGCCGAAGCTCTACGCGCACCTCAACCCGATGCCCTACGCCCGCGCGAAGGCGATGGAGGTCATGCTCGCCGACAGCCTCCGCAAGCGGGGTACGGTGTACGGGGTCATTAATCGTATCCGAGGGGCTGTCGCCCCTCGGACTCCCTACACGCTCTCTCGCGCGCTCGCTCGCGATGACAGGTCAGCTAGCTGGTTAGATAGCTGCGCTTCGGGTCGCGGGCCGCCGCGCCACGTGCAGAGTGCCGACGAACGACGAACGGGTGCGAGAGCCGCGAACGACGAACGGCTGAGCTGTTCACTGCGTTTGGGCCGCGCTCTTGCACATCTCATGTGCGCAGGGAGGAAACACATGAGATTGCGTGTTTACGGCTGCGCTGCGGCGCTCGCGACGCTCGTGCTCGCGGGATGCGATCGGACGCCGCGAGTCGACAACATCGCGCCTGATGCGGACAAGACGGCAACCGCACCGGAGCGGGAGCATAGCGATCCGCTGATCACGGCGCGAGTCCAGGCCAAGTACTTCGCGTCGCCCGACGTCAAGGCGCATCGGATCGACGTCGACACCAAGGACGGCGTAGTGACCCTCGAAGGCACGGTCGACAGCGACGCCCAGCGCAAGGCTGCCGGCGAGATCGCGAAAGGCGTCGACGGCGTCGCGCGTGTCGAGAACAAGCTGCTCGTCCGGCCGGCTGACGTCGGCGCTTCCGACGCCCAGCGTCATCACACGCAGGACAGCGCGGCGCCGGGCCGCAACGGCCGGACGCCCGCGTGGATCACCGCGAAGATTCAGTCCCAGTACCTACCTGAACCCCGAGCTGAAGCCCTGGCGCATCGATGTCGACACCGCTTCGTCGGGCGCCGTGACGCTGAGCGGTACGGTCGATTCGGATACCGATCGGGCCGAGGCGGTGCGCATCGCGCGCGGAACCGAGGGCGTCACCAACGTCACCGACAACATGCGCGTCGCAGCCGCAGGGCGTGGCGACGACAGGGGCCGTCAAGGACACGACCGCGGTGAAGAACGACGCCAGGGAGATCAAGGACGACGCGCGCAACGCGGCGCCGTTCGGCAGCCGCGGCCATCGACGACAGCTGGATCACGATGAAGATTCAGTCGAAGTACTTCCTGGACGACGACGTGCGTGCCCGGAACATCAACGTCGACACGAAGGACGGCATGGTGAACCTGAAGGGCTCGGTCGAGAGCGAAGGCGAGCGCCAGCAGGCCGTGTCGCTCGCGCGGTCGACCGACGGGGTTACGATGGTGCACGACAACCTGGTGGTCGACCGCGGCGGCAATGCGCGAGCCCGACGGCACGCAGCCGGGCCGACAACCCGGTCGACGACGCGTGGATTACGATGAAGATCCAGTCGAAGTACTTCATCCACGACGAGATCAAGTCGCGCAAGGTCGACGTCGACACGAAGAACGGCGTCGTCACGCTGAAGGGCTCGGTGCCGTCCGATGTGGCCAGGCGCGCAGCGGAAGTGATTGCGCAGGATACTGACGGCGTCTCGAAAGTCGTGAACAGCTTGAAGGTCGAAGCAGGGCACTAAGGAACTATCGAACTGAGGAACTGAGGAACTGAGGAGCTGAGGAACTGAAGTTCCACAGTTCCTTAGCTCCTCAGCTCCTCAGCTTTTTAGCTCCCGCATGCGTCTGATCAATCGAACAGCCGTCACCGTCGTCGGCGCGGAACCCTACCTCGCGTGGACGCGTGCGCGCGACGCGGCGTTCGCGCCGGCCAAGGAACTCAGTGTTTCAGTCCCCCGCGCGAAGCCGTTCGGATCCGCGTACCTGCTGCCGGAAGGCATTGAGGAAGAGGATCTGCTCGAGTGGGTGGAGGACAACTTCGCGGTCCTCTTCGAGTCCCAGCTCTCGGCGTGGACCGAGGACGAATCGGCGTGGCCGAAATCGCGTGACCTGAAGACCTTCAGGGAATGGTTTCAGGGTCGACCTGCACGGCGTCGTGGTCGACGTCGGTGACGACGACATCGAGGGAGAAGAGCTGTAGAGGACGCAGAGGGACGCAGAGGCGCAGAGGCGCAGAGGCAGTCAGAGTAGCTGCAGCGGTTGAGCGAATTCCGGTGGGTCGTCGTCGAACATCAGGGGTGACTGGCCCCACTCGCGCAGGCGGTGGCGGCGCAGGAGGGCGACGGCGATCATCAGGATTCCGGCCGCAATCAGGAAGCGGGATGGATGGAAGCGGCTGAGCGAGGCCAGCCCTGCGCCGATTGTCGTGAAGAACACGTACGAGACCAGTGCGATCAGGAACGTCAGCGCGATGTTCCGCTTACCGGGAATATAGCCGCATGTGAACGGGATCCGCCGCCAGGTGCGGATCACGATCTCGACGAGAAAGACACCGGCCAGATAGGCAATCGGCAGCGCCGTCACGGCATCGGCGCCCAGCACCGCCCACTGCAGCGGAAGGCTGCCGACCAGAACCGGCCAGACCACCAGTCGCATGAAGAGGCGTTCGACTGCGTCCAGTTGCGCCGCGCGATGCTCGTCGTTTTCGCGCAGGCGGAAGATCCAATTGGCGCGGGGATCCTGGGGCAGCATCAGCGCGGCGCGCAGGCCCGTGACGCCGGCCAACAGCAGGACGAACGGCATCGTCGTGACCGCCGAGACCAGCCGCGGCGACGGTACGCCGCCGTCACGCAGCCAGCTCAGAAGGCCGCCGCCCAGCAGCCCGTTGAGGCTCCATCCGACGCCGCAAGCGGTGACTCCGAGGAAGACGACCTGGTGCAGCGGACTCCGCCAGAGTGTCCTGGTGGAAAAGCGCGCGACCACGCCCGTCAAGGTCGTCGCGTCCGGCTTGACGCGGACCTCTCGACGCGCTCGGACACCCGCCGCGTGGCTCTGACTCAGCATCAGCACGTCGAAACGCCGGTACAACACCAGATAGCAGGCCGCCACGATCGCAGATGTCAGGGCCAGGGCCGCCAGGGCGATGATGCGCCATCCTGATGTCGTAGCCGTCGGCCGCGCCAAGTGCCGCGCGCTGCAGGCCGACGAACCACGCTGGCGGCGCGAGATACAAGAAAGCCGATTCGGCGCCGAATCCTCGTGCCTGGCTGGGCAAGCGGCCGGCCAGCGGCATGCAGCAGGATGACGCCGCACAACATGGTCGTGCGCGCGCCGACGGCCATCGGCCGCAACAGGCCGCGGGGCGCGCACAGGACGATCAGGCCCTGGACCGCCATCACGGCGGTCGCCGCGAAGAGCGACGCCAGCATGCTGATACCTGAATTCACGAGGGCGCGGGCCACCCAGGGGCCGTCGGCGTGCGGGCCGCCGCTGATCGCCGTGTACGGCACCTGCAACGCCAGCGAGGCGACGACGATCGCCAGGCCGAGGTACATCGCGACGGCGCGCAGCTTCGCCGAGAACACGAACGCCCGGCTGACCGGCAGCGGCGTCAGCACGCGGAAGTCGGTCTCGTCGGGGAACATCGAATCGCCGGCGAACGCCGCGGCAAAGGCGGACAGGAGCATGGCGAAGCCGAACGTCATCAGCGTGTCGCCGATCACCATCGCGACATACACCTCCGGAATGCCGCGGATGCCGGCGTATTTCCCGAGCATCAACCGGGGAAGGAACAGGCCGATCGTAATGACCGCCGACATCGCGCCCAGCAACGCGCGGCGCACGCCATCCGAGCCGTCGCTCGTCATGAAGCCGACGTCGAGGAAGTGATGGACGAAATGGCGCGTCAGCGCTCTCTCGGCGTCGGTCATGCCGTGCGGACCACGTCGAATATCTCGCGCGCCAGCGCCGAGTAATCGTCGCGCGCGGTGACGGCGACGAACACCTCCTCCAGCGACTGCGCCGTGTCGTCGCCGAGCCGGCGCACGTCTTCCTCGGCGACGATGCGCCCGTGGGAAAGAATCACGACACGAGAGCAGACCCGTTGCACCACGTCCAGCCGGTGCGAACTGAAGAGCACCATGCGTCCTTCGGCCGACAGCAGCGTGAGCAGCGCGCGGAAGAGCAGCCCCGCGGTGACGTCGAGGCCCGAAAACGGCTCGTCGAGGACCAGCAGATCCGGATCGTGCAGCAGCGCGGCCGCGAGCAGCACGCGCTGGCGCATGCCTTTCGAGTACGCCGACATCGCGGCGTAGCGGCTGTCGTGCAGGAGGAACAGCCGGAGCAGCCGGTCGATCTTGTGCGCCAGGAGCGTCGGCGGCAGGCCCCGAAGCGTGCCGGCGAGCGTCAGGTACTCGCCGGCCGTGAGCTGCGTGTAGAGGTAGGGCTCTTCCGGGACGTAGCCGATCCGGCGCTTGTAGGCCACCGGATCCTCGCCGAGCGTGCGCCCGTCGAGCGCGATCGATCCGCTGGTCGAATCCAGCAGCCCGACGACCATGTTGACCGTGGTGCTCTTGCCCGATCCATTGGGTCCGAGATAACCGAGGATTTCGCCCCGCTGGATCGTGAAGTTCACGCGATCGACCGCGAGGAATCCTCCATATCGTTTCGTGAGCGCGCGGGCCTCGAGCATCGAACCTTCAGCTCAGCGTCTTCGCGAGCTGCCGCGGTAGAGCAGGGGACGCAGGAACCAGTGCGTGAAGATGATCGTGCTGGCGATGACGAGGAGCACGCAGGCGGTGAGCAGGATCAGCGTGACCAGCTCGCGATCATGCGGATTGACGTTCGCGAAAAACGGTCCCTTTGGCGTGATGGTCTGCGCGATGGCCGCCGTGGAGAAGGCAATGGCGATCGAGACGATGGAAATCAGCGGGACGTGCGTGCGCATCCACTGCAGGGTCAGGCTGCGCGCGACGTCGACGGCACTGCCGGTCCACACGCCGATCAAGCCGGTCCACCGGCGCTCGATCCACGCCTCGTTGCTCGCGTCGGCGAAGTCGAGCGCCATGTCGGACGCGAAGTCTTCCTGGAAACGGGCAGGGTAGAGGCGCAGGATCGCGCGGTAGATGACGTCAGCGACGGACGATCGCGCCACCATCTGAGACCTCCGATCAACCGCGGGACGGCCGCGCCGCCACCCGCCGCGCGCGGGCGGTGCGGACGAGCGTTTCCATCCGTTCGACTTCCACCTTGAGCGCCGCGCGGCCGGACTTGGTCAGCTGGTAGTACCGGCGCCGCTCGTCGACCGGCCGCGCCGGCCCGGCCGCTTCTTCGACGAGCCCCTGTTCCATCAGGCGCTGCAGCGTGCCGTACAGCGTGCCCGGGCCCATCCGCACCGCGCCGTCGGTCTGCCGCTCGACGTCCTTGAGGATGGCGTAGCCATGCCGCTGGCCCTCGGCCAGGGCCAGAAGGACGTGGAGCACGGCAGGCGTCAGCGGAATCAGCGAGGTCACCGGTCTATAACCGTGGCAAATGTATCCGTAACGGATATACTCGTCAAGCCTGAATCCTGGTGCCGCCTGCAGGGTGCGGACACTACGAGTGCGCTGGCGCTGAGTGACGAGAGCGGGACGAGACGACAGTGATGTTCGGCGGCGGGGTGGTGCTGGTCGTGGCGGGGGTCGTGTGGGCGGTCGCGGCGTCGCAGGCGGCCGACGCATCGTACGTGCCGTCATGTCGGCTCGCCGGCGTTCACCGGGCGCGGGCGGCCGCAGGTGGTGATCGACGAGGCGCACTACAACCTTCACACGGTGTCCGGCACGTACGCGCCGTTTGCCGATCTGCTTCGCCGCGACGGTTTCTGGGTGCGGCGGAACAGCGGGCAGCTGTCGGCCGCGGCGCTCGCACGATAGCTACGCCAGCCGCTTCGACGCCCGCGTCGTGCTCGTCGTCTCGAACGCGCTCGGATGGCGGGGGATGCTGCAGCAGGCGCTGAATGCCGGCGGCCTCGAACGCCTGGTGCGCGTGCACGGGCGCGGCGATCTCCGCGGAAGAAGTCGCCGAGGTCGAGGCGTGGGTGCGCGCCGGTGGATCGCTCCTTCTGGTTGCCGATCACGCGCCGGCTGGCGCGGCGGCCGCCGGCCTGTCCGCCGCGTTCGGCGTCGAGATGACGAACTGGTGGGCCGAGGACGAGAGCGCATCACGACTCCGAGACGTCGAACCCCGGGTTCCTGGTGTTCACGCGCGAGGCCGGCCTGCCGGTCGACCATCCGATCATGCTGGGCCGGAGTCCTGGCGAACAGGTCGCATCGCGTCATGACGTTCACCGGCCAGGCGCTGCGGCCGGGCGCCGGCGCCGCGCTGCTGACGCTGTCGAGCACGGCGCGCGAGTATCCGTTCCGCCGGTCCCGGGAACACGAGGGGCGTTCGGCGGCAGGGCTGGCGCAGGCCGTTGCGCTCGAACACGGGGCCGGCCGTGTCGTCATTCTCGGCGAAGCGGCGATGATCACCGCCCAGACGACCCGGTTGCCCGACGGCACCTTCCGTCGATTCGGCATGAACCGGGACGGCATCGACAACCGCCAGTTCGCGCTGAACGTCATGCACTGGCTCACCGGCATCCTCTAAGAGAAACGCGCCGTTCGTCGTTCGGGTGGTATCCTCCTCCCTCGTTCGTCGTTCGAACGACGCACGAGCGCGTGCCGGGCGAACGACGAACGGCACGGATTCGCGTAGAATCTCGCCCGTGAGGGTGCGATGAAGTGCCGAGCTCGACCAAGGCGGACCTGAAGGTCCGCACGACAGCTGTCCTGTGCGTCGTCGCGGCGCTCGTCGCGATGCCGCACGCCCAGGGCCGGAACGCGCCGAAGATCACGACGCCGAAGGAACAATTCGGCAAGAACATCGGCGACGACTACTTCCTGGTCAACTGGACGCAGTGGGTCGAGTACCTGCAGAAAGTGGACCGCGAGTCCGACCGCATGACGGTCGTCGAGATCGGCAAGACGGCCGAAGGGCGCACGCAATACACCGCCATCGTCACGTCGCCTGAGAATCACAAGCGCCTGGCGCAGTTCAAGGAGATGAACCGCCGCCTGGCGCTGGCCGACGGCCTCACCGACGACCAGGCGCGACAGCTCGCCCGCGACGGCAAGGTCGTCGTCTGGATCGACGGCGGCCTGCACGCGACGGAGGTGCTCGGCGCGCAGCAGCTCATCGAGCTGACCTACCGGCTGAATAGCGCCACGGACCCGGAGACGCACGCGCATCCTCAACGACGCCATCGTGCTGCTGACCTACATCAATCCCGACGGGATGGAGCTCGTGTCGAACTGGTACATGCGCGAGCCCGACGAGTCGCGCCGGTCGACCGGCGGCCTGCCGCGCCTGTACCAGAAGTACATCGGCCACGACAACAACCGCGACTTCTACATGATGAACCAGCCGGAGAGCGAGAACGCGAACCGGATGATGTACCGCGAGTGGTTCCCGGCCATCATGTACAACCATCACCAGACCGGGCCCGGCGGGCGCGGTGCTGTTCGCGCCGCCGTTCCGCGATCCGTTCAACTACCACTTCGATCCGCTGATCCCGCTCGGCATCGATCTCGTCGGCGCGGCGATCCACACGCGGCTCGCGGTCGAGGGCAAGCCGGGCGCCGTGATGCGGTCGGCGGCGCCGCTACTCGACGTGGTTCAACGGCGGCATCCGGACCACGTCGTATTTCCACAACCAGATCGGCATCCTCACGGAGATGATCGGCAACCCGACGCCGATCGAGATTCCCTTCGTGCCGGAGATGCAGCTGCGGCGCGCGGACGTGCCGAACCCGATCGCGCCGCAGGCGTGGCACTTCCGGCAGTCGATCGAGTACTCGATGACGACCAACTACGCCATCCTCGACATCGCGTCCGAGCGCAAAGAGGACTTCCTCTTCAACATGTACCGGATGGCGAAGAACGCGATCGACGCGGGCAGCCGCGATCACTGGACGATGCTATCCGCAGTCGCCTCGAGCATGTGCGAGCCGCGATCGCCAAGCAGAACGGCGGCAGCGGACGCGGCGGCGCGCCGGTGGCGTTCTACAACGACGTGCTGCACGACCCGTCCGCGCGCGATCCCCGTGGGTTCGTCATTCCGTCGGATCAGCCCGACTTCCTGACGGCCACCAAGTTCGTCAACATCCTCATCAAGGGTGGCGCGTCCGTGCACCGCGCGACGGCGCCGTTCACGGTCGGCGGCAAGACGTATCCGGCCGGGTCGTACGTGGTGAAGGCGGCGCAGCCGTTTCGCGCGCACGTGATGGACATGTTCGAGCCGCAGGATCATCCGAACGACATCCCGTACCCGGGCGGCCCGCCGCGGGCGCCGTATGACGTCACCGGCTACAACCTCGCGTACTCGATGGGCATCGTGTTCGATCGCATCCTCGACGGCTTCGAGGGCCCGTTCGAGAAGGTGGCCGACGTCATCAAGCCGTCGCCGGGACGCTTCACCGCCGCACCGCAGGGCGGCGCCTACGTCATCAGCGCGCAGGTCAACGATGCCTTCGTGGCCGTGAACCGCCTGCTGAAGGCGAACCAGGGCGTGTCGCGGGCCGCACGGACGTTCAACGCGGGCGGTCGCTCCTATCCGGCCGGTTCGATCATCGCGCCGGCGAACGCGACGACGAGCGGCATCCTGCAAAAGGCCGCCGCGGAAAAAGGCCTGACGATCGATGCGCTCGACAGCGTCCCGGCCGGCGATCGCGCGACCGTGCCTGTACGTCCGGTCCGGGTTGGCTTGTGGGACACCTATGGCGGCTCGATGCCGTCGGGCTGGACGCGGTGGCTGCTCGAACAGTTCGAGTTCCCATTCGAGGTCGTGTTTCCAAAGACGCTGGATGAAGGCAACCTTGCGAGCAAGTTCGACGTGCTCATCTTCGTCGACGGCGCCATCCCGATGCGTGACGGCACCGGGGGCGGGCAGCCGCGGCCGGAAAGCATCCCCGCGGAATTCCGCGACTGGCTCGGCAGCGTCTCCGTCTCGCGCACGGTGCCGGAACTCCGCAAGTTCGTCGAGGCCGGCGGCCGGCTGATCGCGATCGGTTCCTCGACCGCGATCGGCTATCACCTGGGCCTGCCGATCCGCAACGCGCTGGTCGAGCGCGGCGCCGCGGGCGATTCGACGCCGTTGCCGTCCGAGAAGTTCTTCGTCCCCGGCTCGATCCTCGAGGCGCGGGTCGATACGTCGCATCCGCTCGCGTACGGCCTGTCGGATCGCGTCAACGTGTTCTTCGACGACAGCCCGTCGTTCCGGCTGCTCCCGGACGCCGCGTCGCGGGGCGTCGACGCCGGTGGCGTGGTTCGGATCGGCCGTCACCGCTCAAGAGCGGGTGGGCGTGGGGACAGCAGTACCTGGATCAGACGGTGCAGATCGTCGATGCGCCAGGTCGGAAAGGGACGCGTGCTGCTGTTTGCGCCGGAAATCGCCTGGCGGGCGCAGCCGCACGGCACGTTCAAGTTCCTGTTCAACGGGATCTATTTGCCGTAGGGCACCCGCCTGCCACAGCGGCGCCTCCTGCCTTGCGCGCGTCCTGCGTGTCCGGGATCGGTCAGTTGAAATCCAAGATTTTGTTGCGGCGCACTTTGTAGACGACAGCACGCACAGATTCGCAACCCGCTCGCGGCCGCGCCCGTCTAACCTCTCCGCATGCTGAGTTTTATGGCCGCCGCGTCCATGACGGCGATGCTCGCAGGCTCTCCGGAGCCAGCGGCGCAGCGCCCCGCCGATCTCCCTACGGTCACCATCAGCGTTCACTCGGCTCCCGCGATTTCGCCGGTGATCATCGACCGCACGCTGGAGGAAGCGAGCGCGATCTGGCGGCCGACTGGCGTCACGTTCAAGTGGCAGAAGGCCGAAGCCGTGCGTGCGGAAGTCACCCCGCCCCGCCCGACGCGGCCGCGTGTCCTCATCGACGACAGCCGCGGGACGCCGCGCGGCGCCGGCTCACCGATGGGCTGGGTCAACTTCGTCGACGACGAACCTGACGGCGACATCCATATTTCGCATGCGAACGCCGAGCGATTCGTCCTGTCAGTCGGCGGGATCGGCGGCAGCGCGAGGCGCATCACGCCGGCCGAACGCTTCCTCCTGCTCGGCCGCACCCTCGGCCGCGCGCTCGCGCACGAGATCGGCCACTACCTGCTGAAGTCGAAGGAGCACACGACCAACGGCCTGATGAAGGGGCGCCGCACCATCCAGGAATTCATCGACGCCGAGCGCCGCGGCTTCGAAGTCGATACCGCGCAGCGCGAAGCGATCGTCCGGCGGATTCGCGAGCTTACGCGGATCTAGCGCCGCTGTCAACTTTTTTCAATGGCGCTGGGGCCCCACCGCCAGCGCGAACTGACGCTGCACGCTCGCCGCTCGGATCACTTGTCCTCGGGCTCGCATGGACGCAGGCGCTTGCCTAGTGATCGCCAGCCGGTACGAGAGCCGGCGACGCGATGAAGTTGTACAGCTGGCGGCCCGCGATTTCGTAGATCACGACGTCCGCTCCCTCTTCGATCACCTGTTCCGGAATGAAATCCTTCTGCCAGAGAAAGACCGCGCGGCTGAAATGCTCCGCGAGGAACGGGACGAGCGCGGTCGCGAACGAGTCGCGGAAGATCACCGCGCGCGGCAGGTGCGAGCCGGGAATCGTCGTCACGATTCGGCCCAGCTCGGCGGAGACGTCACCGCCCGGCGGATCGACGACCTTCGCCAGGCGGCGCCGCTTCGGAACGAGCGCGAGATCGACCTCCTGCAGCGTCCGGTTGAGGCCCATCATGCGCGCGAGGTCGAGCCCGCCAATTTCCCGCTCGACCTCTTCGAAGTCCGAGCGCTTCCAGGCGGGCGGGACGGCGGGGTCCTGGGCGCGCAACGCCGCGACGATCGACTGGTAAGCGACCAGCGCGCCGCGCGCGTTCCAGTGCGAATCAGTGAGGTGATACACCCGCTCGCGCGACTTGGCGGCCTCGACCGCCGGCCGCACGTCGACCGCCACGCCGCTCTCGGCGACGGCGTCCAACACCTGGTCCATCCGGCGCGACGATCCGACCTGGTGCATCGACGCCGGCATGTGCTCGGGGTAGATGACGTGCTTGTCGGGCGCGATCGTGAAGACGTAGGCGGCGCCCCGGGCGCGAAGCCAGTCGCGCGAGCGCACCACCGTGTCTCTCCAGGCCTCGACTTCCTGCTCCGTCAATGGATGCGGCTGACGTAGTCCTCGACGGCATCGGACTCGCCGTAGTACAGCCAGCCGTCGCGGCCGCGGATGACCGACGGCGACGGGGATGCGTTCAGGCCGTACTCGACCCGCGCATTCAGTCGAACGAGCGTCGATCGCAGGCCGAAGTGATCGGCGAACCACGCGAAGACACCCTCGTTCAGCGTCGCCAGTTCGCGGTTCTCGGTCTGCGGATCGCCGCCGTCGACGCCGGTCAGGTTGACGGCGAGCGGTGTGCAGATGGCGGCGAGGAACAGGGCCACCTGGACCGCGGCGAGCCCCGCGCCGCCTAGAACCGGAAGTAGATGAAGGGGTCATAGCTCCGGCCCGCAATCTGCAGGATTGACGCGACAAGCATCACCACGAGCGCCGCGGTCGCGGCGGCATCCACGAGCCAGCCAGGCCCTTCGCTCGCTCAGGGCAGCCGTCGATGGCTCGGGCAAGCGCCGGGATTACCGGCACCGATCCGATAACGCCGGCGACCAGCGCGAGCGAGACCTCAGGCGTCAGGAACCATGCGACGTCGAAGGGCTTGACGCCCGGTGCGCTGACTCCCGCCATGGCGCCGAGATACACGATCGCGTCGTGCAGCGTGTCGGCGCGGAAGAACACCCAGCCGACCATCACCACGACGAGCAGATACGCGTGGCGGAGCGGCGCGGGCAGACGCCGGACCAACCCGGCGAGGCCCAATCGCTCCGCGACGAGGAACGACCCGTGATACAGGCCCCACACGACGAAGTTCCAGCTCGCCCCGTGCCACAGGCCGCAGAGAAAGAACACCAGGACGAGGTTGCGGTACATCCGTCCCGGGCTGACGCGGTTGCCGCCGAGCGGGACGTACAGGTAATCGCGGAACCACGACGACAGCGAGATGTGCCAGCGGCGCCAGAAATCCTGGACGGTGTCGGCGATGTACGGCCACCGGAAGTTCTCGGGGAACCGGAAGCCGAACATCCGCCCGAGGCCGATCGCCATGTCGGAGTAGCCCGAAAAATCGAAATAGATCTGCAGCGTGTAGCAGATGATCCCGAGCCACGCGTGGGCCGGGGTCAGCTCCGCGGGCGCCAGCGCGAAGATGCCGTCGGCGGCTGCTCGCGACGTTGTTCGCAATCAGGACCTTCTTGCCGAGCCCGACGACGAAGCGGCGGACGCCCGCGGCGAAATCGTCGAGGACGACGACGCGTCGCGCGAGCTGGTCGGCGATCTCGCGATAGCGGATGATCGGTCCGGCGATCAGCTGCGGAAACAGCAGCAGATAGAGCGCGGCGTGGACCGGGCTCTTCTGGGCGGTCGCGTGGCCGCGGTAGACGTCGACCACGTACGAGATCGCATGGAACGTGTAGAACGAGATGCCGATTGGCAGCAGCACGTGGGGGAGGGCAAACGGCGCGACGTTCAGCGACGCCAGCATCGCATTCACGTTGTCGGCGAAGAAGTTCGCGTACTTGAACACGCCGAGCACGACGAGATTGACGGCGATCGCCGCAGCCAGCCACGCTCGCGACCGGGCGTGTCTGTCGGGCGGGCCTTTCAGGCCCGCTGCGACGGCAATCGCCATCAGGTAGTTGAACGTGATCGACGCCAGCATCAGCCACGTGAACGCGCCGCCGCCGCGCGCGTAGAACAGCACGCTCGCCGCCAGCAGCAGGACGTTCGCGTACTCCCCGTGCGGGCGCTTCAGGAAGTAGAGCGCCAGCAGGATCGGCAGGAAGAGGAAGAGAAATGAAGGTTCAGTGAAAAGCACCGGGGCTAGGGCCGCCTACGCGCCTTCAGGCGCTACGGCGCCCAAGGGCTCGGCTTCGACGTCTACTTCGGTTTTTCGAAGACGAGGATGTGCTGTCGAGGCAGCTCGGTGCCGACGCGCGCCAGGCGGAAGCCTTCGGCCTCGACCTCGAGCTTCGCTTCGGCGACGGTCATCTTGTGCTCGAGGCGAATCGGGATTGACGGGTCCTCCTTCTTGTACTCGAGGAGCACCAGCCGGCCGCCCGGCTTCAGCGCAGCCCGCAGGCCGCGCAGCATCTGCTGCGGCTGCGAGAACTCGTGATAGACGTCGACCATCAGGATCAGATCGAGTGTGTCCGGCGGCAGCCGCGGATCGTCGATCGCACCCTGGACAGGCGTGACGTTGCTGAGGCGCTCCTTCTGCAGCCGCTCCCTGAGCATCGCCAGCATCTGCGGCTGGATGTCGGTGGCGTAGACGCGGCCCTCGGGGCCGACGCGGCGCGCCATGCGCACGGTCATGTACCCCGACCCGGCGCCGACGTCAGCGACCGTCGATCCCTTCTCGATGCGGATCGCATCGAGCGCGCGATCCGGTTCCTCCTCGATGTCGCGCTCCTCGCGATCCAGCCAGGCGGCCCCCTCATAACTCATCACCCCCGCGAACCGGCGTCCGCTGACGGGATGGACGCCCGGGCGCCTGGGCGAGAATCGCGGCGGTCGCGAGCACGACGAGCGCAAGCGTGGAAGTCGTTTTGGCGCGCATGTTGGCCTCGCATCGGCGACCTGCCGCCTCCCCAGGCTACGGCGGTCCGCCCTGGCTCGCGCTTGATCCGGCCGCAGCGGAGGCAAATCACCTACTAGAATATAGGAAATGGCAGACCCAGCGCTCACACCCTCACGTTTGTGGAAACGGATGACGCCCGAGCTGCGCCAGCAGGCGGCGCGGGCATTCTGGCTCGACGAAGAAGCAACCGACGACCAGGTGCAGGCCGTCATGATCATCGCGCAGCAGAAGAAATTCCGGCCCAAGTTCATCCTTGGGCTCGACACCGACCGCAAAGCGCGGCATCTCGCCACGCTCGGATCGCTGCCCGACGCCATCGCCGCGCGCGTGCTGATCGTCTATCACCTGGCCGAGCAGCGTTCGATGATGGGGACGTTTCTCGATGCGCTCGGCATCACGCACGAGGACGGGTTGATTAAGGACGACGAGGTCAAGCCGGATCCCTCGAAAATCGAGCCTGCCGCGGCACAGATCGCTCAACAGTTTCCGGCCGAGCACGTGTCGCTGTATCTCAACACGCTGCTCTGTCAGGATCCAGAAACGTGGGGCGCGCTCGAAGGGTTGCCGCAAAGGACTTTTGTTCTGACGCTGTAGGGTGCTCCGATCTGACGCTGTAGGGTGCTTCGCTCTCCGCGTAGGGTGCCTCGCATCTTACGATGTAGGTGCTGGCGCGCCTGTTTGCGCGCGCGCCGGCTCCTTGTGGCGAAGCGCCCAGCACCCTGATGCCGAAGGCGCCTAGCACACTACAGCGACAGTAACCGAGCACTCTACGCGAGCGGGAACGAGCATCCTGCGACGGTTTGGAGGGTTCGTGAGGATTCTGGTCGCCGTCGCCATCGTCTTCCTAGCGTCCTCCGTCCGTGCACAGGAACGCGATGTCGATCCGCGCATGCTGCGCGTCGAGGACTGGCTCAAGGCGATCCTGCACCACCAGCCGGGCGAGTTCGACGAGGCCGCGGAACGGATGGCGCGCTGGTCCTACGCCGAGCTGCAGGCGCTGTCGATCGACGCCGTCGCGCTGTCGCAGTTGATGCGCGACATTCGGCTCAACTACTTCACGGTGCGAAGGCCGCGGGCAGCGGGTCCCGCAGCAGATCAGGTTCACGCCCCGCCAATCCGATCGATTGCGCCTGTTGGCGTGCGCAGCCGCCGGCATCGTGAAGGAACAGGCCTGCGTGGCGCGGAAGGCACCGTTCCTCCTGGACGAGGAGCTCCTCCTGCTATCTGAACGCGTGGCGGCGGCACGGAAGCAGGGGCAACTGGATTACGTGCTGCGCCGCACCGCCATGCTCCATGCCGACGTGGCGATGTCGTCTGGCTCCGAATTGTTCGAGAGCGGTGCCCCGCAGCTGGCCGGGGCGATCCAACGGCTGACGTTCAGCGTGGAGGACGGCCGGAACACGGGGACCTACTTTGGCGCGGTCCATTGGGACATCGCGCGCTCGCTCCTCGACGTCGTCAGACCCGCCGGTGACCCGATGGTCCTGCTCTGGTATCAGGCCACGGCCACCTGGATGCAGGCCAATGGCTACCACGAAAACACCGACCACCTGGTCCAGGGCCTCCGCCTGTTTCCAAGGGACGCCACGCTGTTGTTCCTGAGCGGCTGCGAGCACGAATCGTTCGCGCGGCCGTCGATGCAGGCCGCCGCGCGCTCGATCGAGATGCCTGCTGGATACCAGCTAGCCATTCAGTCCGAAGAGGCGGAGCTTCGCGACGCCGAAACGCTGCTCCGCCGCGCGCTGGCGGAGCAGCCCGAGCATTTCGAAGCGCGGCTGCGGCTCGGCCGGGTCCTCCTCATGCGCGGCCGTGCGCGGGAGGCTGCCGAGGAATTGCGGCGGGCGAACGCCGCGGCCCCCGACGACCTGATGAAGTATTACGCGGCGATGTTCCTGGGCTGGGCCGAGGAAGCGCTGGGCAATTTCGATGCGGCCGACGACCTCTATTCGCGCGCGTCAACGCTCTATCCGAACGCGCAATCGCCGCACGTTGCGCACAGCTCGCTCGCGCGCCGCCGCGGCGACCTGGCCGGCGCGCTGGCGGCTATCGAGCGCGTCTTCGAGTTGGCCGCCGAGTATCCCGACGGCGACGATCCGTGGTGGACCTACGACAACGCCGCGGGCCGCAACGCGGAGATGCTCCTCGACGAGCTGAAAAAGTGTTCCAGGAGGCTGCAGCGATGAGGACCGCATTGGCGCTTCTCGCCATCGCTCGCGCAGGCGCCGACGTTTTCGAGCCGGGTCGACGCGGTGCGGGTCGACGTGCTCGTCACGGACAACGGCAAGCCGGTCCTCGGCCTGACGCCGGCCGACTTCGAGATCCTGGACAACGGCGTCGCCCAGCAGGTCGATCTGCGTCAGCTTCGACCAGGTGCCGCTGAACGTGGTCCTCGTGTTCGACATGAGCAACAGCGTCGAAGGCGATCGCCGCGACCGGCTGCTCAAGGGCGCCGGAGCGCTGCTGGGCGGCCTGAAAGCGGACGATCAGGCCGCGCTTGTCAGCTTCAGCCATGTCGTCGACCGCGGCGCGAAGCTGACCAGGGACGTCGCATCCGTTCGCGCGGCGCTCGAACGCGCGGAGGGGATTGGCGAGACGGCGCTGGTCGACGGCACGTTTGCCGGCATGATGGTCGGCGAATCCGACGTCGGCCGCGGCCTGCTGATCGTCTTCAGCGACGGCGTCGACACCGCCAGCTGGCTGCCGCCGGCCTCGGTTCTCGATACGGCTAAGAGATCGGGCGTTGTGGCGTACGGGGTCTCGGTGAAGTCGCGCGTCCGGCCCGAGTTCCTCGAGGAGCTCACCTCGTTCACAGGCGGCCGGTTGTTCGAAGTCGAGCGGACGCAGAATCTCGAGTCCATCTTCCTCGGCGTGCTCGATGAATTCCGCCATCGCTACCTCGTCAGCTACACGCCGCGCGGCGTCTCGCGCGCCGGCTGGCATCAGCTCGACGTTCGGGTAAAGGGACGCAGGACGGTTAAAGCGAGACCGGGATACCTGGGGGGCTGAACTCGCAGGGTGCTTTCTTCTGACGCTGTAGGGTGCTTTCGCACTTACGCGATGTAGGGTGCTTTGGTTCTTACGCGAGGTCTTTCGACTTACGCGTAGGGTGCTTTCGTTCTAACGATGTAGGGTGCCGGCGCGCGCGTTTTCCCTGCGCGCCAGCACTCTACAGCGAAGTCGCCGAGCACCCTACAGCGGAGTGCCGAGCACCCTACAGCGACAGTGCCCAGCACCCTACAGCGACAGTGCGAGCCCCCTACAACGGATAAGACAAGCGTTCTTCCGAGCAAAGTCACGAGCAGCAAGACGGTCGGGACCAGCGCGATGAACACGACGAGCGTGTAGCCCATGACGTCGCGGGCGCCGAGGCGGAAGAGGCCGAGAATGGGCAGCATCCAGAACGGCTGCACGAGGTTGGCCAGCGCCTCGCCCAGGTCGTAGGAGGCGACGATCCAGCCGAGATGCACCTTCAGCGCGTGCGCCGCCTCCATCACATACGGCGCCTCGATGACCCACTTCGATCCGCCCGACGGCACGAACACGCCCAGCACCGCCGAATAGACTGCGACGACGGCGGGGAAGGTCGTGGGCGTCGAGATCTGGACGAACGCACTGGCGAGCTGCTGGCTCAGGTGCGTGCCGGTGATGATGCCGGCGATCCCCGCATAAAACGGAAACTGCAGGATGACGCCCCACACCGCCGGCGTCGCATCCTGGACCGCTCGCATCAGGCGCGCCGGCGTCTTGTGCAGCACCATCCCGACCAGCAGGAACGACAGGTTGATGATGTTCAGCGTCAACGCATTCAACGGCTCTGGCGCAGCCATGAAGTAGCGCACCAGGAAGGCGCCGCCGAGCGCGACGATGAGCCACGTGAGGATGGATGAATGTTCCAGCCACGTGCCCGGTGTCCCCGGCCAGCTGACCTCGGTGCGCTCGCTTTCGTCCGGCAAAGCGATCCCGAGGTCGGCCGCCGTCCGCGCGCGGTTGGCCGGCGGCGTTGCGAACCACATCACGGTCGTGACGACGACGATCTCGACGACCACGGAGACGAGGCTCTGCCAGAGGAAAATCGTGTCGCGGAACGGGATAATCCCGCCGGGAACGAGCCCGCCGTTCGCGACGATCTCGCGGATTTGCGGCTGCAGTGCGCCGGGGCTGGCCATCTGCAGCGCGGCGGACCCGCTCAAGCCCTGGGCCCAGATGCTGCCGATGCCCAGGAAGCTGGCGGCGGCCAGCGCGCGGTAGTCGACGCCGCGCACGCGGCGCGCGACTTCGAGCGCGAGCACCGCGCTGAAGACGAGGCTGAACCCCCAGTTGATCCACGAGGTCGCCAGCGCGAAGAACGTGACGAGCGCCACGGCGCTGCGCGGCGACTGGGGCCAGGCGGCAATCAGCCGGATGAGCCGGCGCATCGGGCCCGACGTGGCGAGCACGTGCCCGGTGATGATGATGAGCGACATCTGGAGCGTGAATGGAATCAGCTCCCAGAAGCCGCGCCCCCATGCATCGATGACTTGTCCAGTGGTCGCCGGCGTGACGGCCAGGGCGGCGCCGACGACGAGGATCGTGCCGATGAGCGCGAAGATGAAGGCGTCGGGAACCCAGCGCTCGGTCCATTCGGTGAGCGACAGGGCGAAGCGGGCGAGGAAACCGGCTGGTTCTTCCTCCTCACCAGCCGGTTTCCGGAGAGCGGTCTGACTCACGCGCTACACGATACCTCACGCGTGAGCCGGACGCGAGGTCCCTACTTCGCGACGCAGACCGCGAAGGCGGTCACGTCGACGGCTCCCAGCGTAAGGGAGGTGTTATTGCGCAGTTGCACGTACCAACTCTCGTCCGTCGGGTTCGGGTACGACGAAATGACCGTCAGGTAGCGCGACCAGGTCGTCCCGCAGGTTGAACCCACCGCTGATGACCCGCTTGCCGGCGGGACAGGTCGCCTTCGCTTCGAAGTGACCGCTCCCGTTCGTATTATTCGTCGGACCCACGGAGCTGGCCGATGTCAGCTTCAACACGATCTCGAATCCGCTGACGCCAGCCGGTCCCTGCGGGCCGATCGGTCCCTGCGGCCCAATCGGTCCGACCGGTCCGGCTGATCCCGTCGCGCCGGTCACGCCCTGAGGCCCTGCAGGACCCTGCGATCCGTCCGCGCCCGTGGCGCCGGCCGGACCCTGCGGTCCTGCCGGGCCTTGCGGTCCGCTGCGCCCGCCGCTCCATCCTTTCCCGCGGGGCCCTGCGGTCCCGCGGGACCCGCCGGACCGGATGGCCCTCCCAGTCCTTGCGGGCCCGCGGGACCTGCGGGGCCTGCGGGTCCCGCCGGTCCTGCCGGACCCTGGGGACCTGTCGGACCTGCTGATCCTGTTGCACCTGCGGGGCCTGCCGGGCCTGCCGGACCGTCGGACCGGCGGGTCCTTGCGGGCCCGCGGGTCCCTGTGGTCCCAGCCACCAGATGCTTCATCGTAAATGGCGACGACGAACGCGGCCGAATCCTTCGAACCGTTTCCGCGCGACACCGTGAGCAGATGGCTGCCCTCGGGATAAGTCGGCGACAGCGGCGCCAGCACGATTTCATAGGCCGTCGCGCTCTCGACTACCAGCGGCTGCAGGTCCAGCGTGACCAGCGGGTGCGCGTTCTTGTTGCCCGTTGCCGGACGTGAAGTGCTGGCCACGGATCACCAGCCGGTGAGTCGAATGGTCGACCGCGGCGCTCGTGACCACGAGCTGCGGGTCTTCCGCCGCACCCGCTATTGCGGGAATCATCAGCACGGCCAGAACTGTAATCACTCTCCGGAGTCGCGCGGTTCATGTCAGCTCCTTGCATCGCTCGGCACGAGTTGAGCAAGAGCCCTGCCAGAAGCTCCGCAGTGGCGGTAACTGCTCATCTCACACACGTTTCCGGGACCGTGCCGATCGCGCCCAAGTGGACTGAGGCTGTTCCAGAACAGCACCCCACGCGCGCGATGTGAGATCAGGAGCCGCATACGGAATTGACCGGTACGGCACGTACAATCGTGAAACGATGCGAAAACCGGTCGTCCTCGTGACGGGGGCCGGCGGCGAAATCGGCCACGCGCTCGTGGCGCGCTTCGCGGAACGCGACGCCGCGATCGTCACGCTCGACGTGAACCCGCTCGATCGTGCCGTCGCGCGGTCCGTGTCGCGCGAGTTCACCGGCTCAATTTGCGATACGAGCCTTCTCGAGCGGATGCTGGCGGAGTTCGAGGTGGACTGCGTCTACCACCTCGCCGCGCTGCTCTCCACCCGGGCCGAATTCACGCCAATGAGCGCGCATCACGTCAACGTCGAAGGGACGCTGAACCTGCTGGAGTTTGCGCAAAAACAGGGCGAATCGCACGGCCGCGCCGTGAAGTTCATCTACCCGTCGTCCATCGCGACCTATGGCCTTCCGGATCTCGCGACGAAGGCACGGACCGTGCGGGTGCGTGAAGACGAGTACATGCATCCGACGACGATGTACGGCTGCAACAAGCTGTACGCGGAGGAGCTGGGGCGCTATTACGCGAAGCATTACAAGCAGCTGTCGGTCGATTCCACGCCGCACGTCGATTTCCGGGCGGTGCGGTTTCCCGGGCTCATCTCCGCGGCCACGCAGCCGGCGGGCGGGACGTCGGATTACGCGTCAGAAATGATCCACGCGGCGGCGAAGGGCGAACCGTATGCGTGCTTCGTACGACCCGACACGCGGATTCCCGTTCATGGCGATGCCGGATGCCTCCGAGGCGCTGCTCAAGCTGGCCGCTGCGCCGCGCGAGCGGTTACGGCGCACGGCGTACAACGTCACCGCGTTCAGTGTCAGCGCCGCCGAGATTCGCGACGTCGTCGCCGCCGCGTTTCCCAGCGCCGCGATCGCGTATAAGATTGACGAAAAACGGCAGGGGATCGTCGACTCGTGGCCGGCCGATGTCGACGATTCGGCGGCGCGCGCCGACTGGGGCTTCGAGCCGGCTTACGATTTCGAGCGCGCGTTCCGCGAGTACCTCATCCCCACGATCAGCCGCCGCTACACCCAATGACCTCCGTTACTGCGTTTGCTCCTGCGACCGTGTCGAACGTCGCCTGCGGGTTCGACGTCCTTGGCTTCGCCCTCGACCATCCGGGCGACGAAGTCACGGCGCGGTTCCTCTCCGGCAACGCCCACGGCGTCGTCATCGAGAGCATCGACGGCGACAACGGCCGGCTCCCGCGCGACGCCGCGCGCAACACGGCGGGCGTGGCGGCGCTGGCGCTGCTCACGAAGCTCGGCGAACGACGCGGCGTCGGGCTGAGCATCCGGAAAGGGCTGCCGCTGTCGAGCGGGCTCGGCGGCAGCGCGGCGAGCGCCGCTGCCGCGGTCGTTGCCGTCGACGCCCTGATCGGCGGCGGGATCGACGGCCGACACGCTGATTGCGTGCGCCCTCGAAGGCGAGCGGCTCGGGGCGGGATCCGCGCACGCGGACAACATCGCGCCGTGCATTTGCGGGGGATTCGTGCTGGTCCGCCGCCCGTATCCACCCGACATCCTCAGGCTTCCCGTGCCGCCGGGTCTGACGGCGGTCGTGGTCCATCCTGACCTCGAAATCGAGACGGCGCGGGCGCGCGACCTGCTCGGCACGACGGTGCCGCTCAGCGATGCGGTCCGGCAGTGGGCCAACATGGGCGCGCTCGTCGCATGGACTGCATCGCGGCGACTTCGCGGTCATCAGTCGTGCGCTCGAAGACACGATCGCCGAGCCGCGTCGGGCCTCGCTGGTCCCCGGGCTCGCCGTCATCAAGCGAGCGGCGGTCGAGGCAGGCGCGCTCGGCTGCAGCCTGTCGGGATCTGGCCCGTCGCTCTTCGCATTGTGCGAGGGCGCCGGCAAGGCGGCGATGGTCGCGGTCGCCATGACCGCCGCGGTGAAAGCCCAAATCGGCGGCGAGCCGCGGACCTACGTTTCGCCGATCGCTCCCGCGGGCGCACGCGTGCTTTCCACGTGCGCGTCATGATTATGTGGGGCTCGCCACACCGGCTCAGTCGCTTGCGGGGCCCCCCGCGCCCCGCGCCGCTCCCTCGCAGGCGCGCCGTGCGCGCCTCACGCGGGCTCCGCCCCACACCCCCGCTCGCGCCGCTTGCGGGCGCCGGCCTGGCGCTGGCCGGCTCGGCGCCGCCTCACTCGCCCAGGCGCCCCGAGCAACGTCGAGGCGGGGCCCCCTGCGCCCCGCGCCGCTCCCTCGCAGGCGCGCCGTGCGGCCTCACGCGGGTCCGCCCCCGCCCCGCCTTCGCCGAGCCTTCGGCGGGCGCGCCTTGCGCGCCTGCTCGGTAGCTCCGCCCCGACTCGGCTCGGTCGCGTTGCGGGGACCCCTGCGCCCCGCGCCGCTCCCTCGCAGGCGCGCCGTGCGCGCCTTACTTCGCGCACGTGCCCGTACCGCAGCTCGGTGAGTGGCTGTGCGCTTCGTAAACACGCGGTCTTCGTCGGACGCGGTGTCGCTGCGTGAGGCGCTCGTCGAGGGGCTCGCGCCGGGGGGCGGTCTGTATGTTCCCGAACACCTCGACGAATGGTCGGAGCGCGAGATCGAGCGGCTCCCGACGCGGACGCTGACCGAGATCGCCTACCGCGCGCTGCGGCCCTACACCCGCGGCGAGGTCGACGCGACCGCTTTTGAGGCAGCCGTCGTCGAGGCGCTGAATTTCCCCATCCCGGTCGTCGAGGTCGAGCCCGGCATCTACGCCCTGGAGCTGTTCCACGGTCCCACGCTGGCATTCAAGGACGTCGGCGCGCGGACGATGGCGCGGCTCATGGCGGCGCTCGATACCGGCGATCAGCCGCTCACCGTGCTGGCGGCCACGTCTGGCGATACGGGCAGCGCCGTTGCCCACGCGTTCCACGGCGTGCCGCACACGCGCGTCGTCGTCCTCTACCCGGAGGGGCGCGTCAGCCCGACGCAGGAAGCGCAGCTGACGATGTTCAACGCCGCCGAGGACGGGAACGTCGGGAACGTCCGCGCGTACGCCGTCGCGGGCAGCTTCGACGACTGCCATCGGTTGACGCGCGAGGCGTTCGGCGACCGGGAGATCCGCGAGCGAGTCCGCCTGACGTCGGCAAACTCCGTCAACGTCGGGCGTCTGCTTCCGCAAATGGTCTACTACTTCCACGCGATCGCCGGGTTGGTCCGCGCGCGCGCAGGCCGGCTGGAGAAGTCGACTCCTGCTGTCGTGTGCACGCCGTCCGGCAATTTCGGCAACCTGACGGCCGGCCTGATGGCGAAGCGGGCAGGGCTGCCCATCGCGAAATTCGTGGCGGCCACCAACGTCAACGACGTCGTGCCTCAATATCTCGAGACCGGGCGCTTCACGCCTCGCCCGTCGGTGAGGACGATTGCGAACGCCATGGACGTCGGCCACCCGAGCAATTTCGAGCGGATGCTGTGGCTGTATCGCGACGACGTCGAGTCGATGCGCCAGGACATCGCCGGCATCGGGTACCGGGACGAGGACGTGCGCGGAACCATCAAGCGCGTGTACGAGACCAGGGGCTACCTCCTCGATCCGCACTCGGCGATCGGGTACATGGGACTCAAAGCGTATTTGGGGCAGGTGGGGCAGGTGGGGCAGGTGGGGCAGGTCGGGATCTTCCTGGCGACCGCGCACCCGGCGAAGTTCCGGGAAATCGTCGAGCCGATCATCGGTCGCGGCATCCAGACGCCGGCGCCGCTGGCGGAAGCGCTCGCACGTCCGCGGCATATCCTGCGGATGGACGCGTCGCTCGAGGCGGTTGCCGAGGCGCTTCGTGGCTGAGTACCGCTATCGCGCCGACGTCCTCGCGCAGCTTCCTCGCCACGGCATCCTGCCCACGTCGCAAACGCCGCCCGAGCTGGTGCGCGACTACGTGCGCGACTTGTACAAGTGGGAGATCCGCCGCCTGCGCGAGCGTTATCTGCACAACGAGTTTCCGAAAGCGGAGTACTGGCAGCGCGTCGACCAGCTGCGGCGCCAGTACCCCGTGCTCGCGCTCGTGCCGAGGCAGTTCGTCGAGTAGCCGTCTGTTCCGAGTTGGTTGGCGCTTCTACCGGATTTGCCCTCGTAGCTCGCCACCGGGATAGTCGCCGATGCCGGTGCCAGGAGGAGCGACGCCGTCGTTCGTGGGGATATCCACGTAGGCGTCGCCCGCGGCAATGGCATCCATGAGCGCCGAGAGGGGCTGACCCGCCAACGGCCCGAACAGTTGGGCGGCCGTCAAGGTGCCAACGGTCAGAACGCCATCGGTCCGTCCGCCGCCCGGTGGAACCGGCGCCATGAGCAGAGCCACCAGCGGCCCCCTGAGGCCCGCCGCAGCCAGGTGAATGTGTGCGCCGACGACGTTTTCGATGTTCGCGACCAGCACCCGGACGGAGAGTTCTGTTCCGTCAGGACTGAGCTGGAAGACCGCTTGCCCCTGTCCCTGGGTCGGAATCGGCAATGGCGGGATGACGTCATCGCCGCTCAAGTGAGCCCGGAAATTCTCGGGCACCCCGACGGCGGCCGTCCCCAGGCTTGGTGCGGTCAGCGAACCGGCTGGCTGCTGCCCGCCCGGCGAGCAGGCCGCACCCAGCGTAAGCACGAGTGAACAGGCGATATAGCGTTTCATCAGAACCTCCTCAAATACATGACGCGAGAAAGTCGCTGAAATCTTGCTCATGGAGCCGGACGCAGCCGCTGGTTCGACTCCTCGAAGGCCTTGACGACCAGTGGAAAGACCGTCTTGGGGACACTACGGAGAATCCATACTGCGTAGCGAGCGGCGCGCCAGCGAGCCACGACGGAGCGCGCCGACGCAGCGGCGCGCGAGAGAGCGTGTCGGGGAGTCCCGAAGCCCCTCGGGCGAGCCTAGAAATGCGCGCGCTTCAACACCATGTCCGGTCCTCCCACGCGATACCACTTGTGCATGTACGGTCCAGGTTGATCTCGTGCTTGCCAGAGGCGCCGGCGCGGCTGTGATCCTCGTCGAACAGGTCGCACAGAATCGCGCCGTCCGTCGTTCCGACATCGAAGCGCACCGTCTCGCTCCGTTCGGCGAAATTGTGCAGCGTCACGAGGGCGGTGTTCCGCCAGACGTAGCGCAGCGCGAGCACTGAGGGCGCGTCCGTCTCGAGGATCGTGCACGCGCCCCAGCCGATTTCCGGCAGCTCCTTCCGCGCGCGGATTCGGCGCTCGGCCCAGTTCAACAGCGAGTTCGGATCGCGGCGCTGATCGGCGACGTTGCACTGCCGGAAGCCGTGCTCGTCGTCGTCGACGATCGGCACGACGACCTTTTTCGACGCCGAGAATCCGCCGTACGGCTGCGACGACCACTGCATCGCGGTCCGCGCGCAGTCGCGCTCCGGCAGCGACAGATCGTCCCAGATGCCGATCTCGTCGCCGTACTGAATCATCGGCGTGCCGGGCAGCGAGAAGAGCAGGCTGAAGGCGAGCTCGATCCGGCGGCGATCGCCGCCGAGCATCGGCGCCATCCGGCGACGGATGCCGCGGCCGTACAGCTGCATCGACGGATCCGGACCGCATGCCTCGAACACCTTCTGCCGCTGTTCCTCGGTCAGCCGTCCGAGGTCGCACTCGTCGTGGCTCCGGAGGAACTGGACGAACTGGGCGTTCTGCGGCACTCGGCGCGTCTGATCGATCGCCCATTTCAGCGGCTCGAGGTCGGCCGGTGCCAGCGCGTACCACAGACGCTGGTTGACCGGGAAGTTCAGCATCATCTGCAGCCGATCGCCTTCCTCGCCGAAGTACTCCAGGTTTTCTTCTGGCGGGACGTTCGCTTCGGCCAGCATCACGGCATCGCGGCGCCGCCACTGCAGGAAGTCGCGAAGGTCGTGCAGGAAGTCGTAGTCCAGGTCGGGCGTCGTGACGTCAGCGCCCTTGCGGCCGATCAGGAAGGGAACGGCATCGATCCGGAAGCCGGAGATCCCGAGCTGCAGCCAGAAGCCCATGATCTTCGAGATCTCGTCGCGCACCGCCGGATTCGAGGTGTTCAGGTCCGGCTGGTGCTCGTAGAAGCGGTGGAAGTAGTACTCCTTCGCCTCGTCGTCCCACGTCCACGTCGTCTTCTGCACCCCGGGAAACACCATGCCCTGGTCGTGATTCTTCGGGCGCTTCTTCGACCAGACGTACCAGTCGCGAAACAGCGAGTCTGGATTCTGGCGCGCGTGCTGGAACCACGGGTGATCGATCGACGTGTGGTTGACGACCAGGTCGACGATGACGCGAATGCCGAGCGAGTCGGCGTGGTTGGTGAAGGCGACGAAGTCGCCAAGCGAGCCGTGCTTGTCCGAGACGCTGTAGTAGTCGCTGACGTCGTAGCCGTTGTCGCGGTTGGGCGACTCGGAGAAGGGCAGCAGCCAGACGCAGGTGACGCCGAGGCCCGCCAGGTAGGGCAGCCGGGCGCTGAGGCCCTCGAAATCTCCGACCCCGTCGCCGCTCGCGTCCATGAATTTCTCGACGTCGAGGCAATAAATGATGGCATTGCGATACCAGAGGTCCTCGATGCTCATGCGATCGGGTCACGCAAGGCCCGGTCCCGGAACCTCCGAGGGACGGGCCACGTCATATATCTTGCGTAACAAGATATATGGCGATACAATCCCAGGACATGGCGCGGGAATCCGACCGGACCGAGGATCGGACCAGCATTGTCCGCGAGCTCAAGCGGGGAACGCTCGAGCTCATCGTCCTCCATCTGCTTGCGCCGAGAGAGGCCTACGGCTACGAGATCGTCACGAAGCTGACCACCCAGACCAACGGCGCGCTCGGCGTCACGGACGGGACGCTCTATCCGGTGCTCTACCGGCTGGAGCGGGCCGGCTTCGTGGCCGTGCGGTGGGAAACCCCCGAGCGCGGCGTTCCCCGCAAGTACTACCGGCTGACCGAAGCCGGGCAGGCCGAGCTCGACGCGACTCACGCTCGAATGGTCCACGTTTGTGACGGCGATGACGCAGCTGCTCGCCGACGAGGAGGCCAAATGACCGCCGACGACTACGTGCAATCCGTCATCGATTACGTGCCCCGCGGGCTGGCCCTGCGCGATGCGATCGCGATGGAGTTGCGAAGCCACATGGCGGAACGGCAGGCGCATGGACAGCCGCTCGACGAAGTGATCCGGCAGCTCGGCGATCCGCTGACGCTCGCCGAGTCGTACCTCGCCGCGGTGCCGCTGCAGAGCGCGCGGTTCTGGCCGCGAGCGGCGGCCAAAGTCGATCGACTTTCTCCTGGCATGTGTCGGCACGGCGTCGCGTTCGCGATTTTCCTTTGGTACGTGCTCCCGCCGGCAGTTGTCGTTGTTTGGTGCCGCTCCTGTGCATCGTGATGTTTTTGCCTGCTGTTCCCGGTGTACACGGCCTCAGCGGAATACCGCGTCGGCCAGACCATCGGCAAGCGGCTGATGTCGATCCGTGTCGTGCGCGAATCCGGCGCTCGTATCGGCCTCGGCCAGGCGCTCCTGCGGCAGCTGCCGTTCTTCGGACAGTTCTTCTTCATCGACGTCCTGTTCGCCCTGTTCACCGATCGCAGTCAGCGTGCCTTCGAGCTGCTCACGAAGACGCGGGCGGTGATCCTGTGTGATCCTGTGTTACGCTCGGCCGTGGTGTCCGGTCTCCGTACCCGGTCTGCGTCGCTTGAACGTGGAACTGACGCGAGCCGACCGACCGACTAGAATGACTCGCGATGATCGCGATCGGCATCCGCGAGCCCGGGCCGCCCGAGGTCCTCGTTCCAGTCGAGCGGCCGACGCCGGCCGTCGCCGCCGGGGAAGTGCTCATCAAGGTGGCGGCCGCCGGCGTCAATCGTCCCGACGTCATGCAGCGCCAGGGCAAGTATCCGCCGCCGCCTGGCGCATCGGATATCCCCGGGCTTGAAATCGCGGGCGAAATCGTCGGCGTCGCTTCCGACGTGACGTCCTGGAGAACCGGCGAGCGCGTGTGCGCGCTGGTCAGCGGTGGCGGGTACGCGGAGTATTGTTCCGCACCCGCGCCGCAGTGCCTCCCGATTCCCGCTGGTCTCGACCTGGTTCAGGCCGCGGCGATTCCCGAAACGTTCTTCACCGTCTGGACCAACGTCTTCGAGCGCGGACGGCTGGTGGCCGGCGAAACGATCCTGATCCATGGCGGGTCGAGCGGCATCGGCACGACGGCCATCCAGCTGGCGCGTGCCTACGGCGCGCGCGTGATCGCGACCGCCGGCAGCGACGAGAAATGTTCGGCGTGTCAGTCGCTCGGCGCCGAAGTGGCGATCAACTACCGCAGCACCGACTTCGTGACCACCGTGCGCGACACGACCGGCGGGCGCGGCGTTGACGTCGTGCTTGACATGGTTGGAGGCGAGTACCTCCAGCGCAACATCGACTGCCTCGCCAGGGATGGACGGCTCGTGCAGATCGGCTTGCTGGGCGGCGCGAAATCACAGATCAACATGGGGCCCGTCCTGCAGAGGCGCCTCTGGATCACCGGTTCGACGCTCCGGGCACGCTCGATCGCGGAGAAGGCCGCGATCGCCGGCGCCGTCCAGCAGCACGTGTGGCCGCTCCTCGAGGCCGGCACCGTCCGCGTGCTCGTCCACGCGACGTTCCCGCTCCAGCAGGCCGCCGAGGCCCACCGCGTGATGGAATCGAGCGCTCATATTGGGAAGCTGGTCCTGACGGTATAGGGATCGACCTTCGGCCACTGGCGAGCGGAGGCCGCCACCTCCGCGCGCGAGACTTCACGCGTGATGCCTCGCCTGGCGGAGCGCGCTGGGGCCTCGGCTCGCGCATGGCCGCAGGCGCTTGCGACTGGTTCACAAGTCATGGATTACGTTCGACTTAGGCAATACCGGGCTTCAAGGTGTCGACGCATCTGTCTCGGGATGATGACCTACGGCACGCCGACGTGGCGGCCGTGGGTGCTCGACGAGGAACAGAGCCGGCCGTTCGTGACGCGCGCACTCGAGCACGGCATCAACTTCTTCGACACCGCCGACATGTACTCGCGCGGTGTCAGCGAAGAGGTGCTCGGCCGCGCCCTGCGCGATCTCGGCGCCGCGCGCGATCAAGTCGTCGTCGCCACGAAGGCCTTCTTTCCGATCAAAGAGGATCCGAACGCGCGCGGGCTCTCGCGCAAACATCTCTTCGACGCCATCGACGGCTCCCTCGCCCGCCTCGGCATGGACTACGTCGACCTCTACCAGATCCACCGCTTCGATCCGGACACGCCGATCGAGGAAACCCTGTCGGCGCTGCACGACATCGTGAAGGCGGGGAAGGCGCGCTACATCGGCGCCTCGAGCATGGCGGCCTGGCAATTCGCGAAGATGCTGCACGTCGCGGATCGCCACGGCTGGACCCGCTTCGTGTCGATGCAGAACCACTACAACCTCGTCTATCGCGAGGAAGAGCGCGAGATGCTCCCGCTGTGCCTCGAGGAGGGGATTGGCGTCATCCCGTGGAGCCCCCTCGCGCGCGGTTTTCTTGCCGGCAACCGGCGGAAGGAAGACAAGGGTGCGACCTCTCGCGCCAAGACCGACGACTTCGCCCATCGAGCTGTACTACTCCGACGACGACTTCGTGGTTGCGGCCCGGGTGGTGGAAGTGGCGGAGCGAATCGGCGTGAAGCCGACGCAGGTGGCGCTCGCCTGGCTCCTCGCGCAGCCCGGCATCACCGCGCCCATCGTCGGCGCGTCAAAGATTTCCCACCTGGACGACGCCGTGGAGTCGCTGAAGGTTCAGCTGTCGCCAGAGGACATCAAGTTCCTTGAGGACCCGTACAGACCCCACCAAGTGCTGGGACACTAGACCAGGCGGACAGGTCGACGAGCTCGCAACTGATCGATCCTGACTACCGACTGACCGAATGGTTTCGCTCAATCGCGCTCTTTCCAAGCTCGGGATTCTCTCTCGCGCGCAGGCGACGGAGGCGATTCGGGCCGGACGCGTCAAGGTGGACGGCCGCGTCGTCACGAACCCCGCCACGAGCGTGGTGCCCGAGCGAGCGCGCATTACGGTCGATGGCACGCGCCGGACGCGCGCGTCCTGGCGGACCATTCTTTTCCACAAGCCGCGCGGTGTCGTGACGACTCGCCAGGACCCCGAGGGGCGTCCGACGATTTACGACATCATTGGCCCCTCCGCGCGCGGACTCATTGCCGTCGGACGTCTCGACCTCGCCACGAGCGGTCTCCTGCTCCTCACGACCGACACACGTCTCGCGCATCGAATCACCGATCCGGGCAACGCTGTTCCCCGCGTGGTACTTGGTGACGGTCCGCGGCAGGGTCACAGGCGACGAAGCCGCGCCACTCGACGCGGCTTCGGTGATCGTCCGGAAGGCATCCAATCGTGAAACACAACTGACGGTGGAGCTTCATCGCGGACGCAACCGCGAAGTCCGGAAGTTGTTCGAGACGATCGGCCACGAGGTGACGACGTTGAAGCGGGTTCGGTTCGGGGGCCTCGAACTGGGGCGCCTCGCCCCCGGTGAGTGGAGGGAATTGACGCGAACGGAAGTCGAAGCGGCTTTTCCCGCCGGAATTTGACAACTTCGCACTGCAGGCCTACCGTGGTTTCGTACGCCTAAGACGCTGACTGACAGCGTCGCGGGGGACCCAGCGGCGCGTAATTCCGCGCGCCAGGGGCGAATTCAACCAGTCGACAGTCAACAGTCCACAGTCGACTATTTGGTTGATAGAGGACTTCCAACCTCGAGCCCGCCAGCTAACCCCGCCGGCGATTGGAGGCCCGCCGTGTCTCGCATTGCACCCCTCGCAGGGCTCGTGCTCGTTGTCGGTTTGGCTTTTGGTGCGCTGGTCTGGCTGGTCGGGTCGTCGAACCCGTTCACGCCGGCCGGGTACGTCGGCTATTTGACCAAGGGTGCGGTCTTGACCCAGTCACGTTTCGTCGGGACGCAGCGGGGTCCGACCTCACCGGGACGGGGCTGGTTGCTCGCCGTCACGAACGTGAGCATCACTCCCTACACCTACTCGGAGGATTTCTCGCACGACGACGCCGTGCTGAGCCGGGACAATTTGAAGATCCAGTTTCGCGTGCACACGGTGTGGCGCGTTGACGAGAACCAGGTCCCGCTGTTCATGGACCGTTTCAGCACCACCGTCTCGAACCAGCAGCTCGAGAAAGAGCCAGATGCGATCGTGAAGGTGGCGTACGCCAATTTCATCCGCGAGCCGCTTCGGACGTTTGCCCGCGACGAGGTGCAACGGCGAAACGGGCTGGAAGTGAAGGACGAGCTGATCGCGATTGGCGACGCCGTCTTGTCGCGGATTCAGGCTTACGCGAACGGCAGCCCATTCGTGATCGGCAGTGTGGTCGTCGGCAACGTCCAGTATCCCGACGAGGTCGCGACGGCGGTCTCGCGCAAGCTCGCGGCGACGCAGGAGCTGCAGCGCAAGGACACCGAGATCGAGATCGAGCGCAAGGAGCGGACGAAACGGGAAGTGCAGGCGCAGGGCATCGCCAACGCCATGGAAATCATCCGCGGCCAGCTGAGCGCGATGTATATCCAGCACGAGGCGATCGAGGCGCAGAAGCTGATGGTGAACTCGCCGAACCACACGGTGGTGTATATCCCGGCCGGGGCGATGGGCGTGCCCCTGACCGGGACGTTCAACGCGATCGATCCAGCGGTGCGCTAGCGCGCGCCGTTTGGCGTCCGTTTCTTCCGCGTCGCGGCGGCGGGCGTTCTCGTCGTCGGCGGTGTCGCCGATGTGGGTCTGCTCGCCGCCGGTTTCGACGCCAATCACATCGCCCGGCTGCGCCCGGCCGCCGTAGTGCGGGCTGGGGTCGTCCTCCTTCGCCCGGACCTCTTCGGTCCCCGGCGTCTGCCGCGCCTCGCGCGGCGTCTCGGCGCCCGCCGTCACCGCGCGGGCTCCCATCCGCTCGGGCTGCGTCGGATTGGCACGCCACCAGTCCGGGTACGTGAAGTCGGGGCGGTCCCAGGCTTTCGCCAGCGGCTCGTCGGCCGCGTAGACGATCGCGACACCTTCGATGCTGCACGCCGCGCAGGTGGCGTCATTGATACGTCTCAGGTCGTCCTCCGTCAGCTTGTCGAACTCGTCCTTGTCGAAGCCGGGAAACCTGTTGACGCGATCGCGGTCGAGGTCAGTGACGAGCGTTTCCGCATCCGCGTCGAAGCGGGCGTGGCCGACCGGCAGGAGGAAATGCTTCGACTTGAACCAGCCGCCCGCATCCACGACGACGTAGTACGGCCGCGCCGAGTGCGAATCGACGATGAACCCCTCGACGTCGCCGAGGTGCTCGCCGGTCGGACTCTCGACGTCCATGCCCTCGAAATCGATCGTGTCGTCGTCAATGTCGTCGGCGTCAACATACCTCAACCATGGCAGCGGATGATCCACGATGGCCTCCCAGTCCGCGCGAAGTGCGCACCGTTTCGAGACAGCAAGATGCGGTCCGGCACGCCGAGCGGGCGGTCGCGCATCGCGTACTGGGCCGTGCAGTATGATCTCAACTGATGACGACCGAAGCCCCTGCCGCACCGCCGCTGCGCGATCGCGACAGCATCCCGGATCGCTTCAAGTGGAACCTGACGAACATCTTCGCCGACTGGGACGAGTGGCAATCGCGCGTACGACGAGCTCGACCGGAAGATCGCCGCCTTCGCCGCGCTCCAGGGCACGCTCGGCGAAGGCGCCGAGCGGCTGCTCGGCGGCGCTGCAGCTGCGCGACGAGATCGGCCAGCTCGAATACAAGGTGTGGTACTTCGCGTCGCTCTGGTACGACCAGGACCAGCGCGACAACCAGATCAACGCGCGGCGGCAGCAGGTGCAGATCCTGTTCGCCAAGGCGGCGCAGGCGTCGCGCCTGGTTCGATCCCGAGCTGCTTGAAGATTCCGCTGAGCGACGGTCCAGGCAGTGGATGGCGGCCAGCCCGGAGCTCGCGGTCTATCGCTTCGCGATCGAGGATCTCTATCGCCAGCAGGAGCACGTGCTCGACGACAAGGGCGAGCACCTGCTGTCGCTGTCGAGCCGGTTCTCGTCGTCGCCGAACGACGCCTATGCGGCGCTGTCGACCGCCGACGTCAAGCACCCGACGGTGCGCCTGTCGACGGGCGCCGAGGCCACGCTCACCTACGGGCAGTACCGCGCGATCCTGGCGACGAACCGCAACCAGGCCGATCGGGCCGCGGCGTTCCACGCGTTCCACAAGATCTACGACAACGACCGTCAACACCTACGCGTCGCTCTACAACGGCGTGCTGCAGCGCGACCTGCTTCTATTCGCAGGCGCGCGGCTACGCGTCGACGCTCGAAGCGGCGCTGCACGGCAACAACATCCCGACCGCGGTCGTCGAGAACCTGATCGCGACGACCAAGGCCGGCACCGAGCCGCTGCGCCGCTACCACCGGCTGCGGAAGCGGGCGCTCGGGCTCGACACCTACCACTCGTACGACACCGCGATTCCGCTGGTCGACTTCGATCGGAAGTATCCCGTACGAGGACGTGCTCGAGTGGCTGCCGGCGTCGGTGGCCGCGCTCGGCGCCGGACTACCAGCGGCGGATGCGCGAGGTGCTCGACGGCCAGTGCATCGACGTCTACGAGAACCCGGGCAAGCGCAGCGGCGCGTATTCGGCGCCGGTCTACGGCGTGCAGCCGTACATGCTGCTGAACTACAACGACACGCTCGACGCGGTGTTCACGCTGGCGCACGAGATGGGGCATTCGATGCACACGGTGCTGTCGCACGCGCACCAGCCGTTCGTCTATGCCGGCTACACGATCTTCGTCGCCGAAGTGCCGTCGACGCTGAGCGAGGCGCTGTTCCTCGAGTACATGCTGGCGCGCACGACCGACGAGCGCGAGCGGATCGTCCTGCTCCAGCACGCGATCGACGGCATCGTCGCGACGTTCTACACGCAGGTGATGTTTGCCGACTACGAGCTGCAGGCGCACCGGCTGGTCGAGGAAGGGAAGCCGGTCACGGCGGAGGTGCTCGGCGATATCTATTTCGGCCTGCTCCAGGCGTATCACGGCGACGCGCTCGACTACGACGAGCAGTCGCGCATCACCTGGGCGCGCATCCCGCATTTCTACAGCACGCCGTACTACGTCTACCAGTACGCCACCTGCTTCGCCTCGAGCGCGCAGCTGATGAATCAGCTGACCGGCGGCTCAGCCGGCGGAGCGCGCGGCGGCGCTCGAGCGCTACCTGACGCTGCTCGAAGTCGGGCGGCAGCGATCATCCGATGACGCTGCTGCAGAGCGCCGGCGTCGATCTCAGCAAGCCGGAACCGGTCCGGGCCGTCGTCGCGCAGCTCGACACGCTCGTGTCGCGGCTCGAGGCAGCGATTCTGATCCCAGCCCATCCGTCGGCTGAGGCATACACCTTGCGTAGCCGTCGCTCAAATGTGTCCGTCCATGGCCAGCGGCGCACTGACTGATGTCTACCTCGACGAGTTGGCAACACTGTATGACGCCGAGATGCAGGCGCTGCGCGTGCTGCCCCGCTTAAGGGATGCGGCGCGGAGCATGAGATTGCGCGACGCACTGACCCGGCACTGCGACGAGACGCGCCTCCACGTCGAGCGCCTGCAGCTGATCTTCACGCATTGGGGCGGTCAGGCGGCGACGAGGACAATCGGCTGGGATAGCCGGAATTGTTCAAGAAGCAGACGAGCGCCTGAATGAAGGCGCGACAGACGACGCGCGCGACGCCGTCGTGATTGGGCTCGCCCAGCGACTGGAGCACTACGAGATCGCGGCCTACGGCTGTGCTCGGACGCTGGCCCGGCGGCTGAGCCGCCCTGACGAAGCGCGGCTGCTGCACGAGACCCTCGAAGAGGAGGGGCGCGCGGCGCGCCGGCTCATCGAGATCGCCGAGTCGCAGGCGGAAGTGGAGCTGACCGGCGCCCTGATCGAGGCGCGCCCGGGGTTCCACGCCGCAACGCCGCCGCACGGCGACAAGCTGCGCTAATCTCGTCCCGCGGGCCTCCCGTCAGCGGACCTGAAGGTCCGCACTACACCTCACCTCTTGATTCACTACACCCTCTTGATTCAGTTCTACGCGCTGCTCGGGACTGGTGCTCGGGACTCGGTGGAGGGTCGCGGAAATTGTAGGGCGGGCGCCTCTTAGGCAAGCGCGTAGGGCGGGCCTCTTAGGCAGGCGTAGGGCGGGCCTCTTAGGCCCGCCGCAGCCGACTCTCAGGCGGTTCCGCCCGGCATCAGCGCATGGACCGCCGCGACTTCGGCCGCGGCTCGCCGTCCGCTCTCGATCGCGCCGTTCATGTAGCCCTGCCACTTGTTGCTCGTGTGCTCGCCGGCGAAGAACAGGCGGCCGGCCGGACGGGCCAGCCACGATCGCAGCCCGGGGTCGAAGGCGGGATCGAAGAACGCGTAGCCGCCGCGCGCCCACGGGTCGTCGTCCCAGGCGATCTGCCGCGCGGCGACGAGCTCCGGCCGCCGGACGCCGAGCCAGTCCAGCGATCGCGCGAGCGCCTCGGGGCCTTCGCGCGTGAACAGCTCGCGCGTCGCGTCGCTCGCGGATCCGCCCGCCATGAAATTCAGGATGCCCGCGCTGCCGCGCTGCTCCTCGTTGGCGTCCCACACGGCGCCGAACGGCAGCGGCGATCCAAATGCGCGCGGGCGGCCCGCAATCCGCCAGAAGCGGCGGGAGAACTGCAGCAGCGTCTTGGTCGCGCGTCCGTATTTCAGCCTGACGAACGCATCGTGCTGCTGCTGCGGCAGCGCCGGCGTGATCGGAATGCGCCGGAGTACAGGTGGCGGGCAGCGCGAAGACCAGGTACTCACAGGACAGCTGCGCGACCTGGCGGCCGTTCTTGAGGCTGGCGCGCACGGCCCGGCCGCGCTGCGAGACCGCGACGATCTCCGTGTTCAGCTTCACCGCCGGCCCGAGCGTCGCCGACAGCGCGGTCGCGAGACGGTCGTTGCCCCCCTTGATGCGGTACATCTTGTCAGGCACCGGCGCATCGTCCGTGGCGAACTGATCGACGAGCGCGAGCAGCGAGAGCTCGTCGGGATCGCCGAGGAAGAAGCCGCGCATGCCCAGCGCGGTCTCGCGCAGTTCGTCGTCGGCGTTGATGCTGCGTAACCACTCGGCGACTGATTTCCGTCCGATGTCGGCGACGATCGGCGATTCCCAGCGGCGCTCGGCGAGCCGGTACGGTTCGCTGAACGCGGACACCTGTTTCGCCAGGCGGTCCCAGCCGCGCGAGACGCCGCGCCGCACGATGTGCGGCCGGCCGCGGCCGTCTGGCCGGACAAATCCCCATCCACCGCGCAGAATCCGGGTCAGCTCGAGCCCGAGCGCGGCAGCGAGCTTCTGGATTTCCTCCTGGGAACCGTCGATGAAATCGGCCCCGCCCTCTGCGTGCTGGCCCTCCGTGAATCCGTCCCGGATGGTCCAGACGCGCCCGCCGACGCGGTCGCGCGCCTCGACGACGGTGACCGAAGCGCCGAGGGCAGTCAGGTCGCGCGCCGCCGCCAGCCCCGCGAGCCCCGCGCCCGCGACCAGCACCGACACGCCGTTCAGGGCCGACACTCCAAGAGTTTAGGTCAGATACGCGCCGGACAAGCCGGGCCTTTGCTGTCTGGAGCAGAACCTGGACGTCGGCGGGGAGGAGCGCGCCTAGCGCCCCGCGTTGCGCAGAATGGACGCGTCGAACTGACGTTCGAGCAGCTCGAGGGGGACGCTGCCGGTGCCGAGCACGAGGTTGTGGAACTCGCGGAGCGAGATTGGTGTGGATGATTGTCTCGAGCTGCCAGCGCATCAGTTCGGCCGAGACGAACCGGCTCGGTTCAAGCGGGACTCCGCGGCCGGTGAGCGCGTTGAGCTCCTGGAGGCTCCGCTCGGCCAGCGCCACGCGCCGCCGCCGCCACTCGGGCGTCAACGGCGTCATCTGCCGCTCGAACTGACGCTGTTCCTCGCCGCTGAAAAACCGCGTCGACGCCGCCTGGTTCGGATTCAGCCGCAGCCATTCGGCGGTGAACGCCGCGAAGAACTCGTCGATCGATCGCTGCTGCGCAGGCACGATCGCGACGATGGCAAGGAGGAGAAGAGCGAGCAGTGTAGGTTTCATTGCGCCTTTTGCCGTTCGTCGTTCGCCGGCTCGCCATCGTTCGTCGTTTGAACGGCATGACGTCGGCGACGAACGACGAACGCCGAATGACGAACGGTAACCAAATAATATCCTGTATCCCTTGGCTTTGAGCATCGCGAGCAGTCCGTCGGAGCCGACGAGGTGAGCGGCGCCGACCACGACGAAGGTGCGGCCCTTGCGGGCGAACAGCGCCTCGATCTTCGGCAGCCAGTCCTTGTTGCGGTCGACCAGCAGGCGCTGGTACATCGCCGGCTCCTTGCGAAGCTCCTGCAAGACAATCCGCTCGACGGTCGGCGCGTCGCCTGCCTTCCAGGCGTTCGCGAGCGTCGTCACTGACGCCTTCTCGGTCTCGAGCTCGGCCAGCGTCGACGAGAGCATCCGATCCTGCTCCTCCATCGACAAGTCGTCGAAGCGCGAGATCTGGAACTCGATGGTTTCGAGCCCCTGCACCTCCTTGCCGGCGGCCACCGCCTCGTCGTAGAAGTGCTTGTCGAGGCCGAGCTCCGCGTCGAACCCGGCGGCCTGCCACTCCAGCCCGAGAAGCGTCAGGGCGAGCGCCCACGGCTTGAACCGCGTCAGCGGTTCGATCGGGAGGCCAAGCGACTTCACGCGCTCGCTGACCAGCCTGAAGGTAGCCGGCGAAACGACCTTGTCGAGCGTCTGCCCGGAGGGCAGCATCCCCCGCATCAGGATCGTCATCTGCGACTCGACCTGCGCCATCTGGCCGAGGTGCAGCTCCTCGACGAGCAGGTCGCATTCCTTGAAGGCCTTGTCGAGCGCCGGGCTGAGCGGGTAGTAGTCCTTGCTCAGGAGGTGCACCGACCCGACCAGATAGACGACCGACTGCCCGCGCGACGCCCTCCAGATGAAATCGCGATTCTGCGCGTGCAGCGGAGCGACCGCATAGACAGCGATCGCTGCGGCGATGAAAGCGACGCTTCGGCGACGCGCGGGCGTCATCGGGCGGCGCTCGTCGGCGCGGGGGTGCGTTTGCGCATGAAGGATTCGACCTCCTCGATGGTCCTCGGCACCGACGCGGTCAGGCGGCGCAGGCCGTCTTCCTCCAGGAGGAAGGCATCCTCGATGCGCACGCCGATGTCGAGGTATTTCTTCACCGCCGGCTGGATCTTGTCGACCAGCGCGCGGTTGTCAGCCGTCATTGGCAGCGCCTCCAGGGCGCTCTGCCGGATGTAGATGCCCGGCTCGATGACGAAGGCCATGCCGGGCTGAAGGGGGCGAGTCCGCTCGCCGACGTCGTGGACGTCGATGCCGATGTAATGGTTCGCGCCGTGCGTGTACCACATGCGGTACTGATCGCCGCTGGCGTCGGTGATCAGGCCAAGCTTCAACAGGCCGGCCTTGATGACCTCCACCGTCTTGTCGTGCACCTGGCTCAACGGAGTCCCGGCGCGCGCCACCTTCATCGCCTCGTCCTGCGCCTGCAGCACGATGGCGTAGATGTCCTTCTGGTTCTGCGTGAATGCGCCGCCGATCGGATAGGTCCGCGTGATGTCGCCGGACATGTATTCGTAGTTCGCCGCCGCATCGACCAGCAGCAGTTCGCCGGCTTGCATCTGACGGTTGTTCTCGCTGTAGTGAAGAATCGTGGCGTTCGGGCCGCTCGCGACGATCGAGGGGTAGCTCCACGACACCGCGCCGCGCGATCGATGGACCGCCTCGATCGCCGCCTCGACTTCGTACTCCCATCCGCCCGGACGGGCGGCGCGCATGCCCGCCATCTGGGCGTCGCTCGAGATCTCCAGGCTCTTGATCAGGACCTTCCGCTCGTACGGCGTCTTGATCAGGCGAAGGTCGGTCAACATCGATGTGACGTCGATGGCCTGGAATCCGACATACCGTTCGCGGATCCGCCGGGCGAAATCCTGCGGCGGACTGAGCGGATCGGCGATCCCCCCGGCCTGCAGGGCGAGGCCGACGCGCGCGCGGCCGGCACCCAGCGCGTCGAAAAACGCCGCCGCTTCCTTCTCGCTGATCTCGCCCGATCCGCGCCGGCCGAGCATCGCCGCGATGAACGGCTCGAACTGGTTGCGCCCCATTACGGTCTTCACGCCGGTCAACTCCGCCGCCTCGGCGCGCGACAACAGGCGTCCGTTCCAGTGCTCCCGTTCAGGATTCCGCTCGGTCACGAACAGGATCTCGCGCCGCGACGCGTTGCCCGGCATCAGCACGAGAATCGAGTCCGGTTGGAGCAGCCCTGTCAGGTAATAGAGGTTGCTGTCCTGCCGGTACTCGTAGTCGACATCGAGCGAGTAGTTGCGCTCAGCGGCGCTGAACAGGACGGCCATCGTCTCGGTCCCGAGGCGCTCCATCATCCGCGCGCGCCGGGCCGACAGGTCGTCGCTGAGCTCGCTGCCGAACGCGACGGACGCCTGCAACAGAAGGCCGAGAGCCGCTAGGGCCTGTCGCTTCATAGAACCCGAGTGTACACCGTCAAACGCCGGCTCGGCCGTTGACCCGTGTGCCCGCCCGATTACGGATTCGGTTATCCTTGACACCCTTCATCGATGGCTGACCCAGCCCCCTCCCGGATCGAATCAGGTGTCATCGACGTCCTCAAGAACGTGAGCCGCCGGCCGATCGAGCCCTCGCTGTCGAGCGACCTCGTCGCCGATCTCGGGTTCGACTCGCTGCAGGTGCTCGAAGTGGTCGCCGAACTCGAGGACATGTTCGACATATCGATCCCGCTCAACGACGTGCCTGCCATCCGCACCGTCAGCCAGGTGGTGGCCCAGGTCGCCGCTCTTATCGAAGAGCGCGCCAACGCGTGATGCCGAGATTGAGGACGCTGGCCGAAGCACTCGACGAGGGATCCGGAAGCAGCGCCGGCTACACGTTCCTCGGGGATGGCGACCCACGGACCCGTTCGTACGCGGACATTCGCGTGTCGGCTCACCGCGTTGCCGCGGGGCTGCGGCGCGCCGGCCTCGAGCGCGGCGACGTCGTCGCGCTCGTCATCGCCGACGCCGAGCAGTTCCTGACGACGCTCATTGGCGCGGCCATCTCCGGGATCGTCCCGGCCTCCCTCTATCCGCCAGCGACCACGGCGGATCTTTCGCGCTTCTTCGAGACGGTTGCGCCGACGCTTGCCGCTTCGGATGCGCGTGCGATCGTGACGACCAGGGGGCTCGTGGACGGGTTCGGTGAGCTGCGTACACGGTTGCCCCGCCTCCACGCCGTCATCACGGGCGACGATCTCGACGACGACGAGCCTGCCGACGAGTGGCGCCCGTCGCTGGACGACGTTGCCTTCATCCAGTACACGTCGGGCTCCACGTCGCTGCCCAAGGGTGTGGTGCTGACGCACCGCAGCCTTGCCGCGAACATCGAAGGCATCTTCGGACCATCAGGGCTCGACGTGACCGCCGCGGACACCGGCGTCAGCTGGCTGCCGCTGTACCACGACATGGGACTGGTCGGCATGTCCCTCGGCCCCCTCTACGGCGCAAGGCCGGTCGTCCTCATGCCGCCCGAGATGTTCGTCAAGCGTCCCGTGGAATGGCTGCGCGCGATCACGCAGTACCGCGCGACGGTCAGCTACGCGCCGAACTTCGGCTACGACCTGTGTGTCAGGCGCCTGAAGAACGTGGACGGATTGGATCTTTCGAGCTGGCGCGTGGCCGGATGCGGCGCGGAGCCGATCAACGCGCAGACCCTGACCGCTTTTGCGGAGAAATTCGGACCGGCCGGATTCCGCGCGTCGTGCTTCGTACCCAGTTACGGCCTCGCCGAGCACGTGCTCGCCGCGACCATCGGCGTCCGCCAGCAAGAACCGCGCGTGGACGTCGTCTCCGCCGAGGCCTTGTCGGACGACGGCATGGCCGCGCCGGTGGGTCCTGACGGACGCGCGGTGATCCGGCTGGTCAGCTGCGGCCGTCCGTTGCCCGGCCACGCGCTCCGCATCGTGCGCGACGATGATTCGGCCGCGCACGAGCGCGAAGTCGGGGAGATCGCGCTGGCCGGCCCGTCCGTCATGGTGGGCTACTATAAGGACCCCGAATCGACCGCGCGCGCCGTTCGGGACGGATGGCTGCACACCGGAGATCTCGGCTACCTGTCGGACGGTGAGCTGTTCGTCTGCGGACGGTTGAAGGATCTCATCGTGATCAACGGCCGCAAGTATCACCCCCAGGATCTCGAGTGGAGCGTCGAAGGGCTTTCGGGCGTCCGGCGCGGCCGCGTGGTCGCGTTCGGCGCAGGTGACGCGAATCGCGTGATCATCGTCGCCGAGCCGAATGGAACGGTGGCTGCAGCCTCGCTGAGCGCCGAGATCCGCCGCATCGTCGGCGACCTCTTCGGGCTGGCGGTCGGCGACGTCGTGCTCGTGCCAGGAGGCACGATTGGCCGGACGACGAGCGGCAAGGTGCGGCGTGCCGCGGTGCGCGCATTGTACGAACGGGGCGAACTGACGGGAGTCGCCAAGTCCGTGGGGCTTCACGCGTGACCGACCTCCTGGACAAGCTGCGCGCCATCGAGCGGCGCCGCGCCCTCCTCGACGGGAGCCGGGCGACGCCAGGCGCCACGGTGATTGACGAGGTGATCGGCCCGGCCGAGGTCGTCATCGACGGGCGGCCGACCCTGATGTTCGGCTCGAACAACTATCTCGGGTTGACCTTCCATCCAGAAGTCATCGCCGCGGCGCAGGAAGCAGTGGCGCGCTACGGATCGGCAACGACTGGTTCGCGCGCAGCCAACGGCACGCTCGCCATGCACGAAGAGCTCGAGGCGGAGCTGGCCGACTGGTTCGGCAAGCGGCACGCGCTGATCTTCAGCACCGGCTACCAGGCGAACCTGGCGCTCATCGGCGGACTGTGCGGCGTCGGCGACGTCATCCTGATCGACGCCGACAGCCACGCGAGCATCTACGACGCGACGCGCCAGAGCGCGTCGCAAGTCATCGCGTTCCGGCACAATTCCGCCGAAAGCCTGCGGAGGAAGCTGGCTCGCCTGCCGAAGGGGCAGAAGAACCGGCTGGTCGTCGTCGAGGGCCTCTATTCGATTCGAGGCGACGTCGCGCCGCTCGCCGACATCGTCGAGGTGTGCCGGGCACACGACGCCTACCTCCTGGTGGATGAGGCGCACTCGCTCGGGACCTTCGGCGAGACCGGGCTTGGCTGCGCCGAAGCGCAGGGCGTACTGGACGAGGTCGACTTCGTGGTCGGCACCTTCTCGAAGTCGCTGGCAGGCGTCGGCGGCGTGTGCGTGTCGGATCACGCCGAGCTGAAACTGCTGCACTTCCTCGCACGGGCATACGTGTTCACCGCGTCGAGCTCGCCGTCGAACGTCGCGAGCGTCCACGCCGCGGTCCGCATCGTCCGCGCGCACCCCGAGCTGCGCGACGACCTGTGGAGGAACATCCGCGCCTTCCGGCGCGGGCTCCTCGACTGCGGTTTCGTGATCGGCGACACCGAATCGCCGATCGTGCCAATTCTGACGGGCGACGAGGGCCGAACGATCGCGCTCTGGCAGGCGCTGCTGGCACAGGGGCTGTACGTGAACGTGATCGTGCCGCCAGGTTGCGCAAAGGACGAATGTGTGTTGCGGGCGAGCTGTTCGGCGGCGCACACCGCCGGGCAGATCTCGCGTGCCATCGAGATTCTCGCGCGCGCCGGCGCCCGGCTCGGCGTCACACGCGTCGCGCTATCGTGATTGGGGAAGCAGGCCTAAAGGCCTGCACGACACATCATGCGCTTCATCGCTACCTTGGTCGCGCTCGCTGTCGCATCACCGGCCGCGGCGCAGGTGACGCGACTGGAAATCACCAGCCGCGAGGTCACCGGCGGCTACGAGCGGATCAAGGGCTTCGCGCACGGGGAGGTCGACGCGGCCGACCGGCGAAACCGCATCATCCAGGATCTCGACCTCGCGCCTCGCAACGCCCGGGGACGTGTCGAGTACGTGGCCACGTTCGCGCTGACCAGGCCGGCCGATCCCGCCAGGTTGAGCGGCGTGTTGATGTACTCGGTCGTCAATCGCGGCAATGGCGCGCCCGTTGAGAGCCCCGAAGGGCACGTCTCGCTGGTGAGCGGCTGGCAGGGTGACGTCATTCCGACGGCGAACAACCAGACGATCAAGGTGCCGGTCGCGCGCAACCGTGACGGCTCGGATCTCACCGGCCCCGTCCTGGCCCGGTTCGTCGACCTGCCGGCCGGGACGACGACGGCTTCGATCCGTCTCGGCTCGATGGGCAGCGCGGCCTACCAGCCGGTCAGCCTCGACACGTCGCGAGCGACGCTGACCTATCACGCCAGCGAGGCTGTGAACGGTGCTCACACCGGCACCGGAACGATTCCGCCGGCGGACTGGGCGTTCGCGGATTGCCGATCGAAGCCATTTCCCGGCGTCCCGGACCCGTCACGCCTCTGCTTGAAGAACGGGTTCGATCCCGCCCGCCTGTACGAGCTGGTCTACACCGCGAAGGATCCGATGGTCCTCGGCGTCGGTCTCGCGGCGACGCGCGATCTCGTGTCGTTCTTCAGGTCCGCTCGGGCGGACCAGGCGGGAACGCCGAACCCGGTCGCGGGTGCGATCAGGCATTCAGTGGCGAGCGGCACATCCCAGGCCGGGAACTTCCTGAAGACGTTCGTCCATCTCGGCTTTAACGAGGATCTCGGCGGGCGGATCGTGTGGGACGGCATCTTCCCGTTCATCGCCGCGCGGCAGACGCCGCTCAACTTCCGTTTCGCCGCGCCGGGCGGCGCGGCCGCGCTCTACGAACCAGGCAGCGAGCCGGTGTTGTGGTGGAGCAGGTACCTCAGACTCGAAGCGTGGCCGTGGATCGGCGAGCCTGCTTGATCGTTGCGCGGCTTCGAAGACATGTCCGAAAGTCTTCGAGGTATTCGGCGCGACGGAGTTCTGGGGCCTGCGGATGTCGCCGGGGCTCGTCGGCACCGACGCCGCACACGACATCCCGGTTCCCGACAACGTCAGGCGCTATTACATGCCGGGCACCACCCACGGCGGCGGCCGGGGAGGATTCGACGTCGCACAGGCCGCCAACGATCGATGCGTGCTGCCGCAGAATCCCAATCCGATGGCCGATACGACGCGAGCGCTGACGGCAGCGCTCGTCGACTGGGTCGTGCGCGGAACCGCGCCGCCGCCAAGCCGCTATCCGACCCTGGCCGCGGGCACGCTGGTGCCGGCCACGCGCGCAGCGACTGGATTCCCGGCCGTTCCAGGCCTGACGTTCACGGATCACTTCGTCAACGCGGTGCTCGATTACGATTTCGGAACGTCGTTTAACTACGTTGACCTGTCAGGCGTGATCGCCCGTCAGCCGCCAGTGATCAAGCAAGTGATTCCCACGCTGGTGCCGCGCGTGAACGCCGACGGCAACGAAACGGTGGGCATTCCTTCGGTTCTGCATCAGGCGCCGCTCGGGACGTATCTCGGCTGGAACGTCCAGACGACAGGCTTCTTCAAAGGGCAGATTTGCGGCTTCTCCGGCGGCTACGTGCCCTTCGCGGTCACACGCGAGGCGCGGACGAAGGCCGCCGATCCGCGGCCGTCAATCGAGGAACGATACGGCACGCAGGAAGGATATATGTGCGCGGTGAAGCGGGCGGCGGGTGAGCTCGTCCGCGATCGGTTCCTTCTGCAGAGTGATGCCGACCGTCTGATTGAATCGGCCGCCAAGGCTTCAGTGCTCCCGCCGGCGTCGGCGAGCGCATCCGACCTGCGCCGGATCGCCGATCTCGTCTGCCGGTCGTCGTCGTGACGCCGCGTCGATGTTGACGTGGCTCGGCCTCGCGGCCATTTCCGCCCTGCTCGCGCTCATTCTCTTTCGCATCACGTCGGTGCTCGTCGCCCTGACGCTGGTGCCGATTGCCGCCGCGCTCGCCGGCGGCTTCGCCCCCAAACTGGGCTCGTTTGCCATGGACGGCATCCGCGGCGTGGCGCCGACCGCGGCGCTCCTCGCGTTCGCGGTCGTCTACTTCGGCGTGATGCACGACGCCGGTCTCTTCGATCCCGATGATCCGCCGCGTCGTGCGGCTGGTGGGACGGGACCCGGGCAAGGTGGTGATGGGCACGGCGGCGCTCGCCACGGTCGCGCACCTGGACGGCGCGGGGGCGAGCACTTTCATGGTCACCGTGCCGGCGATGCTGCCGATCTATCAGCGGCTCGGGATGGACCCGCTGATCCTCACGTGCACGACCGCCATGGCGGCGGGCACGATGAACATCCTGCCCTGGGGCGGCCCGGCGACGCGCGCCGCCACCGCGCTGCAGGTCGGGGTCGGTGAGCTGTTCAACCCGCTGGTCGTGCCGACGGTGGCGGGCATCGTGATGGTGTTCGTGCTCGCCGCGTTGATTGGCGCCCGTGCACGGTCTTCGTTTGAAGCGAGCGCATTGAGCGCTCGCGGACCCGTCCCATTGAGCGCTCGCGGACCCGCCGCATTGGGCGCTCGCGAGCCCGCCGGCCGCGGCCACGCCGAGGAGGGCGCCGCCGGGACCGACCGTCTGCCGCGGTTCTTCTGGTTCAACGCCGCGCTGACCGTGGTGACGCTGACGGCGCTCGTCGTCGAGATCCTGCCGCTGCCGGTAGTCTTTCTGCTGGCCTGCGCCATCGCGCTCGTCGTCAACTTTCCAGACGCACGCCTGCAGCGTGAGCGCCTGGAAGCGCACGGCCACGCCGCGATGGTCATGGTCACCACGGTGCTGGCGGCGGGCCTCTTTGCGGGGATCATGACCGGAACAGGCATGCTGACCTCGATGGCCCAGGACATCGTCGGCATCCTTCCACCCGGCGTGCTGCGCCATCTGCCGGTGCTGCTCGCGGTCGTCTCGATGCCGCTCAGCCTCGTCTTCGATCCAGATTCGTTCTACTTCGGCGTCCTGCCGGTGCTCGCGAGCGCGTCGCAAGCGGCCGGCGCCTCGGCCATCGATGTCGGCCGCGCGGCGCTCGTCGGACAGATGACGACGGGATTTCCGGTGAGTCCGCTCACGCCCGCGACATTCCTGCTGGTCGGCCTCGCCGGCGTCGACCTCGCGGATCACCAGCGGCGAGCGATCCCATACCTGTTCGCGATCAGCCTTGTGATGGCGATTGCGGCGCTTCTCACGGGGCGATTCACTGGTAGGGCGGCATACCGAATGTCGAATTCGGTTCGGAATTAGGAATGCGAGTTCTGATACGAATGCCAAATTCCGAATTCCAAATCCAGTTGCAGGTCAGTCCGATCGAACGCCGCACGCGGGCCTGAGACGGCCCGGCCCTATAGCCATCCCTGCTCGCGGTACCAGGCGGCGGTCCGCGACAGGCCGTCCGCCAGTGTGACTTCGGGTTCGACCTGGAGCAGCTCCCGCATCAGGTCGACGCGGCAGACGAAACCGGCGGCGGCGAGCTCCGCGTACCGCCAGCGATCGAGCGGGAGCAGCCGGCCCGTGAGCTGCGTCGTCAGGTCGCACAACGCCGCGGCGGCGCGAGTGACCGTGAGCGGAAGCGGGACGATGGTCGCTGGCCGGCCGACCGCGGCACGAATGCCCTCGACGAGCGTTCGCGCGGCGACCGGCACTGGGTGGCCAATGAAAATCACGCGGCCATCGACGTGACGGTCGATCGCCGCCTCGATCGCGCGGACCATGTCGTCGACGTGAATAAAGGTATACGCAGCGGTGGGTCTGCCGACCAGGGGCAGGACCCCGCGCTCGGCCATCCTGAAGAGCGCCAACAGCGCCGCATCCTGCGGACCATACACCGACGCCGGGCCGCAGGATCGTCCAGCGGAGCCCCTCGACGGCGCGGAGAGCATCTTCGCCGGCGAGCTTGCTGGCGCCATACGCCGTGATGGGAGCAGGCGGGTCGCTTTCCTGGCGCGGCGATTCCGGCGGAGCAGGGCCCGCCGCTGCAAGGCTCGAGACGTACACCAGCCGCGCACCGACGGCCTGTGCCGCGCGCGCCACGGCATCCGTACCCGCGACGTTGCTGCGCGTGAACTCGTCGACGTCAGCGGCGCGGACGCGGCCCGCGAGGTGGACGACGACCTCGGCGCCCGCAAACGCTTCGGTCAGCGGCCCGGTCACGAGCGGCGCGTGTCGCGTCTCGGAGGCCGCCGCCGGTGTGCGGGTCGAGCCAGGCCGCACGATCGCCCGCACGTGCCGTCCCGACGCCGCAAGCCGCGCGACGAGATGCCGCCCGATGAACCCTGCCGCTCCGGTGACCGCAATCATCCGACTGCCAGGCGTTTCTCGTAGATCCGGTACGTCTTGTAGTGCCTGGCTCCGATCAACTCCAGCGCCCTGATGATGTCGCGATTGTCTTCGAGGACCCAGGACAACTCGACGCGCTTGTATGCGGGTTTCAGCTGGCCATGCAACCGCGCAATCATCAGGGCGTACAACCCATGCGCGCGGTAGCCCGGCGTCACGCCGAGGATCATCAGCCGAGTCTGATCGACGATCCATCGCCGCGCGAGCAGGCGGACAATGCCGAAAGGAAGGAGCCGCCCGCCGGTGCCTTTCAGCGCCTGGTTGATATCGGGCACGGCGATGGCACAGCCGACTGGCTGGCCGTTGACCTCCGCGCAGAGCGCGCAGCGCGGGTCGAAGATAGGCCGCAGCTCTCGGGCAATCCGCCGGAACTCGTCGGAGGTTGGGGGCACGAATCCCCAGTTGCGCGCCCACGCGCCGCAATAGATCAGGCGCAGGCGGTCGACCTCGCTCTCGAATTCGTCGAGCCGGAGCGGCCGGATACTGATTGACCGCCTGCGTTCCGACCGGGCCGCAAGCCGGGCGATGGTCGGCTCGACGCCGCGGCTCATGTCATACGAGCCAGGCGTAGAGATCCTTGGCCTTGCCGTAGCCCGCCGCCTCGATGAACGCCGCGTACTCCGGCGGGTTGTGCGGCATCATGAGCATGGGATCGGTGTCGAAGCCGTCGATGAGCAGGCCGGCGCTTTCGTTCATCGACGGGTTGAGCGGACCCCTGACGGCGTCGCGTCCCGCGCTCGGCCGCCCACCGCTCGACGGCGTCAAACAGCGCCTGCGCGGCGGCGGCGGTCGCGGCTTCGAAGAAGCCGAACATCGCGATGTTTTCGCGATGGGTCTGGTTATGGAGCCGGTCGTCGATCGCGGCGATGCGCCCTGCGACCCGGCCGCTCGCGTCGCGCGCGAGAAACAGCGCCGCGTCGGCGTGCGCGAAGAACGGATTCTTCGACGGCACGAGCCGATCGCGCTCCGCGAAGCGCAGCGGCGGCACCCAATGCGGGTCGCCGGCGTTGCGCTGATAGGCGTAGTCGATGAAGCGCGTCAGTTCGCGGCGGCTGGAGACCTGTCGGACCTCGATCAACGAGCGTCGGTCTCCATGGGTCGGCAGGTATGTTACGTCATGAGTCGATCGCCATCCTGTTCTTCGCGCACGTCGCGGTCGCGGCGCTCGTGCGGTACCGGATGCCGCTCGGCCGCCGCCTCACGGCGGCGCTCGGATCGATCGCGGCGGCCATTGCCATCGTCGCGGTCTCGCGCGCCGGAAACTCCGCACTGCGAAACTGGGCGCCGATGGGTTACCTGCTGGCAGCGTACTATCTCTCCGGCCGCACCTTCTTCGCGCCGATGCCGCGCGTCGAATCGTGGCTGGCCGCGATCGATCGGCGCGTCCTCGGAGACCCCCGCGCCGCTTTCGCGCGCTGGCCACCGGCCGTCATCCGCCTCCTTGACGCGGCGTACATCAGCTGCTTCCTGCTCGTGCCGGCCGGGCTCGCCCTGCTGCTGGCCGCGGGGCACGGCGACCGCTCCGCCCACTATTGGACGCTCGTGATCGGCGCCGAGCTGGGTGCGTTCGCCACGCTGCCGTATCTCCAGACCCGGCCGCCGTGGGTGCTCGAGCGCCTCGACTCCCGCGGGCCGCGTGCGTCGGTTGCCTTCATGAAGCACGCGACGACCGGTGCGAACACGCTGCCGAGCGGCCACGCGGCCGGCTCGCTTGCGGTCGCGCTGGCCGTCATGCAGACGATGCCGATCGAGGGGACGATCCTGCTGGCGCTGGCCATCACGATCAGCGTCGCGGCGGTGATCACGCGTGCACACTTCGTCGTCGACATCGTCACCGGCGTGGCGCTCGCGGGCGCCGTGTGGTGGCTGGCGCGTGCCGGTGGCGCGTGAGCCCGTGCTACCATCCCCCGGCATGAAGTCAAGACCCGCCGCCGTCGCTCTGTGCCTGGCGGTGCTGCTGGCGCCGAGCCCCTTCGGCGCCGAGCCCTTTCCCAGCGCGACGCCGGAGTCGGTAGGGCTGAACCCGGCGAAGCTGCAGGAAGCCACCGATCTGCTGAATCGGTCCGTGGCCGAGAAGCGAGTCGCCGGAGCCGTTGCGGCGGTTGCCCGACGCGGCAAGCTCGCCTATGTGCATGTCGCCGGCGTCCAGGACCTCGAGACCCGTGCGCCGATGACCGATCGCTCGTTGTTTCGCATCTACTCGATGACCAAGCCGGTGACGGCGGTGGCCGCGATGATGTTGCACGAGCGCGGCCGCTTTGCCCTGACCGATCCGGTCGCGAAGTTCATCCCCGAGTTCAAGGGTGTCGTCGTGTCGTCTCCGGACGGCACCACGCGGCCGCCCGCGCGCGAGATCACGGTGCAGGACCTGCTGCTTCACACCTCCGGCCTCAATCACCGGACGTCGCAGCTCTATCAGCGCGAGAAGGTCCGGTCACGCGCGCAGGCGCTCCCGCAGTTCATCGCCAACATCGTTCGCGTGCCGCTGATGGATGATCCGGGAACGAGATATCGCTACAGCGAGAGTCCGACGGTCGTCGGGCGCCTGATCGAAATCTGGTCGGGCCAGCCTCTCGACCGCTTCATGGCCAGCGAGATTTTCCAGCCGCTGGGGATGACGGACACCACCTTCTGGGTAGCACCCGAGCAGGCGTCGCGGTTCACGACGCGCTACGCCCTCGAGCAAGCGGTGACGCTTGTCGCGAACGAGATCGAAGAGGTTCCGTTCACCGTCCGCCCGGCTCTGCTCGAAGGTGCGGTCGGCCTGGTCTCGACGGTTCCCGACTTCCTCCGGTTCAGCCAGATGCTCCTGAACAAGGGCGAGCTGGCGGGCGTGCGGCTCCTCTCCGCGAAGACGGTCGACTCGATGACCAGCGAACGGACTGACCGACGCGATGGTGAAGGAACGCAACGGCATGGGCTGGGGCCTCGGGAACGTCGAAGTGGTCGTCGATCCCGGGCAGCAGAAACAGCCCGCGAATCGCGGCGAGTACGGCTGGAACGGATCGGCAGGCACTTACTTCTGGAACGATCCGGCGACCGAAATGATCACGATTCTGATGACTCAGTTCGCCGACGGGCTGCCGGGGCAATTCAAGACGCTCGTGCGGCAGGCAGTGCGAGTAACCAGTGCAGTAAGAGTGCGGTGGGTCACGTTCGACTGCTTCGGCACGCTGGTCGACTGGCACAACGGCTTCGCCGGGATCGTCAGGCCGCTGGCCGGTGAGCGCACCGCCGAACTGCTTCGCGCCTATCACCGGTTCGAGCGGATGATCGAGCAGGAATCGCCACACCGGCTGTACAAAGACGTGCTGGCCACGGCGTTGAAGCGCGCCGCCGACGAGATCGGCCTGCCATTGTCGGACGCCGACGCCGGGCGGTTGCCTGGCTCCTGGGGTTCGCTCCCGGTATTCGACGACGTCGAGCCGATGCTGGCGTCGCTCCGCCGTGCCGGCTGCCGGCTTGCGGTGCTCACGAACTGCGACGACGACCTGTTCGAGGAAACGCAGCGCGCATTCCGCCAGCGATTCGATCTCGTCGTGACGGCCGAGCGCGTCCGCGACTACAAGCCGTCGCTCGCGCATTTCCGCTATTTCGCGCCGCTCCACCGGCGCCACACGCGACGGACTGGGTCCACGTCGCGTGCAGCTGGTACCACGACATCGCACCCGCGCGTGAGCTGGCGCTCGGCCGCGTCTGGCTCGATCGCGACCGCACCGGCGAGGATCCGTCGTCTGCCTCGGCGTACCTGCAGTCGGCCGCGGACGTTCCCGACGCGGTCGCGAGGCTTCTGTCATGACCGTCCAGCAATCGATTGCGGCGCTTCTCGAGCGCGAGCTGGCGGGTTTCCAGCGCGAGCTCGACCTCTTTCCGGACGACGAGACGTTGTGGCGGACGCTGCCGGGCGTGCCGAACTCGGCGGGCAACCTCGCCTTGCACGTCGCCGGCAACTTGCAGCATTTTGTGGGTGCGGTGCTCGGCGGCAGCGCCTTCGTTCGCAACCGCGACGGGGAGTTTTCGCGCCGGGCGGGATCGCGGGGTGAACTCCTCGAGGAACTTCAGAAGGCCGCCGTCGCTGTCCGGACCGTCGTGCCCAACCTGACCGATGCCGTCCTCGAGCACGACTTTCCCGAGCCGGTGATTCCCACACGCCGGATCCAGACACTGCGCTTCCTGCTGCACTTGTGCGCGCACGCGTCGTTTCATCTCGGCCAGGCCGGATACCTGAGGCGAGGCCTCACCGGCCAGAATCAGTCGGCCGCGCCAGTGCCGCTCAAGGTGTTGACGGAGCCGTAGGGGTTACTGAAATTTAAGATTTCAGATTTAAGATTTCAGATTTCAGAGGCGAGACGGCGGTTTCGGAAGTCTGCAATCTTAAATCTGAAATCTTAAATCTGAAATTTCACGACTCACTCCTACTGCGCGAAGCGCAGGATCAGCCGGAACTGACGAATCTCGGAGTTGTAAAAGCTTCCGAAGGCCGGCGACGAGATGTTTGCCTGGACGTCGGCCGGCAGGAATGCGTTGAACGCGTTGTTCGCGCGCAGGCCGATCCAGGGTTCGAGCTTGCCAATCTTGAGGCGCCGCTCGGCGCCAAGCTCGACGCGGACGGTCGCCGGGAATCGTTCGCTGTGGCGGGGACCCACGAAGTCGAGCATCTCGTCGACACGCGAATAGGGGAAGCCGGTGCGCCAGTCGGCGACGCCGACGAGCAGCCACCGCGGCGTCGGCGAGATTCCGGCCGCGCACCAGCAGCCGGTGCGGCACGTCGGTCGACAGCGGCGCATAGCCGTTGACGCCAATGATCGGCGACATGATGGCCCCGAAGAACGGCGTAAAGCTGTTCAAGTCGCCCCTGGCCCACGACGCGACGTACGTCGCGTGCACGTCGGCGAATGTGCGATGGGTGTAATCGACGCCGACCTCTCCCTCGCGGTAGCGTGAGCGTCCGTCGCTCGTGAGCAGCACCACGGCCGACGGTCCGGCCGGCGTGACCGGATTGACGATCAGTTCGTGCGTGCCGCGGCGATCGAGCAGCCCCGCGTGGATCGACCACGACGGGCTCAGCTTGTGATCGAACGCCAGGTTCCAGGTGGCGCTCCGTGCCGTCCGCAAATCCCCTGCGGGCCGCAGGCTGAAGTCCTGCGACGACGCCACGCCGGATCCAGTCCGGTCGAATCGCGTGTCGACCCAGCTCTCGAATTGATCGAAAGCCCCGGCCGCCGACGGCGTGCGCTCATAGAAAAGGCCAAACCCGCCCCGCAGGACGGCGCTGCCCGAGTCGTTGATCAGCACCGCGGTGCCCGCGCGCGGCGTCAGGTTCACGCGGTCGAGGATGCCGTCGCGATCGATCCGTCCGCCGAACTCGACGTACCAGCGCCGGTTCAGCGCGAGGCGGTCCTGCATGAAGAGGGCGACATCCGTGCTCGTCTGGTGCTGGGTGGTGGCCCCCTTGAAATCGAGCCGGCGGACGACGCTGCCGTCCGAGCGCGCGACGAGCACCGGGCGGCTCGCGCTGGTGCCCTCGTAGCGGCTGTGCAGCACGTCGATGCCGGCCTTGATCATGTGCAGTCCGCCCGGTCCCGGCAGCGTCGACGACATGGCAGTGACCCACTGATACGTGCCCGTATCGCGGAACTGCTGGTTGTAGAAATGTCCCAGCGTCGTTTCGGGCAGCAGCCGCATCGTATCCGGCCCGAGCGGGTATACGTAGGTGCGGTAGTGCTGAAAGCGGAAGGTCGATTCGGACACGATCGTATCGCTCCAGAGGGCGCGGTCGGTGACCGCGGCGTGAACGCTGCGATCCTCCAGATCGATGGTCGCGTCGGGCGGAACGAAGGTGCCGAGATTGGCGTACTTGGTGCGGCTTGGTTCGGCGCCGCCTGTCGCGATCAGCGTGTGGCGCGGCGACAGCCGCCCGTCGAGCCGCGTGAACGAGCTGACCCAATGATCCACACGGTAGAGATCCTGGGGCAGGCTCGCGATCTCTGTCGCGTCATACCGATACTGCGCGGTCTGCTTGAGCGCCAGCCGATCCTTGATCAGTGGACCGCCAACCTCGACGCGCGGTGCGAACACCCTCAGGCCGATGATGTGGAAGTCGTGACCCCGCTCGGTGCGGAAGCCGGGATCGAGGTTGTTGGCCCGCACCTTCCACTCGTTGCCGCCGCTCTTGCTGCGAAGCACGACCAGTCCCGATGAAAATCGGCCGAACTCGACGGCGTACGGGTTGGCCAGCACCTCGACCGAATCGATCGCATCGGGCGGCAGCGTCAACGGAACGAGCCCCGTCGACGGATCCATCATCGTGCCGGCGCCAAGTTGGGTCGTCGCCTGCGTCGGCCGGCCGCCCTTGATGCTGAGCCCGCCCGGCGACTGAATGACACTGGCCAGCAGCCGCAGCGCCGCCTGAAAGCCGCCGCCGGTCGAATACGCCTCCTGGGCGGTGACGTCGAGGGTCTCCGCGGCGCCGAACGTGTCGGGCGCTCCTGGCAAGGCCGGCGCGACGACCTCCACCCGCTCGGCGAGCACGCTGATCGGCAACTCGAAGTCGAGAATGGTCGTCTTGCCGGCCGCCACGACGACCGGCATGTCTGCCGCCTGGAATCCCTCGAGCGAGACGACGACGCGATACTGGCCGACGGGAAGATCGCCGATCGTGAATCGACCCTCGCCGTCCGACGCCGTCCGCGCGACCTCCGCGCCTCGCCGATCGGTCACGGCGAGCAGCGCTCCCGCGAGCCGCACTGCCGGCTTCGGCGTCGACACCGATCCTTCGATCGCGCCGGTCGAGACGGACTGCGCCGCTCCGGCAAGCACCGGAAGCGTCAGTGTGATGAGTAGGGAGAGGACGGCGACGCGGCGGGTCAAAACTCCTCCGGCACGCCCGACGACCCTTCGACTCGCTCGGGTCGGCCTGAGCAACGTCGAAGGCCTGAGAACGCAATGTTCTATCTTACACTGGGCGCCGTGATTGCCGTGGTGCTCGCCGCCGGATCGGGCAGCCGTCTCCGTCCGCTGACGGATGCTGCGCCGAAATGTCTGATCGACGTCGCGGGACGTCCGCTGATCGATCGGCTTCTCGACAGCATTGAAGCGGCCGGGCTGGACCGTGCGGTCATCGTCGGCGGACATCATTTCGAGTTGGTCGAGGCACGCGTGCGCGCGCGTCGAGGCTCGCTCGGCATCGCGCTCGTTCGGAACACGCGGTACGCGACCACCAACAACGCGGCGAGCCTGGCGATGGCCCGCGAGGCGGTGGGCACTGACGGGATCGTCGTGTGTGATGCTGATGTGATCTTTTTGGCCGATCCGCTGCCTGCCTTGATTGCCCATCCGGCGGACTGCGCGTTAGCCGTGGACACGAATATTCGATGGGACGCCGAGGCGATGAAGGTGCAGCTGCGCGCAGATCGTTCTGTGCAGAGAATTTCCAAGGCGCTCGACGCGGCCGAGAGCGCGGGCGAATCAATCGGTGTCCAGAAGATCGGCAGGGCAGCCGCACCGCTGATGTGGACGGCGCTCGAGTCGTTGGCGAGCACCCGCGCCGCGACGGCCTATTACGAGGATGCGTTCCAGCAGATGATCGACGGCGGCGTACCGATTCGGCATCTCGCCCGTGCCGGCCTTCAGCTGGATGGAAATCGACGACGCGGGCGATCTTGCCGCTGCCCGCGAACGGTTCGGCACGTGACACGGCGTGCCTGCCTGGTCGGGCCGCCGCCCGGAATTGCCGACGTCAGCTTCAATGTCGTCGGCGGACTGCCGAACATCCTCCGCCAGGTGCTTTCGCTGCAGGATGCCGGCATTCGGTCCGTCAATCTCGTCGGGGTGTCCGTTGATGCCGTCCGATCGGACCCTCGCGTGCGGCTCGACGTCTCCGAGCTGAGATCGCCGCGCGAGATCGAATCGTCCATCCTCGTGGCCCGCGCCGGATGCATCTGGCATCCGAACGTCGTCCGCCGCCTCGCGCGCCAGGCGGTCGCTCCAGATCGCAGTGTCGCCGTCGGTTCGGAAGCGGCCGCTGTCTACCTGTGCGGTGATGCGGTTGCTTCCGACGTCATCCGGGCCCTGGCGATCTCGGATGCCGTTCCGGACGTGCAGTGGATGGCCGACGCGGACTTCGTCGTCATCGCCGGGAGCGACGACGAGCGCCGTCGCGCGACGGCCCTGCTGCTGCGGTCGCTCGACAAACAGGCCGATGGCCTCGTCTCGCGGCACCTGCACCGGCGGCTGTCGAGGCTCGTGACGAAGCGGGTGCTGTCAACCGCCGTCACTCCCAATCAGATGACGCTCGTCGCCGCGGCGGTTGGCGCGGCTGGCGTCGTCGTGGCCCTGGACGGCGGGTACTGGAACCTCGTCGTCGGTGCGATGTTGTTCGAGGCGCAGAACGTGCTCGATGGCTGCGACGGCGAGATCGCCCGGCTCAAGTACCTCCGGTCGAAGGCCGGAGAGTGGCTCGACCAGGTGGTGGACGATGTCTTGAACATCGCGTTCCTCGTGGCCGTGGGTATCGGATTGTCGACGTCCCATCCCTGGGCGTGGCCAGTCGCCTGGATCGCGCTGGTCGCGCAGTTAATCCACGTTGCCGGTCTGTACGCCGGCCTCATCGTCAAGGCGGGCGGCCGGGGGAGCGTCGCGAGTTTGAGATGGTGGATCGGAGGCGGCACCGAGACCGAGACGAGGCAGCGCCTCCTGGGTGACGTGACGCGACGCGACTTCTATTCGCTGCTTTACGTCGTGACGGCGCTCGCCGGTGTCCCGGTGGTGGCCTTCCTGTGGCACGCGATGATCACGGTCTCTTCGGCCGTCGTGTCGACAGTCCAGTGGATCGCGTGGAACGGCCCCGAGTATCAGGCAGACGCGGACGGCGTCACCGATCCGGCTGGGGAGGAAGCCGCGTAGGCGTCGAAGGATCGGAGCTCGAGGTGCCGCGCGATCGCCCGCGCTGCCGCGTCGCGACACGGGGCAAATGACGGCCAGTCGTTGAGATCGATCAGCGTCGTCCGGCCGTCTTCGCCGATCACGAGATCGCCGCCGAAGATGTCGAGCGATAGCGCCGCTCCCGACTCCTGCGCGCACGCCTGAAATGGCTCGCCGAGGGTTCCATGTACCGCGGGATTGTCTGTTTCCAACCAGTAAAAGAAGTCGCCGCGGACGGCGTAGAACTTGATTTCGCGGCCCGGGACGTGTTCCTGCAGCACCGCGGTCCGGATGCCGCGTCGCTCGAAGTCGTTCAAGACTCGACCGAGCTCTTCCATCGTGCCCAACCGCTGCACGTCTTCGCGGCGGCTCGCGTACAGATCGCCGCCCTTGACCCACCAATCGCCGTCGACGGCCTGGACGCTCGATCTCGCGGCGCGGGCCGTGGGAACGACATGGCACGAGGGCAACGACACACTGCCGAGGGCGCGATCGACCAACTGGCTGCGTGCCGTGCCGAGGACGCGATCGGGCCGGTTGACGACCGTCCGTCCCTCGGCAGCCCATCGCGCCAGCAGCTTGAGGACGCGCGGCGAGCGCGACATCGAAAAAATCGTGAACCTCGAGATGGCGAACCGCCCGACCTCGTCCGGCGAGGCGAGATGGACGACGTGCCCGCGGCGCTGGAGCTCGGCGGCGACGAGCTCGAGGATGACCGTATCGTTCTCGCGATGGCGCCCCGGCGAGCAGATCGATTCGCGGTAGATGCCGAGAAACTCGCTCATGAGAGTGACGCTCGGAGCAGTCGCTCGGCCGTCGCGACGTCCGACGGACGGTCGACGTCGATCGAATCCGCCATCCTGACCCCTGACATGCGGTATCCGCGGTCAAAGAGGTGGCGCAGGTAGACACGCAGCGCGCCGAAGCTGCTGGCGCGCGCCACGCCGGCTTCGCGAAGCACACTGGGCCTGACCAGAAAGTAGCCGGCGGTTGCGTACGGACCGTCACCGACGGAGGTGACCTCAGCCACAGCGGTCGAATGGTCGGCCAGATCAATTCGCAACGGATTCTCGTCGTCTACGAACGTCGTCAGGCCGAAGACGATGTCAGCCGATGGCGCCGCGGCCGCAATCTCGGCGAATTGTCGAAACGTCCCGGCTGGCGCGATCGTGTCGACGGCCGTGATGAGAAACGGCCCGTCGTCTCCGTCGCGGGCAAGCTCCTCCAGCACACGGAGAAAACTGTGCATCGACGACGCGGTCGTCTCGACCAGCCAGGTGACGCTGGCCCTGCCGCTCTTCTCCACGTGATCCCGTATCGATGTCGAACCTTCGTTGACGATCACGACGACCTGCTCGACGGCGGCCCGCTCGAGATCCGACAGGACCCAGTCGATCAGAGGACGTCCGGCCACGCGCGTCAGTGCCTTGGGGGTTCCGGTGGGGTCGGCATCCGGACGCAGCCGCGCACCGAATCCGGCGGCGAAAATTCCGGCGCGCATCAGGCGGACCATCGATCCAGCGCGGCGGGAAGCTCGGCAACGCTGTCGAGGATTGCGTCAGCCCGCCGCGCAAGCCGCGCGTCACGGCCGGCGATCCAGAACGTGTGCATGCCCAACGACTTTGCCGGATCGATATCCCGATCGAGCGAGTCGCCGACGAATGCCGTCCGCTCCGGCAGGCTGCCGATGAGGGACAGCGCATGGCGGAAGATCGACGGGTCGGGTTTGGCCGCGCCGAACTCGCGTGAATCGACCATGACGGCCAGCGTGTTCGCGTATCCGTACTCTTCGCAGAGACCAGCGGTGTTGCCGCAGCCGTTCGAGACGACGCCGAGCTTGAATCCGCAACGGGCCAGTTCGGCGAGCACCAGCCGGTTGACCGCCGCTGCCTGATAGATGTCGCCGATGAACGAATTGACGATCTGCGCAACGGCGCCGGCTGGGCGGCGGCCGAGGAACTCGAGCTGCCAGCCGACGTGGCACGTCACCATGTGGCGCAATTCGGAGGTTGCCATCCCCGGTTCGGCGTGTGATCGGGATTCCGCGTAGTCGAAGGCCGCCGCCCGCTGGTCTCGCGAGCAGGCGATGCCGGCGCCGGGGAGGAGGCGATGAAACCGGTCGCGCCATCCGTGACGGCCGTCGAGCGTACCGCCGAGATCGAAGAGGATCGCGTCGAGCGGCCGCATTGAGGCGGCGATACTATCACAGCAATTCCTGGTAGACCGCGAGCGTTTCAGCGGCGCAGCGCTCCCAGGAGAACCGCGACGCGCGCTGGCACCCGCGCATGACCAGGTCGCTGCGCAGTGCCTTCGTCTACCAGCAGCCGGCTCATCGCGGCGGCAAACTCATCCGGACTCGACGGCTCCGCGAAGAGCGCGGCGTCGTCGGCAATCTCCTGCACCGTCGGGATTCGCGATCCAATCACGGGGCAGCCGGCGGCCATCGCTTCCAGCACCGGCAGTCCGAATCCCTCGATCAGTGACGGGAAGACGAGCGCGGTCGCCCCGTGCAGCAGCGCGAGCAGCTCATCCTGGGCCAGCGGGCCAGCGAACCGGACGCGATCCGCGACGCCCAGGCGGGCGGCCAGCGGCCGAAGCGTCGCGATGGCATCACCGCGGCCGGCGATCACGAGACGGACGTCGGCATCCGCTTGCGCGCACATCGCAAAGGCCTTGATCGCCGTCGCGATGTTCTTGTACGGACGTGTGTTGCCGACCGCGATGAAGTATCGATCGCTCCTCGCCGACGGAAACTGAAAGGCGAACGCCTGGTGGTCGAGACCGTGGTGCACGACGGTCAGGCGCCGCGGATTGAGCTGGTAATAGGCCAGGGCCCGCTGCGCCGAGTGGCCCGAGACGGAGATGACGCGATCCGCCCGGCGAACGGCAAGGCGCATCGTGACGCGTGCGAAGACGCGGGTGGCCGCCCGATGAATGGCGCCGAACCGGCCATCGATGATGAGGTGTGCGTGCTCGAGCCAGATGAGATCGTGAAGCGTCAGCACCACGCGCGGTACCCGCAGGCCGAGTGGGAGGAAGTGATGCAGGCTGTGATAGAGGTCGAGGCCCAGGCGCGAAATCGCGGCGCCGTGCAGGAGATTCCGCGGGGTGTCGAGCTCGCCCGGAAGGATCGCGTCCTCGACATTCGGTCCTGACACGATGGGTCCACCCGCGCGTAGTCCGCGGATGACGACGTACGTGTTTGCGTGATCGATCGTCGTGAGCGCGCGGACGAGGCCGCGCGCGTATGTGCCGAGACCCGTCGGCGTGGGACCGATCATTCGCGCATCGAGGCCGATCCTCGGCATCGAAAGCATTGTGCTAGAGTCTGCTTCGTGCTGACCAGCGCCACTGGATCGCGGCCGGCGACTCCTGCCGCGCCGGGCGCTGCCGTGCTGAAGCTCGACGCCAACGAGTCGACGATTGCGCCGACGCCCCTCGTGGCAGCTCGCCTTCGGGAGTTCCTGGAAGAAGGCCGCGCCTCGTGGTATCCCGACAGTGAGGCGTCGATAGTCCGCACGCGCCTCGCCGAGTACACCTCGCGCAGCGACGCGGAAGTGCTTCCATTCAACGGCTGTGATGCCGCGATCGAGTGCGCGGTGCGGACGTTCGCGTCGCGGGGCGATCGAGTCTGTGTCGCCGCGCCCACCTACGATCGGTTCCGCCGATCAGCCGAAGCCGCCGGCCTGACGGTCGAGCTGGTCCATGCCGCCGACCCGTTCACGCCGGATGTGGCGCTGCTCCTCAGGGCCATCGACTCCGACACGCGAATCGTCTACTTGTCGAACCCGGACAATCCCACCGGGCGGACCTTCTCGCTGGACGAACTCTCTGCCTTGCTGGCGCGGCTTGCCGGCGGCGTGCTGATCGTCGACGAGACCTACTTCGAGTTTGCAGGGGTGACCGCGGTTCCGTTGATTGATCGTTTCGAGAACCTCCTGGTCATGCGCTCGTTTTCGAAAGCGTTCGGCCTCGCCGGGCTTCGGTGCGGGTACACGGTGTCGACTGAGGCGCTCGCCGCACGCCTGCGCCGCTTCTGGAGCGGCCGTGACGTCAATGCCGCCGCCCAGGTGGCGGCGGTGGCCGCCCTCGACGATCTGCCGTACATGCAACGCTACGTCGAAGAGGTATCTGCGGCGCGCGCATGGCTCGTCGAGGCGCTTCGCGCCCTCGGCCACACGGTTGTTCCCAGTCCCGTGAACTTCATCCTCTTGCGCCTCGCCGATCCGCCCGGCTTCTGCGAGCGGATGCGCGGCGAAGGCCTTCTGGTCAGGGATCGCAGCGAGCTGCCGCAGCTGGGCGGCTTCGTTCGCGTGACGGTTGGCACGCTCTCGCAGTGCGCGCGCGTCCTCGACGCGATTCGCCGGCTCGACCCTGCGCCGGCGCAATGAGCCGCTCGGGGCCCGTGGTCGCCCCTTCCGGTGTTGCCGAAGAATGGATTGACCGACGCCTCCATCGCCCGCTGGCCGCGATCCTCGTCCGGCCGCTGGCCGCAACCTCCATCACACCCAACCAGGTGACCGCTCTGGCGGGCGCAACTGGTGTCGCCGCCGGCATCCTGGTGTTTTTCGCCGTCGAGTCTCCGGCGCTGCGGCTCGCGGCGGCGGCGCTCCTCTTTACGGCGGTGATCCTGGATTGCGTCGACGGTCAGCTGGCGCGTATTCGGGGCACGGCCTCGCGCACGGGCGACATGTTCGACGGGCTTGCCGACCTCGCCGTCAACCTCGCCGTTCTCAGCGGCATCACCTACACGTTGGTGCGGCAGTCGGGGGAGGAAATGTTGTGGGGGCTCGGCCTGGTCGCCATGGGCAGCTACGGTCTCCAGTGCTCGTTGTTCGACTTCGCGAAGCGGACCTACTTGTCGCGCATCGGAGCGCGGCCGCTCCCCACGCAGGAAGAATTGGCGCAGATTGAGATTGCCGGGTCGTTTCTCCTCTGGTTCTTTCGCCAGTACGTTGGGACTCTCCGCGCGGTCGCTGAGGCGCTGCCGGGGTTTGCGCCATCCGCGCTGACAACGGAGCGCATGCGTACTTGGACGGCACTCGGCCTCGGCTCGCACCTCGCCGTGCTGTATCTGGCACTCGCTGTGTCCGCGTTCTGGTCTGACGCGCTCACACTCGCGCTCGTCGCGTTTCTCACGGTGGGAAACGTGCTGCTGGTTGCATTACTGAGATAGAGCCGTTCGTCGTTCGGGCGTTCGACGTTCGACGAGATCCCGACGAACGACGAACGTCGAACGACAGGATGCTAGGATGAGCCTGCGGTGAATGATATCGATCTCTCCACTCTGAACGGATTGGCGACGCGGGGCATTCTCGCGCTGGTGTCGCGCACGGTCGTCATGCAAGTGGTCGTGTTCGGGGGCAGCATCGCACTGATGCGGCTGCTGACGCCGCACGAATTCGGCGTCTTCGCCATCGTCCAGTCGGTGCTCGCGATTGTCGCGTTCTTCGGGGACACGGGCGTCGGCGGCGCGCTGGTGCGACAGGCGACGCCGCCGACGGATCGACAGCTTTCCAGCGTCTTCTATCTCCAGCTCGCGGCATCTTTTGTCCTGATGGCGGCGGTCGCCGCCGCGGCTGGAGCGATCCCGGTCGTCTGGCCCGATTTGCCGCCTGATTCGGCGCTGCTGATGCAGGTCATGGCCGTGGATTTCGTGCTCGTCAGCTTGCGCATCGCGCCAATGCTGCTGCTCGAGCGGCGGTTGCGCTTCGGGGCACTCTCGCTGATCGACGTCGCCGGCGGCGCGGCCTTCTACGGCGTGGCTGTCGTCCTCGCACTCCTGGGTTGGGGCGTGTGGTCGCTGGCTGCGGCCGTGATCGGACGCGCAAGCCTGGTGACCGTGATCGCCTATGCCGTTTCCGGCTGGCGCCCGCGGGCCACGTTCGCCTGGGCGGAGGTCCGGCCGCTGATGCGCTTCGGCCTGGCGCAGCAGTCGCGCAACGTCATCAGCCTCGTCAACGACGCGGTGACGCCGTTCTGGGGCGGACGCGAGCTCGGCGTCACCGCGGTCGGCTACCTGAACTGGGCGCGGCAGACCGCTTACTTTCCGCTGAAGATGGTGGACACGCTGCGGACCGTCGGCTTTCCGCTGTTCGCCCGGCTGCAGCACGACCGCGCGCTCGTCGGCGAGTCGCTCGGCCGCGCGATTCACCTGTGCGCGTTCGTCACCTGCGGCTGTGTCGGGCTGTTCATCGGCCTCGGCGAGCCACTTACGCGTTACGTGTTCTCGGAGCAGTGGTTACCGGCGGTCCCGCTGCTGGTTGTCTTTTCCGTGGCGATTTCGATTGGCTTCCTGTCGCCGCTGGTCGCGTCCGCGCTCGATGCGATCGGCCGTCCAGGTGTGTTCGCGCGCGTGGCGCTGCTGTGGACGGTCATTACCTGGATCGCGGTCCCAATCGGCACGGCACTCGGCGGCACGCTCGGCTTCGCCATCGGATACGCGTCGCACGTCGTCATTGGCAACATCGTGATCGCCGAGGTGCTGCGGAGGATGCTGCCAGAGGCGCGGTTCTGGAGGCGGCTCCGAGTTCCATGGGCGGCCGCCTGCTTGACCGCAGCCACCGGACGGTTCGTGCTTGCGTCGAGAGTGGACGGTCCACTCTCGTTCGCGGCGGCCGCGGTTGTTTCACTGAGCGTCTATGCAGCCGTCGTCTGGCTGGTCGATCGCCGCGCGCTCCTGGAAGCGAGATCGCTCGTGCCTGACGCAGCGTCCGGCTTTAGCCGGACGTCCGATTCAAGGACCGCGATTCTGCAGTCGGGCTAGATTCGAGAGTGACGAGAGGGACACCGACGCATCGACCAGTCGGGCCAGAACATGCCCTTGCGATGCGGGGCCCTCGACGGCATGAGAGTTGTGCTCGGGCTATGACTCCGGCAGCGGACACGTTCGGGCCACGCTGTTAAAGGGAGATGTGCATGATTTCGTTCCCCGAGATCACACGAGAACGCTTCGACGCGATTCTGTTCGACCTGGACGGTGTGTTGACGGCGACCGCCACGCTCCATGCAGCCGCGTGGAAGCAGATGTTCGACATCTTCCTGCAGCGCCAGACCGGAGCGCAGGATCGACATTTCATCCCCTTCGACAGCGGTGAAGACTACCGACGATACGTCGACGGCAGGCCGCGCTTCGATGGGGTCAGCAGCTTCCTGGCATCCCGACAAATCGGTCTGCCGTACGGAGCACCGACCGATCCGCCAACCGCTGAAACCGTCTGCGGACTCGGCAACCACAAAAATGCGTTGGTCAACGAGATCATGGCGAGGGAAGGCGTCGAAGCATATCCGGGGTCGGTCAGGGCGGTGGACTTTCTGCGAAAGCAGGGATACAAGATGGGGGTGGTTTCCTCGAGCGAAAACTGTGCCGCCATTCTCGCCGCGGCACGGATCGAGTCCCGTTTCGATGTCCGTGTTGACGGTCGGACCGCTTCAGATCTGGGTCTTGCCGGGAAGCCGGAGCCGGACATGTTCCTGGCGGCCGCCCGACAACTCGGGGTCGAGCCCGCGCGCGCCATCGTGGTCGAGGACGCCATTGCCGGTGTGCAAGCCGGGAAGAAGGGCGGCTTCGGACTGGTGATTGGAATCGCTCGAACCGGCAACGCCGACGCGTTGAGACACGAAGGAGCCGACTTCGTGGTCGCAGACCTCGAGGAATTGCTGTCACCACGGTCCTGAGACGCTGACGGTCATGCTCCGGCGCGACATCCAGACCTTCCCCACCTTCATCTATCCGCACCACCCGTGGCGGCTTGTGGAGAAGAAATACCATCCTCCTCGGATGGCGCAAATGGAGACGCTGTTTGCGCTCGCCAACGGCTACCTCGGCATCCGCGGTATGTTCGACGAAGGGACACCCGTTTTTCAGAAAGGAACGCTGCTCAACGCGTTCCATGAAACGTGGCCGATCGTCTATCCCGAGCCCGCCTATGGGTACGCGAGCAGCGGACAGACCATCGTCAACGCACCGGACGCCACACTGATTCGGCTCTACGTGGACGACGAACCGTTCGATCTCGCTCGCGCCACGCTGGTCGACTACGAGCGTGCCCTCGACATGCGGACCGGCCTCCTCGAACGCGACGTGACCTGGGAAACGGGCTCGGGCAAGCGGATTCGAGTTCGCTCGCGACGGCTCGTTTCCTTCGAGCACAGGCACGTCGCCGCCGTCTCGTACGAGGTCACGCTGCTCAACGCCGCGGCGCCCATCGTGATTTCGTCAGAGCTCCGGTACGAAGAAGAGACACGCCCGCTCGAGGGTGACCCACGGGGAAGCCGTGCCTTTGCGGGGCGAGTCCTGCTTCCGCAGGGCTCGCGGGCTTCCGGCGGGATGGCGATTCTGATGGCGATGACGCGGACCAGCAGAATGACGCTGGCCTGCGGAATGGACCATCAGATCGAGACGGACGGCTCGTACGACCTGAAAAACTTGTCATCGGACGAACGAGGCCGGGTGGTCATCTCCGTCCACGGTCGCGCCGGTCACACGGTGCGTCTGACAAAGCTCCTGACCTACCACACTTCATCGCACGACCCCGCCGAAGAGCTCGCGGAGCGCGCCGAGAGGGCACTCGATCGGGCAGGCAGCGTGAGATTCGACGGGCTCGCCGACGGACAGCAGGTGTACCTGGGCAGGTTCTGGGATCGGGCAGACGTTGAAGTGCGGGGGGATGTCGAGCTACAGCAGGTCACGCGCTTCAACCTTTTCCACATTTGCCAGGCCAGCGCACGCGCAGATGGAATGGGCGTACCAGCCAAAGGCCTGACCGGGCACGGATACGAGGGCCACTATTTCTGGGACACTGAGATCTACGTTCTTCCGTTCCTGATTTACACCAGCCCGCAAGTCGCGCGGAACCTGCTGCGGTTCCGGTATCGCATGCTGGACGCCGCTCGCAGACGCGCACGTGACGTCAACCAGCAGGGAGCCCTCTTCCCCTGGCGGACCATTAACGGGGACGAAGCCTCGGCCAACTACGCGGCGGGGACGGCCCAGTACCACATCAACGCGGACATTGCCTATGCCCTGATGAAGTATGTGGACGTCACGGGCGACACAGAGTTCCTGTATCGAGAAGGCGCGGAAATGCTGATCGAGACCGCGCGGATGTGGCGAAGCCTGGGCTTCTACTCGAGCCGCAACAACGGACGGTTCTGTATCAACGGCGTCACTGGGCCGGATGAGTACAACACCGTTGTCAACAACAACGCGTTTACCAACCTGATGGCGAGGGCCAACCTCCGGGCGGCCGCAAAGACGCTGGAGGGAATCCGCGTGACCAAGCCGGAGCGGTTCGACGAGTTGGCCCATGCGACCTCGCTCAGCGAGTCAGAAGTCACCGATTGGCAGACCGCCGCCGACCGCATGTACGTCCTGTACGACGAGACGGCGGGAATCCATCTCCAGGATGACGATTTCCTGAACAGGGAGCCGTGGGACTTCGCGAACACCTCTCCAGAGAGTTACCCGCTGCTGCTGCATTTCCATCCGCTGGTCATCTACCGCCATAACGTCATTAAGCAGGTTGACATCGTCCTGGCGATGTTCCTGCTAGGGAACGAATTCTCGCTCGAACAGAAACGCCGGAATTTTGACTACTACGATCCCTTGACCACCGGCGACTCATCGCTTTCGGTGTCTATTCAGAGCATCCTGGCGATGGAGCTCGGTTACCGGGAGAAGGCGATCGATTACCTCAGGTATGCGTTATGGATGGACCTGGCGGATGTCCACGCCAACGTCGAGCAGGGCTGCCACATTGCGTCCATGGGTGGGACGTGGATGGCGGCCATCTACGGCGTCGCCGGCCTGCGCGACTACAACGGCCGAATCACGTTCCATCCTCGCCTTGGGCGCCGGGTTGACGGCCTCCGCTTCCATCTCACCATCCGGGGACAGCTCTTGACGGTGGACATCGAGGGGAGGAAGGGTCTGGTGACTTACCTCCTTCGCGAGGGGACTGGGCTCACCGTCGGTCATCTGGAGGAAGAAGTAACACTCGAGCCCGGCCAACCGGTTTCACGACCTTTTACGCCCCAGGACGGTTCCTGATTCACCCCCGCCCGCCACCCGCTCTCACTCGCCTGCATCGATTGGCGGGACCGCGCCAAGCAGGGCGTGTCACCGGACTACCACGTCGTCCATGTGCGCTCGACCGCGCGCCGGCTGACGCGCGCTATTTTCGCCACTTCCTTACGCAGCGCCAGGCTTTCTTGAACGGCCGCTTTCAGCTGCCGCAGACCGTCGATGCCCGCGTGCCGGGCGATCTCGAGCGTCTTCGACCATCGTGACCGGGCTCGTGCGCGCGATGAGGGACGGCGACGCGTTCTTGATTTGGGTGCGCACCCGGTTGATGCCGGACAGGACGGCGAGCCACGCCAGCCCCGTGACGGTCGGTGCTGCCGTGCCACTTGTGGCGCACCATCGAGTCGGGAACGAATAACGCGTCCCAGCCTGCAAGCCGCGCGCGCCAGCCGAGATCGATGTCCTCGAAGTACATGAAGTGGGTGCGATCGAAATAGCCCGTCGAAAGGCGGACGGCGTCCAGCATCGCCCGGCGATAGGCCGCCGCGCCGGCAGTGGGGCAGAAGATCGCGGACTGCCGCCGCGATTCGTCGTTGGGCCAGGTCCGATCGCGATGGCGATCGCGCCCGCCGCCGAGCGCCGTCAGTTCGATGCCAGTGGAGTTGATCGTTCCCGGCCGGTCGAGGAAGACCATCGTCGACTGCAGCATGCCGCACGATGCGGGCACGCCCTCCGCCGCGTCGACGAGCGCTTGCGCCCAGCCCGGTTCGCTGACGCAGTCGTTGTTCAGCGTCGCGACCCACTCGCCGGTCGAGGCCTCGATGCCGCGGTTGCAGCCTTCGGCGAAGCCGACGTTGCCGGACTGCGCAAGGAGCCGGCAGGCCGGAAAGTCAGTTCCGACCATCTCTGGCGAGCCGTCCGTCGACCCGTTGTCGACGACAAGGACCTCGATGTTGCGATACGTCTGCGCGGCCAGCGACTCGAGGCACGCCCGCAGGTCGTCGCGCGAATTCCAGTTGACGATGACGATGGAGAGCCGCACGTCAGCGACGGGCCCGCGGCAATCTGCCGGTACACGTCCGCCGTCTGTTGAGCCATCCTGCGCAAGGCTGAAGTGTTGACTCCGCGCGACGCCGCGCTCGGACAGCAGGCGCCGTTGAGGGACGTCGCCGGCGAGCGCCCCAATCGCCTCGGCGATCGCTTCCGGACGCTCGGGATCGACCAGCGAGGCGGCATTGCCGGCCATCTCGACAATCGCCGGCCGGTTGCTGCCAATCACCGGACAGCCGCACGCCATCGCCTCGACGAGCGGATACCCGAAACCCTCGATGCGCGACACGAACAGCAGCGCGAGCGCTCCGCGCATCAGGGCCGCCAGATGGCCATCCGGCACGTAGCCGAGCATCATGACCGCGTCAGCCACCGCGGCCGCCCGCGCGTGCGCACGAACGGCGGCGAGATCCTGCGAGTCGATCCTCCCCGCCCATGCGAGCACGATGTCCGAGGTGCCCGGACGCCGGCGAACGATCGCGAGCGCGCGCAGCATCCCCTCGGCGTTCTTGCGCCAGTCTGCGGCGCCGACGAACAGCAGATACCTGCGGTCCCCGAACCCGTGCCGTCGCCGCACGGTCTTCGTCGTCGCCGGCCGGCGCGGCGGAGAAGCGAACCGTGTCGACGCCGTGGTGGACGACCGTGATCTTGCGAGCCGGGATGCGGAGGAGCGCGACGAGATCGGACGCGGTCGCGGCGCTGACCGCGATGATGTGATCGGCAGAGTGATAACGCCTCGCGTCGAGACGCCGGCGCCCCCAGCGCCACCCGTCCCGCCAGCCGCCGTAATGGTCGGGCGCTTTCATCGCAATCAGATCGTGACAGGTCACGACGCGCGGGCACCCCAGCGGTCCGAGCGGCGTCGCGTCGAGATAGGTGTTAGTGCAAGACGTCGGCGCGGCTCCTGCGGACGATGGACGCGAGCCGCAGGCGCACGCGGTAGGCCCACTGCGCGTGTGAAAAGCGGCGGGCATCCTCCGCAATCCGGCGCACAGCGCTGCGCGGGCCGGTAATCGTCGCTGGACCGATCCAGTCGAACCGCTCGATGGCACGAACCTGGACATCCGGCCAGCCTCGTAGGGCGGACCTCTCAGGTCCGCCGTCGGGGGCGCGGGCGGCGTCGACGCTGGTGTCGTCCAGTGCGCAGGCGAGGTCTGCCGCGTATCGGCCGATGCCTCTCTGCCGGCTCGGCGTCGACAGCATCGTGAGATCGATCAACGCCGTCACCAATGCGTGCGGCATCGTAGTCTCCCGAGGCTCTCGCCGCCGCTCGCGCGCGCTACTCGCACTCGCTGGCTCGTCGCGCCTCGCTCCCGGTCGCATGATTCGCAACATAATTCCTGGAGGGGCATCCCGTGGCTGCTTGCTCATCGCTCACTATGCCCAATAAGCTCGTTCTTCGCGCCTTGCCAGTCGGGCGCGGCGCTTCGGGATTCACGCTGCAAATCACGCCGCCGGAACACTAGCACAGTGACCTGCCCTGTCACGCTCGCGTGCTACCATCCCATCCTGGAATCTGATGAGCGGGTAATCGAGCGATCTAGGTAACTGGAGGCGCGGAACGCGGCGGTTGAAATCTGAGTCAGCTCAATCCTCAAGTTCCTGACCGATCCTGATTTCCCGATTCCCCAATTCCAGTTTCGGCAGCAAGCGCTGCCGTCGCGCGGTGTCCGGCAAGGCGTCCGGACGAGGCTCCTCATGTTGCGCATCATCACGTCGACCTCCGCAGCGGCGCGGCTCGACCAGGCGCGCCATTTTCTCCAGTCGCATCCATCGCCGGCCGAAGTCGTGATCATCGGCGCGTCGCGCGGCGCGGCAGACGATCTCGCGCGGCGCCTCGCCGTGGACCACGGCGCCACGTTCGGGATTACCCGCGTCTCGCTCACCGAGCTGGCCGCACGGTCGGCCGCCGTCCAGCTCGCCGGCGCCCGGCGCATGCCCGGTACGCAGGCGGGCGCGGAAGCGGCGGCGGCCCGCGCGGTCTTCGATGCGGCCGCCGCGGGCGAGATGGAGTATTTCGAGCCGGTCGCCAGGATGCCGGGTTTTCCAAAAGCGCTGGCGCGAACGGTTCACGAGCTTCGCCTGGCCGGCGTGGCCGCGGCCGATCTGGAAGACCGTAACCGCGCGGTGCGCGACGTAGGCCGCCTCCTGGCGCGAATCGAAGGACAGCTGCGGCAGACGTCGATCACCGATCGCGCCGAGCTGTTCAGGCTTGCCGCGCGGGCGTGCGGCGACGGGCACGTCCGGTGGGCGGCGCTGCCGCTGGTGCTGCTCGACGTCACGCTCGATTCGAGCGCCGAACGCGCGTTCGTTGGCGCGCTCGTCCGACGCTCGCCAGCGGTGCTGGCGACGGTCCCGGACGGTGACGAGTCGGCGCTCGAGGCGCTGCGCAGCCTTTCGCCCACCGCCGTGGTCGACATCGCGCAGGATCCTGCCGCACCGCACACCGATCTTGCCAACCTCCGTCGTTTCGTCTTCACGCCGGATCGCCCGGCAGCGCGGTCGCGCGCGGGTGATGTCCGCCTGTTCTCGGCGCCGGGCGAGGGACGCGAGGCCGTGGAGATTGTCAGGCGCGCGCTCGACGAAGCCGCTCGTGGCGTTCCGTTCGATGAGATGGCTGTCTTTCTTCGGACACCGCGGCAGTACCTCGGCCTGCTGGAGCATGCGTGCGCGCGAGGCGGCGTGCCCGCGTACTTCGATCGCGGCACCCGTCGACCCGATCCCGCGGGCCGCGCCTTCGTCGCGCTGCTGGCGTGCGCGTGCGAAGGCCTCTCCGCGAGGCGTTTCGACGAGTACCTGTCGCTTGGACAAGTGCCGCAGATTGCCGGGGCGGGAAGGGCAGGCGTGGGGCAGGTGGGGCAGGTGGGGCAGGTGGGGAAGCGCCGAGCACCGAACACCGAGCACCGAGCCCCGAGACCTGGCCCCGCGACGAAGTGTTTCCGTGGCCGGGCGTCGATGCAGACGCGGGCAGCATCCCGACGACGGCGAAGCCGCAGAGACGGCACGCCGAAGTCGAACCGGACCCACCCGATTCAGACGACGAAGCGGTGGTGGCCGGCACGCTGCGATCGCCATGGAAATGGGAGGAACTGATCGTCGAATCGGCGGTCGTCGGGGGACGCAGCCGCGCGGACGGCAAGGGGCGGTGGCGGCGCAGGCTCGATGGGCTGGCGGCCGACTTCCGATATCGGATCGCCGAGCTGAAACGCGAGGAGCCCGAGTCGGCACGCATTGCGCGCTTCGAGCGCGACTTGCGGAACCTCGCGCACCTGCGCCAGTTCGCGCTGCCGATCATCGACGCGCTTGCCGACTGGCCCGATGAGGCGATGTGGGGCGAGTGGATCGATCGCTTCGGAGAACTGGCCGGACGCGTGCTGCGCCGTCCCGCGCGGGTGCTGCAGACACTGGCGGAGCTGCGGCCGATGGCCGGCGTCGGGCCGGTGACGATCGAGGAAGCGCGCGATGTCCTGCACGATCGTCTCGTCACGCTCGACTGGGAGCCGCCTCTTCGCCGCTACGGACGGTTGTTCGTGGGGACGCCGCTCCAGGCGCGGGGCCGAACGTTCCGGGTGGTCTTCGTGCCCGGCCTCGCCGAGCGGGTCGTTCCGCAGCGGCCGCGCGAGGATCCGCTGCTCCTCGACGCGGCGCGCGACGGGCTTCCGGACGCCCGGCTCGCGCGCCAGGACGATCGCGCGGCGGCCGAACGCCTTCTCCTCAAGATTGCGATTGGCGCCGCGTCGGAGCGCCTGTACCTCTCGTACCCGCGCCTCGACGTGGCGGAAACGCGCGCGCGGGTCCCGTCCTTCTATGCGCTCGACGTCATGCGGGCGATCACCGGGGCGATCCCGGACCACCGCGTGCTGGCGGCCGACGCGGCGCAGGAAGCCGGCGCGAGCCTGGCGTGGCCGGCGCCGGCCGATCCCGATCGCGCCATCGACGACCTCGAACACGATCTGTCGTCGCTCAAGCCGCTGCTCGACTCCAGAGATCCGGCGTCAGTCAAGGGTCACGCGCATTACCTGCTCGGCCTGAATGAGGCGCTGCGCCGGTCGGTGATCAGCCGCTGGGCCAGGGGACGCCCGGCATGGTCGTCGAGCGACGGCCTGCATGGCGTCGACCGACGGCGTGCGACGGGCGTTGCAGGCGCACCGGCTGGGGCAGCGGCCGTATTCGCTGTCTGCGCTCCAGCGCTATGCGAGCTGTCCGTACCAGTTCCTGCTCGCGACGATTCACCGGCTCGAGCCGTGGGACGAGCCGCAGCCGATCGTCCGCATGGATCCGCTGACGCGGGGCAGCCTCTTTCATCGCACCCAGGCCGAGTTCTACCGTCAACTGGAGGCACGGAACGCGCTGCCCGTCACGCGTGCCACGCTGCCGGAGGCAGTGCTCGCCATCAACGCGGTGCTCGACCGGGTGGCCGGCGCGTACGCCGAAGATCTGGCGCCGGCCATCGATCGCGTCTGGCGGGACGAAATCGACGACCTGCGCCGGGATCTCGGCATCTGGGTGCAGAAGCTCGCCGACGAAGAAGACTGGCAGCCCGCGTTCTTCGAGTTCAGCTTCGGGCTGAGCGACGAAGGCCGCGACCCGCGGAGCCTGCCAGATCCGATTATCGTCGACGGGCGCTTCGTCCTTCGCGGATCGGTCGATCTCGTCGAACACCACCGGCAGTTCGACGTGCTTCGGATCACCGATCACAAGACCGGCAGGAACCGCTCGAACCCCGACCTGATCGTGGGTGGCGGCGCCGTGCTGCAGCCGGTGCTGTACAGCATGGCGCTCGAGCAGGGGCTCGGCAAGAAGGTGATCGAGGGCCGGTTGTTCTATTGCACGACGGTCGGCGGATTCGCCGATCACAGGATCCCGATCAACGACTACACGCGCGGCCAGGGCCTCGAGGTCCTCACGATCGTCGACCGCGCGGTGGAGCAGGGGTTCCTGCCCGCTGCTCCCGACGAGCGTGCGTGCACATGGTGCGATTTCCGCCCCGTGTGCGGCCCGCGCGAAGAAGAGCGCGTCGCGCGCAAGGCCGTTGACCGCCTCGCGGACCTGCACGCGCTCAGGGCGATCCGATGAGCCTGTGCGTGAAAAGCTAACACGGACACGACGGACACGGACGGATCACGTACGGCTACGGCGTTCAGAATCCGTACGTGTCCGTCTGCGACCAGCGCCGCGAAGCGCCTCGGATGGAGAGACGCCGGATTCACAAACCGCGTGAGATGAGATGGTTTGTGGAATCCGGCGCCTCTCATCCGAGCAGCGGCCGGCTGCGCCGGCCGCGCTGGTCGCAGCCGTTCGTGTCCGTGTTAATGCTTTTCGGTTTCGTGTTTTCGCGTTTCCGTGCGTGTCTTGACCTTCACTGGCACGTTCGACATGCCCACTGTGATCACCGACGCCGACGCCCGCCGCGCGATCGCTGAAGACCTCGACGACACGCTTGTCGTCGAGGCTGCCGCCGGCACTGGCAAGACGACCGAGCTCGTCAACCGCATCCTGGCCGTGCTGGCGAGCGGGCGCGCGACGATGATCGAGATCGTCGCGGTGACGTTCACCGAGAAGGCCGCCGGTGAGCTGAAGCTGCGGCTGCGCGAGCAGCTCGAGGACGAGCGTGCGAAGGCGGACGAGGCCGGTCGTCCGCCAGCGGCTCGACGCGGCGCTCGAGAAGCTCGAGGAAGCGCACGTCAACACGATCCACGGCTTCTGCGCCGATTTGCTGCGCGAACGCCCCGTCGAAGCGCACGTCGATCCCCTGTTCGCCGTCCTCACCGAGCCGCAGGCGAACCGCCTCTACGATCGCGCCTTTCGTGCCTGGCTGCAGGACGCGCTGCGCGAACCGCCAGAAGGCCTTCGCCGCGCGCTGCGGCGGACGGCCGCGCCCTCGTTCGGGGGCGGCGACGCGGGCGGCCCGATCGATCGGCTGCGCAATGCCGGCCGCGCCCTCGCCGAGTGGCGCGACTTTCCAGCGCCGTGGCGCCGGCCCGCATTCGCCCGCGAGAGCGAGATCGATCGCCTCGTGGCCGATCTGCATCGTCTCGCAGAGCTCACGGCACGTGCGTCGTCGCGCCGCGACAACCTCTTCATCGATACCGACGGCGTCCGCCGCCTCAGCCGGCAGATCAGCCTCGAGGCATCGTTCGGGCGGCGCGATTACGACGGCTGGGAAGCGCGCCTGGTCGACCTCGTGCGCGACCGCGGCTTTTCTCGTACGCGGAAAGGGAGCGGTTACAAGTTCGGCAAGGACGTCACGCGAACCGAGGTGCTCGCGGGCCGCGACGCGCTGTTTGCCGACTTGCAACAGTTCAGGAAGGAGGCGGATGCCGACCTGGCCGCGTGCCTGCAGCAGGAGTTCGCGGGTGCCACCGCCCGATACCAGGCGCTGAAGACCGCGGCGGGGTCGCTCGACTTCGCCGATCTGCTGGTGCGCGCGCGCGATCTCATCAGGAGCGACGCCGAGGTCCGCGGACATCTCCAGCGCAAGTTCACGCGCATCTTCGTCGACGAGTTCCAGGACACGGATCCGATCCAGGCTGAAATCCTGCTCCTCCTGGCCGCCGACGATCCGGCGGCGACCGAGTGGACCGCGGCGACGACCGTCCCGGGCAAGCTGTTCATCGTCGGCGACCCGAAGCAGGCGATCTACCGGTTCCGCGGCACCGACGTGGCGACGTACTGGCGCGTTGCACGTCAGCTGGGCTCGTCGGGCGGGCGCGTGTTGCAGCTCAGAACGAGCTACCGGAGCGTGCCGGCGATCCAGCGATTCGTCAATGCCGCGTTTGCCGCGGACATGACCGGCGACGAGCGCACGCTGCAGGCTGACTACGTTCCCCTGGCGCCACATCGAGCCGACGATCCCTCGCAACCCGCGATCGTCGCGCTGCCGGTGCCCAGGCCGTATTCGGCCCGGGGACCGCTGAAGGCGTCGGCGAAGGCGATCGAGGCGTCGCTTCCCGACGCCGTCGGCGCCTTCATCGCGTGGCTGACCGACGAACAGAACGGCTGGCAGGTCGTGGAGCGCGAGGCGGGCGGCGCTGAACGCCGCGTCCCCCTGGCGGCGCGGCACATCGCCGTCCTCTTTCGGCGGTTCGTGAGCTTCGGCGAAGACGTCACCCGGAGATACGTCGACGCGATCGAGGCGCGCGGCATCCCGCACCTGCTCGTCGGCGGCAAGGCGTTTCACGACAGGGAAGAAGTGGAAACGATTCGCGCGGCGCTGGCGGCGATTGAGTGGCCGGACGACGAGCTGTCGGTGTTTGCGACGCTGCGGGGGTCGCTCTTTGCCGTCGACGATCAGCTGCTGCTCGAGTTCCGCCACCGCTTCGGCTCGCTGCACCCGTTCCGCGTGCCGCGAGAGCTCGGCGGCAACTCGGGCCAGGACCTGGCGCTCACGGGCGAGCCCACGACGCAGCTGACGCCGATTGCCGACGCTCTGCGCCTGCTGCAGCAGCTTCATCGGCGGCGCAACTATCGGCCTGTTGCCGACACCATCGGACGCCTGCTCGCCGAAACGCGCGCTCACGTGGGCTTCATCCTCCGGCCGGCCGGCGAGCAGGCGCTGGCGAACGTCCTCCACGTCGCGGAGCTGGCACGCCAGTACGAAGCGGCCGGCGGTATTTCGTTCCGGGGGTTCATCGACGAGCTGCGGACCGCGTCCGAGCGTGAGGCGGCCGAGGCGCCGATCCTCGAAGAAAGCAGCGACGGCGTGCGGTTGATGACGGTCCACAAGGCGAAGGGCCTCGAATTTCCCGTGGTCATCCTGGCCGACCTGACGTGCCGGCTCAACCGGGGCGACGCGAGCCGCTATCTCGATGCCGAAGCGGGCCTGTGCGCGATGAAGCTCGGCGGCTGGTCGCCGCACGAACTGCACGATCACGAAGTCGAGGAGGTGGCGCGCGACCAGGCGGAAGGCGTCCGCCTGGCGTACGTCGCGGCGACGCGGGCGCGCGATCTCCTCGTCGTTCCAGCGCTCGGGGACGAACCCTGGGAGGGCGGTTGGTTCTCGCCGCTCAATCGCGCGGTGTATCCGCCGCTCGACCTGCGGCGCAGCCCGGAGCGGGGCGCCAGGTGTCCGGCGTTTCGATCGAAAGACACCGTGCTGCAGCGCCCGAACGAGGAGACGGCGGCGCCCTCGACCGTCGCGCCCGGCGCGCATCTCTTCGTCGACGGCGGATATTCGGTCGTCTGGTGGGATCCTGGTCCCGGCGGCGGACTGAATCTCGGCGCCAAGACGCTGTTCGGCGTTCGGCGCGACGACTTGATCGTCAAGGACGTGCCGCGTGACGTCATCGCCAGCGGCCGTGGCCGCTACGACCGTTGGTGCCTGGCCCGCGCGGAGGCGCGCGCGGCCGGCTCTGAACCAAGCGTGGCGGTCCGAACGGCGAAGGAGTGGGCCGACGAGCAAGCGGTCGCCGAGCCGCTCGATATCGAAGTCGCCGTCGTGAACATCGCCGCGCCAGGCGACGCGGAGCGCGGCGGGGGAGCGGCTTTTGGGGCCCTCGTCCACGTCGTGTTGTCGCAGGCGCCGTTCGATGCGCCGCCTGCCCAGCTCGAGGCGCTCGCCGACGTCGAAGCTCGGGTGCTCGGCCTGAGCGACGCCGATGCCGCGGCGGCCGCTCGCGCGGCCGCGAAGGTGCTGGGCCACGACATCATCGCGCGCGCGCAAGCCGCCGAGCGCCGCGGGGCGTGCCGGCGCGAAACACCGGTGACCTGCCGCATGCCCGACGGCACCGTTGTCGAAGGAATCGTCGACCTTGCGTTCGAGGAAGGCGGCGCGTGGGTCGTCGTCGACTACAAGAGCGATCGCGTGCTGGCTGCGGACGGCGAGGAGCGCTATCGGCGGCAGATCGGCTTTTACGTGTCCGCGATCCGGCAGGCGACGGGGTTGCCCGCGTCAGGCGTGCTCGTCGTCGCGTGTAGCTCAGCAGACCCGCTCCACTACGGCAGTCATTCGGCCGCTGGCACGGGATTCGCTGGATCGAAAGTCAGGAAAAGCGGGACCCTGGCTATGGCGGATTTTGACGGATCATTTCTCGAGGAACAGCTGGAGCGTATGCGGCGCCTCAACGAGCGCTTGTCGCAGGTTCACAATCGCGTCGTGGAGAACTCGGAACATATCGCGCGCGACCGCGATCGGCTTCACAGCGCGCACGACAATGTCCGCCGGCACCAGACCCACGATTACCCGCAACCGGCCAAGCGCAAGCGGAAGCGCTGACGCCAGTCGGCGCCTGCTCGCCCTTTTTGCCATCCTGACCGGCGTCGCGGCATGCGTGGTCCAGCCGCGCATGGTCCCTGTTCCAAACGTCAATCGAACCGAAACGTGCCGCTCGGTGGTGAGCGCTTCGGCTGTGCACGTCACCTGGGTTCTGCCTGAGGACCCGGATCGCCGCGGCAAGCTCGACCTGGCCTGCGCCGGGGTTGGGCCGGTCGTCGTCCAGGCCGGAAGCGGCCCGTCACCAGACGGCTCCGCCGATCCGTTGATCGTGCTCTCCTGGAACACCTATCTCGGGCGCGGAAATCTCGCCGAGCTCGTCTCGAGACTCCAGCGCGGGGAATTCACGAGTGGATCGTCCGTCCGCCGCTTCGCGCTGCTCCTGCAGGAGGTCTATCGGACTTCAATTCTCGAGTTCGCGCGCGAACGAGGGCTGCATGTGGTGTATGCGCCGGCCCGTCGGCGAGACGGTGACTCGGACGATCGCGGCGGCGCGATCCTTTCGACATCACCGCTCGATGACATCATCGTCGTCGAGCTTCCATTCGAGAAGCAGCGTCGTGTGACGGTGGGTGCGCGTCTCGAATCGCTCGGGCTCATCAACGTTCATGTCGACACGAGCGTCGGGATTTTTCGCGGCGGTCCAGGCGCCGTCAGGCGCCGGCAGGCGCGCGCGTTGATACAAGCCGTGGCGGGCTTGCCACCGCCGTTGCTGATCGGCGGCGACTTCAATACCTGGTGGGGAGACGACGAGCCCGCGGTGAAGGAACTGCTGCGGGCGTTTCCCGACGCAAAACCCGTCAGGTCGCGCGAGACGTGGCGCGGGCCGCTCGGTACGGGCAACCGGCTCGATTACGTCTTTGCGAAAGGCATCGAGCCCGCACTCACGGTCGTCAGGCTCGATCGCCGGTTTGGTTCAGACCATTGGCCGTTGATGACGACCATTCCGTAGCGTCCGGCGTTCAGCCGGACATTCCGAAGCCGACCCTAACAGGGTCGGCCTACTTGCCGGCTCGGGCAGGAGCGTGACGACCGTGTACCGATCCAGCGGGAAGTATTTCCTGAACGCTTCCTGAACGATGGCCGGTGTCACCGCGTTGATGCGTTCGACGCGGGTGAGGATCTCGCCCGGATCGCGGCCAAGCATGTGGACCGTCCGCATTCGCTGCATCCAGTACGAATTCTGCCGTAGCGCCGTTTCATAGGTGCGGCGCGCCGATTCCTTGGCGCGTGACGTCAGATCCTCCGATGGCCCCTTTTCCTGCAGCCGCCGCACTTCCTGGATGACCCGTTCGGTCATGGTGTTGATGTTCTCGGGCGCCGCGCCGAAGCTCACCTGTGTGTGGCCATCGCCTCGCTGCGGCAGCGACTGGGCGAGGCCGACCGAGACCGTATACGTTTGCCCGAGCTCCTCGCGCAGCGTGTCGCGCAGCGCGATTTCCAGCACGGTGGTGGCGGCGCCGACGCGCTCCTGGTCCACCGGATCCGGAGACGGATCGGCGAAGAAGCTGATCACGGTCCGGCTCTGCGGCTCCCGCCCCTTCTCGACGCGTTCGGTGATGACCTTGGCCGGGAACCGCACGCCGATATCCTTGAACTCCGCGGTCTTCTTGCCGGTGGAGGGCAGTGTCCCCACGTACCGCGCGAGCAGCGGGATGGCCGAGTCGATCTCGAAGGTCCCGACCATGAAGAACGTGAAATCGGCCGCGTTGGCAAAGCGCGCGCGGTAGAAAGACAGCATCTTCGCCCTGTCGAGCGCCGCGATGTCCTCGGCGGTGAGCGGGTCTGCCGTGTAGTGGTTCGAGGAGTTGATCTGCTCGATGCGCTCGCCGAAGACCTGGCCGGGGCTGCGGCCGCGGTTGGCGATCGAGGCCTCGAGCTGGCGTTTCATGAGCGCGAACGCCTCGGGGTCGTCGCCAGGCGCGACGACGAATTGATAGAGGAGCTGCAACGCCGTTTCGAGCTCCGCCGGGGCCGCCGAACCGTTGATGCCGTGTGTCGAGCCAGAGATGAAGGGGGACGCGGCGGCCAGCTTGCCGGCGAGCACGCGCTGAAGGTCGAGCGCTTTCAGGCCCCCGGCACCGGATGCCCCAACGTAGCTCGAGGCCAGCGACGCATCGACGAAGTCCGTCCGCGCGGCGAGCGACGCGCCGCCCATCGAATACATCGTGAACAGGACCTGGTCGTTCTTGAAGTCGGTGGGTTTCAGCCACGCCTCCACGCCGTTCGCGAACCGAACGACGGTGACGCCGACGTTGGCGAGCTCGCGGCGCGATTCGACGCGGGCGGGTTCCGGGATCTTTTCGACGAGCGCGCGCGTCGTGGTCGTATCGCTCCACGGCGTGACCGCCACTTTGTCGGCCGCGGTGATCGCCGAGCGGAGATCGCCTTCCGAGGGCGGGGTCAGGCCCGGCTTCTCCGGCTGCACCGCCAGGACCACGCGGCTCTGGCCCGACAGGCGCGAGCGTGCGAAGGTCGTCACTTCCTGGAGCGTGATGCCGGGCAGGACGCTCTGTACGAGGCGATACTCGTACGCGATGCCGGGAGCGGGCTCGCCCTCGAGGAAGTGCCGGATGTACTCGTCGGCGTACCCGCCGCTCTCGCTCTTGTCGCGCTCGTTGTAGGCCTGTTCGTAGTACGCGGCCATCTCGCGCTTGTTGCGATCGAGCTCCGACTGGTTGAAGCCATGCTCGCGCACGCGGCGGGCTTCGATCTCGAGCACGTTGAGGCCGTCGAGCAGGCTGCCGTCCGGCACGCGCGCCTGCAGCGAGAACGTCTGCACCGTCGGCGTCAGCGGTCCGCCGCCGCCGCCGGCGCCGAGGAACTTCGCATCGGGCTTGCGGGCCAGTTCGCCGAACCGATCGTTCAACATGTCGGCGAACAGGCGCTCGACCAGGTTGCGGCGGTAGTCGCCGACCCGGTCCTGCCGCTCGGCCGGCTGCTTCGTCACCAGCCGCACGCTCGAGCTCGTCAGCTCGGGATCGGTCGCGACGTTGACGAGCAGCTCCGAATGCAGCGGCACCTGCGCATTCGGCGGCTGTCCGGCCGGTGCGCGCGCCGCGATCGGACCGAAGGCCGATCGGATCGACTGTTCGGCCTGTGCGGCGTCGATATCGCCGACCGCGACGATCGCCATGAGTTCGGGGCGATACCACGTGTCGTAGAACGCACGAAGACGTGCGGCCGGCGCCGTCCTCAGGATTTCAGGTTTGCCGATCGGCAGCCGCTCGGCGTACCGCGAGCCGTAGAACATCAGCGGCAGCTGTTTGTCCTGGATGCGCTGCCCGGCGCCGAGCCGCCCGCGCCATTCTTCGATGACGACGCCGCGCTCCTTGTCGATCTGGTCGGCATCGAGCGACAGGCCGCCGGCGAAGTCGGCCAGCGCGGTCGAACCCGCGCGTCACGATCTCGGCGTTGTCGGTCGGCAGCTCGAGCATGTACACGGTCTCGTCGAAGCTCGTATAGGCGTTGACGTGCGGCCCGAGCCGCGCGCCCGTCGACTCGAAGTACGACACGAGCTCGCCCGGCTTGAAGTGCGCGCTGCCGTTGAACGCCATGTGCTCGATGAGGTGCGCGAGCCCCTGCTGATCGTCCGCTTCGTACAGCGATCCGGCTTTCACCGCGAGCCGCAGCGAGACCCGCTTTTCAGGACGGGCATTGCGGCGGATGAAATACGTGAGCCCGTTCGGCAGCGTGCCACGGCGGACGACCGCATCGAACGGGATGACGTCCTGCGGATTGAAAGTGGCGGGCGCAGGCTGCGGCGCCTGGGCCTTGGGAGAAACGGCGAGCAGAAGTGCCAACAGGCTGAGCACGAGCGCGGCGAGCTTTCGCATAGTCCCCCGGATATTACGTCGTCTCGATTCTGAAATGGTGGTCTGAAACAACACATCCAGCGTAACAACTGCAAAAGGTATAGGAAACACGCCTGTCTCGCCGCAGGCGCGGGTCAAAACCCGTCGGCTCGTGTTCAATGTCGAGCCACCGCGTCGTTGATGACAGTTTTGTACGTGTCAGTAACTCACTGTCAGCTAAAGTCCTACACGATTCCTGAAAAAGCTCAGCTCCTGGCCGTGAAGTTGCTCCTCGCGAAGCGTCACTTTCTTATTGCGGGGATGGTGTCCAGTCATGGCCGTTGCTGATCGACGACTTCGCGGAGCGCGCACGTGGCGGCGCTTCGTCTTCAGTCTGGTAGCCCTTGCCGGCGCGCTCGCCGCCGGCTCCGGCGTTGGCGTTGGCGCACAGCATCGCGCACGCCTGTCGACCGATCTCCTCTTCCATGAAAGCCGGCGTCCCGCGGAGCGCACGCGCGTCATCGTCCACGGGACGCGCGACGAGATCAGCGCGCTGGCCCGCCGACACGGCGTGTCGGTGGTCCGGTGGCTCGACGACGGCGCTGTCTTGCGCGCCGACGGACGGCAGGTGAGCGGCCTCGCCGCCGATCGCGCCGTCGACCATCTCTCCGGGGACCCTGAAGTGCGTCCCTCGATGTCGGTCGCAGTCAAGTCGACCGGCGCGGACCTCACCTGGGCCGGCACCGGCGGCCTGCTCGGCATCGGCGGCATCCAGGGAGTGACCGGACAGGGCATCGGCGTCGCCGTGATCGACTCCGGCATCACGGTGCACAACGCGCTCAAGGGCAAGGTCGTCGCGAACGTCAGCATGCTCGCCAACGACCCGTCGACCGCCGACGAGTACGGCCACGGGACGCACGTCGCGGGCATCATCGCAGGCGCGCGGACCTCGACGACCAGCCTGTACCCAAGCGGCATCGCCCCCGGTGTGCAACTGATCAACATTCGCGTCCTCGGCGACAACGGCGCGGGATTCACGAGCGACGTCATTGCCGGCATCAATTGGGCCGTTGCCAACCGGAGCCGCTACAACATTCGCGTCATCAACCTGTCGCTCGGCCATCCGGTGATGGAGCCGGCGGCGACTGACCCGCTGTGCGAGGCCGTTCGACGAGCCGTCAACGCCGGCATCGTGGTCGTCGCCGCGGCCGGCAACAGCGGTCAGACTGATGGCGGCGTGCGGATCATGGGCGGCGTCCTGTCGCCCGGCAACTCGCCGTATGCGATCACCGTCGGCGCGATTGATACCAAGGGGACGACTTCGCGGAGCGACGACACGGTCGCCCCCTACAGCTCGCGCGGACCGACGAAGTTCGATTTCGCGGTCAAGCCCGACCTGGTGGCACCCGGCTCGCGAATCGTGTCGCTCGAAGCGAACGGGTCGTACCTGCCCGCGACCTATCCGCTGCTGCATCGCGCCGGCGTCGGCAACAACGCCTACATGCACTTGAGCGGCACCAGCATGGCCGCGCCGGTCGTCACCGCGGCGGCCGCGCTGCTCTTGCAGGGGACGCCGAGCCTGACGACCGCGCACGTGAAGATGGCGCTGCAATCCGGCGCGACGCCGATCGACGACGGCGGCCTGATGGGCGCCGGCGCCGGCAGCCTCAACATCTGGGCGTCGCGGCAGATTGCCGCGAAGGGCCTGCCATCGCTCGTGAACTCGCTCACCAGCCTGCTCGGCAGTCTGCTGGGTGACACCGGCGGCGCGTTTTTCTGGGACGCCGGGACGCTTGCGCACCGCGTCTACACGGGCCAGGGCCTGAAGCTGCTGTCGCTCCTCGACCTGTCGCGGCTGTGGTCGAACCCGAGCGGCATCGGATTCGGCAATCTGAACCTCGCCGGCCTGCTGAACCCGTTGGCCTCGCTGCCCCGGAATTACCTGATCTGGGGCGACGTGGCCGTCTGGGCCGCGAACGACGAGATCATCTGGGGCACCAACGACGAAATCATCTGGGGCACCAACGATCAGGACGAGATCATCTGGGGCACGACCATCCACGATCCGAGCGGCGACGAGATCATCTGGGGCACGTCCGGCGACGACGAGATCATCTGGGGTACCCAGGTGCTGACGGAGCCGTAGCGGCCGGCCGATGCTGTCGCTCTACGTCCGGCTGATCGTCGTTGCGGGCACGGCCGCGGTCGCGCACGCGGCGGTCGGGCTGTTCAGCGCACCGCACCCGTTCGAGTGGTTCCTGTTTACGACCCTCGTCATCCTGACGGGATCGTTCACGCTCAACGTCTCCGCGATCAACGCGAGCATCTCGGTCGCGGACACGTTTCTCATTGCGTCCACGCTGCTGTTCGGCCCGGCGCCCGCGACCGTGGCGCTGGCGCTCGACACCTTTGTGCTCTCGTGGCGCAAGGGCTACCCCTGGCGCCGCGTCGCCTTCAACGCCGTCGCGCCGGCCCTGTCGCTGTGGGTCGCCGGCCACGTCTTCTTCCTGATCACCGGCGCATCGCCTCTGGCGGCGAATGACGCGCGCATCGGGCCGCTGATTCCGGCGCTGTTCTTCCTGGCGACGATCTATTTCGCGCTGAATTCGGGCCTGATAGCGGTGGCGGTCGGCCTGGAGTCACGGCGTTCGCCGTTCCAGATCTGGTACGACCATTTCCTGTGGCTCTCCATCGGCTACCTCGCGGCAGCCTCGGTCGGGCTGGGCCTGATCGTCATCCTGCGGCAAGTCGGGCTGGCAGCGGTCGCGATGATGCTGCCGGTCGTCGCCATCTTCCACCACACGCTGCGGGCGTCGTTCGGACGGCTGGAAGACGCCCGCCGGCACGTCACGCAGATCGATCGCCTGTACCACTCGACGGTCGAGACGCTGGCCATGGCGATCGACGCCAAGGACGACGTCACGCACAGCCACGTCCGCCGAGTGCAGGCGTACGCCGCGGCGCTCGCGCAAGAGCTGAAGGTCAGCGACGAGCTGACCCTCAAGGCGATCGAAGCGGCGGCGTTGCTGCACGACACCGGGAAGCTCGCCATACCCGAGCGAATCCTCAACAAGCCGGGAGGGCTGACACCTGCCGAGTTCGAGCAGATGAAGCGTCACGTCGAGATCGGCGCGAACATCCTCTCGCTGGTCGACTTTCCCTACCCCGTCGTCCCGATCGTGCGCTGTCATCACGAAAACTGGGACGGGTCGGGCTATCCCGCCGGCGTGTCGGGGACCGACATTCCGATCGGGGCGCGGATTCTGTCGGTGGTCGACTGCTTCGACGCGCTCACGTCCGACCGGCCGTACCGGCGGGCGATGACCAACGAGGCGGCGATCGCGATCCTTTTGGATCGCAAGGGGAAGATGTACGACCCGGACGTCGTCGATGCCTTTATCAGGATTCATGCGGACGTCCGGATCGCCGAACACGACGAGCCCGGACGCGCCGAAGTCCTGCAGCAAATCAACCGATCGATGCAGGGTCACCCGACGCCCGAGCCAATCGCCCCGGCGCCGCGTCCCGGCGTCGGCGCGGCGGACGAAGTGCTCGCGTTCGTCAGCCTGGCCCGTCTCACGGAAGGCAACGGCTCGACCGCCGATGTTCTCGCGCTGTCGACCAGCCTGCTCCGGAACATTGCGCCCGGCGCGTCAGGGGCATGGTTCATGGTGGGTGACACCGGCGAGCATCTGTCCGTCGCAGAAGCATTCGGCCCTGCCGGGCCAGCGCTGCGCAATCTGGCGATGAGACTCGGCGAGAACCTCACCGGCTGGGTGGCCTCGAACCGTCAGGCCATCGTGAATTCGGATGCATCGCTCGACCTGGGCGCCCGCGCGGCAGAGTCGACGCCGCCGCTCGTCAGCTGCCTGAGCGTGCCGCTGGTCGCCGGCCATTCGCTCGTGGCCGTGCTGACGATGTACGCGCCGGGCCGCGACGCGTTCACGGAAGACTTCGGCCGCCTCGTCCAGATGGTGGCGCCGCACGTCGCGGCGGCGCTCGATGCGGCGCGTAGAGGCACCCGGTCGCATCAGCTGCAGGCCGCTCCGGCCCGCGACCTGAAGCTCGTGGCCCACGCCAGGCGCACGTAGTGCGGACCTTTAGGTCCGCCGTGATCCGCCTAGTCTGCCTGGCCTTCGTTGACACTGGCTCGGCCGATCGGGTACAAGCAGAGCGCCTTATGAACGTCTTGATCGGCTAGCTTCGAAGGGCGACTCTCACTCAGACGTACCAAGGCCCGGAGGCGCCTACGCTTCCGGGCTTTTGCTTTGTACGAGCCTTTTTCGCGAAGGAGCGTTGTGAGTTCACGACATCGATGGTTCCAGGGGGCCTCAGCGGCGGCCCTGGTTGCGCTGGCCGCTGTCCCGGCCGCCGCGCAGACCCAGCCCGCCAACCCGGTCACCACGGGCTGGCAGGATGGCTTTTTCATTCAGTCCGCTAACGGCGACTTCCGTCTCAACTTCACGCTGGTTGCCCAGGCCGATGGCCGCTTCGTGGTCTCCGATGAGACCGACGCGGTGATCAATACCTTCACCATCCGAAAAGCCAGGCCTGGTCTCAACGGTCGCATCGCGCGCTACTTCGACTTCACCCTGGTGCCCGACTTCGGCAGCGGCCTCTCGGTGCTGCAGGACGCTTACCTTGATCTGCGGTTCAGCAACGCGTTCCGGGTGCGGGCGGGCAAGAGCAAGACGCCGATCGGCTACGAGATCCTCATTGGCGATCCGTTCCTGTTGTTTCCAGAGCGCTCGCTGGCGTCGGGCCTCGTGCCGAATCGCGACGTCGGCGTCCAGGCGCTCGGCGATCTCGCCGGCGGCCGAGTGTCCTACGCTGGCGGCCTATTCAACGGCATCCCTGACGGCACGAGCTCGGTGCTCGACCTCGATTCGGGCGATTCCAAGGATCTCGCGGGACGGGTGCTCGTCCAGCCGTTCCGCCGTGCCCAGAACCCCGGACGGTTGAACGGGCTCGGGTTCGCGCTCGGCGCCTCACAGGGAACGCAGCGCGGTGGTGTGCTGCCGCTCTTCCGGACGTCGGTCGGGCAACGATACTTCGGCTATGTGACGCCCGCCGCGCCCGGCGGCGACCGGACGCGGATTACACCCTCGGCGTTCTACTACGACAACGCGCTCGGCATCTTCGCGGAATACATGCAGTCAACCCAGGACGTGCTGAACGCTGGAACGACGACCGCGGTGGCCAACCACGGGTGGCAGGTCACGGGATCGTTCGTGCTGACTGGCGAGGCCGGTGCGGACCGCGGCGTGCGGCCGCGCGCGAATTTCGATCCGACCGCTGGGACGTACGGCGCGTTGCAGGTCGTCGCGCGTTACAGCCACGTCACGATTGACGACCGAGCGTTCACCGCCGGGCTCGCCGGCGTCGGTTCGAGCCGCGAAGCGGACTCGTTCATCGTCGGCGTGAACTGGTATCCGGCGTATTTCATCAAGTACTACGCGACCTACGAGCACACGACCTTCGAAGGGGGTCTCGTTCCCGACCGCGACCCGGAGGATGCCATCGTCTTCCGGGCGCAAGTCGCGTTTTGACGTTCCTGGACAACTACCGTCGCGAGCGAGCGCGCGAGCGAGCCACGCGACCGGAGCGCGCCGGCGAAGCGGCGCGCGAAGAGCGTGTGGGGGAGTCCGAGGGGCGAAGCCCCTCGGCTAGTCCGAGGTGAACACGCGGATGCGCCGCGGCTTCACGTAGACCTTCTCGCCAGGGGCGAGCTGCAGCCGCTCGTACTGCTCTCGCCCGAGCTCCACCTGGATGGGCGCGTCGTTGCGGTCGGTGACCTCCACCTTCACCACCGCGCCAGAGACGCCGCACATCGCGTACCGTCGTCGCCCACGCCTCGCTCTCGCCGGCTGCGCGACAGCTCCAGCTCGTGCGGGCGCGCGTAGCCGACCGCCTGCCGCGCTTGCGCCGACGGCGTAGGCCGGATAGTCCACCGCCAACGGGCCGAGATGGGCCTTCCCGTCCTGGACGCGCCCGTGAAAGATGTTCACCTCTCCGACGAACGTCATGACGAACGGCGTGGCAGGCTGCTCGACGACGGCCTCGGGCGTGCCGTCCTGTTCGATCCGGCCGTCGTTCATCACGACGACGCGGTCGGCGAGTTCGAGCGCCTCCTCCTGGTCGTGCGTGACGAAGACGCTGGTCACGTGGATCTGGCTGTGAAGACGCCGCAGCCAGCGACGCAGCTCCTGGCGCACCTTGGCATCGAGCGCGCCGAACGGTTCGTCGAGCAGCAGCACTTTCGGTTCGACGGCCAGCGCCCGGGCGAGCGCCACGCGCTGGCGCTGCCCTCCGGACAACTGGGAAGGGTAGCGATCGCCCAGATAGTCGAGCTGCACGAGCGCCAGCAGTTCGTTCGACCCGCCGGCGAATCTCCGCTTCCAGCGGGCGATGCCGGCGCGGCCGCACGCGCAGGCCGAAGGCGACGTTCTCGAACACGGTCATGTGGCGGAAGAGCGCGTAATGCTGGAACACGAAGCCCACGCGCCGATCGGTCGCGCTGCGGCTCGGTCGCGTCGTCGCCGTCGAAATGCACCGTGCCGGCGTCCGGCGCCTCGAGTCCGGCGATGACGCGGAGCAGCGTCGTCTTTCCGGAGCCCGATGGTCCGAGCAGGGCCAGCAGCTCGCCGGAGTTGACGGTCAGGCTGACGTCGCGCAGCGCCGCGTGGCGCCCGAACATCTTCGACAGGTTCCGGACTTCGATGCTCATCAGCTCACCAGAACGGTTTCAGCGGACGTGGCGCTCCGCCACCGTCTTGATCACCAGGGTCACGAGCGCGAGGCACGTCAGGACCGACGCGACGGCGAACGCCGCCTGGAAGCGGTACTCGTTGTAGAGGATCTCGACGTGGAGCGGCAGCGTGTTGGTCAGCCCGCGGATATGGCCCGAGACGACCGACACCGCGCCGAACTCTCCCAGCACGCGCGCCGTGCACAGAATGACGCCGTAGACGACGCCCCACTTGATGTTCGGCAACGTCACGCGAAAGAACGTCTGCCAGCCGCTCGCGCCGAGCACGCGCGCCGCCTCCTCTTCGTGGGTGCCGCTGGCCTCCATGATGGGGATGACTTCGCGCGCGATGAACGGAACCGAGACGAAGACGCTCGCCAGCACGATCCCCGGGACGGCGAAGATGATCTGGACGTCGTGCTCGGCCAGCCAGGGACCGAAGAAGCCCTGCCGGCCGGCGAGCAGGACGAACACCAGACCGGAGATCACCGGCGAGACCGCGAAGGGCAGATCGATCAGCGTGGTCAGCAGCGAACGGCCGCGGAAGCGGAACTTGGCAATCGCCCACCCGGCGCACAGTCCGAACACCAGGTTTGCCGGGACCGCGATGGCCGCGGTCAGGAGGGTGAGCCGCAGGGCCGCCAACGCGTCGGGCTCCGCGATGGCGGCGAAGTAGGGCCCGAAGCCGTTCGGCGAGCGCCTCGACGAAGACCGCGGTCAGCGGAATGGCCAGAAACAGCGTCAGGAACGCGAGCGCCAGGCCGATGAGCAGCCACCGGACGCACGAGCGGCTCGGTCAGCTGGCGCTGCCGCGCACGGGCCGCGGCCAGGCCGCGTTCGTCACGGCGGTCGGCATCATGCCGACACCCTCCGTGCCGTCTTTGCCTGCAGGAGGTTGATCGCCAGCAGCAGCGCGAAGGACACGAGCAGCATGACGAAGGCGACGGCCGTCGCGCCGGCATAGTCGTACTGTTCGAGCTTCGTGACGATGAGCAGCGGCGCGATCTCGGTGCGCATCGGCATGTTGCCGGAGATGAACACCACCGACCCGTACTCGCCGATCGCCCTGGCAAACGCGAGCGCAACGCCGGTCAGCCAGGCCGGCAGGAGAGTAGGGCAGGATCACGCGATGAATGACCTGCCAGCGCCGCGCTCCCAGGCTCGTCGCGGCCTCCTCGAGCTCGAGGTCCAGCTCCTGGATCACCGGCTGCAGCGCGCGGATGACGAACGGCAGGCCGATGAAGATCAGCGCGACGGTTATGCCCGGTCGGCGTGAATGCCACCGGAATGCCGAACGCCGCAAGCGGGCGGCCGAGCCACCCGTTCGGCGCATACAGCGTCGTCAGCGTGATGCCGGCGACGGCGGTCGGCAGCGCGAACGGCAGGTCGACCACGGCGTCGACGAGCCGGCGGCCTGGAAACTCGTAGCGCACGAGCACCCAGGCGATGATCAGGCCGAAGACGCCGTTCACGGCCGCCGCCCAGAACGACGTCGTGAACGTCACCTTGTAGGAAGCCAACACGCGCGGATCCGCGATGGTCTGCCAGAAGGACTCCCAGCCCATCGACGCGGTGCGGATCGGCAAGCCCGGCGAGCGGAATCAGGACGATCAGGCACAGGTAGAACAGCGTGAACCCGACCGTGACGCGGAACCCGGGCAGCACGGTGTGCGTCGCGTGCACGCGCATGAACGACCGAGCGGACGGCGTCTGCCATCACCGCGAGCTCCCCGCCGGCTTGTAGATCTGGTCGAACGTGCCGCCGTCGGCGAAGTGCGTCGCTTGCGCCGCCTGCCAGCCGCCGAACACGTCGTCGATCGTGAACAGCTCCACGTCGGCGAATGCGCCCGCGACACTGGCGGCGACCTTCGTGTCTCGCGGCCGGTAATGGTGCTTCGCCACGATCGCCTGGCCCTCGGGCGTGTAGAGGAACTGCAGATACGCCTCGGCGACGGCGCGAGTCCCTTTCCTGTCGACGACCTTGTCGACGACGGCGACCGGCGGCTCGGCAAGGATGCTGACGGAAGGGACCACGATCTCGATTCGGTCCTTGGCTTCTTCGACGGCCAGGTACGCCTCGTTCTCCCACGCCAGGAGCACGTCGCCGATGCCGCGCTGGACGAACGTATTGGTGGCGCCGCGCGCGCCGGAATCGAGCACCGGCACGTTGGCGAAGAGCTGCGTGAGGAAGGTGCGGGCCGTCTGCTCGCTGCCGCCGGGTTGCCGCAGCGCGTATCCCCATGCCGCCAGGTAATTCCAGCGCGCGCCGCCAGAGGTTTTCGGATTGGGAGTGATCACCGACACGCCCGGCTGGATCGAGATCTGCCCAGTCCCTGATGCCCTTCGGATTGCCCTTGCGCACGAGAAACACGATCGTCGACGTGTAGGGCGCGCTGTTGTCCGGAAGCCGCTGCTGCCATGCGGCATCGAGGAGTCCGCTCTTGGCCATGGCGTCGATGTCGTAGGCGAGGGCGAGCGTCACGACGTCGGCCGTGAGGCCGTCGATGACCGACCGAGCCTGCGAGCCGGAGCCGCCGTGCGACTGCCGGATCGAAACCGTCTGGCCGGTCCTGGCCCGCCACCGCTCCGCAAACGCCGCGTCGACCTCCTGGTAGAGCTCGCGGGTGGGGTCGTACGACACGTTCAGCAGTTCGACCGGCGCGCCAGCGCTCGTCTCACGGCTCGGCGACCCGCCGCACGCCACCGCAACGGCCGCCGCCGGGATCCACGCGAGACGGCCTTTCACATTCAACCTCACTTGTTCGATGGGATGGCTATCTGCAGCGATACGCCAACCGTGCGGGGATCGCCTGGCAGCCCGACGTACAATCCGGAGCCGCCCGGCGCCGCCGACAGCAGTTCGAAATAGTCCTGGTCCAGCAGATTGCGCGACCAGAATGACAGCGACCAGCCGTCCCCCCAGCGATATCCGAGGCGGGCGTTCAGCAGCCCGTAGCCGTCGATGACGAGGAATCGCGACGCGGTGGCGCTCGACGAGAACGACGAGCGATAGCTGCCGTCGAGTCCGGCGAACACCTCGCCTCGCGTGCCGAATAGGGCCGCCGGCTGCGCGTACTCGCCCCCGATCGAGAGCGCCCAGGGGGAGATGCCGGGGAGGTCCGAGCCGGAGATGTCCTTCACCTGCGGGCCGCCGGTCTCCTCGAGCGGCGGCGGCGCATCGGGGAATGAGACGTACTTGCCTTCGGTGTAGGCGACCGCGGCGTAGACAGACATCCTCCGGCTGACGCGCACGCTACTGTCAACCTCGACGCCCCGCACCTGCACTTCCTCGGCGTTGGCGAGGTAGCCGCGCAGCACGCCGACCTGCGCGTTGACGACGTTCGCCTGGTAGTCGCGGATGTTTGTGTCGAAGAGGGTGACATTCGCGGTGATGCCGGGCGCCGGCTCGGTCTTGACGTCCGGCCTCGAGATGCCGCTCCTGCTCGGGCTTCACCGCGGCGACTTCGAGGGCTGGGCGGCCCAACGCGTCGGTGGGCACCCCGGAGAGATTCAACCCGATTGGCTTGTAAGTCGTCGCGTAGGTCGCGTAGCCGTTCATGCGGGGGTTCAGCCGGTAGGCGGCGGTCAACTGGCCGGAGAGGTTGGTGTCTGCGGCGCCGGCCTGATAGGCCTGGGGCGCCAGGATCGAGCGCTGCAGTGCGACGAGCACGGGATCATCCGTGGCAAGTCCACCATAGACCTCGGCGCGGTAGTCGACGGCTTTGTCGTCGTAGTTGAAGCGGAGACCGGGCAGGAGGCGCAGGCGGTCGGTGACCGGCCATTCGAGCTGGCCGAACAGCGCCGCGCTGAGGTTGCTCGAGTGAATGTCCGAGGTCTGACCGTAGCCATCGAGCAGGCCGGGTGTCGCGGCTGCTGGGGTCGGCGCGAGCAGAAAGCGCGCGGCCGCCGCACCCTGCTCCTGTCGTCCGGTCGAATCAATCGTCTGGTGAAACAGGAACGCGCCGGCGACGACGCCGATGTCGTGCCCAGCACTGCCGGAGTAGCGCACCTCCTGCGTCCACTGCCGCTGTGTCGAGGGATTCGCCGAGATGGTGGTCACCGGCAGGCCGAGGAAGTCGCGATCGTTCGACGGGTCCCAATCCCAATAGCGCCAGGCGGTGATCGACGTCAGGCGACCGGCGCCGAGCGCCCGTTCGATCGCCACCGAGGCGCCGCCGAGAGTTTGATCTGCGCGGTGCGGGGTGTCGGCATCGCTCAGCCGATCGAAGGCGTCGAAGCTCGGCGGGCTGTAGTGCAGGTCGGCGGCGATTTGCGCGTACTGGCGACTCGCGACGCGCTCAGTCGGCGCGACACCGGCGACCACCTGCGCATAGCCGCGCGGGCGCTGCCGCGTGTTGTCGGCGGAGAGGGTCACCGCCGTCTTCGACGAGGGCGTATAGAGGACCTGTCCGCGGAAGCCGAGATTGTTCAGCCCGTTCAGGTCCTCGCCGGTGCCGACGTGGCCGATCGTCCCGCGTCGCGTCGTGCCCGAAAACGAGAGTCGTGCGGCCACCGTCTGCGACAGAGGTCCCGAGGCCGAGGCCTTCGCCTGCACCAGATCCAGGCCGCCGAACGTGAGCTCGATCCGGCTCTCCGGCGCGAACGTCGGCTTGCGCGTGGTGATGTTGATGGCGCCTGCAGTCGTGTTCTTGCCGTAGAGCGTGCCCTGCGGACCGCGCAGCACTTCGGTCCGCTCCAGATCGATGAAATCCAGAGTGGCCGCCGCCGGCCGCGCGTAGTAAACGCCGTCGATATAGAAACCGACGCCAGGATCGATGCCGTCGTTGGTGAGGCCGAACGGCGCGCCGAGGCCGCGGATGTTGATCGCCGTGTTGCGCGGGTTGGACGAGTAGAACTGAACCGTCGGGATCAGCTCCTTCAGGCGGTTGACGTTGAAGCTGCCGGTCGCGGCGGCGAGCGCGCCGCTGACCACCGACACCGGAATCGGCACCTCCTGCGCGACCTCTTCGACGCGCCGCGCGGTCACCACCACCGACTCCGAGAGCCGCGACGGGTGAAGGGTCAGCTCAATCGCGCTCGTTTGAGCGTCGTCGATCGCGACCCTGCGCAGGACCGGCTCGAAGCCGTCCAGCATGGCCTCGACACGGTACGGACCGGCGATGAGCGGACCCGCCTGATAGCGGCCTTCGGCATCGCTCACGCCTTCGATGCCGGCCGTGGTGACTTCATTGATGATCTTGATGGTGACGCCGGGCATGGCCGCGCCCGACGAATCCCGGACGACGAGGTACTGGGCCCGGGCGAGCGTCCTGGCCGGCGGCCAGCATCGGCAGCGCCGCGATGATGAACGCGACGAAACTCCCTGTGATCTGATTGATCCGATCTCATCGTCTCTCCTCGACGCTCTGCACCGGCTGTCCATGCACGGACGCGCCAGATCCCTGACTGCGTGAACGCGTCAGCCGATCGACTCGGGGGAGGGAAGGTCTCGAGGGTGCTTTGGAGGGACCACGCTCACCAGCCGGTCGTCGGCCGTCTACACGTGGGCCGACAGGCGCACGATCGGCGGCGACAGCGGATGGCGAGGGAGAACACTGGCGCGAGGATGTGCAACCCGCGGGCCGCCGCGCTCAGGGCGTGGATGCGAGGCTTTCGTGAAGAACCGTGATATGTTCTGGAATATCCGTTAAAAAAGACGGAAAATTCAAGCATATGTCACAGAAGCTAAAGGGTGCGCCACGCCCGGCGGCGCTGCCCGAACACCTGATCCATGGCGCCCCCCGCTCCGAGGAGGACCGCCTGATCGGCGCCGACACCGGCCTCGCCGTCGTCATGACACGCGCCAGGATGGTTGCCAGGAGCAGCGCTCCGGTCCTGCTGTTTGGTGAGACCGGGACTGGAAAGGAGATCATCGCTCGCGCCATCCACGAGCACTCCCATTTCCGGAACGGGCCATTCCGTCGGGTCAATTGCGGCGCCATCTCGCCCGAGCTGATCGACTCGGAGCTGTTCGGGCACGAGCCAGGCGCATTCACCGGCGCGGTTGCGCGGCGCCGGGGCTGGTTCGAGCAGGCGGATAACGGCACCCTTTTTCTCGACGAGGTTGGAGAACTGGCGCCGGCCGCCCAGGTGCGCTTGCTGCGTGTCGTGCAAGACGGGGAGGTGGTTCGCGTGGGCGGAGACCGGGCCGTGCATGTCAACGTCCGGATCGTCGCCGCCACTCATCGCGATCTGCCGGCGCTGGTCGAGGGGCAGGTCTTTCGCGAGGACCTCTACTATCGGCTCGCGGTGTTTCCGATCGTCATCCCTCCGCTCCGCGACCGACCCGGCGACATCAGGGCGTTCGCCGAGTACTTCGCCGCACGCGCCGCTGACCGCTTTGGCGTGCGGCCGGTTTCGGTCTCAGATGATGACGTTCGGCTGCTGACCGAGTACCGGTGGCCGGGGAATGTCCGAGAGATGGCGGCCGTGATGGACCGCGCTGTCCTCGTCGGGCAGGGGCGAACGTTGGATGTCGCGGCCGCGCTGGGGCAACGTCCATGGACGTCGCCGCCGCCGCCGACCGGTTCAGAGGCGGCGCGCCCCGGGGGAATCGAGCCGCTCGATGTCGTGGTGCGGCGCCATATTGAAGCAGCGCTCCGCGAGACGCGGGGCCGCGTGGAGGGGCCGCACGGTGCCGCACGGCTGCTCGAGATCAACCCACATACGCTCCGCGCCAGGATGCGAAAACTCAAGATCGACTGGGCGGGGTTGCGTGCGGCGCGGTGACAAGCGAACCGAGGTGGCTGCTCGTGGTGTTACCCTTAGCGGCTTGCTCGGGAGAGCGGCTGGTAACTCCATGAATACCTTGGCAGGGCTGCGCCGGTGATATTCCTCTCGTCGATCACCTTCCTCGCGGCGATCGTCAACGGAGCCCTCGGCTACGGCTTCTCTGTCGATTACCGTCCCGCTCGCACTGCTGTTCCTGTCGAATCGCGTCCTGAACCCCGCGCTCGTGCCGATCGAGGTCGTCCTGAACGCGTACGTCCTCTGGGTGAATCGGCGCGTCGCTGCCGGCGGTCTGGCGGCGGCGTGTTGCCGATCGTGATTGGCCTGCTTCCCGGCGTCGCCGATCGGCACGGCGATCGTGTCGCAGGTGAATCCGTCCTGGCTGAAGTTCATCACCTTCGTCGTCCTGCTGCCGCTGATCCTGCTGCAGGCCGGCGGGCTTCCGCCGGCCGATCCGGGCCGAGCGCGCGCGTCGGCGCGGTCTTCGGCGGCGGCGTTGGCATCCTCTACGCGGTGACGACGATCTCCGGCCCGCCGCTCGCCGTGTTGCTGAGCAACCAGGGCCTGGCCAAGAAGGACTTCCGGCGCCGGAACCGTCTGGCTCGCCAGCCTCGCGGAATCGATCACTCGCATCCGCGGGGGACGCCGATCGCGGCACTGCTGGGCGGCGTCACGAACGGCCTGGTCGGAGCATGGGGCCCGGTGGTGACACCGTATCTTCTGAACCGGGCCGTGCGTCCGCGCTTCGCGATTGGTTCGGTCAATACGGCGGAGGTTGCGGTGGCGTCGGCTTCGGCGTTTACGCTGATCGGATCGCTTGGCGTCGCGGGAGTCGACGGCCGTGTGTTGTTATCGATGCTTGCGGGCGGCGTGGTGGCCGCGCCGCTGGCAGCTTGGGTGATTCGGTACGTTCCCGCGAGGCCGATGGGTATTGCGGTTGCGATTCTGTTGCTGGTGACGAACGCGCCTCAGTCGGTCAGCTGGGCCGGCTTTACATTGGGTCCGTTGAGCGGTGCGGCGTACGCCGCGACAATCGCGCTCGTCGTCCTTGCCGTGCATTCCGCGAGGCGCTCTCTCGCCAGCCGCTGAACCAGCGCTGCTCACGCGGAATCCCGGGTTTTCTCGCCCCCTGCGGCACACGAAAGCGGCCTCACACGCAGACTCTTCCGCCGAAGACCGGCTCGATTTCGCGTGCCGATGGCAAGGGCGCCTCCGGCGGGGCCTTAAGTAACAGTATCAATGGGATTTGACAGCCTGCCCCCGGACCCGCTTAATATAGGGTTCAGATGTTCGGAGCCGCGACCTGCGCCTGTTGTTGTACAAGGACCCCGATGGTCCCCGTGCGACAGGTCCAGGTTCGCTGACGAATATCCAGTAAGCGACACCCAACACAAAGAAGAGACCTGAAGCCCGGGGCAACCCGGGCTTTTTTGTTTTTGGCCGACGAACGACGAACGCCCGAACGACGAACGGCAGAGATGATTCACTTATGGCTGTAGCGATGCTCCCGGAAACCCGCGTGATTGACGGGGTAGTGTCCTCGAACGATACCCATCTGCGCGCGCTCGAGGCCGAAGCGATCCACATCATGCGCGAGGTGGTGGCCGAGTTCGAGCGGCCGGTGATGCTGTATTCGATCGGCAAGGACTCGTCGGTCCTGTTGCGCCTGGCGCAGAAAGCGTTCTATCCGGGCTCCATTCCGTTCCCGCTCCTTCACATCGATACCACCTACAAGTTCCGCGAGATGATCGAGTTCCGCGATCGGTACACCGCGGAGATCGGCGCGCGGCTGATCGTCCACACCAACACCGAGGCGATCGCCGACGGCACGCAGCCATTCCTCGTCGGCACCAAGGCGTGCTGCGGCGCGCTCAAGACGAAGTCGCTCCTCGATGCGTTGACGGCCGGCGGCTACGACGCCGCGTTCGGCGGCGCACGGCGCGACGAGGAGCGATCGCGCGCCAAGGAGCGGATTTTCTCGCTGCGCGACGCCAACGGGCAGTGGGATCCGAAGAACCAGCGGCCGGAGTTGTGGCAGCTGCTCAACAGCCGCGTGCGCCCGGGCGAGAGCATCCGCGTCTTCCCGCTGTCCAACTGGACCGAGATCGACGTCTGGAGCTACATCCACCTCGAGAACATTCCGGTCGTGCCGCTCTACTTCGCCAGGGAGCGCGAGGTCGTCGTCCGCGGCGAATCGCTGATCACGCTCGAGCAGCCGTTCGTGCCGCTGCTGCCGGGCGAGCGGCCCCAGCGCATCATGTGCCGCATGCGGTCGCTCGGCTGCTCGCCGTGCACCGGCGCGATCCGGTCGGAGGCCGACACCGTGCCGAAGATCATCGAGGAGCTGATCGTCACCAAGAACTCGGAGCGTCAGCTCCGCATCATCGACCACGATCAGGACGGGTCGATGGAGCTGAAGAAGCGCGAGGGCTACTTCTGATGTCGGGCCTGCTGCGGATCTGCACGGCCGGCAGCGTCGACGATGGCAAGAGCACGCTGATCGGGCGGCTGTTGTACGACTCGCGATCGGTCTACGAGGACCAGGTCCACTCGGTCCAGAAGGCGTCGAAGAACCGGACCGCGGGGCCGATCGACTTCTCGCTGTTCACCGACGGCCTGCGCGCCGAGCGCGAGCAGGGGATCACGATCGACGTCGCCTACCGCTACTTCGCGACCGCCCGCCGCAAGTTCATCCTCGCCGACACGCCCGGCCACGAGCAGTACACGCGCAACATGGCCACCGGCGCCTCGAACGCCGACGTCGCCATCCTGCTGGTTGACGCGCGCAACGGCGTGCGCGCGCAGTCGCGGCGGCACGCGCAGATCGCGCGCCTGCTCGGCATCAACGACTACGTGCTCGCCGTGAACAAGATGGACCTGGTCGACTTCGACCAGGATGTCTTCGAGAACATCACCGACGAGTTCGAGAAGCTGCTGCCAGGTGCCAACATTCACGCGATCCCGATGAGCGCGCTCGAAGGCGACAACGTCATCACGCGCAGCCCGCGCACCCCGTGGTTCGACGGGATCGCGCTGCTCGAGTTCCTCGAGACCGTGCAGGTCGATCACAGCGCGGTTGGCAAGCCGTTCCGGTTCCCGGTGCAGCTCGTGCTCCGCCCCAGCCAGGATTTCCGCGGCTATGCCGGCCAGATTGCCTCGGGTTCGGTCCGCCCCGGCGACGTCGTGATGGCGTGGCCATCGGGCCGTGCGACGCGCGTCAACCGGATCGTCACCTGGGACGGCGATCTCGACGTGGCGCACGCCGGCATGTCGGTCACGGTCACCCTGGACGACGAGATCGACATCAGCCGCGGCGACATGCTGGCGAGCGCGTCGGGGGCTGAGTCGTGGGCGAGTCCGAGCATCGGCCAACGCTTCCGCGCCGACGTCGTCTGGATGGACGAGCGACCGCTCGATCCGGCACGCGTCTACCTGTTGAAGCACACGACGCGTACGGTGAAGGCGCAGGTCGATCGCGGACTGGTGCTGAATCAGATCGGATCGGTGGTGATCTCGGCGGCGCGCCCGCTCTTCTTCGACACGTATGCCGACAATCGCGGCACCGGCAGCTTCATCCTGATCGATCCAACGACCAACTTCACGGCGGGCGCCGGGATGATCTCGTCGGTGGTCAGCGAGGACGCCCCCGCGGCCACGCAGCGACCCACTGTTGCTGAGCGCATTGCGCGGGCGGCGCGGGGCGCCGGCAGCGAGGCGGAAGCGATCGCCGCCGTGCGCCAGGCGCTGGAGGAGCTGCTGCTGTGACGGATGTCACTCAAGTTGTCGCGGACGCCCTTCAGTCGTCGGCGGCCCCCTGCCTGACGTGCAGCTTTCAGGCAGAGGACGTCGTGGTCGTCGACCTGCTGCGTCAGGTCAGGCCCGACATCCCGGTCCTGTTCCTCGACACGTTCCATCACTTTGCCGAAACGCTGGCCTACCGCGACGAGCTGGCCGCGCGGTGGAGCCTGAACATCGTCAATCTGCGCGCGGCGGAGCCGAGCGTGGGCCTCTGGCAGACGAGCACGACGGACTGCTGCGCCAGGCACAAGGTCGGCCCCCTGTTCAGCGCGCTCGAGGCGTACGACACCTGGTTCACGGGCCTGCGGCGCGAGCAGTCGCCCAGCCGCGCGAGTCTCGAGCCGGTGGAAGACTTCCGGCTGCCCAGCGGGAAGCACCTGATGAAAATCAGTCCGCTGGCGATGTGGACGACCAAGGATGTGTGGAGCTACGCGAAGGCCCATGACATCCCGCTGCTGCCGCTGTACGACGCCGGTTACTCGAGCATCGGCTGCGAGCCCTGCACGACCGTGCCGCTCGATCCGCTCAACCCCCGTTCGGGCCGGTGGGGCGGCCAGAAGCTCGAGTGCGGGATTCATATTCAGCCTGTCGACAGGCAAGTAAGGCTCGCTACGAGTCGCAAAAAATGCAAGCCACGAAGGCTACGAAGACGCGAAGAACCTGATCTTCGGATCTGGATTTCTTCGAGTCTTCGCGATCTTCGTGGTTGCATCTTGTGGAATAGCGCCTCATCCTCCTGGTGGGCGCGGTCCATCCGTAGTGACGCTCGCGCAGGCGCCGCAGCAGCCGCAGTTCACCGACCGGGTCGACGTCGCGCGAATCGTCGTCGACGTGCGGGCGCTCGATGGCATGGGCCGCGCGATTCAGGATCTGACCGCCGACGACTTCGCCGTCAAGATCCACGGCAAGCCGGTTCGCGTCGAGTCGGCGGTGTGGGTCGGGGCCGGCGCCGATGCCTCGTCGTCGGTGATCGCGCCAGGTTTTCCGGAAGGAAGCCTGCCGCGGGGCCGGCTGATCGTGTTTCTCTTCCAGAAGGATCTCGAGCCGAGCCGCATCGTCGGCCTGATGCGGATGCTGTTCAGGGCGAAGACGTTTCTCGAGACGCTCGGCCCCGACGACCGGGTTGCGGTCGTCTCGTTCGATTCACACCTGAAGATCTGGGCCGACTTCACCGGCGATCGTGAAGAGATCCGGCGGATCCTGGAGCGTGGTCTCCTGCTCGAGCGGCCGAAGGCGCTCGGCGAAGCGACCGCCGAGATTTCGTTGACGCGCCGCCTGACTCAGGCGGCAGGGCGGAAGGCGTATCCGATCGAGAAAGCCCTGCTGCTGATGGGGGAGGCGCTCGAGCCGCTGCCCGGCTCGAAATCGATCGTGCTGTTCGGCCACGGCTTTGGCCGCTACACCGCCCTGGGCGTGATGATGGAGAAGGGCTACGACGAAGCGCTGGCCGCGCTCCAGCGCGCGCGTGCCGCCGTCTTCTCGATCGACGTCACGCAGGCCGACTATCACTCGCTCGAAGTCGGGCTCCAGTCGGTGTCGGAGGAAACCGGCGGGTTCTACGAGCGCTCGTTCCATTTTCCAGACCGGGCCGTGCAACGCCTGACCGGCGCGCTGGCCGGCCATTACGTCCTGCTCGTCGAAGCGCCCGAAGGCCCGTTCACATGGGCGGAGCTGGCCGTGAAGCTGACGCGGCGCAGCGGCACGGTGCTGGCCCGCACGGCGGCGACGCCGTAGAGAGATCTGCAATTTACAATTTCAAATTGTAAATTGTAAATTGCGCGCCGCCGTCCCCGCGCGCATTCAGCGGCGGGAAGCACCGTGGTTCACCGGGATCGACGCGGCGGCCTCGTCTTCGCGAACCGATTCGGCCGCCTGCTCGGACGACTTCGGTGGTGAAACCGCCGCCGCCCTCGCTTCGTCAAGGGGCCGACTCGCGCGGACGGCACGGAGCAGCGCTTCGTCGGTCAGATCAAGCCTGAGCGGAGTGAGGGAGACCCAGCCCTGCTCGGCGGCCCATCGATCGGTGCCTTCTTCGGCGCCTTCGAGGGGCTCACCGTGAACCAGAACAGTTCGCGCCCGAGCGGATCTTTCGTCGGCACAATCTTGCCGTCGTAACGACGCACGGAAGCGCGCGTCCACACCAGGCCTCTGGGCTCGCGCGGAAAATTCACGTTGACGAGCAGTAATGTCGAGTCCGTCAACAGTACGTCGAGCACTCGCCGGATCCACGGCTTCAAGTGTTCGAAGTCCGGTTCGATGCCTGCCGGAGCGCTCAGCGCCACGCCGCGCACACCCAGCAGCGCCGCCTGCTTCGCCGCGGCAAGCGTGCCTGAGTGCCAGATCGAATTGCCGAGATTCAATCCGAGGTTGAGCCCGGACAGCACCACGTCCACCTGCTCCCAGTGATACGTGCCAAGCGCCACGCAGTCGGCTGGTGTTCCGTTGACGCGACAGGCGGTGAGATTGCCGATGTGCGTCGGTCGATACGAGAGCGGCCGTGTGGCCGTGATCGCGTGCCCCATCGACGATTGCTCGACGTCCGGCGCGACCACGCGCACGGTGCCGAACTCTGACGCGACCTCGGCAAGTACCGAGATTCCCGGGCTGTAGATCCCGTCGTCGTTCGACACCAGAATTCGCATCGGTCACCTCGTAGTGCAAACCGGCGGCCAGTTGCAGCTTCGGCGTGATTCTTGGATTGGTGCGCACGCGTGAGAGTATCGCTCTTCTGGAACGGGAACGCGGGCGACGGGGTGCCGCTCGACCGTATCCGCGACGTCGTCGCGCAGCATGGCCACGACCTTGTTTGCGTCGTCGAGCGGCAGACCGAGTTCGAGCGACTGCTCGAAGCGCTCCCGGACGTCGTCATCGCGGCGGGAGGGGACGGCACGGTCGCCTTTGCCGCGCGCATGCTGGCGCGCCAGGCGGTTCCGCTCGCGATCCTGCCGCTGGGTACCGCCAACAACATTGCGAGAAGCGTCGGGGCTCATGGCTCGATCGACGACGTCATTAGAGGATGGGAGACGGCCAGACGCGTGCCGTTCGACCTTGGTGTCGCGGACGGCGTCCGGGGCCGGCGCTACTTCGTGGAAGCCGTCGGCAGCGGGCTGATTCCCGCCGCGATCGCCGATATGCACAAGCGGTCTGATGGAGATGAACTCCCGGCGCGTTCGAAGCTGGCAGAAGCCGTTCGCACGTTCGGGAAAGTGCTCGTGCGGCTCCAGCCGCGGGAGTGGAGCATCGTCGCTGACGGCGTTCGGACGACCGGGGAGTTTCTCCTCGTCGAGGTCCTCAATATCCGCTCAATCGGTCCAAATCTCGTCCTCGAGGACGACGCGAGTCCGTCTGACGGTTCGTTCCGGCTGGTCATGGCCGGCGAGGAACACCGTGATGAGGTCGACCGCTACTTACGGGACCTGCTCGAAGGGCGCGACGACCGACCGCCTTCGCTGATCTCGCAGCGCGCGCAGCAGGTAACGCTCGAGGGCGCGACTGACATCCATGTGGACGACGAGGTTCTTCCGGGTTCACCGAACCGAATGGTGTCGATGCACGTCGAGGCGGGCGCCCTGGAACTCCTGGTATGAGAGGCACCTCGAACCGCCTCTCGGCGCGCATGCCTGCCGGCGCGACGGGCCGTCCGCGTCGACCCGACGGTTGCGCTGAGGGCTGAGTGAAAAGAACGCAGTAATTTTGGAATTTCAATTGTAAATTTCGAGTGTAAGTGTACGAGTTCAGCGTGAGTTAGTCGGCGACTGAAGATAATGCCGCCGCCAGCGGTTGAGCTCCTTGATCTGGTGCCGCACCGCGTCGATTTCCTCACCCAGCGACTGCCGGGCACTCTCCTGGTCGGCGTGGTCTTCGATATGCCGCTCGATCGCGGCGATGACATGCTCGGCCTTCGACGACAGCTGCTCGATCTCCAACGGCGAGTACTCCGTCGCGGGAATGCCGGGCACGCGTGCCAGCGCGTCGACGAAATCCCGCACCAACTTCCTGAATGCCCGGCCCGACCCGGTGTTGGTGACGACATCATGCGCCGCGGCCGAAGCGGTTTTCAGGAGATCGGAAGCGCCCACGACGAACAGTGTATACCTGACGATGGAATTTAAGATTTAAGATTTCAGATTTAAGATTTCAGGATTTCAAGATTTTCATTCGATCGGACGTCGCCGAAATCTTGTCATCGAAATCTTAAATCTTAAATCTTAAATCTGAAATTCCCGCTTCCAGTCGATCGAGGACCGACTGGCGGTGGCTCTGCGTATGGAGCTTCAGGCAGTCGGCCTGCAGCCGGACCTGGTCGGGCGACCGCCAGGTCGCCGCCCGGCGGCGCAGGTACGCGCGGTACGCGGATCGGCAGACCAGCTCGCCGAGCGGGGCGACCGGCGCGAGCGCCGTCTCCAGCACGGTCTTCATCCAGCCGAGCACGCGGCTCGGCCGGAACGGCAGCGATGCGGCGTCCGCCGCGTGAAAGTTGGGGTAAAAACGGAACACGAACGGATTCTTGTCGAGCAGCTGGAGGAAGACATCTCGTCCGATCAGCGGTTTCAGGTGGATCACCTGGCTGGCGGCGAACAGATCCTGCTGCTCGAGGACGAGCCGGGTGTCGGCGACGACGAAGTTGGCGCAGACGATTCGACGGCGCCGCATCAGCTTCGCGAGAATCAGGACAGCGACCGTCGTGCTCCAGACGCGGCGGCCGCGCGTGACGATGAACAGGTCGAGGTCGCCGGTCCCTTCCAGATTCAGGTGCGCGATGCTGCCCGACAGCGCCACCATCCGCACGCTGGGGAGTGCGCAGGCGAGCTGCAGGAGGAGCCGATGTCGGCGGAGGAACGTGCGGCTGCGCGACTCGCGGCGCCGCCGCTCCTCGATGAGATCGGGGCGGCCCCTGGGGAAAAAGAACCCATCGCGGAACTCGATCGCCTCCTGCAGCGCCGCGCTCCCGTTGTAGGTGGCGAGCACCTGCGACGGCGTCTGGATCGATTCGATGAGCGTCTGCCGCAGTTGCGCCAGCGTCAGCGGGTAATCGAACAGCGAGGCATAGACGACGCTGCGCGCGATGGCGAGCTCGTCGCTCGTCAGGCCGGCGGTTGGAATCGCCGGATGCCGGAGGATCTTGGCGGCCGCCCTCATGTCGTCGCCATCGCCGCGGCCGGCGCGGGACGCCGCGCTCAAGATGCCGGCGCAACCGGCGGTGAGCAGCGCTTCAGTCGCGAGCGTCGACCACGCCGCCCCGTTCAACGACATGGCCGGGATCCATCGCGCGTTCAACGCGACGTTGAAGACGAGCGCCGCCAGGCACAGCGCGGCGTACGCGCGGTGCCCGTTCCACGCGATCAGCTGATACGTCAGCGCGTAGTTCAGCGACATCAGCGGAAAAGCCGCGGCGAGCACCTGGAGTGCGGGCACGGCGTCCGCAAATGAGGGTCCGTACAGCGCCGGCACCAGGCGGTCCGCGGCGAGCCAGAGTGCAACCGCCGCCACGATGCCGAACGCCGTCAGCGCGCCTGCCATTTGAACGAGTGGACGGGGATTCGCCGCGCGGACAAGGCGTGGAAGCATCACCGCGAGGAGCGCGGCCGGGAAGAGCCGGAGCGCCTCGACGATTCGGAACGCCGAATTGTAGAGGCCGACGGTTTCCGTGCCCTGCCACGCCTCCAGCAGGAACACGTCGATTCGGAAGTACAGCGCCGAGAGCAGGATGCCGGCGCCGACCGGCGCCACGTCGCGGACGAATTCCGAAAGCGGTGACTGGACCGGGGGGCCAGGCGATGCAGTAGCACGTCCCATGCCGGCAGCGAGCCGCACCGTGTACACGGCGGTCGCGAGGGGAGGCACGACCATGGCCGCGGCCAGCGTTGCGGCGTCGGGCCTCACCCATAACGCGATGCACGCGGCGGCCAGCGTCCCGAGCCGCTGCCAGAGCGTCAGCGTCGACTCGATGTCGGTCCGCGACAGGCCACGATAAAAGTAATGGACGAACTCGACCAGGCCGGCCGCGAGATACCCGAGGACGAAGAGCATGATTGCCGGAGCGTGCCGCGATCCGTCGAAGGCGGCGAGGGAGATGGCCACGACGACGAGCGCGGCGCCCGCGAGGACGACGCGCACGCGCAGCCACTTCCGCAATTCGTACCCGGCCGCGTCAGGCGCGCGCGCGACCGCGCGGGCCAGGTGCATCTGCAACCCGAAGTCGCTGGCGACGACGGCCATCCATCCGATCGTCGTGCCGAGCGCGAACACGCCAAACCCCTCGGACGAGAGCCGGCGCGCCGCGACGATCGTCACGACGAAGAACGCGGCCTTGCCGACGACGTCGGACGCTGCCCGGTAAGCGACGAGCGCAGCCGTTCTCATCCAGCGATCCTTTTCGCGTGTCGAAATGGCTTTCCAGTGCCGTAAACGGCGACACGACGGACGGCGCGGGCCTCGGCAACGTGCCCAGCCCCGACAGCCCTCCGCGACGTGGAATTTCGAGCGATCGTTGGCGTCACGCTCGAATCCGACCTGTTTTGCGCCTGCGACCGGTATGCACCGGCCGTGCCTTGCCACGTGGCGGGCGTGGCAAGATTCTTGGACACCGGTACCGGTCAATCCTATGTCTCTTGTCGCGGCGCCGGGCTTATCCTCCCGCGCAGCGCTGGCCCGCTCGAAAGCCGACAGCCAGGCGACCGTCGCAACCGTCGCGTGTGTCAGTCTCTGCGCGCTCGTGTTGGTTGCGCCGTTCGAGGCGCTGCGGCCGCTGGTCACCTTTCCCGGCCAATCGCTGAGCACCGTCGAAGCCGCGCTAATCGCCGCGCTTGGCGCCTGGGTTCTCGCACTTCTCGCGACGCGCACGCTTCCAGCCTGGCGGACGTCACTCACGTTACCCTGGCTGCTCGTCGTCGGCGCGATGCTTGCCGCCGCGTTGGCAGCGCCCGCGCACCGGAACAACGCCCTCAATATGGTCGGGCGCCTCGGATTGGCATTCGGAGTGTACCTGCTTGCCGTCAACGGCGTCCTCTCCGCGGCTCGGCTGCGGACCATCCTCATCGCCACGGCGGCCGCAGGCGCCGGGGTCGCTGTTCTCGCGGTGCTCGAGTATCTTGCCTTCGAACCAGCCCTCCGGTTTCTCGCCCTGTTCCGGCCCTGGGTTGCGCTCGCGGGATCCCAGATCCGCGCGAGCGGCCCGCTTCAGTATCCGACGATCGCGTCGATGTTTCTGGAGATTGCCTTCGCGTTCGCAATCGGGCTGGCAATCGACTCCAGGCGCCGGGCCGCTGTCGTGATGTTTGGCGTCCTCGCCGTGGTCATCACGCAGGGAATCATCTTCACGTTTACTCGATCCGGCCTGATTACCGTCGCCTCGACGCTGGCCGTGGTCGCGTGGCTGCGTTATCGGCGTGCCGGGTTCGATCGCGGCATAGCGGTCCTGGGAGTTGTTGCAGCCGTCTTCGCCGTGCAACTGCTGTCGTCGCGATCAGCCGAGTACCTGCGTCTCAGGCTGACGACGGAGACGCTGGAGGCGTGGTTCCGGGCCGAGATCCAGGCGCCGGTTCGGCTCCAACTGGGGACGGGAAGCCAGTCGGCGGTGCCCGTTCGCCTTCGCAACACCGGTGGCGCGACATGGAATTCGTCGGCGCCGCAGCCATTTCAGCTCTCCTACCACTGGCTGCTTGCCGACGAAGATATCGTTGTCAGCTGGGAAGGACTTCGAACGCCATTTCCAGTACCTGTGCCGCCCGGGGCGTCAATCAGGCTCGACGCTCATGTCGAGGCGCCTCCTGAACCGGGTGAATACCGGCTCATGTGGGATGTGGAGCAGAGCGACCGACTCTGGTTCAGCACCGAACCCGAGGCGCCTCTCTATGTGACGCGTGTCGCCGTCTCAGGACCGGCGATTGGTCCCTCGCTGAGGGCCTACCGCATGACGCTGCCGACCAGTACCCGTGAGGCCCGGCCGGCTCGTGCTCTGGCGTGCCGCTGCCAGCCTGCTGGCGACGCGGCCGCTCGCTCGGCGTCGGACCCGACAACTACCGGCTGCTGTACGGCGAGTATGCTGGCCTGTCGAACTTCGATCGCCGCGTGCACAGCAACAACATGTACATCGAGATGCTGGTCGGTGGAGGAATCATCGGGGGCGCCGCGTTCGCGTGGTTGTGCTGGGCCGCCGCCAGGCAACTTGCCGCCGCCGTGCGGGCATCGCGCGGCACGTCACTGGAGCCAGCGGTTGGAGCGATCGCCGCCGCGACGCTCGCGATCGCGCTGCACGGCCTCGTCGACTCGTTCCTCAGCTTCACCGCCACCTACATCCTGATTGCCGTCACTCTCGGCCTGCTCAGCTTCAGCGGCATTGGCCGCATGCGCATCGCATTTGACGGCACGACGCTGCGGCCGGGCCGCACCGGCGTCGGCTACTACACCGAGCACCTGCTGCACCACCTCGCGGCGCAGGGCCGGCGACGACGAGTCGTCGTCATCTCGAACCGGCCGGTCGACACGACGCGCCCGCTGCCGTCGCAGCGTGCGGATCGCGACGCTCGTCGTGGCGGATCGCCGCGGATGGTCTGGATGCAGACGCTGGCGCCGCGGCTGCTGCGGCACGATGCAGGCCGGACGTCGTGCACTTCACCAACGGGATGGTGCCGCTGGCGTCGCCGGTGCCGACGGTCGTGACGATCCACGACATGAGCCTGACGCTCTACCCGCGCTACCATCCGCCGCGGCGCGTGCTGCTCAACCGGCCGCTGGTCGATCTCGCGGCGCGGCGCGCCGACGCCATCATCACGGTCTCGCAGAGCGCCAAGCGCGACATCGTCCGCCTCTACGGCCTCCGCCCGAGCGCGTGCACGTCGTCCACGAGGCGGCGGCGCCGTCGTTCCGCCGCGTGCACGATCTCGATCGAGCTCGAGCGCGTGCGGCGGCGGTACGGCCTGGCCGACCGCGTTCATCCTCTACGTCGGCACGATCGAGCCGCGGAAGAACCTGCCGAAGCTGATCGAGGCGTTCGCGCAAGCGGCGGAAGTCGCGGCGATCTGCCGCATCAGCTCGTCTGCGCCGGCCCGTACGGCTGGCTGAGCCGCGACATCGAGGACCGGATCGAGCGGCTGCAGGTCGAGGACGCGATCCGGTTCACCGGGTACGTGCCGTTCGAGGATCTGCCGGCGCTCTACAGCCTGGCGGAGATGTTCGTGTTCCCGTCGATCTACGAAGGGTTCGGCCTGCCGGTCATCGAAGCGATGGCCTGCGGCACGCCGGTCATCACCGGGCGACGTCCGGCGCTGGCGGAAGTCGGCGGGCGGCGCGGTCGAGCACGTCGATCGCGCTCGAGCCGACGTCGCTCGGCGAGGCGCTGGTCGCGCCTGGCGCGCAGCCGCGAGCGGCGCGAGCACCTGTCGGCGCTCGGCCTGCAGCGATCGCGCGACGTTCTCGTGGGAGCGCGCCGCGCGCGAGACGCTCGAGGTCTACCGCCAGACGTCGCTCGGGCGGCGCGGCACGGCACCCGTGCCGCTATGCGGACGCGGCCGTCGAGACGGCCTGTCGGCCGTCCCCATGTCGCCGCAGAACCCCGAGCGCGCCGAGCACCCAGTGAACCTCGAGCACCGTGAGCGTCCGTGACCGCCGACGTCCTCTTCGGCCAGGCGTACTTCCTGCGCTTCGACCCGAAGCTCTGGGACGCCGCGGCAGCCGTACCCGCCGCTCGGCGCGCTGTACGCGGCGGCCTGCCGTGCGCGCGCACGGCTACTGCGTCGCGCTCTTCGACGCGATGCTCGCGGAGTCGGAGGCCGAGTGGGCGGCGGCGCTCGATCGCGCATCGCCCGCGCTTCGCGGTCATCTACGAAGACAACTTCAACTACCTGAGCAAGATGTGCCTGCTCCGCATGCGCCAGGCGGCGCTGACGATGATCGACGCGGCGCGCGACGCGGGGCATCGCCGTCATCGTCGCCGGCTCGGACGCGAGCGACCACCCGGAGCTGTACCTCGACGCGGGCGCCGACGCGGTCGTCGTCGGGCGAAGGCGAGGTGACGCTCGTCGAGCTGCTCGACGTGCTGCAGCGGGCGGACGCGATCAGATCGCTGCGAAGACGTGCCGCGGACTCGTGCTGCGCGAGCGCGCGACGGCGCGCATCATCCGGACGCCGGCCGCGCGAGATCATCCGCGATCTCGACGCGCTGCCGCGGCCGGCCTGGGATCTCGTCGACGTCGAGCGGTATCGCGCGATCTGGCAGCGGCGCCACGGCTACTTCTCGATGAACATCGTCGACGACGCGCGGCTGCCCGTATCACTGCAACTGGTGCGCGAAGCCGATCTACGGCCAGCGCTACACCGCCCGATCGCCCGAGCACGTCGTCGACGAGATCGCGTGGCTGAAGGCGCACCTACCAGCCCGACCATCTCTGGATCGCCGACGACATCTTCGGCCTCAAGCCGGGCTGGATCGAGCGGTTCGCGCGACTCGCGATCGTCGCGCGGCGCGCGCGTGCCGTTCAAGTGCCTGCTGCGCGCCGACGGCGTGATCCGACGCCGTCGTCGCGGCGCTCGCGCGCCGCCGGCTGCCGGACGGCCTGGATCGGCGCCGAGTCGGGATCGCAGCGCATCCTCGACGCGATGGAGAAGGGCACGCGCGTCGAGCAGATCGCCGAGGCGCCGCGCCGGCTGCACGAGGCGGGCATCGAGGTCGGGTTCTTCCTGCAGTTCGGCTATCCGGGCGAGACGCGCGAGGACATCGAGCTGACGCTGCAGATGGTGCGCGACTGCCGGCCGGACGACATCGGCGTGTCGGTGTCGTATCCGCTGCCGGGCACGCCGTTCTACGAGCGCGTCAAGGCGCAGCTCGGCGAGAAGCAGAACTGGGTCGACTCGAACGACCTCGCGATGATGTATCGCGCGACCTACGCGCCGGAGTTCTACCGCGCGCTGCACGCGCTCGTGCACGCCGAGTTCCGCGCGCGCGAAGCGCTCGGCGCGTGCGCACGTCGCGTCGCGCGACCGCGGCGCCGCGGTCTGCGCACGGCGTCGCGCGCGTCGTGCGCTCGCCAGCTGCACGCGTCAGGCGCCTGGCGCGCTGACACGGCTCGCGCCGCCGCCGGTCGCTCACCCGCCACGCTGCCGTCGACCCCGCGAGCAGCCGGCAGGCCGTGCGTCCGAGCGGATCAGCGCGGTGACGCATCGAGGCGCTCGCCGACGGCGACTGCTCGTGCGGCTCGGCGAGGTCGACGAACCGACGTTCGTCCTGCCGCTGCTGGTCTTCTTTCCGACCAGCCGCTGCAACAGCCGCTGCGTGTCGTGCGACTGGTGGAAGTCGCAGCGGCGCCGACGACCTGACGCTCGACGAGATCGAGCGGCTCGCCGACGCGCTGCCGGCGCTCGGCACGCGCGCTCGTGGTGTTCTCGGGCGGCGAGCCGCTGCTGCGGCCGGAGGTGTTCGACGCGGCGCGGCTGTTCCGCGCGCACGGGCATGACGCTGCACCTGCTGACGAGCGGCGTGCTGCTCGAGCGGTGCGCCGCCGACGTGGCCGCGGCAGTTCTCCCGCGTCATCGTGTCGCTCGACGCCGTCGACCGAAGCGCTCTATCACGCCGTCCGCGGCGTCGCGGCGCTGGCGACTGGTCGAGCGAGGGGTCGCGCGGCTGCGCCGGCTCGCGCCGGACGTGCCGGTCACCGCGCGCGCGACGCTGCACCGGCTGAATTTCCGCGAGCTGCCGCGGCTCATCGATCACGCGAGGGCGATGGCGCTCGACGGCATCTCGTTTCTCGCCGCCGACGTGTCGTCGCCGGCGTTCGGCCGCGACGCGGCGCGCCGACGCCGGCGGCGGTCTGGCGCTCGACCGCCGGCGAGATCGCCGAGTTCGCGGCGATCGTCGAGCAGACGATCGTCGACGCATGCGCGACGACTTCGAGTCCGGGCTTCGTCGCCGAGTCGCCGGACGAAGCTGCGGCGGCTGCCGCAGTACTACGCCGCGCTCGCCGGCGACGGCGCCGTTTCCGCCGGTCGCCTGCAACGCGCCGTGGATGTCGGTCGTGATCGAGGCGGACGGCGTCGTGCGGCCCTGCTTCTTTCACGAGCCGATCGGCAACATCCGCGAGGCGCCGCTGGCGACGATCGTCGCGCGACGAACCTGCCGGCGTTCCGCGCAGACGCTCGACGTCGGCACGCAACCCGGTCTGCGGCCGCTGCGTGTGCTCGATGAAGACCGGCTGGAGGAACGCGCCGTGGCAGTCGAGCGCGTGGCCGCTGCCGAGACACGCAGCGCGCCTTCGACGGCGTCGCGGCCGAGCTACGACCGCTCGAACGCCGAGAACCGCGACGCTTGTGCGGCATGCGGCGGCGAGCGCTCGCGGCGGTGCAGCGCGCACGTGCCGCGCGGCGTCGCACGTCCTCGACCTCGGCTGCGGTCCGGGCACCGACGCCGAGGCGCTCGCGCGCGCACGGCTACCGGGTCACCGGCGATCGACTGGTCGCCGGCGATGGTGGACGAGGCGCGCCGCCGCGTGCGCAGGCGGCGTGCGCGGATCGCGTCGACGTCCATCACCTCGGCATCCACGAGCTCGATCGCGCTGGCGCCGGCGCGCGTTCGACGCGCGCCTGCTCGAACTTCGGCCCGCTCAACTGCGTCGCCGATCTCGCAGCGCGCAGCGCGGCTGATCGCGCGACGCCTGCGGCCGGGCGGCGTGCTGGTCGCGTCGGTCATCGGCCGGGTGTGCCCGTGGGAGATCGCGCTGTACGCGTCGCGCGGCGACTGGCCGCGGGCCGCGATCCGCTTTGCGCGCGGCGTGCGTCGCCGGTGCCGCTCGAACGGCCGCACGGTCTGGACGCGGTACTACACGCCCGGCGGAGTTCGAGCGGCGTGTTCGAGCGCGCCGGGTTCACGCGCGTGTCGCTGCGAGCGCTCGGCCTGTTCGTGCCGCCGCCGTACCTGCAGGCGTTTGCCGACCGCCATCCGGCGCTCGTCGCGCGCGCTCGAGCGCCTCGACGACGCGGTCGGCGCGTGGCCGGGGTTCGGCACGCTGGGGCGATCACTTTCTCGATCGTGCTGAGCAAGGAGCGCTGATGCCGACATGTGGCATGCCGCGTTCGCCTGTCCGGAATGCCGGCGGCCGGCGGCCGAGTCGACGAGCCGGCGGACCGTGCTGCGCTGCTGCCGACTGCGGCACGGCGCTTCGAGCCGGCGCGACGGCATCTGCCGGTTTCCTGACGCGCGACGCGCGCGCGGCCGCGGCCGACGCCGTTCGTCGACGCAGTACCGCGCTCGTGCGCGAGCGCGACGGCTATCGCGCCGACGCGCCGCGACTACTACCGGATGCTGCCGTCGGTGCCGCCGACGATCCGCAGGCGGCCGAGTGGCGGATCCGGCGCGAGAGCTACGCGCACCTGCAGCGGCACGCGCTTGCCGGCGGTCTGGCGCGGCCCGATGCGCGTCCTCGATCTCGGCGCCGGCTGCGGCTGGCTGTCGCACCGGCTCGCGGCGCTCGGCCACCGCGTCGTCGCCGTCGATCGCCTGGACGACGAGGCCGATGGGCTGGGCGCGTGCCGCCACTACCCGGTGCCGTTTCCGGCGGTGCAGGCCGACTTCGACGCGCTGCCGTTCGAGCCGCGCGCAGTTCGACCTCGTCGTGTTCGACGGCTCGCTGCACTACTCGACCGATCCGGCGGCGACGCTCGCGCGAGGCGCGCCGCATGCTCGCGCCGGGCGGCGCGCTGGCGGTGATGGACTCGCCGATGTTCCGCCGCGACGCGCGACGGCGCAGGCGATGGTCGACGACCAGCAGCGCCGCTTCGCGGCCGAGCACGGGCTCGCCGACGCCGATCCGCGCCGGGCGTCGGGTTCCTGACGTTCGCGCGGCTCGAGCGCGCGTCGCCGAACGCTCGGGCTTCGCGGCCGGTTCGTCCCGATCGCGCGGACCGCTGGCGTGGCGGCTGCGCCGCGCAGCTCGCGCGCGTCGGCGTCTGGGCGCGCGCCGGCGGCGTTCGGCGTCTGGGTGGCCCGATGATCGTCCTCTTCAACCCGCTGTCGACGACGCCAGGGAAGCAGCCGCTGCCGCTGTCGCTGCTGTCGCTGGCCGCGGTGCTCGAGGGACGCGAGCCGTGGACGCTCGTCGACGGCAACGTCGACGCGCGATCCGCCGCGGAGATCATCGCGGCGTCTGCGATCCGACGCCGGGCCGGCGACCTGGCGCTGCTCGCCGTCACCGTGATGCCCGGGCCGCAGCTGACGCAGGCGGTCGCCGTCTGCCGCGCGGTGCGCGCGCGCGCTGCCGCGACGTGCCGATCGTCTGGGGCGGCTACTTTCCGACGCAGCACGCCGACACGGTGCTCGCGCTCGCCGTTCGTCGACTTCGTCGATCCGCTCGCAGGGCGAGCGGCCGCTCCTCGCAGCTGCTCGACGCGCTCGCGAGCGGGCGGCGTCGCTCGACCGCGGTCGCCGGCCTGTCGTGGAAGGACGCGGACGGCCGCGATCGTCCACAACCCGCCGGGCCCGATGACGCCGCTCGACGATCTGCCGGATCTGCCGTACGACCGCGTCGACATGGAGCGCTACCTCCATCCGACCTACCTCGGCACGCCGGACGGTCGCGCACAACTCGTCGTTCGGCTGTCCGTTCGCGTGCAGCTTCTGCGCGGTCGTCGCGATGACGAACCGGCGCTGGCTGGCGCAGTCGCCGGCGCGCATGGAGCGCGTCGCTGCGGCACCTCGTCGCAGCGCTACCGGCGTCGACGCGGTGCAGATGCACGACATGGACTTCTTCATCTCCGAAGCGCGCGACGCGGAGTTCGCCGAGCGCATTGCGCCGCTCGGCATCACGTGGTGGGCGCTCGGCCGCGTCGACACGCTGATGCAGTACTCGCGACGCGACGTGGCAGGCGATGGCGCGGTCGGGCCTGAAGATGGTGTTCTCCGGCGCCGAGTCGGCGTCCGACGCCACGCTGGCGGCGATGAACAAGGGCGGCAAGGCCTCGGCGGCGCCTCGACGCTGGAGCTGGCGCGGCGGATGCGCGAGCTACGGCGTCGTGCCGGAGTTCTCGTTCGTCCTCGGCTCGCCGCCCGATCCGCTGGGCGACATGGCGCAGACCTTCGAGTTCATCCGCGCGATCAAGCGCGTGAACCCGGCGACCGAGATCATCCTCTACACCTACACGCCGGTGCCGATGGACGGCGCGCTGTACGCCGAGGCGTCGCGGCTCGGGTTTCGCGTTTCCGCAGACGCTCGACGAGTGGGCGTCGGACGAGTGGCGGCAGCTGATGATGCGCCGCGGCGACGGCATCCCGTGGCTGGACGGTCGCGATCCGCCGCCGGGTCCGCAACTTCGAGCGGGTGCTGAACGCGTTCTATCCGACGGTCACCGACCGGCGGCTCACGCGCGCGTCGGCGCGCGCTGCTCAAGGCGGTCGAGCGCCTGGCGGTACGCCCTGCAAGGTGTACACGCGCGCCCTACGAGCTGCGCGCGCTGCAGCGGCTTGATGCACTACCAGCGGCCGGAAACGACGGGGTTCTGACATGCACTGGCGATTCGCTGGCTCGCGCGTGGTTGCGGGTCGCTCGCGACGCCACGAGTCACTGCCGGCGCGCGAGGCCTACGCGCTCTGGGCCGACACCTATCCGCCGCGGCCGCACAACCCGCTGATGGAGGCCGAGCAGGCGATCGTCGCGCCGCTCATCGCGACGCCGCGCAGCCGCGCGCGCGCTCGACGTCGGCACGGGCACGGGCCGGTATCTGCCGCTGCTCGCAGTCGGCCGGCGCGCGCGTCGTCGTCGGCCTCGACCTGTCGCTGCGCGATGCTGACGCGCGGACCGCCTGCGACGCGCCGCGCGTCTGCGGCGATGCCTGCCGGCTGCCGTTCCGCGACGCCGCGTTCGATCTGGTCTGCTCGTCGCTGATGGTCGGCGACGTCGACGATCTGCGCGCCTGGGTCGCGCGAGGCGGCGCGCGTGCTCGCGCCCGGCGGGCACCTCGTCTACTCGGACTTCCATCCGTCGTGGGCGGCGCAGCGGCTGGCGCCGCACGTTCCGCGGACGCCGACGGGCCGCCGCGTCGAGCTGGCGTACTTTCCGCACACGATCGACGAGCACCTGGCGGCGCTCGAGGCGTCGCCGCTCGCCGTGCGCGCGATCCGCGAGCCGCGGATCCGCGATCGGCCCGCGCCGGTCGTCGTGGTCTTTCACGCGGTGAAGCCCGGCATCGCGCCGGTCAGCGCGCCGTCGTCGTTCGACGTTCGACGTCGTCGAGCGGGGCCGAGTGATGCTGCCGTGGGCGCAGCCGGTCGCGTTCGTCAACGCGCGCGTCGCTGACGGCCGACGGGCGTCGCGGCGTCGCTGCGGTTCGGTTCGCGGATCCTGTCAGTCGGCGACGCCGCCGCGACGCGGCGACATGGTCGTCGATCTCGACGGCGCGTTCGTGCTGCCCGGGCTGATCAACGCGCACGATCACCTCGAGCTGAATCACTACGGCCGGCTGAAGCGGCGCGATCGCTACGACAACGCCACCGCCTGGATCGACGACCTGCGGCCGGCGCTGCGCAGACGATCCGGCGATTCGCGCCGGACAGCGCCCACCCGCTGGCGGCACGCCTGTTCATCGGCGCGTCTGAAGAACCTGCTTGCCGGGCGTGACGACCGTCGCGCATCACAACCCGCTCTATCGCGAGATCGGCCGGAGCTTCCCGGTCCGCGTCCTGCGCCGCTACGGGTGGGCGCATTCGTTCGCGCTCGAACGGCAGCCGGTCGGCGCACGCGGCGAACCGGGCGGCGACGTCCGCGAGCGGTGCCTCGTCGACGCCGGCAGACGTGCCGTTCATCGTCCACGCGGCCGAAGGCATCGACGAGGCCGCGGCCGAGGAGCTCGCCCGGCTCGAAGAGCTCGGCTGCCTGCGGCCGAACACCGTGATCGTCCACGGCGTCGCCATGACCGACCGAGGATTGGCAGCGCGTCCTGGAACGCGGCGCGAGCCTCGTCTGGTGTCCGGCGTCGAACGATTTTCTGTTCGGACGCACCGCTGCCGGTCCGCGCGCACCTGGATGCGAACGGGCATGCGTGGCGGCACATCTGCCTCGGCAGCGACTCGCGCGTCACCGGCTCGCGCGACCTGCTCGACGAGCTGCGGATCGCGGCCGCCCGAGGCATTTCGGCAACCGAGCTGCTTCGCATGGTCACGGAAGCGGCCGCGAGGATCCTGAGGCTGCCGGATGCCGGCAGGATTGCGCCGGGGCTCCCCGCCGACCTCGTCGTGCTTCCGCCCCTGGCGCCCACCCCGGCCGACGCGCTCGTCCGATCCGCGCGACGCGATGTGGCGCTCGTCACGATGGGCGGCCGGCCCGTGCTGGGCTGCCCGTCGCTGTCCGCGGTGTTCGTGGCCCGGCGGACGCGTGCGCAGCCGGTCAGCATCGACGAGACGGAGCGATTGGTGTCGTGCCGTCTCGCGCACGCCATCGCGCGCTGTCCGATCGCCGAACCGGGCGTGGAGTGCCTGTCCTGATGGCTGCGCTTCACCCTGTCGGCACGACGCCGTACGGCCGGCTGGTGGGCATGTCTGCGGCGTTCGCCACCTCGAACCTCTCGCGCACGGCCATTTCGTTCGCCACGTCGCTCGTGATCGCCCGCGCGCTCGGCGTCGAGGACTTCGGGCGCTGGACGCTCTGCACCGCGTGGGCCGCGGTCCTGACCACGGTGGTCGACTTCGGGTTCGGCGTGCTGCTCACGCGCGATGCGGCCCGCGACGATCCAGCGACCGGCCAGGCGGTGGCGGTCGCGTTCGTGGTCCGGCTCGGTGTGCTGCTGCCGCTTGCGCTCCTCTTCGTCGTCGCGCCGTCGCTTCTCTCGCCGGATGCCGCCACGGCCGCGGGCCTCCGCATCGCGCCGTTGATTGCCATCGGGGGAGTGGCGTACGGCTGCCTGGCGTCGGTCTTCCGGGCGTGGCCCCGCTCGCTCGTGATGACGCTCGGCATCGAGACCACCGGGGCGCTGGCGCAATGGGCTGGGGCGTGGTGGCTGCTGCAGGCCGGTCGGGGCATTGTCGATCTCCTCCTGCTCGCGGCGGCCGTGCAGGCGCTGCAATTCGCGGCGGCGGTGGGCGCTCTGGTTGCGGGTCGCCGGCATGCGGATGCGGATTCAATGGCCATCGCCAGTCACGATCGTTCGAACCCTGCGCGATGCGTGGCCGTTCGCGGCGGCAGGTCTGATTGCGAACGCCCAGCAGCGGATCGCGCCGGTCCTTCTGGGCTTCCTCGCCGCGCCGGCGGCGGTGGCGGTCTTCGGTGTGGCCTCGCGCTTTGGCGGCCTGGTGCGGATGCTGCCACAGGCGGCGTTTGCGGGCGCGCTGCCGGTGCTGTCGCACGAAGCCCGGCGCGCCGCGTCGGACGCCGTGCGGGCACGGTTCGATCGAGCGCTGCTGGCGTTCGCGCTGGCCTCAGCGTCGATCGTGATCGTGTTCGCAGCGCCGCTCGTGTCGTGGACCTACGGCGAGGGCTTTGAGGGTGCCGTCGTGCCGCTCGTCTGGACCGGCATCGGGCTGGTGCCCACGCTCGTGAACAGCGGGCGGAAGGTGTACTTCTATGCGTCCGGCTTCGAGGCAGTGGCGGTGAGGTGGAGTGCCGTCGCGCTCGCGCTGCAGGCGGCGGCGTGCGCAGTCCTGATCCCGTCGTTCGGCGCGACAGGCGCGGCAGCCGGTCTCGCGCTGGGCGAGGCGGCGGTCTGGTGGCCCCTACACAAGGCTGGCATAAAGCCGGGTGAACTCGGCGGCGCTCCAGTCGGCATCGTGGGCGACAGCCCAATCGTGGGCTGAGGACGCCAGCCGCCGGCGGGCAGCGGGATCGTTCAACAAGCCGACGATCGCATCGGCCAGTCCGCGGGGATCTGCCGGCGGCACCGCACGCGCGGAGTGCGGCGTCCAGTCGGCGACATAGCCGACCGAGGTGCCGACGACCGGCACGCATGACGCCGCGGCTTCGAGCGCCACGACCCCGGCCGCCTCATGCCGTGACGACAGGACGAACAGGTGCGCACGGCGGTAGAGCGCTGCGACCTCGTCGCTCGGGAGAGGGCCGTGGAACGTGACGCGATTGTCGATTGCCAGTCGCGCGACCGCATCGCGCAACGTGCCGCCGCATCGTGTCCTCGCCCGCCAGATCGAGATGGACGTCGCCCACTTGATCGACGACGATGCGAAGGGCTTCGATGAGTGTGCGATGATCCTTCACCGGGTTCAGGCTCGCGACGTTCAGCAGGCGCCAGGGTGGTCCGGCCGGTGGCTGCGCCGGCGGTGTGAAGACATTTCCGTCGACACCCAGCGGGATCACGACGGGTATCGTGCCGTGCGCGCGAGCCAGCCGCTCCATGTAGGCCGTGCACACGGTGACGCGTGACGCCAGCTTCAGCGCGGCTGAAACAGCCGTGCGCTGGCGCCACCTGATCTGAAGGCCGTAGTCGATCTCGGGGATGGCCGAGAACTCCCCGCTGTCGCAGGTCACGATCGACGGGACGCCGAGGCGCCGCGCCGCGGCCGCCGCGGCGAGACCGGCTGGAAGCGCCCAGTATCCGTGGACCACATCGAAGGGGCCGTCGTGCTTGAGCGCCGCCAGGAGCGCGGTGTATGGCGCACCGCGCCGGCCGGTCGCCCGAGGTCGCGGACGATGGCGCCGAGCAGCGGATACGAACAAGGCTGCTCGTGGTAGCGAAGCGCGTACACGAACACGTCGTGCTGCCGGGCGAGCCGCTCGATCAGCCAGAGCACGGCGGGAATCACCTTTTCGCGGCCGCTCTGATCGACGCCGCCGGTCACGACGAGGGCGATTCGCACGCGCGGGCCATTCTTCCACACCTTGTTCAACGGGGGGCCGTGACCGTCCTGCACGTCAATTTCGACTTCGCCCCGACGCTGGCCGATCCCGACGAGCTGCTCGAGCGGTACTCGACGTTGACCGGCTGGAGCGAGGCGCTCCTCGAGGCGGGCGCCGACGCCGTCGTCGTGGTGCAGCGCTTTCATCGCTGCGCGACCGTCACGCGCAACGGCATCGAGTACCGTTTCGGCCGTGTGCGGCAGGCGATGCCGGCCCATCTCGACGCGGTCGAGATCGCGCACGTGAACGGCCTCGGCTTCCCGATCCGGACGCGGCTGCTGCGCGCGGCGCTGCGGGCGCGCACGCCGATCGTCGTCCAGGACCATGCCAGCGGCCCGCCAGGCTCCGGTGCTTCGCGCTCGGTGCGGCGATGGGGCCTCCGCGCCGTCGACGCGTTCCTCTTCACGGCGGCAGAGCAGGCTGCTCCGTGGCGTGCGGCTAACATCATCCGCCGCCAGCAGCCGGTGTACGAGGTGCTGGAGGCCAGCACGACGCTGCGTCCAATGGCCCGCGCCGCGGCGCGCGAGGCCAGCGGCATCGAAGGATCTCCGGCGCTGCTCTGGGTGGGCCGGCTGAACGCCAACAAGGATCCCCTGACCGTGCTCGCCGGATTCGAGCGGATTCTCGCGCCGCATCCCGACGCGTCGTTGACGATGGTATTCGGATCGGACGAGCTGCTGCCGCGTCTGCAGGCGCGGCTTTCCGCGTCGCCGGCTCTCGGCCGGCGCGTGCGGCTCGTCGGCTACGTGCCGACCGCCAAGCTACCGGCCTATTACAGCGCGGCCGACATCTTCGTCCTCGGCAGTCATCACGAGGGCAGCGGCTACGCGCTCATCGAGGCGTGTGCATGCGGCGCGGTCCCGGTGGTGACCAGCATCCCGGCATTCCGCGCGATCACCGGCAACGGCGCGCGGGGCTTGTGGCCGCCAGGCGACGACGCCGGCCTGGCGCATGCGCTGCTCGAGGTTGCCGGGCGCGATCTCGGCGCGCTCCGTGCCGACGTGGCGCTCCATTTTGCCCGGGAGCTCAGTTGGGCGTCGGTCGGCCGCCGCGCCCTGGACATCTATGCCGAGGTGAGGGCTCGGAAACTCAGAAGCTGAGGAACTCAGGACGGCTCCTTAGTTCCTCAGCTGGAGAACTTGGTACACTACGTCACGTTGGCAACCAACGCGCTGACGCCTCTGACCCTGGCGAGCATGTCGCGATGCGGAGACGGACGTCTCGCCGGCCACGACCGCGTCGTCGAGTCAATCTCGATCGACTCCCGCACGTTGACCGCCGGCGCCCTGTTCGTCGCGCTCAAGGGCGAGCGCACGGATGGGCACGACTTCGCCGCCGCGGCGGCCGCAAGGGGCGCGTCTGGTCTCCTGGTCGAGCGCGAGCTGCCGATCGATCTCCCGCAGGTCGTCGTGCCCGATACGCTGGCCGCGCTGACCGCATGCGCCCGCGCCAGACGGCGTGACTTCGCGGGCCCGGTGGTCGCGGTGACCGGGAGCAACGGCAAGACCACCACCAAGGAGATGATCGGGGCGATCCTGACGGTCCGCGGTCCGTCGCTGCTGACGAGGGGCAATCTGAACAATCACATCGGCGTGCCCCTCACGCTGCTGTCGTTGCGCGCCGAGCACACGCACGCGGTTGTCGAAATGGGCGCGAACCATCGCGGCGAGATCGCGCACCTGATGTCGATCGCCCAGCCGGGGATTGGCATCGTCACGAACGCTGGCGCCGCCCACCTCGAAGGGTTTGGCTCGCTGGATGGTGTCGCCGAGGGCAAGGGAGAGCTGTTTGCCGCGCTGCCGCGCGACGGCGTGGCGATCCTCAACGCCGACGATCGCTACGCATCGCGCTGGCGTTCGCTCGCCGCGGGCCGCCGGATCGTCACGTTCGGTCTCGACGATGCCGACTATTCCGCCCGCAAGGTGAGATCCTCGCTGGAGCAGGGTGTGCCGCGGGTCGAGTTCGACCTCGTCACCCCGGGCGGGACCGTCCGGATCGAGCTGGCGCTGGCGGGAATGCACAACCTGCGGAATGCGCTCGGCGCCGCCGCGGCGGCGCAGGCGGCCGGCGCATCGCTCGACGAAGTGGCCGCCGGGCTGGGCGCCGTCCGGCCCGTGAAGGGCCGCCTCGAATTCAGGCCCGCGGTCAACGGCGCCGTGCTCGTCGACGATTCGTACAACGCCAATCCGGGTTCGTTGAAGGCCGGGCTCGACGCATTTCGATCGTTTGCCGGCTCTCGTTGGCTCGTGCTCGGCGACATGATGGAACTGGGAACGGCCGCGGACGACCTGCACCGCGAAATCGGCGCCTACGCGAGGGAGTCGGGCGTGGAGCGCCTCCTGGCCGTCGGGCCGCGTGCCAAGCGCGCCGCCGACGAGTTCGGACCAGGCGGCGCCTGGTTCGAAAGCGTCGAAGATCTCATCACCGAGGCGCGCCGCAGCCTGCGTGCGGACGTCGCCGTGCTCGTCAAGGGATCGCGGGCCAACCGGCTGGAACGCGTGACGCAGGCGCTGGCGCCGGAATCGAACGAGGCATCGTGAGCACCTCGCGGCGTGTTCGCATTACTGATCCAGCCCGCTTCGGCCGTGTCGCCGTCCTCATGGGCGGCACGTCGTCCGAACGGGACGTGTCGTTGAACTCGGGCCAGAACGTCCTCGACGGCCTCCGGCGGGGCGGTGTACAGGCCGAACCGGTGGACGGCATTCCCGCGCTCGTCGCGGCGCTCGTCGAGAAGCGGCTCGATCGCGTGTTCAACATCCTCCATGGGCAGCGCGGTGGCGGGGAGGACGGCGTCGTCCAGGGACTGCTCGATGCGTTCGGCATCCCGTACACCGGCTCGGACGTGCTCGGGTCGGCCCTCTCCATGGACAAGATCCGCACCAAGCAGGTGTGGATGGCGATGAACCTGCCCACGCCGCGCTACGCCCGGCTCGGGCCGGCTGACGATGTCGCGGCGGCGGCGCACTCGATCGGCCTGCCGGTCGTCGTCAAACCGTCGAACGAAGGCTCGAGCGTCGGTGTCAGCCGGGTGAAGACGGAGGCGCAGCTGGCCGACGCGATTGCGCTCGCGAGGCGTTATCCCGGCGAGCTGCTGATGGAGGCGCTGATCGAGGGCGACGAATACACGGTCGCCGTGCTTGGCGACGAGGCGCTTCCGAGCATTCGCATCGTGCCCGCGGGCGAGTACTACGACTACCACGCGAAGTACATCGCCGAGACGACCCAGTACATCTGCCCGGGGCTCGAAGGCCAGGCGGAGGCCGAGATCGGCGTGCTCGCCCTGCAAGCGTTTCGCGCCGCCGGTTGCCGCGGCTGGGGCCGCGTCGACGTGATGCGCGACAAGGGCGGCTGCAATTTCCTCCTCGAGATCAATACCTCGCCCGGCATGACGAGCCACTCGCTCGTCCCGAAGGCGGCGCGCGCGGTCGGCATCGAGTTCGACGAGCTTGTTTGGCGGATTCTCGAGATGACGGTCGCTGGAGACTGACGACCGCAGAAGGTGCTGGGTGGCTTCGCTGTAGGGTGCTCCGCACTCACGCTGTAGGGTGCTTTGAACTCACGCTGTAGGGTGCTTATGACTTCGCTGCAGGGTGCGGTTCTCGCAGTCGCGCTCGGCGTGGCGGCTCTGGCCGCGCAGCAAACAGCCACGCCAGGTGGGATTCCGCCGCTCCAATATACGTGTCCGCACCATGCGGATCATGTGCAGGACATGCCCGGGACCTGCCCGATGCAGATGGAAGGGGCTCCCGACGGCATCTGCAAAATGACGCTGGTGCCGATCCGCATCGAGCCGGACCTCTGGTACACGTGCCCAGTCCATGCGAACGTCCCGAACGTGCTGGGCCGAACGCCAGGCGTGTGTCCCATCGATCGGCGACCCAAGTTACCAGTGGGCGTCACCGTGCACTGGAGGTGTCGGCAGAGTCCTGATGAGAAGCTGATGGACCCGGGGCGGTGTGGCGACGGGTCAGCTCGAGAGGCCGTCCACCTCGTCCGAGCCCATGGCGACCACAACCCGCGCCACGGTGGCTCGTTCTTCATGGCACCCGATGCCTGGCATCACGTGGAAGGCACGTATCCGCGGGCCGGTCTCTTCCGTGTGTACTTCTATGACAATTTCACGCAACCGATTGCCGCCAAGGGCTTCGCGGCGCGGCTCGTTCTTCGAGAAGAGTTCGACACGGCCACCAATACGCTGAAAGAACTCGAGGTCATCCCCTTGAGACCCGGGCCAGAGATCAATACCCTCGACGCGACGCTGAAAGGAGACCGACCGCCGCTGAAAGTGACGGTGAAGGTCAAATTCGACGCCAACAGCCGCGAGTATCGTTTCGATTTCGGGTTTTCGGAGGTACTCGATCGACTCGTCCAGCAAGCGGTAGCAGCACCCTACAGGCGAGCCGCCAGTTTGCAGTGCGATAGCCGCCAAGCACCCTACGGCGAAGCCACAAAAGCACCCTACAGCGAAGTCAGTAAGCACCTACAGCCGAAGCACAAGCACCGTCGTTTTGTCATCCCTTCTGCCATCGTTTCTTCACATCGTCTAACGTCCAATGAAGTGTGACGAAACCGATCAAACGGCTGCTCGCCCTGGGCGCGCTGGTCAGCGTCAGTGGTTCGGGCTATGCGGTCTACACATCGCGTGAGATCGAGACCGCGCCGACGCTCGTGACGGCGCCGGTGACACGCGGCGCCATCGTCGACGCCATCAGCTCGACCGGCACGCTTCAGGCGGTCACCAGTGTCCAGGTCGGCACGCAGGTGTCGGGCACCATCGAATCGCTCGGCGCCGACTTCAATTCGATCGTCAAGCGCGGCCAGGTGCTGGCTCGGCTCGACCGTTCGCTCTTCCAGACCCAGGTCGAGCAGAACCGGGCGAATCTCGTCCGCGCCGAAGCGGACGTCGAGCGGCAGCGCGTGGCCCTGGAAGACGCGCGCACGAAGCTCGCGCGGGCCGAGACGCTGTCACGCCAGCAGCTGCTGCCGCAGAGCGAGCTGGACGCCGCGTCTGTCGAGGTGCGCTCGGCCGATGCGCAGGTGCGATCGGTGGAGGCGCAGGTGGCGCAAGCGCGGGCGGTACTCAGGCAGAGCGAGGTCAACCTCGAGAACACCGTCATTACCGCGCCGATCGACGGGATCGTGCTGTCGCGGTCGGTCGATGTCGGCCAGACCGTTGCCGCGAGCATGCAGTCGCCGACGCTGTTCGTGCTGGCGGCCGATCTGGCCAGGATGCAGGTCCTCGCCAACCTGGACGAGTCGGACATCGGGCGGATTGCGAAGGGACAGTCCGTGTCGTTCACGGTTGATGCGCATCCGGGACGGACGTTCGAGGGTGTCGTCGCTCAGATCCGGCTCCAGCCGCAGACCGTGCAGAACGTCGTGACCTACGCGGTCCTGATCGACGCGCCGAATCGCGACCTGGGGCTCAAACCCGGCATGACGGCCAACGTCACCATCGAAGTCGCTCGCCGGGACGACGCGCTTCGGGTGCCGTCGGCCGCGCTGCGGTTCCGGCCGTCCGGCCAGGCCAGCCGCGTGCCGCAGGTCTGGCGCTCAGAGAACGGCGAACTCACGCCGGTTGATGTCACGGCCGGCCTGAGCGACGGACAATTCACCGAAATCGTCGCAGGCGGGCTGTCGGTGGGCGACACGGTCGCGATCCGTCAGTCGATGCCGGAACAGAGCGTCCGTCCGGCGGCGAGCGGGTCACCGTTCCAGTTCATGCAGCCGCGCCCGTTGAGATCACGGAGGGGACGGAGGTCACAGATCAACACGGAGACACGGAGCAACGGAGGACGCACGGAGAAAACACTGCAGCGTGCGACGCCGGCGTAGCCGGCGCTGCCGACGAGAGAGCCGCGAAATACAAACCCTGGACGCGAGGCTTGTTTTCACGGCTCTTTCGTCGGCAGCGCCCGCTTCGCGGGCTGTCACTCTCAGTCTTCTCCGTGCGTGCTCCGCGTCTCCGTGTCTCCGTGTTGAACCGTGGCCTCCGATCTCGCGATTCAGCTCCGTGACCGACAGCGCTAGTACTTTCGCTTCTGCTGCCTCACGATATCGAACTTCGCCGTGTCGGCGATCGCCATCACGGCCATCACGCCTGCCTGGACCGGATCCGAGACGACGAGATCGGCGACGTCGGGGACGCCGCCGGCCATGTTCAGCGAGATGACGATGAGGCCCTTGCCGCGCACTTCTTCGACGGCCCGGGTGATCTCACCGCCCATGATCGACCCGGCGAGCACGAGCAGCTGGACGCGAGGCAGCCGGACGACCGACCGGACGGCGCTGGCCAGCGCCTCTTCGCCGACCAGCGGGATCGTGTCGACCGAGATGCGCTCCCCGCGGATGTTGTGACGATCGGCCTCCGTGATGGCGCCGAGCGCCACCTGCCCGACCTGCGCCCCGCCGCCCATGATGACGATCCGCTTGCCGTAGATCTTCGAGAACGAGGGCGTGGCCTCGGCGGCTGCCACACCAGGCACGCTCCGAAGACCTTCGACGATCGGCTCGACCGCGCCTTCGACCGCGAACTCCAGATAGATTTCCGCGTCAGAACCCAGGTGCGGAATGATGTCGACGTAGCTGATGTTCGCCTGACGATCGGCAAGCACCTTGGTCAGCCCGAACAGGATTCCCGGTTGGTTGGAAACGGTCGTGAGCACGGCGTACGCAGGCATAGAGGAGCGGACTGTACCATGCCTTCGGTTGATCGGGCTTGGAGACGCCATCCGTGCGGCGGAGATCACGGAGAAATGCAACACACGGAGGCACGAAGACACGGAGACGACACGGAGAAAACCCTGCGGGATGTTATGGCGGCCGGCGCAGCCGGCGCACGCCGAGGGCGAGAGAGTTCGCGAACCAGACCCTTCTCGATTTCACCGGGCCTGCTCCTTCGGCGAACTCTCTCACCCTCGGCGTGCCCCGCTTCGCGGGGCGGTCGCAAGCTCGCGGTCTTCTCCGTGCGTGTCTCCGTGGCTCCGCGTCTCCGTGTGTTGCATTTCTCCGTGACCTCCGCAAGCTCCGCGCGCCCGGCAGCGGCGTACATCCGCATGCGATAGACTCCGATCGACGATGGACCTGCTCGAATTCGTTCGCGGCTGCACGTTTGACGACTTCCTGCTGACGCCACAGTGCGGAGTGCTGCCGCGGCGCGACCCGGACAAAGTGGATCTGTCGGCGCGGTTCACCGAGCACCTGACCCTCAACCGCCCGCTCGTGTCGGCCAACATGGATACGGTGACGCGGGCCGCGATGGCGATCGTCCTGGCCGAGGAAGGGGGCATCGGCGTCATCGATCGCGGGTTCCGCGCGGGCGACATCGAGCCGCAGGTGACGGAGGTGGCAGCGGTCAAGCGCCGGCAGCACGGCATCATCTCCGATCCGCACAGCATCGGACCCGATCGACGGATTGCCGACGCGATTCGACTGATGGAGCAGACCGGCGTCGGGACGCTGGCGGTCGTCGATGCCGGGAATCGCCTGGTCGGCCTGCTCACCGAGCGGGACGTGCGGTTCGTGCCCCAGGACTCGCTCGTCTCGGAGCGGATGACGCCGCGCGACGCGCTGGTCAAGCACACCGGCCCGCTGTCGCTGGCCGATGCCGAACGCCTGATGATCGCGCGCAAGATCAAGAAGCTGCCGCTCGTGGATGGGGAAGGGCGCCTGGCCGGCCTGATGACGGCCAAGGACGTGCTCAAGCACAAGCAGCACCCCTTCGCGACGCGCGATGCGCAGGGCCGGCTGCGGGTGGGCGCCGCGGTCGGTGCCGTCGGCGACTATCTGGAGCGCGCGGTGGAGGTGGTGCGCGCGGGCGCCGATCTGCTGGTGATCGACATCGCCCACGGCCACTCGCTGGTGATGGAGAAGGCGCTCGCCGACATCCGCAAGCGCATCGACTCCATCGACGTCGTCGCGGGCAACGTGGCGACCGCCGAAGGCGCACGGTTTCTCCTGGACCGCGGGGCGAACGCCATCAAGGTCGGGATTGGCCCGGGTGGCGGCTGCTCGACGCGCAGCACGACCAACTTCGGGATTCCCCAGGTCGAGGCGCTCGTCCGGTGCCGGCGCGAGGTCGACGGCGCGCGTGCCGCTCATCGCGGACGGCGGCATCCGCCGCGACGGCAGCATCGCGCTCGCGCTCCTGTTCGGCGGCGATACGGTGATGCTCGGCAGCGCGTTCGCTGGAACCGACGAGGCGCCGGGAGACGTCGTCTTCAAGTCGGTCGTCGTGCCGGAGTCGCAGAAGATCGTCAAAGTGCCGTTCAAGGTGTTCCGCGGGATGGCCTCGATCAGCGCCGTCCGCGATCGCCTCGACCTGGAGGACGCCGACCCGCGCGAGCTGGAGGCGATCGGCGCGGAGGGCATCGAGGTAAGCGTCCCGGCCCGCGGCTCGGCCCGTGTCGTCATCCAGGACATGCTCAAACATCTCTGCTCGGCGGTCAGCTACGGCGGCGCCACCAGCCTCGGTGATCTGCAGGACCGGTTCCGCAAGGATCCGATGGGATATGTCGTCAAGTTGACCGAGGCCTCGCGCAACGAGTCGTTCCAGCGGTAGGACGGACCTCTAAGGTCCGTAGGGCGGACCTCTTAGGTCCGCCTCATGCCGGGCCTAAGAGGCCCGGCCTACGAGATGCCGGGCCTATGCCCGGCCTACGAGTGCCGGGCCTACCCGGCCATAGATTCGTCGCCGGTCCGGCGCTCCGGGCACGGACAACATAAGCGGCGACCGCGAACGCGGCGGCAGCGCTGAGGAGCGTGGCGGCGGCCACTTTCGGGTGCAGCGCCGCCGCGGTTGACGCGCTGCGCCGGATCGTTCGACCCCTCCAGTTGTGGCCCCGCTCGCCGCCGTCGTGAGGGACCGGCCCGAACAGGTTGTCCGGCCGTCCGAACACGGGCCGGTCGGTCTTCTGCGAGTCGAAGAGCGTTCGCTCCATGTACGCATCGGCCACGCGCGGCGCGAGCGAGGACAGGCTCAGGAGCCGGCCGCTGCCGCCGACGATCAGATCGCGGACCGGCCGTTCGGCCGCGGTCAGGATCGCGTCGGCGACCAGTTCCGGGGCGTAGACCGGGGGAACCGGCTGCGGCTCGACGCCGATGTGCGACCGTGCCTTGTCGAATAACGGCGTATCGATGCTCGCCGGCTTGATCAGCGTGACCGAGATCGGCGCCCCTTCCTCCTCCAGCTCCATCCGCAGCGCGTCGGTGAATCCCTTGATCGCGTGCTTGGCCGCCGAGTAATTGCCCTGCAGCGGGATGGCGCGATCGGACACCGCGCTGCCGACGTTGATGAGCGCGCCTCCGTCGATTCTCAGGTACGGCACCGCCACGCGCGACCCGTGCACGAGACCCCAGTAATTGATGTCGAACTGCTGGCGCATCTCGGCGAGCGAGAGGTCCAGGAGGCGGCCGTAGACGGCGACCGCGGCGTTGTTGACCCAGGTGTCGATGCGGCCGAACGCGGCCACGGCGGCCGCGGCGATTGCCTCGACGTCTCGCGGATTCGACACGTCGGCGGCGACGTGGATCGCGCGTCCGCCGGCATGCCTGATGTCGCTGACGGCCTCGCGCAGGTCGCCCTCGTTGCGGGCGGCCAGCGCGACCGCCGCGCCAGCCTGCGCGGCCTTCCTGGCGGTGACGAGCCCGATCCCGCTCGACGCCCCGGTGATAACGACGACCTGATCACGAAGAGGCTTCAGCCTGATAGTCATGCCACTGACTCCATGACGCCGTGGAGCCGCTGCCAGAGATCCGCGCTCAGCGATTCTGGCGGCGGCTGCCGGACGATGTGTAGGGTGCCGCGTTTGCGGAGGACGTGAAACGTCGAACGGCCGCTGGCGTCGCGGCGGAAGCGCAGCGTGACCGTCGCGGCGCCGACACGCAGGTTCTCGAAGAGGAGCTCGGGCAGCCAGTCGGGCAGCGCCGGATCCACGATGAGCGTTTCGTACGGCGCCAGGGGCACGATGCCGGCCAGCGTCTGGGCGACGAGCGGAAAGGCGGTCGCGTTCCAGAGCTGCGGCGCGTTGGCCTGCGGGTACGCGCCCGGCGATGGGTGCGTCGCGCGCGCGAAGCCGCCCACGCATTCCGGAATGCGATGTTCGGGATAGAGCGCGGCGAGATCGAACAGCGCGCGCGCCAGATCGTTGGCCCTGGCGTCGAACCCGAAGCGTCTCAGGCCGAAGATCGTCGTCGCCTGTTCGACCGCCCAGACCGTGCCGCGGTGATAGCTCAGCGGGTTGTAGTAGCGGTGATCGGACGAGAGCGTTCGGATGCCCCAGCCGCTGAACATGTCGGGCGCGAAGAGCTTTCCGACGACGGCGGGGACGTGGGCGGCGTCGATGATTCCCGTCGCGAGGCAGTGACCGACGTTGGAACTGGCGGCACGTACGAGCGACTTGTCGGGATCCATCGCCAGCGCGATGAACTCGTCGCCCTCCATCCACCAGTCCCGATTGAAACGCGCCTTCAGGTCCGCGGCGGCCGTGAACCAGGCCCGGGCATCGCCGCGTGCGCCCGTCAGCCAGCAGAGGACGCCCATCAACTGCTGCGCGGCGTACCAATAACCCTGAATTTCGCATGTCGCAATCGGAGGAGGCACCGGCCGCCCGTCGTCGTAAACGATCGCGTCGCCGCTGTCTTTCCATCCCTGGTTCTTCGTGCCCTTGCTCGATCGCGTCCGGTATTCGAGGTAGCCGTCGCGATCGGGGTCGCCGTAGTCGCGCGCCCAGTCGAGGATGCGTCGCGCGGTGTCCCAGTGCCGCCTGACGCAGCCCTCGTCGCCCGTCCACGCGTACAGGTTCGCCAGGGAAATGACGTAAGCGAGCGGGCTCGCGAAGTCCGCGTAATACGCCGAGTACGGATTCAGGTTGAGCAGGGCGAGCGGACCGCGGCGGACCTGGTAGGCGTTGCGCAGCCACACCAAGCACGCCAGGC